>JBGSVN010000001.1:0-3231 GCA_041752935.1 Patescibacteria group bacterium
GAAAAGGTAACGGCAGACTTGCGCACTCGCCTCAATGATCCGAGTTCTTCCATCACGCAACCAAAGGAAAATGATAACGGGAACATCGCCCTGCTTGTAGCCGATGACGCGCTGGAAGGGACTGCGGTAAGTGTGGTTGTACTTGATACGATGGGACACGTCGTAGCAAAGCACATAACGACTGTTGGAGGACTAGAGTAGTATGGAACTTGATGCTCTCGATCGTAAAGCGGCTTCAGCCTTTGATGGCTATCTGGTCCGCAAAGATCTGGTACGAAAATACAGCCGGCAATATCCGGTGCCTACCTATGTAGTAGAGTTTCTGTTAGGCAGGTATTGTGCTACGGTAAATGAGCACGAAATCGATGAGGGTTTGCAGATTGTCGAACGGCAGCTCAAAGACCGAACCGTTCGTACCGGCCAGGAAGAGCTGTTCAAAGCCAGGGCCAGGGATAAAGGACCGGTCAAAATTATTGACCTTGTCCGTGCGTACCTGGACTCTCGCACCGATAGTTATATTGCGGAACTACCCAGTCTGGCATTATGGGATGTCCGCATCAGTGATCGCCTGGTTCAGGAACATGAGCGGATGCTGACAGACGGGTTTTATGCCGAAGTGACGCTATCCTACGATGCGTCCATCGGGCAGGAGCAATATGACAGACCTTTTGCGGTTGACTCTTTAAGAGCGATTCAACTGTCGAAATCCGATATTCTGGAAACTTTATTTAAAGGCAGGGCGCACTTTTCTGCGGATGAGTGGAAAAATGTTTTGATCCGGTCCATAGGTCTGGAACCAGAGGTATTGGATGATCGAGCCAAATGGGTGACGCTCGTTCGCATGATTCCTTTTGTGGAACGCAACTATAATATGGTTGAATTAGGACCTCGAGGAACCGGCAAGAGCCATATCTATCAGCAGATCTCGCCATACTCTCATTTAATCTCCGGCGGCAAGGTCACGGTGGCAAAAATGTTCGTTGACAACAATACCGGACAGCGAGGTTTGGTCTGTCTGTATGATGTGGTTTGTTTTGACGAAATCGCCGGAATTTCCTTTAATTCCAAGGATGGCGTTAATATCATGAAAGGGTACATGGCTTCGGGCGAGTTTTCGCGAGGCAAGGAGAGCATCCGCGCGTCCGGCGGAATCGTTATGGTAGGAAATTTTGATGTGGATGTCGAGCAGCAACAGCGCATCGGCCATCTGCTGAGCCCGCTGCCGGCAGAGATGCGGGATGATACGGCGTTTATGGATCGTATTCACGCTTTTGCACCTGGTTGGGATTTTCCCAAGCTGAATCCCAACGAACATTTAACCAATCATTTTGGTTTGGTGAGCGATTATCTGTCCGAATGCTGGACCAAACTGAGAGAAACAAGCCGGTTACCAAGCCTGCAGGGAAGGGTAAACTGGGGCGGCGCATTAAGCGGACGCGATATTGAGGCTGTCAATAAGACATTAAGCGGCTTGATCAAGCTGCTTTACCCTGATCCATCACTGGTAATTCCTGATCAGGAAATGGATGCCATGGTTCGCGTGGCCTTGGAATATCGTCGGCGAATTAAGGAACAACAAAAAAGGTGCCTTAAAACCGAGTTTCGCAATACTCATTTCAGCTACTTCCTGGGTGTGGACGGCGTTGAACAATTTGTTTCCACGCCAGAGTTGCACAGTGACGAGGCTATTGATTCAGATCCTTTGCCGCCGGGACAAGTGTGGGCTATCTCGCCGGGCAATCAGGCAAGTCCGGCTGCTCTTTATCGAATCGAGGTTACTTCTGGCCCCGGTAGTGGGGTCAGAATTTTGAATGCACCACAGCCACCGGCTTTTCGGGAAAGCGTCCGTTTTGGTGAGCAAAATTTGTATACCCGCGCTAAACAATTAGTAGGTGATCGTAATCCCCGTGGACTTGAATTTTCCGTGCAAATGCGGGCTTTGGATGTGGATAAAAGCGGCGGTGGATTGGGTCTTGCCGTATTAATCGCTCTTTGCGGCAGTCTTCTTGAGCGCAGCGTTAAAGGCGGGCTGATTATTGTTGGAACCTTGAATTTAGGCGGGTCTATTGAAATGATTCCCAATCCGGTGGCCGTGGTTGAATTGGCTGTTGATAAAAAAGCGGCCAGCTTGTTAATGCCGATTTCTTCAAGACGGCAACTGTTCGAGTTACCGGATGATCTGGCAACAAAGATCAATATTGAATTCTATGCGGACAGCGGCGATGCGCTGCTAAAGGCTATTCTGGATTAAAACGTGGCCGGAGCCTCTGGCTCCGGCTCTTTTTTTTAAAACAAATTTTACCAACTCTACGCTCCCGCTCCCCATGTCCGCTGAGGCCGGGAGATTCGTGATTAATATACAGCCGGACCGAGACGGTCCGGCCACTTTTTCCGTGGCCGGAGCCTCTGGCTCCGGCTCAGCAAATATTTATCACATAATTGGTTCTGATTATGTGATTTTTCACACCTTACTCGAACATAAGGTGTGATAGGACAAACTCTATAGATCCCTCCAGTTTGGTTTTTAAAGTGAAAATGCCGGCAGGTTATAAAGTTTTCATCTGGTGGCTTTGTTGATTCAAGAAAAATAATACTGCTGAGGTAAGGGAGGCATAACTTTTTTACAAACATCAAATTCTTTAATTTGTTTTTATAGTATTGCAAGCGGGAAATTAAAAAGGCGCATCAATAAATGTTTGCGCCCTTTTTATAAAGAGAACCAAATTCTTATGCTAATAATTTTTGTGCAGTCGGATAATCTAGATCATTAATTTTTGTTTTGAGGAAATGACGATAATTTTATTCGGCCGTAAGCACCACGCTTGCTGTCTTCAGGATGAGGTTCAACGCCTAAAATAGTAATTTCGCCCTTACTAGGACCATAAGCCCAGAAAATCCTGCCAGCTGCCGGCACATTATTTTCTAAATATGATTGCCAAATTTTTAAGCCATATTTCTGTGATAAAGAGTCAATTTCATGTGAATTAAGACTATTGTGTTTTGGATTAGTTGAGAGTAGTTTGAGGGCTTTGCCAAATTTTTTAAAAAAGGCCAATTCGTTCTTCCCAAGGCGGGCTTGTTTATATCTGTCATAGAGATCATTCCAAAGCATTTCCACTTCGGGGATCCCTAACCGAATTTTATAGTCCATTATCCGTTTCTACTGGTTTAGAATTCGGATAGATCAATTGGCTTGGAAGCCTTACCACTTTTAAAATTGGCCATGGATTT
>JBGSVN010000002.1:0-85947 GCA_041752935.1 Patescibacteria group bacterium
AGTCAGGCCATCACATTGCTTGTCTCCGGCCTGGCACTCGCCCAGGCACTCGCCTTCAAGGCAGACGTACGGGCAGGTTTCAACTTCTTGCCAGATGCGATCAGAGTCACAGATCTGAGCTACCAAGCCTGAGCACTTCTTATCTCCCGGATTGCAACCCGTGGGTGCCGTTTCTTGGATATCCGGACCCGCATCTGTCGGAGGGTTAGATGTTTTTTGTCCATCTCCGGATCCACAATTGAGGTTGGCGAACATGAGCGCGGTTAGGCCTAGAAGTGTCTTCCACATGGTATTCTCCTTGTGTTTTTGTCAAGCAGCAGGGGATATCGAACTATCCCTTTCATCATCTGAAGTTAGCATAAATAATGGAATAATCAAAGAAAAAGAATGGCTTGAAATATTTTGGCTATTGTGAGATAACTATGGCCACCAGACAGTTATCGTCTGCTAATTCGGGCTATGGCGCAGTTGGCTAGCGCGCATGCATGGGGTGCATGAGGCCGTGGGTTCAAGTCCCACTAGCCCGACCATAAATCCTGTACCAGAAAAGGTACAGGATTTTTTTAATAAAAAAGCCCCGCGATCAGGATGATCGGGGGCGAAATTGATGCGGATGTTGGGGCTTGGGGAAGTCCTGGGCATGGCGCCCAAGATTCATACCCAGACTTAGTCCGTATCGGTTGAGTTCTTCTTTGACTTCCTGCAAGTTTTTTTTGCTGATTCGGCGGTCGGTTCGCAGCTCTGCCTCGGTAAACTGTACGAGCTCGCCTATTTGAGTTATGCCTAGTTCGATTAGGCGCTGGCGAGTGTCTGTACTCAGCTCCAAGACACACATCTCTGCATAGTCCAGCCTGTCGTAGAAGTAGTCAACGGGTTGGTTTTGAGTCGTGCCTTTACTTTGCTTGGTTTGCAGGCCAAGCAACCGGCCATCTTTGAAACTTTGGAGAGCTTCAATCAGGGCTTGGCACTCGGCGATGGAACGGAGATCGCGATGAATCAAGTCGTACATTGAACCTTCTAGAGCGTCAAGTTTTCTCAATATTTTGAGTTTCTGTTTGGGTGTCATGCCGGTTTGCGCAGTCATGATCTTCTCCGAGTTGTGAAGGTTGCGTTTACGAGCTTGCGGTTAGCGCGCAAGTTTTACGCTTAGATCTACAGCAAGTGGTTAGCGCAAGTGCTGAATGATTTTGGCGTATCCGCTATAAAGCGACTCGAGTTTCATACAAGTTTATAATCAAATTGTCAACTGTTTAGTCATATTTGATTTTCTATGAACGAGGGACGCAGAAGGCTTGAGGGGATGTTTTGATTGCGAGATTATGATTCAGGTCAGGGTCTATATATTGACTTATTCATCCCAAAGTGTTTAGCTTTTTTGGCTAAAGGAGGTGTCTCATGAGCCAATTCTTGGCGATTATGGCGAGTGTCGGCCTGGTCTTCGTGGTCATTCTATATTTTCGCCAGGTGGTGATGGGAACATCGGTTCCGAACCCCGCTACTTGGTTCATTTGGGCTTTAGCCACGACCATGAATGCATTTACGTATTTTTTGGTCTTGCGCGGCGATTGGCTAAAGTCATCCTTCAGTTTCGTGGTGGCGGTCGGCTTGTGCTCTGTTTTTGTTTACTCGTTGGTGCGCGGTAAATTTGCAGCCTTGGGCAGGGTTGATGCTTTGACCTTGGTGCTTTGTGTCGGGATTGGAGTCTTTTGGCAACTTAGTAAGAACGCCGTACTTTCCAATTTGGCTCTGCAAGTGATCTTGTTGGTTTCGTTTATTCCAACCATCATCGGTCTGCTTAGGGGGCGGTTACGTGAGAAAATATGGCCTTGGGTCGTAGCCGTTTTAGCTCATAGCTGTCAGACAGCGGCTCTTTTGTTGGACTGGGGTAATCAACATTGGGCTTCAGTCGCTTTCCCTGTCGTCAATGGGATTGTGGGTAATGGGATGATATCCGCGATTATCATCCTGCAATCGCATGGCATGCTTCGGCCGGCAAATCCTAAGATCGCCGGCATCGATAAATCGTACAGACCTATTCGGTAGACTTCGAGTAGGTTTTTTTGTCTAGGAAGCTATTTGTTAGTACGTCATGGACGTTAAGTACGTTATCATGTAATTTGGTACGATATGTCACAACAAACTATTGGCGAGCAAGCGCTCGAGTTGCATAAAAATTTGAAAGGCAAGATTGAAGTTGTCAGTAAAAGTCCGGTTAAAAGCATGGCTGAATTGTCTTTGATCTATACACCGGGAGTGGGCACTGTCTCCACATATTTGGCCGAGCATAAAGATCAGATTCGTGACTACACGGTCAAAAACAATATGGTGGCCGTTATTTCAGATGGATCGGCTGTTTTAGGTTTGGGTAATATCGGCCCCGAGGGAGCTTTACCGGTCATGGAAGGCAAGGCAGTTTTATTTAAAGAGTTGGCCGGCGTGGATGCTTTTCCGATTGTTTTGGATACTCAAGACACAGAGGAAATCATTCAAACCGTTAAGAACATCGCCCCGGTATTTGGAGGTATTAATTTGGAAGATATTTCGGCCCCGCGTTGTTTCGAGATTGAGCGTCGTCTACAAGAAATGTTGGACATTCCTGTTATGCACGATGATCAGCATGGCACGGCCGTGGTGGTATCAGCCGCGTTGATCAATGCTTTTAAAGTGGTTGGTAAGGAGATGGCTCAAGCAATGGTAGTGGTGGTGGGCGCGGGCGCGGCCGGCAGTGCGGTTACGGAATTGTTATTGGCCTTGGGTGTTGGCAATGTAGTCATGCTGGATCGCCAAGGTATTCTGTCACGCGACAGAACGGATATGAATGAATACAAAAAAAAGATAGCCAGTATAACCAATAAAAATAATTTGAAGGGTGATTTAAAGGTGGCTATGCGGGGTGCGGATGCAGTGGTTGGTGTTTCCGGTCCGGGAATTATTAAGGCGGAACATATCAGGCTGATGGCCGACAAGCCGATTGTGTTAGCCTTGGCTAATCCGGTGCCAGAAATAATGCCCGAGGAGGCTAAGGCCGGGGGTGCATATGTGGTGGCCACCGGCAGGTCTGATTTTCCTAATCAAACCAATAATGCTTTATGTTTCCCGGGTTTTTTTAGAGGGGCTTTGGATAATAATGTACGTAAGATTACGCAAAAAATGAAGTTGTCCGCGGCTTGGGCATTGGCTTCGGTTATAGCCGAACCAACCCCGGAAATGATTTTGCCAACGGTTTTTGATCCCAAGGTTGTAGCTAGTATTGCGGCGGTTATTAAGGATTAAAATTCAGTTTTTGTAAGGGTGTTATACACAGTTTGGTGGTCTTACCCTTGATTTTATTGGTCAAAATGCTTGCATGACTTTTTCGTCTCGAGTATACTTGTTTTCATATCATGAAATATGTAATAAGTAGCATGTAGCAAATTTAATTATTTTGTTACAAGTTACAGGCTATATGTTGCATGTGTAATAATTCATTATTCATTTTTTATACTTTGCATTATGGCAAAATTAACCAAGTCTCAAATATTGAGCGACTTATCAGACAAGACGGGCCTTTCCAAAAAAGATGTAGGTGCCGTTATGGATGCGATGCTGGCCTTAGCTTATAAAGAGGTTAAGAAGAGCGGTGAGTTTATGATTAACGGTATGGGTAAATTGGTCAAAGTGAAGCGTTCAGCTCGCATGGGCCGCAATCCAGCCACGGGTGAGACGATTAAAATCCCAGCTAAGACAGTGGTCAAGTTCCGTGTAGCCAAGGCTTGCAAGGAAGCTGTATTGTAATTTGTTTCTTTTTAGAACATAAACGATAAAAAAGTCCGCTTGGCGGACTTTTTTGATATAATGGTCAAGCATGCAAAATCCTTTCGCTGATAACGGGCAAGTTCCATATACGTTGCAAGTCGCTTCTTTGCCTAAGGCTGTCAGAAGACAGCCGTCTTTAAGAACAGAACCCTTGCCCCTAGCTCAAGCCTTGGCTGATTTTGGCGGTCAGCTGGTAATGCAAGCATCGGATGAATGCCGTGTCTTGCCTCATATTTTACATTTGATTGGCAAAGGGGGGGAGCATGTGGTCTTTGAGGATTTGATGTTTCCTAACTTTGTTTTGAAAGTTGATTTCATTGAAAGCTTGCCTTTGCTCCATGCTGTCTCTCGAGGAGGGGTGGCTTATGAAGAGGCTTTGGATAAACTAAAACTTAAAGCCGAGGAACATAACCGGCGTCTTAAGATCTTGCAGGGGTATTTTCCGTCCGGGTCGGTGCCGTTGGAGCTGGTTTCAGTTAAAGACATACCGCTTAATGCCGAGGTGGTTTTGAGTGTTATGAGGGACAGGAATTTGGACATCCCCAAAAACTTAAAAGTGCCTGATTCTTTGCCTTTGTTGTGTACCATTCAGAGGCGTATAGATTTACCCAAGGAGAACAGAGTAAATATCTATTCGAGTTACGCGGAATTGAACAGAACCATATTACCCGAATACTATATACAGGGGCATGATTTGTTGGCGGGCGTCAGCACAGAAGATGCTCTGACTGCTGATAGAGATCAAATGGAAAAAATAATTGTTTATATTTATCCTTCTTTGAGATTTTTAATTGAAAAAATAAAAGTTGATCAAGATTTGAAAGAATCGGTTTTTGATTATGTGGGCAGAGTAGTTCAGTATTCTTTGGATACGGAAGAGATTGTGGATATGGCGGGTGGTGGCAATGTTTTATTTATTAGGAATCATGAGCAGCGTTGGCAGCCATTTTTAATGGATGCCTTGTCACCCGCGGAATTGAATTTTAAGTTGTTAAAACAGGGGGCTTTGTTGATTAAGCACGAGCAGCCCATGGATACTCATATAAAGGCTAACGTTTTGAATGTTCTAAACTATGTTCGTTTTACCAATGCTTTGGCCATGCTTTCGGAAAATCCTGCCAGATTGGTTATCCCGGGTATGACGGACATTAGTGCTAACCAATGGCGAGATGGATTAATAATCGAAAAATATTTGGATGTGTATACCCCAAAAAAGACCAAGGCTAGATCATAAAAATGGCTGGTTGAGATTGTTTGTCGGTAAATAACAAAAAACCCCTTTGGGGTTTTTTGTGATGGTGGACGTTGCAGGATTCGAACCTGCGACCTTTCGAATGTGAATCGAACGCTCTAACCAACTGAGCTAAACGTCCTTAACGCTACCCAATACTACTTATTTTTAATGGATATGTCAATCACTTGATGTGATAAATTAATTCAATTCGTTGAGGATGTGGATATGTCGATTGCGGTTTTTTGTGTTATAATTGAGGCATAATTTTATGCCAGAGATAAAAGCCAAAGCTCGTAAAATAGTCCGTCGTCCAAAGGCGGGCAACAGCCCCTCTCCCTCTTCAATGGTGAGGTCTGATAAATTTGCGACTTGTGGTCATTCACATTGCGGTGAAACCTGTAAGGTTCGTTATATCGGTCCTGTTTCTCCTATTAGAGACCACCATATTTGGCATGTAGCGCGCGGTGTTTCGCATATTTGGACAGCTGTGATTATTGCCGGCTTGGCGGTTGTTTTGACGGGCACGGTGGCTTATTCCACGGTCAATGCGGCTAATCAAGTCAAAGATGATCAGCGGAGCTTGAATTCCACGACCTTGATATTGAATAAACTGGACGCTATGGAGTATCGTTTAACTACCCTGGAGCGAGACGTGCAACAAAATGCTTTAAGGAATACTTTGCCTACCAATAGCGAGCCGGTCAGCTTAGAGGCTTTGTTTCCAACGAATAATCAATAGATAGGATCAGTTAAATAAAGGTCTTTGCAAAAATCAGGCCTTTTGATATAGTATTACCCACTGGATGGGAGGCGAGTTCTACGAACGGGTTCGGCGAGGATTCCGTTCGAGATCTCACTTCCCATCCTGTTTTTTTATGTCTAAAACACACAACGATCATACCAGGCTGTCTTCTTTGCCCGGAACCAGAGACGAAAGAATTGCCATGATTCAAAGTCAGCGCTGGCAGGATTTGGTGTTAGTGGTTGAAGAAGTCGACGACCCGCACAATATTGGGGCCATCTTGCGCACCTGTGAGGCAGTGGGTATTCGTACGGTTCATTTAATCTATCAAAACAAATCCCCGCGTCTTAGAGAGTTGTCCACTTCGGCCTCTTCAGCCACTAAGTGGTTGGATTTGAAGCGCTGGAGCAGTACTCAGGAGTGTGTTGATTTTTTACGCCATAATAAATTTAAAATTTTGGTTACCGCCATTGATCCCAAAGGTAAAGCTCATTTTGATTTTGATTTGACCCTGCCCACGGCCATTGTTTTGGGTAACGAACAAAAAGGAGTGTCTGAAGTTATTAGAAAAGCAAGTGACGGTATCATCGCCATACCCATGCGGGGTTTTATTCAGTCTTTAAACGTATCTGTAGCTGCGGCCGTGGTTATGTACGAGGCTTTGAGACAACGACGAGCTGAATAACGTACCTAGCGTCCCTCACGTCCATAACGTCCTACGTCACAAAACATGTAACATTTAGCTTGTAACAAGCGGACCTAACGTCCTACGTCGCTCGTCACGGCCGCAACCGTCATACATACCCACCATCGTCATCCTTAATTTAGTTCAGGATCTCATCACTAAATAATTAAAACCACAACCATGTCATTGCGAGGAGCGAGTCCGACGAGTGACACGGCACGGCGTTCGCGAACGCCGTGCCGTGGCAATCTGCTTATCATCTAACAACGAATGACCCTCTTTTGTCATTCCCGGCTCAATGGCTAAAAAGTTAAAACATGCCAAATGATTAAATCGGGAATCTAGCTTAATAAAACGTATAAAAAATTCTTTGTGAAAAGGATTTTGATCAGAACGATATGGAATCAAATATTTATAAAATTTTTTTGATTTGTTCCAGAGCGTGATCTTTGGCTTCGAGCAAGGGTTTGGAAATGGCTCCGCCAGCTTTTTTGGCCGTACCATCCAGGCCAAGAGACCGGCCGATGACATTGGCCGCGTAGGGAGGTTGGGCGAATAAGGCCATGCGCGTGGTGTAAGCATCATGTTCAACAAAGATGGCGGTCAGTTTTGAATCAGGGGCAAAAGCAATCAATTCGTTGACCAGTTCATCCAAGCGAGCTTCCGTGGTTCCACTGTCTAAAATATCTTGTCTGGACAAAGTGGTCCAAATTAAACCCAGGTTTTTATCTTGCTCAATTCTGGACAAGGCTCGGCCCCATAATTTAAGAGTGTTGACCTGTCTGGATCTCCATAAGCCGTGCACAATACTTTCTCGGTCCGCGCCCATTGATATGAGTTTAGAGGCTTTTTCTAAAGTATTGGGCGTCACTGATGGTGATCTGAAAGATTGGGTATTGGCAATCATGCCGGCTAAAATGGCGGTTGCGATGGGCGCGCTGATTTTGGTCTCATCCCAATGCTCGAACCAGTTAAACGCGTTTTCACTGATAGCTGTGGCTGCCAAGTCTACCAGATTGATGGCTGCCCAGTGTTCATTTTTTGGGTCATTGTCCAGATTGATAATGGGCGCTTGATGGATCACGTCCATGGGCTGGCGGAAAGCATTGTGCAAAGACTGTCTGTCCGGGAAGCCGATGGCTACGATCATGTCATAGCGATTATCGCCTTGATACAGAGATATATTTTGGGTTTTCCATTCACCTGATTTTGGAGTCAGGATAATCTCGAGCCGGCCATCCTTAACGTCATAGGTCAGTTCCTTGATGGGTACCTGATTGACATCCAGTTGGATTTTTAAATCACGTAAAGAATTAACTTGGGCTTGAATTTTATCAGCAGAGGGCAGATACAGGGGGAATTTTTCTGGTTTAAAATTGGGAATAAAGCCATCGGCCGGGATGTTGTGGGCGTGCAAATAGGCTAAAACAGCCGTGGTGCTGGCCAAAGCATCATGGGTGGGATTTTCGGGCGCCAAAACCAGCGCGCGTTTAGCTCGCTTTAAAGCCTCAGTGGCTTGCTTTTGGGTTTCCCAGGCCATATATCTATCCCTCAATTTAGATTGAAAATCGTAAAAGCGGAATTGGATAACTTACGTGATTTTATTAAAATTGTCAATGTATTGACATGTTTATAAGTATATATTTTAGGTTAGCCAAGATTCAGTGTTATGTTCGTCTGACAAAAAAATGCGATTGGCTTCAGGTGATTGACAAAATCGTATTTTTATGCTATATTAGGCTGTTCTTTAAAGTGCCCAAACCGTACCTAGTATGCTGAATTCAATTTGGCGTTTCAGGCTTTTAGCTTGTAATTCCGGGTCGAATTCAGCATACCAAGGTGGTGTGCTGTTATCCGCCTAAGGCGGAGGAGGTTGCCATGAAGTGCAGGACAGCGCGTCAGTACGCGCGGGCAGAAGCTCGCAAGGCGGCCAAGGCGCAAGCCGAGGTCGTGGCCACAGTCAACGTCGACGTCGAGGTTGAGCTCCGGGTCGAAGACTCGGACTCGATCGTCGAGGCCGCGGCCAAAAGGCCGAGCGCAGCCAAACAGCGTCGCGCCGCTCGTCAGCAGCACGAAGATTCGTGCTCGCGCGGACGCCAGGGCGCTCCGCGCGGTCCGCGCAGAGGCGCTGCCACCGGCGAACTCGACGAACTCTCTTGCTGCGAGGCGCTGCTCCAGCGCTTTGCCGCCTAGGGGCACATGCATAATATCTTTTTTCCTGCGTTGGACCACCGATCATCTCGTGTTCAACGCAGCCCGCCTCGGTTGTCGATTTAACCATCGAACCCCGAGGCGGGTTTTTGTTTACTTCTTGTAACCGCGTCTCTCGAAGTTCATGCCCAAGCTTAGCTTCGCCTCCCCATCTTAGTTGGACATATCCCTGACGTGCGACGTTATGTACGTTATTAATTGTTACTTAAGGTGGATTCTCCCGATACTGCGATTCGGGATCCCGATCGAATGTATAATTTTTTGCGAGTATCGGGACCGATTTAATTATTTAGCTCGTTAAGCCTATCAGCTACTTAGCCGGGAATGACAACAGGAGTTTTGACGCAGGACGTGGGGTAGTCGTTCGCGAACGACACCCCGGGCGACGTAGGACGTTATGTACGTGAGAGGACGCTATGTACGCTAAGTACGTGATGGACGTGAGTAAGCTTGAGAGGCATTGCCTATCTCCCGTTTTTTCCGTAACATGGCAGTCATTATGGATTACAATGATTTGCCCAAAGCCTACGAAGCTAAAGACGTGGAAAAAGATATTTTTCAAGTCTGGGAAGAGTCAGGCTTTTTTGACCCGGATAAACTGCCGGAACGCAATCAAAATGGCGAGCCGTATTGTATTGTTTTGCCTCCGCCCAACAGAACCGGCACTTTGCACATGGGGCATGCCAAAATGTTGGCTGTAGAGGATTTGTTGATTCGTTTTTATCGCATGCAAGGCCGGAAAACTTACTGGATACCGGGTACCGATCATGCGGCTATTTCAACGCAAGTTAAAGTTGAGCAGATATTAATCAAACAAGGCATGAAAGATCCTCGCCGCGAATTGGGGCGAGAGAAGTTTTTGGAAGAAGTGAAAAAGTTTGCCCAGCAATCACGCGATACCATTGTCAGCCAATGCAAAGCCATGGGTGCGTCCATGGATTGGAACCGAGAAAAATACACTTTGGACGAAGATAGGAATAAAGCGGTCAATCACATGTTCAAGATGATGTATGAAGATGGTTTGATTGAGCGCGGTTTTCGCGTGGTTAACTGGGATCCTCAATTCAAGACCACCTTGTCTGACGACGAGGTTTTGCATAAAGAGACTCAGGCAGAATTGGTGACTTTTAAATACGATCAGGATTTCCCGATTGCTATTTCCACCACTCGCGCGGAGACCAAATTCGGCGATACGGCCGTGGCCGTGCATCCGGACGATGAACGGTATAAATCTTTTGTGGGTCAAACTTTGACGGCTAATTATTGCGGTAAACAGATAACGGTCAAAATAATCGCTGATAAGGAAGTTGATCCTAATTTTGGTACGGGCGCTTTAGGTGTGACCCCGGCTCATTCCATGATTGATTCGGATATGGCTGAAAGACATAGTTTGCCCATGGTGCAGGTCATCGGTCAGGATGCTTGTATGACGGTTGAAGCCGGGGAGGGTTTCGCGGGTCTGAGAACCATTGAGGCACGTGCAAAAGCCATAAAAATGCTGGAAGAGAACAGCTGTTTAATTAAAAAAGAGACAGTTGCGCAGAATTTGATGATCGCGGAGCGCGGAGGTGAGACTGTAGAACAATTACCCATGAGACAGTGGTTTGTGCGTGTAAATAAGCCGTTCAAATTGCGTCAGAATACTTTGGCTAAATGGAAGCAGGGCGATGAAGCGACATTGAAGGAGCTTATGCGCCATACCGTGCAATCTGGTCAGACGCGCATTTTACCCGAGAGTTTTCAGAAGATATATTTTCATTGGATAGATAACCTGCGGGATTGGTGTATCTCTCGTCAGATTTGGTTTGGTCATCAAATTCCTGTTTGGTATAAAGAGAATGATGTTTATGTTGGAGCTGAATCTCCTGGTGAAGGTTGGGATCGTGATCCGGATACTTTGGATACCTGGTTTTCATCCGGCATGTGGACTTTCTCTACTTTAGGTTGGCCGGATACTGCTTCTATTGATGAAAAAGGAAATTTAATCAAAACAGGGGAGCTGGCCGCTTATCATCCGACTAATGTTTTAGAAACTGGTTATGACATCCTTTTCTTTTGGGTGGCGCGCATGATTTTAATGTCCGCCTATGCCTTGGGCGAAGTTCCATTTCAAGATTCATATTTGCATGGCTTGGTGCGTGATGATCAAGGCCGAAAAATGTCAAAGTCTCTGGGTAATATTTTGGATCCTTTGGATCTGATCCCTAAATACGGCACGGATGCAGTTCGTTTGTCTTTGGTTATGGGCTCAAGCCCGGGATTGGATCAAAAATTATCAGAAGAAAAAATTAAGGATTTCAGAAATTTCACCAATAAGCTCTGGAATATATCCCGTTTTGTTTTACAGAGCACGAGCCAGACGACGGTTGAAGAAGCTGATCGTCAGTGGGCGGGTGGTAGAACTTTATCTGATAACTGGATTTTGTCCCGTTTCTATCATGTTCAAAACAAGGTCACGGCCTTAATTAAAGATTATCAACTATCACAAGCCGGTGAATTGTTGCGTGATTTTACTTGGAGCGATTTAGCGGATTGGTATCTGGAAATATCCAAGATTGAAAAAAATAAAGATGCTGTTTTGTGGCATATTTTACCGCGCTTATTAAAACTTTGGCATCCATTTATGCCTTTTGTAACCGAGTATATCTGGAAAGTCGGCAAATTAGGTTCTGAGCAGTTATTAGTGTCAGAATGGCCGGCCGGGGAATTCGCGGATCAGGAAGCGGAAAAAACATTTGAAAAAATTAAAATTTTAATCACAGATCTTCGCCGTTTGCGGAGTGAGCAAAACGTGGAGCCGGTTAAATTCGTGGAATTCGCGGTTGTGGCTGATGAGGCAGGACGCCAAGTTATTGAGGCAAATCTGGAGGTGATTAAGCATTTGTCTCGAGCTGAAAACATAACTTTTGCCGATAAAATTGACGATGGTTGGCCGGTGACCGTTTCCGGCTCCATGACCATTGGTTTAAATTTGGCCGGAGCCGTGGATGTTGAGGCTGAAAAGATTAAGTTACAAAAAGAAATGGAAGATTTGATTCCGTATATAGAGTCCACTGAAAAGAAATTATCAAATTCTGAGTTTACGGCTAAAGCCCCGGAAAAAGTGGTGCAAGGCATGCAGGATAAGTTGGAAGAGGCGAAAAATAAATTATCCGCCATTCAGCAAAGATTGAAAACTTTATAAAAATCCCCGTGGTTTTATCCACGGGGCGAGCGCGCGTCGCATTTGGACGCAGTAGTTGAGTTACCCGCGGAGCGGGCCGAAAAGGCGGTCGAGTTCAGCCTCCTCGTCAGATAGAGATCCATCTTTTCCCGTCAGACCCACGTCTTCCCAGGGCATTTCTTCAGCCCAATTGAAGCGCAACGAGTCATCCTCATTGTTAACTTCATCTTCGAATTGGAATACGTTTTGTCCGTCTGGAACGTGTCCGTACGCTTGAGTATCTTCAGGGGGTTCAATGCCTTCAAAGCTGAAAGGCAAGGGTCCTTGTGGCCGGCTCATCAGTTCCTCCACTGATTGAATTGCTCACCGCTTAGGCAGGTGAGTGGCTTATTAAATATGTTTTAAGCTTTTTTGTCAATCTGGATAGTTGCGGTTTTGACTCTTTTTAGCTAATATTCGTGTTATGACTAATATCAAGACAGATAACCAACTGGTTACCAACTTTTTGGATAGGGCGGTTGAAAATGTTTATCCTTCCAAAGAAGCTTTTGGTGCGGCTATGAAATCCGGCAAGCAATTGACGGCTTATTTGGGTATAGATCCAACCGGGCCTTCTCTGCATTTGGGCCATGCCATAGCCATGAAAAAATTGCGTCAGCTCCAAGAGTTGGGTCATAAGGTTATTCTATTGATTGGTGATTTTACGGCCATGATCGGCGATCCGACTGATAAAGCTACGGCCAGAAAAAAACTGACCAGAGAGCAAGTTTTGGAGAACTGTAAAAATTATAGGGAGCAGGCCGCCAAGATATTGGACATGGATGGCAGCAAAACGGGTAATCCCGTAGAAATGAAATATAACAGTGAGTGGTTAGGTAAAATGTCTTTCGAGGACGTAGTGGAGCTGGCCTCTCATTTTACGGTTCAGCAGATGTTAGAGCGGGATATGTTCCGTCGGCGTATGTCTTGGCGCTCTGTGTGTCCGAGCTGTAAAAAAGAAAATTTGATTTCGGCCGAAGTTCAGCAAACCGTGACCGATGAACACGGGAATAAAGTCGTTTTATCAAGTATTGATGATTTAACCTGGCAATGCAAAGAATGCGGTAATAAATACACGACCGAGACGGCCAACGAAATACATTCGCCCAGGCCGGTTTTTGTGCATGAATTTTTATATCCCCTGATGCAGGGTTATGATTCCGTGGCCATGGATGTGGATGTAGAAGTGGGCGGTAATGATCAAACTTTTAACATGCTGGCCGGCCGTGAATTGATGAAGGATTTGAAGCAAAAAGAGAAATTTGTTTTGACAGCCAAGTTGCTGGCTGATCCGGAAGGTAAAAAAATGGGTAAAAGCGAAGGCAATATGATTACGCTGGATGATGCCCCTGATCAGATGTTTGGTAAAGTCATGAGCTGGACCGATGGCATGATCGCGGACGGTTTTGAGTTGTGTACAGATGTGCCGGGCGAGCAGATAGATGCCATGACGGACAAGATGGAGGCGGGTGAGAATCCGGTGGCGTTTAAGCGGTTGTTGGCCAAGGAGATAGTGGCAGCTTGGCATTCCGCCGAAGCAGCCGAAAGAGCTGAGCAGGACTTTGACCGTCTTTTTAAGAAACATGAAGCTCCGGATGAGATGCCTGAATTTAGAGTAGATCAAAAAAGGCATAAGCTGGTCGATCTTTTGATTTTAGCCGGATTAGCACCCTCCAAGAGCGAAGCACGCCGGCAGATAGAGCAGGGTGCGGTTAAGGTTGATGGTCAAGCGGCGGAAGATCCTGAATCAGAAGTTGAAATCGTCAATTCTCATTTGGTTTTGCAAAAAGGCAAGCGTTATTTTGCCAAAATAATTTTGAAATTATAGTCCGGCCAAAAATATGTACATGCTTGATGCCGTCAAATCCAATTTGGCCAGATTAATCGGAGAGGTTTTGGAAGTCGTTGTTGATCCTCAAGAAATTGCGACCCCGCCTAAAACGGATATGGGGGATTTGGCTTATGGTTGTTTCAAATTGGCTAAGGAAAAGGGTCTGAGCCCCCATGATTTGGCTAAAAAAGTGGCGGACAAGATTCAGCATTTGGATCAAAGCATTGAATCAGTAGAAGCTTTGGGCCCTTATGTGAATTTTAAAATGAAAAATCAGGTTTTTGTGGAAAGAGTGATTAAAGAAATAGAAGCCAGAGGTGATGCGTATGGAGCGGGAGATGCCGGGCATGGACAGCAAGTTATGTTGGAATTTGCCAATGTAAATACGCATAAAGAGTTCCACGTCGGGCATCTTAGAAATATTTTATTAGGCTTATCGGTGCATAGGATTTTGGATTTCGCGGATTGGAAAACCATTCCGGTTTCATATATTAATGATTATGGTTCGCATGTGGCCAAGTGCTTGTGGTTGTTTGTGCGTGAGCATGCCAAGGACGTACCTCAAAAAAATTCAAAAACCAAGTCATCCAAAAAAGATCAGACCGCGTCGCTATCTCCCGAACAATGGATCGAAAATGTGATGCAGAATCTATCCGTCCCTTGGGTTAGGAAAATGATTGAATCCATGCCCATTAAAACCAGGACCGGCAGTTATTTGGGGGATTTGTATGTTGAAGCCAGTAAGTTGCTGGAGGAGAATGAAGATTGGAAAAAAGACATTTCTTTTATATTGAAAAAATTGGAATCTCACGATCCGGCTTGGACTTTGTTGTGGCAAGAAACCAAGCGCTGGAGCATGCAAGAGTTTTATCGCATCTTGCAGGATTTTAACGTAAATATTCAACGTCAATACTTTGAAAGCGAAGTGGTTGATCAGAGCATAGGCTTGGTCCAAGATCTGCTGGACAAAGGTGTGGCCATAGAATCCCAAGGCGCGGTGATTATTGATTTGGATGCTTATCCTGATCCGGAAATACAAAAGCAAAAATTGGGGGTATTGATGTTGCGCAAGACTGACGGAACCTTAATTTACGCCACTAAAGACGTGCCTTTGGCCGAATTGAAATTCATGGAATACCCGGAGCAGGTCTTAAGTATCATTGTGGTTGATTCGCGGCAGTCTTTATATTTTAAGCAGTTGTTTGCCACGCTGAAATTATTGGGTTATGACAAGCCTTTTAAGCATTTGGCTTATGAGTTCGTTACTCTGCCTGAAGGGGCTATGGCCAGCCGCAAAGGGAATGTGATTCTTTTAAAGGATTTGATGCAAAAGGCCTTTGATTCGGCTAAACTTGAGGTGTTAAAAAGGCATGATGATTGGAATGAGGGCAAGGTTGATTATACGGCTTGGTGCATTTCACAAGGCGGTGTAAATTTTGCTTTGCTTAAACAGGATCCGGAAAAAGTGATCGTGTTTGATATCCAAAAAGCTCTGTCTTTTGAGGGTGATACCGGCCCCTATGTGCAGTACGCGTTAACTCGTTTGCAGGCCATAGTTAATAAAAGCAAGGCTACTAAAAAAGATTTGTCAGGAGCTGATCTAACCAAGCTCGAGCACGAGACGGAAAAGCAACTGGCCATTTGCTTGGCTCAATTCCCGGATGTCTGCGCTCGATCCGCCGCGCTTTACCGGCCGTCAATGATAGCTCAATGGTTGTTAGAAGCGGCTTCCAAGGTGAATGCTTTCTACAGGGATGTCCAAGTATTGGATGCGC
The DNA here is from genome assembly GCA_041752935.1 of Patescibacteria group bacterium. Classification (GTDB taxonomy): domain Bacteria; phylum Patescibacteriota; class Patescibacteriia; order 2-12-FULL-60-25; family 2-12-FULL-60-25; genus MWCR01. The sequence continues at coordinate 15,476 of JBGSVN010000002.1, forward strand.
CCAAGGATCTGCAGGTTTCCAGGTTGCGTTTTATTTCAGCTACTCAAAAATGTATGGCTAATGGCTTGCGGTGCTTGGGGATAACCATACCTGATGCCATGTAACCGCGGTTATTGATGATTGGGTGGTGACCAACTATAATATAGGCGAAGATGCACCTGCTTTCATACTCACAAACTATTGTTTGCGGAGGGGCTTTGGCCACTTTGTGTTTTGGATTGTGGGTTTGGTGGCGCAGGAAAAAGCAGACGGCCAACATCCTGATGGGTTTGTTGGCTTTTATTTTCGCTTTTTGGATAACAGCTCCTTGGATAGCCGGACTCGGCCTTCTTTGGCGCCATTACACGCTTATTTGGTTTGTAATTTATGCTCTAGCCTTGTCTTTTGGGCCGGCTATTTGTTTACATGGTTCATCTCTAATCGCGCGCCGGGAAGATTTACGTAGAATTTATTTGGGCTATACAGTTTCTTCGATCTCAGCCAGCTTAATGGTTTTTGGCATGCTCTTAAATAAATTCGGTTGGCAAGCCTATTTGGGGCATTGGGTATTATGGGTGATCAACATAGTTATTCTTATTTGGTATGCGGGGACAATAATGAGTATCATTATAGATCATTATCCACGGCTTTATGCGGAGACCAAACAAGATAATGATGCTTTTTTTGGATTAATTTTGTTTTTGTTATTTTTAAGTACAGGTGCTTTGTTGATTGCTTTTGGTCCGGTCGTCATGCAGTCCTGGATCGCGGTCGCTTCTTTTTTATTTTTTATAGTTGGTTTGATTGCGTGTGTGAACACGGGTTTTTTAGGGGTTAGATTAGCACCTATCGAAGCCTACTTTTTATTTTTAATTTGGGCCAGCGCTATCTTGTTGTTTCATGCTACAGATCAGGGGGAATTTTGGCTGTCGTTTTTCGCCATTGTTTTAATCGGGGCCTTTGGTCGCTTTGCCTTGCGTTCCGTAACCAAGGAACATGCGCGAGTGGAAAGGATGGCTTTGATGAATGAACAATTGCGTCAATTGGATGAGGCGAGAAATGATTTTACGGCCATAGTCGCGCATCAGCTTAGAAGCCCCATTGGCGGCATCAGGGCAGCCGCATCCATGCTAAGTGATGGCACTTATGGAGAGTTGCCCGATAAGGCACAGGAAGCTTCGGAGTTGATTAAGAACGCGGCTGAGCGTTTGTTGGCTCTGGCAGAGACATATTTACAGGGCGTACGTTTGCATCAAGGTGTTTTTACGGTTAAGCCAGTAGTAGCCAATGCAGATCAACAGATACAAGCGATTGCCCGCGAACTCATGCCTTTGGCTAAACTCAAGGGCTTGTATATTAAGGTAGAAACTGAAAAAATTCCCACCAACTTACGTTTTGACAGAGATATCTTGTCCAACACTATTTTTAATTTGGTGGACAATGCCATTAAGTACACGGATAAGGGCGGGGTGATTATTAAAGGAGCGTGGAAACCGGGAGTTTTATGTATCGATGTGGTTGATTCGGGTGCCGGTATGAACGCTCAGGAGTTGACTACGGCTTTTGACAGGTATGCAACCAAGTCTTTGGCCAGCGCCAGGCAAAGAGCGGGTACTGGATTGGGTTTATATATAGTCAAGCGTCTATTACATGCGGCCGGAGGCTCAATTGAGGCCAAAAGCCGTGGTTATAGCCAGGGGAGCCGGTTTAGCATTTGCTTGCCCGCTGAATCAGTTGACTTGAAGACGCTTGGCAAGTAATGTTTGGCTGTTATGTCACTTTTTGGATCAATGCAGCCATCCGCCTCAACGGATAAGTCGGAGAATATTAATTCTCAGCCGGCAGTTCCCATTTTTAATTCCAAAAGCAAAAGTTCGCCTTCGACGGTGATTGCTAAAGGCGTGCGATTGGAGGGCGATTTTAAGAGCCAGGGAGACGTTTTGATTGAAGGCGAAGTGGTGGGCAGTATCAGCACGGATAGTCTTTTAACCGTCGGCAACGAAGCTCTGCTCAAAGCCGGAGTCCAGGCTTCCGAAGCAGTGATTGCCGGAATGGTCGAAGGGAACCTGCAGATTTTTAATCGTCTTGAGATTAAAGGCACGGCCAAAATTAAAGGTGATATCGTGTGTAAAACCGTGGTGGTGGAAGCGGGCGCTGTGTTACATGGGAATATGAAATGTGGAGATGATGCCAAAAATGATAATCCGCCGGTTCAAGACCCTAAGCTGAATATTGAACAAAAGCCATCCGCCTAAGGCGGTCGGTTTTGTAATAAGGCCTTATGAATCCGGCCTACGCCTACATTTATGATGATTTTTTGGTGGATCGCAGATACCAAGAGATTTTAGATTCATTGGAAACCAAACTGGCGGCTTTGGGCTTAAGCGGACGTATTGGCAGACTGACTTTATTCCGTAATTCCAAGGAATTGGTTGAAGATTTTGTCTCTCAGGGAGTTAAAAATATCGTCTTGGTAGGCAATGACTATACCTTGGACAAGGTGCTTTGGTTTTTACCGGATTTGCCGGTGACCATGGGATATATCCCTTTGGCTGAACCTTGGGGTATGGCCGGTTTGTTAAATATTCCAACCGGTATGGCTGCCTGCGATATTTTGAGCGCGCGATTAATTGAGTCTTTGGATGTAGGCAAGCTGGATGATCGGTATTTTTTGTCGGAGATAATTTTCGAAAATACAATCGCTACCTTGGCGATTGATAGAGCATATAAAGTTACTTTAATTCAGGGTGGTTTATTAGAAATCAGAAATTTAGGGCAAGCGTCTTTTGATTCGGCAAAATTATCGGACGCGCAAGATGGTTTGTTGGAGGCCGTCATAACCCCGCGCCCGGGTTTAAGGGGTGGTTTTTTTCATAAACTAAGGCATGTTGAAAAACATGAAACGCGTATTATGTTTAAATCAGGAACCATCCTTTCCGAGCAGCCCATGGAGGGCTTGGCCGACAGATTTGCTATCAGTGGTTTTAATTTCAAGGTATCTGTTGTTCCCAATAAATTAAAAGTCATTATGGGGAGGCGGATGTCGGGTTCAAATCCTAAATAAAAAAATCCCCCGCAGCTTCATGCCAAGGGGATGTCATAACCCAATACTATGAGTGACACTCCCCATAGCTCCACGACGCGCATAGCGCTAAGTGGAGCGACGGGGAGTGGTGCTCGGAAGAGGACTTGAACCTCCAAGGGATTTCTCCCACTAGCACCTCAAGCTAGCGCGTATACCGATTCCGCCATCCGAGCTTATTTTTGTGCGGTTAGGATAGCAATCCTTTGGTTACTTGGCAAGATTCGCGAATTAAGTTAATATTTGGGGCGCTGGTTAAACAAAATATCCATTGGACGCCTAGCTCAGTTGGTTAGAGCATCTCGTTTACACCGAGAGGGTCAGGGGTTCGAATCCCTTGGCGTCCACCATCAAAAAATGCCGAAAGGCGTTTTTTTGATGGTGGAGATCCTAACCAAGATGGATTGATCAACGTCAAGAAATATTTTTTATCAATGTTTGCACGGCTTGCTCTAAGAATTTATGGTTTATCTCTTTCAGGTCATCCTTAGGTGAATGATAAACCGTCATTAATCGATCCATGTCTCCGTGCATAATGCGAACCTTGGATTTGACGGTTTTAGGGTTTTTTAAAGGAAAGGCCAGATATACCAAATCGCCTTGGTCGGTTATTTTAGTCGGTCCGTTGCCTAAAGAATCCACTACCCATATTTTTTGCGCGGATCGGAGGAGTTTGGTGTGTTTTTTTTCAAATTCACGATAACCTTTTCCCCAGTAGGCCGGTTCTTGGTCGTAGGACAGTTCTTCACTGCCGGAGAGGACGAATAAGTTATGGTTTACGATTTCTGGTTCTTGCATGATGGCAGCCATGGTCACAGCCACTCCGGAGCCGTTGTCCGTGGCGCCTGTCTCGATGGAATCAAAATGAGCGAAGATGATGTTTTTGGGATTAGTTTGATTACCAACCAAAATATTGGCGGTCATAAAAACTTCCGGTATAACTCTGACTTCGGCATTAATCTTTGCTGCTTTGAGCAAAGTATTTAAGTTGGCGCGGCTGATGGCCACGGCTGGTTGCCGGTATAAATTGGCTTGTGATATTTGGTCGCTCCAAGGATTGAAGTTAATATTGGGCTTATCACATTCCACCCAAGAACTGATGATATTGGCTTTGTCCGTTATTTTACCGCTGGTAAAGCAAGCCCCTTTGCAGGGTATTTCGTGGTTGTCAGCTTTAAGTTTGGCGAGTGAAAAATGAGGGATTCTGTTTTTAAACTTTTCGATGGAATGGGGTAGTTTTCTGCTGTGCAATTCCTGGCTTAAATACGTAACGCACAAAGCTTCGCGTTTGCCTGTTCGGGGTGATAGATCTAGCAATTTTTTGAGTATTTCTCCAGCGGTTGTGTGTTTCATAAGTTATTAATTTAACAAAAAAAAGAGCGGTCGTAAATACGAGCCGCTAGGAGATGAACCCCGCTTCCCGGAGTACGGGCTGGCAGGAGGAGTGGTACCATCCATCGAAGGGAGTGGTTGGCATGCGTACAATCAGAGGCTCTAGGCCGTACTCACGTTTGAGTTCGGCTATGGCGCGTTCCACGATACGACATTTGAAAGTGCCGGCGGCCTCAAAGTCTTCGATCAGGATGGCGTGAGCCAAGAAGATGGCCAGCAACGGTTTGTAGTACACTTCGGCTCGCCCTCCGCGGGCATGCAGCCAGTCAGAGATGTCCAGCGTGGTATATCGATCCAAGCCTGCGGCTGAGCGCAACGAGTGGTGGAAGGCGGCCAGATCAGTGCCGGTACTCACACTGAGCGTATTAAGAGGTTGGCCGTCATGGAGCTTGGGGTTATCCATGAGACAGAAACCCGGTCCCGTATAACCGCCTTTACGCCCTTGTCTTTCGGCTACACGCGACTCAACCAGTTGACGCTTCTCCCGGTTGGAGAAACAGAACCTGTCTTGATTATATGTAAGCCAGACCGGCGGCAGATCCGCCTGACGAGACATGTCTAGGAAAGTCATGTCTTCCATTCTGGCTGACGCTACGTGTCGAGCCAGGGCCAAGAAAGGCCGGTTATCAGGAAACGGGAAGTCGTGCAAGAAGTTTCTTAGGCGCCTGAACAATTCAGGTTGAGTGCGTCTTCTTTTGATTTCTTGCACGGCCGCCTTCATGCTATCCGCGTACATTACTGTCCTCCTCCTGGTGAAAGGGGCGAAAAAAAATGACCTCGCGTTTGCGGGGCCATCCTTAATTTTCCTGTGTATTTCGAAAAACTAAAGACGGCCTCGCATAATAAAGAGGTTCATTACAAATTGAATGTTGGTTTTTCCGAATATCATATCCACTGAAAAAGATTGTATACAGATATTATTTATCTGTAAAGAGGAAGGTCTAAAATGTGTCAATATGCTATACTTGGCTTCATGAGCATAAAAATCATCGCTTTAGGTTCGGGGGTGTGCGCCAATGGCTGTGCGCCAGGGCCGCGCCGTTTTCCACCCGGTTTTTTGATTGATTATAACGGCCAGTTGTTATTGCTGGATGCCAGTGAGGGTATCCGTTATCGGCTGGAAGATGCGGGTTATGATTATGGTTTGTTACAAAACGTGGCTCTTAGCCATGTTCATCCGGATCATGCGGCTATTGCTCAATTATTACAGGCCAAGCTGTGCCGTGCTTTATGGGGGGAGCCTAAGGCCGGAGTGGAAATGATGAATGTGTATTTGCATGAAGCATCGGTACAAGGCTTTGAACAATCTTGGGCTTGGCATCATCCGGAAGCCGGGGAGAAGATGAATCACTTTCCGGATAAGTTTAATTTTCAAATTCAGCCTATCCGCGGTGCGTGGGAGAAAGAAATCTTTCCGGGTTTAACGCTTAAAGCTTTTGGAGTGTACCATGGTTTTGGTCAGCATCCGGCTCTGGGTTTTAGGATTCAGACCCAAGAGGGCGTGATCGTATATACGGGCGACACGGGTATCGTTGATTCTTTATTTGAAGATGTGGAAAAAGCCGATTTATTGATTGCTGATTGCGGAACCAGGATAGGCCGTGAAGAGACCGGTGGTTATGGGCATATGGGCCCGGGCCAGTGCGGTTTGTTGGCTTATCGCGGGCAGGTTAAGGAATTGTGGTTAACTCACTATATTGGTTTTGATGCACCGGCGGCCATGGAGGCTGAAGCGCGTAAATCTGGTTTTGCAGGAGAACTCAAAGTGGCTACGGATGGTTTGGTTTGGGAAAGGGGTTAAGCGTGTTATAATATCAAATATGTTAACAAGAATACTCATTGGTTTGGCTTTGGCCGTGATCGGAGCCGTGGTTGTGATTAAGACTAATAAACTTTATGAGTGGTTTGGTTCCATCGATTGGGCGGATCGCAATTTAGGCGCCGGTGGCTCACGCTTAATATACAGAGTTATTGGGGTGTCTATCAGCTTGATTGGATTCATGTGGGCTACTAATTTATGGACGCCTTTTTTACGGGGTACTATCGGAGAGTGGCTGAACTTGAACCCCAAAAATGATTACGAGTATTATTTGGAACAATAACTATGCGGGGATTTGTTTTAAAAAGCGGCACCGAGTTAATTAATCCTTTTAAGCTTTTGGAGCGCGTAGGTATCCGGCAATCTTGGCATGTGGCTGATTTGGGCTGCGGTTCGACCGGTCATTTCGTTTTGCCGGCCGCTCAAATGGTGGGTCCGGATGGAGAAGTGTTTGCCGTGGATATCCGGCGCGATTTTTTAGAGCACGTGGCTCATATTGCCAAGCAAGAGCAGTTTTTTAATGTTAAAACAGTTTGGTCTGATATGGATGTTTATGGAGCTACGCGTATTCCGGAAAATTCTTTGGACCTGTGTCTTTTGATTAATAATTTATTTTTATCTCAAAATCGCCCGTCTTTAATCAGAGAGATGGCCAGGCTGACCAAACCCGGTGGCCGGGCGGTGATTGCGGAGTGGAAAGCTTCGGCCACGCCCATCGGCCCGCCCGTTGAGCGCAGATTGAGCGCCGAACAAAGTAAAGCGATTTGTCAGAGTCCGTATTTTGAATTATTGGACGAAGTGGATGTTGGCCATTCTCATTATGGACTGTTATATGAAAGAACTGAATCTCCGGTCTAGTGATTTTTAGAGCTCTTGCCAAGCTCGTGGTTTTTAGGCAATCTATGGCTAACAAGTAAAATATGATGAATCTATTGAGTTTGAGTTTTTGGTTCCAGCTTCAACCGCCCATGTTTTTGGGCTGGATAGGGACTTCCTTGTTGGTGGTGTTTTCTTTGATGGTCTTGATCGGATTGATTTTAAAAATGTATGGCGTTAAATCCGGTTTGGAAAAATATAGAAAGAGAGCTGTGCAAAAGGCGGGGAGCTTGCTGTTAACCATGGGTTTAGCCGGACTATTGTTTTACTTATTTACTTACGAACGTTTGCCTATCTTGAGCATGAGGATTTGGTTGGTTGTGTGGCTGGCCGGGGTGGTTTTATGGATTTGGAGTATTTATCAGTTTATTAAAATAGAAATACCCAGGGTTGAGGCTTTGAGACAAGAAAGAGAAAAGTTGGAAAAGTGGTTGCCCAAAAAGAAATAAGCGGCCATGTCGTGCAAGAATAAAATTTTAGGTCAAAGCGGCGAAAATATAGCCGCTTTGTTTTTTGAGCAGAAAGGTTATGTGGTGGAGGAGCGTAATTGGCGGTGCAAGGCCGGGGAGATAGATTTGATTATCCGTAAAGACTCGGAGTGGCGGTTTGTGGAAGTCAAAACCCGTGGCTCAGATAAGTTTGGCCTGCCGGAGGAGGCCTTAACGCCCATAAAACGCGCTCATTTCAGCCAAGCGGTTGAGTGGTATGTGGCAAAAAATCGGGCTAAAATTACAGATTTTCACGCGGATGTGGTGGCTGTTGTTATAAGCGATCAGGAATTTGAAGTTAGGTGGCTTCCGGATAGTTTTTAAATAGACAAAGGCCCCCTTGCTGCGCCCTGCGTAGCCTTAGAGAGAAGGAGGGGTGAAGGGGGAATCGAAGGGGATTGCCCTCTTGACAAAGGGGGTGTTTTATGATTGACTTTCAAGCATCCCAAATGCGCATTGCGCGAAAGGAGAACGACGTCATGCATACGGAAGAGCAGGCTCGGCGCAGACCCGGGGGATCCCAGGATCCCCATAATCTTTTTTCGAACGACGAGATCGACGGTACCTGCAGCGGCACGACGGGCATCAGCCACGACCATTCGAGCATCGAGACGGCGCGCGGCGACGACGGCCGAGCCCCCTCATTCACCATCGGGAGGTTCTCGGGCGCCGCGGCGATGAGCAACACAACGCCCTGAAGCTCGTCGCCTAGGCTACGCACCTCCTCCTGCCACCAGGCTGGCACTGCGCCAGCTCCTTTCTCACAAGCTGGGCATCGCGCCCGGCTCCCACCCCCGCGGTCTCGCACCGCACTTCTCGGCCCCGCATCTCCTGCGGGGCTTCTGCGTTTATAACGAAAGCAAATATAAAATAAAAATTATAAATTTAAAAATTGGAGTACTTCTTTATTAATTTATATTTAAATCGTGCTCGATTCCTATATTTTTTATTTATTCAGTTATCAGCATGGCATCGCCAAAAGAGTAGAACCTGTAATCATTATTGATAGCTTCTAGGTAGGCTTTGAGTACAAATTGGCGTCCTTGATCCGGCTCCGTCATCTTGGTTTGTACCAAGGCACTGACCAACATGATCAGGGTCGACTGGGGCAGATGGAAATTAGTCACCATGGCATCTATCACGTAAAACACGTCGCCCGGTTTGATAAAAATATTGGTAAAACCTTGGTAGGATTGCAATTGATTATTATTGGCACGCGCTGCCCCTTCCAGGGCACGAACCGAAGTCGTACCCACGGCGATTACCCGTCCGCCGTCTTTTTTGGTTTGTTCAATCAGTTCGCAAGTTTCAGCTGATACTTCGATCCATTCGGCGTGCATGGTGTGGTCTTCGATTTTTTCAGCTTGCACGGGCTTAAAAGTACCCAAACCAACATGCAGAGTCACATGGGCAAATTTTAAGCCTTGATTTTTAAGTTTGGTTATCAGTTCATCGGTAAAGTGAAAACCGGCCGTGGGCGCGGCCGCGGAGCCTGTTTTTTCGGCATACACGGTTTGATAATCTTGGGCATCGGCCGGTGCTTGTTCTACATAGGGAGGAGTGGGGATCTGTCCGTATTTGTCGGTTAGTTCAAACACCCTCTCGGTTGGCAGGTCGAATTGAATTAAGAGTGTGCCGTCTGATTGTTTATCCGCGACCCGTCCCTGGAAATCAGGTCCAATATTTATCTGGTCATTGATTTTGAGTTTTTTGGCCGGCTTGGCCAGGGCTAACCAGTTCTTGCCTTCAGGTCTAAGCAGGAAGACCTCTATTTTGACATCACGGTCTTCCAGGCTGGCGCTCTGTACCTCATCCGGCCGCCTAGAGCGGGTGGCTGTCAACCTGGCCCTAAAGACCTTGGTGTTGTTAACGACCAGTAAGTCGCCTGGCTTTAGGTAATCAGGTAGGTCGTAAAAATGCCTATGTTCAAGGCTTTTTTGAGTACAGTTAAGAATCATTAGCTTGGAATGGTCGCGCGGGCGCATCGGAGCTTGAGCGATTCTATCTGTGGGCAGGTCATACCAAAAATCTCGGGTTAGCATGGCCCAAGAATAACCCAAAGCCTTAAGTCTTGCCAAGTGTCAAAACCTTTGATATTCTGTGGCAACCAATATGAAAGCCAAAGTTCACCCAAACTATTACCCGGATGCCAAGATTATTTGTGCCTGTGGCAATGAAATGATTGTGGGATCAACAGTTAAGGAAATTCGCGTTGAATTATGCGCCAATTGCCATCCTTTTTATACAGGCAAAAAAGTTTTGATTGACACAGAGGGCCGTGTTGAAAAATTCAAGAAAAAGACTGAAATTAAAGATTCCAAAAAGTCTGTTTTGGGCAAAAAGGCTAAGACTGAAAAACGAGCCAAGGCTAAGGCTGACAAGCGAGCGGCCAAGCAACCGGAGATGCTCATCGAAGAATAAATTAGTTAAATCCCCAGCATAATCTGCCGGGGATATGTTTTTATATGTCTGATTTATTAGATAAATTCAATGAAGCGCGCGAGCGTTTCGCGGAGCTGGAGAAGCAAATGGGCGATCCGGCTGTTTTGACTGATCAGGAAAAAATTAAGACCGTGTCGCGTGAATATTCACGAGCCAAGATTTTATATGAACTGGGCGAAGGTTTTGCGATGGCTAAAAAAGCTTTGGAAGAAACAGAATCTGCGTCAGGAGAAGAGGATCCTGAGATGAAGGCCATGGCCGAAGCCGAATTGCCCTTGTTGCGGGAGAGCTTTGAAGAAAAGCGCCAGGCTTTTGAAGCGGCTTTAATACCTCCCGGCCCGCATGATCACTCTAATGCGATTATTGAAATTAGAGCCGGAGTAGGCGGGGAGGAAGCGGCTATTTTTGCGGCCGATCTGCTTAGAATGTATGTCAGGTACGCGGAAAGGCATGCTTGGAAAACGGCGCTAGCTTCCGAGTCTCATGCCGAGCAGGGCGGTTACAAAGAAGTGATTTTTACGATTCAAGCGCCCGGAGCGTATGGTTTGCTGAAAACGGAAATGGGCGTACATCGCGTGCAACGCGTGCCGGTAACCGAAAAACAAGGACGGATCCATACTTCTACAGCCACAGTAGCGGTTTTACCGGAACTGGAAGAAACCGAGCTCAAGATCGATGCCAAAGATTTGAGGATTGATACTTTTTGTGCGGGCGGTAAAGGCGGACAATCGGTCAACACCACTTATTCGGCCGTGCGCATCACGCATATTCCCACGGGCATTGTGGTTAATTGTCAGGATGAGCGATCGCAATTGCAAAACCGGGAGCGCGCCATGCAAATTTTGCGGGCTCGCATTTGGGAACAGGAAGAGATGAAGCGCCGGCAAGATTTGGATAGCGAGAGACGGGCGCAAATTGGTTCGGGCGATCGGTCTGAGAAAATCAGGACTTATAATTACCCTCAAGATCGTATTACTGACCATCGCATCAAAAAATCATGGCACAATATAGATCAAATTTTAGATGGAGATTTGGATCATGTGATTGAAGCCGTAAAAAGCGGAAAAATGGGGAATGAAGAAGATGAATAAAGTCATTTTTTTAGCTTAAATAAGTCAAAAAAGTTCAATTAACGGCCGGGGTCATAGCTTGACACCACGGTCGTTTTAGTGTATAGCGGAAGTACACGGGAACCGAGTCGCTAAGGAGAGAAGCGATGAAAAATGTTCTTTTCAGTTTTATGGTGGTGGCAGCTTGGCTCATAGCCGGCTGCGGCGGAACGGAGTTCACCGAAGGCTTCCCTCCCGGAGACCAAGATGCGGGTCAGGAGGCGGCTTGGGATGCCTTGGGCGATAGGTCAGACGCACCGTCGGACACAGACGCGGAAGCTGACTCCGGTGAAGACGCGAGGCCGGATGTGCCGGCTGACGTTCAACGCGAAGCTGATGCGCCGGACGTCGCAGTTGATGCACCGGAAGAAGTTGGTGAAGACGCTAAGCCGGATGTGCCGGCTGACGTTCAACCCGATGTTCTCCCGGATGTGTCACCGGAAGCCCAACCCGATGTGGTGGAGCCTGATGGCCCGCAACCCCTGGATTGTGAGCTCCACGGCGTGCCCGGCAAGATCAGGATCATCATGCGGCACTCGGTGAGTGTCACAAAGGTACTGGCTGTAGCCGGCAGGCTTACTTACGACGACGTCGCGCAGGACTCCAACTTCCTGACCTGGTGTTGGGGTGAGCCTAATGAGACGGAGCTGGTTTGCGTACCTCGAGACAAGAATAATCAGCCCGCGCAATCCATTGTCGGTGTGGGTATGCGGGTTCAATTCGTGCCCGGTCAAATCCTGGACGGGGTGCAGATGACTAATACTGACATGTTCTGCACTGCCACGGGTTGCCTGCCCGAAGGTGACTACTTGGTCTGCAACGGCAAGGAAACGCTCTGCCGTTGGAATCAAGGTGTGCCCGCCGGGCCAACCGACTTGGTGATCGGGCCTTGGGGAGTGCAAAATTTGGTATGCAAACTCCCTTGAGCCTTGCTTTTGCCCTTGTACCATTCGGTACGAGGGTTTTTTATTTGGCAGGGTTGACGCAAAATCATGGATACTGCTATACTCGTGACGCCCTTAAAAAAGGCATTTTATCATTAAAAGTCCTCATGATGAGGCACAATTACTCATTTTCGGCCCTTCGTCTTAGAAGCCTGCTCCGCACATAAATATGCGGGGTCTCTAAGTATAGCCGGGAAGAGGTTATTAAGGCTCCCGTGGCTTAACGGCTAACGGGATTAAAACTATGTTTAAGATTCCTACTCTAGTTGAGATGCTGGAAGCCGGTGTGCATTTTGGCCATCGTACATCCAAATGGCATCCTAAAATGAAGAATTACCTGTTTGGTTCACGCCAGGGTATTCACATTATTAATTTGGAAGAAACCCAAAAGAAATTGGAAGAAGCCATGGGTTTTTGTAAGCAGGTCACGTCTCGTGGAGGCGTTATTTTATTTGTTGGTACCAAAAAGCAGGCCGCGCCGATAGTTGAAGCTATGGCCAAGGAAGCGGGCATGCCTTTCGTCAATAAGCGTTGGCTGGGTGGAACTATGACCAATTTTTCAGTTATTACTCAACTGCTAAAACGCTTTAAGGATTTGAAACGCAAACATGAAAAGGGTGAGTTGGGTAAATATACAAAATTAGAACAATTGAAATTCAGTGAACAGATTGAAATGCTGGAAGAAAAAATTGGCGGTCTGCAGGACATGACTCGCATCCCGGACGCCATCTTTATTCAAGATATTCATAAAGACAAAACAGCTTTGGCCGAAGCGGTCAGAAGAGGAATCAAAGTAATCGCAATTTGCGATTCCAATGTTAATCCCAAAGATGTTGATTATCCGGTTCCGGCCAATGATGACGCGGTTAAATCCATCGAAGTTATGGTTGGATCCATTGCCCAGGCGTGTAAACAGGGCCGGGATGAGTGGGAAGCTAATCGTCAGAGATTGGCCGGTTCATTGGTTCAGGGCGGACCTCGTGAACGTAAAACTCAACAGGTATAATTACAAAATTAAGAATTAATAATTAAAAAATTAAGAATGTCGGTGAACTTTGTTGTTTATTAAAATTTTTAATATCACGAAGCGATTCCAGAATTCATCATTCATAATTTTTAATTCAAAATTATAAAATTATGGCAGACGCAAAAATGGTCGCGGAATTGCGCGACAAAACAGGCGCGGGCATGATGGCCTGCAAAAAAGCTTTAACCGAAGCCGGGGATGACATGGTAAAGGCGGTTGAGATTTTGAAAAAAATGGGAGCCATGAAGGCTGCGCAAAAAACAGCGGAAAGAACCACGGCTGAAGGTATTATAGTCACTTATCTGCATCACAATAAAAAACTGGCTTCTATGCTCGAATTGCAATGCGAGTCTGATTTTGTAGCACGCAATGAAGATTTTGTGGCTTTTGCCAATGATTTGGCGATGCAAGTTGCGGCCATGAGCCCGGAATATGTTTCTCCGGAGTCCATTCCCGAGGCTGATGTAGAAAAGCAGAAGCAAATGTTTATTCTAGAGATTGCGGAAGATAAAAAGCCGGATGATATCAAGGCTAAGATTGTACAGGGCAAATTGGATAAATGGATGCAGGAAGCATGCTTAACTAAACAGGCTTTTTTCAAGGATGAAGACAAAACCGTTGAGCAATTATTGACAGAAAAAATGGCTACCATTGGAGAGAAGATAGTGGTGGCCAGATTTGTACGTTGGGAATTGGGCAAAAGCGCGGCGAGTTGCTGATCCTAATAGGTGTCTCATAGTCTGCATAACAACCATTGGGCATTCCCCAGGGTTGTTTTGTTTTAGCTTGAAATATCTATATTTCTTGACTATTAGGCCAAAAAAGCCTATAGTTGAGCACATGAATGTAAGTGATTTAGCCAGACGTTTAAAGGTAACTCCGCAGGAGCTGTTGGATAAACTGCCGGAGTTGGGTTTTGATATTGGAGCTCGCGCCATCAAAATTGATAACATAATGGCCGAGAAGATTTTTCGTAAATGGATAGATACTTCGAGACGTGAAAGACTGCGCGGCCAGTTATTGGTTTCCTCGCAACAGACTAAGGATCGGGAGGAGGCCGCGGCCGGAGGTAAGAAAAAAGTTTCTTTGCCGGAAATAATTATTGTCCGCGAATTGGCCGGCAAGTTGAATTTACCGGTGACACGTGTGATTCAAGAGCTGATGAGAGCCGGTATTTTGGCTTCACAAAATGAAAGGTTGGATTTTGAAACCGCGGCTATTATTTCCGAGGAGCTTGGTTTTGAAGCCTCTAAACAAGAGGATGGCATCGTGGATAGCAAGGAGTCGACACAGGCTCAGGATCGTTTAAAAGAAATATTGGATAAAGATACTGAGGGACAAGCTATCGCCAGACCGCCTGTAGTGGTTGTGATGGGTCATGTGGATCATGGAAAGACCAAGACTTTGGACGCTATCAGACGTACCCATGTGATGGATGGCGAGGCTGGTGGTATCACGCAACATATAGGAGCTTATCAAGTGGAACGCAAAGAACGTTTGATGACGTTTATTGATACTCCGGGGCATGAAGCTTTTACAGTTATGCGTTCGCGTGGAGCCAAGGTAGCGGATATCGCTATTTTGGTGGTGGCGGCTGATGATGGTGTGCAACCACAAACTAAAGAAGTGATTGATATTATTCATGCAGCCAAACTGCCGTTTATTGTGGCTATCAATAAAATAGATAAACCCGAAGCTGATCCGGATAGGGTTTTAGCACAATTAGCCGAAGCCGGAGTTACCACTGAAGCTTGGGGAGGCAGTGTGCCGGTAGTTAAGATTTCGGCCAAGCAAGGGTTGGGTATAGATGACCTGCTGGAAATGATTTTATTATTGGCTGACATGAATGCCGATCAGATCAAAGCTAATCCCAATCGTTTGGCAGCTGGCACAATTATAGAATCTCATGTGGATAAGGCTGAAGGACCAGTGGCTACCGTTTTAGTACAATCCGGCACTTTGAAGCTTAATGATTATTTGGGTTTAGGAGGCAGTCTGTATGGCCGGGTAAGAGCCATGCGGGATTGGAAGGGCGAGATTTTAAAAGAGGTTACTCCGGGTGTGCCTGTAAAAATTTTAGGTTTCAAAGTGGCGCCTTCGGTGGGTGATATAGTCGAAGTTCCGGAGAATTTGAAATCTTTGGAAAAAAGAAAAGTAAAAGCTAATTTTCAAGCAGGTAATCAATTTACGGCGGTCAAAGTTCAGAAGATGGAGAGCCAAGAAGGTGATCAAAAGAAAATCTTACTGAATATTGTACTTAAGGCTGACGTGCTTGGTTCATTGGAAGCTATTTTGGGTATGCTTGAGAAAGTTAATCATGAATATGTGGGCGTGGAAGTTCTTAAAAAAGGTTTGGGTAATATTACAGAGGGAGATGTAGAAAGCGCAGCTACTGCCCCGCCGTCCGTGGTTTATGGTTTTAATACCGTAGCCATGCCCGATGCCGCGGTTTTGGCTCGTGAAAAAGGAGTTGAATTAAAACAGGTCAAAATTATTTATGAATTGATTGATGATGTTGTGGCTCGTCTTAATCAAATGCTGCCGCCCGAGGTTATCCGTACCCAAATTGGCAAGGCAGAAGCTGTAGCTATTTTTAGAACGGAAAAAGATCGTATGGTTATTGGCTGCAAGGTCAGACAGGGAAAAGTTCACCCCGGAGCCAAGGTGATTATATGGCGTAAAGAAGAAGGTCAAGATCAGCCGGTTGGTGAAGGTCAAATTGAATCCGTGCAAGTTGGCAAAGAGCAGGTTAAGGAGGTTATAGTCGGCCAAGAATGCGGTATGTCCTATCGGGGCAAGGAGAAGGTTCAGGCGGGGGATATGATTGAAATTTTTACCGAAGAAACCAAGGTCCGTCGGGTGGAAATACAAAGGTAGATCTTTAAGAAGTAAACACTGACTATTAATTTAAAATTTAATCTTAGTTTAATATGGAGATAGTTTTAAATGAACAAAATTTCGACCAAGAAGTACTGCGATCCAACCAGCCGGTTTTGGTTGATTTTTGGGCTACCTGGTGCGGTCCTTGCCGGCAAATGGAGCCTATTATGGAAGAGCTGGCAAATGAGATGCAGGGGGTTAAAATCGCCAAATTGAATGTGGACGAAGCTGGCGGCATTGCCGGACAGTACAACGTCATGTCCATCCCTACGTTTTTGATTTTTAAGAATGGGACAGTAGTTGATCAGCTGGTGGGAGCGGTGGCCAAAGAGGTATTGAAAGAACGTTTGTCTAAACATATATAGGATCTGTAGATAGTGTCCATGAAAACAGCATATTTATATTAAGTGCTGTTTTTGTGATATAATTGATTTTAGACGGATGTTTATCTTTATATGCCAACTTTAAAGCACAAAAAAAAATCCTCGGCCATCGAGCGTGATAAGATTTTTTTGGGAGATGTTTGCACTCCGCAAAATTTTTGGATCATAGTACTGTTTTCATTTGTTTTAGTGATTCAGGTTGTTTTGGTGGGCTTTGTGGTTTCTTTGTACCAGAGGCAATTGCTTATGGTGAGAGCGTTTGACGCTCTAAGCGACCGTTCTCAATATTTGGTGTCAGCACCCAAGGACGAAAACGGTAAGTTTTTTAAAGAGACGCAAGTTGCCGGCTTGTATTATGAGTACCAACCCTGCCGGCCGACTTTTACTGGAGCTTGCGATGATGCGTCTGTCTATCGTTTAGCAAAAAATGGATCTAAAGAAGTGGTTGTTCCCAGCTTGCGGCGATTAACCGGAGCCCCCTTAACCAATGAATTGTTACAGCCCATATCACAAAGTGCGGATAGCCGTTGGATGATCTTTGGAGCCTGGTCTTTTGGATCAAAGCGGAATAGTAATGATCGGAGAATCTGGCTGTTCGACCAACAGGTTGGAGACATGGTTTTAGCATCTTCAGTACCCGCAGACGCGGTCTATTCTTCTGACTTCAAGTATGCGGCTTATGCTAGTTTTGATGGCAATGGAGATATTCGTGACGTGACCATTTTGGATATTTGGACCGGCAAGGACGTGGGTGGATCCAAAGCTGATGAGGAGGTGACTTTTATGGGTCCGGATGGAAAAGCGTCTTTGCGCTGGGGAGATGATAAAAACTTGTTTATTACAGAATACACGAGAACTGACATGGAAAATACCTTGCCCGTTGTGCGTGGTGAGAAAAATTTAAAAGTTAAATAAATTTATGCCCAATATTGCGATTAATGGTTTTGGCCGTATCGGCCGTGGTGTTTTCAAGGCCGGTTTTGGAAAAGCTGGTTTTAAGGTGGTGGCGGTCAATGATTTGACTGATTCCATGACCTTGGCTCATTTGCTTAAACATGATTCCACTTACCGTACATGGGACAAGAAGGTTTCTTATGATGCCAAACATTTGATTGTGGAAGGTGTGAAGATACCGGTTCTAGCCGAAAAGGATCCGACTAAATTACCTTGGGGAGACATGAAGATAGATGTTGTGCTGGAATGTACAGGCCGTTTTACAGACGAAAAGAGTGCCAGTCAGCATATCACAGCCGGTGCTAAGAGAGTGGTTTTATCAGCTCCGGCCAAAGGAGGATATGTACCAACGCATGTCATCGGTTTAAATGAAAAAAAGATTAATCGGAAAGCCAAGATTATTAATAACGCGTCTTGCACCACGAATTGCATTGCACCCGTGGCCGCCATCATGCACAGTGCTTTTGGCGTAAAAAAGGCCATGATGACCACTATCCATTCTTATACGGCGGATCAGGTCTTGCAGGATGGCCCGCATAAGGATTTAAGACGCGCACGGTCAGCGGCTCAAAACATTATTCCAACCACTACGGGCGCGGCTATCGCAACGACTGAAGTTATCCCGGCTCTCAAGGGAAAGTTTGATGGTATTTCGATCCGTGTACCAACTTCTTGCGTGTCTTTGTCAGATTTTACTTTTCTGATTAAAAAGAAAACAACAGTTGAACAGGTTAATGAAGTATTGAAAAAAGCCGCTAAAAATCCCGTGTATAAAGGTATTTTGGAAGTAACGAATGAATCATTGGTGTCTTCTGATTTTATTGGCAATCAAGCCTCCTCGATCGTGGACTTGCAGTTTACACAGGTTTTGGATGGTGACATGGTGAAGGTGCTGGCTTGGTATGATAATGAGTGGGGTTATTCCAATCGTTTGGCTGAAATGGCTCTGCAAGCCGCCAAGAGCTTATAGTTCGTTTGTTCTTCTAGGTTAATGTTTGTGACTTTGAATTGCAATAAAGATAATCAGTCGTTTATTGTTATTGATATAGCCATGTTGGTTCTGGGTATTTTTGGTTTGCTGGTGGCTTGGATGGGTTGGTATTTGGGCGGTTGGTGGTTGATTTTGAGTGCGCTCATGACGCTTGGTGTTTTTTTACTGGTGTATGGCATTTGGGTGGAACCGAGACGTCTTAAAGTCACTAATTTTAAAATAAATTTATCTTCGCATCCGAAGATCAGGGTTAAAGCCGTGTTTATAGCTGATTTGCATGCGGGCACCAATAAGCTTCAAAAATGGTATGATCGCGTTTTGAGCAAGGTTAAAGACATGGATGCTGATTTGCTGCTGGTGGGAGGTGATTTGGTTGTATCTTCAGCTTCTGATGTACACAAGCTTGAGAAATTGAGTGAAATTGATTGCCAATATGGCAAGTACTTTGTTTTAGGTAATCATGATTATTTGGACGATCCCAGGGCGATTGTAAAAAATATGCTGGATTGGGGTTTTAAGGATCTGACCAATACAAATTTAACTTTGCGCTGTCAGGGTTTGGATTTGCGCTTAGCTGGTACGGATGATTGCGTCTTTGGGAAAAAAGAAATTATACCCGCTCCAGCTTGCGCTTCGCCTTTGATTTTGCTGAGTCATGAACCGGATGTGCTGTTGGATTTGGTTGAGGGACAAGCTGACTTGGTGCTTTGCGGGCATAATCATGGCGGGCAAATTAGGTTGCCTGGGCTGGGATCATTGTTCGTACCTTCAAAGTTAGGGCGTCGAGTGGATGCTGGTTTAAAAGTGGTTAATGGCATTCCGGTCTATTTAACAACGGGCTTGGGAGAGGTGCTGTGCCGAGCTCGTCTGTTATGCCCGCCAGAGATAGTGGTGTTGGAAATAGGTGTCTAGCTACAAGCGAGTTGGTCTAAAATTCAGGTCAGGCCTGGGTTAATATAACTTTAACGTTTAAGGGTTTTTCTTTCATCTTTGTCGCGTTTAAGTTAAAATATAGACCTATGAAAGAGTTGCCTGTATTAAACTCGCGTATCGCTTTACGTGGTAAAAAGGTTTTGCTTAGATTGGATTGGAACATCCCGATTAAGGGTGCACCCAAGGAAGAAGATTTGGCCAAAATAGAAAAATCTGTCAAAACCGTTCATGATTTACGGAAAAAAGGAGCTATCGTGGCGATATTAACTCATCTTGGGCGTCCGGTTAAACGAGAGAAAGAACTGTCAACTGTGCGTTTACTGCCCTTGGCCGAAGCTTATTTGGATTGTCCGGTCATGTTTTGTGGAGAAGATATTTTGACGGAAGAAGGCAAATTGATGGTTAAGGATAGTTTAAAAGCCTCCAAACCCGGGGATGTTTTGCTTTTGGAGAATGTGCGTTTTTATGCCGGGGAAGAAAAAAATGATAAAAAACTTTCTCAAGCTTATGCGGATTTAGCGGATTATTACATTAATGATGCTTTTGCGTCTTGCCACCGAGCGCACAGTTCGGTGGCCGGCATTCCGGCTTACCTACCGCATTTTGCCGGGCCTCAGTTGATGGCCGAAGTAGTGGCGGTCAGATATTTATTGAATCGTCCCAAAAAGCCGTTTGTGGCCATTATTGGCGGTGCCAAGCTAAGCACTAAAATACCGGTTATCAAATCTTTGTTAAAAACAGCTGATCACATTTTAATTGGCGGAGCCATGGCCCATCCTTTTTTGGTGGCTAAACAACTCAAGGTAGGCAAGTCTTTAATGGAAAAACAAAGCCTGGCTCAAGCCAAATTTTTGTTGAAAAACAAAAGAATAATGTTGCCGGTGGATGTTTTGGTGGCTGATAAGATTCATGACCAAGCTAAACCCAAATGCGTGCCTGTAGATCAGATTAAAGCTAAAGACATGATTGGGGATATTGGTACGCAAACCATGCGCCAATGGTCAGCTGTAATTAAAAAAGCACAAACCATACTGTGGAACGGCCCCCTGGGGGTAGCTGAATACGAGCCATTTGCCTTTGGTTCTTTATTGGTAGGCAGGGTTGTGGCGGCTAGAAGTAAAGGTGAGGCTTATGGGCTGGTGGGCGGAGGCGAGACAGTGCCCGTTGCTTTGCAAACCGGTATGAGCCATTGGTTTGACCATATTTCCATGGGCGGTGGATCTTTGTTGGAGTTTATTGCCAACAACGGCAAGTTGCCGGGCATCGAAGCCCTGTATCATCCCATGTCTGCGCGTTCAAGGCCGGCCGGCGATCGGGTAATCAAGTCAGGCCGAGCTAAGAGTAAAAAGATGGTGCGGAGCTTGGTTAAATTAAAAGACCGAGCGGTCAAGAAAATAAAAACCGTCAAAAATTTAAAAATTAAATCCAAGTTAAAGACCAAAGCGGTTAAGTCTAAGAAAAAATAATATGACCACAAAAAACGATTTTTTAATACAATCGATTAAGGCGCGCGAAGTCTTGGATTCCAGAGGTAATCCCACGGTTGCTTGCCGGGTAACTTTGAAGTCCGGAGCTACAGCCGAGGCCAAGGTACCGTCAGGTGCCTCCACTGGCTCACATGAGGCCTGGGAATTGCGAGATGGCGGCAAGCGCTATGGCGGCAAGGGCGTGCTAAAAGCGGTTACTAATGTCAACAAAAAAATCGCGTCTATTCTAAAAAATATCGACGTACGCCGCCAAAAAGATATTGATCATGTGATGATTGAATTGGACGGCACGTCCAATAAAAAGAAACTGGGCGCCAATGCTATATTGGCTGTATCTTTGGCTTGTGCTCAAGCTCATGCCGTGCAAGCTAAAAAACCGTTGTGGCAAATTTTGCGCAAAATCTATAACTTCCCGCGCCCGGCCGGCTTGCCCATCCCCACGATGAATGTTTTAAACGGTGGGGCGCACGCCAATTGGTCTTTAGATGTTCAGGAATGTATGGTTGTGCCTCTGGCTCGCAAAATGAGCGATCGTGTCCGCATGGGTTCCGAAGTTTTTCAAACCTTAAAAACGCTTTTGGCTAAAAAAGATTTGACAACCACGGTTGGCGATGAAGGCGGATTTGCTCCCAAGTTTAAAAACGTGGAAGCGGCTTTCGATCTTCTAAACGAAGCCATTAAAGCCGCAGGCTACAAGCCCGGTAAAGACGTGGCTTTGGCAACCGATGTGGCAGCGTCCGAATTTTACGACAGCTCCAAAGCTGTCTACACCTTTCGCGCCGAAGGCGGCCGCGAGTTTACTTCCGATAAATTGCTGGATCGCTATTTGGCTTGGCAAAAAAAATATTCGCTCATCTCCATTGAAGATCCTTTTGCCGAAGATGATTGGGCTGCTTGGTCAGGTTCATTCTCACGTTTGTCAAAAAAGTCACAGGTGGTGGGCGATGATCTTCTGGTTACCAATCGCGTCAGGCTTGAAAAAGCCATAAATGAAAAAGCGTGCAACGCCATTTTGATTAAAGTCAATCAAATCGGAACCCTGACTGAAGCTTCTTTGGCTATTATCATGGCCCATAAAAACGGTTTTGCCACCAGCATCTCTCATCGTTCGGGAGAAACCGACGACACGACTATTGCGGATTTGGCCGTGGCCTGTGGATCGGAATATATCAAAACTGGTTCGCTCTCCAGGTCTGAACGTGTGGAAAAATATAATAGATTGCTGGAAATTGAGGAGAACGAAATGTAACTAGGGCAGAGACTATCAAAAAATCCCTGTTTAGGGATTTTTTGATAGTAAATTTTGTATTTCTTGAGCTTTCTGAGCATCCAAATCTTCCAATATTTTTTTAATTCTTTGACGGTGTCGGCTGACAATTTCAGCTGATTCAAGTCTAAAACGTTGCAAGATTTCTTGGATAACTTTTTGCTGTTCGGTTGTTAATTTTTGATGGTCTGGCATATGCCTAATTTGTGGAGCAAAAAGACAGGAATAAAACCACGCTTTGTTTAATTTTTGACTGTGGTTGGGGCGTGCATCCGTGAGTTCTTGATTGAGGTGAAAAGTGAGCGATGCGGTAGACGCTGTTTGAATAATATGTTACTCTCGCGCACATGAAAAGTCCACAATTAAGCCCTGCAATTGCGGATAATGCTCCCGGGTCAGCGTCCGGTCAGATCCAAAATGAGCCACAGGCTAAAACGCCGAGTTATTTTATTTTGACCTACGGCTGTCAGATGAATATTAATGACTCGGAGAGATTGACGGCCATACTTAAGACTTGCGGCCTGGAAGAATCGGTTTCTGAGGAAGAGGCGAATTTGGTTATTTTCAATACTTGTTCGGTCAGAGAACATGCGGAGCAGCGTATTTATGGCAAAATGGAAAGTTTGGTCGAACGTAAGAGAAAAGGGGAGGATGTCTTGATCGCGGTGACGGGTTGTATGGCTGGTCGTGATAAAAGCGGGGAACTACGCCGGAGGCTAAGTATGGCGGATTTGTTTTTTGGCACGGCCGATATGATTAATCTGCCAAGGTGGCTGGCTGAATTAAAGCCCGGGTGGATGATCAGCGGGGATATGGAGACTGATTATTTAAAGATCAGCCCTGTCAGGCGAAGCAAACATCAGGCCTATGTTACGATCCAAACAGGTTGCAATCATTTTTGCAGTTATTGCGTGGTGCCTTACGCTCGGGGTTTGGAAAGAAACCGTCCGGCGGCCGATATCTTACAAGAGATTCAGGAGAGCGTGGAGCAGGGAGTAGTAGATATTACTTTGCTTGGCCAGGCGGTTAATGAGTATCGAGCTTCTGATCCCGGCGTATTCAGTACGCACAATCCTTACAAAAATCATTTTGCGGCCTTGCTTTGGGAGATTGATCAAATGGTTGGGGTGGAGCGTTTACATTGGACGGCTGCTCATCCTTTAGCCATGGATGATGAGGTGATACAGGCGTTGGCTTTATCCAAACAGGTGAATTATTTGCACCTTCCGGTGCAGTCCGGCTCTAACGAAGTCTTGAGGCGTATGAATCGTAAATATACCAGAGAACAATATTTGGAAAAAATTACCAAAATTAAAAGCGTTCGGCCTGGCATAGCTTTGGGCACTGATATTATTGTCGGTTTCCCGGGAGAAACGGAGCAGGATTTTCAGGCGACGGTTGATTTATATCAAATATGTGATTTTGATATATCTTATACAGCTCAATATAGTCCCAGGACCGGCACCTTGAGCCATCGTTTGTTTGCGGACGATGTCAATCCAGAAGAAAAGAAACGGCGTTGGGATATATTACAAGCTTTAATGGAAGAAACTGTCTGGCGTAAAAATCAGGCCTATCAAGATAAGGTTTTGGATGTTTTGATAGATAAGATAGACGGAGATTGGGCTTATGGCACTTCAGGTGAATTAAAAAATATTAGGGCCTTAGGAGCCAAAGAAGATATGATCGGGTCCAGGGTTAAGATGAGAGTTGATAAGCCGATGAGGTGGCTTTTAGAGGGTCAAATCATTTAAAACATGCTATAATTAGCTTATGTCAAAGAAAGTTTATATTTTAGTGGGAGTATTGATATTACTGGGATTGATAGGCCTGGTTTTTTGGGTCTTTAGTCAGTCGAGCATTGGTCGGCCAACCAGCCTCAAAGAGGTGGTTAAGATGGACTGTGCTACAGCTCAAGTGCCGTTTGCTTGTTATTTGGACAAGGCCATGGCCGCCAAAGATCCAAATTTATGCCTGAGCGCCGGTGCGGCCAAAAAAATGGACTGTTTGGAAGCCTATAAAGAGATTTTGGGGGTGGAGGTGGATTGTGCGGTTATACAAGACGCTGATTTTCAAAGAGAGTGCATGATGGCTTCACAGAATATTTTGCCTGAGAATGAAGATGTATCTCAGCCCATAATTGATTCGGAAATCGGACCGGAAGTGGAAGTGGTGGATGAAAATAATGTTGATCTTCCATAATTTATGGTTGATAAAATGATGCGCGGAAAAGGCAACGGAAAGAGGCCTTTTCCGCGTGTTCTTGTAATCGTGGGGCCGACTTCTTCGGGCAAAACAGGTTTGAGTTTGAGAATAGCTAAAAAATACCAAGGTGAAATAATTAATGCGGACGCGCGGCAGATGTACAAAGGATTCTCCATCGGTACAGGCAAGCCTCCCGGGCGTCGGGGCAAGCACGCCGGGCATGATTGTTATCTGGTCAGGGTTCCATATAACAATGAAAAATCTAAGCTGGAAAAGGCCTTGGACGATCTGGATAAAGAGTACCCGGAAATTCCTCATTATCTGATGGATTTTTTGGAACCCAGAGCCGTTTTAACAGTGGCCGAATGGCGGGAAAAGGCTGTTAAGGCCATTAAAGGCATTGTTAGAAGAGAGCATTTACCGATAATTGTCGGAGGAACCGGTTTGTTCACCACGGCTTTGATAGAAAATTTTTCTATTCCACGGGTTCCGCCCAATGAAAGTTTGAGACAATCTTTTGAAAAATTACCCTTGGATAAACTGGTGGATTTATTGTTAAAAATAGATCCTACGGCTTCCAACGTAGTAGATCTCAAAAATCCTCGTCGCGTGATTCGTGCCTTGGAAATTTGTACATTTACTGGCAAATCAATAGCTGAACAGAGGCTTAGGCGGCCTCCGGTCATTGATGCTTTTCAGGTCGGTCTCCAGTGGCCGAGAGAACAGTTAAGGAAACGGATTGACGTCTCTATTATGCGTATGATGGAAGAGGGTTGGCCGGAAGAAGTGCGCCGAGTTCATGCTAAAGGCACGGCCTGGACGGCTCCGGCCATGACTTCCATTGGTTACAGGGAGATGGGTATGTATTTAAGAGGCGAGATCATGCTGGATGAAGCCATCTCAAAAGCAAAATTAGCAACTTATCAATATGCCAAGCGCCAAGAAACTTGGTATAGAAAAGACAAAAAAATTAACTGGGTTTTAACCGAAAAACAGGCCATGGCTTTGGTTGATAAATGGATGAAGGCTTAATGATTATTGATCAAGTTGGCGCCGTATTTCTTCTTCGGCTTGTTGCGGGTTAGCACGTCCTTCGGTGTCGCGCATCACAACTCCCACAAACCATTTAATGATTTGTGACTTGCCATTTCTAATCTCTTCAATTTTTTCCGGGTTGGCCTCCAGGTTTTTTTTGACGATGGCGGATAATTCATGATCATCCAAATTCTGACCCAGATTATAAGTTTCCATTAAATCCGAAGGGTCTTTCCCGGTCTCGTGCATCATTTGCAATAATTTTTGTCCATTGGCGCTGTTGATTTCTTTTTTGTACAATAAATGGATAAATTCCGCGAAATTTTCGGGCGTAATATTGCAGTCTTTGAGGCTGACATTTTTTTCCATCAAGATACCGGCCAGTTTGGAGGTCAGCCATCCGCCCACCAGTTTGGCAAATGTTTGCTGCTGGCTGTTCAAGGCCTCTGAACCGCTGATCAATTGGTTGTCTGAAGCTTCTATCCAACCGGCCAATTCGCCCATCACTTGTTCAGTGTATTCTTGCCAGCCATCATTATTGGTGAAAAACATAACATTGGCTTTTGAGAAACCCCATTCTTGGCTCATTCTTTCGCGTATGGATGACGGGAGTTCAGGTAAACGACGCAGCATTTTTTCTTTTAATTCAACCAAATCTTGAGGCGGTAAATCAGGCTCTGGAAAATATCGATAGTCAGCCGAAGACTCCTTGGTTCTTTGCTCAATGGTTTTGCCTTGCCCTTCGTCCCAGCCTCGAGTGGCTTCTGTGGGTGGAGTGTTGGATTCAAATAGGCTTGTTTGGCGGGTTATCTCATAATTAATAGCCCTCTCAACCGATCTGAAAGAGTTCAAGTTTTTTATTTCGGTTCTGGCGTTTAAAACTTGTTTAAGCGGGTATCCTTGTTCATCCACTTCCATTAACGAGATGTTCACGTCGCAGCGCATCTGGCCTTTTTCCATATCCGCGTTTGAGACCTTGATGGCTCGCATGATGGACCTAAGTTCCTGTAAAAAAAATTTTGCTTCTGAAGCAGATCTGATTTCCGGTTCGGTTACAATTTCAATCAATGGAGTGCCGGCCCGGTTGTAGTCCACGAAGGTTGCTGGTCGGCCGTTAAGACCTTGCGGGGCATGGAAATTTTTGGCCGCATCCTCTTCCAGATGAGCTCGGGTGATATTGATACGAATTTTTTCTCGTCCAGGCAAAACGTTTTCCGGAATTTCAAGTTCCACATAGCCGTTCAAGGAGATGGGCAGGGAGAACTGCGATATTTGATAGCCCTTGGGCAGATCTGGGTAAAAGTAGTTTTTACGGTCAAAAGCGCTCTTGTCAGGTATTAGGCAGTTGAGCGCCAGGCCCGCCAAAAGGCCTTTTTCCAGAGCTGTTTCGTTCAAAGCGGGCAAAGCTCCTGGTTGGCCCGTACAGACCGGGCAAATGGCCGTATTGGGCGCAGCTCCATCATCCAGATTGGGGCAGGGACAAAACATTTTGCTTTGCGTGTTAAGCTGGAGGTGTATTTCCAAGCCGATGATGGGTATGAGCTTCATATTTTGGGTTTAATTCAAATCAATCACTTCGTTTTTTTGAAGTTTAATTATGAATCTTGATATTTAATTGGAGGTTCGGCGGAAAGCACGGAATAACTTGAGGGTAAAGAGAATCAACAAGGGCATGGTGATCATTTGAACGACGCCGTTCAAGGTGTTGCCCAGTATTTCAGCTACAGCCGGTCCCAAATTTAAAGATTTTAAGATCATGCCCACTATAACGGCCGCTACATTCATGCCCAGGCTAATCATTAAGGCGTAACTTCCAAAGATCAGGCCGGCCATGTGATTTTTCCAATACAGGCCCCACCAACGACCATGGGCAATTTTTTCACATGTTTTAAGTGCGTTATAGCCTTTAATATTTTCGGTTGCAAATAAAGGCATAGCTAAGTTGTTCCAAATAGTGATTTTGTAGATCAGCCAGAGCCAGGCTGGGAACATAAGTGCCAGGCCTATCAGGGACAGCCCAGCTGTTCCCAAAGAGGGGATGAGAGAAGAGAAGCTGTCAATATCACCCATTTGGAGCATGGTGGCCACATCATTCCAACTGCCGGCAAATATGGGCGCTATAACCAGTGTGATGGCTAAAATTAAAGGTCCTCCGGCTATCAGGATAATCAACAAGACTATTAAGAGGTACGATAAAAGATCGCGGTTGTTATTTTTTAGGTTTGTAGCCGGCATTTCTTTATCTTCCAGGCTGATTTGTTGTTTTATGAGCATTAGGCTGATCCAGATCGAACCAATGGCTACGGGAATCATTAGGATAAACACCACCCAGGGTAGCCAGTCGGGTATAAAGTATGAAGTAAGGCCGGTCAAAATCCCAAGCGCTGTAAACAAATAAATAAACCAATGGGATATTTTGAGGCTGGTTTTAAAATTATCAACATAAGCCAACCAGGTTTCTTTGATTAATGACCAAGTATAGGGTAGGCGTTGGTTTTCCGGTTTATCGTCCGCTATATATTTTAGGGGCTCTAAAATCAACATGCCGACTAAAAATATACCTGCTACCGGGAAAAATACCCACAAACTGGCCCAAGGCGATATACCGATGCCCAAAGCTCCTTTCCACAATTCAACAAACAACCAAACGAAAAGAGCCAGCCAGGCAAAAGTCAGGGTCATAACTATAACACCCGTATTGCCTATGCCAGCCAGATCGGCTATTAGGCCCAAGATAAGGCCTAATATTGGCCAAAAAAATCCAACTATCAATAAAATAAGAATTAGACGAAATTTGGATTTCGCTTGATTTTTATCAATCATATTATGGTAAACAGGTCGATTAATGACATTTATGCTTTCATCCTAGCAAAAAAATCCAATTTTTGCGAGAGAATGGTTTTGATGCTTTGAGCCACGCCGGCCATATCTTGGTTGCCGTCAATTTCGCTAATAATGGTACCGGCTTGTTTAAATGGACCGAGTACTTGGTCTGACAAGAATCTTTGAACGAGTTTGGTTTGAAAATCCGGTTCCTCAAAGATGGCCTCATCTTGCTTGTCTGTTCTTTTGGCTAGTCTGGCCATAGCGGCCGCAGCTTCTGTGCGTATGAGTAACAGCAGGGTGGGGTTAAAAGCCACGGTTTGGGCATTGCCCGGTAATTCCAGTAAGCGTTCAGTGCTTAAGCTTGTATCCTGTAATGGTTGATAAGCCAAAGATGAACCCAGTCCGCGGTCTTGGAAAATAATGCGTTCCGGATGATTTTGTAAAAATGGAATTATCAGTCTGCGAAAAAGCACTAATCTATCCAAGGCAAAGGCTTGAGCTGTTTCCCAGCCCGTATATCGCTGTTCAAAGATCTCTCCTGACAAAGCAGATGTATGGGGTGATGGGGCGTGTTTAGCAATTATTTCTTCACGGATGGCACGTCCAATCCAGCAGAAAGTCGGTTCCGCGCATATCAAACCATTGGCAGGTCCCAAATCTTCCGGAGTTGGAAGGCGTTGTTCGCGCTCCATGAAATCGATAGCATCAAAAAAAACTATTTTTCGGTCTTCAGCCCATTCGCGACAGGCTTTGAGCACGGTGGATTTGCCGGAGCCGTCTATGCCTTCAACCATGATGTGCAGGCCATCGTTTGGGGTGCGTTTGATCATAAATAAATATCAATTATAAATTATGAATTAAAAATTATAATTTTATATTGAGATTTTATTATATATCTAAATATCGCGTAGCGATACCTGCATTAATGATCAATTCGTAATTTTTAATTCGTAATTTTTAATTTAAAAAACGCATTCGTTTTTTAAAAGCCTTTGGGTTTTTCGCCCAGGGTCGAGACGCCGGTTTCGCTCAAGTCAACGCGGATCAAAGAAGCAAGCAAGGGGTGGGTTTGGCTAAGACCGTGCCAAACTTCTTGAGCGATGCGCCTGTATGACGGATGCCCCTTTTTTCCGGAGCGCAGTTCTATAAAATGAAACAACTCGCGCAGATTCCAGCCGATCAACAGGCGTCGTCTGTAGGCCATGGGGACCACGTATTCAGCTTCAGCTTCCAGGCCCGCGTCCAGTATTTCTTGGTTGAGTTTTTTAGCCATTTCCATCACTCTCACAAAATCCTTGGCTTTACCTATTTCGGTAATTTCTTGGGGGATGTCATAGCCCAAATCAGTGCCCAGGGGTTGATTGGTTTGTGTGCAAATGCGGTGTCTTTGGATATCGCGCCAGGCGCCGTAATCCATGACTATTTCGTGTTGGAACCAAGCGTGTTCAAACTCACGGCAAGGAGCGTCATGCGGGCCCCTGTCTTCCACTGCGGCTTTAATGAGGGCGGCTTGCTGGTCATGGTTTTTGGCTAATATATCCATGGCAACCGGCATGGGAAGCTTGGCGTATCTGGATAAAAGTCCGGCTGCGATGCGCTGTTCGGCTAGATGGTCGTCGAAAGTACAGATGACAGGTTGCTCGGCTGTGGCACCCGATTGCTCGCGTGGAGGCTTGCCTTCCGTTAAAGCGTTAACCAGTTCTCGCATCCGGCCGGGGAGTAGAGCTTGATACGAGTTTGGATCCGCGTATTTTAATAAAGTAGGCAAAGGGAAGTGTTTCAAGGCCTGATCTTTGTCCAGATGTTCAAAGCCTTTAAGCACGCTTTTTACTTCTTCACCGATTTGGCGCGCTAATGGGTCTTGCGATGATAAAAGTTTTTTAATGACATGCTCCCAGACTCTGGCATTGGCTGTCATACCCAGAGAGCCTAAAGCTGAGGCTGGCAATAAATAGCGAACCCGGTCGCAAATCAAAGCTTTGAGTGTGGCTGCGTAGGCCGCGTCACTCATGTCGTTTTGAGGCTCTCTTTCTTTAAACAAAGGGGTTAAGAGCGCGTAGCATTCGTCGTATAAATTATATAAAGCGTCAAACAGTTCATTAACTTGATCCGAGAATTGGCTTTGGGAGAGGGTTTTTGGGATGCCTACTCTGTCGCGCGTGAAAATCTGATAGCGTGAGGATTTTTCGGTAAAAGAGGCCAGACGCGCATCTTCCAGCACCTTGATGACGGTTTGCGGGATATTTTGAAAAGCCACGGACGCGACCGCATGTTCGGCTACCGAGGCATGGCCATAGCCTACCACCCATTTTTCATGAAATTCAGCTGCCTTTTCCAAACTCACATCATCGATGTTTTGATCGAAAGGCGTTGAACTGCGTGAGCATTTAGCCACGGCCACGGCCAGTTGCTCCGGGGTGGGCTTAAGTTCAACCAGGTCTCCGTTTTCACGCTTGGTTTTGATGTTATTCAGCCAATAGATTCGGCGTGTGGAGTTGTCTTGAGGCTGAATAAGCTTAGCCTTTTGAGGGTGGTCGGTGATAGGCATAAAAGTCCATTTAATATCAAAATCGGCTATACCTTGGCATATGGTCATTTATCAGTCAAAAACATGTAACATATAGCCTGCAGCATGTAGCAAAAATCAACAGCAGAATTGCTTCATACTGCATGTTATGTGCTGTATGAGATCAGCCGGTAGATCCAAACCCTCCGCGGTTTGATCCGTCAGGGGAGCTTTCAATGAATTCAGCTTTAAGACAGGGCAGGAGGATGCCTTGGGCTATTCTTTCGCCCGCTAGAACCGTGATGGGCTCGGTGCCTGGGTTAAAGCAAGCGATAAAGATTTGATCGTTCGGGCCATGGTAGTCGCTGTCAACAACTCCAATGCCGTTGGCCAACATCAGCCCCTTTTTTTTGAATAAACTGGAACGGGCGGCCAACATTAAAACGTGATTTTCCGGAGTCGCGATAATCAGTCCGGTGGGCACTAAAGCTGATTGCTCAGGCGGGACAATGGTTTCTTTGGCGGCCGCTAAGTCAAAAGCCGCGGATCCGGGAGTCTGATAGGCGGGTAAGGGGATGTTCGGATCAAGACGGGTGATTTTAACTTGCATATTTTAAGCTCAATAAGACTGAATAAGTTCGAGCATCTTGCTTTTCAGGCTTGGCAGGTCTTGGCTGTTATCCATTTTCTTTTCGGCTTGAGCGGCCACTCCGGCGATGGTGGCTTCGGTTTCTTTTTGACTCATGAGCAGAAAATCTTCCCAGGTCATTTCGGTTTCACCCGGTTTTTCATTGCGTTTTTTAAGTCTCTCAAATCTTATTTCAGGCGGGGCCCAAATTTCAATCAGATGGAAGGCCGGATTTTTTTTGAGGTCAGCAATGTCGTCAAAGCGTCTAATGCCGTCCACTATCACAATGTCAGCCTCTGAAGCCGCAACCTGTCTTTCCATGGCATTGGAAAGAGCGTCTTGGCCAAAGGCTTGCCTGATGGTTGTGGAAAGAGCTATTAGATTTTCTCGGCTGGCCGGGATAAATAACCGCCCGAGCATGTCTTTAAGAATGTCACTAAAAACAAAAACTTGAATTTTATATTCGTCTTTAATACATTCCGCGGCCGTAAATTTACCGGCTCCGGCCTGTCCAACCAAGCCTAAAATTAATTTGGGCATATTAGGCGGCTTGGCTGATTATTTTCCCCTCGTTAATTATTTGTCGGCGTCTGGCATCGGTGACCATTTCGCCTTGGCTGTTGTAAGCGTAGCCTTCATTAGTCAGGTAAAACAGTTGGTCGTCAAATTCGTATTTAGTTGAATTTTTTTCTAATTCCTCTAAAGGAATAGGACGAAGTTCGTTGATTTCTTCGGGCGTGAATTTATATTCCATATATGGTTCAGTCTAAAGGCGGGTTAAGTGAAAGTCAAAAAACCCTGTACCGAACGTTACAGGGTTTTTAAATGATTTAGGCTAGGGCGGATGCGTCTATTTGGATGCCCGGACCCATGGTGGTTGTCAGGGTGATACTTTTAAGATACGCGCCTTTGGCTGATGAGGGTTTGGCTTTTTTTACAACCTCCATCAAGGCATTGAGATTTTCCAGTAATTTGGCGTTGTCCAGATCGGTTTTGCCGATGGCTTGGTGAATGATGCCGGTAACATCGTTTTTAAAAGCTACTTTGCCTTTTTTCAGATCTTCCACCATTTTTTTAACGTTCGGACCAACCGTATCTGTTTTGGGGTTGGGCATTAAGCCCTTGGGTCCCAAAATTTTGGCCAGCTTAGCCAATTTAGGCATCATGTCCGGTGTGGCCACGGCCACTTCAAAATCAGTTTTACCGCTTTGAGTAATTTCATTAATCAGCTCTTCGCCGCCCACTATATCAGCTCCCGCTTCCTTGGCGTCCTTTTCCTTGTCCGCGTTTACGAAAGCGATGATTTTTTTGGTTTTACCAATAGAATTGGGGAAAACCAAAGTGGCACGTACCGATTGATCTGATTTTTTGGGGTCAATGCCCAATCTGATGTGCAGCTCAACACTGCCGGTAAATTTGGTATTGGCTGTTTTTTTAGCTAAGTCTACGGCCTCTTCAGGGCTGTATTTTTTGCTTTTGTCTACCAATTTGGAGACTTCTTGAAAGCGCTTGCTGTGCGCCATATGCTTGTTTGAGGAAAGGCTTATTTGGCCCGTCCCCGTGGTAAACCTCGGCTTCGAGGGGCGTTCGTCCCACTCCGCTAAAGCTTCGAGGGACTCCCACGTGAATAATGGGCGTATCTTAGGCTAAGTTAAGCTTTGCGTCAAGATCCATCCAGCTCGCTTGCCTGTTTATCAATAATCGGTCTATCCAACCTTCTCTTGGAAAGTATCTAAGACCTGATCCAATGAGAATTCCGGTTCTCCGATATTTTCTTGTTCTGGAAATCGTTTATTGGCATTAGTGTAAACATTTTTATTCGTTTGGGATTCTGTGCTTTTTTTGGATACTTTAAAAGTGGCAGTAACATCATCGCTAATTTTGATTTTTACCCAGATACTGTCTTCTTCTTTAATATTATTGATAAAGGTCGGTCCAAATTGTGATAATCCTTCCACATGATCTTTTCCCCCCATAACCGAAACAAGCCGTTCAAATGCAGGATTGATTTTTTCTATACTAGCCATGCTTTCGAAAGTATTCATAAGTTAGTTAATGATTAAAATTAAATTTAAAAATAAGGACTTATTCATCAAGCCTTATCTGTTTTATATTCTTTTCGGATGGTTATCCAGTGGAATAGAAAAAGAGGTATGCCCACGGCCAGAAAAGAGAGGTCGCGGACCGCGTCTCTTTGTTTGCGAATAGCTCTGGCTTCGGTTTCATCGATCCGGCTTTGTTCGCATTGCACGATGCGGTTTTGATATATTTCTTCGGTTTCTTGAATAGTAGGATCCTTCATGATCATGGCTGAACAAGGTGGGTCACGGTATTCGTTGAGATCGGCCTTGGGGAAGATCCAGGTTTTTAAGCCTAAGTTAACTAAATCAGCAGTGGAAAATACTATCATCATTAATGCAATCAATGAAACTGCATAAAAATAGACTGTTTTAATCAAAACCGTCTTAGGGGTGTTGTTTAACATATGGTTATCATCGTTGTTATCGCGTAATAAATAAAATAGACCTAGTAATAGTAAAACACCAATGATTAGAATGAAGATGAAAGACATGGATAAACCTATTTCCCAGATGGCCATTAATATATGATAGCCGTTTTATCGTAATAAAGAAAATACCCCGGAACCTTACGGTTCCGGGGTATTGTTTTTTAGGCTGTGATTTCCAAGCCCATTTGCTTGGCTGTGCCTTCCACTTGTCTCATGCCCGCTTCGACTGTCATGCAGTTTAAGTCAGGCATTTTCTTTTCGGCTATTTCACGGATTTGTTTGAGTGATACTTTGCCGATCTTTTCTTGCAAGGGTTTGGCCGAGCCTTTTTTGATGCCGGCCGCCTTTTTGAGCAGTTCGGGCACCGGGGGTGTTTTTAGGATGAAATCATAGGTCCTGTCTTCGAAAACCGTGAGCACGCACGGGACGACTTCTCCCATCCTGTCTTTGGTGGCGTCATTGAATTTTTTGCAAAATTCAGCGATATTCAAACCATGGGGGCCGAGAGCTGTACCAACCGGAGGGGCTGGAGTGGCTTTTCCGCCTTCAATTTGAAGCTTGATAAGGGTTTTAATTTTTTTAGCCATAATAATTCATGTAGCACGTAACATGTAACATTAAGCAAACAGTTTACATGTGCGTTTAGTTCATAATCGTTAAGATGAGATGAGAAGCGCATCGCATCTATGGCGATTATGAAATCGCAATTTTATATCTTTTTAACTTGGGTAAAATCTAACTCGAGAGGAGTCTCGCGGCCGAACATGGAAACCAGGATTTTGACTTTGCCGCGCGCTCCGTCGATTTCTATGACCTTGCCTTCAAAGCCCTTGAACGGACCTTCACCAATTTTGACCGGAGAACCTATTTGAATGTCGATGGTGTAAGCAGGTTCTTCTTGTGTTCCGATGCGTTTGAACAAGTGATTGACTTCGTCCTGTGACAAGGGGGAAGGTGTAGTGCCCGTGCCGATAAATCCGGTCACATTGGGTGTGTTGCGCACAACGTACCAAGAATCATCGGTCACAATCATTTCAACCAGCACATAGCCCGGGTAGATTTTTTCTTCCACCAGTTTTCTTTTACCGTTTTTAATCTTGATCTTTTTTTCGATGGGTACGGTGACGTTGAAAATTTTATCTTTCATTCCCAGTGTGTCTATACGTCTCTGAAGATTTTCAGCTACGTTTTCTTCGTATCCGGAATAGGTATGAATGGCAAACCAGCGTCTTCCGAGATCCAGGGTCTGTTTAGGCATATTATTCTTGGTTGTTGGTTTCAGCGTCCGGATTTTCGTTGTCAGGCGTGCTGATAGGGGTAACGCTGTCAAAATCTATACTAGGCACGTCCGTCTGAATTTCTGGCGTGGTCTCGGTTGGGGCCATGGGTTCGGTCGGGACGGCAGTTTTATTAGCTAAAGAAGCGGCCACCACTTTGCTTAAACCCATGTCCAGCAGGCCGAAAAAAGCGGCCACTGATAAGCTGATAACAATCACCAGGACGGAATAGCGGGTGGTGTTTTGCTTGGAGGGCCAAGTTACTTTGGTGAGTTCGTTTTTAGCCGATCTGAGGTAATCAATGATTTTATTAAAGATAAGCATATTTATGTTCTTAAAAAGCCCTTCCCAGGGCGCTTGCATGATATCAGATATATGACCTTTTGGCAAGATGGACGGGCCTTGAGTTTAGTGGTGGGCGATAAATAAGCTGAAAAAGTAATTTTTTAGACAATCGGGCGGTTAATGCCTATACTATACGGGTTGTTTACAATCTCATTATTACCCGTGATATGAAGTATTCGAAACTTTTTTCTGCCGGCCGAATAGGGAAATTAAAATTAAAAAATCGGCTGGTGATGCCGCCCATGGTCAGGAATTACGCGGATGCCAAGGGCTTGGTAACCGGGCGTTACTCGGATCATATCGAGCGTATAGCCCAAGGCGGAACAGGTCTGTTGATATTGGAGGCCAGCTATGTAAACCCTGAAGGCAAGGGTTTTGTGAATGGGCTGGGTGTCCATTCGGATGCTTGTGTGCCGGGTTTGAAGAAATTGGCTGCCAAGGTGCACGAGCACAAGGCGGCTATTGGCATACAGCTTTACCACGCCGGCCGGCAAACCGTGTCCAAAATATCCGGCAAAAAACCGGTTGCCCCATCAGCTATCCCGTGCCCGGTTATGCAAGAGATGCCTCGGTCATTAAAAATCGATGAGATTAAGAAATTGGTTAAAGATTTTGCCAAGGCTGCGTCACGAGCCCAGAAAGCGGGCCTGGATTTTGTGGAGATCCATGGAGCTCATGGCTATTTAGTGGCTCAATTTTTATCGCCTTTTTCAAATACTAGGAAAGACGCCTACGGCGGAGATGAAGAAAAAAGGTTTAGGTTTTTAAAAGAAGTTTATGAAGCTGTCAGACAAGCTGTAGGCCAGGATTTTCCGGTGATCGTGCGTTTATCCGGAGAAGAGTGGGTGGAAGGAGGGCTGACCATTAAAGATGTGGTTAAAATTGGTCGTGACTTGGAAACGATGGGGGTGGACGCCCTGCATATCAGCTCGGGAAATTATGGTTCCTACACCCAAGGAAAGTTGATTCCTCCCATGGCCATTCCGGATGGCGTGTTATTGCCCTTGGCTAAAGAGATTAAGGAATCGGTTAAAATTCCGGTTATTACTGTGGGTAAGATCAGAACGCCGGATTTAGCTGAAAAAGCTTTGAAGAACGGGGAAGCGGATTTTGTAGCCATTGGACGTTCTTTGTTGGCTGATCCGGATTGGCCGCTTAAGGCTAAGGCCGGAAAATTAAAAGAGATTAATCATTGCGTGGCCTGCAATCAAGGCTGTATCAGCCGTTTGTTTGCTCAGCAGGACGTGTGGTGTACGGTTAATCCGGAGTGCGGACGCGAAGCTGAGTTCAATCTTCCATTAAAGGAAAAGAAAAAAGTGGCTGTGGTCGGAGGCGGTCCGGCTGGTTTGTCAGCCGCCAGAACAGCAGCTATGCGCGGGCATAAAGTAGTCTTGTTTGAATCTGGTAAGTGCTTGGGAGGCCAATTGCCGGCCGCAGCCTTAGCTCCTCACCGGGAGGATTGGGATTTATTGCGGAAATATTTGGTTCAGGAGTTGAAAAGGCTTAAAGTAGAAGTGAATTTGGAACATGAATTCGGGCTCGAAGAGGCCA
The DNA here is from genome assembly GCA_041752935.1 of Patescibacteria group bacterium. Lineage (GTDB taxonomy): Bacteria > Patescibacteriota > Patescibacteriia > 2-12-FULL-60-25 > 2-12-FULL-60-25 > MWCR01. The sequence goes on from JBGSVN010000002.1 coordinate 52,411, forward strand.
AATCAGGTAAATATGATGCTGTTATTGCAGCCATGGGTTCATCGACCATGATTCCAAAAATACCGGGCATAGAAAATGCGAATGTGGTTATGGCACGGGATGTGTTCGAGAGCGGGGCCGAGGTTAAGGGCCGGGTGGTGGTAGTTGGCGGCGGTTGTATGGGGGCACAGACCGCCGAGTTGTTAGCTGTAAGAAATCATCCGGTTACTTTGGTCGAAATGTCCGAAAATATTGCCTTGGAATCTCCGATTGATGAAAGATTTTTGCTGTTGCAACGCCTGGAAAAGTTGAAGGTCTTACTTTTGCCTCAGACTCGAGTTTTAAAAATTACCCCGGAGGGTGTTTTGGTTACCGGACCGCAAGGTAAAAGTAATCTAAGCGCTGATACGGTGGTTATGTGTTTGGGTTCTGTTTCCAATAGCGGCTTGGGTCAAAGACTGCGTTATTTGGTTAAAACCGTTAAAATAGTGGGAGATGCACTTAAACCCCGCAGGGTGACGGACGCTGTCATGGAAGGAGCCTTGGCAGCCCTGGATCTGTAAGCCTTGACATTTTGCTTGGTCTGTATTAGCTTAAAAATAATATGAATTGCCATACTTTTCCGATGTCTCAAAAAGCCTATGACCGCGGTGTCATTGACGGGCTTTTTGTTTCTCGGGCTTGTATGGATTCTGATCAGCGGCTTGGCGCCATTGGGGCGTAAGCGCACAAATAATCGGAATTCGCAGAGGCTCGGGAATCACCCCGAGCCTTTTTGGGTCTTGGCGCAAGGAGAGAGAGCATGTTCTTTTCACCTAAACAACGTGATTGGCACCCCGGAAAGGCCTACTTGCTGATCAGCGCGCTTAGGGGTTTGGGTATGGGCTGCCATGCCACCATCTACTCTTTGTTTTTGCGCGATATCGGCATTAAGCAGGATCAGATTTCGGCCCTGAACTCCTTGTTCTGGCTAACTCTGATTTTGTCCGAATTACCCACTGGCATGCTGGCGGACGGTAAGAGCAGGGCTTGGTCGATCAAGGTTGGTTTTCTGTTATTGAGCCTCAGCATCGGCGGGTATGGCTTGGCTCAAGGCTTTTGGTCGGCTTTAGGCGCGGAGATGCTGATAGCCGTGGCCTTAGCCTTTCTGTCCGGAGCTGAACAGGCTTGGCTGGTTGATGCTTTGGAGGCTCGCGGCTTGGCGCATGAATTGAAAAATGTCTACGCACAAAACGCGATCTGGAGTGCGGGGGCAGCCTTGGTCGGAGGTTTTTTAAGCGACCTTCTGGCGCAGTACTGGGGCTATCGCTTAGGCTGGTTTGTGGGCGGGGTGTTTATGCTGGCGGGTTTTGCGGTGGCCATGGTTTGCTTGGGCTCTCAAGGTGAGCCTAAAAAACGCTTAACCGAATGGCAGGCTCTTAAGGCCAGCGTGTCAGCCCTTAGGCTTAGCCCGGCGCTTATTTGGGCTGTGGCTGTGGCTATGAGCCTGGGCTTCATCAATCCGTTCAATCATTTCTGGAGCCAGTTTTTTGATGGGCGCCTGCAGGGCGGCTCCTTGGGCTGGATCTGGATTATGATTTACGGGTCTTGCGCTTTGGCGGGCGTCATCATTAAGCGTCTGTCTTTCGTGCGTGGCAGGGAAGCTGGCGCCATGCTCGGCATGTTATTGTTGACGGCCGTCAGCTATGCGGCCATCGGCCAGTGCGGCGGCTTGTACCTGCCATTGCTGATGGTGGTGGTGCACGAAGTTGGCCGAGGGGCTTACATGCCCTTGGCCGATGTCTTTGTGCAACGCCGCATCGAAAGTAATTTTCGCGCCACCTACGGATCCTTGCACTCTTTCTTGGGACGCATGGGCAATACGGTAATCTTGGCCGGAGTTTGGTATTTTTCTCGCTCTCTGCCCGATGGGGAGGAAAAAATTCTGTCCATCTGGTCTGTAACCGGTGGGCTGCTCTTGATAGCCGTGCTGTTTCTTTGGCTCATGCGCCCGTCCACTAAACAGACAGCTTTAGCTGTTGTAGTTACTTCTTCCACTTATTAAGAGTGGTTTTTTCTTTCTATATCTTATAAAAGTGGTAAACTATGGATATGTTGGGCACTAAAAGATTGCTTTTTGGAATAGGTATTTTATTTATTCCTTTATTATTAATTTTTTTAGTATTAAATCTCTGGGCTCTATTAACATATTTTTTTAGTTCTTATGCCGATACTTCAACCGATCTAACCGGAGTAATACAGTGGATGAATATTGGTTTGGGCGGGTTGGGGCTGGTGGCTATCATGGGTATACCGGTTTGCATATTTCTAGGCTTGTACTTTTTACTGACTAAACAAAAATAATTATATGAATTCGCGATTAGTCTTACATAGTTTTAAACATTTAAAAATAAACTGGGTAGTTAAAATCATGATCTTTTCGGATTACATTATTTGGTCTTCATATCAATTGTTAGCTCCTGTTTTTGCAATTTTTGTAACAGATAAAGTACAGGGTTCGATAGAAGTGGTGGGCATCGCTTCGGCCATTTTTTTAATCTCAAAATCAATTTTTGAAATACCCATTGGCTTGTTTATTGATAAAACAAAATCAGAAAAAGATGACTTTTATACAGTTTTTTTTGGGTACGGCCTTAATGTCAGCCGCATATTTGATGTATATATTCATTAATAGCGTATTTCATTTGTATTTAGCTCAGTTTTTTTTGGGCTTTGCGTCTGCTTTAACTTATCCTGGATGGCGAACCCTGTTCTCTCACCATGTTGATAAGGGGAGGGAAGCGTTTGAGTGGAGCCTTTATGACGTGGTTACCGGTTTGGGCATGGCCAGTACAGCTGCTTTAGGTGGTTTTATTGCTGATAAATACGGCTTTGACACCTTGTTTTTAATTGTAGCCTCTTGTACCTTTATAGGAGCGATGACTTTGTTTTTAATAAAAGATTCAATTTATCAATTTAAGTCTATTAAGCTTGGTTATAAGAAAAATAACAAGTAATCCTATGTATATGAGATATTTTTTAATCAGCGCTGTCATTTTAGGCATGGTGTCGCTTTTTGCAACACCGGTTAAAGCGGCAGAGTTTAAAGCCGGAGAAATAATTAGCATTTCATCCTCTGATAGTGTTAATGGGGATGTTTATGCGGCCGCCAATGATGTCTCTATCGATACTAATTTACCGGGGGACGCTTTTTTGGCTGGGGCTAACGTGCGTGTTTCCGGAGACGTGGCTCAAGATCTTTTTGCGGCCGGGGCCATGGTGACTATTTCCGGCAATGTTGGGGATGATGTGCGTGTAACCGGCAGTCAGGTGTTAATCAGCGGGACCATAGAAGGAGACCTCTTTATAGCCGGGGCCATGGTCACTATCTTAGAAGGAGCTGAAGTGAAAGGTGATGTTTACACGGGAGCCGGTAATTTGGTTATCGATGGCAAGGTGGCCGGCAATGTTGTGGCTTCTGGCGGAGAAGTGTCTATTAGAGGGGAAATCGGTAATAGCTCTATGCTATGGGCGGATAATGTAAAAGTGGGTCCGGATGCAAAAATTGCCGGTAAATTGGTTTATAATTCAGTCAAAGAGGCAAGTATTGCAGAGGGCGCGACCATCGGTGCGGGAGTCGAATATCATAAGGTTGAGCGTGCGGAAAAAACCGCCGCCTATAAAAATGGCAAGGGGAGTTTTGGAGCTTTTTATTTTAGTTGGTTAATTTTTACGCTTTTATGCGGCTTGGTTGCGGCCTTTGTTCTGTTTTATTTTTTCAAGCAAGGTATTACGCAAATTGTAGAACTGTCACTGAACAATTTTGCGGGGCAATTGGGCTGGGGTTTTGTCTGGCTGGTAGTTGCGCCCGTGGCCTGTATCTTGTTGCTGGTGACCATCTTTGGGGCGCCTTTGGGTTTTATGGGGATAACGGTTTACGCTATAACCATAATGATCTCTAAAGTAGTCTCTGGAATAGTCTTGGGTACTTGGATCATGAAATTAGTAGATAAAAAGCGTAATTGGTTAGTGGATTGGAAAGCTATTTTATCGGGTGTGTCATTAATTACAATTATTGCCGCCATACCATTTTTAGGATGGGTTATTGTATTTATAATTTTCTTGTCTACTTTGGGCGCGACCATAAACAGCTTAAAAAAGATTGTAAGATAGCTGATTTAGTTAAAACTAAAAAATCAACTGCTGTTGACTGTTTTTGGTATGGCTGTTAAAAATTCGCCAGGAGGCGATGAACATGTACATTTTGGAAAAACAGGGTTGTTTTAGCTGCTATAGTGCCACTGACGCGGAAGCCTCTTTTTTCATCTCCTTGGCTTGGAGGTTGAAGAAGGGTCAACGCTTGTATTATTGCGGTCATGAAACGCGCGCTGATGGCTTGATCACGGGCCTGCGTTTGTACTCAAAAGAGGAGTTGGGGACTTGGTCCAAGGTTGAGCAGGATTTCTCACTCAGTTGCTATGAACCGGATATCGGGGTTATTACCTTGCGAACTGAAACCGATGAGAATATTGCGGTTCTGACACGGGCGCGCTATGCGGCGGCCATGGCCGGCAGTCTGACGGTTAACGCCTTGATCCAGCTGCCGGATGAGGGGGCCGTGATTTTGACCGGGGGTTATTGCCCTCGTTGCAGTTCGGCTATGAGTGACCCTGATCGGTGCGCTTGGGATATCTGTCCGCAGTGTGCCAAAAAATGCGACCATGAGTATGAGGAAAGGTTTAGCGGCTTAATTGGCAAACCGGCTGGGTTTCGGCGGGTTTGCCGCAAGTGCGGTTTGTTTAAGCATCTGTGATCTTCCGATTCATCGCCTTTGGACTCCTTCAGGCGGTTCCTAAGAAAGGGAACTGCTTTTTTATATATCAACGTTAGCGGTTTTGGCATGAGTTTGAATAAATCTTTTGCGCGGTGCGACTTCTGTACCCATCAGAATATCAAATGTTTCGTCGGCTTCGGCTGCGTCCGTAATAGTCACTTGCTTCATCATGCGTGTTTTTGGATTCATAGTAGTATCCCACAATTGTTCGGGGTTCATTTCGCCCAAACCTTTGTAGCGCTGGATGCCGATGCCGGGTATTTTGCCGGTTCCTTCCGCAGCCTCTTCGCTTTGCTCTTCGTTTTCTTCAACCTCCTCATCTTCTTCGACCACCTTGGCGTTTTTGCCCTTATTTTTCTTTCTTTCTTCTTTTATCTTCAATAATTCGGCAATGTGTTTATCGCGCTCTTCTTCACTGAAAGCATAGCGCATATCTTTGCCCATGGAGACACGGAAGAGAGGCGGTTGAGCTATGTAGACATGGCCTTCGGTGATCATGGAGTGGAAATAACGATAAAACAAGGTCAATAACAGAGTTCTGATGTGAGCGCCGTCAACATCGGCGTCGGTCATGATTACGATTCGATCATAGCGCAATTTATCCAGGTCCATGTTTTCGCCGATACCCGTACCCATGGCAATAACCAGATTTTTGATTTGTTCGTTAGCGATCATTTTATCCAAACGCGCTCTTTCGACGTTCAATATTTTACCGCGTAACGGCAAGATGGCTTGATGTTCGCGATCGCGTCCTTGTTTGGCTGAGCCACCGGCCGAATCTCCCTCCACAATGAACAGTTCGGATTCTTTAGGGTCTTTGCTTGAGCAGTCGGCCAGTTTACCGGGCAGGGTCAAGCCCTCCAAGGCTCCTTTGCGAATGACGGTGTCGCGTGCGGCACGTGCCGCGGCTCTGGCTCTTTGGGCTAAAACGCATTTGCTTAAGATAGCCTCCGCGTCTTTAGGGTGCTCTTCCAGATAAACGGCAAAGGTTTCGTTCATGATGGATTCAACGGCCGTGCGCACGTCCGGATTGCCGAGCTTGGCTTTGGTTTGGCCTTCGAATTGAGGTTCCGGAATTTTAACCGAAATAACAGCGGTTAAACCTTCGCGTACATCTTCACCGCTTAGATTATCATCCTTTTCTTTAATGATGTTTTTGCTTCGAGCGTAATTATTAAGCACGCGCGTCAAAGCCGAGCGAAAACCCATAACATGGGTTCCGCCTTCCGGATTATAAATGTTGTTGGCAAAGGCGAACAAAGTCTCCTTGAAATCATCCGAGTATTGAATGCCTACCTCCACCATCACGCTTTCCGCTTGTCTTGAAATATAAAAAATATTTTCGTGCTTGATTTGTTTGGAATGATTGAGGTGGCGGACATAAGAAGCCACGCCGCCCTCGAAGAAGAAAGCGTATACCTGGGGGAGATTTTTTTGTCTGGCGTCAATAATCGTAACCTTTATACCTTTGGTCAGATAACATTGCTGACGCAAACGATCGATGATGTATTTAATGTCGAATTCCGTGGCCGTAAAAATACCGGCATCCGGCTTAAAGGTGATGGTGGTTCCGTGATTTTTGCTTTTGCCCACCGCTTTGACTTTATTGGTCGGTTTACCATAAGCGTATTCTTGAGCCCAGACCGATCCATCTCTTTCGACACGCGCTTCCAGGTATTCGGACAAAGCATTGACCACGGATACGCCCACACCGTGCAAACCTCCAGAAATTTTATAACCGCTGCCTTCGCCGCCGAATTTACCACCGGCATGCAGTTTGGTGAGTACTAATTCCAAAGCTGAAACCTTATATTGCTTGTGGATGTCTACCGGAATGCCGCGTCCATTGTCTTTGACCGAGACCGTGCCATTATCGTTTAAGATGATGGTTATTTCATCGGCGTACCCGGCCATGGCTTCGTCAAAACAGTTGTCCACTACTTCCCAAATTAGGTGGTGCAGACCTTCCGGACCCGTAGATCCGATGTACATGCCCGGCCGTTTGCGAACCGGATCCAGGCCTTCCAGGACGGATATCTGTTCGGCACCGTAATTGTTTTTGGGGGTGTTTTTAGCCATATAAATGCCGAGCAATATTAACAAAAAAAACGGTTTGTATCAAGTAAAAATGTCAACCCGTATAAGGCCGGCTTAAAACAAAAAGCCCACTCCAGGGGGAGCGGGACGCGTATCGCTTGGCTGCTTATTTCGTGAGGAGGAGGATGCTGCTGCAGTATCTGCGATACGCCAGACGATCCGTTGATTCCGGACCGTATTCATCAGTATACAGATTATTGATAATTAATCAAGGGGGACATCTGTTGGACGTTCGGTCTCCCATGCGTCATAATGTCTAAAATATGCCGGTTATTTATTTGATGCGACACGGCCGGGTGCATAATCCAGAGGAGATCATGTATGGGGATTTGCCGGACTTTCATTTGAGTGAGGAGGGTCTGCTCCAGGTAAAAAAAGTGGCAAAAAATTTTGTGCAAGCCCGTATCCGGTTGAGCTCCATCATAAGTTCTCCCCTGGAAAGAACCGTGGAAACGGCCCAGATAGTCGCCTCTGTCACCGGTGCGTCTTTAAGGCTTGATGAACGTTTGACTGAATGGAGCAACGATTTATGGGAAGGCAAAAAGATTAAAGATTTTGATAGATTGTCAGGTTATTATGCTGAGCCTATGGTCATGGACGGAATGGAGCCGCATCAACAGGCGGCTGATCGGGCTCTGTCCGTGATGCGTGAAATCAAATTTTCATCAGACGATGATTCGTTTTTGCTGGTGTCACATCGCGAGACCTTGGCTTCTGCGATTTTAGATATCAATAGACGGTCGTTTACCGAGATTCATGATGTACACTTGCCCATGGGCAGTGTTTGGGAAGTGATTGTGCGGGACGGGTTGTTTCTCGAAGCTAAATTGAAATGGGAAGTATAAACCTGTTAAATGCGGTTGATTCCAATAAATGATATACTGATGATATATGGAAACATATTCGGGTTTTACGGAGGGTGATTTAAAGGCTGCTAATTGGTGGATAAGGAATAAAATAAAAATTAATTTTTGGTTCCGTACGGGTTTAATCACGGCCAATGTATTGGTTTGGGGATATATTTTTTGGTTTGTGATTGATGCTTACGCCATATCTTATCCCAAGGAGTCACGTATTACTTTGGATATTGCCGAGAACCAACAGACACTGGACAGGATAGAGCAGGACAGGCCCAGAAGTATTAATACATCACAAGTTTTGGTTTTTGCGACCACTGAAGATCGGTTAGATGTGTTTGTGGATTTGGAAAACGCCAACGAACAGTGGTGGGCGGAATTTACCTATAAATTCAACGTTTCTGGAGAACATACTCCGCCCAAGCAGGGCTTTGTTTTGCCTGATTCTCAAACCACATTGACCGAACTGGGTTGGAAGCCCAAACAACCGGGTGGACGCAATGCTCAATTGATTGTGGAAAATATGCGTTGGCACAGGGTAATACCCAGTGAAGTGGAGAATAATTACAGTGAATTTATCCGCAAACGTTTTGCCGGCGTAACCACTGAACATGTGAGGTATGATCTGGCTGCTGTAACCGAGGGGCAACGCTTGAGCCGGACCACTTTCGATGTGGTTAACAACGGAGCTTTTGGTTATTGGTCCATTGACTATGTCATAAAATTGAAAAGAGGTAACACGGTGGTAGCTATCAATCGGATTAATATCAGGGATTTGAAACCAGGAGAGGTCCGTCCGATCGAAGTTTATTGGTTTGATGAAATTACGGGTGTAACTCAAACGGAAATAATTCCCATGGTTAATCTTTTGGATGCCAACGTCTATCTTCCGTCCGAAAGATTGACACCTTGATTTTGTTCGAGTTTACTTTTTGGATTCCAACCCTTAAGGTTGAGGCATGCGACGTCTTTGGTTTGATGTGCTTTGGAAAATAGATTGGATCCTGTTGGGGGCTCTTTTAGCTTTGACGGTCATTGGTTTATTAATGGTTTATAGCATCGGAGCGTCTTACGAAGTAGTTTCCTTGGTTCAATTCAGAAAACAGATCATGGCTTTTGCTATGGGTTTTTTATTTTTATTTTTTTTGGCCATCATCGATTACAGACAGCTGAAGAGTTTGTGGTCTGTAATATATATATTTGGTTTGACTATATTGATTGGAGTATTGGTTTTCGGGGTGACAGTGCGCGGCACGCAGGGTTGGTTCAGGTTTGGATCAATATCCATTCAGCCTGTGGAAGTTGCTAAAGTAGTTTTTGCTGTTTTTTTGGCTTCATATTTTGCACGTCATTTGTATCAAAAACTTAATTGGGTGACTTTTTTTGGGAGTTTGTTAGCACTCTTCGGCTATGTAGTGCCGGTTTTACTGCAACCTGATTTTGGTTCGGCTATGGTGCTGGTGGCCATGTGGTTGGTGGCCGTGGCTTTTGCGGGGTTGCGTTGGAAAGCTTGGCTGTTGTTGCTTTTAGTGGGAGTAATCGCGTCTGTGGGTTTATGGCAATATGGTTTAAAGCCGTATCAACGAGATAGGTTGTTGGCTTTTGTTGACCCTCAATCTGATCCTTTGGGAGCCGGTTATAACGTCATTCAAGCGCAGACAGCCTTAGGTTCGGGTGGGGTTTGGGGTAAGGGCGTGGGTGAGGGCAGTCAGTCGCGTTTGCGTTTTTTGCCAGCAGCATCAACTGATTTCATGTTCGCTGTTATCGGCGAAGAATTGGGTTTTGTGGGCATTTCTTTGATTTTGGGTTTATTTGGAGTTTTGCTGATTCGTTTGTTGTTGATTGGCAGAGGTTCGGATGATCCCTTTGTGGGTATTTATTGCGGTACGATTGTCGGCATGTTTGGCATGCATGTTTTGATTAATGCAGGCATGAATATGGGTATTATGCCGGTTACTGGTATTCCTTTGCATTTTTCATCGGCCGCGGCCTCGTCTTTGGTGGCAGGTTATATGGCGGTTGGCATAGCTCAAAGCGCGGCTTTGTATGGGCATGGTAAAATTTCCGAACGTTGACCCGAATGTGTTTTGAGGATAGATTATGTGAATGCATAACTCCAGTTTTTATCCTTTGTTGACGCATTGTCCGATCTGCCACTCTCTTTACGCTAAAGAAGAGGTGAAATTGGTAGAAGAGATGCTGCATGCCAGGTTATATCACTCAGCTTGTCAGTCTTGCGGACATGGTTTATTGGCATATGTTATTGAGTCTTCGGCCGGGGTTAGTTCTTTGGGCTTGGTAACCGATACTTCGGGTGTGGATGCTGTGCGTTTAGCTGAATATGAGCCGGTCAGCGCCGAAGAGTGCATAGACGCACATAGATTGATTTTGGCCGAAAGCCGGGAGCTCTGTCGTCGATTGCTTGACATTTCAGGCAAGTTAGCCTAATATTCAGGCACTTAAAAAACATTATGACCAGCATGATTAAAGCGCAATTGCGTGATAAAAAAGAGTCGGCCGCCACAACCAAAGAGCATGGCATGATTAAGGCTGTAGTTTACGGCAGAGAAATCCCCAATCGGAATTTATTTATTTCGGCCAATGATTTTTTTAAACTCTTCAGAGATGTGAGACATTCGATGTTGTTTGATTTGGATGTTGATCAAGAACAGTCGGTTAAAGCTCTGATTGGCGAAGTACAAGTTAATCCCATTACCATGCAGCCTATTCATGTTGATTTTAGGCAAGTGAGAATGGATGAAACCGTCATCGTGCCTGTGCCTTTGGTTTACGTGGGGGATTCGCCCGCCGTCAAAGCCCTGGGTGGAACCTTGGTAAAATCTTTGGATACCTTGGAAGTCGAGTGTTTGCCGGGTGATCTGCCAAAGCAAGTTGAAGTTGATTTATCAGCCTTGGTGACTTTTGATGACATGATTACTGTTGGATCTTTAAAACTGCCCAAGGGTGTGTCCGCCACGCATGATCCGGAAGACGCCATTGCTACGATTGAAGCACCGTTGACCGAAGAGCAGATCAAAGAGATGGAGGCTGCTGATGTGGGTGATGTGACTGCGGTTAAGACGGAAGCTGAAGAGAAGAAGGAATTGCAAGATAAAGCGGCGGAAGAACCCGAAAAATGAACTTAAAATCAACATGGAGGATAAGTTGATTAAAAATAATCAGTCAGATCCGGTAAAAATCATAAAAAAGTATTGGCCCTATCTTTTAGGTGGGGCTTTTTTAGTTGTTTTAATCAGCGGTTTGTTATTGAAATACGCTCTGACTGAGAAAAAAGATGATCAGACCAATGATCAGTCTTTTGCCGTTACTTCTACCGGGTCCATTGCTGACTATAATGGCTTGGTAGGCAGGTCGCTCGACGGTGTTTTAGTATCTCCTGATCAAGCTGAATTGATGCCTTACGCGGTTATGGTGGAGATGCATCCCCAAGCCAGGCCTTTATCAGGCATATCCAAGGCCAGCTTGGTTTATGAGGCTCCGGTTGAGGGCGGAATTACTCGTTTGATGGCCGTGTTTGACGCTACCACGACGGTTGAAAATATCGGCCCGGTGCGCAGTGCCAGGCCTTATTTTGTGGAGTGGGCCGATTCATTAAATGCTGTTTATGCGCATGTGGGAGGGAGCCCTGAATCCTTGAATCGTATCAAGGGTTTGCTTGATTTTAAAAATTTAGATGAATTTTCGCAGAGTCGTTATTTTTGGAGATCGGAACAAAGATTTGCTCCGCACAATACCTATACCAGCCATGAATTAATGACTCGTGCCGTCGTCTCCAATGAGTGGTCAGCCAGCAGAATTAAGATGTGGTCGTACGAGGAACCAGGGTCGGAAGTAGTTAAAGGTAATTATCGGGCCATTCAAATTCCTTATGGCGGTTCTTACACTTTGGAATGGAAGTATGATGAAGAAACGGATTTGTATACGCGTTATCAAGGCGGGCGGGTTTTTAAAGATGCTGACGAATCGGTGGTGACAACCAAAAACGTGGCTGTGATTTTAACCGAACAGAGAGTCTTAGACGAGATTGGGCGTTTGTACATCAGGACCACTGGTTCGGGCAGGGCTATGCTTTTTAATCATGGCCAGCAGGCGGACGCACAATGGAAACGGACGGCTGGTGAGCATATATCTTTTGAGACAGTTGATGGCTTGCCTATGGTTATGGCTCGCGGAACGACTTGGATCGAAGTTATTACCAGGGCTGATTTTATGCCTAAAGTTGATTTGTCATCCGAGAACATTGAATGAGTTTGAGTTAATTATGAAAAACAGTAAAAAATCTATTTCACAGAAAGATGAAGCTGCATTTGAAGATGGTCGTGCCTATTTGGTGAAAGGCGGCCGCTCTTTAGGCGGAGAGGTGGCGATCAGCGGTGCTAAGAACGCGGCTACTAAGCAGCTGGTGGCTGCTCTTTTGGCTGATGAGCCGGTTGTTTTGAACAATGTGCCTGATATAGGAGATGTTAGAGCGACTTTGGATATGTTGAGAGAGTTGGGTGTAGGAGTGGAATTTGCAAATAATCGAGCTGTCATAGATGCACGATCTCTAAAGACCAGCGAGGTGGCTGAAGCTTTGAGTAGAAAAAACAGGATTCCCATCTTGCTCTTAGGACCGTTGTTGCATCGCTTTGGGGAAGCTAGGATACCGGCTTTGGGTGGTTGTCAGATTGGTCCTCGGCCGGTCAACATTCATTTGGACGGTTTGGTGCAAATGGGTGCGGATATCAGTAACGATGGTGGCTATTTTGTGGCACGGGCCAAGCGTCTTAAAGCGGCCATGATTGAATTGAGTTTTCCATCCGTGGGCGCCACGGAGAACCTTATATTAGCTGCGGTTAAAGCCAAGGGCACGACCGTGATCGCGAATGCGGCCGTGGAACCCGAGATCATGGATACCGCGAAATTATTGCAATCCATGGGAGCGATTATTCATTTGGATACCAATAGAGCTTGGGTGATAGAGGGCGTGGATAATTTGCATGGAGCCGAACATACGGTTTTACCGGATAGAATTGAGGCCGCATCCTTTGGAATTGCCGCAGCTCTGACTAGGGGTTCCATTTTCGTTAAACATGCGAGACAGGATGACATGCTTTCATTTTTGAATGCCATCCGCAGAGTAGGAGTGCCGTTTAAAGTGGAACAAGACGGTATCTTGTTTGGCTCGGCTGATAACTATCAGCCGGTAGTGCTGGAAACCGATACTCATCCCGGGTTTATGACTGACTGGCAACAGCCTTTTGTGATGCTTTTAACCCAGGCCAAAGGAGTGTCGATTGTGCATGAGACTATTTTTGAAGACAGATTTGGTTATACGGAAACACTGATTAAAATGGGGGCGCATATTCAATTGCATTCTGATTGTTTGGGTAGTAAGAACTGTCGTTTTAAACATAAAAATTTCATGCATTCTTGCATTGTATCCGGTCCTACACCGCTCGTGGCCGCGGATGTCCGTATCCCGGATTTGCGAGCCGGTTTTTCCTATTTGCTGGCTTCGTTGATGGCCAAAGGCGAATCAAGAGTCACGGGCGTGGAAATCATTGAACGCGGCTATGAAGACATAATCGGTAAACTGCAAAAATTGGGAGCGGATATCAAAGTCAGCTAATAAATAGTTGAAATATGCGTATAAGGCGAGCTACCAAGAGAGATTTGGAGATGATTAAAGCTTGGGGATCGGTTGGGCGTATGGAAGAAAGAACTTGTCGTCCGGTAAAAAACGGTCGTCACGTGCCGTCTTCCGGCAAGGTTGTCAGGCTGGTTTATTTGGCGGACGGCCTTAAAAAACCCGTGGGAAAATTTGATGTGTTTGATTTTAATCCACGTAATCGATCGGCTGAATTTGGCATCATGATCGACCCCGAATTTAGAGGCCGCGGATATGGTCGGCGGATGGCGGCTGATTGTTTGGATCATTTGTTTGCCACCACGGATTTGAACAAGCTTTACGGACAAACAGGTGAGTTCAATCAGGCGGCCGTCGGATTATTGAAAAAAATGGGTTTTCACCGGGATGCCGTTTTACGGCAACACCATGAACTGGACGGACGTTTTTATGACGATTATGTGTTCAGTATTTTGCGTGAAGAATGGCTGTCTCGCAAAAGGATTAAGAAGTAATGATGAGATATCTTTTTTGACCGCTAAGATCGGGCAGGATTTGCATTTGGCCGGCAGGGAATAATTTATTGACGATTTTAGCCAGCTTTTTAGGTTGAGAAGGATCGATTTCCAAATAGATGGATTTAATCATCGATGCCGGCTCCAGCTTGGATATTTGAATCAATAGTTTTTTAATCAGTTTGAGTCCGTCGGATCCAGCAAATAAAGCCGTGCTTGGTTCGTAGCGTAGAACATCGGGCAGCATATATTTTTTGTAATTCGTTGGCAGATAAGGCAAGTTGCCGACTAAAACAATCGAATCGAAGCAGGTTCTTTTTAGGGTCTGGTGTATTTTTGATTGAAGTTTGTCGCCTAATAAGTCATCTTCTACCAAGGTGACTTCAGCGCCTAGGCTCCGGGCGTTTTTGCGGGCTACGTTCAAAGCTCGACGAGAAATGTCGGAAGCTATGACTGTGGCATCGGGTATTTGGAGCTTAAGAGTTATGCCCAAGCATCCGCTGCCCGTTCCCACTTCAAGGATCAATTTTTTTTGTGAATTGCTTTTTAGATTATGTTTAATAATTTCTACCAGATATTCGGTTTCCGGCCTGGGTATTAAGGTATGTTGGTTAACCATGAATTCTTGTCCGTAAAAGGGCTGTGTTTTTAGGATATAGGCCATGGGTTCATTTTGAGAGCGTCGTTTTTCCAGGGTTTTAAAATTCAGCCGCTGTACGGGCGATAGTTTGAATTCGGGGTGGGCTTTGATAAAAGCTTGGTCTTTTTTTAATACATGAGCCAGCAAAAGGCCGGCTTCTTTTGGTTGGATGATGGTCTCATGCAGAATGTTTAGAATATCGCGCATGAGAATAAATTAACACGTTCCATGAGTTTAGCGAAGACGGGTTATCATGTTATAATCAGCGCATGCTCAAAGCTGTGTTAGATGGGTGGAAGAGTATCTTGGAAAAGAGCCGCTCAACAGGCCGGTCCGGCGAAGACTGGATTGTTATTAGTGATCCAAATGTTTTGTCTGATTATAAAAAATTATCTCCTGAATTGCGTTATTTGATTTATTTGCGTCCTTCCAGACAAGATAAGGTGCGTGAATTGTTGGAGTCAGGTTTTGCTTTGGGTCTTTCCACCAGTACTGATGTACCGGCCAGTGTCAGACGATCGGTCGGCCATATTGCTCATGCCACGCAAAACGGGTTGATTTTTTCTTGGCTGGAGCGATTTATCTTACACGAAGAAAATCCGGTTTGGTCGGAGGCTGAACTGGATCAAGCTGGCCGGCAGGGAGTTGATTTACAGCATGAATTGCAGACCATTAAAGATTACAGAGATAATCATCAGAATATAAAAATAATGAGCCAACCGGGCAAAGATTTGTCGGGTTTGGATACGCGGGTCATCAGTGACATGAATGCTGACTTGGCACCCTTATCTGTACATATGGCTTGGTGCCGGCTGCGTCGTTTTTTTGATCCGCTGAATTTACCGCTGGGACCGATGGTTGTTTCATGTCTGCTGATCGCGTTCGCGTCGCATGCTACGTCTATCTTTTCGCCGGTGATGATGTTTCCGATTGGCGTGTTGTTGATTAACCTGTTTTTGATGCTCAGAGATTGGCTCATGAATAACGGTTTGCGCACCGCGAGATGGAAACAAGATAGAGTTTGGATAAAGTGGCTATTTTTTATTTCAGCTCCGCTGTTGGCTTTTTTGGCTTATTATCTCTTATTGACTCAGACTTTCTTTTTATCGGGCTTGGCTTTGGGATTGTCTCTGGTTCTGTTCAGGCTGTATCAGATTGTATTTTATCTGAAGAAGGCGGTAGACAAGCAAAAGATTTTGGTTTCTTTGGGCAAGGTCAGACAATACGATGGCGGAATAGTAAGGCAAGCCATCAAGCAAGAAAGATTAGCCATGTTGCGTATTTATGGATTGGGCATGGGATCCTTAGCAGTAGGGTTATGGGTATTATTGAGCCAAGCGGCTTTTTCTAATGGCTTAATGCTGGGGGTTTTGGCTTTTGTAGCTTTATTTGTTTCCGAGAGTGCGGCCCGGTTGGAGATCCTTTGGTATGAGTATTCTTATCGCAGGTCGTTGAGCAGATTATGGAAAAAAGTTATTGTTTTAACCTCGGACGCGTGGTAGATCTCGGGTTTGGCCGGGGGTCATGGACAAAGCGCTTGTTTTTGTATAACATGGCTTAACCAAGGCTAATAGCCAATTAAGTTATTTATGTCTATTTTAAGGCAAAACAATCAAAGTGATGGTGATGTATCTCCTTCTTCCTCCAAGGCAGCTTTAAAGTTTTTTTTGGAGTTGGTGCAGGTGGTGGCCATCTCATTAGCTATTATCATTCCGGTCAGATATTTTTTGGTCCAGCCTTTTTATGTTAAGGGTGCTTCCATGGAGCCTAATTTTTTTGATCATGAGTATTTGATTATTGATGAATTGAGTTATAGGTTTAAAGAACCGAATAGAGGAGATATAGTAGTTTTTCATTATCCCAATGATCCGAAAAATTATTTCATAAAAAGAGTTATTGCTTTACCTGGTGAAACCGTTGAGATAATCGATGGTCAAGTCAAAGTTTACAATGACGACTATCCCAACGGCATTGTCTTGGATGAGAGGGCCTATTTGGACGATATCTATACGGCGCAAACACGCCGAGAGACTTTAAAAGCCAACGAATATTTTGTCTTGGGAGATAATCGAGCTTCGAGTTTGGACTCCAGGTATTTTGGACCCATTTCAGAAGATGTGGTTGTGGGTCGCGTTTGGGTGCGCGGTTGGCCGTTTGACCGTTGGAAAATATTTTCACCACCGAATTATAATTTTTGATAGCAGTAATTTATGGCAACCGTAAAAAAAACCGCAGGTGCTTCCGCGAAAAAGGATTCTCCATCCAAAAAAGTCTCACAGCCGATCGGCTTGGTTAGGGGTATGCGCGACATTCTGCCTTCAGAGCAGATGTATTGGCGTATGATTTTTGATAAGGCGGCCGCTTTGTGTGATGCTTACGGGCTAGAAAGAATCGAGACTCCGGTGCTTGAAGACACAGCCTTGTTTGTGCGCGGAGTGGGCAAGCAGACGGACATCGTGGAAAAAGAAATGTACAGTTTCGAGACCACGGGTGGCGATAACGTGAGTATGAAACCCGAGGGGACGGCCGGCATCTGCAGAGCTTACATCCATCATGGCATGGTCAGCTTGCCGCAACCGGTTAAGCTGTGGTATTGGGGCCCGTTTTTTAGACATGAAAGGCCGCAATCTGGCCGGTATCGTCAGTTTTTTCAGTTTGGATGCGAAATTTTAGGCGAAGAAGATGCAGTCATAGATGCACAGTTGGTTTTAATGTCTTGGTTGCTGTTGAAAGAATTGGGCATTGAGGCCACGGTTAAAATCAATTCCATTGGCACAGCCGAATGTCGCGCCAACTACCGCAATGCCTTGCTGGCTTATTTTAGGCCAAAGCGCAGCCGCATGTCCGAGGATGATAAGAAGCGGTTGCTGAAAAACCCTTTAAGGTTGTTGGATTCCAAGGATCCGGTCATTCAAGAAATGACGGCCGAAGCGCCTCAGATCGTGGACTGGCTGGACGAAGCCTCCAAGAATCATTTTATGCGCGTGTTGGAGTATCTGGATGAAGTGGGAGTGCCGTATCAGCTGGATCCTTTTTTGGTGCGAGGTTTGGATTATTATACGAACACGGTTTTTGAATTATTTGATGCCACCAACGAAGAATCTGAACATGGGCAAAATGCTTACGGCGGCGGCGGCAGATATGACGGACTCATGGAATTGCTCGGAGGCCAGCATACCCCGGCGGCCGGTTTCGCCATGGGAATTGAAAGGATTGTCTCCAAATTAAAATCCATGAATTTGCCCGTGGATAAAAAGCGGACCGATGTTTTTGTGGCTCAGCTGGGTGAACAAGGCAGAAAAAGAGCCTTGGCTATCTTTGAGGAATTACGCTTGGCCGGCATTAGTTCGGCTGAATCTTTTGCCAAGGGATCAATCAAATCACAGATGGAAGCGGCTAATCGTTTGGGTGCCAGATGGACGTTGATCGTAGGGCAAAAAGAGGTTTTAGATGGCACGGTTATCATCAGGGATATGGACGCCGGGACCCAAGAGATTGTTGATGGGCGTAAAGTGGTACACGAAATACAGAAAAAGATGCTGCAGCATCAAGAAGAAGTTAAAAGCTCGAATTAGGCTCTATTGACGCATAGTTGCGTGTATCGTATGCTATCAACAGCCCCGAATTTGGGGAAACTAATCTTTATTAAGAAAGGAGTGTTTTTACATGGCTGAAGTCAAGCGAAAAAAAGGTGAAACTTTTGATTCTTTGTTGAGACGTTTTCAAAGGCGTATCCAACAGGGTGGAATTACCATAGAAGCTAGAAAACATCGTTTTCATGACGGTAAAACCAATCGCAATAAAACACGCGAAAGTGCTTTGCGTCGCGAAACCAAAAAACAGCAGTACGAATACATGCTTAAGACCGGACAATTAAAAGAAGAAAGTCCGCGTCGAAACTATAAAGCTTAAACATGAGTTTATTTGAACGCATTGAACATGACCTTAAGCAGGCCATGAAAGACAAGCAAGAGCTGGATTTATCCGTGCTTCGTTTAATGCGCAGTAATTTAAAGAATAAGCAAATAGATCTCATGCACCCGTTGACCGAAGAAGAGGGTCAGGCTGTCATCCGTACCATGATCAAACAAGGTAAAGATGCTCTGGCCGATTTTACGGGAGCCGGGCGCATGGACTTGGTGGAAAGACAGACCGGGGAGATAGGTATTTTAGAAAAATATCTTCCCCCGGCCATGCCTTTGGAAGAAGTGGAAGCAATCTGTAAACAAGCCATGCAAGAATCGGGCGCCGCTTCGCCCGCTGATTTAGGCAAGGTGATGGGTTTGGCTATGAAAGTCGTGGCCGGCCGTGCTGACGGTAATACTGTCCGTACGATCGTCCAAAGACTGATGTCTGAAAAATAGGATTTTTAGGAGGGCGATCTTTTCATTTTTTATTTTTTGTTTGGCTTCTCTTTCCATGCTGGAGAAATGCCGTATCCGCTTTAATATCAGAAACCTTTACGGAAAGGCTATTTTGTGGTGCGCGGTATTAAGTTTTGGTTGTTTGATGGGTGCTTCATTGGTTAATCCAGCTAATGCTCAATTAGATGAAAGCCAAGTTGTAGTAGGGGAGACGGCTGAAGCTGCGGGTTTGGCTCAAACCACCACGGATTTGCCTACCATTATTGGCCGGCTTATTTACATCGCCTTAAGCACGGTAGGCATAATCTTTTTAGCCTTGTTACTTTATTCCGGTTATCAATACATGACGGCCGGGGGCGATCCAGATAAAGTAAAATCAGCGATTACCAGAATCAGGAACGCGGTGATAGGTCTATTGTTGATCGCTTTTTCTTTTATTATTGTAAATTTTATTTTAGGTTGGTTGACCGGAGACAGCGGTATCTGGGGAAGTGTGACCGGAGGTGGAGGTCAGAACGGTGGATTGGCGCAGTGGGGCAATAGCGGAGGCTTGGGTAACGGACAGATTTTGGAATATCATTATCCCGAACCCGGGCAAATGGGCGTGCCGCGCAATACGGCCATTGTGATTACCTTTGTGGATAAAATAGATCCGGCATCCGTCATCAATGGCTGGACGGCCGGCAATCCAACTTCCGGCGAATTAAATGCCACCAATTTTTTGATACATCCAGAAGCTAATAATAATCAAAACTTATTACCCGACCAAGCTCTGGCCGCTTTATCTGAAGACGGTCATACGGTTATGATCAAGCCCGCTGAACTATTGGGTAATTCGACCAAGTCCACTTGGTATGAGGTGAAATTGGAGAATGATATTATGAACGCTTCGGGCACCAAGATTTTTCAAGGCAATTTTTCAGATGGTTATGCCTGGAGCTTTGAAGTTTCAACCCAGGTGGATAATACTCCGCCGCGCGTTCAATCCATTATTCCCATTTCAGGCGGTGTATATGGCCGCAATATCGTGGTGCAAATAAATTTTAACGAACCCATGTTTCCGGGCAGTGTGGCTGGGATTTACACTGGCGGGGGATTTCAGAATTTACAAATATTCCAAAGCGATGCCGGGGTAAACCCAACTCAAATAGACGGTGAATTCCGGCTTTCCAATGGTTACCGGACAGTGGAGTTTATCACGACTGATGAATGCGGATTGAATTCATGTTTGGTAAAAATGTATTGCCTGCCAGCCTCCAAAACCATCAACGGCGTGATTAAAGCCGCTTCTTTGCTGGATAATCAATCAGCGCTGGCCGCCGGTTTTGAGACAGGTATCTTTAACGGTGCGGTGGATATGGCTTTTAATTCTTTGGATGGTGATGCGGACGGTTTGGCTACCGGTCCTTTAGGCGATCCGGCTGGAGGGGCTGACGATTATCCATCCATCAATTCTCCGCCTTTTGCTTTTCAGACTAACGCGGCCATAGAAAGAGATCCTCCGTTTATCAAAATGGTAGATCCGGATGTTTTGTCCGATCAAATTGAATTGGATAAAAACGTGGATGTTTATTGGTTGTCTGACCCGAACAACATGAATGGCGTAATTTTGGGTTATACGGTCAACTCTAAGAGTTTCAGAATCTATACCGAGGGTCCTCAAGAGGATGATGTAGATACCTGGTGGTTTTATTCCAAGATGAAGAATATAGATGATAACGGACAAGAAGCTACATCCACTACCAGCCATGCTCAAAGCTTGGTGAGTATTTACCATCGTCCTTATCAATCATCCGATATTCCCAAGCCAGGAGATCCTCCCGGCAGCACACTTAATTGGTATGATCCGTATGTTCGTCATTATGTGATGAACGTCTATCAGAATTGTTACAATCCGGCCGCCAGATTGGATCAGGGCATCAAGCGCATGGCCACGCCTCCGAACTCCAATTATTGTAATAATGTTGAACAGGGCGGGGAGTATTGTAATTTTATTAAAACTCCATGAGTATCAAGCGTTTGTTTTGTATCTTAGTGATTTCATTGGCCTGCTTCACCGGCCTGGGCCTTTTAAGTCCGGCTTACGCACAAGCGGATGCGGGCTTGGCCGAGGTTGGCCAGACCATAAAATTATCAGGCGCTGATCCGCGCACCATGGCGGCCAATATCATTAATGTTGTTTTGGGTTTTTTGGGTATAATTTTATTGGGCATGATTTTGTATGCCGGTTTTTTATGGATGACTTCGGGCGGGGACCAAGCTAAAGTGCAGAATGCGCAAAAAATAATTCGTAATGCCTTAATCGGCTTGGTAATCATACTGTCCGCGTGGGCCATTGCTTATTATGTAATCAATGTATTGCTTCAAGCTACTCAAGATGGAGGCGGTACTACCGGGACCGGGCCGGGCGGTTGCGTGGGTCCGAACTGTTTTGGTCCAGGCGCGGGTTCGGCTCCGTTTAGAATTGCGTCAGCCACTCCTCAAGGAGATGACACTAAGCCCTATAACACGAATGCCAAGATAGACATTACTTTCACGCAAGAAATAAATTCCGCGGTCATTCAAAATTGGACGAATTATATCAGTGTTACCGACGAAGGCGGTCAACCCGTGGCCGGCCAATGGTCGGTTATGAACAGCGGAGCTACTTGGATACGTTTTACGCCCCAAGATGATTGTGTCCAAGATCCTAATCAAAAGTGTTTTGCAATAAATACACTGTATTCAGTGTCTGTGGATAAAGATGATTTGACTTCGGCTACTGACGAATCTTTGTCCTGTGGAGGGTTATATCCGGCCTGCGATTTTCAGTTTTACATAGGGGATCAGATGGATTCTGATCCGCCCAATGTAACCATTACCGGATTGTATGATTATCAGGCTTTTTGTGATGATGTGCCATCGGTGCAAATTCCGGCTACAGCTGTGGATAACTTTGGAGTATCTATTATGGAATGGCTGGAAGATGGTACGGTTTGGGGTTCTGACGGACCAAGTAGCACTCCCACGCCCAAGGAATTCAGTTCAGCTTCGGATTGGTCAACAGTTGGTAAAGTGCTTAAGCAACCTTATTTGATTTCAGTCAGAGCTACGGATATAGACAGCAATACGGGTTCCAAATCACTGCATCTGACGGTTTTGAGCGACCATTGTTGCAACAATGTTCAGGACGCGGATGAGGTTGAAGTGGATTGCGGAGGAGCAGATTGTTTAGCTTGCACCGGAGGGGCTTGTAATAGCAGTGCTCAATGCGCGAGCGGAGTGTGTTTGAATGGAGTGTGCGCCGAACAGCCTATTATCACCAATATAAGTCCGACCAGCGGAAAAGACGGCAGCTTCGTGTCTATTTGGGGGGCGAATTTTGGGGACACGGGAACAACTACTTTTATGGGTCCCCCGGCCTTGGAGGCTTATGGTCCGCAATCTTGCTTGGCTCTAGGTGTAAAAACATGGCGTGATAATTATATTTTGGTGGAAGTACCGGCTGGCGCTGGTTCCGGCCCGATTGCGGTTTACAATGCCAATAGTCAATTGTCAGATCAAACAGATCAAGATCCGGGTCCGCTTTTGCCTGATTTTGAGGTGAATGATGTTGAGCGCCCCGGTATATGTGCTATAGATCCTGAAAGCGGCAAAGGTGGAATACCGGCTAAATTGTTGGGTGCGGGCTTTGGAACCGCGCCGGCCGGCCGGGTGGTTGGTTTTGGCGCTAATACTTTATTAGGTACCACTCAATGGAGTAATGATACGGTTGGTTTTAATGTCCCAGCTTTATACGCGGGTTGGTATTGGGTGGGTCTTAAAAATGCTGATGGCACGGTGCTTTCCAACGGGGTCCCCTTTCAATTGGAGGCTGAACCTCCGCAGGCTGAACCTTTTATTTCGGCTCTCACTCCGGATTATGGTCCTACGGGTCAATATTTAACTATCGTGGGTCAAAGATTAGGGTGGGAACAGGGTTTGGTTAAATTTGTTGATTTGGCCACCAATGCCGAAATAAATGCGGATACCAATTTTCCGCCCGCCTGCGGTAACGGTCTGTGGACTGATACGCAGGTAGTGGTCAAGGTTCCAACCATGTTGGATACGCAGGGCAATCCCATAAATCCTTTGAACGTCGGCAGTAATCCAAATTTTAGAGTATATATACAGCGGAATAAGGATGGTAAAACTTCTAATCGAGTTGACTTCTTATTTTCTAATAATGTTTTAGGTCCGGGTATTTGTAAGATTAATCCGACCGGCGGGCCAACCGGCACTGTGGTTCAAATGGTGGGTGAAAGGTTCGGGGCTGACCAAGTAGCTGGCGATCAGGTGGTTTTTAGTCCGGCGGCCATCGTGAATACTTATAATGCTTGGGATAATAATCAGGTGGATGTGGTGGTTCCGTCGACGGCTGCAACCGGTCCGGTGTATTTGCAGAAAAACAATCTGCCTCAATCCAATGAGGTTCAGTTTTTGGTCGGTGATTGCCGGGATGATTCGGGTATTTGTTCGGCGCAGCAAATTTGTTGTCCGAATGGTTCGTGCGCAGACGGTAAATGCCCATCAGCTTCTTTTTCGGCCATGTATGGCTGGCAGATGACCACGGGTATTGTTCCGCGCGCGCCCAGGGTGTTGGAATACTGCAATTTAAATCCTCAATCCGGAGACAAGATACCTCCGTCCCCCACCCCTTGGCTGCGCCAGAGTGGAGGCGATCAAGTATGTGTTGATCAGGCCAAGATAGGCATAATGTTCAACATGCCCATCGAAGGCAGTGTTTCAGACCTCCGTCCGAGATTCAGCTTAAAACGCTGTACGGGCGCGGGCGTGGATCCTTGCCAGACCAGAGAGGACGTAGCTTTTACGGATTTCAATAAAACAACCATTCATATTAACGGTAATGTGGATTGTTCAGCTCCGCCCGAGGCGCCGGATTGCTATGATTATGTCACTTTTGAGCCGGCTGATACTTTACAGACTTCGGCCTTATATGAAGTTTACGTATCTGATCAAATAAGAAGTTTTGGCCAATACGGGGATAAAATGGCTTTGAACGCGTCTTGCGCTGAACCTGATTCTGGTTATTGCTTTAGATTTCAAACTCGTAACAATACGAATCTGTGCGACCTGTCTTTTGTATATTTATCGCCTTATTCAGCGGCGGTTGAAGGCGGAGGCGTTCAATCCTTTGAGGCTTTGCCCGCGGCTAAGGATGGAGTGTGTAATCTATTGAGCTGTAAAGGTTTTAATTGGAGCTGGCGCACGGAAAGAGAGTCTTTGCCCACCTCTTTGGCTGCTATGATGTTGCCCCTGAATACCACTATTTATAACGGGCAAACGTACGTATCATGTAAACAAAGGGTTCAGGCCGGAGATCAAGAAGCTTCCAACCCGCCGGTTAATGTATTAGCACAAGAAGTTGTCTCTTCGGTGGAAGGTGTGGCTGATTTATATATCAAATACTTGGTTCCAACGATTATTGATTACTCACCCAATTGCGATACGGCTTGTTTGAACGCTTATGTTTGGGCCCGGTTCAATACCTCTTTGGATACCACAAAAATTAGCGCGGAAAATGTTGAGGTGTTTGAATGCAAAAACGAGAATTGTCTGGAAAGCGATATTAATCCGCAGGATAATTTGAGTGTTAAACACGGGTTTAAAATTAGCGCTTGGCCCGAAGCGGGCAATACGAACATCAATCTTTTGGGCGAGATGTTTGGTACCAGTACGGTTAAAACCAATAGTTTTATCTTGATAGATCCTCGTGATTATCTGCTTAATCCCAATAATCCGCCTTTGGTATTGCAAGAAAATAAATATTATTTGGTTCGTTTAAAAGGCGGACAACCCGGCTCCATAGTCAGCAGTCATCAAGTGCAGTTGCCTCAAACCTTCACATGGAAATTCCGTACGGCTACCGGCGAACAAGCTTATTGCTCGCCTGAACGCATCATGGTCTATCCGGCCAGGGCTATTGCTTCCAGAATTGCCGATAGAGAATTGTTTCAATCCAGAATTTTCAGTGCTCCGGATGAATGCCGGTCAGACGGGCAGATGCTGCTGGTGACCAGCTCTTTTGATTGGAGTGTGGATGATTTGCAGATCGCAAAATACGCGCCTTTCCCCCCGCCTGCTCACATAGACGCGGATGGAGCCTTGCCTCAAGGCTGCAGTTCCAATTGTAAAGCCACGGGTGCGGTGGGAGCTTTTGGCCAAGTCGCTTTGTGCGGCAACAGCTTGATTGAAACGACTGACACGGAATATTGCAATCCTCAAGCTCAGATAACCAAGGCGGGTTTACCCTGCATGATCATGCCGGTTTCTTCGGGGTCGGGTGAGCAATGTGATGATAAGACGGATGCTAAATGTGATCCTAATACCTGTTTGTGGAGAAATACACCCGTTGTCAATGCCGGTACCTGTGGTAATTACGTGGTTGATTGGACTCAAGGAGAAATGTGCGATCCGGGGCTGCGTTGTTTTGGCACGAATGAGGCTTCGTCTATTACGGACGGCACACCTTGTGAATCTTCGGGCCAACCCGGTAACGTGACGCAGGCTGAATGTGAGGCTCAAGGTGGTAAATGTGAAATCAGAAATTACTTGGGCTGCTCTGTGGGCTGTAAGAATTTAGGCTCTTCATCTGTCTCCGGGTCCGAATGCGGCAACGGAGCCTTGGGTTATGGCGAAGATTGCGACCAAGGAGGTGAGAATGGCCAAAGCGGATGTTCAAATAACTGTTTGCATATAGGTTCGCGGGCGGTGGTGGCGGCTTTGTGTGGCAACGGTATTTTGGAGCCGGGTGAGAATTGCGAGGCGGTAAATTTGGGTGGCAACTGGGTTGTGTCTGATTGGTGCGAACCGCTTAGCTGTTTAAAACTTGGAAATCCGGATTTTTGTACTCAACCTGGAGAGATTAATTGTTGCGGTGATGGCACGGTTGATGGTTCTTTGGGTGAAGAATGTGATGATTATAATCACTTAGGCGGTGATGGTTGCAGCTCAGCTTGTCTTAAAGAGGGTTCTTCCTGGAAATATAATAATCCGAGTTTGTGCGGTAATGGCATCATAGAAACAGGTGAAGCTTGTGAGGCTGGGACTGGAGCGAGCAAAGCCAGTTCAGATATTTTGGCGCCTTTGTTTGAGAGTCCGAATCCCAACCCGCCTAATCTGAGCGCTTATGGCTCTCATTATGGAAATGGTTTGTTAGACCCCATACAGATAGGTGAAATAGTGGGCAAGGGTACACCTGATCCGATTACCAAGATCATGGCCACGCAGTTAAAAATTAAATATCAGTCCATTGAAACTCAAGCCGTCTTTGGAGTGCGTTGCGGTAACGTTGAGGAAAGTGATTGTGCTGATCCGAATACTCCGGCTAGCTATACTTACGGCTTGGATGATAATGGTTGTTGTAATTTGAGGCCCAAGAAAGTCAGCAACTATCCGGTTAACGGCAGTATGGGTGTTTGCCGAAACACGTTGATTTCAGCCACCTTTGAAGAACCCATGCAACAAAACAGTGTTTTGGGTAACTTTATTATCGCCAAGGCTGTGCAAGCCAATGATTGTCCGGAGGGTTCAGTTAAATTGAGCTTGGTGGAATCTCAGGCCGGCGGTTTCTGGAATTGGCTGGTCAATAAGTGGAAGGGTTTAATCGGTTGGATTAAAGGCCAACCGGTTTACGCCCAAGTTTGGTGCGCTAATTTAGTTCCCGGTCAATTAGGGGCTTCGGTTGATAATAAGACTTATTCATTTACTCTGCAAAACGCCTTGGATCCCAATACTTCTTATATTGTCAGATTTAACGCCGACCCCGATTTGGCTGATAATGAAGATCTAGCCAAGCGTATTGGTATCAAAACTCAAGATGGTGTAGTAGCTTTGCAGGACAAGGGGGATTTGAATACTGTCCCAATGATTTGGAATTATACCTGGGAATTTACCACTGGAGCTGATATTTGTACTATTAACGGTATTCTGGTGGAAGATTTGCACGAAGATCATCCTACGTATTTTGCTAAAGCCAATGAAGAGCACGATTTTCGAGCTACGGCTTTAGCTTTAAACAACGGCACCATAGAAAAAATATCTCCGGTGGCCGAATATGATTGGCATTGGTCGACATGGATCTCTAATAATACGGTGGTGGCCGATGTTTCCGGCGCTATGCTGGTTTCGGGTGCCGTATCTGAAACCAAGATCAGCTCCAAGGAAAATAATGGCACGGCCATTATCAATGCGGCCATTGAAATAACGAGTAATACCATCAGCGGCACTGAACAGCTGACCTCTTCTCAAATTGTTTGGGGCGCTTTGCCTGTGATTGTCATGATATGCGACAATCCGTGGCCGGAACTTTCTCGTGTGCCATTCAGGGATATGCAGGGCTCACCTACTTTGGCGGGCAGTATTTTTGAGGCTGGTCCGTATTTTAACTTTCAAACCATGTATTGCCGGGACGGTGGCAATGGCTTATTACCGGAGTTGGAAATCAACTTCATTCCTCCAACCTTGGTGGATTCGGTTCAAGGTATTTTACGTCAGTATTTATTAACCTTTAAAGATCCGGCTTATAAGAGCGATGGTATCGGTGTCCGCATCATGTCCAACATGTACCATGATAATTTGCAGGAATGGTATGCCAGGCAGGGTTTTGTGGGCAGCCCTCAATCTTTTACGGTAGATGGTTTTGAGGCTTTGCGTGACAACAATACGGTTTATATCAGTTTCCCCAATACCAATCCCAGTTCTCCGGATAAAAATATTTATCAAAATATATTTGTTATTTCACGTAATGTAGACTCGTTTGATCAGACGGCCGGTATATTTGATCAATTGATTGAGAATTTGGCTTTTAATATTAATTTTGAAAAAGATAATTCCAATATTTGCGTTGATGCTTTGAACGGTAACCTCTATGCTTATGAATTTGAGTCTAAAGTGGTTGATGGCTATCAAATGATACAAGGTAAACCCGTGGTTTGTGCGGCCGATTGGGACTGCAGCAAGATAAAACCCGGTTTGGAGTGCGCCAGTCATAAGCAAAAATTACGCAGGGACATGACGCGTTTGCGTGATTTTAAGACCATGGCCCAATCTTTATTTGATTTTTACAGTCTTAATAATTATTACCCCCGCTTAAGTGAAGGTACCTACTTATATGGACGGACAAACTCTCGTTGGCCGTCTTGGGATGAGGCTTTGGGGCCGGCTTTGGGCTTGAATGAAGAAATTCCTAAAGATCCGATTAACCGTTTTGTGTCCTGCGGTTTTTGCAGGGATAATGTGGCCGGTGTCTTAACTCAATATCCATGCACCGTGGATTCGGATTGTCCGTTGAGCACTTATTCTTGCGAGCCTAAAGATGATTATGATCCTCAAACCTGCTGGAACGTGACCGAACGTAAGTTTTGGTGCCCCAGTGTTCCTTTAGAATCAAGAATGTATTCTTTTCATTCAATCGACGGCGGACGGAGGTTCGAGTTGGCGGCTAATTTTGAAGTTCGTCCTCTCAATCCAACTGATCAGAAGGACTGGTGGTATCCTGAATATCCTACAGAAGTCAAAGCTTGCTATACGGATTCAAATATATCGGCCGGCAGATGGTGTGAAACCGATGATGACTGTAAAGCGTGCGCCAATCCCAAGGATACGGTTAATTGCACGGTGGCTGCTCCAGCCGGTTCGTGCCGTCCTTTGGGCAGATTTAAATATAAAGATGCCTGTGAAATTGGTTTATTTACCGAGGGTGGTGTTTGCGGAGATGGCTCTATGGGTATGATCTGCGTGGGTGGCGGCAATAACGGTTTGGGCTGTAAAGTTATCGAAGATTGCCCTGGAGGCTCATGCCAAAATGAAGTTTGCGAACTTGGTCAGACCAAGCCGGCATCTTGCGATTTGCCTGGAGGTGCAGATGGAACCAAACTTCAGGTTTGCGAATCATGTTTGGGCTGGGTGGACGATCCTAAAGTTTCGATGTGTTTTGAGAATAAGCAATGCGGGAATGGCAGAATAGACGGGGTTTGTTCAGCTGGTCAATATGCTGGACTCACCTGCCAAACCAATCAAGATTGTGAAGATGCTAATGGTTCACATACGTGTAACATTACCGAAGTGTGTGATGATGGTTTATTGAATGGTACTTACGGGCATTGCAGTGTGAATTGTGACGGCATAGACAAGTATTGCGGCAATAGCCAGCTGGACTCGGGTGAAACTTGTGACCGCGGTTCTGGCCCGGGTGGCAATGGAGCTTGGTGCCAATTGCCTTATGAAGGTGGATGTTATGATTACCTGAATATTGCTGGCATTTCTTTGGGGGATACTTGTGCCACTGATTGCAAAAGCAAGGCTGCTTATTGCGGAGATGGCAAGGTTTATCCTGATCCGGCTTTGGAAGAATGTGATGGTAATATACTGACTACTTCCGGAAAGATTTGTGCGGCCGGTGATAATAAAAATCAGCCTTGCATCTCAAACTCTGATTGTCCTGTGTCCGGGTCTTTCACCTTAGCGTGTGGGAGCGGGACCTGGGAACTATGTGGCGGTTGTTCGAATGATGTGAAGACGCAAAGCTGTGAAGGGGTTAAAGTCGGAAGATGCGCAACCGGTGCCAAGGTTTGTGCTTCGCCTTGGACTTTAGCCTCATCTGATTTTTTTAACAATTCCAATAATACCAAAAGCAACTATCAAGTTTGTTATACGGATAAAGACTGCACGGGTGGTTTAAAATGCGTGGCTTTAAGCCAAGCTGGCGGAGAATACGGCGGTTGCACCAATAACGATCAGTGTAGTACCACCAGAGATGCGGGTTTTTGCAGGCAATATGATACGGCGCATGTCAGAAAGTGCAATCCGCCTGGTAATGTGAATGATCAGTGCAAATACGAAACCTCCTGGTCCGCCTGTCTGCCTCAACAATATTGCGGCGATGGAGTTAGGGATAGTGTCTTGGACGCTAATGGCAACGAGATAAATGAAGAGTGTGATGATGGTTCGGCTAATTCTTATTTGGGTGCCTGTCTGCCTAATTGTAAAAAGAACGTGTGCGGTGACGGATATTTGAGGTTGAATGTGGAAGAATGCGACAATGGTCTTAACAATGGCCAGAATGTATGCAAAGCCCCTTATCAGTCCAGTTGCAATGATTGTACCGCGCAATGTAGAAACATGACCGCTTCGGGTGGTTATTGCGGGAATGATATTAGAGAAGGAACAGAACAGTGTGATGGCAATGTTGAGATAACCCAAGCCTCTTTACCAGGCGGGAATTACATTCTGCCAGAACAATTAGCTCCTTCCATGGACTCGATCAAGGATTTTGTCGGCTCTGTTTGCGCTAATCCTCCATGCAAGATAATGAAAGAAGACCCAAGCGTGACTTGCCGGCAATTGGGTTATGATTTTGCTCTGAATAGTAGTTTTTATAACACTATCAGAGTGATAGACTATACTAAGCTTAATACCTTTGTTCCAAAAATTGTCCAGGATGCATTGAACGCCGGAACCCAGGTTAATTACAATCTTTCTTTGATAAAATTTAATACCCCGGGTTATCACTGGGAAGAATCAACTCTGTTATTAAGATTGTTTTTAGAGTGTGGTACGGTGGGTCTGTATGAGGATAATGGTGAGCTGGATACTTTGTGGAAGCCGCAGAATGAGTGGCCAAGTCTGTCGTCTTATTGGTCGTGCGTCAAGAATGTTGAACAAAAATATCCCGGCATATTCAAGCTTGAGGCACAAACAAATGACAAACCTATTTGTGCTTCCAATTGTGCTTTGTCAGGTTGCGGTCGGTGTATTGAAGAGCCGGGTACTTATCAGTACAAGGGAAAGATTTTGAGTCCTCCGCCATTGTTCACGAGTCCTCCTGCGCCTGTAGTTAATGCTCGCGTAACACTGCAATACAATGGATTAATTATCAGTCAAGTCTTTACGGATGAAAAAGGGGAGTTTGTTTTTAATGGCTTGAACAATCGTTCTGAATGTGACAAATATAGACTGATAATAGAGGGCTTATCCATCTCGGAAACGAGCTGCTTAAAAGACAAGATTTACTATTCTGATTACTTCAGTGCTAATGAAGTTGATCCTCAAAATATATTTCAGATGTCTTGCAATGCGTTTAAATGGTTAAGTGTTTATGAAATAGAAAAAGATCCATTACTGCACGCGTATATAATTATACCTTAAACCCTAAAACCTATGTTTGATTCCACGCCACCAAATTTACCGGTAGAAAATAACCAGCCAAAGCCTCCGGCGGACGCTCCACCGTCTGTCCAACCTGCCATTAATCAGTCCGGGATCAAAGAACCGGAAGATATTTTTTCGGACATTAAAGATCCTGATATACAAGCAGCTATTGGCGGGGACAATAAGTCTTTACCTATCAGCTCGGCTACTGCGAGTGGCTCGTTATGGAAAATTTTGGCCGGGGTGGGCATCCCTTTGGTGGTCATTGGTTTGGGAGTGGGTGGTTATTTGATTTATTCCTCCTTTACTTCTTCACAAAGTGCGGTTAAACCTCCCTCCTCAGACAGTTCCGCTCCCGCGACCATTCCTGCAACAGCTTCGCCTGATGATAAGCAAGCAATTCCAAATCCGGTTTTGCCGCCGGACGAAGAGCGGGCGGCGGCCAACCAAGCGGCCATCGCCTTGATGCAGGCCCAGGCTGATCAGGCTTATGCTGAATATGCCACCTCTCCGCCCATGGATGAATTAACTTTATCTGATGAACAGGTTGATGAAATAGCACGAGTTGGTTCAAGCACCGGTTCTCAAGCAACCGTCGTACCGCCCGCTAACATTCCTTTGCCTCAAGCTGCTCAAACGTCGGACGGAATTATGGCTATTCAAGCGCCGTTGGGCATGGATTCGGATGGAGATGGTTTAACCAACTCCGAAGAAGTTCTTTTAGGGACAAACTCGGAGTTGATGGATTCGGATGGAGATGGTTTTCAGGATTTAAGCGAAATAGAGAATGGCTATGATCCGGCTGTCCCCGGCGCCAAGCTTGAGCGATCAGTTGCTTTGAAAACTGAAATTTTGGGGTCTTTGAAATTTATTGTGCCCGCGGTTTGGAATCGTCAACCCGGAGCTGAAGGGTCGGTAATGTTGCAAACGGGCACGCCGGCTTCTATTAGTATTTCAGCTCAGCCTTTTGCCAGTTCATTGTCATTATTGGATTGGGTGGTGAATCAAAAGTCCGGTTCCACGGCCCAAGATTATCAAGTGCAAAAAAATACGAATGGCGCGAATGTGGTATACTCGAAAGAGAGAATGATGGCTTGGTTATTGGTTGGAAACAGTGTCTATCGATTCAGTTATGAATTAAACGGCGCCAATACCAAAGATTTTGAAATTATTTTTGAAAAGATAATCATCAATCAAGCCTCGTTGGTTAATTAAATAATGTATGGCAGAAGAGCAGAACAACGCACCTCAACAATCGGCCTCTGAAGCCGTAACTCCTCCGCAAGCAGAGTCCGAAATCCACGTGATACCTGAACAGTATTACGGGGCCGCTTTAAAGACTAAGATTAAGGCCGAGCCTTTGACTACGGGAGGGGATAAAGCGCCCAAGAGTAAATTACCTTTGATGATCGTCATGGTCGTTTTATTAGTGGTGGTGTTGGCCGGTGGTTATTTTATTTTTTTGAATAAGGACGCGTTTTTTCCGGCCCCAGAGGCTCCGCCGGTTGCGATTCAGCCTACGACTACACAGCCCGAGCCACCCCCTCCACCTCCTCCTCCGCCACCGCCCAGCGCTCCATCCAGCTTAACAGCCACTTCAACCGGTCCGCAGAGCGTTTCTTTGTCTTGGATAGATACTTCTAATAATGAATCGGCTTTTAAAATAGAACGCAGGACGGCTGAACGAACCATTTACGACAGAGTGACTGATTTGCCCCCCAACAGCACCAGTTTTCAAGATGGTGGAGTTTCGGCCAGCACAACATATTATTATCGGGTGATTGCCCGTAATGAAACAGGAGAATCAGATAGCAGTAACGAAACCATGGTGGTGACGCGAGCTTTGCCTCCGCCACCCAAAGAACCGGAGCCTTTGCCTCCGGCTGGTTTGGATACTGATTCAGATGGTTTGACTGATTTGGAAGAGGTTATCTATACATCAGATCCACGTAATCCGGATTCGGACGGAGACGGATTTTTGGATGGCAACGAAGTATTTAATCAGTATAATCCCATGGGCAGAGCGCCGGCCAGATTATCGGGTAGTGGATTGGTTAAAGAGATTAATGGTTCATTTGGCTGGACTATGTTAATTCCAACTGATTGGACATTGACCATGAATAAACCGGATGGTTCGGATGCAACCATAGATACAGGTCATGGAGAAAGTTTTATTTTAACCATCGAGAATAGCGGGCAAGAGGCGGATTTGGTTCAATGGTTTATGGCCAGGCATCCGGAAGCTGACAGCTCAAGATTGATGAAATTTAAATCAAAAGGCGGTTATGAGGGCATAATCGGGCCTGATTTGTTAACCACCTATATTCCATGGGGTGATCGCATCTTTGTCTTTAAGTATGACATGGGGAATCAGCCTTTTATAAATTATCGAACCCTGTATTCCATGATACTTAATTCCTTGGTATTAACCGGCTTGCCGCAACAGATAGTACC
>JBGSVN010000003.1:0-439792 GCA_041752935.1 Patescibacteria group bacterium
TGCTTACCTGGTGGGTGTCTTTGATGAATTTACTAATTCCAATGCCACCACCGTCCAAGCCGCTTTGTTTGATTTGGATACAGCCATTACCACCGTCTCATCCACCATGTATGCCATGGATTTACAACAAGTGACGGATAACGGGAATACGACGACGAATAGAATCCAGTTTGCGGGGGCAACTAGTACGGGAGATATTGTTCCGGATCTTCCCGGGGCACGTCTTTTGGGAGGGCTTGGCAATAATTGGTCTGAAGTTTATGCGGATTGGCTATCTGTGGGCGATTGGAATTGGTGGGTTGGCCAGAATACAGGCCAAAATTTTGGAATTTATGGCACAGCCGAACATTTTACAGTTGCCACTTCGGGTAACGTTGGTATAAACAACGTTAATCCTGAAGAAAATCTATCAATTTATGGTAATGCATTAATTGGACAAGATGATGCCTTAATGGCTCCCTTAAATGGCCAAGATAGAAGTTTGATTATCAGATCAAGAGACGGATTTTTTCCTGGTGTACAGGGTGAGTCTATGGTTGTGATGCAAAGAGATTCTATTGATATTGCAAGAATGGGTTTGGATACTCTGGATAATATTGTTTTTGATCATTGGGATGGAGCTTCTTGGGTTTCCGGTATGCTCGTCAGTTCTTTGGGTAGAGTAGGTATTGGCATAACCAATCCTTTATATGCATTGGATATGGCCAATGATTTACGATTGGGCGGACAATTCATGCTGGGTCAATTTGGAGTTTTGCCAGCCATTGGCGAACAAGATGGGGCTTTGGTTTATAGCACAGCCTCTTCCACACCATATTTTTGGGATGGTACCGAGTGGGTAGCTTTTGCTACCGGCACAAATCTCGGAGCTCTTAATTTGCAGCAAGTTACAGATAACGGCAACATTACCACTAATCTGATTGAGTTCGCCGGTGGAACCAGCACGGGTCAATTTATCGTGAACACCAGGTTGGGTATCGGCACGAATAATCCTGCTCGTGCCTTAGATATTCTGTCCGACAGTCCTATTCAAACCGTTTGGCGTAATTCTGCGGGCGATGGTGTGATGATCGTCAATGATAATCTGGGCGACGAAATAGGTCTCTCTGATATACGTACAGATGGTTTCATCGCCGCGGTCAGCCTGGCTAACCCTAACCTCTATTATTATGCGAGAGGAGTATTGAATGCAGATTTCACTACTTACAGGGTTGGTATCAACACGACTGCGCCGTCCAGCATGTTGGATATCGTAGGAGGCGCTACCGGAGATGCTATTCTGACACTCAATTCGGATGATGGTATGGCGTTTGGACGCGAAGCGGGCATAGTCATCAATTCAGATAACAATAATGGTTCAGATGCGGCCTATTTGATTTTTAAGAATAACGGTGTGCAGAGCGCTAAGTTTTTTGGAGGAAGTTCCAGTTCTGGTTTTGATTTTGCCGCGAGCACGACTTATGGCATGACTCAAGACGGCTTTGTGCGTCTGCATATGACCGATATGGGTAATTTTGGTTTTGCCACGGATACTCCTGCCTATAGAGTTGATATTTTGGGTGATGCTCGTGTTAGCGCGCAATTGATGCTGGGCAGATACGCGGTATTGCCTGTAAGCGGCAATCAAGCTGGCGCTATGGTTTATAAAACCAGTTCGTCCACTATTAACTACTGGGATGGCGCGCAATGGAGAACGGTCGCAACCGCGGAAGATGTGCGCAGTTCATTGTGGGATGAAGATCATGATACGGGCGTGCAGGTTGAGGAATCGGCTGATGAGGATTATATTCGTTTTAATACGTCAGGGACGGAGAGAATGTTTATAACAAATTCGGGTCAACTTCATTTTGCGGATGGAGGATATGTAAATGCATATTTTAATATCGAAAATGTAGGCAATCCCTATGCGGGGGATCCTTCATTAGCGGGTATATTCTTAGACTCGAATAACGATAGAACGGCATTAATGGGAGGAACAACTTATATCGCAGGTGATTTGGGTGTAGGTACAACCACTCCGGCTTACAGAGTGGATATTTTAGGTGATGCACGTTTGAGCGCTCAACTAATGCTTGGCCAATACGCAGTTAATCCGGCTACCGGTCATCAAGCCGGTTCCATGATCTATAACACGGCTGATTTAGTTCCTTATTACTGGGACGGCACGCAATGGATTGCGTTTGCCACGGGTACGGCGGCTGAGATGGACACCTTGCAAACCGTCACTAATCGCGGTGCCTCAACTACGAACTCCATTGTTTTCGCCGGCGGTACGTCGACAGCTTCTTTAGAGGTCACCGGAGAGTTATCGATCAACGGAATAAGATTAAGCGCTTCTGGGACTAATCCTTTAGTAAGCGGAGCTTATCTTGTCGGTACATTTGATGAATTTGCTAACTTCAACGCCACCAGTGTGCAAGCCGCTTTAAAGGCGATCGACTCCATGTTGACCTTTGGTTCGGCCAGTACGTCGGTCTTTGTCGGTTTGACAGCCGGTTCATATGACGGAGCTTTTAATTATGGAGGCAAGGTGGGCTATCAAGCGGCTAATAATATCTGTTTAAATGAATATCCGGGCAGTCACTTTTGCCGGACTGATGAAATAATCGCCACGGTAGCATCGGTTGATATTTCAGCTTTGTTCGCGGCTTTGACTTACGGCTGGATAGCTGAAGGCCCTCCGGGCTACACAGCCAATTCCAATGATTGTGCGGGCTACACCACCAATTCCAATACCAGTTTGGGCGCTTTCTGGGCCTATGATCCTAACGGTGGAGGCATGGGCTGGCTGAATAACTGCCAAGTAACCAGAAAAATCAGTTGTTGCAGGTAATCAACATGTAGCATGTAACAAAAAAATACAAAAAACAAAAATAAAAATATGAACTTCTCTAACATACAGCTTAAGACCAAGTCCATCCTGGCATTTGCACTCGGGATGGTTTTCGCCTTAACTGCCGCCTTGGCTCTATGGCCGGCGGAGGCTAACGCTGCGGTCAATTGGGTGGCCAATCCGGCTTCTTGTCCGCAGAGCGACCCGGCCAATTTTCCGGGCCAGAATTGCGCTCCCAACAACATGTGCGGAGATTCTTCAGGTATCGCGCAATGCTACAACACGGGTTCGATTTCAGCTCCCGGAGTGAGCGCCAATTCCTCTGTGCTGTATGCTTCGGCCTTGACCGGAGGTTATGTTATCAACTGCTTTACGGCTTCAGATTCAGGCTCGCCTTATTGCGACAACAATGGCGCGGCCTGGTGTAATCGCGACGCTTCTTGTTATGGAGGGGGTAATAACCGCTTAACCACTTGTTTGGCCGGAACCTGGGCTTATGAAGGTGCTAGTTCATATACTTGCGGAGACTGTTTAACCACGCATTTGGATTGTACGGGAGATACCAAGTGCGAAGTGCAAAAAAATACAACTACTTATCCCACGGGCGGCAATAATCATTATGGAACAACTTGTGATGTAGCCGACGTGAGATGTAATACCAGTTATTATGATTGCGATGCTTCAGGTGTGACCTTGGGCAATGGTTGCGAAGCTTATCGCGCGGGTGCTTGTACCGGTGTCGGAGGTTTGGCCGGTACTTGGAGTTGTTCGGTGGATGCGGGCGGTACTTGTACGGATGGGGGCTCAAATTATACTTGTACTTGCGTAACACCCAAATGTCCGTTTGAAAGTGCTACCTTATGCCAATATTTTTCCTCGGATCCTTTACTTTGGGGTAAACAATTAGGTTCCGGTGAATTGATTCGCATGGGCAATACCGCCAAGGAAGATGCTTTTGTAGTTAACAATGACGGCAGTATCCGCATGGCCACCACTTCAGCTCCGGGTGTTACCACCAACTCGCTTTATAATGTAGGCGGGGATCTTTATTGGGATGGTACTTTGATTGGAGCTGGCGCTTCTTCTTCGGCTCTTGATTTTCAACAAGTAACTGACTTGGGTAACATCACCACTAATTGGATCGAATTTGCCGGAGGCACCAGCACGGCGGATTTATCTATCGTGGGAGATATAAATGTGTCGGGCGATGCCTATTTTGTAAATGCCACGGGTACCAACATCACTGTGGCAGAACAATTTATTTTGGGTCAATATGCGGTTTTGCCGGCCGCAGGTTATGAGGCCGGTTCTATGGTCTTCAGCACGGCTGATTCTGTCCCGTATTTTTGGGATGGGGCCGACTGGGTAGCTTTTGCTACTGGAACCGGTGCCGGTGGAGGCACGCTAGCTGATGCTTATAATTTTGGCGGTGCGGCTGCCGGTCGGCAGATTTTAACGGTTGATGGTTCTACGCCCGTTGAGATTATTAACCCCGGTACAGACCAATGGGAAACTTCTTTAGCGCTAACGAATGGTGCCAATGGGGGTGGTTTAGCTATGCAGACCATGGAGTCTTTTGGTGATTTTGGCAGCCGTTTATATTTTACGGATAACACGTCAGATCCGGAAAATGGAACCGGGGCTTACATGTATACGGATAATACCATGCAGGCCTTTGAGTTTGGCTATCAAAATGCGGGTACGCGTAATTCCAGTTTTTATATAGACGCCAACCAAATGTCATTAAATATTCCGGGCACACAAAGCAATGGCGCGTTCGGGATTATGGCCTCGAATTATAATATTCCCATATTAAATATGAGAATACAGGGACCGTCGTTTAGCAACCAAGTTCATTTGTCGGTTGGTACTAGTACTCCGGAAGCCAAAGTGACAGCTGAAAGTGGAAGTGTCTATTTTAGAACTGATGGCGTTGGCAGTAATCAACAAATGTATGTAAAAACCACAGACGTCGGCAATACGGGATGGTTCGCTTTAGCCGGAGCAGGCGTAGCCAATTCCATTTGGGATGCGGATTCTGACACGGGCATTCAAGTTGAAGAATCACCCGACGAAGACATTATTCGATTTGATGTTGCCGGCCACCAGGCTATGACAATAAATCAGGCGACGGGTGAACCGTTGATGGCAATTAATAGCCCGCTGGGCGGATACGCATATTTTTTAGCAAATAATAATGATGAATATGATCGCTTCGAATTTCGCGGTGCCGATACGTTGAGTCAATTTTACGGTGACACGGTCTTTAATTTTAACCCGGAAGAAGGTTTCGCATTATATTATACCAGCAATATCGCCGGTTTTTCATTAAATAACAACTTCTTTACTGTGGGGGTTAATAATCATCAGGATGCCATTAAAGTTGATGAGAATGCTTTTGTGGGTTTGTCGACATCAACACCGGCATACCGTTTGGATGTTTATGGTGACGCACGTGTTAATGATCAGCTCATGCTCGGTCAATATGCTTTGAATCCGTTAGCTGGGTTACAAGCTGGCGCCATGGTTTACAACACGGCTTCATCTACACCGTTCTTTTGGGACGGCGCTGAATGGATCGCTTTTGCCACAGGCACAGGCAGCGGAGCCGGTGATTTGCAGGCAGTTACGGATATCGGCAATCTTACCACCAATTGGATTGAATTTGCCGGAGGAACAAGCACAGATAATTTTACGATAGAACGTCCAACAGGAGGATCGACTTTGACGGTTAGGTCGGTAGATGACGATGCATATTTGAGGCTCATTGGTAATGCCGGCGCGACGGATTTGATGATGTCCTCCGACAATGGAGGAAACTGGTCTATATTGGAAACGTCAATGGATGGTTCTTTAAATATTGTGGTCGATGGCACAACGGCGATTTTTGCTGAAGCCTCAACCGGCAATGTCGGAGTCGGAGTAACCGATCCAAACTATAAAATGGATATTTTTGGCGGTGTAGTTTCCGCCGACAATCTTTTTAAAGTCTCTTCAGGAGTAAACAATGGTTTTCTCTCCGTGTACATGGATCCGGTTGACGACCGAAATTCAATCATCAAAGTCATGCGTGATTTATCTTTTGTTTCCGAAGGTTGGGGCGAAACCATGATGCACGTAAGTGACAATGGTTTGGGCATTGGTACTGTTAGCCCGGCTTATGGTATTGACGTAGTGGGTGATGCCAGAGTCAGCGCCGAGTTAATGCTTGGTCAATACGCGTTACTGCCGGCTGCAGGCCTTCAAGCCGGTTCCATAGTCTACAATACAGCTTCGTCTACGCCGTTCTTTTGGGATGGTAATGAGTGGGTGGCTTTCGCCACGGGTACGGGCAGCGGAGCCGGTGATTTGCAGGCGGTTACGGATATCGGCAATCTCACCACCAATTGGATTGAATTTGCAGGGGGCACTTCGACGGGTAATTTCTTGATTAACAGGCCAAGCGCAGAAGCATATTTAACCGTAAATTCTGGCAATAGTGATGCTTACTTTGATTTGATTGGTAATGCCGGAGCGACAGCACTTAGAATGTCCTCCAATGGAGGTGGTAATTATGCGTCTTTTGAAATTGCAACTAATGGTTCGTTTAATATGGTGGCGGATGGAACCGGTGTGCTTTGGGCTGACGCGCCAACAGGCAACGTAGGTATCGGTGAATCTACCCCGGGTTATCGTTTGCATATTGATGGAGGAGCAGTGACCGGTAACAATTTGTTCCGTGCCGAAGCCGGTTTGAACGGCGGACACGTCAGCATGTACGTCAGTTCAACTGATGATAGAAATTCGGTCATTGGATTTCAAAGAAATTTGGAATTTTTCTCGCAAAATCAAATGATCATGACTATTACTAATAGTCAGCATGTCGGTATAGGTATTACCAATCCGCTTTATGCATTTGATGTTGCAGGCGATGCCAGAATTAGCGATGAATTAATGCTTGGTCAATATCCCACCAACCCGTTGACAGGCAGTGCGGCCGGTTCATTGATTTACAATTCTTCAGATGATTTAGTGTACTTTTGGGATAATTCGGAGTGGAGGGCCTTGTTAGCTGATGGTGATGTTACTTTGGACGAAGCTTATGATGGTGCTGGTGCGGGTTTGGGTAGACAAATCACAACTGACGCCGGTGCGGTTCGCTTAAGTGGAGCGGGAAACGGTACAGCTTTCCAAATTGATTATTCCGGTACGGGCCAGGGTTTTGCGTACAATAATTCCGGCGGCGGAGATGGTGTAGTGATCGCGCAAACGGGTACCAGTTTGGGCATGTACATCAGACAAAACAATGGGCGTGGCTTTTTATTGGATAATAATACAGCTAATGACGGTATGACTATCGATACCAATGCCGGAGGAAACGGTCTTCAGATTACCAATGATGGAGTCAGTAGTCATGGTATGCGCATTGATAATGATACGGATGGTTCGGGTATCTTTATTGAAGATACAATTGGTAAGTCAGCGATAAATATCAACAAAACCGGTGGTGCGGGCGATCTGATTCGCATGTCCAATTTAGGCACAGGCGATGGTATAGATTTATCACATGCTTCTTCCGGGAAAGCTGTCAGAATAAGTAATACAGGCACTGGTGATTCACTGTACATTCTCGATTCCTTTGGGGACACTTCGCCGTTTGTTTTAACTGCTAATGGCGATTTGGGCATTGGTGCAGCTGCCCCTAGCGCCAGATTGGAAATTACCGGGGATGCCTCCTTGGCTGATGTTACGCTGTTAAAATTCCAAGCTACTAACGATGCTGATATTCAGAGTGAGATATATTTTTCAGCGGGCGGCAATGCCACCAATTGGAATGTGAATTCCAGCGGCAACGGCGGCGCATTGGTTATCAAAGATGGAACGGCTGAAGTCGGAAAATTCTTAAACAATGGCTTTATCATTAATGATGGCAGTGCGGCAAATATCGACTTCCGCGTGGAAAGTGATACCAATACTCATTCCTTGTTTGCTGACGCTACCAACGGCTATATTGGCTTTGACCAATCGGTTCCGTTGGCTAAATTGCATGTTGGCAATACAACCGCGGGCGCTTCGGCTGATTATGACTACATGCGCTTGCAGGGTACGGGTGACGTTGACCATAGATTGTATATTCCAACCGGCAGTAATCTCATGATCTGGGACTACAATGTAACGGGTAACGGCGGTGCCATTGAATTTAGAAACGGCGCTTCGCGCGTGGGTATGTTTACCAATTCAGGCCTGGTTATCAACGAAGGTGGTGTGACCGGAGTAGGATTGAGAGTCGAGGGTGATACTATGGTTAACTTATTGTTTACGGATGCCGCCAATGATCGTGTGGGTATCGGCACCAATGCTCCGGCCGCGCGTTTTCACGCCACGCAATCCGGCAATACAGTAGCCGTGTTTGACCGCACTACCAGCGACGGCACAATCATTTCTTTGCGCCAAGCCGGTGTGGAAGAAGGCACGATCTCGGTTTCCGGTACCACGGTTTCATACAATGCTTTCACAGGCTCCCACTATGCTTGGACCGAAGAAAATTTGGACAAAGGCATGTTAGTGTCTCTGACCGGCGACAATCGTAATTTGCACAATAACCCTCAATCGGAAATTGTTTACGGAGTCGCTAAAACAGCTGTCGTGAATGACTCCAAGGTCATGGGTGCATACTTATCATTGCAAGAATCCAATAAAGCTTATGATGAATCCAATCCACATTTGATTATGGCCGTGGGTAATGGCGAAATGTGGGTGGCGGATAAAGGTGAGAATATCAATATCGGTGACTATCTTATCTCTTCGGATGTTGTGGGTCATGCGCAAAAAGATTCAGGAGAATTTATCGTGAGCCACATAGTGGCCAAAGCCGCTGAATCAATCGATTGGTTAAATGTTACGGCTGAAATTAATGGAGTAAAACATACAAAGATTTCCGTGTTCTTTGAGTCATTTGATAAGAGCAACATGCAATCATCTGTAGCGGGTACTTCACTGCAGGGCGGTGAGAGTAATTTGGAAGTTGTGGATTTGGCCGTGGGCAGTGCTGTCTTTGAAGGCAATGTAACCGTGATGGGTCATGTAATGTTAAACCGAGACTCGGTTGGACAAGCCTTGATTTTAACCGGTGAAAATAGAGTGCAAGTTGCATTTGAAGTCCCATATGACCAATTGCCGATAGTAACCGTCACTCCTTATGGAGCCAAACGTATGGATTATGGTGTGGAAAATGTTTCTTTGACCGGCTTTGATATCGTCATCGATCCCGTTCAATATACGGATACAGTCTTCAACTGGCATGCTTTCGGCAATCGCGAGGCCAAAGTATTTGTGAGCAATGGCACAACTTTGGACATTGAGATGACAGATATGGGTACTTCCAAATTGGAGACTCAAATCAATGCCAACGGAATAACCCCGGTTCCGGCCCCGGTGGAAGAGGTCATACCCTCGGAGCCTGAAACAGTAACCGAGCCGTCTCCGATGGGCGAACCTCCGGTGGAAGAAACGACTGATCAGCCTTTGCCTGAACCAGAGACCCAAGCTCCACAAGAGCCAGATCCAGTAGCCGAAGAAGAGCCGGTTACGGCACAGGAAACAGTCTCCGAACCTGAACAAGCTACAGTGACAGAAATATAAAACTGTTAAAAAAAGACTCGGTTAGGCCGGGTCTTTTTAGATGTGGTATAATTAGAATCAATATGTCAAAAAACGAACCTTTTTTTCACTGGAAACCATTCCTTATGGGCCTGGCTATCATGGCTCTGGCCGGCGGATTAATAGCCGGGGGTTATGCTTGGTACGTAAAAAGCTCAAGCTATCAGCCCTATGGGCGCCAGGCTGTGTTTTTAACCAATGGCCAAGTATACTTTGGCACTGTTCAATCCAAGGGCAATAACGATATCGTTTTATCAGATATTTATTATTTGCAGTCAGACAGAATGGCTAATGGGGCTGCCAACTTGGATAGCCAGCAAGACATCAAACTCATCAAGCTGGGTAATGAATTGCACGGGCCCGAAGACCGCATGGAAATCAATCGTCAGCAGGTGCTGTTTATCGAAGATTTAAAGTCTGATTCCAAAGTGGTTAAGGCTATTCAGGATTTTTCCAAATAGATTTTTTAACCAATTTATTGGTTCAAGCTCCTTTGACAGGGGGCTTTTTTTATGCCAAAATGGCCAAGTCATTAATAATTTATTGTATTGGCCCCGAGACAAGGATCCGCATGGCGCGGATTGAGTTTCGGGACCAGTTAAACAACATGATTTGCCGCTCAAACATAATCATTCCCTGTTTTAAGCAGGGCGGGATGTGCTTTTGACAGCGGGTCATTTCTGATATGCAACAGAATAAAGAATACTCCATTGAATGGGGCGGCCGGACGCTGACCATCGGAGTTGATCTCTTGGCTCAACAAGCCAGTGGATCTTGTACGGTACGCTATGGCGATACCTTGGTTTTATGTACGGCTACCATGGGAGGTGTGCGCGAGGGTTTAGATTTTTTCCCTTTGCAGGTTGACTTCGAAGAGAAATTTTACGCAGCCGGCCGTATCAAAGGCTCTCGTTTTATCAAACGCGAGGGTCGTCCGTCTGACGAAGCGGTTTTGTCCGGACGCTTGATAGACCGCGCTTTACGTCCCATGTTTTCGGATAACATGCGCAATGAAGTGGCGGTTATCTCCACGGTCTTGAGTCATGATCAAGAAAATGATGGAGATATTTTGGGTTTAATCGGTTCGTCTTGTGCTTTAGCCATGTCAGACATTCCTTGGGACGGTCCGATCGCAGCCGCGCGCGTGGGCCGCAAAGAGGGTCAATTCATTTTGAATCCCACCTATAAAGAAGTAGAAGAAGGGGACTTAGATTTGGTGGTGGCCGGCACGGCCGATAAGACGGTCATGTTGGAAGCGGGTGCTGGTCAGATCAGCGAGCAGGATGCCGTTCAGTCCGTGCAATTTGCTTTGGATAATTTGCAGCCGGTTATTGATTTGATTAAACAAGTGGTGGCCGCGCACGGCAAAGTCAAAGTTGATTTGTTGACTCCGAAAACCGAAGAGGAAAAAACCGCCTTGGCCGAGAGACAAGAGCTGCATGGCCGGGCTTTGGAATTTTTAAAAACACGTTCAGCGAGCGTGCTGTTTGCTGAACCGCTGAAAACTAAGGCTGATCGTAAAAAAGCGGTTTATCAATTAAAGCTCGAATTGGAAACTTATTTGGTGTCG
The DNA here is from genome assembly GCA_041752935.1 of Patescibacteria group bacterium. Taxonomy (GTDB): domain Bacteria; phylum Patescibacteriota; class Patescibacteriia; order 2-12-FULL-60-25; family 2-12-FULL-60-25; genus MWCR01. The sequence goes on from JBGSVN010000003.1 coordinate 11,043, forward strand.
CAAGAAATCGGCAAAGATAAACGCAAAGTGGCCGCTGAAGTGGTGGATGGATTCGTGGAAGCTGAAGTCACGCGCATGATTTTGGACGAAGGTCGCCGGGCTGATGGCCGGGCTTTGGACGAAGTGCGTTCTTTGGACACACAAGTCGGATTATTGCCTCGTACCCATGGGTCTGGTTTATTTATGCGCGGCAGCACACAAGTTCTGTCAGCCGTTACTTTGGGCGGCCCTGGTTTGGCACAAACCATTGATACCATGGAATATCAAACAACCCGCCGCTTTTTCCATCATTATAATTTCCCTAGTTATGCTGTCAGCGAAACCAAACCTAACCGCGGTCCTGGCAGACGTGAAATAGGCCATGGAGCTTTAGCTGAAAGAGCCTTGTTGGCCATTTTGCCGGCTAAGGAGGTCTTTCCTTATACCATTCGCGTGGTTTCCGAGGTTTTGGGTTCCAACGGGTCTTCATCCATGGGCTCGGCTACTGCTTCGAGCTTGGCCTTGATGGATGCTGGAGTCCCCATTGTGGCGCCGGTGGCCGGTATAGCCATGGGAGTGGCCTCGGACGAGGTTAATAATCGCTGGCAGGTGATTACGGATTTGCAGGATTTGGAAGACGGCGCCGGAGGTATGGACTTTAAAGTGGCCGGCACCAGACAAGGTATAACGGCCATTCAAATGGATACCAAGACTCATGGTTTGCCTATGGAAGTAGTCAAAGAAACTTTTGCCAAAGCTCTGACCGCGCGTTTGCATATATTGGATGTTTTGGAAGCTTGCATCCCCGCCCCTAGAGCAGAACTTTCCAAATGGGCCCCGCGCATTGAAACCATGCAGATTAATCCGGAAAAGATTCGCGAGGTTATTGGCCCCGGAGGCAAAGTTATTAATGATATTATTGATAAAACCGGCGTGGAAATTGATATTGAAGATGACGGCAGTGTCTTTATCACCTCCGTATCTTCAGAGGGTATGGCTCAAGCCAAGCAAATGATTCTTAATCTGACGCGCGAAGTGGAAGTGGGCGAGACCTTTACCGGTAAAGTGACGCGCATTATGGATTTTGGAGCTTTTGTAGAGATCTTGCCCGGCAAAGAGGGCTTGGTACATATTAGTGAAATGGCGCCCTTTAGAGTGGAAAAAGTGACGGACGTGGTTAATATCGGAGACGAGGTAACGGTTAAAGTCTATGAGATAGATTCCATGGGCCGTATCAATTTATCCATCAAACGCACGCAAGCTGATTATAAAGAGGGTGACAGGAACGACCGCTCGGGCGGGAGGCCGTCCGGTGGGCATGGCGGAGGCGGTTTTGGAGGCAAACGCTATGATAGCCCTCGTGGTTCAGGTGGATCTGACAGAAGATCACCGGCCAAACCCTTTAATCACACACCCCCAAGTCCTTCAGGACACGACCCGTTGGCTATAAAACTGTGAACGAACCATTGATACGCGACTCCGCTTTTTCGGGCTCTCCCATAATGTCTTATGGTCAATTTAGCGCCCGCTACAAGTGGCCAAAGCTCCTCGCTCTAGCAGCGGGGAGTTTTGGGTTGCTTGTTTTAGGAGTAAGCATCTGGTTTTGGTTTTTTTCAACTTTGCCATTGCCGGCTCAAAGCGCGGTCATGGCCATTATCCCGCCCGGTTATAAAATGCCCAGCGGTGTACCCGCAGTGTGGCGGGAGGCCGTAGACCATAATTATCCTTTGCCCACGGTAGTCGGTTTATGGGCAACAGATCGGTCGGGCGATCAATTATCGCCTTTTGCGGTTCAGGTATTGGATTTTACCGGCCATCAGGATCAGGGCTGGAACATGTGGCGGATTGTGTCCCAAGGCACATCTTCAGCTGTCGAGTTGGCTACTCCTTATAAGGTTTTTGGCAATCCTTGGTCTGATAAAGGCTCTTCGCTCTGGTTGAGCATTCGGCCGGCCAAGGTGCTTAACACGGGTGAGGGAGCTGATTTGCCGCCCGTTTTGCAGGGATATATCCAAAATGGAACGTGGAAGGTGGAAGCTCCGCCCGAACAGCTTTCAAGTCAAGAACCTGACTGGAGTACCAATTATTTGAGTTTATCCTCTGTAAAAAATAATTATTTGGCTAATTTTACAGCTTTTTATGGCGAACAAAGGTTTGGCGCTCAAGATTGGGTGCATTGGGAACACGAAGATGGTTTAATTTTGACTTTTAAGCCGGTAGAGGACTCAGAGTTAAGCGTTGTAAGTCAAACTTTGACCGTGGGCAGCTTATTACTGCCAGATGATTATCTGGTGCAAGTTTTTGAGGTGTCTGACCTGGCTCCATACGCAACCCGGACTCAGCCTGAGTCGATCAAATACAACCTGCCATATTTATCCGGTATTTATGCTAACTCCAGACCCGAAGATTTGATCTGCCAGGGTCAGAGATTAGCTGCCTTTGATGAACAGAGCCTTAAAAATATTTGTTCGTGGTCTGACATTTGTTATATCAAATTAAAATCTTTAGTTATCAACAGACAGGAACAATATATAAACTTTTGTTTTAATTAAATTATTCACATGTGGATTTCTTTTTTTAATTTTAGTGTTCATTTGATTTTTGCCTAATATAAAGCATGTTTTTTGGTCGTTTGTTTAGCCCAACCCTGATGATTGATAAACCCTCTGATTCAGGGTATAATACTTATGCACATCGTACCTTCAGTAATTTGTTCTTTTTTGTCGCTTGCTGATCCCAAGCGCGTACGATCTTTTTTCCTCTTTTGACTGCCCGAGGGGCAAGCCATGCACCTAAATGGCGCATAGCGGCGGCTAGCATAGCCGGACAACCTCAACGTACCTTTACACTGCTAAAAAGATGGGTCACCCATGTCCTGTTCACATGGAGATCCATCGCATGGATTGTCTCGTTCCCTCTCGATTCTATCGGGAAACAGAAATCAAAAATCAAAAAGCAAAATTTAGCGCGCCCCAGGCGTGCAACCCACTAAGGCTACTCTCCACTATGAGGTCTATGCAGATCTCGGAGCTGACGCCAGGAATGGGACGAGCCAGCAGTCTTCTTAAAGCCAGGAATACGCAAGTATCCCCTTTGTCAGCGACTATCAAACTAATGTCTCGCATCTCGCGGGATTTGTCACTCGACGAAAACGGATCCGCGTCTTGGCTTGGAGCCACGGCGCCACATATTTTAAAAAATTAGGGTGTCTCGTGGCTCTTTGAATTTGTACTCTCTTTTTAATACTTGATAGTTGCTGTATCCTAGTCCAATATATTTTTATGAAGCAACATCGATTCTACGTTTTAGATGAACTAAAGCCCGGAAAATTGATTATTCAAGACCTTGATCTGTGCCATCAGATGAACAAAGTCTTGCGTTTTAAGCCGGGTCAGAGCCTGGTTTTGTTTAATCAAGAAGGTTTTGAGGCGGAAGCTGTTATTGATTATTTAAGCTCGGATAAAATTGAAGTCAGTTTACATGACCTGCGTAAACCCGAGCATGAACCCGAAGCCGACACTTTTTTATATTGTGCGGTCTTAAAAAAGGAAAATTTTGCTTTGGTGGTGCAAAAAGCCACGGAGATTGGCATCAAAAACATTGTGCCCTTGATAACCGAGCGCACGGTTAAACAAAATATTAATCTTGACCGGCTTAAAAGCATCGCCCGAGAAGCTTCCGAACAGTCAGGCCGTACCAGCCTGCCGGTTATTCATCCTATTATGGATTGGCCAACGGCTTTAGCTCATGCCTCGAGCCATGAAGTGAATTATTTTTTTCATACGGGATATTTTTCAGCTGCCAAAGCACAATTAAAGGCCAAAACAGCCCGGATATTTATTGGTCCGGAGGGCGGGTGGTCTGAGAGTGAAGTCAATGACGCCAAAATTAAGGGTCTTATCTTCAAAAGCTTGTCGCCCTTAGTCTTAAGAGCGGAAACCGCAGCCATCCTGGGGGCTTATATGGTAGCCATGTCCGATTCTTGCTAGTTTATCTATTATTATGTAGACTATTCGGAACATACTTAAGTCTAATCAATAAATATGGATACGACCAAGATCGAGCATTTTAAAGAATTGCTCGTCCAAGAAAAACTGAGAATCCAACAGGAACTGGATGAATTGGGTTCAAAAGATCCGAATAAGCCGGATGCCGAATACCCGGAGTCGGGCAGTAATTCTGACGAAGACAACGCAGCTGAGATTACCGAGTACGCTGATATGATATCAGTGGAAGCGCGCTTGGAATCGGAGTTGAAGGATGTGAACAAGGCCCTGGAATCCATGGACAAAGGAACATATGGGATTTGCAAATATTGCGACAAAGAAATTGATGAGAAAAGATTGGAAGCTCGTCCGGCTTCATCCAGCTGTATTCCTTGCAAGAAAACATTGACGCAGGAAATGTAATTAATTTGGCTTTTTGAAATACATCCTCTAAGATAGAGGATGTATTTTTATGTTACCTGATTTTGAGCCCAAGCCGATAGTCGTTAGAGACAATCCTGCAGGTGATCGTATGTTTGGATCAACTATAAATCGTGTGCTTGGAGGGCTGTCGATCGGGTTTATTTTGTTTGGATGGTTTATAGACTGGTTGAGCAAATACTATTTTAGCCGGGCGCAATATGATGGAGTTTTATGGCCTGGTTTTTTGAGTCTGACCGATCATAAAAATTACGGCTTGATAGGCAATTTTCCTTTGCCTAAATATATTATAGTGCTTTTAATGCTAACGGCTTTGGCATTGGTGGGTAAAGCGTTGTTATCAGTTTGGCGTCAAAATCAATGGGCAGGTGTTATAGGATTGTCTCTTATCTTGGCCGGCGCCTTGGGTAATCTGACAGATCGCTTGGTACATGGCTATGTTTTCGATTGGATTTTGCTGTTCAATACTTCGGTTATCAATTTGGCTGACATCATGATTACGGCCGGCATCATCATATATATCTACAGCCAGATAAAAAGTGGAGTCTTAACCGAAAACAAAAAATAGACTGGGGATTGTTGATTGCTATTAACAAATGATGGTTCTAATTAACTCGGAAAATCCGAGGGTTTTTATTTTTTGTCAGCTGGTTTGCCTGGTCGAATAAAAATATGGCAGGGGTATATTGAGGCCGCATCAAAGCCTCATAAAGGTCGAAATTATGCATCCCATACCCACTGCCGCGCTCATCGGTATAGAAGCTAAAGATGTTTCTGTGGAAGCGGATATCTCCAATGGTCTGCCGGCCTTTATCGTGGTGGGCTTGCCTGATGCCGCGGTGCAAGAAGCTCGTGAACGAGTCAGGTCAGCCATGAAGCATTCTGATCTGCCTTTTCCTTACACCAAGATAACCATAAATTTGGCGCCGGCTGATTTGCGTAAAGGTGGTTCGGGTTATGATTTGCCCATTGCCATCGCTATATTGTCTGCCATGAATTATTTGCAGGAACCGGATCAAGGTTGGCCTCTAATGGTGGGGGAGCTGGCTTTGGATGGTACGGTCAGATCTGTGCAGGGAGCGCTCTCAGTGGCCATGTCAGCCCAAAACAGCCGGAATAGGACCGTGATTGTGCCCAAGGTCAATGCCAATGAAGCGGCCTTGGTGGGCGGAGTCACAGTTTTGGCCGCCGATAACATAGATCAAGTAGTCAAACATTTGTCAGGCCGGGAGGTCATGACTCCGTGGCCCAGTGTTAAGTTGGAATCGGTTGTCCATAACGCCAAGGTTTTAGATTTTTGCGAAATAAAAGGCCAGTCCCATGCTAAACGCGCTTTGGAAATCGCGGCCGCGGGCGGGCACAATGTGCTTTTGTATGGCCCGCCTGGATCGGGTAAAACCATGTTAGCGCGTGCTTTCCCGGGCATTTTGCCCTGCCTGACCCCGGGCGAAGCGCTCGAAGTAACGCGTATTCATTCCATTGCTGGTGTTTTGCCGCGCGATGGTTTTTGTTTTACGCGTCCTTTCAGGTGTCCTCATCATACGGCCAGCGGCGCGGCCTTGGTGGGCGGCGGCACAGTGCCCAAGCCCGGAGAGATATCTTTGGCTCATCGGGGAGTCTTGTTTTTGGATGAGTTCCCCGAGTTTTCCAGGCAGGTCTTGGAAAACTTGAGACAGCCTCTGGAAGATGGCTATGTTTCAGTCTCTCGCGCTCAAGGCACGGTTGTTTTTCCGGCCGGTTTTACTTTGCTGGCCGCTATGAATCCTTGCCCTTGCGGTTATGCGTCTGATCCGGAGCGTCGTTGCATTTGCACGGCTGCCCAAATTCAAAAGTATACCAAGCGTTTAAGCGGACCAATCTTGGATAGAATAGATTTGAAAGTCAGTGTACCGCGCGTGCCCACCACGGAATTAATAAAAATCGAGCAGGGAGAATCTACTTCGGTTGTCAGGCAACGAGTGCAAACGGCCAGAGATTTGCAAACGACCAGATCTGCCAACTTGGGCGTGGGATGCAATGCCGAATTAAGAAGTGATCATGTTAGAAAGTTTTTGGTTTTATCAACTGAAGCCAAAAATATATTACGCCAGGCGGCCGATAGGTATGGCTTATCGGCTAGGGCGTATTTTCGTTTGTTGCGTGTGGCTCAAACCATAGCCGACTTGGCCGGTGATGAGACGATCCGCGAGGCATATATCGCCGAAGCATTGCAGTACCGCCAACAAATAGAAAATGTCTGACATTGATAGCTAAATAAAGAACGCGCAAAACAACCAATTAGTATTTAAACTTCATAATTAATCAATCTATAAATATGTCATTTCAATCATTCAGAGACATGGTAGTCTGGCAACAAAGTTTTGACTTTGCCAAATGTGTTTACGCCTTAGTTAAAAATGTACCGGCCGAAGATCGTTACGGTGTAGCCTCTCATTTATGCCGGGCGGCCGTGGCCATGCCGGCTCAGATCGCGGAAGGCCAACGCAAGCGCAACAAAAACGAATTTGTGCGCCACTTAAACTATGCCAACGGCAATTCCGCGGAATGTGAAACTTATCTGCTGCTTTTGCAGGAATTGTATCCCAAGCAAGATTCAGAAATACAAAAATTAAGAGAGACCAACACCATCATTCAGAAGATGTTGTCTTCCTTGGTCTATACGATCGAGCATCCCAAGCAAAAAGACAAACCTGTCCAAGAAAATAAGGCTGAGCCCGTGGTGGTGCCGGTGTCAGCCTAAACCCGATGTTTTTGCGCGTTCTTTATTTAGCTATGTTGAGCAAATTAATTACGAGACATGTCAACTATCTGACATAAGTGGGTATAACTTGATTGACACGGTCTTCAACCTTTGTTAGCGTTGATGTCACCATTAAATAAAGTCGACTATCAAATTTAATACTTAATGACGGGAATTTTTTGGCCAATATTAGCGGAATAAATGGCAGATAGGCTGGAATTTACCTTTCTTTATACGGGGGCGATATACAACAAAACAGTCAACCATCACCTTTTTGGACACTGGTAGGCATCAAGATATTTAGAGCGATAAGAGCCTTGAAAAAGGCTTTGGAGTATTTTTTCGTAGTCGTTTTAGGAGCTATCCTAAAACCCATGGCTCAGATTATCTTACGTTTTGTTTTTCTGCCGTTATACAAGCTAATCGTGCTTTCCAAGTTAAGATTACAGCGCTTAGCTTTGCCGGCTAGAGGTTTTATCTTATTTTTTGTTACCAATAGATATTTATTTCATGCGGCCGTGGTCACGGCTTCATTAGTCGCGATCTGGTTTAACGTACAGACCAAGCAAGTCTTGGCTCAAGATATTGGCAAGCGCAGTATTTTGTATTCTTTGATGACAGAAGGAACGGCTGAAATAGTAACCGAACAAAAATTATCAGAAAATGTAAAACCTGCGACGGCCAATCGTTTTGGCCCGGGCACAATTGAAGCCGTGCCATATATAGATTTTAATTATCAGGCCATGGATGAAGAGGAGATGGGCGGGTTGTCCGGTCAAATTCCCGGTACTTTGGTTTTAGCGCCCATTGATCATCAGGCTCAAGAATCTTCTCCGGTTAAGCCCAAGCGCACGGAAGTAGAGAACTATGCGGTTAAGGACGGAGACACTTTGGGTACCATTGCGCGAGATCATGGCGTTAACGTGGGAACTGTTTTATGGGCCAATAATCTGACTGAAAGACAGTACATCAGACCTGGAGATAATTTAAAGATTTTACCGGTTTCTGGTGTTTTAGCTAAAGTCAGTAAAGGCGAAACTCTTTCCAGCATCGCGAAAAAATACGGCGGCGACGTAGAAGAAATTATCAAACAGAATAATCTGCCCGATGAAAAGGTAACGGTAGGTATGGAGTTGATTGTTCCTGGCGGAGAGCCTCCAGTGGTTGTGCCTGTGCGCACTGTGGCTTCGACCAATTATGTTTTGAAAGAACCGGGAACAACCAGAGAGGTGGCGCCCGGGGTTAATCCAGTTCAAAAACCAAGCGACGCGGTTGAAAAGCCCGAGGCTGCCAAGACGCGTCTTTTATGGCCCACGTCAGCGCGTATTATTACGCAGTATTATGGTTGGAGGCATACGGGCTTGGATATTGCCGGGGATCATACTAATCCTTTATACGCGGCCGCGGATGGAGTGGTGTCCATATCAGGTTGGAACTCGGGCGGTTATGGCTATCAGGTTTTGATTGAACACCCCAATGGCATGAAGACTCGTTACGCCCATGCTTCCAAGTTGTTTGTCAGCGCCGGTGATCAGGTTAAGCGCGGACAGGTGATTGCCATGATGGGCTCTACCGGCCGTTCCACGGGTCCGCATATTCATTTTGAAGTTTACGTTAACGGCAAGCGGGTCAATCCGTTGCTTTATATCAGATAAGAGCGATAGCGTGCTTAGCGTCCTCTCACGTACTTAGCGTACATAACGTCCCACGGAGTGTCGTTCGCGAACGACCACTCCACGTCAGGGCTTAATCCCCCTTTGATTCCCCCTTTAACAAGGGGGCTTTCAGTTAACAAGCTAGTCTCCTTCGAGGACTTCACCCTCTCTTAATCTTAAGAGAGGGATGGGGTGAGTTTATAAACTGGATCCCCGCGTTCCCACTTCGCTGAAGCTACGAGGGTCATGAAGCTGCGTGGGACAAGTCGCAAGGATGACGAAAAAGACGTTATGGACGTTAGGCGCGCTATGTACGCTAGGTACGTGGTACGTTGTTACATGCTACATGAGACATGATTGACATATGAGCTTATTTTGGTTAAACTGGGCGGACTTATATGGAACCGATTATCACCAATTTACCGGGTTCGAAAGTGGAGCTAAAATTCACGGTCACACCCGAAGAGGCACAGCCTTATATTGATAAAGTTGTTGAGGAGATTAGTACGGAAAAAACCATACCCGGTTTTCGTCCGGGTAAAGCCCCCTATGCCGAAGTTAAAAATGCGGTGGGTGAAATGGTTATTTGGCAGCATGCCTTGGAAACCGTGGTTAGAGCTTGGTTTGTAAAAACCGTTTTGGATAAGCAGTTGCAAACCGTCGGCTCACCCGAAATATCCGTCGATCAGCTGACGCCCGGCCAAGAGCTTAAATTTACTTGCACCGTGGCCGTCATGCCTATTATTACCAAAATTGAAGAGATTAAGGAGCCTTTTGTTGAACTTAAAATCAAGGAAGTTAAAGATGAAGAGATCGAAAAAGCCATTCAGGATTTACGTAAGATGAAGCATGTAGAGGTGGCTACCGAAGATCCGGCCACCAAAAATCACATGGTGGTGGTGGATTTGATCATGACCAAAGACGGAGTAATTTTGGAAGGCGGAACAGCTAATGGTTATCGAGTTTATCTGCAAGAAGAGCATTACATCCCCAAGTTTGCGGAGCATCTGATTGGCTTGAAAAAAGGTGAGCAGAAAAAGTTTACTTTGCCTTTTCCGGCTGAACATTATCAAAAAGTGTACGCGGGCAAAGATATCGATTTTGAAGTGAATACTAAAGAAGTGTATGAGATTAAGCTGCCGGAAGTGGACGATGAATTCGCCAAATCTTTGGGGGTTGAGAGTGTGCAGGCTTTGCACGATTTGTTGCGCAAAAACATGTCTTCGGAAAATGAACATCATGCCATGGAAGCCGCGGAAATAGAGCTTTTGGAATCTTTGGTTAAGAACAGCTCATTCACCGAAGTGCCGGAAATTTTGATTAAAGAAGAAACACGGCGCATGTATGAAGAGTTGAGAAATGACATTGAACATCGCGGGGGGCGCATGGAAGATTATTTGGCCAGCATCAAGAAGTCGGCCGATGAAATTAAGCTGGATATGATCACTCAAGCCATTAAGCGTCTGCAGACATCGGTTTATGTGCAACGCGTGGTTAAAGATCAGAAGCTCGAAGTCATGCCCAAGGAGTTGGACGATGAGATTGATCGCCTGCTTTCCATGACCGAAGATCCTAGCACTCGTGAACGCATCAGCTCGCCGGATTATCGTGAATATGTGAATACGGTTATGCGTAATCGCAAAGCCTTGGAGCACTTGAAAGAAAAAGGCATTAAAAAATACCAGGAGTTCATGGACCGTTTTGCCAAAGAAGAAAAAGAGTCAGAGGACAAGCATGGTCATGTGCACGGGCCAGATTGCCAGCACTAAAAATAAGTTGAATTTTGTAAAAAATACGTTCCAAAAGGACCGTATTTTTTATTTTTGCACAACCCGTGCCCTTGACATAAGATGCGTGGCATGGAACGGGGTATTAAGATGGTTTAATTAAATGTGTATTGATTATGCTCGATAAATTAAAAAAATATTTTGGATATGACGGGTTCCTTCCCCTGCAGGAAGAAGTGATTAGCCACATCATGCGCGGGCAAGAGGCTTTGGTGCTCATGCCCACGGGTGGAGGCAAGTCTTTGTGCTATCAATTGCCGGCCTTGGAGTTGCCGGGCGTTACCTTGGTGATTTCCCCGCTTATTGCTCTGATGAAAGACCAGGTGGATGGTTTGTTGGCCAATGGCATTAAATCCGCCTATATTAACAGTAGTCTGGATTACGCGGAGATAACCCGGGTTGAAAACGAAGTTGCCCGAGGTGAGATTAAACTTTTGTATCTGGCACCTGAACGTTTGGCCTTGCCGCGCGTGCAAAGTTTTTTACGAACTCTGGAGGTCAGCCTATTGGCTATTGATGAAGCTCACTGTATTTCTGAATGGGGGCATGATTTTAGACCTGAATACCGTCATTTGCTTGCTTTGCGGACCATCTGTCCCAAGGCCAAGATAATCGCTCTAACGGCCACCGCTAATCAAAGAGTGGAACAGGACATTCTAAGGCAATTGAATTTAACCCGGGCCCGAGTGTTTAAATCCAGCTTTGATCGCCCCAATTTAAGTTATGAGGTTTTGCCTAAAAAACAGGTTTTGCAAAACCTGATTAAGGAATTGGAGAAAATACCCAAACAATCTGCCATTGTTTATTGTCTGTCGCGCAAAAGGGCGGAAAAAATGGCGCTGGATCTCAACAAGAATGGTTTTAAGGCCGCCTGTTATCACGCGGGCATGACCGGAGTTCAAAGATCCAGGGCGCAAGAAGCGTTTATCCGCGACCGGGTAGATGTCATCACGGCCACCATTGCTTTTGGCATGGGTATTGATAAGCCGGATGTGAGGTTGGTAGCGCATGTGGATTTGCCCAAGTCCGTGGAGGGTTATTATCAGGAAACCGGCCGCGCCGGACGCGATGGTTTGCCCAGTCGGTGTCTTTTGTTTTTTTCCAAGGGCGACTTATTTAAACATGAGTATTTTATCCGCCAGATCCAAGACATGGATGAGCGCGATCGATTGCGTCGTCAAGTAAACGACGTTATTAAATACGGAGAATTGAAGACCTGTCGCCGCAGATATTTACTGGGTTATTTTGGCGAGCTGTCCCTTCGTGACAATTGCGGCGCCTGTGATATTTGCTGTCCCAAGACCAAAGTCGAGACGCCCGAAGTACAATCTTTGGTTTATGACAAAGCTCTATTTGAGATTTTGCGCGACGCGCGCCGGCGCTTGGCTGAAGACCAAGGCGTGCCCCCTTACGTAATCTTTGCGGATAAAAGTTTGCAACAAATGGCGGTTCATTATCCGCAGACCGTGGCCGGCATGGCGGGTATTTTTGGAGTAGGTAAGGAAAAATTGGAACGCTACGGTCAAATATTCATTGATATCATTAAAGATTATTGCGTGCCTTTGAATTTGAAGGAAAATACACCGCGCCAGGTTATCTCTGAACGAGTGATTAAAACAGTGGTTACGTCAACGGTTATGGCAACTTTGGATTTGTTTAAATCCAATAAATCTCTCAAAGAGACAGCTGATCTTCGCGGGTTGAAAATGACACAAATCATTTCTCATTTGGAAAAAGCCTTGGAGGGCGGCGAAAAGTTTGATTGGTCGCATCTCTACCTGCCGGAACAGCGCCTCGCAAATATAGCCCAAGCCTTCAAAAACTCGGGCGGATTTTTATTGGCTCCCGCCCGCGCGCTATTGGGCGAGGAATATGATTATGATGAAATCAGGCTGGCCAGGTTGATTATTAAGGCGCGTTCTTAGTTTGGTTTGACGAGGCTGGCGAATGCCAGCGACGGTGGGATAGGGGCATTGGAAATGCCTTAAATATATGCCGTTTTTTACATATCAGCTCCAATCCCACAAGTTATTCCAACTATTGCCAAATCATGGGCTTTGATATATATTTATCATTGCTAAAAACAAGTCAAAAGATTTTAAAAAGGTGCTTTTAGCTAAACATGGTGGCCATGGTGTAATGGTTAACACGCGAGATTGTGGCTCTCGCAATACCGGTTCAATTCCGGTTGGCCACCCCACTCCCCGTCGCTCGACTTAGGTCGAGCTATGGGGAGTGTCCCCCCGAAGCTCCGGAGCGCGATAGCGAAGGAGCGAAGGGGGGCCGAACCAAAAAACCTCTGACAACCTCAGTGGTTTTTAGTTTATCTCCAGAAGCTCGACAACGCTTTATCGAAGTGGAGTTGACCCAACTCCCAAAATATGGAAGGTAGTATGTATATGCACTTTGTTTACATGCTCCAAAGCGAACAATATAAATTCTACTATCACGGTTCAACATCCAATATGAATCGACGTCTTCAGCAACATCTGCGAGGAGAGTGCATCACCACATCTCGTGGTGGTCCATGGAAACTTATTTGGTACGCCGGTTTTTCATCTAAAAAGCTGGCTGAGGATTTCGAAAAGTATCTTAAGTCCGGATCCGGATTCGCGTTTAGCAGGAAAAGATTGATATAGCAATATCCCTCGAATAATCGAGAGTATATTTCTGCTTCCAATTTACCATGTCCTGCTTGAATTGATGCCGGCGCTGCGTTCATGCGCTCTTAAACCGTTTTCCAAAAATGATTGAGCATTTTCTACGAACAGGTGGCCGTCTTCTTCTATTTTAAAGTCGTTAAATAAATCGATGCCCTTGTCTTTTAAGTTGTTCATCCAGGCAAAAGCTTGAGCATTGGCGTCTCTTTCCAGCATGATAACCGGCAAAAAACGAAATCGTCTGATGTTTAATTTTTTACCAACAGCCGGCAGTTCCTCATTCAACATCTTTTCCCATTGTTCCATCAAGACCCCGAGTTCCTTCCTAAGGCTCCTGTATTCCATAGTCGCCTTGCGGTATTCAGGTGATGCGATCTTGGCTAATAGTTTTAAGACGTATTTTTTCTCCAACTCGGTTAACTTTTGACTAAGCGCCTGGCGTTGGTCGTAATTGGCGTTCATGCCTTTTTCAAACGTATCCGTTTTATCCAGAACCTTCATGTATTCTTGCAGGTCAGGGTCTTGCATCAACTCCTCTCCTTCGGGAACGGCGGCGGCTATCTTCATGAGTAAATAACGATGAGGGGCATCCAGTGAATCCATGCCCATAACTCCGTATAGACATTCATCATAAAGAGAGGTTAGCTTTTCCAACGACTGATCGGCGAATTGCTTGGCATGTGCCAGTTCATGCAGCAGTACGGCTATAACGTGAGGTTTATCGGGCGTGCCAACCATGGTTATTGATTTACTGCGGTCATTATAATTACCAGCATAATGTTTTTTAACTTGGCTTTCAGTCAAGCAGCGAATTTGCACGCTGTTTGGCCCATCAATCTCCACGCCGGTCAGTTCCGCTAAATCCACCTCCTGCCCTTCTGGGGATCTTAATTTTATGGTTTTAATTCTATTTTCTGTGCCCGGTTTTGTTTCTTCATACTCCAGAACAAGGCTATACATGGGCTCCTCGTCAAAACTGGCTTGATCAATTACAGTACGGATCAATTGTTTTTCTTTATTCTCCGTAAATGGGTTCTGAGGTATGAACTTTTCCATATGCGGGCATTATATTATCTTGTCCGGTGTTTCACAATTCGGTAAATAAACACTATAATAATTTAACCCATATGAAAATCCAAGATTTCTCTTCCAAATTAGGTGACGTCATGTCAGATTTTGAAAAAGCTCAGCAAGCCAAGGAGCGGGGGGATGAGGTAGAGGCTAAAAAAATTATAGAGCAGACAAAGCAAAAAATTCATTCCAAAGCAGATTGGACGGATTTTGCGTGGGCCGCCATGTGGGCCGTGCTTTCGCCGGTGACTGCGATTTTATTGGCCTATATGAATATCAAAGGAATATACAGAAACATATATATTTGGCCGTTTTGGCTTTTGATGTTGGCGGCTATTATTATGACCCCGCTTTTTATCAGCTTGGCTATTGGTAGATATAAAGCCATAAAAAATCTCGGCTAACAGAGTTAGTGGCGCGAGTTTGAGCCAAGCCTTAAAGATAGAGCATGAATCAAGTCACGAACTCGGTATTTTTCTGTTTTTAACGACGGAAATAGAGGATTGAGAGTCGCAGATTGCTTGTTTGATGAAGCGCGGCAAGGTTTTGTCTGGTGTAGCGAGATCACACGATAACCCCTTGAGATGCAAGGGTTTTGTATTAGCTTGACTATAAATGGTGGGCGGGGTATTGTTTAATTAATAAAACAAATAAATAACTATTTAACTATTAAACTAATTTACTAACTTTATGCTTATGGGTAATCTCACTGAAAAGGAAATACTCAAGTATCGACAAATTTTTACCGAAACTGACGGGGATATGTCTGCTATGTTTAAAGTTTTGAGTGAAATTAACCGATATCGTATTTTTTTGCTTCTTTTAGAGCCCGAAAGAATTTCCATTGGGAATATTGCCAAAATTCTAAGTATCTCAATACCGCTTACTTCTCAGCATGTAAGCACGCTCGTGAACGCGGGGCTCCTTAAAAAACAGCGCAATGGCAAAAGGATCTATCCAAAGATAGAGCACCTGGATCCTTTGGTTAAAAAAATTATTCTTACGCTTAAAAAAATAACTTAAATTATATGCTTTGGACTATCGCCGTTATACTTATTATTTTGTGGCTGCTTGGAGTAGTAACCTCATACACGCTAAGTGGCTATATTCACATTTTATTGGTCATTGCTGTTATTGTAGTTCTCATTAGATTGATCCGGGGTGAGAAGGTTCTATGAAGACCGTTATCCAGAATGCAAAGTATATGCGCTACTACAAAAGCGCATTACTTTGTCTCTTTGGATATTTCTGTACCGTGTTATTCTGTACCATTTTTGTCCCCGAGATGAGCGTGTTCGCGTATCGCGTGGTGGAGGTAGTTTTCATGACCCCGCTTTTTATCAGCCTGATCATTGGCAGATATAAAGCTATAAAAAATCCCCGTTGACATGTCAGCGGGGCGAGCTTGAGGCCAAGCCTCAGAGCCAGAGCAGGAACCGAGTCACGAACTCGGGTTTTGTTTCTTGCTCTTGGTTGCGGATGTGAAGGGCCAGGTCAAAGCCCACTTGCTTGCCAAAGCGCAGCAAGGTGTTGGGCACGGCGCCGTGGCTCCAGCCTCCTTTTTGATAATTGCCACAACCTTCGGTTTCGGCTCCGATGTGGATGACGTCCGCTACCTTGATCTGCGCTTGCAGAAAATAGTAGCCGTCATTGCTGGGCCGGTTCCAGTCAACTTCGGACCAGACCCAGAAACGGCCGAAGCTCGGAGCGATCCGGATGCTGGCAATGGGCTCGTCGGGCTTGAAAGCCCAGCCAGCCGAGGCTGTCAGGTCGAGGTGCTCGCTGGGCATGTATCCCAGCCCCAGGTAGGCCGAGGGCGCCAGCTCGCCCAGCAGGTTGCCGGCCGGGATGAAGTCGGCCCGGAGCTCCAGCTGGTCGGCGACCTTCTCTTTTCCGAAAAACAGCAGTCTGGTCCGCGAAGGATGGAAGGTATCGCCCGCCTGCGCGTTAGTGGTCAGGGTGAAAATGGCAATGAGAATCGCGATCAAGAGAGAAAGGTGAGATTTCATCTCAACCTCCTTATTTTCTGATGTCCAGTTTGGCCAGGAGCTTGTGTAGGATGTGCTCCATGGCATCTCGGGTACCGTCCATGCATGATAACGAGGCGATGGCATCCAGCCCGCCGCGCAAGTCGTCATCAAGTTCCGCGTCATCCAGTGGAATCTGCAGAAAAGTTACAAGCTCTTCGCCTTCATCCGCGAATCCTTGTCGGGCTTGCTCGGCGTTCTCGTAACCCACGAAGTACGCCGTCAAACCGTCGTTGTCGGCCATGACAACCAGATTGATGGTGTCTTGGCTTGGCTTCACGGATCTAGCCATATCCTCTTTGAGCGGTTGGCTCGCCAAGGCTACGTCAACTGCCTTCAGTAGACACTCCTCTCCAACTTGGATGGGAGCAACTCTAAAGGTTACATCAACCGCGGGGCGGCTAAGCATGGTGCCAACTCGGCACGAGTGGACTAAGAATTTCTTGCCGTGGTGAATACTTTTCTCCTCCTTCACCTTCACTGTCCAAAGCACTTCGCCGTTGGTTACGCTGTAACCCACAACATAACCACAGACTCTAACTTGAGTCGAACTCATTTTTTACCTCCGGAACTTCCGTTTGGTCGTTTTTTTAAGGATCTTAAGCTGCTCAACTCGAGCTGACTTAATGGCGTTATTTAACATATATTTAATAAAATGTCAATCATAAAACTCGCCGGGTGGCGAGTTTTATATGAGCATCGGTCAATTTTTTTGCTCAATGTTAAGCCGGTATCCGATCTGTTAAAGTAGCTTCTATCTCCTTTAAGAGTTTTAACGGGTGAAAATTAACAAAATTACCCAAACGAACCACGGTCAAAGACGTTTTGTTAGACACAGTAAGGCCGTTTAACAATTGGTTGTGAATGGTTTGAGGACAAAAAATAAATACATCTTTTATATTCGGGTCTGTGTACTTGCTAAGTTGTCTGTCTATCAATTTGATTAAGCGATCTTGTCTCTCAATTTTGCTTGAGTGGTCAATTGTTTTAGCGTGCCCTTTTAGTTCCGGGGGAGGTACATCTTCGGGGGGTATGTCTGTATATAGATCGAGCATGGTTGGCGTGATGCTGTCGATTAATCGTATAGATCCATGGTTGATTTGATAAATATGGGCGGAGTTTTTTCCGCTGCATAATATAAGAGCATTTGTTTCATACACTTGGGGCATGGTCTTTGTAACTTTCATATGTATTGATGGTGATTAAGAACTTACTAAGTTATTTAAATCTATAAAATCATAGCCGTCGTTTCTGGCGCGCTCGATTAGCTTCTCTAATATTACTATGGTTTGCGATCTGTCGCCGCCGCCATCATGAAAAACAATGATATGTTTTCCCTGGCTCAAGCCTTGCATGATAGCGTTAACAGCTTCATCCACATTAGGCATGGCCCAGTCTCTGGAGTCTATGCCGGCGCCCACCAGGAAGTAATCTTGTTGATCTAATACATCAATAACATGGATAGTGGCCGGGTGAGTGGGCATGACATTGACATCGTAGGGCAGTCTGAAAAAGCGCGGCCTTACGCCTAACGTATCTTGAATCATTTGTTCAGTGCTCGTCACTTGATGTATTACTTCCTGGTCCGTTAATTCGTCCAGGTGCGGGTGGTTGTATGAATGATTACCGATGGTGAAAAGCGGGTTATTAAGCGTGAGGGTTGCTTCAGGCCAATTTTTAATTTGTTCGCCGACTACAAAGAAGGCTGCAGGGATCCTCTCTTTATTTAACAGCTCGGTTATCTTGGGAGTCCATTCAGGATCTGGCCCGTCGTCAAAAGTTAACAGTATGGAATTGCTGGCTAATTCGGGCCCGGCTCTACCAAGTACAAAACCATGAGGCAAACCGTTTTTAGAATCAGGCCTGCTTAACACACTGATTATTTCGCCGTTTGTTTTGTGATAAACATAGGGCGGTGTTGGCAAGGGATCAGGCAGCTGGCTGTATGGAGAATCGAGCAGCTCCCACACAATGGGATGCTCCGTGCCCAATCTGTATATGCCTATGCCTATGAAACTCGCGCGTGCCATGGCCTGCAGTTCTTGCTGTGCTTGTGCCGGCCCAAGCAGCCATAGAGCTTGTTGGTCTTGTCGAGCGGCTGTATTTTGAGTGTCTGTGTCTTGATCGAGAAACTGTATGGCATTAGTTTTGGCCTCATAGGCGGCTGCCGTGTAGCTCAATTCTTGAACGTTGTTGTCTGCGTCATGCATAGCAGCAAACTGTCCTATGGCGAACATAAGTTTATTGGAAGGGATTTTGTCGATCGCTCTATTAAGTCCAGTGCTGAACCAATCGAATGGTGCCGGACCCAGCTCATCAGTAATGTCGTTCGTTGATCTGAATAGTTTAACGATGACTCCGTCGCTGGCATAGGCCAATTCGGTTAAATGATCGTTATAGGCATCAGTTAATACGAATATTTTTAGATCATTGGTACCTATTAGGGTGCGTAATTCCTTAACAAAATCAGTATAAGTTGTCGATAAGTCAGCGGTTACAGTAAAGTCTAATACCACTCCGGATGCTTGGTCTTGTATTAATTGGCGAAGTAATTCCGCTTGTGTGCAGCTTCTAAGGTTCTGGTTTAACAGAATAGATCTGGTTTGTTCGGAATATAGGCCGTTTTGATCATGATTTTGATATAGCGGGAATATTTCCAGACCATTGTCTTGAGCCGTGGTTTGAATTTTTGGAAAGACCCTTGAATCGATGGAGCAGTTACTTTCTGTCAAAAAATACCAATCCGGAATTATGGCGTGTAGATGGTTGGCCTGCAATTGAATGGCTGTTTCGCTATTTACATCATTTTGTTGTACGAAGGCAAACTTGAGCATGCTGCCAGCCCCTAATGAAGGGGGTATAATGGGATTTATTGAAGACTGACTTCTGACCAATAAATACCAAGATACCCCCAGCAATAATGCAATGGATATGGCAAAAGCGCGAATTATATTTTTGGTACGTGCGCTAGTCATATAGTTTAAGTGGCCTCTATAACGGTTCCCAGCCGCTCTAATTTGTTCCAGCCATAACGTTTCCCTTTGAGGGTAGCGATAATGGCTCTAATAATAGTGATGTACAAGAATTGCCGGTAATAGAATCTTTGTACAAAAGCCATCAGAAGCAGTCTTTTTGGCTTTTTATCGATGATGAAGGCATATGATGAACTGACCAGTTCCATGCCGGTAAAAAACAGATAGCTCCAGAATATGATGCCGTAAGAACCGCTGAGCAAAGTAAGAATGAAGACAATATCACCTATGGGAGCGAGCAGTGGGAAGATGATTTGGAAGACAAAAATATTTGGTAAAGGGATCCATCCGACACGTCCTTTAAAAAATAATTTATAATGTTTACCCAAACATTGGAATGTCCCAAAGCTCCAGCGGAACCTCTGTTTTGACAGTGCTGATAGGGTTTGCGGCGCTTCGGTTAAGGATCGGGCGTTATGCGCATACGCTATTTTTCCACCAGCGGCCAACATCTTAATGGTAAGGTCGGCATCTTCCGTCAGGGTATCGCTTTCATAGCCGCCAATTTGCAGCACTTTTTTTCTTTTCCAAGCACCGGTTGCGCCGGGTACAACGTTGATAGCGTTAACTTCTTCCAGGGCGTTGCGGTCAAAGTTTTGCGCAGTGATATATTCCAGCGCTTGAAAGGCTGTCAGGGTGTTGCAGACGTTGCCAACTTCTACGTTACCGCACACGGCATCAACATTTTTATTGAAGAAGGGGGATACCAGTTCATCTATGGCTTGAGGTTGCAGGATTGTATCTCCATCAATAGTAACCACGATGTCATATCTAGCCAGGCGCATACCCAGGTTAAGAGCTGATGATTTACCGCCATTTTCTTTATTGATCAGCTTGATTCTGTGGTCTTGAGCGGCAATAGATTCGACTATCTCGGCCGTACGATCGGTGCTGCCGTCATTAATAACCAGGGCTTCAAATCTGCGATGTTGGCTGTTTTGCAAAGCTCTGAGTGTTTTGGCGATGGTCTGTTCTTCGTTATAAGCTGGGACCAAGACGCTGACATTGCGTTTTTTGGGGTTGCCTCGAGGTCTTTTACGCCTAACAGATCTAACCGCGAAATAGTACATGGTCACAATGCGAATCAACGAAAATATGGTAGTAATCAAGAAGAGTGCTTGAATCATGGGCCATACCATGTTGGCCATGTTGGCCACGACCTGAGTTGAACGCGCAAAGATAGCTTGATCATCCTTTAAGGTGGGCATCAAATCAATACGATTTAAACCCAGCGCTTTGTCCATACTGTAGAATTCATATCCTTGGCCAATGATTTCTGGTAACAGTGTCTGCATGGCTTCCACGGTTTGCTTCCGGTCGTCACCATCTCCCTGGAAGGCGATGACATGCGTTCCGTTGCCAGCCTGTGTTAATCCTGCGCGTACATTTTCGATTATTTTTTCGGCGGTTGTACCTGCGACCCAATCTTTGGCATCAATGTTGGCGCGCACGATAAAGAGACCCATCTCAGATACGTCTTTAATATGTTCGGCGTCTTGCAGATTCGCGGGCAGGGCAAAACTATGATATTGCCTAAGGTATAATCTAGTGCCGGCCAGCAATTCGCGTTGAATGACCCTTTGGGTATTATTGATGCTGTCAATCAGCTCTTGCTTAGTTATATTATCTTGATTTTCATAAATGCTCCCGCGATTGCCAACCAAATGCCCTTGATCTGCAATGGATTTTAATAACCAAGGATATTTTTCCGATTCGGGCGTGGTTACGAAGAAGGTCGCTGATATTTTATTTTTAGCCAACTCTTCTAAGATCTTGGGGGTCCATTCAGGATCAGGTCCGCCATCAATAATCAACATTAAACGCCTGTTTTGATTTGTTCTGCTCACCGCGGCTAGCTCATAACCACTAGGTAATTGTTGGTACTGAGCCTTGGTTATCAAACCCTGGTCGTTACTGGAGATTTCAATTCGGCCGTTCATCGGGGTTCTGGCTAATCTGTACACTTCGGGTTTGCCGTTTATGGCAATAGTGGAAAGCGCTAATGGACTGCTTACGCTGTCGTAGGTCGCGCTGTGACTACCGGCAAAGTTCCAAAAAGTTTGATCTTCGGAACCTAGCCTCCATAAAGAAATGCCGGCTATATCTGTATCCCGAACAGTTTGCCACTCGTTCCAAAGTGCCAGGCTGTCCAACAGCCACACGGCGTGTACAGAGTTGTCGCTGTCCCTGTAACCAAAAAGAGTGTTTAACGAGGATTCTTCAAGAGTGGGTAAGATTTTAGCTTGTCTGGCTAATGCTATGGCTTGTCCATAGGTTAAGCTTTGAGCCGTACTGCTGGCATCGTTTAAATTCCAGTCATAAGCATAAGATCCCATGCCTACCAGCATTTTTTGAGCAGATGTGATTTCTTGAAAATAGGTAAATGCTTTTTCAAACCAATCTTGGCTGGCGATGGGTCCGCTTTCGCTGCCCGCGTAATGTTCTCCGTTCAAACCAATTACCACCAGATCCGCGTAATCGTTGATTACCCCCACATTGTAAGATCTATTGCCTGCGGGGATGACAACTTCCAGCCATAGCCCGTCGTTATGCAAAGCGGCTGCAAATTCTGAAATTAATCTTAAGTAATTGTCACTCTCTTGCAACGATAGACTGTCCATGTCCAAGATTAATCCATTAGCCTGATTTGCTTTGAGTGTTTGTATGACATTGTTAATCATACAACTTCTCAAGTCCGAGGAATGCAATAATGTCTGAAATTCTTGCTGGTAAATGGTAAGTCCGTCGCTGTTGGATAAGCGTGGTACGATGGCAATACGATTATCCTTCAAGATTTGTGTGATATTGTCATTGATCGAAACATCGGGGTTACATGATGCTTGTTTGATTGTAAACCAATCTGGGATACCTATATCAATTTTATCAGCATTGGTTTCCAGTGATTTTAAGCTGTTAGTATCACTTTGCAGGATGTTAGCGCTCACTAATTTGTAGTGTTTCGGTTCTACCATTTTTATGACCGTCTGCAGTTTGGGCGCTAAGTCCGTAGGTGCGGATGTATTTTGCTGTTGTCTCCATGTTTCTGTCATGTCCGGCGGAATCGCCTGGACAACCGGAAGGTCGCTTAAAGGTATCTCGGTTATTTGTTGCTCTGCCTGCGCATCGTAGATGGGTAGTTCGGGAATGAAAATAATACCGGCAACTGAGATTCCAAGAATTGCCGCAAATATAACTACGATGGAGACGAATGTGCTGACCGTGTACCGCCAGCGCTTCCGGGTAGGGTCTTCAAAAACCATACCTCGAAAGAAATTATGCACAAAAACAAACGTTCTGTTGTTCTGTGCTTTTAATAAATTGTCTTTTAGGCGATCATCAGAGGTCAAAGGCGCTTGACTCTGTATGATCGGTTGTAGTCAAATTGATTTGAGATAATAAACAGTCATCCTAAACATTCAATGCGACCAGAAGCTCTTTATTCTACTTCAACGTTAATTGATATTTTTGTCAAGTGGATAAGGTGGTTGGTCACCAGGTGCGGCGTTTACCGGTTGTGGTAAAAAATTATTCGATAACTTCATTTATCCAGCTTTCGCGAACCCTAAAGGGGGTAGTGAGCGCGTAATTTTTCTGATCTAATAGGGTGCGATAGACATTTACTCTGTAAGCTGATTCAGCCCACACATCTCTGGTATCCGGATTGGTGGCGTTATTTAGCGTTTTTTGCCTTTCTTCAAATATGGCATAGAGCCATTCCGTTTCATCTGCCCCCTGCCGCGGGTTTTGGCCTACATTGTCATTAGTGCGGTCTATAATAGCATCAAAGCCATCCGCATCATTGCCTTCTCCATGTTGAATGATAGTGTCATATAAAAATGCCCTGCCCAGAGCTGATTGTAGGTTTAATAAGTCAGCCTTTCGCATGGCCGGCAAGTAATACAGCTCGTCGTTAATTTGATCCTGCACTTGCCTGAAGACAGGGTCTAAAGCCGCTTTTTGCCAAGCGCTGTCATAACCTTCCAACCCAGCCAGCGAGTCAGATGTTTGATCGGCTAATGTTTTTAAGTGAGACAAATATTTGGCTAAAGGATTATCAGGTTTTTTTTGTGTGTAGAGTTTAACTACGGCGTAGGCGTCGCCTGTGGCCGTGGTAAAGCCGGAGCGGCCGCTGGTGTAACCCCTCCCATCGTCCAGATGTTCAACCGTGGAGTACGATGGGTGAACCTCGCCGCTTTCAAATAAATTCGTTAGAGAGAACATGCTCCTTTTTTGTTCTGAATTCATCCATTTGTCTCCTGAAAATGAAAAATGTGAGTCCAAGTCTATTTGTATATCAGGGGCACCATTCATAGCTTGGTTCTTATCATAAGCTGCCGCGTTGCCTATGGGAGTGTCTAGCATATAATTAGTAAAAAAAACATCAGGTACATCTACCACTTTTTTGTTCCAGTCATTGCCGTATAAGGCTTTGGCTATATTTTCACTCGTTATCCAATGTAAATAACCACCAGCACTGACGGCATAGACTCGAGGATCGGTTTGAATTTTTATCAAATAAACCCCGGGACGGATTGTCACATTGCCCATCAATGGCAATTGCTCCAATTGGCTGTCGCTGACCTTGATTATAGCGGGTGGATCGGTTTGAAACCAAGATTTAAATGTAGTGGAATTTGGAAAAACAAAACGTCCTCCGTTTTCGTCAACGTAATAAACCGTACTCTCAGAACCCTTGATCAGCGTGCCTTTATCAATAGCAGCTCTCGCACAACCGGCGCTTATCATACTGACAGCAGACACGCCTAGGATTATATACAATATCACAGGCAGCCTCATACCTATTTAACTTAGGCCACCCAGTATTCAAAGTCAATAGATTGAGCGTGATTTTTTGAAAAAAAACGGAATATTAAAAATTTTTTATGATGCATTACCCAAACATCACCCATTCGGGTTTGAAGATTAAAGCGATACCGATTAAGAGCATAAGGATGCCGCCGATCAGTTTGGCGGCGCGCGTGTATTTGGTGGTCACGCCTGTAACCTGGAGGGTAATCATGGCCGCCACAAATACTAACAGGTCGTCCAACATGAAGAAGAAAATATAAAGCAGAATGTAGGCGTAGTATTTCCAAGATGGCAGATTGTTTAAAGTCAGTACTTGAGTGTAAATGGCGGGCAGGCCGGCTGAACAAATAAGTTCCACCAGATTAACCATAAAAGCCAAGAGGATGATGCCCATCAAGGCCAGCCATAGACTGTTTTTTTGCACGATGGCTTTTAATTTGGCAAAGGTAGCCTGTCTTTTTTCAGCACCCGCGACTTTACAAGTGGGATTTTTATTAAATAGGAACTCTTTTAGGTTGTAGCCTCCGGTGGTTAGGGCCACTAGGCCGATAAGAATTCTGATCCAAATAACAAAACCTAAAAATAAAATTAATTGCAACCAGGCCACCATGAATAAAAAGTAGACAAAGGCGGAAGACAAAATAAAGGTCAGGCCCAAAATCCACATCCTTTTGCGGTTGGGCATGCCCAAAAGCAAGCCGATTAAAAACAGTAAAACCCACATGGCGCAAGGATTAAAGCCGTCCAAGGCGCCCAGGATGATAGTCAGGGCTGGTAAAGAAAAGAGCATAGCATTGACGTTGCCGAAAAAAGGCAGGTTAACCCAGCGTTCCGGTTTATTTTCTTGAACGGGCGCACTTGCGTCAGCTTGCTCATCAGTCGTCGGCTGTTGTGTTTCGGTCTTTGAGTCTTGTTCTAATATGGGTTCGGGTTCAGGCTCGGCGTTTGAAACAGGATTTTCTTCCGGTGCCGGCGGCTCTTTGATCGTTTCTTTGGGAGGATTATTATTCGGTTCATCAGGTATTATCATCGACTTTTGAACCGGCGGAGAGGCAATCAACCCCAAAATTTTTCCCGTGCTGTCAGAACAGGTGCCGATTAAACATTGTTTGACCAATTTTTCGATTTCCTGATCGCTGATGCCTTCGGCATAACCCACATAAGATTGATCGCCAATAATTAAAAAGGGCACGCCGTCCACGCCCACGCCCAAATTTTCCGCGGCTTTCATCAGCAAGTCGGCATTGGCGCGGTTTTTATAAATTTCATAGGTATAAACCGTCAAAGATGGATAGTTGTTTAACAATTCGTTTAAAAAAACTTCTTCTTTGGCGCAGTGAGGGCAACCATCACCGTAAAAAAAATAAGCATTCACCTGACTTTCGGCTTTGGCGGGCAAAGATTGGAAAATCCAGAAACAAATCAAAATAGCCAGCAGAGATTTTAATATATTTGTCATAGTTTTAGTCTTGGCGGTTGATTATTTTAATCGCTTTCCCATTTATCAGAGCGTCAGCTATTTTTTTATGCGTAGCGGATAAAATTCTTTGGTAGGTGCTCTGCGAGGTTTGCATTTTTTCGGCCGCTTGAGTTTGCTCCAGATCAAGAATATATTTTAAACGATAAGCCTCCATTTCTTCGGTGGTCAGTTCCACAATTTCAAGTTCGCGCATGGGTATGCCTTGCGGTTTAAAATAGGTAACCATTGGATTAAAATTAACTTTTCTGAAAAGTCGTGGTCTGGGCATAGGTGGTATTGAGACATTTTATGACAAATGTTATGTTTTGACCAAAGAAGGCTACCCGTCCCTCCGGCTGTAGTCGGAGGGACGATTCCCAAGCCTTCTTTTAATTTTTATTTGACTGTAAATCTTGTTTCTGTTTTTTGATTGTGGCCAGCTCTTGTTCCAAAGATGCCACGGTGTCAGGTGAATCGGCACATCTGGGGCAATAACCCGATCTGCGGGCAAATCTGCCTCTAGGATAAGCCGCACCTACGCAAGAGCCATTGCCCCTGCCTGAACCCGGGCCTCTGCCCATGGGTCCTGTTCCATCTAAAATAGGCATATATAAGTAATTAATAATTAATTATCAAATAACCAATTATCAATTTCACGAGTTGGCCGGGCCTATGATATTAATTGTGGGCTATTTGATATTATGAATATATACCCATAATTATAAATCGTCAAACCATCTGTCTTCTGCTCTTGATTTATAGCTAAAAATTTGATATTACTCATGAGCCATGAGCGGGCACATGGGTGTGTCCGTATAACAGGAGAGTGCCATGGATGAGTTTCTGAGGTTTCACCCCATGCCTTGGCCCTGGAAAGCCGCGATTGCGCTTTTGCCGGCCTTACTCATTTGCGTGGGCATACTGTTCACACCCAGATCGTGGCTCAAGCGTTTCGCCAAGTTGCCATTTGACGCCCCTACGGCTATAACCTTGGCGCACGTTCCGCTCTTTGCTCTGGGAGTGTACCTGCATTTGACGATCGCGTTTTATGCAGGGATCCTCTTGGTAGCCGTGGCGGAAATCATGGATATCATGGATGGCAAACTGGCCAAGTTCATGATTCTGTGGAAGATTCCCAGGCCGGTCTTCTGGGCCAAGCTGGGCAAGATTCTGGATCCTTTCTGCGATAAGATCACGCTCTTGCCGACCATAGGCTTGTATATGTACTTTGGTTACATTCATCCTTGGTTGGGTTGGGCTGTCATCATCGTGGATGTGTTCGGTACCTTCATGCGCGAACCCTTCCTTAAGGACATGGACGATTCAGGTGCCAATTGGATCGGCAAGGTCAAAGCTCTTTTTCAGGCCCTCGGTCTGCTGATCTGCGTGCCAAACGAGCTGGGATGGTACAGTGAAACCTACCCCATCACCCTCATGTTCGGCTTAGCCTTGAATTTGGGGGTGCTGAGCGTCTACCTCAGGCTGGCCCAGAACTCAACTATCGGCAAGTTGTTGAGCAAGGCCAATGTCCTGTTCAGGCATCAAGACATCTGACTCTCCGTCGAGTAGCACTCGACGGATTTTTTATAGGCTTCATTTTTTATGGCTCCGGTGTTGAGATAGGACTTCCAAATTGAAAGTATTATGGCCGCCAAGACGTATAATTTGAGTAATATCATAAATATGAAAACTACCAGCCTTGTGTTTTTTGCTTTTTTAAGCCTTTTTTTATTTTCCGGGTGCGGCTCAAACGGGGCTGATCCTTTAGCGCAAGACGCGCAAGCCGAGGATGCGGCGGCTCCGGCCAGGCCGGCCAGAGAACCTGACGTGATGGGGATTATTACTTCTGTGGTTGGCAATGAGGTAACCATCATGAAGCTGGATGCATCAAAAATGCGATTTGGCCGACCGGCAACCGATCAGGGCGAGCGTCCGTCCGGGACGGAAGCGAACAGCGCCGGCTTGAATCCGTCCGCTGCTTTGGGTAACACCGGGGGTGGAGTGGTACATGGTACTGGCATGGGCCCTGGTATGGGCATGGGTCCTGGCGGGGGAGGATCTTCAGGTTCGTTTGATCGTGAAGCCATGCAAGCTCAAAGAGATAAAATGCTGGAAGAAATGAAAAAAAATAGTTTGGGGTCTGAAAAAGTGATTATTCCGGTTGGCATTCCTTTATTGCACGGCGGCCGGCCCGGCCAAGAAGCGCAGGTGTCTTTTTCAGAAATAAAAAAAGATAGTTTGATCACTCTGTGGTTGAATCAAGAAGTGACCGATAAAAAAGTGGCTGAATTTGCTGTCTTGATGGGAGGCGGGATGGCCGGATCCAGACCGGAACAGAACTAATATGTCCGATAACAAATCAATTTTGGAGGAGAGTAAGAAATCACAATTATTGAGCGGACTGTTTAGGAAATGGTCGGTCACCAAAATCTTGGGCTTGGTTGTAGCAATGGTTTCGGTTTTGGCTGTGTCTTGGTTTTTCTTTTTGCGGGGAGGTGAAAAGAATATTTCAGTTCAGGCCAAGCAAGAGACTTGGACCGTGAAACGGGATGACGTGCGCGTGGCCATAGAAGCGGATGGCAAGGTGGTGGCCGATGATATGGTGGCTTTGTCTTATCCGTTGACCGGTGTCACTCTTCAAAAAGTTTTTGTCACGCAAGGTCAATCTGTTGTCCGGGGAGATGTTTTGGCTACCATGGACACGGGAGCTAATCAGTTTGATTTGCGCAGCGCGCAAAATTCTTATGATTCGGCTTTGGCTAACTTGGCCTTAAAACAAGCGGGTCCCACTTCAGATCAGATTGAATCTTCTTTGGCTTCCATTGAGCAGGCCAAGGTGTCTTATGAACAAGCTAAAATTTCTTACGCGCAAACCAAGTTAACCACTGAACAAACCATTGCTAATGCTCAAAGAAGCGTGGAAACGGCCGGCAACAATTTGTCTCTTAACAAAGATAAGAGCACCAGCACCATTGTGCAAAATGCTTATGAAAATTTATTCAATACTTTAGTTTCGCTTTCTTTGAACATCTCCAATGCCTTGGATAAATCAGATGATATTTTGGGCGTGGACAAGGGAGCGACAGCCATTCCCAATGAAGCGTATTTGGGGGCTTTGAATTCCGGTGCGGTTTACACAGCTAAAAATAGTTTTCGAACTGCCAAGCTTCAAAAAAATAATTTGGACCACGCCATGCTGGGCTTGTCGTCCGGGAGTGAGCATTCAGACATCGAGGCGGCGGCTGAAGCAACAGAAATAGCCTTATATTCCATGCAAGATCATTACATTGATTTGCAGAGAACATTGGATTATTCGATCACAGCCCCTGATTTTTCACAGAGTCAACTAGACTCTCTCAAGAGTTCGGTTTCCTCCATGCGTTCATCTATTACCGGCGGGCTGTCATCCGTGGCCAGTGGTCAGCAGAGCTTAATTACGGCCGAAAATAATTTATCCAATTATCAAATCAATTATGATAAAGCAGTGGATGATTTAGCGATTGCCAAACTTAAAGCTGAACAAGACGTGGCCAACTCAGAGGCGAATTTACGGGCCAGGGAAGTATCTTTGAAACAAGCGCAAATATCCTATGAAACTCTCATGGCTCCGCCGCGCGAGATTGACTTGGCCGGTTCCAGGATACAGGTGGAACAAGCCAGAATCAGCATGGATAAAGTTTTATATAATATAGATCAGGCTACTTTGTACGCTCCAATTGACGGCGAAGTGGTTGAAATCAACGGTAAAGAAGGGGATTTGGTTTCCAAGGAAGAAGCCGGAGATTTTATTAAGATACTCAACAAAGGCTCAATGTTTATTGAGGTCAACATAGAAGAGGCGGATATCAATAAGATACGCGTCGGGCAAAAAGCCTATGTGACTTTTGATGCCATCGAGGACGTGACTGTGGAGGGCGAAGTGAGTTTTGTGTCGGCTATTTCCAATCAAAGCGCCAACGGTATTACTAGTTATTTGGTGCGAGTGCTATTGGATCAAGAGGGGACGGAAAGCATTCGCGAAGGTATGACGGCTTTTGTGAGTTTCGCCATTGCCGAAAGCGTGGATGTTTTAGTAGCGCCCGTGTCAGCTGTTAAAAATTATCAAGGTAAGCCTTCGGTGCAAATGGAAGATGGTTCTTGGAGGCCGGTGGTAACCGGTTTTACGGACGGTAAACTGGTTGAAATTATGGACGGTCTTAAGCCGGATGATCGCATCATCTATACTTTATGAACCTTGCTCAGGCCATAGAATTGGTAGATGTTAAAAAATCATACTTTTTGTCCAATGGCGATGAGGTGCCCGTGCTTAAGGGTATTAATCTTTCAATAGCGCAAGGTGAGTTTGTGGCCATCATGGGATCGTCGGGCGGAGGCAAATCAACTTTATTGAATATATTCGGGTGTCTGCATCCTCTCTCGGCCGGTTCTTATCTATTTTTCGGTGAAGATATCGGCCGGGTTAGAGATGATTATACTTTGGCCTTCATCCGTAATAAAAAAATCGGTTTTATTTTTCAGCAGTTTAATTTATTTTCCAAATACACGGCTCTCAAAAATGTAGCCATGCCGGCTTTGTACGCGGGCATGGAAAGAAGTGTCAGAACGGCCAAGGCTAGGCAGTTATTGGCTGACTTGGGTTTGGGAGATCGGGCGCATCATAAGCCAACCGAGCTTTCCGGCGGACAGCAACAGCGCGTAGCCATTGCCAGATCTTTGATGAACGATCCGATATTATTGTTGGCTGATGAACCAACCGGGGCTTTGGATACGCAGGCCAGCCATGATTTGATGAATATATTTTTGGATTTAAAAAAACAAGGGCGCACCATTGTTATGGTAACGCATGAAAATTCAGTGGCCGCTTATGCGGATCGGGTAATTTATCTCAAAGATGGAGTGGTGGTGGATCACGATTATAAAGTATGATTTTTGATATTTTCAGCATGGCCTTATCGGCTTTAAAGACCAATAAAGTGCGCACCGTGTTATCCATGCTGGGTATAATTATAGGTGTTTCAACCGTGATTGTGGTCTTTGGTATAGGAGAAGGCGCCAAACAAAGTATTGCTGATCAATTTAAAAATTTGAGTGTAACTTCCATTTTTGTGATGGACAGCCACGGCCGGCCGGGAGCGCAAACCGCTTCTTCCAAGTTGTCGGTCAATGATGTGCCGGCTATTCTACAGCGATCGAATTATGTTAGTCAGAGCACGGCCATCAAACAGGGCAACGGCAGTATCTCATATGGTTCAACCGAAACCAGTTTGTCTATCTACGGCACCAATTCCAGTTTTTTTAATATTACCAATTTGAATTTGCAGTATGGCAGGGAATTCAATGAACAGGAAAATGTGGCTCGGTCCAAGGTGGTGGTTTTGGGTTATGGTGCGGCCGAGCAATTGTTCGGAGAAGATGTGCAAGCGGGTTTAGGCCAGATAATATCCGTGGCTAATAAAAAAGTGGAAGTTATCGGCATCTTGTCCGAGAATGGAGCCGGCATGCCCATGATGTCTTTTGATGATGCAGTTTTTGCGCCTTATGATCTGGCGGACAAAACTTTGTTGGGATCACGCGGGAGTTTACGCTTGGTGGTTTTGGCCGATAAACCGGAAAATGTGTCTTTGGCCATGGAAGAAATTACAGCTATTTTGCGCGAGGAACACCGGTTAAAAGACGGCAAGGAAGATGATTTTAGATTAATGGACGCGGGCAGTATGGTGGGCGCGGCTCAAGAGTCGGCCAACATCATGGCTGTCTTGCTGACTTCGGTGGCCGGTATAGTACTCTTAGTGTCGGGCATCGGAATCATGAACGTCATGTTAGTGTCTGTGGCTGAGCGCACTAAGGAGATTGGTATCGCTAAAGCTATTGGCGCTAAACGCGGGAATATCATGTTTCAGTTTTTATCCGAGGCCGTGTCACTCTCCATGTTCGGCGGCTTGTTGGGCATAGGTTTGGCCATGGCGGCCGTGCCGGTTATTACGTATTTTGAAGTTTTAAAAGTTGCTCCGTCTTTGACCGGCTCATTGATTGGCTTCTTATTTTCCGTATTTGTAGGTATTTTCTTTGGTATTTATCCGGCCTGGAAAGCCAGCCGCTTGGATCCGGTGGATGCTCTAAGAAGCGAATGATTTGATTAACGTCCTTAGCGTACCTAGCGTCCATCACGTACTTAACGTACATAACGTCCTACTTCACAAAACATGTAGCATGTAACATATAACAATCATCACAAACGAATTCATATTGCCCATCCTTCGTCATCCTGAATTAAGTTCAGGATCTCGTAACTAAACCATTAAAGCGACATCCGTGTCATTGCGAGCGAAGCGCGGCAATCTCGCTCATTAGCCAGTTGTCTAAGCAGATTGCCGCGCTCGTCGGACTCGCTCGCAATGACATGATTATTGTTCGTGTCATGTGGAGCGATAGTCGAGAAATCCCTTCATCTCATCCGGCTCAATAAAAAATCCGCCTTAAGAGGCGGTGAGACGGGAGTGGGCCAAAGCTAACAGGCTGCTTTCCGGTTGGTCTGCAAGACCTAGGCGCAAAGCAAGAGAGGCGAGCATAGCCGAGCGGACTGCGTTGGCTGTCAGTTCTGCCAAGCGAGTATGCAGGCCCGCGTATTGCAAGCTGATGCGGTGATCTGGATTCCAGCACACAGCGTTGCAGTCCGTGCCGGTCGCTAGCTTGAGCCGTCCATGGCGGCGGCTGGTGAGCCCTAGATCAGCCATGACTGAAGCCTTGGACAGGCTGACCGTATTGGATAGTTCCAAGGCGGCGCATTCTTCCAGCCGGCGGTTGATGAGTACCATGATGTTGATGGTGCCGGTTCGGTAAGCTTGCGATCCGCTTTCTTCGTCATAGGCCGCGTGCTCGCCTGGAGCGAGAGCATTGCCCAAGCCCACGGTACAGGCCGCGGTCACCTTAAATCCGTTTGAGCCTTCATGCGTGGCCAAGCCGAGATACTCTTGCGGAACGGTGGTGAGCATGGCTACCACCGTGCCCGGGTTCAATTCCGATTCACTTAGATCTCGTATCAGGTCAGCTTGAAGCAAGGGCAGGGTGCGTAGTTCGTTTCTTGGCAAGGTACGGTTCAAGATATGGCTGATGCCGTCGCGCCTTCCTCCGTTATGCGGAGCCCAGCTCAGGCAAGCCATGGGCCGATCAAAGCTGATCAAAGTGTGGCCCGGAGTGCTGTTCAGGGTATACATCGGCCCTCCTTAGACTTAACAGCGACTTGCATTCTTGCGGTTTTGTAAGATAATGTCAACCCATGGAACAGTCTTGGATTATAATGTTGGCCGTGGTTTTGGATATGTTGATAGGCGATCCTCTTTGGTTGCCGCATCCCATCAGATGGATGGGTTTTTTTATCAATAAACTGGAAGTTTTTTTTCGTCACAATTTTACTAATTTGCGCCTGGCCGGTTTTTTATTGTGGCTCATGATGGTGGCCGGAACCCTGTTTCTGTCTTATGCGGTTTTAGTCGTATCTTTCAAAATACATTGGATTTTTGGTTCGACGGTCAACATTGTCATGATTTTTTATGCCTTGGCCATCAAGTCTTTGACGGCTGAAGGCCGTGTTATCAGCGGTTATCTAAAATCCGGTGATTTAATGGGAGCCAGAAAACGCCTGCAGACCGTTGTCAGTCGTGACTGCGCGCGCGAGGATCAAAGAGGAATTATCAGGGGAACGATTGAAACTTTGATGGAGAATTTGGGGGATGGTATTATCGCGCCTTTGTTTTTTGCCGCTTTGGGCGGAGGCCCTTGGGCCCTGGCCTATAAAGCGGTTAACACGTTGGATTCCATGGTCGGTTATAAAAATGAAAAGTATAAAGATTTGGGTTGGTTTTCGGCCAGGGCTGATGATGTAGCTAATTGGATTCCGGCGCGCCTGACAGGCGTGCTGATTGTTTTGGGTTCCGCTATCTTCTTACAACATCCGATTAAAGCGGTTCGAGTTTGGTTGCGTGATTCGCAAAAAGGACCTTCGCCCAATGGAGGCATCCCGATCGTGACCTTCGCCGGCGCCAGAGACATCGCTTTGGGGGGCGACTGTTGCGCGCCGGACGGATCGGTTATCAATATTCCGGTGGTTGGCGGTTCGTGTTGGAAATTGGAGGTTAAAGATATTTGGTGGGCTAATTGTTACATTTGTATCAGCATGGCATTGTTACTATTTGTTATATACACGATTTGAATTGAAATAGATTAAATATATTTACCTTTTTTGAGGGGGTTTTTCATTGAGTACGTTAAATATTAAAGCGAGGGGATGGCGTTGAATGTGCAAGATTGATATATTTTTTTCACATGACCGGGCGCACTCATTTTATCATCGGAGCCAACATGGCTTGGTTGGCCTTGTTTTTTCAACCCATGAATATTTGGCTGGTTCCTTTGGTTATGATCGGCGGTCTGGCTGGTTTGTTGCCTGATATTGATACCCGAGCCTCCACTATTCACCAAAAAAGCCAAGGGCTGACGCGCATTTTGCTGTTGCATAAACTTTTGAGACATAGAGGATTTTCACATTCATTGTTGGTTCTGCCGTTTATAGCCTTATTGGCATCTTTGCTGTATCCGGTTTATTCTCTGTTGCCTCTGATCTTTTTCTGGGGTTATATCAGCCATCCGTTGATTGACGGGTTTAATCCTCAAGGTTGTGAATATTTGTTTCCCAATCCCAAAAATTATCGTCTGATTCCCAAATTTTTATGTGTGGATACGGGCGGCTGGGTTGATCACACATTATTTATCATCGGTGGTTTGGCTTTATTGGCCATGCCTTTACACTACTTGGGTTTAATCACCTTGGTTGTGGAAAGGATTTAAATAGGTTTTGATTTGATGGGTGCGTAGAACGAGAAAAACTGATATACTTGGCAGGCTTGGAAATCGTATGCCTATCAAAAAAACAGACGATAAATCACAAAAAAATCAAGGCTCGCTTAAGGAGATCATTAGTGAGAGCATTGCCAGGACCAAGAGCATGAAATTGGTGCCCGGGATGGAAGAACTGGAAAAAGCTACTTCCATTACCCAGTTGGTCAATTTGATTATTCGCAAAGCTTGGGAAGCTAAAGCCTCTGATATTCATATTGATCCCACCGGTGATGCATTATTAATTAGATACCGGATAGACGGCATTGTTTACGATGTTTTGTCTTTGCCAAAAGAAGATCAGCCTTTGATTATAACGCGTATTAAGGTTTTGTCGGGCTTGAGAACTGATGAACATGCCATGGCGCAAGACGGGCGTTTTCGCATTCATGAAAACGAAGTGGATATGGACTTGCGTATTTCCATTGTACCCACTTACAGCGGAGAAGATGTGGTTATGCGTTTGCTGGTGGGTGAGGCTCGCTTGATAGGTTTGGATGATTTGGGTTTTTCAGCAAAAGATTTGGAAATTATTAAGCACTACATGCATAAGCCGTATGGCATGATTTTGGCCACCGGCCCCACAGGTTCGGGTAAAACCACTACCTTATATTCTGTTTTGCAGATTTTGAACAAAAGAGACGTTTCCATTATCACGATTGAAGACCCGATAGAATATTCAGTACCCGGCATTACTCAAATTCAAGTTAATCCTCAGACCGATCTGACTTTTGCGGCCGGTTTGCGTTCCATTGTGCGCCAAGATCCTAATATTATCATGGTGGGAGAAATTCGAGATAACGAAACCGCGGCCATAGGTGTTAACGCGGCCATGACCGGCCACTTATTGCTCTCCACTATCCATACCAATGATGCGGCTACGACTTTACCTCGCTTGCTGGACATGGGAATTGAACCTTTTTTGATTGCCTCAACCGTTAATATTGCTATCGGTCAAAGATTGGTCAGAAAGTTGTGTGAAAAGTGCAAGGTTCAGTACACGCCGACGCAAGAAGAACGTGCAGCCTTGGCTGATGTCTTGCCTGAGAAATTGATATCCGCTTTGGATAAAGCTTGGAGAGCCGAGGGGTGCCCGGTATGTAATCATACGGGTTATGCCAAGCGTGTGGGTATTTATGAAGTTTTGGAAATCGATGAGGCTATAAAACGTTTAATTATGCGCCGGGCCAGTGCAGATGAAATTCATAAGGCGGCTCAGGAGAATGGCATGACCTCCATGCTGGAAGACGCGTTTGTTAAGGCTGTGAGCGGGGTCACTTCTTTGGAAGAATTACTTAGAGTTATTAGAGATTAATTAATATGGCTACTGAAAAAAACAAACTCAAGAAACCTTTTTGGCTGTCTTTGGCGCCCAAAGAAAAGGTAATTTTTGCCCAGCACTTGGCCTCTATGCTGGATGCGGGGATCCCTTTGCATGAAGCATTGAGTGTCTTGAAAGATCAGATCGCTCAACCTTCCTTAAAATATGTGATAGACATGGCTTTGATTGACTTGGCTGACGGCCTGCCTTTGCATGTAAGTTTTGGAAAATTTCCAAAACTGTTTGATTCGTTCTTTATCAATTCCATCAGCGTAGGAGAAGCGTCCGGCACTTTGCCCGGCACTTTGCGCTATATGGCTGTTCAATTGGAAAAGGCGAATGAATTGCGCGGCAAGGTTCGTTCGGCTTTGCTGTATCCGGTGATTGTTTTTATGGGTTCCATCGGCATTGGCGCTTATCTGGCTTTTTTTATGTTGCCTAAAATTTTGCCTTTGTTTAAGACTTTGGATGTTCAATTACCACCCACCACCCGCGCGTTGTTGGCTATCAGCGGTTGGCTGACCGCTTATTGGCCGTTTGCCTTGATAGCCTTGGCCGTGTTATTGGTTTGCTTCAATCTATTAATGCGGTTCGTGTCTTCATTCAGATACAATGTTTATAAGTTTTTGATGATAATACCGGTTTTTGGCCGATTGTTGCGCGAAATGCAGACCGCGCAGTTTTCCAGAATATTAGGTACCTTGTTATCCAGCGGAGTGACCATCGTCCCGGCCTTAAAAGTTACAGCTAAATCCGTGGATAATCCGGTTTATAAAAAAGAATTGGAAACAATTACGGCTTCCGTGGACAGGGGTGAAACTATTGGTCAGGAATTGCAAAAACACCCGCAATTATTTTCCAGAATCTCGGCCAGCATGGTTGGGGTGGGCGAAAGAACGGGCAAGCTGTCCGAGAGTCTGATCAATATGGCCGAATTTACAGAGCGGGAAGTGGACGACATAACACGCAACCTTTCGACTTTGATAGAACCTATTACTTTAATGTTGGTCGGTATCATGGTTGGTTTTGTGGCCCTGTCAATTATTACTCCCATTTATCAGATTACCCAGGGCATTCACATGTAAGTTATGGAAAAATCCCTAGGCTTTACTTTGGTGGAGATGCTGATGGTCATGGGTATCATGTTGCTTCTGGTGGGCTTAACGGCCGCTATCAGCGGGAGATCTATCCGCAACAGTGAGTTTGATCGCGTGCGTGATACCATTCGCGGAGAGTTGTTCGCGGCTCAAGCCGACACCATGGCCGGTACGCGCGATTCGGCCTGGGGAGTCGCTTTTTTCTCCAATTCCATCACCCGCTACAAGGGAGACAGCTTTATTACCAGAGACCAGACTTTTGACCTGGTTACTGATTTTAAAAATCAAGTTATAATAAGCGGGACAGTGGACGTGCCTTTTATCCGTCCCTTTGGTCTAGTTTCCACGACGGCTCAAATACATATCTCGGATGACACGCTTTATGTCTCGAGCACGGCTACTATTAGTCCGTCCGGAGCCATAGAAATATATTAATATGCAAAATTCTGACAAAAATAAATTTACTAAGTTGCCAGGTCAAACACTGATTGAAGTTATCTTGGCCGTAGCCCTTTTAGCTATCTTCGCTTCCACACTGTCTGTTTATTTGAACAATCAGTTGGCTTATATGACTCGCGGTCAAAGCGCTTTGGAGGCTATTTATCTGGCGCAGGAGGGTTTGGAGGCTTCCCGGTCCATCAGAGATATCGGTTGGGACTATTTGGCCACGGGCACGCATGGCTTGCTGTATGAAGACAGCTCTTGGGATTTTGCGGGCACGCATGAGCTGATTGGCAAGTTTACCCGTACTGTTTCTGTAGCTGATTTGAGTGAAAATGAACGTCAGGTTATCTCATTGGTCACCTGGCCGGGCACCTCGGCTGTTCGTTCTATTGCTCTGGCGACCAATTTATCTAATTGGAGGGATATCGGCGAACCATTGGAGTATGTTTCAAGGTGTTACAACGCCAGTAATTATAGTTTTTATATACCATTTAAAGAATCAGCGTCCGGTGATTACCCCGCTTATGGATCCAGCGTTGATCAAGCTACTTTAAACTCATCCAATAATATTTCAAATGGCTATCTTAATGTTAATGTGAATTTTTCAAATATTCCTCAAGGTTTTACAGACGCGGATTTATTTATGGATTTTTCGGATCTTGATTTGCAGATTGATCAATATTTGATCAGCGGTAATACAATCACCCTGCAGGAAGATTTGTTGCTTTTTGATAATAACAACACTCAATTGGCGCACTTGGATGAAGCTCACGGCCAAAATGATCAATTCACTTGGCAATACCCGGTTCCCAATAGCATATTGACGCCTGGTAATTTTTCTTTAAAAACCAGATTTGAATCAACTCTTAGTTTATTGAGCGGCAGTGGATTAACAGTTTCCAATTCTTTAGAAGGCCTGTCCAATGTTCAGCTTTGCGGATCACAGCCGGTCCCGGAATTATTAATAGGTGGTGATTGGAGCAATCCGCGGACCTTGGGATCAATCAATCTGGGGCCCGGCAGCACACCGACGGCTTTGGTTGTTAAGAACGGTATTGTTTACATGTCTTCGGTTGCTTCTTCGGCTGATAAGCATGATTTTTTTGTGGTGGATGCCACTAATGGCGACAACCCTGTGATAGCCAGCAGTATTCAGACGGGCCCGGGTTTAAATGATGTGTCAGTAACCGGAAATTTTGCCTTTTTGGCCAATCAAGATTCAGCTAATCATTTGCAGATTGCGAATATCAGCGACCCTAATGATCCTTATTTAATCCATGAATATAGATTATCGGGCAATACGGCTCAAGCTTTAGCTGTAGCTTCCACCGGGACATTGGTCTTGGTTGGTACAGCTAGTAACTCTGGCCATGAATTGTATGTGGTAAATGTGGCTAATATCACTTCTCCCATTGTCA
This sequence comes from Patescibacteria group bacterium, assembly GCA_041752935.1. Classification (GTDB taxonomy): domain Bacteria; phylum Patescibacteriota; class Patescibacteriia; order 2-12-FULL-60-25; family 2-12-FULL-60-25; genus MWCR01. Next base: position 49,861 of record JBGSVN010000003.1, read on the forward strand.
TGGCTGATTTTGAAGTTGGATCGTCTATCAATAATATCTATATTAAAGATGACAAAGCATATATTTCCACAAGTCATAACAGTAAAGAGGTAATCGTTTTAGATTTTTCTAATCCGGCCAATCCGGCGATCGTGGCTAATATTGACGCACCTTACTCCAATGATGCCTTGGGTGTTTATGTTAATCCGCAAGACAGCAGGTTATATGTGTCGCGCAAGGTCAGTACGGCTTCCAATTCACCCGAAGTGCTGGTGTATGATGTGCAGAATCCTGCTAGCCCAGTGCTGGTTGGATCTATGGAATATGGCAATGATGTTTATTCAGCCTATGGAGCGGACGACTTGATGTTCATGGCCAGCGCTTACAGCAGCCAGGAGTTTAGAATTTACAACGCTGTTAATCCATTGGCATTGATTTATTGGACCGGCTTGAATTTTCCGCAGGTTGCGGTTGATATGGTTTTAGAAAATAATGTAATTTACACGGCCGTGCGCTCCAATGACGCCTTAAGAATAATCACGTCCCAATAATATATGCGGATGCGATTAGCAACCGGTTTTACTTTGCTTGAAGTGCTCATCTACACGGCCACAGTGGCGGTGGTGATGGTGGGGGTTACTTTATTGGCTACGGCCGCTTTATCCGTGCGCAGTCAAGTGCGCGCTTCCATTATTTTGGAAGAGAACTATCGCTTTGCCACCAACAGAATGGTGACCATGATTAATCAAGCTACGGGTATCAGTGAACCTATAAAAGGTTTTTCCGGACAAGAAATAATTTTAACCATGCGTGAGCCTGCTATCAATCCCACGGTCATTAATACGCAGGATGGCGTGGTATTTGTTAAACAGGGTTCGGATCAGGCCATGGCTCTCACCTCTGAAGAAGTCGAAATTAATGAATTGCTTTTCATTCGGGCCAGCAGCACCATCCCCATGGTCAGGATTGTTATGTCTGGAGCATTGCGCAACGCGCATCCTTCCTATCCTACTTTAACGGTTACCACCACGGCCGTGGTCAGACAATAATTATGCGTCTATCATTTACAGGGCACAAAGCACCGGGTCAAGTCATGTTGATTTCCATTTTAATCTTAAGCTTTTTAACTTTAGGTTCCATCATCATCGGCGTTACGGCTATTGTCAGAGAATCGCAATCAACGACGGCCATGGAAAATAAAACTTTAGCTTCGGCCGCGGCCATGGCTTGCATGGAGCAGGCCATGGACAGATTGGGCAGAGATATTGATTACGCGGGGGATGAGGTGCTGGATGTGGTGGACATGAATTGCGTCATTAGGCCCATTGCCTATGATGGCGCGGCTTGGACCATAGAAACATATTCTTGGGTAAATAATCAGGTGGCTCGTTACAGAGTTGTGCTGACCAGCCGTACACCTGTCTATATTGAATCCTGGCATGAAGTTGCGACATTTTAAGGTTATTGTGCTATACTAATCCGTGCTAATAATTTATTTATTTTTTTATCTTAGGAGGAACCATATCTAATTGTTCTTTCTCCAGTTTCTATGAAACACACACTCAAAAGCGGTTTCACTTTGATCGAACTGCTCATCGTCATCGCCTTGATCGCGGTCTTGGCCGGTGCTGTCATCATTGCTCTTAACCCTGCTCGTCAATTCCAACAAGCTCGCAATTCCGAACGTTGGAGTCATGTATCGGCTATCGCCAATGCAGTTCAGCAGGCCACCGCTGAAAGTCGCGGTACGTGGACATGTGCTTCCGGTGCCATTCCTACTTCTACAACTGACATAGCTCCAGGTGCTGGAAATTATGATCTGTGTAACTGTTTAGTGCCGAACCAAGTGGCGTCATTGCCATATGACCCAAGCTCGGGTTCTTACACAGACTGCACTACATATGATACGGGTTATACGATTTCAGCCAACTCTTCTACGGGCCGCGTGACCATCTATGCGCCCAGCGCTGAATTGGGTGCATCGATCAGCGTCACTCAATAATACAATCTCAAATACAAAACAACCCGGTCATGTGACCGGGTTGTTTTTTTATAACCCTTTCTTAGATGTGGAAGCTGAGTTTGGCTTTGGAAGTGGTGTCGAAATCTGTAAAAAGTCGAGCAAGTTTTAAAATAAAAAAGAGCCGACCGGGAGGTCAGCAAGTTTTTTGATGGCAGGCATATTGCTTGCCGAGTTCACGCAGAGATTCGCCGGCCACATGGCGTTGAATAGCCTTGGCCAGCAGCCCGCCCACGGGAATGACCCGTATTTTTTCGCAGGCTAGAACTTCGGGGCGTTGTTCCACCGAGGAAGTGACCAACACCTGTTCAAAGACACTATCTTGGATGCGCTCGAGCGCCGGCCCGCTGAACAGGCCGTGCACCACGCAGGCAATGACGCGCCGAGCGCCTTCTTCCCGCATGATGCGGGCGGCTTCGCACATACTGCCGGCCGTGTCGATCATATCATCCACCAGTACTGAATCGCAGTCCGCCACTTCGCCGACCAGCTGGTGAGCTTTGGCTTCGCCCGGCTTGAGCCGCCGCTTGTCGATCCAGGCAATGGGTTGTTCCGTGCCCAGCATGGTGGCCAAAGCCGAAACCCTTTCCCAGCCTCCGCGGTCCGGGGACACGACCACAACCTTGTCTGATCCGCGGTAGATTTCTTTTATCGGATGTACGAATTCGTGGATCACGGGGATGCGGTCGAACGGGCACTGGAAAAAGCCCTCAATGTGCACGTCGTGGGGTTCCAAGGCGCAGACATGAGGCAGCTGCGGAGCCGCGCAGGTCAACAATCGCGGGAATAGTTCGGCGGTGATGGCCGTGCGGTCGGTCTGCTCTCCCTTGCGCCGGTCTTGGCGCGCGTATGGAATGTAGGGTAGAACCAAGGTTTCGATTTTGGCGTTGGCCCGGCGCAAGGCGTCGAGCAGAGCCAAGATGGCCATGCCGTGGTCGTTGACCGAACCCTGGCTGTTGTTGCTCAAACAAGCCAAGACAATACAGCGCCGCCCGCGGACATTGTCCAGAACCTCTACGAAAGGTTCCTTGTCCGAGTGGAAACGCACGGTCACTTCGGCTAGACGGCATTCTCCGTATCCGGGTATGTCGCGCAGTGAAGCGAGCAGCTGATCCACCAGAACACTGTTGCATGAGTTCGCGAAAATGAGAAAGTCCATCAGCATCCTCCTGGCTGTTGGCGCAAGATTAACACCAGGTGTTTTTGATGGCAAGAAAAAAAGACCCGAAGGTCAGATGGGCGGGCAGACAGGGTCTGGCTCGCCGAGCAGAGAAAGGGCCGCGTCCATCAAGCTGTGAAAGCGGGGCACGCCCGGGATTTTGATTTCGCTGAAGATGCCTTGCCCATCATAGAGAATGGCGCTCATGCCAATTGCCAGAGCGCCTCCCACGTCGGCCGCCGGTTGATCTCCGATGTGCACGGCCCTGTTCGGGCGGACATCGGCTCTTTCCAGCGATCGCTTGAAGATGTCGGGATGAGGCTTGCAGGCTCCTTCTTGGTGACTGTCGGTCACAAACTCGAAGAAGTGACGGATGCCCAAAATCTCCAGATCGCGATCCAAGGTGCCGTGGGCATTGGAAATCACCCCCAAACGGAAGTGTTTGGATAACAGGCTAAGTACGGGCACCGCGTCCGGACCAAGCACCATAAACCAGTTTTTGCTCAAGTGGTAGTGGTGAGCCTCAATGGCAAAGGGTCCGAAGTGTTCTTCCATCTCGCCGACCGGTTGTTTTAGGCAGTGCTCCACCAGCGCCGCGTAATAGTGGTACGCGTTTTGCGGAATTGGTATGCGCTCGTGTTCTCGTGTCTCAAAAGAGGGAATGGCACGGCGGAATTCGATCTCTGCGGCACACACCATGGCTGGTGTGATAGGCATGTCGAAGTATTCGGACATGACCTGGGCTAGCTTGCCGTAATCTGGCCAGATCAAAGTGTGCCCAAGGTCCAGCGTGATGAGTTCGAAATTTTGAGCAAAGAGCGGCTTTGTCATCTCTCCTCCTACGGTTGTCAGTGTGCGATGTTTATCATTTTTTAACCCTTCAGTCAAGCCGTCGGGTGTTCGGTGCGATGGTCAATTTAATTGCCAATATAACATGTAGCATATAACATGTAGCATGTAGCAAGCGTACCTAACGTACAATAGCGTCCATCACGTACCTAGCGTCCCAATCGTCGCTCGTCCCACGTCCTGCGTCAAAACCACCAGTTGTCATTCCCGGCTAAGTAGCTGATAGGCTTAAAGAGCAAAATAATTAAATCGGGAATCTACCTTAAACAGCATACTTGACCTCCATCGCGTCCTCTCGCGTACTTAACATCTTCCGACGTCTGGGCTTCATGGCCCCTCCTCAGATGAGGAGGCGAAGCTAAGCTTGGCTTTGGGTGAGGGGTGGTGCTGAAGCTAATCAACTTATCCATCATTAATATTTTTTATTTTTAAACTTTTATTTTGTTTTTATAGTTATGTTCATCAAAAATTTCAAACAATTGTCCAAGTCTGATGTTAATGAAGCGGGCGGCAAAGGTGCTTCACTCGGTGAGATGACGCAGGCCGGCATTCCCGTGCCTCCGGGTTTTGTAGTTTTGGCACCGGCCTTTGACAGGTTTTTAGCCGAAACTGATTTGACTCAAGAAATTGAAGCACAATTGGATAAAGTAAATTACGAAGATGTTTCGTCCGCAGAGCGCGCTTCGCGTGTAATTCATGATCTGATTCACGATGCTAAGTTCCCTGAAGATTTGGAAAAAGATATCATATCCGAGTTCGAAAGTTTGGGCGCGGAATTTGTAGCGGTACGTTCATCCGCCACCGCCGAAGATTCATCGGTCGCCAGCTGGGCCGGAGAGCTGGAAAGTTATTTGAATACCACCCAAGAAACTTTGTTGGCTAATGTTAAAAGATGCTGGGCCTCGTTGTTTACTCCTCGTGCCATCGTTTATCGTAACGAAAAAGGTATGCGTGATACGCATGTGTCCGTGGCCGTAGTCGTACAAAAAATGGTGCAATCCGATGTCTCGGGCATCAGCTTTACGGTTCACCCGGTCACTAAAGATGCTAATCAGATGATCATTGAAGCTTGCTGGGGTTTGGGCGAGTACATTGTGGGTGGTATCGTTACACCCGACTCTTATGTGATCGACAAACGCGACGGTTCATTGATCGATGTCAACGTCGCTGAACAAGAGGTCATGTTAAAACGCGGAGCTAATGGTAATGATGAGGTTAAAGTTCCGGATGATATTAAAGAAAAACAGAAAATTGATGGTTCTCAAATATCTGAACTAGCGGAAATCTGTACCAATATCGAAAAGCACTATGGCTTTCCTTGCGATATCGAGTGGGGCATGGAAGCGGGCAAGTTCTATATTGTACAGAGTAGGCCGATAACCACTCTTTAATCGTCTATGTCTCAACCAGTCATCACCGCTCATCAGATATCCATGACCGAATGGTTGGCTGCCATAGGACAGACAGCAGAAGCAAATCTCTTTAGAGAAGAAGATAATCAAAAAGCAAAAAGGCTTGAGATTCTTTTTCAGGTTATGGGCACGCCTTACGAACGCCCGGAGAAATTTCCGGCCAAGGCCTTAACTGATCTTGAGCCTGAATTTAATAATATTTTAGCTAATCGTGGTCAGGAATTATGCGCCATCAGGCTGGTTCCTAATAAGGCTGATTTACCCAAGCTAAGACAACGCGGTTTATCAATTCATGATTGTTATTATAATTGGTATAAGTCTTTGGATATCAAGGCTGATGATTACGACGCGTTTATCTGCCCGCATTCAGAGACTTTATTATGGTCAGCTACTTTTGTAATCAATGATAAGGGTGTTTATGGTGAGATCGTGTCTGGTCTGCACAGCCAGCTGACGCACGGCTATACAGAAAAGCAGTTATATCAATTCAGTTGGGATTATAATGAATGGCATTGGACACCGGCAATGGACGAGCAAGTACAAGAACAGGTGTTGCGCATGTTAGAACTGCTAAAAGCTGATGAACAAAATATCAAAAATATTTTAAAACAAGATTTAAACGCGGACTTTTCTCACGATTATTTAAAGGGTTATTTTGAAGCCACGGTTTGGCCTGATAATAAAGTTTATATTATTGATTATAATCGATTACTGCCCAATTATTTACCTGATTTTATCCAATCACAAAATAATTTTGATAGCGCAGAGGTAAATGGTGTTTGCGCTTGCCCTGGGCTAGCACAAGGTAAAGTCAAAATAATCATAGAACCTAATGAGAGCATTGTATTCCAGAAAAATGATATATTAGTTTGCGACATGACTGACGTGCGCTATTTGCCCTACATGAAAGATGCGGCTGCCATCATAACAGATCGGGGCAGTATCTTATCACACGCCGCCATCATCGCCCGTGAGCTCGGCAAACCCTGCATCATTGGCACCAAAATCGCTACTAAAGTTTTGCACGACGGTGATGAAGTGGAGGTTGACGCTGAAAATGGTATTGTCCGAATATTAGCTAGAAAAAAGTAGATATAATCAGTCGCGATGTTGGTATTCTCGTCGCATGACGGGATGGTTGATACTTTATGTCTTTATCTAAAATCAAATCAGTTGAGTTTTGGGCCAGGGAACATAGAATGCCATTGTTTTTGTTAACTGATCCCAGGCACGTGCAGGCTAATGACCAGCGATTATTTTTGTATAAAAATTCGGTCAGTCATTGTTATTTTGTGAATGGCACGCAAGAACTTGAACATGAGGTTGGATATAAACAATTTTGCCAACCGCAGGGCTTCGCGCATTACATCGAGCGAGCTAAGGACATGATGCAAAAAATGGCAGTTGCTGAACAAGAATTTTGCAAGATTAATCTTAAATTATTATCCGACCATCAATTGCACGGGTTGCATGATAAATTGTTAAATTTATTTTTTGAGTTTAGCTCTTTATATACACAGACAGAAGCGGTTAGAACTAAAAAATTCGAGCAGATAAAAAATCCTAAGACCAAGAGTTCTTTGCAAAAGATTGGACGGATGCGCTTTGAATTAAGAAAATCCGTTGAATCATTTCTGCCGCTTTTGTTGCATTTCATGCTTAAAGAAATTGTAAGACGCTATGGGATTAAGCCTTTAGATTGGTTTTTTTATGATCATCGTGAAGTCGGTTCTGGTTTTAAAGGCCGAAAAGTTGCCTCTAAAACCATCGAACAAAGAAAGAAGGGCTACGCTCTTTTAAATGTAAATTGTAAAAATAGATTGTTCGTGGGGCCTGATTCTAAGCAGGCTTGGAAATTAGTAAGACGACTTTCTCAAGATCAAAGAAAGGAATTAAAGGGTTTGTGTGTACAGAAGGGCAAGGTTAAAGGGCGTGTAGAACTACTGATTCATAACGTGCGCGATCTCTCTTCTAAAGTGCGCAAATTCAAAGCAGGTAATATTTTGGTTACTGAGATGACTACGCCTAATACCATCTTAGCCTGCAAAAAAGCTGCGGCCATTATTACCGATGAGGGTGGTGTTTTGTGCCATGCGGCTATTGTCAGCCGAGAATTAAAGATACCGTGTATTGTAGGCACCAAGCACGCCACGCAAATTTTGAAAGATGGTGATGAGGTGGAAGTGGATGCTGAACAAGGTATTGTCCGAATAATAGCCAGGAATAAGTAAGGCTAATCAGCCGCCCGTAGCACTTCACTTGCAATGACGTTGTCAGTTTTGACGTAGGGTGGTCGTTCGCGAACGACACCCTGTGGGACAACTGGGACGAGCGACGCAGGACGTTATGTACGTGAGAGGACGCGATGTACGCTAGGTACGTTATGTACGTGAGAGGCATCAGACGTGTTATAATGTAATAATTATGAATAACGAGCATATGGAGCCAAAACTGGATTTGGAGAGGGAAAGGACCTTAGCCTTAGAGAATTATGTTTCGGCAGCCAATACTTTAGATGACGTTAAAACATATATACAAAATTTCGGCATTGAACCCGAGGGCATGACTAAAGCTAGGGCCGAAGAACGTCTGGCTGAAGCGCTCAAAAAATGCGAGGACTTAGATATTGATTGGTCTGAGATTGAAGCGTATTTAAAGCGAAGAGAAGAGCAAATCGGACATCTTAAATAATTGATGACAATTTAAAACCACGGGAGTAAGGTGTCATTAGACGCCTTTTTAATTGTTATGACCAATTATGAACGCAGATAATTTTCCAACGAGATCAGTCCAGAAAAAGGTCGTAATTTTAGGTGGTGGTACCGGAACATTTACTGTTTTATCCGGTTTAAAATATCATCCTGTGGATCTCTCGGCCGTGGTCTCTATCGCGGACGATGGCGGGTCAACCGGCATCCTGCGCGACGAATTGGGCGTCTTGCCTCCGGGTGATATCAGGCAATGTTTGGTGGCTTTGTCGGCCGGAGATCAGGTTTTACGCGACCTGTTTAATTACCGCTTCACTCAAGGCGGTTTGGACGGCCATAATTTTGGCAATATTTTTTTGTCGGCCTTGGAAAAGGTGACCGGGGATTCGCTGACTGCCGTGCGCGAAGCCAATCGAATTTTGAACGTCAAAGGCAAAGTAATCCCCGTCTCATCCAGGGCCACTGATTTGTACGCTGAATTGGAGGACGCGACCGTGGTTAAGGGCGAGCATGCTATTGATAAACCGCAGACTGTTCGCGCGCCTATCAAAAAATGTTTCTTGTCGCCTGAAGTGCCGGCCAATCCAGAGGCTTTGGAAGCCATTAAGACCGCTGATGTGATTGTCATGGGCCCGGGAGATTTATATACCAGCCTGATACCGGTCTTGTTGGTTCAGGGGTTGGCTCAAGCCCTGGCTCAAAGCCGGGCCAAACGCTTGTTGGTCATTAATCTGACTTCTAAAAACGGTCAGACCCAGGGCTATAAAGCCAGCGATTTTTGCGGTGTGGTGGCCAAACATATCCATCCTGCCAATATTGATATGGTTCTAATAAATTCCGCCAAATCTTCGAACGAAATTCTGGAAAGATACCGACAGGCCGGCGATCATTTAATAGAAGATGATTTGGATGAAGAAAAGATTCAGGTTTGGCGGGGAGATTTGTTGTCAGGGGAGATCTCCAAGTCTGTACCGGGTGACAAGTTGGTTCGCAGCTTATTGCGTCACGATCCTAATAAATTAGCGGCCGCCATTTTAACGGCGGCTTGTATAGCGAATTAATGTAATCATATGTACAAAAATTTATTGTTTATTTTAGCAGTTGTTTTTTGGGGCGCGGGTTGTTGGTCTAGGCCAAGCTCGGACGCTATTCCGTCCTCCAATCAAGCACCGGCCGAAGAGGCCGTGGTTCAGCTAGATGATTGGCTGACTTATGCCAATGACATCTATGGTTTTGAATTTAAATATCCGGCTTCAGCCAAGGTTGAACATTCGGCCTTGTCATCCAGTTTTAATTTATTGTCTTTGAATTTGGGCACTTCCACATCTGCGGATTATGCGCCGACTGCCTCCTTGGAAGTTTTTGTCATAGAACAAAACACCCAGGTTAAAGAGCATTATAATTTATCCAATGGTTGTTATGATGAGCTGGCCGGCAATGTCCAAGTAGAGCGTGTCTCATTAGCCGGGACACAAGCCTGTAAAACTTACGGGCGCGATGCGGGTGCTGGTAATTTCTATGATGCCTATTGGTATACCTTGCCGTTAAATGGCAAATATTTAATCATCGGTTACACGGTGCATTCTGTTAATTGCGGTAATGTCGGAGATGGTAAAACCTGCCTGGCTTTTGATGAGGATCGGGACGCTCTTTGGCTGGAAAAAATAATCAGCACACTCAAGCTGTATTCGGCGGAGAGTCAAAAAAACCAAGCATTTTCTTTTGATTCGGGTGTATTCCAGAGAAAGCTGTATTATTATAATGTGGATTTTAAATATCCGGTTATGCTGGGCGCCTCAGAAGGCACCAGGAATTATGTTAATCGCACTATTCAGGATTATTTGGCTACTACCACGGGTGCATTTATTGACTACGCCACCCCGGTTAATGATGATGGCCGGCCCGGGCCATATATGTTGGAAGTTGAATACAATGTTACCTTGGCCACACCCGATTTATTAAGTTTTGTTTTTAATGGGTATGAATATTTAGGGGGAGTACATGGCATGCCTATTCATAAGACTTTTATTTTTAATTTAAAAACCAATAAATTGATGGAACTGCAAGATTTATTTGAATCAGATGCGGATTATTTAAAAATTATTTCAGATTACTGCAAACAAGATTTGCTTAAAAAACAAATATCAGAAACCGATTGGGTAAATAACGGTGCCGCCCCGAAAAACGAAAATTATGGGCTTTATTATCTGACCAAACAGGGTCTGACCATTATTTTTCCGGCCTACCAAGTCGCTTCTTACGCGGATGGTCCGCAGGAAGTCACTATTCCTTACGATAAAATTAAAGAAAGCATGGAACCTGATGTTTTAAGTTTGATTACGTCCGGTAATTAGTGGTTTAGTCTTTTTAATCCGCCCAAAACGCCCGGTCGGGCGTTTTTCGTTCAGCTTGACCATGCTCAGCCTCCTCTTTAAGATGATGTGTGAATCGGAGGCTGACATGGAGCGAAAGAAGATTGCCAGTGTGATGTGCGCTTGGGAAAACTTGGCGCAGATTGTGCATCAGGCGCGAACCAAGGGCAAACGCTTGGTGGCTACCAGTGGAGCATTCGATCTTTTTCATGACGCGCATGCCTTGTACTTGGAGCAAGCGGCCGGGTACGGCGACAAGCTGTTTGTAGGCGTGGATTCGGATGACTTGGTAGCTCGTTACAAAGGCGCCAATCGTCCAATCTATGGGCAAGCAGTTCGTCTGGCTGTTGTGGCCGCGCAGTCGTCCGTGGATTGCGCGGTCATCATTAATGATTGGCCAGCCTTCATCCGCCTTGTCAGCCCGCAAGTAGTGGTTGTCTCTCCCACTACCGAGACAAACGACGCTCTAAGTCGCCAGCTGACGATTGAGTCGGCGGGCGCAAAAATGGTTTTTGTGGCTTCACACTCGGGTACGCATACTTCGGATCTGATAGAGACCATTCTCCGGCGTTATGGGCCCAAATAGCCCGTCTTTCTTCACTGTGCTATGATTGGCACAGTGTTTTTTATGCGTATATTGGAACAAAACCGATCCGCTTATAAACGGACTTATCGCCAAAAAGACCATTGTGATTTTTGCGATCCCAAAGTCATCCAGGATCAACAAATTAAACGTTTGGAGGGTAAATTTTGGCAGGTGCTGGCTTGCAAGTATCCTTATATGAACGGTAATTTGATGCTGGTGCCTAAAAGGCACATCACGCAGTTGGAAAAAGTCAGTCCCGATGAATGGTCGGACCTGCAAGTGGTTTTACTGCAAACACAAAAAATATTGGGCCGGATGTTTAAAACCAAATCATATAATTTAGCCATGAATTTGGGGCCTTATTCGGGGGGCACTATTCCTCATCTTCATTTGATGATTGTACCCAGACCTAAAAAAATCAATCCCGCGGCTTTCAATGTGTTTCATGACTTTTATCTGGTGCAGATGGATTACAAACAGCTTCAAAAGAAATTAGCTGAATTGTAAATAGATTGTTTTATAATCGTTGAAGCGAGTGAATACATAATATGCAAAAAAGAAATATATTTTTAACAGACTGGAGCAGTTTGTATAAATTTATCAAAGATCCCAAGTCGGATTGGAAGCCAAAAGCGGCCATTGTTTTTACAATTGTCTATTTAATCTGGCCTATTGATTTACTGCCGGATATAGCCCCCATACTTGGCTGGCTGGATGATATTGGTGTTACAGCCTTGGCCATGGCTTACTTGGTTCATGCTTCTAATAAATATTTGGCCAAGCGCGAAAATGACAAGCTAATTCAAATAGAGAAGGAACAAGAATAAGTATGATGGATGTGATATCAGCTGTAATATTGGGTCTAGTCGAAGGCGCAACTGAATTTCTGCCCATTTCTTCCACCGGTCATTTGATCTTATTCAATCAGTGGTTTTCTTTTGGCGAAGAGTTTACCAAGTTGTTCAATATCGTAATTCAATCCGGAGCTATTTTGGCGGTTATTATTATTTTTTGGAAAGATCTATGGCCAAACACTTGGAGCTTGAAAGAATTGGAAAGCAAATGGGGCAGGATTATCGCGGCTTTTATACCCACGGCCATCTTAGGTTTGTTGTTCGGAGATTATGTTGAAAAATATTTGTTTACACCCGTGGTTGTGGCCGTGGTCTTAATTTTTTATGGTTTGGTGTTTATTTTTTTAGAGAAGTCAAAAAAAATGGACTACGCACAGTCGCAAATCGTGTACAGCCATGCTTTGATAATCGGCGTGGCTCAAGCCTTGGCTTTAGTACCTGGCACCTCCAGATCAGGCGCCACCATAGTGGCTATGTTGCTCTTGGGTTACACCAGAGCCGTGGCCGCGCGTTTTTCTTTTTTGTTGGCCATTCCTACCTTGCTCGCGGCTTCGGCATATTCTTTATATAAATATGATGCGCCCCTACCATCTGGCGAGCTCGGTTTGTTGTTGATTGGCTTTCTGGTGTCTTTTTTAATGGCTTTTGTAGTTAGTAAATGGTTTTTGGCTTATATTAGCCAAAAAAGCTTTTTGCCATTTGCTTGGTATCGTATAGTTTTGGGCTTTTTGGTGCTAGCCTTAGTCATCTTTAATTGACAGCCGGGTTTAAATATTGCACACTGAACAATCCTTGGAAATGGTTCCAGGGACGCACATTGAGGAGAGAGGTTCACATGAGAACATCAGCTCATCGGCTGGTACGATTGTTGATCGTCTTAATAACAATCGTGGCCGGCAAGAGCGTTTGGGCCGCTGACAGGTCTCCGACCGCCAATCATGTGGGCAGCCGACAGACCAGCTATAAGGCTCAAGTTGAAGCTGCCTGCAACGATCGCCAAGCGGCTGACTGCGTGCTTCAAGCAGGTCGTCAGTATTTCGCTCCCGGCTTGGGCAGCGGAACCACGCGGCGTGAAGCTGTCATTCGGCTTTGCGTGTTGGAGTTCAAACTTCGACAACCAGCCTTGATCAGAGCTGAACAGTTTCGAACACCCTCGGACTTGCTCGAGCCTGACTCGAACTTGGCCGCACCTCGAGACACGCGCTTGTGTCAGCAGACAGTGGCGACAGCACGTCGCGAAGCCTTGGCCTATGTAGCTGAACGGGATCGCGAATTCCATGCGGCTAGAGCGCTTCGAAGCGCACGGAATGCGATTGCAGCCAACAATGGGCGGACGCGGATCCGTGAGATCGTGCGCGAATATCCCGAACAAGCCAGGTCCACGGTAGTCGCTCAAGTCGCTCAGCCTCAAGCCGAGCCGCCTCCTGAACTGCCCGCGCCTGTCACTCCTCGCGTCTCGACGCGAGATGACGGCCTTGGTCCGAACTTGGAACTTCGTCGAGCGGACAAGGAAAAGGCTGTGGTTTACGCACGAGCAGGCGGACAATTCTACACGGTGATTTCCTCCTGGTTGCGTAAGGGTTATAACGTGGACTGGAAGAAGGTCTACGGTCATCCCGGCAACCAGAATAAGGACTTCATCGGAGCTTGCTTCGTAGATCATAAGGTCGAATTGGATAAGGCTCGCATGAGCGTCAAGTCCTACGACCAGACCGCTCTGAACGGCCCGACCAACTCCGCCTTCGTGGCTGACTGCGAACAGCGCGGCGGTGAATTCCGTTTCGCTTTGCAGGGCGGTCAGACGTTCGAGATTCCGGCTGAGGCCGCCTCGTCGGCTACTGGCTCGGCTTCTCAACCGATTGCCGCGCCTTCAAGCCCTGCGGCCACGGCAGCAGTTCAACCCGCACCCGCAGCTTCGGCTGCAGTGGGTGTGTCGGCTCTGGCTCTGGCACCAGCTTTGTCAGCGCCTGTTCCCGATCCTGTCACGCCTCCTACGGCTTCCGCGCTGGTCGCTGAAGCATTGGCAATTGACGCTGGTCAGGACGTGTCCGTCGAAGAGATAGCTCTGACGAGCCCCGCGCCCGAACCGGATGTGTCGCCAGCCATGGCGTTGACGCAAGATCCGGGCAACCGCGGACCTCCGGACCAAGACTTCGGGCAATGGTTCTCAGGCTGGCCGGTTTGGATAGCTCTAACCCTAGCCAGCTTGATCTTGATCTACCTGCTCTACGACATGCGCAAAACGCGCATTGGGCAGGACGTGATCAAGCGAGTCAAAGCATGGCGGGCAAGAATCGGGCTTTGGCTCGATGAACGCCGAGCTGGTACCGGGCCGCCAACTGCATGAGATGAGACGTCGCCTACGACGTTAGTCAGAGATGGTTACTGGACCGTAAAAACCAGTATCTCCTGTGGTCCAACCACTGCGAATCCCGTAGCCCAACCACTGTGACAATAAAACTTCTCGATCGCCCCAACAGGCGGTCATTTTTTTTATCACAAAACACGTAATATATAACATGTAGCATGTAGCACAAAGCACATCTCATTGGTTGTAGTTTGTTACATGTTAAGTGTTACATGAAAGTAATTTGTCGGAAACGGCGTATTAGTTTACAGTTTCCTGTATGCATTCGGGCCAATATCAAGACAAAAATGATGAACAATTAGCGGCCTTAGCCATTAATGATCCCCATGCTTTTGTCCCCTTAGTTAGGCGCTACGAGGCCCGGCTTTTAGCATATATTCGTAGAATAAGCGGTTTTTCGAAAGAAGACGCGGAAGATGTTTTGCAAGAAGCATTTATGGATGCCTATCGTCATGTTGCTTCCTTTGATAATAATCTGAAATTCTCCAACTGGATTTATCGCATCACGCATAACCGCACGATTTCTACTTATAGAAAAAAGCGCCACAGCCTGAATGATTACTCCACGGATGATGAAGATTTGGGCTTCGAAAGGATTTTGTCTTCCAACGAAGATATCCAGTTAAAGGCGGAAAACACGATCACTAAGCAAAAAGTTAAGCAGATTTTGGATCAATTGCCGCCCAGAGACAAAGAGGTTTTAATCTTGGCTTACATGGAAGAAAAAAGTTATGAGGAAATAGGCGATATTTTGAGAGCGCCCATGGGTACGGTAGCCACCTGGATCAGGAGAGCGAAGATTAAATTCGCCAAACTCGCGGATAAAGAAAAAATAATATGAGCATAGCTGAACAGTTTGAACAAAAAATCAATCAAGGAGACCTGCCTAAGCCCGTGCCCAAATTTTTGGTCATAGCGGGTAGGGTGGCTTTGTGGATTTTTCTGGCCTTGGTTGTTTCGCTCGGATCTTTGTCGGCCGGTGTGGCCGCTTGGTTTATGACGGATCCGGTGGCTTTATCAGGAGCGGCCGCGGGAGCCTCTTGGGTGGATTTGTTTTTGCAGGCTTTGCCTATGTTTTGGGTGGCCATCGCTTTGGTGTGTGGCATCTTGGCCATTATCATTTTTATTAAATCAGCTCGCGGTTATAAATATAAAAGGGCTTATGTTGTAACTGCTTGCTTGGTAGGTTTTTTGGCCTTGGGTGCAGCGCTGGCTTCGGCTGGGGTATCGGACAAAATAGATAGAATGGCCTATGAAAATATTCCTCAATATAATGGTCTGTCAAAACCACGCATGTTGCATTTAATGAAACCTGATTCGGGTTTTATTATCGGACGAATTCAGGCCATGGATGGTTCCAAGTTGGTGATCAGGGATCCCGGAGGCGGTATTTGGGAAGTAAGATTGAATCAGGAAACCAATATCCCACTACACTTCAAAATTCAGATAGGAGATTGCGTGAGAATTTTGGGCGATGCCAGCAGCACCATACATACCACTGATGCCAGAGATGTTAGGCCTTGTCCGCGCGGCATTAGGCATATGCCGCCCCAGCCTCCTCCTATGATTGAAAGATAACATATTAAGTTGGCGTATAAGCTAGAGTCGGTACCGCTAATTAATTAATCAGTTTAATAATTTATTATGAATATGACATACAAATTCTGGAGAAATGCGGCCGCTCTTTCGGCCATCGTCGGCTCCGTGGGCATAGCCGGTTACGCTGTGGCCGCGCCTAACAATCAACCCTCCATGTTGGCGGGCAATGGCCAAAACAGAGCTTCTTATCAAGGCTTGGAAAATGGTCAGCACTTGGGCTGGAATAATAATGCTCCTCGTGCGCAGCTGCATACGCCTGAACAGCGCGAGCAAATACAGGCAGCCGTTAAAGCCGGCAACTACGAACAATGGAAATCATTAGTCAGCATTAATGGCGAGCTTCCAAAGCAATTTCAAGCCATTACGGCTGATAACTTCGCCAAGTTTGCCGAAATGCATACGGCTATGGAAGCCAAGGATTTTGACAAGGTAAATGCTTTAAGACAGGAGTTAGGTCTTGGAATGGGAGGTCAAAAAATGGGCGCCAAGCATGGATTGGGTCAAGGCAGAGGCAATCGATAAAGCCTAGCTTATCCAAGGCGCGAAATCCCCCGAAGCTTATTAAGCGACGGGGGATTTTTGTCATACCATTAGCCGGATTCCGTTTTTCTTTAATATCATGTATCTTTAATAATGTATTTCATTAACTAATATTTTTATGTTTCAAGCTTTTTTATTGAAAACTTTAACTGCCATGCTGGCCGCCACCATGGGAGCATCTTATGGTTTTGCACCGATTGGTAAAATAGACATACCACTGACACCGGATCGAGTATCCAGTCCCGGCATTAATCAATTCGCTTCATGCACGGCTTTAAAAGAACGGATAACTCAAGCGCGGGATCAGACAAGCGGTTACGGGGTGAGGCAAATAACGGACATGGTAGCCATGCCCACGGCCATGAACGAGTCTTCAGCCGGTTCCTCGGCCAAGGATTTTTCACAAACCAATATTCAGGTTGAGGGAGTTGATGAAGCGGATGTGATTAAACAAGATGGAGAATATGTTTATCATCTAACTGGTCAAAAATTAAATATCTCCAGAGTTTATCCGGCTTCTCAGGCCGGGTTGAAATCATCTACGGATTTGGGCCAAGGTTTGAATGCCCGCGATATATATGTTTCTGGTAACAGACTGGTGCTCATGGCCGCCAAATGGGAGTCCGAGGTTTATCCCATGCCTTTCATGGACAGATCAACCTCCATCATGCCTCCTTGGAGGGGGTTGGATGTTACAGTGGCCCAAGTTTGGGATATTTCAGATCGAGAGAACCCCAAAAAAATCCGCAGTATTGAATTTGACGGCTCATTGTCCAGCTCTCGCTTGATAGCCGGGAGAGTTTTTCTGGTTATGAACTCTTGGTCGCCTTGGGATGCTTTGGATTTAATGCCGAATGAGAAAAATTTAATTCCGGCCTATAAAGACAGTCAATCGGGCGATGAGTTTAAGCCTATGGCCGGTTGTGCTGATGTAAGTTATTTTGATATTCAGCCTACTCGCCAATATTTGGCCGTGGCTTCAGTGCCTGTTTCCGGTGAGGGTGAGATTGAAAAACAAGTTATATTAGGTTCGAGTGAAACAGTTTATGCTTCCTTGGATAATTTATATGTGGCCAAACAAGAATGGTCTTATTATCCCATACGAGATACGGCCGACAGCTCGGATCAGGGCGAAAAAACCTTGATTTACAAATTTTCTTTGAAAGACGGAAATATTGCTTTTCAAAATCAAGGTTCAGTCCCCGGGCGTCTGTTAAATCAGTTTTCTTTGGATGAGTTTGCAGGTAACCTGCGAGTGGCAACTACTAAGGGCGCGTCTTGGGGACGTACCACCTCCTCCAATAATGTCTTTATTTTAGGCTCTGATATGAAGCCTCGGGGTAATATTCAGGACATTGCTCCGGGCGAAACCATTTATTCCGTGCGGTTTATGGGTAAAAAAGGCTACATGGTTACTTTTAGAACCATTGATCCTTTGTTCGTGTTTGACTTGGCTAATCCGGACGCGCCTAAAATTTTGGGCAAACTAAAAATCCCGGGTTATTCGGATTACCTGCACCCCATGGATGAAAATCATTTGATAGGCATTGGTAAAAACGCGGTGGAGTCGGAAGATAAAAGTTTTGCTTGGCAACAAGGCATGAAAATGGCGGTTTTTGATGTCACGGATGTGGAAAATCCCAAGGAGCTTTGGAAAGCTGAAATTGGAGATCGCGGAACTGATTCGCCGGCTTTGCACGATCATAAAGCTTTCTTATATTCGGCGGATAAACAATTACTGGCTCTGCCTATCCAGCTGGCCGAATTGCCTGACGATGTAAAAAATGATCCCACCGGCAGTGGGAGCGAATATGGGGAATATACTTTTCAAGGCGCGTATATTTATCGGCTGACCTTGGATAAAGGCTTTGAACTGTTGGGCAGATTGAGTCATCATGAAAATTCTGAAGCCTATCTCAAGTCCGGTTATTATTGGGGAGATTATGCCAATGATGTGGATCGGATCCTGTACGCGGATGATGTGCTGATCACGGCTTCGGATGCCATGCTGCAACTTCATCAACTGTTCGATTTGAATAAGCTTGGACAAGTAAAATACTGATAAATAACTACCATCTTATCAGCCATAATACTCCCCGCGCGTGTTGGGGAGTTTTATGTTAATATATGCCAATGATAGGGCACAAAAGAACTTCTTTGGCTCACCTGATCAGCCTGGCGGGCAGTTGGTGGGGGATTATCTGTTCCGTGATTTTGGTTTATGCAATCCATCCCATAGCCATCAATAAAATTTTGTATTTGTTTATTTGGGTGTTTTTACCCACCCTTTTTTCGGAAGCGATAAAAATGTTAATTAAAAGACCGCGCCCGGTTATGAGGGGTGAAGCGGTTAAAGTGAAAACCTATGGTTACAGTTTTCCCAGCTCGCATACCGTGGCCGCGGTTATGGTTGCGGCTTGGGTGCTATTGTTTCCGGAATTGCGCTGGTGGTCTTGGTTGTTTTTGGGCTGGCCCGTATTGGTTGGTTGGTCGCGTGTTTGGTTGCGCGCGCATGATGCTATTGATGTGGCGGGCGGGGTGGTATTGGCGGTTATCTTTAGTTTATTGTTACCTTTAGTTGGTTTAAAATAAAAAAGCGCCCGGGTTTGCCGGTGCGCGAGAAAGTGACAGCTTCATGGAGATGCGATCAGATCGCGGAAACGTCTGCCGTCCAGCCCCAGCTCTTTGGCTGTGATGCGGTGTTTGCAGATTAGTGTCTTGGCCAATGAGATATCGGGGTGGTCGGAGGCTAGGTCTTGCTTGATGACTTGTACCATATGGGCACGCATCAAACGCCGCATGATTTTTGAGGTCAGACCAACTGCCCTCAGGGTGATCACTCCTCTACACCAATGCGGACAGCCAAGCATGACATTCAAATCGGTAGACGCTCTGGAGGAGGCGTTATTCCTGCATTCGGAAGCTAATTTTTTTGCCTGACACAGAAGGTACATCTGGAGCTCTCCGGGCTCTATGCCCAACTCATCGAAACCAATAGTCCCAGAGACAATAATCAGTTCCAAGGAATGAACGCGCGTGGTGTTTTCACCGAGGCACTCGGTCAGAATCTCGCGTGCCAACAGGCCGAGTGCGGTTTTTTGTTTTAAGTTCACGCGCCAACCTCCTTTTGTTGAAGCAATATTCAGTATACGTAATTCTGCCCATTAGTCAAGGCTGTCATGGACATTTGCAGATCTAATGGATAGACTGATGGTATGTCATCCAATAAACCCAAGGCTATTTTAATCGACGTTATTCCACCGGCCATGGACAAAAAAGTGGCGGCTCGCAGAATTCTTGAGCTGGAATCATTAACTCAAACCTATGGCGGCATGGTGGTGGTTAAAATTATTCAAAGAAGATCGGTGCCGGATTACAAAACCTTCGTGGGCAGCGGTAAAATGCAAGAAATAGTAGATCTGGCCAAAAAAGAAAAAGTGGAGTTGTTGGTGCTTAACAATATTTTAAAACCCCATCAGATTTTTAATATAGAAAAAATGGTTGAACGCGATCATATAGCCGTTTGGGACAGGATCGATATGATTCTGAAAATTTTTCAAAAGCATGCCACTACCACGGAAGCCAAGTTGCAAATTCGTTTGGCCGGCATCCGTCATATGGGGCCGCGTATTTTTAGAATGGGTTTGGAACTTGGTCAGCAAGCCGGCGGCATCGGTACCAGGGGTTCGGGAGAAACCAATATCGAAGTCATGAAACGTCATTTAGCCGAGCAAGAAAGGTCCATTAAAAAACAACTCGAGAAAATTTCAAATACCCGGGGCGTGCATCGTCAGAGGCGGGATCGATTGGGTTTAAAAACGGTTTCCATTGTCGGCTACACCAATGCAGGTAAATCATCTTTGTTAAACGCACTGACCCGCAAAGGCGCTTATGTGGCTGATGAGTTATTCGCCACATTGGATACTCGAGTAGCTAAATTGTGGTTGCCTAACGGAAATCCCTCCCAACCTCCCTTTGGCAAGGGAGGGGCTGGAGTTTCCCTCTTGTCAAAGAGGGACGGAAGGGAGATTTTATTGTCCGACACGATTGGCTTTATCCAAGACCTGCCTCCTCAATTGATCGATGCCTTTCGTTCTACGCTGGAAGAAACCGTTTTGGCTGACTTGATCCTGCATGTCATAGATGTAAGCGATCCTTTTATACATGAAAAAATTCAGGAGGTGGAAGCTATTCTGGATCAGTTAGGTGTGGTAGAAGTCCCGCGTTTGTATGTTTTTAATAAAATTGATTTGAAAAAAAGAATTCCTAAGGCCGGTCTGACCAAAAAATATAAAGACATGACACCGGTTTTTGTGTCCGCTCTTAAGAAGGATGGTTTGGATGATTTGAAACAAGCCTTGGCCAGGGTGCTCTTGGATTAATTAAGTATCCTTTTGTTTCAAGATCCGAGCCTTTACAAATAGCTTGTTTCGTGCTTAATTAGGGCCTAAGCAGATCCTTGTCAGCGGTACTTCTCGAGGAGGAGGTCAAGATGGTGATTCTAACTTCGAAGGATTCAGATTCGATTGCGAGAAAGGTCGTAACCAGGAACGGCGTGGAACGGAAGTCCAATGTCCGATTCTGGATTAATATAGAAATGACAGGGGACAATCCGAGTGTATCTATCGACTTCTTGCATCTGGATAATGGAGACGTGCATCGGGTCGAACTTGATGATTGTTTTCCGGTAGAGGAGTTGCCGCAAGCCACCATTGACTCTAGCTATCTCTTTAGTGAAGAAGCCTTAGCGTGCAGCGGCAAAGAGATTCTTAGGAGTTTAATGGGTGCCATTATCGCTCGGGTGGCGAGAGTGGAGCTGATCTATCTCAAGTCGCGCGACGGTATCAGGGTCAACCTTATTGTCAGGAATTATAAGACGCAGGGGTTCGTACCTCGGCAACAGGCGGAACGCTTTCTTGTTCTGCCGGTGAAGAAGTGACTCGCGTGTCCACAGACCGCTAGTTGAGGCATTGCTAGGCCGCCGTGGCAATTCCACGCGGTTTTTTTATTACTAACGTACATAGCGTCCTCTCACGTCCCTAACGTCCATCACGCCACAAACTTCCGTAGACGTTAAGTACGCTATGGACGTTATGTGCGTGATGTACGCCAAGTAAGCTATTTCGATTGACATAATCCTCATTTTTTGATATACCAAGCCATCGTTTCATACAGAGACGGCCGGCCGTGAGGATCACGGATTCACTCCTCCCTCAAGCTCGTGCTTGGGTGGATGACAGGAGATGTACCATGGAAAAGAAGAGAAAAGCCACCAAGGGTCAACGAGAGCGGATTGATGGCATGCTCAGATCCGGGCTTATCGACTACGCTGAGGCGCAGGCTCTCATTCATAAGAATCGCGACCAGTCGACGGCCAAGCAACAGCAAAGGGAGCGAAGAGCGCTCGAGGCTGAACGCTTGGCTTTCTGGGAGTTGCATTATCCGAGTGAGGGCAAAGCGCTCATGGAAATCCTCCGGCCGTTCTACGGTTGGCAGCCTGTGCTCAAGCCCGCTTTGCCCGACCTCCAAGAAAGGGTCAAACTCGCGAGTTTTTGGAACAGCGTCAGAATTCATGAGTTCAGTCCTGAAACAAAAAAGGTAGGGGTCTTCCCGGGGCGGGTCCTGTTCGTGTCTTGGTGGGACTTGCCCTTTGCGATCAGAGATTCGTGGGGTGAGCACCGTCGTTTGTTTGATTCTACTTTCGCGCCTTTGCTGTGGGCTCCGCTTTCAGCTGTACTTGGTGATTCACTTGCCGCGAATGCGTTGGCATCGCTCATCAATACGCTTACAGCCCTGTTTCTGCGGATGAGCGGCCGCGTGGATGGCGGGGGAGTCGAGGCCGTGGCCAAATTCAAAGCATTGCTTGATTTGTGGCTGGCCGGCAACTTCCCGATGGGGCTGGACAGCAAAGATGACTTGATAGTTTTCGTCAGCGCAACATAGGACAGACCTTGCGTTGGCTGGGTGACAGCACCGCCGTGGCAACTCCACGCGGTTTTTTTATTACTAACGTACATAGCGTCCTCTCACGTCCCTAACGTCCATTACGTCAATGAATATTACGTGCAACGTACCTCGTACAACGTGCAACGTAGGACGCGGGATGTGCGACGTTAAGTACGCTATGGACGTTAGGGACGTTATGTACGCCAAGTAAGCTATTTCGATTGACAATCAGGCCAATTTTTTCTACTATGTGCCTGTTTATAATAATCTAACAACTATGTCTCCATATATTATTTTCGCGTTGTTATCCGCTTTGCTGGCCTTGGGCTGGGGAGCTTATTTGGTCAGTTGGATTCTCAAACAGAGTCCGGGAGAAGGCAAGATGGTGGAAATTTCCAAAGCCATCCAAGAGGGCGCGCAGGCCTATTTGGCGCGTCAATATAAGGTTATTGCTGCCATTGGAGCGGTTATTTTTGTGCTTCTGTGGCTGACTCTGGGCTTTAATATGGCTATGGGCTTTTTGGTGGGCGCCGTGCTGTCCGGTTTGGCTGGTTACGTGGGCATGAGCGTATCCGTACGTTCCAATGTGCGGACCACCGAAGCGGCCAAAAAAGGCATTAAACAGGCTTTGGAAGTGGCTGTTAAAGGCGGAACCGTGACGGGCTTGTTTGTGGTGGGCATGGCACTTTTGGGCGTGGCGGGTTTTTATGCCATCACCAATGATCTTAGAGCTTTGATTGGTTTAGGCTTTGGTGGATCTTTAATTTCATTGTTTGCCCGTTTGGGCGGCGGTATTTTTACCAAAGCCGCGGACGT
This sequence comes from Patescibacteria group bacterium, assembly GCA_041752935.1. Classification (GTDB taxonomy): domain Bacteria; phylum Patescibacteriota; class Patescibacteriia; order 2-12-FULL-60-25; family 2-12-FULL-60-25; genus MWCR01. The sequence goes on from JBGSVN010000003.1 coordinate 73,069, forward strand.
GGGTGCTGATTTGGTGGGCAAGGTTGAAGCTGGTATTCCTGAAGATGATCCTCGTAATCCGGCTGTCATCGCGGACAATGTGGGCGATAACGTGGGCGACTGCGCGGGTATGGCGGCTGATTTGTTTGAAACTTATGTGGTAACAGCCGTGGCCGCCATGTTGCTGGGTTCATTGGCTTTTAAAGGCAATGAGAACGTCATCATGTATCCTTTGGTTATTGGAGGTGTGGCCATCATCACTTCCATTGTAGGTACGTTTTTCATTCGTTTGAATGCGCAGCAAAACATCATGGGAGCCTTGTACAAAGGTTTGATAGCGGCCGGCCTTTTGGCTGTCGTGGCTTTTTGGTTTGTAGCCTTTAAATTTTTCCCGGCCGGTTCACCCGTGGGAGCCTATGAAATTTTCAAATGTTCCTTGATCGGTTTGTTGGTAACCGCAGGCATGGTTTGGATTACCGAGTATTACACTTCAACTAAATACAGACCCGTGCAAAAGATTGCGGAAGCTTCTCAAACCGGCCATGGCACCAATGTGATTGCGGGCTTGGCCATGAGTATGAAGTCAACCGCTTTACCTGTGATTGTCATTTGTATCGGTATTTTGTGGGCCTTTTCTTTGGCCGGTTTATACGGTGTGGCTATTGCGGCCATGGCCATGTTGTCTTTGGCCGGTATCATCGTCACTATCGATGCTTATGGTCCGATTACGGACAATGCGGGTGGTATTGCTGAAATGGCCGAATTGCCGGAAGAAGTACGTAATGTGACTGATCCTTTGGATGCGGTGGGCAACACAACCAAGGCCGTGACCAAGGGCTATGCTATTGCTTCAGCTGGTTTGGCTGCTTTGGTGCTGTTTGCTTCTTATACTCAAGAATTTGCCGAAGCCGGCAAGCCTTTAACTTTTCTCTTGGAAGATCCCAGAGTGATCGTGGGCTTGTTTATCGGCGGTTTGTTACCTTATTTATTTGGCGCTTTGGCCATGGAAGCCGTGGGCAAAACAGCGGGCGCGGTGGTGGAAGAAGTCCGTCGTCAGTTCAGAGAAATCGCCGGCATCATGGATGGTTCGGGTAAACCCGAATATGGCAAGGCGGTCGATATCGTAACGCGGGGTGCTTTAAAGAGCATGGTGGTGCCAGCTCTGTTGCCGGTTGTTGTTCCGATTTTCATTGTTCTTTTGGCCAAGATTGGTTTGTTCGGTTTTACGGATCAGGGTGCGGCCACCATGATAGGCGGTGTTTTAGTGGGCTCCATTGTCACGGGCATATTCGTAGCCATATCCATGACTTCGGGTGGGGGCGCTTGGGACAATGCCAAGAAATATATTGAGTCCGGGCATTTTGGCGGCAAAAAATCTTTTGCTCATCAGGCAGCGGTCACTGGAGATACGGTGGGTGATCCATACAAAGATACGGCCGGACCGGCTATCAATCCTATGATTAAGATTTTGAACATAGTAGCTTTATTACTGGCCATAGTTTTGATCTAATTTTTGACTCGTCAAATAAAAAAAAGAGCCGCCTCACGGGCGGCTCTTTTTAAATCTCCCAAGCCTTGGCTCGTTCCAAGGCGCGTTCATATTGAGCTAAAAATGCCCGGCCTCTTTTTAGTCTTTTAGGTTTGTAAGTAATATCGCAAGTTGCTTGCCGTGACACTTCTTTCCAGGTGGGCCAGATGCCAGCTCCTAAGCCCGCGATCATGGCCGCACCCGCGGCTGTAGACTCCACATTTTTTTCTTTGCAGATTCTGACATTGCTCATATCAGCTTGGCTTTGCATAAGAGGAGCGGAATGACATAAGCCGCCGCTGACTTTCCAGTATTTTGAATCAAGTCCCATTTGTTCGTCTAAAAGCTTAGCCATTCTGGCGGCTTGGCAAGCGATGGCTTCAATGGCCGCGCGGCAAATATGAGCTTTGGTGGTGCCTCGGTTTAATCCGATGATCAGGCCGCGCGCCGCCGGATCCCAATCCGGCGCTGCCAAGCCTGTAAAAGCCGGCACAATGGTTACTCCGCCCGTGGTGGCTACGGTTTCGGCCAAAGCATCGAACTCGCGCATGTTTTTAACCAAACCCATTTGATTTTTAAACCATTCCAGCATGGCGCCTCCGGTTAGAGCGCTGGTTTCGTAAGCGTATTCCACGGGTCTCTCGGGTCTTTTCCAGGCCACAGTGGTCAGTATGCCGCTGGTGGCCGGCCTGGGTTTATGGCCGATGGTTTTAAGCGCGAATAAGCCGGTGCCATAAGTCATGGATAACATGTTTTCACGCAAAGGACCGTGGCTGAAGAGAGCGGCTTGCTGGTCACCTAAAATACCGGTCACAGGGATTTCATGTCCGAAAATTTGTTGATCACATAATCCGAATTCACCTTGTGAAAATTGTATGTCCGGCAATTGGTTGGATTGTATATCAAACAGATTCAATAACTCCGGATCCCAGGCCAGGTCTTTAATATGCATGAGCATGGTCCGGCTGGCGTTTGATGGCTCGGTGGCAAAAATTTGTCCTCGAGTTAAATTCCACAGCATCCAGCTGTCGACCGTGCCGAATACAATTTTTTGGTTTTTTTTGGAATTGTATTTATTATTGAGCCATTGAATTTTAGCGGCACTAAAACTGGGATCGATCACCAAGCCGGTCTTAGCTCTGATACGTCTGGCTAAAGCTCGGTTGCTTTCCAGCGTTTTGCATTTGCGGGCCGTGCGTCTGTCTTGCCAGACAATGGCCGGGGCCAGAGGTTTGCCGGTTTGTTTATTCCAGGCGATCACGGTTTCTCTTTGGTTGGCCAATCCGATGCAACTTATGTCCGTGGCTTTGAGCTTGGCCGCTTGTATGGCTTTTTTCCCGCATTGAACAGTCTTGTGCCAGATTTCCCACGGATCTTGTTCAACCTCGCCTGTTTCTTGAGTGCTTATATTAAGAGGTGCTGATACTTGAGCTAGAATATTCATTTTTTGGTCGAAAATTACAGCTCTGGTAGAGGTGGTGCCAATGTCCAAAGATAGTATATTTTGCATATATACATAGTCTATCATATGAATGGGCTCTTGCCTTCAAATATGATTTGAGGCACAATGAATCAAGATTTTAACCAACTAACAATTGGCGTGCGATGTGTAACATGCCATCATGATCATTATGAAAAAGTATCTTTTATTATCAATGGCCGCCTCTGCTTTAATTGTGTTGGCTGCCGGTTGCCAGGCTCAAAACCCAGACGCTGGCTTGGGTCAAAAAGCGCCCATCGATCAAGTTCAGGATCTTCAGGCGCCTTTAGCTACCGAGCCCTTGCCGGTTGCGGATGCAACGAGTGATCAACCGGTTGTCACGTCAACCGAAGAATTGGTGGAGCAACCCGCCGGAGAAAAAGTTGAGCCAGATGTGAATTTTGATTTTTATAAAAAAACCTGCGAACAAGCCAGGGGTATGTTGATCACCATTAATGCTTGGAAAGGCAAGTGGGATGCTTGTTATTTTGATGATGGCAGTTTGTGTGAAGTGGGAGCTTTGACCCGGGATGAATGTCGTCAAGGAGGGTGCCATGAAGTGTGCGATAAGCAAAATACCGAATTGGAAGGCTGGTACGACAGTTGCTCCGGCAATTTAGTCCGTTGGGCAAATTGTGCGGATAAAAGATAAAATTGATTAAACTCGTGTCATTAAGAGGCGGTCGCCTCGTTGCCAATATGGCTGTCCAAAAACAAGATTTAGAACAAGAAAAAGAATTGTTTGAGCGGTTAAAGACCGATCCTCAAGCAATCGGAGAAGTCTATGATAAATATGCCGATCAAATTTTCGGTTATTTATTGAAAAGATGCGGACATAAAGAAACGGCCGAAGATATCGTGGCTCAATGCTTTATGAAACTGCTGGAGTCGGCTCATAAGCTTGAATGGAAAGGTGTTCCTATCAGTGCTTGGTTATACAGGGTCGCTTCCAATGGATTGGCTGATCATTGGCGGAGCGGTTCGGTTCGCAAAACACAATCTTTGGATGACGAAGATAACTTATGGGATCCACCCTCCTTGGATGATCCGGCTTGGACGGTTGAGATGGCCATAGAAGCAGATAGGTTGAAGGAATCCTTGGATAAGTTGCCTGCCAGAGACCAAGAAGTGCTGACGCTTAAGTTTTACGGAGAGTATGCCACCGAGGAAATTGCGCAAGAGCTCGGAATAACCAGTAATCACGCGGCGGTTCTGACTTATCGTGCTTTGGGGCGCATGCGCAAAATATTGATACAAAACAATCAAGCAGTATAAAGCTATGTCCAACAATGAAGAACAACAAGCGCTACGCATAGACGAGGCGCTCATAAAGGGTCAAATGACCGATAAGGCGGAAGACGCGCCGTATTTGCGTATGGCTAAAGCCTTGGATCATCATGCAAAAATGGCGGCCGTGGCGCTTGATTCGACAGTCAAAAAAACGCAAAAAGAACATTTATTGCAAATGGCTTCCAATATTAAAGAACATCGGGTTCTGTCTGAAGATAAAAAGACGGAGAGTAGTCAAAAAGCTAAATCAAAAAAACCTTGGTGGTTATGGTTGGGTGGGCTGGCAACCGTGTCGGCTGCGGTTTTACTGCTTTTTGTGTCTCAAACCGGTAAGTTGCCATTAAATAATTTGGCGAGTACAGGCATGGATAAATACGGGATTAACGCTCTATCATTGATAATCCCCGAGGCTCATGCCGGAGACGCGTTTAGCTTGCTAGTGGAAAAAAGAGATGAATCCGGTGTGGAAATTGATAGTGCTTTTCGTATTCAGTCCATGATTCCCGTGGACAAGCAGGCTTTGGCCGGCAACTTAAGAGTCATTCAGGTTAAGGATGATATGGAACTGCCGGTGGAGTTTTCGATGGATACAGCCGGGCAAAACGAGTACATGGTTAAACCCACGGAATCCTTGGAAAAAGGCGGAGTTTATAAAATCGTTATCGCCACGGCTGTGCGCGATGAACAAGGTGAATATAGACAGCGGGATTTTTCATGGGCTATACAAACCAAAGATATTTTTAAAGTTATCAAATCAGTGCCCGCTTATGGTGCCACGGGCGTGCCTTTGGATACAGCTATAGAAATAACGTTGTCGCAAGTTGGCTGGGAAGATCCGGCTGATTATGTGGTTATGGATCCGCCGGTTAAAGGCAGATTTGAAATGCATGGCCGGTCCTTGGTATTTTTACCTGACCAGAAATTATCTACCGATACTTTGTATTCCATTGTTTATAAAAAAGGTTGGGGCTTAGCTGGTGATGGTTTAAAATTGGATCAAGATTACACTCTTAAGTTTCAAACCGGTCAATCCGATGAAGTCTCTCAGAATAATATAGTATTGACCAATTATCTGATTGATTCCAGCCCGGGCGTTGATCCGATTGTCAGTCTTTGGGCGACCAACGAAGAGGCGCCGGTTGAGATAACTGGTTATGAGATGAGTTATGCGGATGCTCTATCTGCTTTGAAAGAGATAGAGGCCTATCCTTATTGGGTTGATTTGAATCGGATTAGTTCAAAAATCATAGCCGGGTATGCCAAGAATCAAGTTTTGCAATATACGGCCAATATTGAGGAAAGTGAAAGTTGGAACAAGATATTGAGATTGCCCAATTCTTTGGATAAAGGTTTTTATGTAGTCAGATTAAAACAGCCGGACGCTGAAGCGGCCTGGATAATATTGCAGATAACCAATCTTTCAGCCTATTCAATCGCGGACAGGGATAAAATTTTAACTTGGGCCATTAACACGGAAACCGGCCGTCCATTATCCGGTCTTAAAGTCAGGGCTTTGGAAAAAAGCGCGACTACTGATGGGCAGGGTTTGGCTTATTTGGATACACCTTCAAATTGGCAAACGGATGATGATAATGAAGAACGTCAATCCGTAATTTTGGAATATGGAGAAGCAGGTGCCGGTTTAATCAGTGTGGTTAAATATCGCGCGGGGGGCATGTGGCGTTTTGCAGCTGCCAACTCGGATAATAAACAAGCGTTTAAAACTTGGGCTTATCTGTATACGGACCGTCCTTTGTATCGACCGCAAGATGAAATTCAGATTTTTGGCTTGTTGCAAGATCGAGATACGGGCCAGGGTGCCGGACAAGCGGTGGTGGAAATGAGGAGTTATGGTTTTTTTGACTTTAGTACTTATGAAGAAAAGGTGTATGCTAAAGCTGAGATTAATACCGACTCATCAGGATTTTTCAGTGGTAAAATACAATGGCCGGGCGAGCTGTCTCCCGGGAATTACAGCTTGATTTTAAAAAGAGACGGGCGCGAAGTTTTGCTTAGATCCATTGAAATACGAGACATTGTCAAACCCGCCTACTATATTGACATTAAACCGGATGAAGACTATGTCTATGCCGGCCAAGAGGTGTCCGGTTTGGTAACGGTTAAATTTTATGACGGCACGCCAGTGGTTAAATCCAAGATAATCTTGGAGACTTACGGCGGTTTCGCGTCTCATCAAAGCCTGGAAGTGGTGACCGACGGCTTGGGCCAGGCGCGGTTTACCTTGGCTACGCAGGTGCCGGATTGTGATTTGAACGGGCAATATGTTTATTGTTCCAATCAAGAAGCCATGGATATTGAAGCCCGTCCTTCTTTGGGCGAGGAGGGCGAAATTCGCGGCAACGCCCGAGTTTCTGTTTGGAGAGGCAAAGCGAATTTGGCAGTTGAACAAGCGAGCCATGAAAACGGCCAGGCCGTGCTTGAATATCGTGTTAGAGAAGTATCATTGGATTCTAATGCCGGACGTGAAGAAGACAGTGTTTTGGGTCGGGGTATGCCGGGCGCGCTGATCAAGGTCCGTGTCATGGAACAACACTGGGACAAGAAACAGATAGGCACGTATTTCGATCCCATCGAAAGAAAATCAGTGGCCCGTTATAATTATGTATTGCGCGAAGTCGAAGCCGGTTCATATGAAGTCAGAACTAATGACGATGGACAGGCCACGCTTAAGTTTGAAATGAAAAATGATATTTCTTATCGCGTGCTGGCTTCCATGCAAGATGGATCTAGGGCTGTTTATGCGGTCACTTCTTATGTCTCTCGAGGATGGTTCGACAGATCTAACGGTGATTTACCGACCTTGGAAAATTTAAACCTGCAGGACAGTAAATATGCTTATCGTTTGGGAGAAAAAATATCCATTGGATTCATGCAAAACGGACAGAAATTGACAGCTGATAAGTCATCATTTTTGTTCATCCATGCTTCAAGGGGTTTGCGTAAAACCACCTTTGCCGCGGAACCGGTTTATGACTTTGTGTTTGGCCAAGAAGATGTACCCAATGTTGCGGTTTATGGTATTGCTTTCATCAATAATGGTTTTATCCAGACTCAATTCGACGCTTCATTGGATACGGATGATAAAGAATTGCAGGTGATAGTTGAACCTGAAAAAGAAAATTACGCGCCCGGTTCGCGTGTAGCATATAAAATTAAGGTCTTAAACAAAGAGGGCGGTCCGGTTTCCGATGCGCGGGTGGCCGTTAGTGTGACGGATGAGGCTTTGTTGTCCTTGCATGCTGGTTATTATGATGAAAATCCGTTGAGCACCATCTATCGTTGGTTGTCGGATGGTATTGTGGCTACAGAAACTTCGCATAATTATTTGCCCGAGGCCATGACGGGTCCGGGCGGAGCGGAAATGGGCGGCGGTGGACGAGGAGCTTCGGCCTTGCGTAAAAACTTTAAAGATCAGGCTGAATTCATGGTGTTGCAAACAACGGCTGACGGAACAGCGGACGGATCTTTTGTTTTACCGGACAATATTACTGGTTGGCGCATTACAGCCGTGGCCGTTTCTACGGATTTGCGCGCCGGTAGCGCCAGAGGCAAGGTTTTGGCCACCAAAGATTTATTTGTAGAAGCCGTCATCCCGCAAGATGTTTTGATATCCGATAAACCGGTTATGAAAATTCGCGCGTTTGGTCAAGCTTTAAAAGATGCTAAAAATATAAATTATACGATTGATATACCTACACTCGGCATCAATAATCAAGTGATTGAAGGCGAAGCCGACAAGCCCGTTTATCTAGGCATGGACAATTTGACGGCGGGTGCTCATAAGGCGGTTATCAGTATAAGCGCGGGAGGAAATGTTAAAGACGCTATCGAGCGCAAACTAAATATTGTCTCTTCGCGTTCCACTCACGATGAAAGAATTGAGTTGGAAGTCGCCCCTGGGGCTGCTTTAGGCGATGTGGGTTTGAGCACGGAGATGGATTTGGTGTTTGAAAGCAAATCCAGGGGTTCGGCTCGCTCCAAATTGGAGAGCCTAGCCAAACCATGGTCAGCTCGTTTGGAGTCGTTGGTAGCCGGCCGTATGGCGCGCGGTTTGTTGGCTGATTACTTTCAGTCTACCGGAGAATATGAATCTGATTTAAAAATGGCCGAATATCAAAAAACAGAAGGTGGTTTAAGTATTCTGCCTTATGCCTCACCGGATGTGGCCTTAAGTGCCAAGATAGCGGCTTCGGGTGTGGAGGGTTATGACAAGTCTCGTTTAGCTAATTATTTCTGGTCCATAACTGATGATTCAAAGTCATCCAGAGAAGAGTCTATTTATGCTCTGTCTGGTTTGGCGGCTTTGGGACAGCCGGTTATCCAGCGTTTGACCATAGCTTTGGAGGAGGATGACTTATCGTGGCGCGAAACCTTAGCCTTGGTCAGAGGCTTGGATGCTATTGGTGACAGAGAAACTGCGCGTGTTGCGTTTGAAAAATTATTATCCGGTGCCGTAGAGCAAGATGGATTTTTGATCTTGGAAGTCAGTGACCAAAAAAATGAAATTTTGGAAGCTGGCTCTGAAGCGGCAGCCATTGCCAGGAGCATGGCCTTGGCAGAGTCTGACAAATTAATGGCTTATGTAGAAGCTAATTGGAGCCAAGATGTTTTGACTGATTTGGACAGAGCTATGTATTTGCAAAAATTAGTACCTACCTTATTACCGGTGAATGTTCAGATTTCATATGCCGTAGGCGCTGATGTGACGGACATAAACCTGCAGGATGTGGCCGCGCAAACAGTCAAATTAACAGCCGACGAAGCGCGCAACTTTAGGGTGATCAGTGTTAATGGGCCGGCTACTATGTCTTATATTAAACGCGCCGCGGGTGATAAAGCTCAGGTCAGTGATACAATCAGTGTTAATCGTACTTACGCTCGTGTTGACGGCCAAAATATGGATTCTTTGACAGAGGGTGATTTGGTGCGCATTACCTTAACTCCGAGTTGGCAGGATCGCGCTCAAGATGGTTGCTATGTTCTGCGTGACAGATTGCCGGCCGGTATGTTGCCTATGTTGAATATTAGTTTTGACAGATATAGAGAAGAAGCTATTTTTTATCCTTATGATTTTAAAAGCGGTGAAGTATCTTTCGTGACTTGCAAACAAAAAAATCCGTATCCTGTTTCATATCTGGCTAGAGTTGTGTCTTTGGGTACATATACAGCCGGAGGAGCGCTATTACAATCCATGGAGGCTCCTTCTGTGGCGGCGGTTTCCGATCCTACGACGATTGAAATTAAATAGTAGCTTCGGCTTGAGGCTTATGCCTGATATAAAGCATTTATCATTAATCGCTTTAGTTTGTTTGTCTGCCGGTTGTTTTGAGCCTCAAGACCAAGCACGGACAGTATCGGTCAATTCTGTTCCACGCCTGACTGCTGCGATTAATCAATCTTTGCAAGCCGAGCCCATCGGTGGTGGCTTTGTGGACCCCGCGCGCTTTTTGGCCAGTGATTTTGCGGACCATAAAAATATCAGTTCAAAATCAGTGGCCGGAGTGGTTAATCACCATGTCTTGGCCATGGATTTACTGGCAGAATTTTTTAAGTCCATCAAGCAAAGCCGGCCGGATATCAAAACATTTATTATTCTGTCTCCTGATCATCTTAGCCGGGGCCACGGTATTTCACTTTCGAACTTAGCCTATTCAACTCCGGCCCGTACAATACTAACCAATGACGACTATTTTCAGAACCTTAAAAATTTGGGTTATTATGATGGTACCTCAGCGCGTCTTTTTGAGGATGAACACGGAGTGGGAGCTTTGGTTCCGTTTATCGCCAGGGAATTTCCTTCTGCCGATGTAGTGCCTGTCTTTTTGAGGTCTGATATATCTCTAAAGCAAGCGCATCAATTAGGACAAAACTTGGCTTTGTTAATATCCGGCGATTCAATGTTAATTATATCTTCTGACATGAGCCACTCTTTGGATTCTAATAAGGCATCTGTTAGAGACGAGCAGACGCTGGGTTGGCTGGAAAACATGGACTTAGATCGTTTAAAAATAGCCACGGATGCTAATACGGACAGCGGAGCTTCGTTCGCGGTTTTAGCTGCTTATCTGGCGGATCTAGATTCTGAAAAACAGATTAGTGATTATGCTTTTCAATTGTTATCGCATAAGAGCAGCCTTGATTATAATCAAGATCCGGGTAATGTAACTACTTATATAACCGGGGTCTGGTATTAAAAAATCCGTCATGCGACGGATTTTTTTAGCTTTAGTGATTAAACATCTCCCAATTGGATGGTTTTTAAATAATTGATGAACGGCTGATGGAAATTCTTCTGTGAGTTAATTCCGTTATGGATGGCTGAAAGTAGGGGTGTTTTAGTACCAAGCTTTTTGGATAATTTCAGTCCCAAGCGTGCGGCCGCGATACCCTCGACCGTGGTTAAACCCAATGCTTTGGGATCGTTGGTTTTAGCTTTAACCAGAACTTCTCCATACCGTCTGTTTCTGCCATAGGGCGACCAACCCGTGACCAGTAAATCACCCAAGCCGGCCAAAGACGGAGCTGATTTAGGGCTGGCGCCTGATTTGAGCATCATGCCCGCCATTTCACTAATCGCCATGGTGACCACGAAGGCTTTGGTGTTGGTCGAATACTTCAGACCATCGCAAAAACCCAGGGCGATAGCATAAGCATTTTTAAGAGTGGCGGCCAAGCTGACGCCAAGTAAATCAGAGGATTGCGCGGCCTTTACTTGGCCATTGGTTAATATCTGGGCCATCGTTTGACGTGCTTTTTTATCTTGGCCGGCGACTACGAAAGCCATGGGGTTGCCTTTAACCAATTCAGCGGCTATGGCCGGCCCGCCCAGCATGCAAAGTCGTTTTCCAATTTTAGGTGGCAAGATGGCTTGTTCGGCCAGGGCGATAGTCTGGCCCGTTTTAGCATCAAAGCCTTTGGATAATGAAGCGATAATCAGATCAGATCGCATGTGGGGGATGGCTTGGCGTAAAACCGTCAGAACCGCGTTTGAAGGTATGGCGACAATCATTATCTGCGCCTCTTGGACGGCGGTTTGCAAGCAAGAAGTGGCTGAGATTGTTTTTGATAGATTAACGCCCTTTAAATATTTATCGTTGCGGTGTTTTAAGTTGATTTGCTTTTCAACCTCCGGTTCTATGCAGTATAAAATAATTTCATGTTGCTGTTGGGATAAATGATGCGCCATGGCCGTGGCCATATTGCCGGCGCCAAGTATGGCGATGCGATATTTTTTCATGCGTACAGTTTAACGTATTTGTATGAGTAAAGCCAAACCGACCAAAAACACATCGAGCCCGATCAGGAGTGTCCTGTCGAGCTCGGAAAGCGGCGCTGGCTAGAAGCTCTGCGCCTGATGAATGATATTGTCGGCCACGGGAAAGGTGCCAATGTATTTGATTGGGATCTCCTTTCCCTGGAGGTCGACTGCGAAGAAGCGGCAGTCTTCGTGCCCAATTTTCAGCACGAACTTCCGTTCGTTGCATCTGCGCAGGCTCACGCTGGTGGCCGTTACGCAGAGCTGGGGGATGTAGCCGACGTAGTAGCCGGCCTCGGCCCGTTCTGGTGATACCTCGAAGTACGCGCCCTGCTTCCACCCGAAGAACTTGAGCCACAAGTTTTGCAGCTTGCTCTTGGTGGGCGACGTCTCCTGCACGCCTTTGATCAGCGTGCCGCTCGCCTGCCCCGTGAAGCTGACCCAGCCGTACAACCACCATAGAGTCCAGACGAGCGGGGCGTACCAAGCTGATTGGCGGTTGAAGTGATATTTTTCGACTGTCTTGGCCAAGTTTTTCATGATGATCCTCGGATTGGAATGAACGGTTTACAGCCGTTCGTGTTGAACAAACTCAAAACAGCTATAAAGCTAAGCATAGCATAAAAATTGGATTTTGTCAATGGTTGCAGGTTTAGAGTTCAGTCGTTTTTTTGCCAAACAACCAGGTCATTATTTTGAAATATCTCTGACCAATCAGTTTTAAGCAAAGATGAATATCGGTTTGTATTAACCGCCTGATTGGAGATAAGAATCGAGATGTTATTTTTGTTTAGAAAATCATTGAAATCATTTGTATTATCAGTTGCCCGCCACCTTTCCAGTTGCCTAGATCTTCCTGGATAGTCAGGCGTCTCGTGTTCATGGCCCAGCCAGACTCGGCGTAAAGTTTTAGCCGGTATCCAGAGAGCCAAGTCAGGGTCATCAACCAAAATCAGGGCGTCCGGATCAGTTTGCTTCTTAATTATTTCAAGACCTTGAATCACGTTTTTGGGCTGGTAAAACAAAGGCCTGACTTCGCTGTTTGAAACTTGTACGTGCATGAACATGACATACAAAAAAGGTGCGCTAATGTACAGTACGGTCAGCATTAATCGCATCGAACCGAGGCTGTGTCCGGCCAAGTATTTGTCGTACAGCCACAGCCAGAACGGCAAAGTTAAAAGCGAAAAAGCCGGCATTAAGCCTTGGGTGTATTTGGCTGACCAAGGAAAAGGCAGGCTTAAACAGATGAGCGCGGCTGCAATCCAGATCCAGATCCAGATCCACTGTAAATTTGTTGTCCGGTATTGATCGAGCGATATTTTTGACCAATACAAATAATAGCCGGCGACTAAAATCGGTAGCAAGCTAAAAAACCAGAATACGGGTCGGTGCAGGTTCAATTGGTTGACCACTAAAAAATGATGACTGAAATTTTTGTCTTGGCCGGTCAGCCATAAAAAGTACAAACCTGCCGGTAACATGGATAACCAGATAACAATGGCGGACAGAGCTTTTTGGACCAGTCCGATTTTTTTAATCTGCAGAGTCAGAGTAATTAAAACAGTTAATCCTATAAGCGGGATAAAATATGGATGGAAGGCGGCAAAAAACGCGGCCAAAGGCACGGCTGGGTACAGGTACTTTCTTTGATCTTTCGCCACTATAAGCCAAACCCATCTGATTAACAATAATTGCAAGGATAAAGACAGAATGGCGTGCGCGCCGCCCGTTAAAATGGGCGCGATGGCTAACTCGCTCGAAACATCCGGAGGCATGGAGATCAACATCTTTCCGGTCGACAGGTTAGCGATTACGGCATAGAGCCAGCCCAAACTCATGCCGTTTAAGATGATTAGAGAAGAAATACGCGCCTGGCGTTCGTCGGTTACAACGTGTTTAGCTGTGTCATAAACAACCAGCCCTAAAGCCATGGTTCCCAGCCAGCGCAAAACTTCGTGAGCTTGGATGGCTGATAAGCCCAGCCTGACTAATAATCCGCCTAATGACCAAAAAGCATCAAATCTTAAAACTTGAGGAAAGTTGTTATACAAATTGGCGAGCCACAGCGAGCGCGCACCCTGTTCCAGATAATTTAAATACACCGGATAATCGACGGCGTTTAAAACCAGGTTGCCCATCCAAACCATGTCCGGAGGGGTTCTCAAAATCATGATGGCCGCGGCTATTAGCTGAAACGCGATCATTAATCCGCCTAAAAACAAACCAAACCACCAGTTTTTCCATAACTCACGACCGGAAAGCATAAACATGTTTGTATTCTAAATGTTTCGGCTCAGAGCGTCTATTATTTTGACCAGATATTGATATGGTTTTGCGTAAATATTTTTCGCCACCCATCATCCGCCATGCTTTCTACGAATGATGAACTGGATTCATTCGTGGAGATGATTTTTGTGATGCGGCGGCTTTCTATAAATTGATTGAATACCAGGGTATCGGACGTATTCAGCCAGGTATTGAAGTCGGATAATTTACGGTCAAAATCCGGTGATTCATGATGGTGTCCCACCCAAACATATCGGCCGGTAAAAGCCGGGCTCAAATAATTAATCCAGGCATCCGTGGTTATTATTATTTCATTTCTTTCAGGCTGATTATCCAGATATTTCCAAGCCGCTTTCAAATCATTTGAAACATAAAAATAATGGGCTAAATATGGGTCGCGCGTCATCTGGATTTGTGTTTGAATCAGATGGATATATGGAAAAGCCAAATAAATAATTATGGCCGCTTTGAGGGGGAGGATTATTTTTTTAAGGTTTATTTTCTCGTAAATTATTAACCATGCAGGCAAGGTGATTAGTATCAAAGCCGGCAATAAGCCTTGAGTGTATTTTCTGGTCCAAGGCAAGGGCAGAAGCATACAAATGATAGCCGCGATCAACCAGATTATTACCCAATTGAGTTTATGGACGTTGATATATTCAAGCCAGAGTGAGCGTTTGGAGTACAACCAAGCCAAGGCCAGAGCAAACGGCCAAAGTGTGATTATCCATAGATACCACGCATCCAAAGGCAGTTGGTTGATTTGCAGGTGGTGATTTTTGAATGAAGGGTTATACCAGGCCAGCCACATAAAATATCCGGCTCCCGGAATGGTTGAACCAATTAATGAACCGGCCACAATCAAAGTTTTGAAACTGAATTTTTTATTTATTTTGATCAATAAACCAATCAAACAAATCACAGCGTATAAAGGAATAAAGTACGGATGGAAGAAGGCAACGTAAAATAATGCTATTGCGGCCGGGATCAATCTCTTTTTATTATCGAGCACAAGGATCTCCCAGATCCAGCGCGTAACCAATAGTTGGAGGGCTATGGATAGTAAGCCGTGCGCTCCTCCGGTTAAAATTGGAGCTATGGCCAGTTCCGTGGCCAGATCAGGTGAATCCACGGAGCCCGGGGTCCAGCCTTTGGTTAGTCCCATCCAAACCGAATACAACCAACCTGTGCTCAAACCAGACAGTGTGAGCCAGGCTGTAATGCGAGCTTGTTTTAAACCCGGGCTGGTGGCCTTGGCCGTGGCCCATACAGCTAAGGCGAGTATCAGAGTCCCCAGCCAGCGCAGTATTTCGTGGGTCCAAATGGCTGATAGCCCGAGCAGAGTCAGCTTTCCCCCCAAGGACCAGAAACCGTCAAAACGAGGCAGATATGAACCCTGGTCAAAAAGATTGTACACCAGCCAAGAGTGCTTGGCTTGGTTGATATATGACAAATAGACCGGAATATCACCGGTATTGAAAACGCCGGTGCCAATCCAAGAATAGCCGTCGGGTTGATTGATGAGTATCGCTCCGGTTAGAATTAATTCAAACGACAACAAGACAAGAAACAGCCACCAGGCATAATGCCACTCATGCCAAATTTTAAAAATTTTTGTCTGTGTAAAAAACACAACTATTGTTTAATGAGGGGTACGACTATGCGATAGGGGAGTTCGTATCCATCAACTGTTCTGCTGGCTTCGGCTATCACGGCCGGAACCATGTATTCATGGAGAGAATTTTGCTCTTTGGGCAACCTGACAAAAGCAAAATCAATTTTATTGATTTCTTTGTCTCCGGGTAACGGTCCGTTTAAACCTCCCTGTTTAATCAGATCTTTCATCTCTTCGAAAGTGATGGCCGGGTAGTCAGATCTTTGCGGATCGGAAGGTAAGTATATCCAGCCCGATTCAGGTTGGCCCGTGGCCGCGTTGATGATGATTTGTCCGCCGTATTCGGGCATACCGTCTCTGCCGACCACATTCCAGCCATCGATCAGTTTTTCAAAAGAAACGGGTATGCGCGCGGGATAGGCTTTGACGCAGCCGGCCGTATAGCTTTCAGGCAAGTTGGGCAGAGCGGCGTAGAACAGATCTTTGGAATCATTTATATTTATGATTTGCTGCCTAACGTCCGGCGACACGCACCCGTCTAATTGATCAAGCTTCTCCAGCCATTCGGACCAGCGCGGTATTATTTGTATGTTTTTCAGTCTTCGTTCATTAATGCCGTGCAGTTTCAAGAACATGTCGACCGAGTCCAATAGTCTGGCTCGCCCCAGCCAACTATCCAAAACAGCGGCTGCCGGCTCCGCCGAACTATCAGTGAAAGAAATTTTTCTATCATTGGAGAAAAATTGCCAGATGACTCCGCTTTGATTGGTCCAGGTTAAGTTGTAATTAAGATTTTGAGTTTGATTGCCAATCAGCCCGGCCGGCAGGCCGATGGCTTGGGTTAAATTTTGAAATTCCGTGGTTTTTAAATTAGTGGCCGGCAATCTGAGCACGGCGATGGTGGGTTGCAGGCTGGGTAAAGAAGTACTAAATACCATTTGATTTAAATCTTGAGTTTTGGGTATTTGAATTTTGGTCAGCATTCCAAAACCTTGTTGTTGAGCAACCGCGGTTTCGGTTTGATCGGCTGAACCCAATTGTTCGGCGATTTTAGGCACGGTTATGGGTTGATAACAACCCGCGCCGGTCAACACGAGCGCCATCATAAAAGCCAGCCCGGATTTGTTTTTCATATATTCAGTATTATAGCGGTTTGAGCCAATCTTGACACGCTTTTTGATTTGGCATATATTCCTAGTCAGAAACTAGGTTATTTATGTCAAACTCATTATTTAGAGTATCGGCGCGTAATCACGCAGGCATGATCCTTATGACGCAAATCGCTGCCCGGCCGCCCGGCCGGACAAAAAAAATGTCAGACAGGGATTATGTTTCTCTTAAAGAAGTGGCCGGACGCATGGGCTTATCCCAAGGTTTTTTGGAAGAGATAGCTACTTTGTTGAAAAAAGCCGGGTTGATCAAAGCCCGTAAAGGGCCGGGCGGAGGATACTGCTTGTCCAGGCCGGCTGATAAAATTACGGCCGCGCAAATATTAGTAGCTTTGGAAGGTCCGATTAATTTGGTTGAATGTCATAAAGGGGCCTGTCCGGTAGCCGAGTTATGTTCATCCAAAGCATTATGGAACTTTTTGCAACAAGACATTCTGGATTCTTTGAAAAAAATGACTTTGGACAATCTGGTTTATTGATATGCTGAATAAAATGAAACAACAGACAAAAGTAAAAAGTAAAAACTTGAAACCGGCAAAAAAAACCAGCCGGCCATCTTTGGTATATTTGGATAATGCGGCGGCCACTTCTTTGGATGAGCGCGTGTTTAAGGCTATGCAGCCTTATTTTTCGGATATTCCGGCCAATCCATCTTCTTTGCATGCTCCGGGGCAAACAGCCAATATGGCTTTAAAACAGGCAAGGAAAATAATTGCTGAACAGATCAACGGGCATGAAGATGAGATAATTTTTTGTTCTGGCGGAACCGAATCTGATAATTTGGCTGTTTTAGGCACTATCAGTGCCAGTTCAAGTTTTATTAAAGCTAATCATGGAGCCGGAGCCGTGCCGCATGTCATCACTAGTACCATTGAGCACCACGCTGTTCTGGAACCATTATTGCATTTGCAAAAAAAAGGCACCATTGAATTGTCATTGATATCCCCGAACAAGGACGGGCTGGTATCGGCTGATGATGTTTTATCAGCTATTAACCAGAGAACGGTTTTGATTTCAGTTATGTATGCGAATAATGAAATCGGCACCCTTCAGCCGGTAGCGGAAATCGGCAAAGGTATTTTAAAATATCGCCAACAAAGTAACGGTTTTTATCCGTATTTTCATTCTGATGCTTGCCAGGCGGCCGGTTATTTGGATTTGAATGTGGAAAAACTGCATGTTGATTTATTAACTATAAACGGTGGCAAAATTTACGGTCCCAAAGGGTCTGGCATGTTATTTGTCAGGCGCGGCACCAAGATTGGAGCTCAAATTTTAGGCGGAGGTCAAGAAAAAGGTTTGCGTTCGGGTACGGAAAATGTTCCGGGGATTGTTGGCTTGTCCCAGGCACTGAAAATAGCGCAACAAGAACGTGTTAAGGAGAGTGCTCGTTTAACTGTTTTGCGGGACAGACTGATAAATGGATTGCTCAAGATACCCAAAAGCCGTTTGAATGGTCATGCGGTTTTGAGATTGCCCAACAATGTGAATATTTCATTTATGGATATTGAAGGGGAAGCGGCCATGTTATATTTGGATGCTAAAGGCATCGCCTGTTCCACGGGTTCGGCCTGTGCTTCAACGTCTTTGGATCCATCACACGTTATTTTGGCTTTGGGCATGTCTTATGAGGCCGCGCATGGGTCATTAAGATTCTCGCTTGGCAGGCATACCACCAAAGAACATGTGGATCGCGTTATAAAATTCTTGCCGGACATCGTTATTAGATTGCGCCAAATCAGCCCGGTGTCTTTGGATATGTCTCATTTTATCAATAATAAATAATTATGAATCAACCACAAAAACTATTGGATATCACGGCTCGTCAAAGCGGACAGGGCGGATTTTATTCTGACGTCGTTAAAGAGCATTTTTTCCATCCGCAAAATTTTATGGAAAATGAAGAGGGCTATAGAGCGGATGGCATGGGCATGGTCGGGTCACCGGCATGCGGAGACGTGATGCGTGTTTGGATAAAAGTCGATCCTAAGTCTCGCCGGATAACAGACTGCAAATGGAAAACTTTTGGTTGTGCTTCTGCCATCGCCTCCACCTCTATGATGTCGGTTATGCTGACTGAAGACGGCGGAATGACTTTGGAAAAAGCTCGTGAAATAAAACCGCAAGATATCATGCACAGATTGGATGGCCTGCCGGTCAGAAAAATTCATTGTTCTGTTTTGGGGGATAAAGCGTTGCGCATGGCTATTAATGATTATTACCGCCGACAGGGTGAAATTGAAAAAATTGAAATCGAACAAGGCAGGGTTATCGATAAGATTTTAAAAATAACAGACCATGATATCGAGGAGGCAGTGCTCGAAGGCGCGGATACTTTGGAAAAAGTGCAGAATAAAACCAAGGTGGGTACGGGCGACCCCAGCTGCATTCCCGAGGTTGAGCAATTGATCAGATTTTATAAAGAAAAGTACTTCGGTTGATAGGCTTGACCTTTTGGTAAAACTTGTTAAAGTTGTTAGGGTTCATTGAAATAACTGGACACCCTATTTTTCGGCATTACTGCCTGGAAGCAGGGTGTTCATTTAACCGGAGGAGGCGACCTACATGAGCAGCTCAACGATTGTGGATGTGCGCGGCGGGGGCCATGAGTCTCTGTCTTGTGTGGCCGGAAATCAAGATAGCCGTCCTGAAAAATGGGGGCGGTCCTTGGATGATCAGGTCAGCTTTTGGCAGCGCTCGTTCCCGGCGCTTGATGATTCGCACATATTGGTTTTGGGCGAGCGTTTAAGGACGCGGATCCCGGCCGTCATGATGTCTCGTGTCGAATGCCTGGTAGCCATACCCAAGGTATGTTCGCTGGAGCGCTTCGCTCCCACTCAATTTCAGGATCATGCTTACAACAGGGCACTGACTCTGGTAGTGGCACGCCTGGAAAAGGTGCATGCATCCGTTTACTACAGCCCCAGTTCTAAGCTCGGCTCTGCATACAGCCGTCTGTCGCCGAAAACGGCCGAGGCCTATGGCGTTTTGGAGAAAATGCCGGGTGACTTTATGGTTTTTCCTGTTCAGATGGGGCGTCTGTATAAAGATGAGACGGTTGAGCGTGTCCGATCTCAATACCTAGAGAATGAGTTCGGACTGTGTGCTTATGCCGTGGGGTGCATCGTTTTGGCTCACGAATTCTTGCGGACTCGCGATTTGAGGCTGGGTATTGACTGCCCGGGTGGTGAGTTCACTTCGGTCAAGAATCGTGAATTCGACGCCGCCATGTGCTTGATGGTGAACGCGGATGGAAGCATTGGATTGGATGCCTACCGTATTAAGGCGCCTCGTCTAGGCTTCGGTTCAGCTACCGGATACTTATTCAAGTAGTTGTTGTTGGGTCCCTTGTTCTTCGGCTCTACCCCGCGCGGTAGGGCTTTTTTTGACAGTTTGTGTCTTCGGTTTTAGACTGGCGTCATATGACAAGTAAAATTTCCAAGATTCATGTGGATCGAGATCTGTGCATTGGGGCCGCACCGTGCGTAACCGTAGCGCCGGGAGTGTTTCAGTTGGATGATGAAAATAAAGCTATCGTGGTGGATGCGACCGGAGCGGATGATGATACTATTTTGTTGGCCGCACAATCCTGCCCGGTGCAAGCCATTGTGTTATTTGACGAACAGGGTAATCAAATTTATCCGGAAGTATAAAAATACCCGCAGTGCAGTCTGCGGGCGAGGGTCTATGAAGCGCACAATGCGCTTCATTTTTTTGGCCTGAAGTCTTCCAGTAAATCTTCAAGCAATGAGTCACGGAAGGAAAAATCAGCTTCTGGTTCAGGGGGAGCGGATGGTTCCGGCGGTCGCGCTACTTCCCAGGCCTTGGTTTGGAGCAAGTGTTCAAAGCCTTGGATATTGGACGCCGGCGGGACGCTGATGGGCGGAGATTTGGGTTCGTCACTGCTTGGTTTGTACGGGAGAGTGCCTCTTTGGCCGGTCGAGGGTTCCTCGTCAAGATTCCAGAGACTGGAATTCTCGTTCGGTTCTCTCGCCTGTTGAGACGTACCATCCAAGGCTTCGGCAATTTCCCATTCGGTTAGCGTGCTCCGGTCGAACAAAGCGCGCGCGGCTTGCGGGTGAGATTGCTCATACGCTTCCGCGTCCGTGGCCATTTGCGCGCGTAGCCGATCGATTTCTTCGAGCAGCGGTTTAACGCGCGGCGCCAGCTTGTCCCAAGGGCAGACCCTGGACAGAGCCAGAACTTTTTCGGCTTCGGCGAGTTGCCGGTTGGCCTCTGACGCCAAGCTTTCGGCCTTGATGACTCGCGCTTCCAAGGATGCTATTTCTTCGTGCATGGACTCGATTAGTCTGGCTTGAGATCTTTGTTCGCCGGCGCGCTGGGCTGTGATTTCTTCGGCGCGCTGGTATTCATAGATCGCGCGGCTTTCTGAAATGGCGGTGTTATGTGCCGACGCGCGCATGACCAGATTCAAAATGTGGAGTAAGGCCTCCCTTCTGTGAGGCAGGCTGTCGTCGTCGTAACAGACCACCACGGTCCGTCCCAAAGCTCTGTAGCGAACACGCATGCCAAGCTCTTGGGTCACGCTCGCTTCGCTGGACGGATGGATGTAGCTGCTCGTCGCGAAAGTGCTCAATCTGACGACTCTTTTTTCACCCGGGATATTAACATCCACTTCTTTCTGAATTGACCCCTGGCGGATAACCCAGAGTCTGGTCTCTGAAGGCTCGATGTCGATCAGTTGCCCATCTTCGTAGTAGGCGATTTTGGCTTTTTGACTCGCCTTTGGATCCGGCTTGGGGGTAGGTAATTTTCTTTCCATGCCTCGAGCCTTTCATGCAAGGTTCGTTTTGTTTTAGTTTCAGGGTTGATTACCCGAGTGGCTGATTATACAAGGTTTTCGTCCAGTGTCAAGCATGATCTATTAAAAATTTTATTTGTTTTCTAGGATAAAAATATTGCGCCTTAGGTGCTGGCCCGCTCTTTCATAATATAAAATAGTCTGCGCGTTGAATTCGGCGATGGGGTTGATAGACGTAAAGCCCAGGTTTGAGAATTCTTGGGTTACGGATGGAGACACGATCTCCTTGCCGACTTTAAAAGAGGGAATGATGATTACCATGCGCGCTTCTTTTTTAAGTAAGGGTTTGATATGCGTTAAAGCTTTTTGCCAGAGATTTGAAATTTTTTCAGCATTATTTTGTACTTCTCGGATATCTTCATGCCCATGCAAGGCAGGCCCGAGCCAACCTTCGCTCACAACGCAATCGATGGATTTGGCCGGTAAATGTATATTTAATTGTTTAACGTCAGAGGTGAAAATTTTAAAACGAGCTTGTTCGTCTCGGTGTAATATTTTTTCTTTAATCAGCCAGTCTATATTTTTGATGGAATCATGAACTTGTTTCTCTTCAATATCACTGCCGATGATGTGCTCGGATTTGGTAGCCAGGGCCGCTTCCATAAGAATGGTTCCGGATCCGCAAAATGGATCCAAGATGGCATCTTGGCGCTTGGCTCCGGCCAGGTTGACCATGATACGTGCCAGCTTGGGTGGTAACATGCCGGCTTTGTCGTTTCTAAATGGGCGTCCGTAATCACGCAGGCTCCAAGCATCAGCATTTTGAACTTGTTCTGTTTGGCCGATAAAAATTTTGTCTTGTGAGATAAACAGACACAGATCCATGTTGGGCTGGGAGGTTAGACGGCATTTGGTCACGGCGGCCGGTGATAAAACTTCTTGTCCTTTGCCCGTTACCCAGCGCACGCTCCAGCCCCTGGCGCGCAAAATCTTTTTGATTTGGATGGGGTAATTTTTATACTTGAGTCTGGTTTTTTGGCTGTTGGCATAGATGGTGCATCCAAAATCCAGGGTGCCGATTTCTTGTTCCTGTCCCATCAAATCGGCCACGGTTTGGGGTGAGGCTTCGGCTGCATCCTGGCTTTGAATAATTCGGCCCAGTTTAACGGTTCCTCCCAGCAAGTTCATGGCCGAATCCGGTTCCCAATCGTGTTCAAAAATGGCAAAATTATGCCCTAAAATAGGCTTTTTTATGGCCGGGTAGCAGGTTAGCAGTTCGGCCAGGCTCAAGCCCGGGTGATTGCCGAAAATGGTGAAATTTAAGCTCATATTTTGCATTATTGCTGGTTAAGCCCATGATAGCAAATCAGTCATGGTCTGTCAGTTGACTTTTCTGCTAATATGTGGTGGGCTATGCGTGTTAATTGCGCCGAAAATAGGCGTAATAGCGTTGCTTTGACAAATAGGTTCAAACCCGACCCAAGGTCGGAAAACGGAGGCCAGTGATGGTACACCTCTACAACATGCTTCGAGGAGCAGGCACGTTCATCGTCACGTTGGTCATCTTGCTCGTGTCTGCCAAGGCATGGGCGCAAGAGGTGGCCGAACCGCACACCTGCGACAAGCCTTGTGTGGGAGTAATAGACGGTGATGAAGTGATTGGTGGTCAACACTACGCGTTGATTACCATCACCAGCTACAAGGGTTGCGCGCACGAACGGCATTGCGAATTGCGCAACGCCTATCATCAGTTTCCCATCGTGGGAGAGGATGGTGAGCGTTTGTCTATGCAAGAGTGGTTGCGCAGTGTTTACGTGGCCAATCAGAAACCGCGTCGTAACGTGTTGCGGGGTTGCGTGACTACCCACGATAAGAAGCCCCCCAAGTTCGCAGATCAGGCCGAAAGGAACTTCTGTGAGACCGGTGTGGTCAATTACTTTGCCGTACCCAGCAATGGCTGGCGTGCTCCGATCAAGATCCCGCGGCAGCCCGTGCAGTCGACCGAACAACGTGTCATCGAATTGGCGCAGGCGGCTTGCGCGGCCTTGAGCACGGTGAAAGGTTCGAATCCGGCAGATGCGGCTTTGAAGCGGTGTGATCAGAATCTGGATATCATCGGCGCGGGCGTGGTGATTTCGCCCTCGCAAGATAAAGCGACGCCAACTCCGGGTACGGAAACCGAAGAACCTCCCAAGGAGTCTACGGAATCTTCCGCTTCCAAAATGGAGCTGGAGAGTCGCCTGCGCGAGTCTCAGTTGTTGGTTGACGGCCTGCGTCTCAAGGAGCAACAAGCTTCGCAAGCACTCGAGCGTGAGCGTAACCACAAAGCTTTCTGGTTTGTGGTAGCCATCATGATCAGTCTGCTTGTATCTTTCTTGTTTTGGCTTTTGGCGCGCACCATCAAGGCGAACAAGAAGTTGAGGGATCAGCTTCAGAAAGAGCGCAGTCAGCCAACCTTGCCGCCCAACAACAAGCGTATTCGAGAGTTGGAAGAGGAATTGAGGAAAGCTGAGCTGAACTTCGATACTCAGACGAGGGAAGACAGGGAAGCTTTTGACAAAGAGTGCTTGGCGGCCAGGAAGAGGCTGGAAGATGCCAAGGCCGAGAATGCCTCTGTGCGTGAAGAGCTGGCTCGCAAGAATCGTGAGCTGGCTGATACGCGAAATCTGCATGCCTCCGCTGAAAACGACAATCAGCGGTTGATTGCTGTAAACAAGACTCTCTCTGCTGCTAATGAGGAGTTGCGCGAAGCAGCTAGCCGCGAAGCAGCGGAAAAGCAGGTCATTAGCCTGCGAGCCTCGCAGCTGCAGGATGATTTGCGTTCACAGCCATCCGGGTCTCCAGTAGTTGAGCCTGGTCGCTCCAATACTCTGAGCGGTTTGGGAGCCGTGTCCTTAGGCATGGTGCAGGCCGAGCCCGGGCTGGATGATCTCAAACAGCAGATCCAGAGCATGTCGGTTGAGAAACAAGCTTTGGAAGCTGAAGTTAAGAGCTTGTTGGCAGAGAATGGTACTCAAGATATCAGGCTTCAGGAGGCGCAGGCTGAGATTGAAATCAAGGCCGAGCGCATCCAGGAGCTCGAGGAGCGTGTTGCGGACCTTGAAGAAGGTTCTTCGGTGCGTGAACTTCGAGCAGAGCTGCTCAAGGCTCAAGAGTTTGCCAAGCAGGCTCATGACTTGGTTCAAGAGTTGAACGAACAGTCCAAGGCGGCGGACGAGGAGTTCGCTATCCATATGGCTGGACAAGATTATAAGATCAGGGTTCTCAAGTCTCGCAACGAAGAGCTAGAGCAGGCGCTTAAGAGCGCTAATGACAACGCCGCATCCCGCAGCCCCACCACTGAGAATCCTTCCAGCCCCACCACTGAGAATCCCGCAGCCCTCACGTCCGAACATAAGAAAGAGACAGTGGACCAAGTTCACGACTTGTTGCTCTCCTGGATTGCGGCCCTGCGCCGTGTATCCGACCTCAAGAGCAATTTGGCTGTTTACGAGCGTACGCTTGGACGTCTGGACTCTCCCAAGGGCGAAGATGACACGTACGCACTCGAGAATCGGGCGGGGCTGGAACGTAAGATTTCGGCCACACACGCCGAGCTGGCTCAAACTCAAGACGAGCTTCGTGATAAGGAGCTTGAGCTGGAAGCATTGGGCGCCGACCGTCTGACCATTCGAGAGCTGGATCTGGAGGCGAGTGAAGTCTTCATGCGCTACACGGATCGGTTGGTGGATCTGGAGTTCTTGATCGACGGGTTGAACGAGCGTATGAGCTTGGCACCCACTCCATCCAAGGATCAGCCGATTGTCGAAGCCTTCCACGCTATGGTTCCGCAGCTGGTAGTGCTTCTGGGTGGAAACCCTGACATTACCAAGGACGCGGCTCCGGTGGACGTGTTGGGTCAGGTGATCGACCTGGCTGACACACACAACCAGAGGATGTCCAACTTGGCTCGAGAGCTCGAGCAAGAGCGCCAGCTCAAAGAGAAGGTCATGCAAGAGTATCGGTTGGTGGTGGGTGTTGATTTCGATCCGGATGGCTCGGAGCCGCCCATGTCGCGTGACTTTGGTAGTGACGAGGGGCGTCAATCCATACCGCTATTGCCCTATGTGAGCTTTAACGGCTCTCGGATTCCGGAGACCATTCGTCCAGATTCACACCATCCCACTCAACAGGCATCGAATTCAGACACACCAGAGTTCGAGGCCAGCGACGGCAAGAAACATGAGCGCTGATTATACGAGTCAGCCTCTCTCAAGACCCTTGGGATCATCCTGATCCGAGGGTCATTTTTTTATGTCCCAATCTTGACGTTTTAGGCCATATCTACTATGGTATAGGCCATAATTATTATTTTTCTTGCAGGCCGTGACTCCCCATCTTTCGTGTTTCGGAAGATGGTCAGAGTTTCCGCGAACAGCGGACGTGCAAGTAGGTATGAGACTCTACGAGTTACTCTACATTATACCCGCCACTTTGACGGACGACGAAGTCAGTCAGGTGGAAACCGACATTCAAGCGCTGATTCAGCGCTATGGCGGAGTGCCTAAAGAGAGCCGACGTTTGGGTAAATTTCGTCTCACTTATTTAATTAAAAAAGTCAGGCATGGTCATTATGTCTTGGTTTACCTGGAAGCCGAACCGGCTGACGTGGCCAAGATTAACGAAGCCCTGCGTATCCACGATAAGGTTTTACGTCATCTGATTTTGCGCGCCGACGAAGCCGGTGGTCAAGAATTCAATTTGGTGCAATTCCAAGAAGTGGTGGTTGATGGTTCAGCCGGTATGGGTAAACGTCGCAAGTCTGATGCGGATAAAAGCAAGGCCGCGGACGACGTAAAAGCAGCCGCTGAATTGGAAGATGCAAAAGATGTTGAATCCAAAGAAGACGGTAAAGATGACGATGAGGGTTCGGAAGATGCTCCGGTCAAGGAAGATGAGGTTCTCAAAATCAGCGCCGACGAATTGGACAAAAAGATAGACGCCGCTTTAAGCGAAGAAACCAAATAATTAATATTCAACCTTGAGCAAACAATATTTAGTATCTAATATTTGTCTGCCAGCGCCGATTAACTGTATAGTGAATATTAATAATTGATAATTAAATTACAAAGTATGTCCATGAGTCTTAATCGCGCCACCATAATCGGCAACCTTACCCGTGATCCAGAATTGCGCAATACTTCCAGCGGGCAAAGCGTAACCAATTTTGCGGTGGCCACATCTTCCCAGTGGGTGGATGCAGCCGGTCAAAAGCAAGAAAAAACCGAGTACCATTCCATTGTGGCTTGGGGTAAGCTAGCTGAGATCTGTTCGCAGTATTTATCTAAAGGACGCAAAGTTTTTGTTGAAGGCCGGTTGCAAACCAGGGATTGGGAAACACCGGATGGTCAAAAAAGACAACGCACCGAGATTATTGCCGATAACATGATCATGTTGGATAAGGCCGGCCAGGGATCGCCTATGCCTGCTCAACCCAACCAAGCATCTGAACCGGCCATGGATCCAGGCGTGGGTGATCAAGAGATTAGGATTGAAGACATTCCATTTTAAACAACCATTTTATGAAGAAAAAAACACCTCATATCTGCCTGTTCTGCCATTCTAACGTAACGCATATCAACTACAAAGACACTAATACTTTGCGCCGCTACTTGTCTTCATTCGGCAAGATCGTGGCCCGTAAGCGTTCCGGGGTGTGCAGTTGGCACCAGAGAAAATTATCAACGTCCATTAAACGTTCGCGTTTCATGGCCCTTCTGCCCTTTGTGGTCAGATAATAAAAAAAGACGTTCCATTGGAGCGTCTTTTTTTAATTCTGCGCGTGTGGTTATATAATTAACATATGAATGAACAGCCATTGTTGGAAAAACGTCCTTCCATGGACGAATATTTTTTGGAAATTGCCCGCGTGGTGGGCAAGCGCGGCACCTGCGATCGCGGCCGCATTGGAGTGGTAATGGTCAAAGATAAGAGAATCTTGGCCACAGGCTATGTGGGTTCTCCCGTTGGCATGCCTCATTGTGACGAAGTGGGGCATGAAATGAACAAGGTTATCCATGAGGATGGATCTGTCAGCCAGCATTGCATTCGCACTTCTCATGGAGAGATCAACGCCATTTGCAATGCCGCACGTTATGGGGTGGCTATTGACGGGGCTACATTGTATGGCAAGTTTGAGCCGTGTTATACTTGCGCTAAAGCCATAATAAATGCTGGAATAAAGCGTGTAGTTTGTGAGAAGCAATATCACGCGGCTAGTGAATCGCGAAGATTATTTGAAGAGGCCGGCATTGAATTAAAGGTTGTTACTCCAGAGGTTGAGCAATACGAGAATCAATAAAAATATGTTTAATCCTGAATTATCAAATCCAATTCCTTCAAAAAAAGAGAATAAACCTCTTTGGGGTAAAAATGATCGTTTAACTCTCCGGGTGAGTAAAGATGAAAATCAAGAACCTTACGTGGAAGCTATCAAAGGCCAATTAGAGCTTTACGTAAGAAATGTCGGTGAGTTTCTTAATCAGGTGGATGTTTTAAAGACCTTTGAAAATCAGGGGTTGGTCAATCACGAGTCTAAGGCTCTGGCTGAAGGAAATATTTTAAATAATTTTAAAACAAGTTTGTTTGTAGACTATTATCAGGGTGAAAGTAAGACCATGATTGACTCTTTGGTTAAAGTCCTTGATCTGCCATCAGATATTGCAAGCAAGTTGTGTGATCGGGTGTATAAGGCTAGTGAAAATATTACACCTACATTAAAATCATCCACGTCCTTGGACGCTGCCAATGAGGACTATGAAGTCTTTAATGAACGAGAGGCTCTGGGTATGATATCTGATGCCAGGATTAAATTATTGGGAATAAATGATCAATACACTGAATTAATAAGAACCTCCAAAAGCGATTCTGCTAAAAAAGTATATTCCGATGTTTTAGAGGGGTGCCATGAATTACAAGACCGCTTAGTTAAGTACCATGGCGATGCTATTACCCAATTTAGAGATATAAGATTACAACATGGTAGAAACGGTGACTCTGGTGAAAATCTTTATATTTTAAAGAAAAATATAAATTCTTTAATAGAGGATATCAATTTGTTCGCATCTCAGAAAATGGAAGTAGAGACTTTAAGGGAGACGGAAGATAAAAGTGAAGGAGAAAGCGATGGCAACCAGCAGCCTCCTGTGTTAGGCGATTGGTCTGATCTATAAAAAAATAAACCCAGTTTAGTTCTGGGCCGAGCAGAGCTCTTGGGCTCTGCTTTGCGTTTCCTTGAGGCGCGAGAGCATGTTTTCATCCTCTAGCGCCACGGGGTGCTGGGTTAAAAGTTCAATCAAGTGGCTGATAGCTTCCGGTGTGAAACCGGCCGGGAAGTTGGCGTGGTAGAAAGAGGCCAGCTTCGGATTGACCAAAACGATGCTTTCTATCGTCAGCACCAACTGAGCCAACTCCATCGGACGATAAGCCTGCTCCAGGATCTGATCGTGGCAATCATAGTGATAGCATCGTCCGTCAGAAAATTTCCCGCCTTGGTATTGAATGACCTGTTTGGCGCAGTACTCGCACATGCCGATAGTGGTCGGACGTGATGCCATTGGTTGCCTGCTTTCCGTGGCGGGCTCGGACAAGCCCGAGCGATTAATCAGCTTGGCAAAAATATGCTTGCTTGTCAAGCCATTAATGGCTGTTTGGCTTTACAAAAGACTGTTTTCATGCTATGGTTAAAGCAATAATTTTAATAATTTGCCTTAAATATGCTAAATTTTGGAGAATTACCCGAGTCTAAGCCGGAGTGGGATACGCCAACCGAGGTTATTCCTCAGGAGCCTTCTAAAGAAGCGACGCCCGAGCAAAGAAAAGCTTTGGAAGAAGATTTAGAGAAATCATGGCCGGCAGAGGGTTCACCGGAAGAAGAACCGACCTTAAAAAATATTCCGGAATAATATATTCCGGTTTTTTAATTAACTCAAACAACTTTAATATGATGGAAAAATTTTTTTCGACTTTAAGGGGCATGGTTGCTCCCAAAAAGACCGAACTCAAAGAAGCTGAAACCTTGGAGGCTCCGACTTTGGATGCACCTACCCTGCAAACCGAGAAGACTAAACAATTTAATGCCTTGCCTGATTTGACGGATCAGGTGGAGGAGCTTCATGAATCTGATTCTTCACATTCGTTGGAAACTCTGAACTCCGAAGATGTGGTGCCGGAAATGCCGGAAAATGTTGATCAAGAGGCTCCCACTTTTAAAACCGACAAAACCATTGAACTCGAACAAGAGGTTTTGGCTGCCAAGGCTCCCACTTTTAAAACAGAGGCGACCATGGAATTACAGGCCGAAAAAGCGGTTACTTTTAAGACAGGTGAAACTATAGTCAGGGATGAAGCGGTCGCCGCGGAAAGAATGCCGACATTGCGTGATTTGAACAAGGGTTATATGGAATACGATCAAATCCATAGCAGGGTGACCGAATGGCTAGAGCGAGTTGATGGCATGTTGGCCAAGCCTGGCGCTTTGGAGGAATTAAAGTCTTTAAAACAATTGATTGAAGGTGTTAAAGACAAGGTGGAAGGCCAGTTGGATGTTGAACAATATGGTATTGCCAAATCCGAAGCTGGTGCCGCTCCGTTTAAAATAGAAGTGCCCGAAGAATGGCCTGAAGTTGAAGCAAGGTTAAACGAAATCGCGGAGGCTTCCAAGGCCGGTGGAACCATTAGGGAACCCATGGTTAAAGAAGAACCAACCATCAGACAGGCCGCCTAAAGAAATTAATATAAAAAAATTAGCCCCTCATAGCCAGATTGAGGGGCTTTTTAGTCTACGTCCGCCATCAGCCGAATCATGTCAGATTCGACTCTTGTCAGTAGTTCGATCAGGTCGTGCTTGACCTCATCGGGCAAGGTTTGTTCGGCGACCATCAGCGCGGCCCGCTTTACGAACTCCAGATAGTTTTCTTGAGACATGCGTCCGATGTACTCGCTGGCTAGCGGGATGATCGACTGACGGGGGGCCGGCACTTTTCGGCACAGCATGCTGTATGCTTCCAGCCATAACTCGTGGCACTTGGATTCATTCAGCCGCCGGCGCGTTTGCCTCTTAAGGCACACTCGGTGCACGCTGGCGCCGATTTCTTGGGCGCTTTCCCGGCCAGTTTTCATGGGTCGCTGACAGATTTCGCAATATGCTCGGTGCAAGTCGATGACGCTTGCGGTCTTCTGCCTTTTTTGGGTGTTCATGGCACACCTCGTTGTTAGGGGGCGGAGCCGACCCCGCGTGCGCGGAGTCAACAAACGACCTTGGCAGAAAACCGAGGATTTGTCAAGATATGGACCTATGGAATTGGAAAAACTGCAGAGCCGCTCAAAAATCATAAAATTGCTCAGGCACTGGTTCGATGAGCAGGGGTTTATGGAGATGCAGACCCCTCGCCTAGTGGCTCTGCCCGGGCAGGAGCCTTATTTGGAGCCTTTTTGGACGCGTGTCTTTGAAGATAATGGACACCCGCATGAAGCTGCTCTGATTACTTCGCCTGAATACGCTATGAAGCGTCTGCTGGCCCAGGGTTTGGACAAGATCTATGATTTGGGCCCGTGTTTTCGCAATCATGAACCGTGGGATGGCACACATGATCCTGAATTTTTATTGTTGGAGTGGTATCGTCGCGAAGCCGGAGTTGAAGACTTAATGCGTGATACGGAAGACATGATGAAGTATATTGCCGGGAATCTTCCAGAGTCGGTTGTAGATTTGCAGCCCCAAGTTTTTCGTCGTTTGACGGTTGAGCAAGCTTGGTGGCAGTACGCTGAAGTAAGATTGGTCGACTATTTAAATGACAGACAGGCTTTGGCGGCCTTGGCCGAGCATCGATTTGGGCAAAAAGTGACCGCGGAAGATGATTGGGATGATATATATTTTAAAATATTTTTATCTTATATCGAACCTAAACTGGGGTTGGAGCAGCCAACTTTTTTATATCGTTATCCTGCCAGCCAAGCGGCCTTGGCTAGAAAATCGTCGGATGATCCGCACTGGGCTGAAAGAGTCGAGTTGTATGTCGGTAATTTGGAATTGGCTAATGGTTTTGCGGAATTGTGCGATGCAGACGAGCAGCGGTCTAGATTTTTAGAGGAACAGGCTTTACGTCAAAAAAATCATAAGCCAGTTTGGCCGTTGGATGAAAAATTTTTATCTGCTTTACCAAAAATGGGCAACGCGGCCGGTATGGCTTTTGGTGTAGATAGGTTAGTGATGCTTTTAACCGGAGCAACTACCATTAATCAAGTTATTCCTTTCTCGGCCAGAGAGCGTTTGTTACCGGAATAAAGATGGCCGCGCTGGACAAAAGCAGGATATTTTAATTATACTGTGGCCATTCACAGCCCATTGGGCGGAATTAGTACAATGGCAGTATGTCAGCTTCCCAAGCTGAAGACGCGGGTTCGATTCCCGTATTCCGCTCCAACTTGTTGTAATTTTTTGGTAATTTAATGTTATCGATATATCGGCTTGGCCGTTTTTTTAATTATAAGTATTGACATTCCGGGCCATTCTTGGTTTTATTGAATCCGCTCTCTAAAATAATTCACCGTACGAGGTGAGGCATGGGTCATCCAACCGATAGGGTTCTGTCCGTCGAGGAAAACACACCACAAGAGTCGGGCATGGTCAGGTCTGTTGCTCATACTTTGGTCACGCCATTGTTTCCCCAGCCCATCGCACGGCCGGAAAAGGGTTTTGATATTTTTGAAGAAAGGGTTATCGGACTGCACAACCAACTGCGTGGTAAAAGTGAGGACTGCAGACCGGTGATGCGAACCGGTTTTTCTACCGGTGGTCAGAAAAAGAAAAAGCCACGACCGGCTAAACTTGCCGGTGTTCATGAACAGGCGATGCAGGCTTATGAAAGAGCGCGCTCTTTGTTCGGCGAGTTGCCGGAGTTCAAGCGCAATAATGCCCGTCCGCCTCGTTTCCATTTTACAGATGATCAGGTTCAGGCTTTTTCCGCTCTGATGAATTCCGATCTGCCGAGCATCTGGTACGTACCGGAGATGCTGTATGTCAAAAATATGGTGGCTTATGGTCTGCGGGGAGGTTGGTGGGAGAAAGACAAAGACATGAGCCACATTCCTACCGTGGATCCCTATAACCCGACTCCGGGAGAGACCTTTAAGGGCATGGCTTTCGATGCTCAGTCGGCCGCGGGTGCACAAGGAGGTTTTTGGGTGTTGTGGCAGCCGCGCTTGCTGCCTTTGAGTACCCTTGCTTCTTTGCCTGAGCAGGAGCGCATGTTGAGAAGGTTGGTACACGAAATCGGCGCGGCCGGAGAACTGTGCGCGAGCTTGGGTTTTATAGCTGATCAGTCCGTGCTTTGGGCTCAGGCTCTGGCCGGAGGATGGGTACACAATCGGCAGATTCTCTTTATTCGGTCGTGTACTCCCATTAGATACGTGCTGTATCACGGCAGTCAGTTCAGAGCCTCGGAGACCAACCTTGGATTGGGTTTTGGCCGCGGTCACTTGGAGATTGCCGATTATGGCAACCAAATCGCCATGCCGTGGATTGGCATTTCTCCGTACATCTTCTGACGCGTCTTCCGCGTCTTTTTTATTGACTATCTGCATAATAAGCACTACCATTGTTTTTTGTTAGAGGTCATCGTTCTTTAAAGAGCGGAGGCTGGTATGAGCAGTGTGTCGATCGTGTTGAGGGATACTGATGACGTGGCCGGCTTGGCTGCGTTTCTCAAGGTTATTAGCGGACAGCGCTGGCAAGAAGAGGTGGAGATTGTTTGGTTGACCGAACGGAACAAAACTTCTCGGCTTCGCCCTTCAAATCAGTTGTCCATCAAAACCTTGTCTCTTGAGCCGAGTTTGCTGGCGAGCTCTGAAGCCTTGAATCAAGGCTGTTCATTAGCTGCCGGTCATTGCGTCATATTTACCGATGGGCACACTCAGCCCTTGGGTGACGGTTGGATTGGGGCGGCCGTTCAGGGCATTAAGCACAGCAAGGTGGCCGGAGTTTACGCTCCCGTGCTTCCGGGGCCGGATGCGAGCTGGCTGTCGCGTGTCGGAGCCGGTCTCTGGTCCATTTCTGGAAGACTACAAAAGCCTCGTCGTATGGATCGCTTACCGGTTCGTGATTTCGCGCCTTGTAACATGGCTGTCAGCCGCGCCGTATGGCAGAGGGTCCCTTTCCCGGGGAACGCATCAGCCTGGGAGTCATCTCAATCTTGGGCGGTTGCCGTCATGAATCTGGGCTACGATTTTTTGCTGGATTGGAACTTTTCAGCGCGTTGCCTGGGCTATGGAGACAGCGATTCGCCATTCGATCAAGCGTGGCCACAGGATGTGTCCGAACCCGCATACCATCGTCCCGCTTGTTCGCACAGACTCATCCGGTGAAATACCCGGCTTTTTTTTACTAATAAAAACGGTTATGTCCGTATGGTTGACAAAAACGTTTTTTTATTTTATTGTTACGGCTCGCCATATTTTGGCGTGTACTTTCTTTAACTTAGACTGGAAAAAGCTGAACTAGGAGAGAGAATCGGGATGAATAGGGAAAATTTTTTGGCGCTGGTGTGGGCAGTTTACGATAAGCCCGGAGTGATCGGGCTGTTGAGCAAGCCCATGCTGGTGCGTCGAGTGTTTGGTGAGATCTTGGAGAAGAAGCCGGACGAACATGCTCGCATCTTCCGCATAGCGGAAGCCACGCACCGGGCTGAATTCCTGCACTTGACCATCAACCACGCGGTCTTGAGCGGTGAAGTTCAGGAGCTGTGGTTCGCTATTCTGCGTTTGTCTCGTGTGTGGGCTGAGCAGGGCTATGTGCCGGAATGGGACAATGAGACTATGGTGACGAGTGAAGTGCGCCGTCTGGTCTCATTGCTCGATCCGGAACTCTACGAGGAGTTGCTGGTGTCCATGGATCCGGCCAACGAGCTATGGTTCGCCGGCCTGGTCGACTGTGATGCGGTTTGGTCTCGTTGGATAGAGAGTCTCGTGCTTCACGGTTCTTTGAGAGAGGCTTTTGACCAGCTTCTGGTAGCTGGCATGGGTCTCATATCTGGTGACCCTCATGCGTTGCGCAAGC
Organism: Patescibacteria group bacterium; assembly: GCA_041752935.1. Lineage (GTDB taxonomy): Bacteria > Patescibacteriota > Patescibacteriia > 2-12-FULL-60-25 > 2-12-FULL-60-25 > MWCR01. Next base: position 107,550 of record JBGSVN010000003.1, read on the forward strand.
AGTGGAGCCAGGAGTCGTGGCTTGCCATTCACGAAGCCAAGGACTTTGCGGCTGACGATAGCTTTGGCTGGCTGACTTATGCCAGGGCCAAGGATTTTGATCGGCTGGTCTGCGAACTCTGGCAACAGCATGTGAATTTGGGTATGTTCCAGAGGATCTACCTGAATTACGTGAGGCTTCTCGACCGCCGCCTGGTAAAAATTCGCCGCACCGGCGATTTCCGACCGTTGTCCGTGCCGGCCAGAGGGCTGATCCTGAGGGGTGCCAAGCTTGACGATCTCATTGATTACGTCGAGGTGGATGGCAAGGCTATCCCTTGGCCGCCCAATGAAGTACTGGGCCACCTGACCGAAACAGGCGCCAAGCTGTGGCACATGTTCCGGTTCTACCATGAGCTTCAGACCACTTCACGCACCGCGGGCCTGACCTTTCCGGTCAATCAGCTTTTCGTGTCCTAGCGCGAGCCTATGTCTTGGCCGCGCCGCCGTCTCTCGCTTGAGGCGGTTTTTTTATGCTTTGATTTTAATTTTTTTAAAACGAGTTCTGACTCTTTTGAAACCTTCGATGGTACCTATGGCTCCAATGGCCGCTCCAAAAGGCGTCCAGCCAGGAACACCTTTTTTTTGAGTGGTGGGCGCGGCTGCTTCATTTTTTATCTGATGAGATATTAATTGTATTTCGTCGGCCGATCTGGGCAAGATGGTGGTGGTTTCACTGCTCAAATCCAAAATGCCCGTTATGTTTACCAAATCGTCTTTAATTAATCTTTTGGCTCGGTAGTTGACTCCGGGACGTATTTTTACCTGAATTTCAATTTCATCAACCAATATAGTGAAAGAACTGGTTTTAACTTCAAGCACTGTTCCGGTCACATTGACCAAGCTCCAGGCATCTTCAGCTGAAGGCGCGAACAAGGTGGAATTATGAAATTTAATGTCAGACATTTCTTGATTTAAAATTTGCCACTCATCTTTGGTGCTAACTGACAGATAGGGCAGATCATGTGAATCAAACTTTAGTGTGCCTGTCACTTCAAGCATGGAGCCATGGTCCGGCATTTTTCTATCAGTTGGAACTTTGACCATTAAACCTCGGCCATCGTGGTTTAAGAGTATAAAGGCACGTGAAGTAAGCAGTTGGGCCGGTGTGCCTACCAGGCCGCGGAGTCTTACTTTTACCCCGCCATAGGTTGAGTCTTTGAGCATATCAAAATTTATTTCGGTTAAAGTATCTTTATCGTTGGCAGTTTGAGTTTTAGCGGCGGTCGATGCTTTAGGGGCAGTAGTTTTAGCTGTTACGGCCGATGCTTGTCTGGCGGTCGCTGACGCGGGTGAGCTGGTTTTTGTGCTGGCGGAAGTTTTTTGCGCGGTTGTCTGCACCGCGCTTTTAGTTGCGGGGCTTGTGGTTTGAGAGTTAGCCGTGGCCGTCGTTTTTACGACGGCAGAACTGGCCGGCGGCTGATTTGTTACGGGTGTACTAACCGTTTGAACAGGTTCGGTGCTTGAAAAAACATTGGCCGCTCCCGGAGTTGAGGTTGTTGTTTCCAGCCAGGCATCAGATTCATCCAAAGCCCAGCTCACGCCCTTCTTGGAAGAATCATAAGTCAGGATATCAATGTCGTGCCCGTCTGCATTTTTTACATATACCGTATCACCGCCATTGTTCAGTTTGGCGCTGTTGAGGCTGAAAGCCATGTATGGCTGATCCGGGGTGAGTAGTCCGTTGAGAGTCAATATTTTGCCCGCGGCATCATAGATGGTCATACCGTCCAAATCGATGATGCTGTTGGGCAGAGTGCTGATTATTTCAATCCATTCCGGTCCTTCAGTTGGGTAAGCCATAATTTCATTCAGTCTGATGGTATTTTGGTTTAAGATATTATTTTGTATATCAGTTTGCTGGCCGCTTGATGTGCTCGCTTGTTGTGATGAAATAACAGTGATGACCGTATTGGTTGGCTGGTTGTCTGTTATTATAGTTGTGGTAGTACTTGTTGAGGTTGTGATTGGCGTCAATTCAGTTGTCGTAGCAGTTGCGGTGGTACTGGTTACGATTTCCGTTTCTTGATTCTGACTTTGGTCATCCTGGATTTCTAGGGAGCTAGATTCATCGGACGTTGTAGAAGCAGTAGTCGTCCCAAGCTCTGCCTCAATCATGGCAGGGTCTTCCGGGTAGGTGCCCATGGTTGAAGTAACCACTTGATCTTCATTTATGTCCTCATCAGGGAGTGCGTCGTAAACCAAGTTGGGCAACTCGCTTAATCCCGGGGTCCCTAAGTCATCAGTTGATAATCCGTCGCTCATGGTGGCATCAGACCAGGCCGAGGCTTCGTACCCGGGCAAGGTATAATCAAGGCGTTGCATGGATATTTTTTGTTCGCCAGAAGATCCAGCCGGGGGAACCTCGGCATTGCCGGCCATATCAATTAAATTGCCTTGGCTGTCAAACAATTCAATAATCAATATTGAATTGGAAAGGGAGAGGGTGGAAGTTGTCAGGTTTGGCTCGCTTAATAAAGCCGTGCGTGAGTCGCTCCAGTCGAAGTTGGCGATTAAGTAAGTGTCGTGCGCCATAATGACCGCATCATCAGGCAAGATCAAATTTTTCTCACTCGCTCCGGCGCCGACGACTGTCCATTGAGCTAAGGAAATATTTTCTGAGGTTGGATTCAATAATTCCAGCCATTCATCAGCCGTTGATAATGAAGATCCGGCCCAATTTATTTCGTTAATAAATACAATCGGGAATGGTGTGCTGGCTTGTGCGGCGGGCGGCACAAATAAATACGAGGCGCTGCAGAAGACAGCTAAAAAATACTTGCAAATCAGCTTGCTTTTCATACATGGATTCGTTTTGGGTTAAGATTGATTGGAAGACTTCGCTTGGTACCTATAAATACACCTGCCTGTTTTTGGTGGATGCGTCAAGGGGACAATTGGCTGATCAGATAATTATTTAGCAAATATCGATAACCAATCACCAATCACTAATCACCAATTATCAATAGCTAATTAATTTTTTGTTAGGTGGCAGGCTTGTTAATTTTTACAAAACGTGTTAGGGTTGCCACCACAAAAATGAACCTTCACAAGGAGGGCGGTCGTGCAACAAGAACCCGTCATTCGAGTCGAGCAATTCAATTATCGCGGGCAATTCGTTCAGGTCCTCGCCTTGGTTCACCCTTGGGGTGATATCACGCAATTGGCACCCCTCTCGGTAACGTACGAAGCCGGTAAAAGCAAGAAATTGAAGACCCTGCATTTGCCAGCTGGAGCCATGTGGCGCAAAAACCGCAATCAGGCTCGCGAAACAGAAGGGCGTACCGAGCGCCAGTGCTATCGCCAAGGCGCGCATGATTTGTTGCGCGGCGGGTTGCACGCGGCCAAGGCTTACGGCATCCGTACCAGCTCTCCGGGCACGGAAAACCAGGAGCTGCTGACGGATCGCGCAGAGATCAGATTCAAGGTGATCACCTTGATGACCAAGGGAGCCAGTATCGTAGATCTGGAGGCTTGGGCGCATGATAACTACCAAGATCTGGTGGAGCGTTACCGCGCCAAGCGTGATATTCGCAAGATCATGGTACGCCAGAACTTGGAACGCGCCACTCGCCCTCACGATTCATTGGGCCGGAAGAATCGTCCGGCTATGGGCATGGCTTCGGGCGCGGCTATCGGCAATCTGGATATGCGCCGTACGGCCATCCGCTACATCGATCGGTATTTGGACGAAAGATCCAAGGGCGTGGCCGACATCATTTGGCGCGTGCGCGATACCTACCGCGGTTTGCGCTCTGAGTTTGAACCATGGATGGTTGAGATGTGGTCTTCGCAAGATTGCGGTACTTCGCCGGTAGTACGGATCAATTCAGATCCGGGATGGCTTGAGATGATCGAAGACCGGGCTAATTGGCCGATCATCAAAAACCGCTTGATGCAATACCAGATCGCGTTCAGTGCCATCCAAGAAAATCCTTTTTTACGCAATTCGAGTCATGCTCTGGAGGACATGCGCGCCGCGCGTTTGGCTCTGGACAATCAAGATCCGAAAGAATTGCATGATGCCTTGCGGCGCTTGTTTGAGGGGACGCGTTGGTTCTTTGCGCAAGACTACTTGCAACAACGGGTTATCCATCCTTTGTCATTCTTGATGGAGGATCTGTATCGGGTGGAAAGAGCTAAATGCCGTCTTGCCAAGCAGAAGAGCAAGATCGTCATCACTCGGGACATGGACTCTCGAGCCTTTGGTAAGATCATCTTTCAGTTCCTGAGCTTTGTAAAAAGGTTGGGCAAGATTGATGATGAGCCTCTTAAACGCAAGGTTAAGCCTCGTTTGCGCCCGATCGTCAGAGCTGTGTTCGCGGCCATGCGCGAAGACGACTGGGTCAAGGTTAAACGTCACCTGCTCAAGATCGCCGCCATACTCTAATGGCAGGCGATTTTTTTTATCTTATGTGCTAGTATTTTTAGGCTTATTTATCTTATTCTAGAAAAATTATTTAGTATGCGACACGGTTATTGGTTAAGTTTTTTCTCGTTATTCTTTATCCTGTCATTGGGAGCCGGCTGCAATCAAGCCGAGCCAACGCCCACGATCTCGCCGGTAGCTGAAGCGCCGGTGGCTGAACAACGGACTGATGAACCGGCTGAAACAGCCTATTATAGTCTGGAAGAGGTGGGGGAACATGCTACGGCCGAGGATTGCTGGTTGGTCATAGATGGCAAGGTTTATGAGGCGACCGGCATGATAGGGGAGCACCCGGGCGGCGAAGCCATCTTGAAGGGTTGCGGCCAAGACGCTTCCCAGATGTTTTTAAGCACAAGAGAAGGCAGGGGCCATTCGGATAAAGCCAGGGCTTGGTTGAAAGATTGGTATAAAGGCGAAGTCGCTCAATAAATTTTAAGTCTAAATATAAACAAGACGTGAAAACGTCTTGTTTGTTTATTATGGTAGATTGCTAGAATTCTTTTGTGACTTGAAGTTGTTCTTTGAAATGCTGTCTGTCCGGATGATCAGGAAAGCGATCTACGGTGAATTCAAGCCATTTAATGGCGTTCTCATGTCTTTTTTTGAACCATTCTGAAGATTTTATTCCGGGTTGATCCAGATTGTAGTAAAGCTGTTCCAAATCATACATAATACCCAGATTAAAAGGAGCGTAGGCCCATTCCGGGTCAAGTTGCAGGGCGCGATTAAGAAATTTTTCACCCGTTTCATATTCATCATAAAAAGCCGCGCGTATAAAGCCGTATGAGCTTAGGGCCGGGGCATGGTTTGGATTAAATTTTAAAGCTGCCACGTAATATTTTTCCGCCTCCACAAAATCTTTGGTACTGGTCCAAATACTCAATCCTTTTTGATAATTATTTTCAGCCGTCTGCAAGTCTATGGAGTCTTGAGCGCCTGGCAAAAGTGTTTCGGCTTGTCGTGTCAGCCGTCCGATTAGAATATCGTCCAGGTCAGCGTCTGTGATGCCTAGGCTGTGCCCGCGCATTAGCGCGTAAGCTTTTTGGCCGTCTTGTAAATAGTGCACGCTTAAATCTTGCGGTTTAATGTAATAGGCTTCTCCATTTTTTTGAACACGTAAAATTATTTTTCCTTTTAGTTTATTCAACAATAATTTGTTGCCTTGTTCCACTTTGGCGTAATCAGCTTCGGAAATTCCCAATCCGAAAAAACGCATCATGTCATAGGCAGCCGCGCCGTCAGGCAAGTAGTAACGCAATAAAGTCTCGGGATGAACATACCATGCCTCTCCCAGTTGTTCGGTTTGCAGCAGTATGTGTCCGGCTAGGCGATTGGATAAATCATAAACTCGTTCGCTCGCTTGAGCGGGAACAGCCGACCACAACCAAATTGAAACTGCAAAAAATACCAGTAGTTTATTTGCCATGTCGGTTTAGATGCTCTTTTATCATTATGTCGGCTATAGCAATGACCACGCCGATGAATATTAAGCTGTAGCCGATAAGGCGGCTTTCTCCTACGGCTATACCGGCTAAGATAGAAATTAAGGACATGGCCGCCAGTTGCGATAATCGTCTTTGGCCCTTCTTGTTTTTAGAGGTTAAAAAAATTAAACCGAGGACGCACAGGATGGCAATGGTAATGGCTATGTAGAGCGTGGTCATAAATATTTAACTAAGCAAATAAGATTAGATATACTATACTATAATTATGCTTAAATCGAAATCCCGGAAGATCATCTATGATGACGCGTTTCAAAAAAAGTATGTTTATCATTTGACCGAACCGGTTGGCAAAAATTTTCATCAGGAATTTAAGCCTCAACTGACCCCCAAGGAAATGCTTCAAGTCGGGGTCTTTGGCGGTGCTTATTTCATCGGAGTCACGGGCTTGGTGCCCGCTGATTTGCCCAAGTCTTGGTTCAAGGGGACCAGACTTTCCAAAGATCAAAAGAAATACGCTGAATTGAATTACTTTGGTCTTAGCGCCAGCCTGCCTCTAGCCTATTGGCGAAAGAAGGGTTGGATCTATAAAGATGACCCGCACGGCTGGTTTCAGTGGTATTGCAGATATTATTTGGGGCGCCGTTGTCCGGATGATGAAAGACAGATTAAAAGGTGGAAGGCTCTTAAGCGTCATTTGATGGCCGTAACCAAAAATTGCAACCGGGGGGACTTGGGTTGCCGTCCTAAGCAACGTCAGGCCTTGCTTCACTGGGCCTATGATAGCCGGAAGATATAAAAAAGATCGGACCTTAGCGGTCCGATCAATTTTTTTTATTTAGTTTTCTTGGCCTTCTTTTCAGGCTTGGCCGCCACTTCTTTTTTAGAAGTTTTCTTGGCCTTCTTTTCAGGCTTGCTGATATCCAGATCCAAGTCATTCAAAACTTCCTCGATTTTCTTGGGTTCATTTTTGGAATGAGGAGCATCCTTACGATTTTCCAAAGATTTCATGATGGTATCGAGCTTTAAGTTCAACTTCTCGAATTCCTGTTTGTATTTATCAAACTTCACACCTTGAGCATCGTACTTAAAGTTTTCTTCTTCTTTGAAGCGGTTAGGTCTCTTGGCTTCAAAATGTTCATCCTTGTGAAAGCAGTCATTGCAATAAACCGGTTTATTGCTGGTCGGTTTAAACGGAACCTGGCAACGGTTGCCGCATTCCGCGCATACGGCCGAGAACATTTGTTTTTCAAAGTCTCTACCACCTCTGGAGCCTCCTCTGGAGCCCCCTCTGTCAAAGGATCCTGATCCTCGGCCTCCGTAGCCGCTGGATCTGTCCCTGTCGAACCCACCACCTCTGTTAAAATCTCTCATATATAGTTTGGAACCAATAAATTTGGATATGTTTAATCGATGAATACTACACCGGATTGGTAATAATAGCAAGGCTTGGAGGTTTAACTGTGTTTTAGAGGCCATATCTACGACCGGTTGATGCTTGGGATTTTGAGAGGACAGCTTGATTCAAACCATAAGAAATGCCAATACAAACGAACATTTTTGGAACACGGTCTGTGGAAAGCTTAATAATTTGGCTAATTTTAGCCATATTGACTTGGGCTAACAGATGTTCTATATTTGTTCTATATGCTTCAGCCACTTACACCAAAACAAAAAGATGTATTGGATTACATCATCCAGTTTATTAATGATCGTGGATACGCCCCCTCGTTTCGCGAAATAGCTGACGGTTTATCCTTAGCTTCGCCGTCCACGGTGCATGTCCATATACAAGCCTTGCGATCACGCGGTTTTTTAAAGAGCGGGGGAGCGGCTCGTGAGCTGGAGCCCACGGACAAGGCCGTGCGCTGGGGTAAGAGCGTGGTTTTGCCTTTGGCTGGTTTGATTACTGCCGGTCAGCCCATTGAGGCTATCGAAGAAAGAGAGACCATGGCCGTACCTGTTGACTTGGCTCCTAATTCAGCCAATTCATTTGTTTTACGCGTTAAAGGTCAGTCCATGATTGAAGATGGTATTTTTGACGGTGATTATGTGGTGGTGGAGCGCAACCCCTCTCCCAAGAACGGAGATGTCGTGGTTGCCTTATTGGATAATGCTTACGCCACTCTTAAACGTTTTTACCGCGAACGAGACCGTATTCGCCTCCAGCCAGCCAATTCAACCATGAAGCCCATTTATTGCTACGACCCGATTATTCAAGGCGTGGTTAGGGCGGTTATTCGTAAGTTTTAATTGTTTAATATGAAATTCAAACATTTAAAGGGCGCTAACATGGACATTGATTTAGTTTCGTCAGGTGATATCTCTTGGGAGCAGGAAGAATGTCCTTGGAATAAAGCAGAAGGTACTAGAGAGCATCATTGTGCAGTTAAAAATGTATCTATTTGTGATTATTTTTGCGGTATTGAATATCTGGATTCGGTAAAATGCTGCTACCCCAACCCTAACCCTTTAGATGAATAAAGAAGTATTTTTACGGTTGCCAAAAATAAAATCATGAGCTAATATTCGCATGCACTTTAAGTATATTTAAGTTTGGGCTCGTGGCGGAACTGGTAGACGCAACGGACTTAAAATCCGTCGCTCGAAAGAGCTTGTGGGTTCAATTCCCACCGGGCCCACCACTCCCCGTCGCTCCACTTAGCGCTTTGCGCATCGTGGAGCTATGGGGAGTGTCCCTCGCAACTGAACCCATCGAAGCTTTATGCGAAGTTGGGTTAGTGGAGTGAGACATCCCCCTTCATAGGGGGATTTGTGTTTTGTATAATATACATGAACCTCGACAATTGATTTGCCATTCATCCGGGTCTCGAGTATCTTAATATTATCTATGAAACCTCTAAAAATTGCGTTGAGTATCATTTTTTTAGCCATCTTTTTTGCGGCCGGTGCCGTGGCTGGTTATTTCTTATTAAAACCACCATCGGATAAGACAGTGGTGACCGCCCAAGTTATTTTAACCGCTTTGCGGGATCAAGGCTTTTTGGTTACGCAGACATATATTTTTGATGAACCTGTAACCATAGAAAAAACATCCGGCAGCGCGTTAAAGGACTTTTTCTTCGGCCAGACTATTACGGCGCGAGGAACCATGGAAGCGAATTTGGGGATTGATTTAAGTCAGGTGACGTCCGAAGATGTTTTAGTTGAAAACGACAAAATCATCGTCAAAATACCTCAAGCTAAGGTCTTCAACGTGCGCTTGGTTGGTCCGCTGGATGTCAAAAATACACAAGGAATTTTAAAACGCTTATTGGAAAACGAAGAGGGCTTTAATGAAGCTCAAGCCGAATTATCCAAAGTGGCTGAACAGGCGGCTTTGCGTCCGGAGTTTATAGATCGTGCCACTAACTCAGCTAAGGAAGAGGTGGCACGTCTGGTTGGTTATGTGGCGCAGGATAAGATTGTTGAAGTTCAGGTTAAATAAAAAAAACCTCCGCTTAAGCGGAGGTTTTTTGTGGTTAGATTTTATTTAGCCACGATAGATACGTCATTGCTGTATGTTCCGCAGGATCCACCCAGATATTCACAAACTCTGAAATGATAGGTCTGGCCGCTTTCCAGGTTGCTCCAGGTGTCTGTTCTTAAATCAGGATCAGTTAAATAATGGTAATCATTGCCGGGGTAGACCGGATTGGGTTGTTCGGATATGACGGTTTTAAATCCTTTGGGAGAGGTCATGTCTGTTAATTCCCAATTCAAAGCAGCCTTTCCTTGATCCGATACATTAACTGTTAAATTAATATTCCCAGCGGTCATTTCGTTTGCTTGAGCTTCATTTGCAGCTACTTCAATCGCGATATCATTACTGTATTTGCCGCATTTGCCGCCCAGATATTCACAAACCCTGAAATGATAGGTCTTACCTGCCTTCAATCCCGACCAGATATCGTCTCTGCGAGCAGGATCGGTTAAATAATGGTAATCATTGCCCGGATAGACTGGATTCATTTGCTCGGAAATAACCACTTTAAAACCATTTGGAGACGTCATATCAGTCAGACTCCAAGTTAATTTAACCTTCCCTGGTTCGATTAGATTGCCTTGCAGATACATCTGGCCATTTTGTTGGCTTACGACGGGTATTTCTTTTGTCTTAGGATTTTCCGTCTTTACTGGCTCCTTGGTCGTGCCGCTAGTTAAGTAATCTCCGATTTCACTTTTGGTTAAGAATTTTAAACCCCCGGTTGTCATCACCCAGTAGGCTTCTCCGTGGGATTGGACGCGTAAAATCAGCATGTCTTTTAAACGATTGAGCAGGGCTTGGTCGCCATTTTGAAGTTTTAGAAAATCTTGTTCCGTAACTCCAACTATTTTACGTATTTTAACTACTGCTTTGATTGCCGGCTCGTCTGTAGTCTTTGTGCCCGAATTTTGTTTGTAGGCTTTAACCTCTTCTCCGGTTAAGGGTTTTAATAAACCGTCTTCTTTAATCAAATAGGCTTTACCGAAATGATTAACGCGCAAAACAATCATGTTTCTAAGGCGGTTGATTAAATCTGCATTTCTATTTTCTAATTTTTTAAAATTGAATTCATCAATGCCGATAATTTTAACCGTCAGTTTTGCAGTTTGGTTGGCAGCAGGGGAAGGTGACGTTGAATTACCGGCCATATTTATTAGACTAGCGCCCATCCAGCCCGTAACACCATCATATTCGACTTTATACCAACCATCAGTCTCAGCTAGTATTTTAATATTTTTTTGAGCGGGGACAACGTTTAATATGGATGATTCTTGCATGCAGGGCATGTTGCGGATACGTGAGGCGACCGTGGTAATCCCGGATTCATGGCGTGAATAAATAGGGTCTTGATTGCAGGAGTACTCTTCAGCCTTCGCTTTTGTTGTTGGCCAAAGCGTGATAGCCAGTATTAAGACTATGAGATAAGATAATTTTGATGGATGTTTATGCATATGAAAATATGATAACACATCCTCATTGTCATTACCCAATAGCTTGAATGTTATGAGTATTATATGCAAAATTTGACTGAAGATCACGGTGAAAAAAATAAGCGTGACCAATTTACAAAAATTCTCATCATATCATTGGTGCTGACCGTTCTTTTTCATGTGTTGCCGGCCAACGGCCCTTATGGCTTGGCTTTTTTTATTTTTGCTTTGTGCCTAAGCTATGGTATTACGCTCATAGCTCGTTTAGACGGACCCATGAAAAATAAATGGGCTTATTGGTTTCTTGTACCCGTAGCTTTATCTTCAGTAGCCAATTTACTGTATGCGAGTTCGGCGGTTAGGGGACTGTCTTTATTAATAGTCTTCGTCTCGTTGATTTTTTATGCTTATTGGTCCTGCAACGCGCCCATAAGTTTCAGTGATTTGGCTACTTTTTGGCCATTTAAATTGTTTAAAGATACTATGTGGCCTTTTGCCTCTTTAGGCAAAGCTTTGTCGCGCTTTAAAAACGATCATCGTTTAGGTTCCGTGTTTTTGGGTTTGATTATTGCTCTGCCTTTTGTTTTGTTGTTTTTTGTAGTATTTATGTCCGCAGATTTGGTGTTTGCTAATTATTTTAAGCATTTTTTTAACGACGCCAAATTCGGGGAGTATAGTTTTAAGTTAATCCGTGATTTTTTGGTGGCGGTTTTCTTCTTCGCGTCAGGTGCCACCATGCTGCTGCGTCAATCAAAAGCTCAGGCCCATGAGCCGATAATACCGGCTCCCAACCCTTTCGCTCAAACCGTTTATATCACCTTCTTGAGTTTGTTGAACGCTTTATTTTTAATTTTTGTTATTTTTCAACTGGCGTATTTTTTCGGAGGTCAAGACTATGTCTTGGCTCAAGGTTTGACTTATGCTCAATATGCCAGACATGGTTTTTTTGAGTTGTTACTGGCTTCGGGTATGGTTTTAGCTATTGTGTGGGCCATTTATTATTTGTCAGAACTAAAGCTTAAGCTAACCAAGTTTTTTACTTTAGCCTTAATTGTCCAAACCGGTATCATAATCGCGTCCGCCCTGCACCGTTTGGTCATCTACGTGTCGGTTTACAACTTGTCGGTTCAAAGATGGTGGGCCGCTTTTTGCATTATTTTGATAGCTATTGTTTTATTGATGGTTTTTATAGCCGGCTTAAAGCAATACGCTTATCGATTTACCGCCAAGATTGTATTTTTAGCCATCTTACTGATTAGTTCTTCGGCCCTGCTGGTCAACAGCGAAGCCTTGGTGGCCAGGTATAATATTTATCGTTTTTTATCAGGCCAAACCAATACCTTTGATCCCAATTATTTAAATCAGCTGTCAGAAGATGCTATCCCTGAAATTGTGTATTTGGTTCAAACACCCTGGCCCACGGCTGATTTTGCGGATCACAGTAAAGTCTGGGAGAACGAAAGAGCGGATTATTATAAGCTGCTATTAAGTAGAAGAGAGACGACCATGAATAAAATTCAAAACGATTGGCCGACTATATCTCTTTCGTACATCAGAGCGGCAGCCGCCATGGACAGTCTTAAAGACTAGCCCAAGGTTTGTCATTTGCTGTTTTGCGGGTTATGCTGGCCTCATATGCCGAAGTTATCATTTGATAAATTGGATGAGCCTTTCAGCGAAGATGAAAAGAATAGCCCGCCCAAAAACAAGCATGAAAAACCTTTGCCTGATTTTGATTTGGAAGAACCTTTCGTGGAAGATGTTAATCAAGTTTCAGCTCCACCTAATTTAAATGAAGCCGAGTGGCAAGCTACTTCCGAAGCCCTGGCCAGACAGGCTGAAATCAGAAAAAAAATTGGATTGGAGGCTTTAAAGATCGGATCCGAAAGAGAACGCGGTCAGGATCGTGAGGTCTTGCCAAAGGAAGAAAAATCCGAAGCTCTAATTGAAAAAGACAGGCAGGAAGCGCTGGTAAAATTAGCTACCGGCATCATGACTAATGAAAGCGCTGAAGACATGAAAGCTTATATGGCGGATTATATTCAAAATTTGCCTCATAATAAATACATATTGGCGTCCATGTTTAGATCTATCTTTGAGCGAAAATTGAAAGACATGGTCGATACTTTTGTGGTTGATTTGATGGCCGAAGATAAGCTGCCGGATTTAGCTGTAATCAATGAAGTTGAAAGTAAAATATTTGAATACTTGGATCAAGAGGCAGAGAAAAGAAGGGTCAAGCCGGCTCGTGGCGCTCAAGAGCCTTTTTTTAAGTTAACAGGTTCGGACGAATGATTTTTTTGTTAACTTCGCGGCCTGCCCATCTTGACAAAAGATGAGGACGTGGTTAGCATGAAATCGAGTTTCACCGGTTTCTCCTCTCTCCCCGGTGATCTTACGGGAGCTCTCGTGGCCTTACCGCGCCAACGATTCGACTGCGAGATCTCCCTCATGGGACGCCTGGTCCGCCGCCGCCTTCAGGGCCAGTAACGTCCCACCCTTTTTCCTCGCAACGTTTTTTGAGGGAACCGGCCAAAAGCCGTACCAATACCTCCACGTTGCGCGGACATTCCGCGTTTCCTGTTTCATTGATCAGGGCCATGCACGGCTTCATCAGGAACAGCTTGTACGCGGTTTTTTTTATTCCTATACCCTTGACAAAGTTGGTTATTTTTAGTATTTTGACCCATTCCCGCCTGAGTGGGATGGACCTCGAAAAACGGGAGGATGTCATGAAAATCAACTCGTTGCTTGTCTGCTTGACCGGCAATGTATTGCGAGCTTGGGATTGGCTGGCTGAACTCGTCAAGAAAATGGGACCGCGCAGAGCAGTCTCGGTCTTGGCGCTCATGGTACTCATCTTGCCGAGCGGTTTGCTGTGCTCCGGTTATTATCTGGGTAAGCGTGCTACGCAGAATGAGTGGAGCGACAAGACGTCTGGAGCACGGCGCTTGCAAGCCGAGACTCGCGGACTCATGGAGGGCATGGTCAAGTATCGGGAGGTCGGTGTGCCGTCTTTTGTGCCTCAAAGCACTTGGGACGATGCCGTGTGCGCGGCCAACATCATCAATGCCGTCAATTTCTTGGTGGGCGAGCCCTTACTCAACATGTCTCCAGCTTGGTTGTTTTCCAAAGTTAACGCGGATCGCGTTAACTTGGTTTACGACAGGCATACGGACTTTGAGGTCAAAGAGGGGCGCTTGATCGAGAAGTATGACCGCGGTTTCAGCTTGACCAAGATACTAAGGGGCGTGAACCATGATAAGAGCCGGCCGCTGATGGACCGGATCTATGTTATTGGTTACCGCTACACGGGTACGCACGTGGACTCGGACATGCTGGAAGAGGGCTGGGACTGGAACTCGCACTTGATGCTGCTCCTGGGCAAGGTTGACGGCACTTGGTGGGGGTACCACATGTTTCATGACCCGCGTTTCGCCTCCGACCAAAGTCCCTTCCGGATCGATGATCTGGGCGAGACCATGCCCGTGGCCTTTGATCTGCTCTACATTTGGGAGGTCAGGAATACGGTGTTGGATAACTCCAGCGCCAAGGTTTTGGCTTACGGCCCTCAACGGCCTTATGCTGATCTTTTGCCTTACCTGAATTCCTCCCCTTGGAGCGAGCGCTTGGAGCACTTCATCGACACCGCCTTGGTGTATTATTTTGGGGACGCGGAGCAATTTCCGCGAGTCCTTAATCTGGAGGGCAGCGTTGTGCCTGTGGGGTATACCAAGGACACGAACTGGCGCGGTCAGGTCTTGGGTTTCTACCAAGGCGTACCCGTCCGACGGCACGTTGATGAGAGCCGACGGGGTAATTACGGCTTAGAGTTTCAGTGTGTCGAGTTTGTAAATCGTTATCTGGTTAGCTTGGGGCACCGCAACCTTACGCGCACGGGTAATGCGGATTCTTACTTCTACGATGCCCGTGCCAAGGGTTTGATCCCCATGGTTAACGGTTCCACCAGCCATCCGGAAGTCGGGGATGTTGTAGTCTTTGATCCGGATGGCGTGGGCAAGAATCCCGGCCATGTGGCCGTGGTCTCAGAGGTAGCGAGTGACAAGGTGTGTATTGTCCAGCAAAATTCACCGGAGTGGGTCCGGTGTCTACGGCTGGAAAGTGCGGCCGGGCGCTGGCGCGTTCCGCCGCTAAACCCCAATCTGCCCTGCGTGGGTTGGGTCAGGAGGAGAGAGCCATGAAGTACACGATGTTGTCGGTTTCCATCTTTCTGGTCAGTTCGATGGCCAGGGCGGATGGCGGGTACGTACCCGAGAGCGAGCTCTCCAGCTGGGTGGCCTACCCGATCCTGGGAGTTTTTCTTCTTCTGTTCGCCCTGCTCACGGTTTCCTGCTTGATCAAGAAGCCGGACGACCGGAGCAATGGGTAGAACGCGACTTGTGCCGTGTCGGCTGTGAACATCACAGCTTGTACGCGGCCTTTTTTATTTATGATATTCTTTACCCGCTACAATAGTATGCGCACGATATAGTTGTTCCAATAATAAAATTTTAGCTACAGCATGCGGGAAAGTCATTTTGCTTAAAGATAAAACCAGGTCGGCATTTTTAATCAGGTTTTCGTCCAACCCCCAAGAGCCTCCTATTTGAAAGACCAGGGTTTTGCCAAGAGAAGCTTCTCTCTCCAATAACCCGGCCAAGGCTGGCGAAGTCAGCTGTTGCCCATTTTCGTCCAGAGCGATGACGTAGTTATTCTTTGGTAAGTTTTTTAATAACGCTATGGCCTCGGTTTGTTTGGTTCTGGCGACATCGGGTTTGGCCGAACCCTGGTTGCCTTCGGATAATTCGAGCATCTCAAATTTGCCCATGGTTTGGCATCTCATTAGATAGGTGTTAGCCGCGTCTCGCATCCAAGTTTCTTGGGGCTTGCCGATGCTTCTAATCTGTATGTGGGTTTTCATAATTTTTGGCTTAAATTCAGCTCTTGACAGAGCTCTTAACTTACATTATTATACGGGCACGTCAAAAAACCAACTCCGCCATATTCACAAAGCATATAGCATACAGCACGAAACAATTGCTACATGATACATGCCACATGATATATGAGATGGAGCAATGGAGAATCCAACTAATGAGCAAATCGCAAAACGTCAACCTTAAGTTGACCCAAGGCTAAGCCTAAAGGAATCTCCGAAGGAGATCATATAGCTTGGCCCGCGCCAAGTTTTTTAAATCAAAAGTTGAGACGGCCACAGGATGGTTAATCGAGCTAAGCTCGATGCTAAATCGACCCGTGTCCGCCTCGCAAGTTTTCAGAAGCGGTCCGGCACTTCGACAATTTGTATCATCCTCTGCAATGATTAGCCGCAGAGGTGATAGAAGATCATACGTACAAGGCATAAGAATATCGTCAAGGATTTGATGATATCCATAAGCAATAAATTGTAAGCGAATAAATTATAAATTGTAAGCGAATAAATTTGCCATCCAAGCTAACTTAAACAGTTGGAGCATTGGATGGCCGAAGCACGTAAGGGCGTACGGTGGATGGCTTGGTAGCGAGGAGCTGATGAAGGACGTAGCAGCCTGCGATAAGTCTCGGGGAGGTGGCAAGCAACCTGTGATCCGGGAATTTCCGAATGGGGCAACCCATCGCGATGAAGTCGCGATATCCTACGCTGAATACATAGGCGTAGCGAGAGGCACCTGGGGAAGTGAAACATCTCAGTACCCAGAGGAAAAGAGAAAAAGTTATATCCCTTTCTAATTTCTGCGGAAACATTACATTCGCAGAAATTAGTAAAGGGATTTGATTCCGTGAGTAGTGGCGAGCGAAAGCGGACGAGCCTAAACCTTTTTGTGTGAACCTATACACCGAGTTGGACGCAAGTTTGACCGCGGGTATGGGTGACGAGCTTGGGCTGTCGCACAAATTGGTGTTGCGGACGGAACGTAGAGTCCCCAAGAACTCTGATGTGTTTGAGGTTATATAGTCGAGTCCGATGGAAAGCGGATCCAAAGAAGGTAATAGACCTGTAGGCGAAATATACATCTCAATGCATTGTTCCAGATCCAAAGTACTATGGGGCCCGAGAAACCCCGTAGGAAGCAGCCACGACGATGTGGCAAGGCTAAATACTCCTCCTGACCGATAGTGAACAAGTACAGTGATGGAAAGCTGAAAAGTAGCCCGGGAGGGCGATGAAATAGTATCTGAAACCGTACGCTTACAAGGAGTCGGAGTCCCGATTTATCGGGATGACGGCGTGCCTATTGAAGAATGAGCCGACGAGTGTGCTATGTGTCGCTCGGTTAAGTCCGTGCGCGGACGAAGCCATAGTGAAAGCGAGCCTTAATAGGGCGTTTGTGGCACATACACGACCCGAAACCCGGTGATCTAGCCATGACCAGGATGAAGTTCCGCGAAAGCGGAATGGAGGTCCGAACCCACGAGCCGTGCAACACTCGGGGATGAGTTGTGGCTAGCGGAGAAATTCCAATCGAACTGGGTGATAGCTGGTTCTCCCTGAAATAGCTTTTGGGCTAGCGTTGGTACATAACTTAACGGGGGTAGAGCACTGAATGGGGATAGGGGCGCAAGCCTACTATTCCTAACCAAACTCCGAATACCGTTAAGTGTTCCCAGCAGTCAGACCATGGGGGCTAAGCTCCATAGGTCAAAAGGGAAACAGCCCTAGACCGCAGATTAAGGTCCCTAAATTCATGCTAAGTGTGAAAAGAGGTGGAAAGACTTGGACAACCAGGAGGTTGGCTTAGAAGCAGCCATCCTTTAAAGAAAGCGTAATAGCTCACTGGTCAAGTTTTTCTGCACTGAAAACTTATCGGGGCTAAGCATGATACCGAAGTCGCGGAATCCGCGCTCTCCTCGGAGAGCGGGATTGGTAAGGGAGCATTCGTAACAGCAATGAAGCGGGAGCGTGAGCCACCGTGGAGCGTTGCGAAGAGAGAATGTCGGCATAAGTAGCAAAAAAACAGGTGAGAATCCTGTTCACCGTAAACCCAAGGTTTCCAGGGCAACGCGAATCGTCCCTGGGTTAGTCGGTCCTAAGGCGAGGCCGAAAGGCGTAGTCGATGGACAGCAGGTTAATATTCCTGCACTACCGTATGGTTTCGATGGAGTGACGCATTCACTAATTTTCTGAGGTTCCTGGAATGAACCTCTGGGCACTTTGGGGTGACTGGTAGGTAAATCCGCCAGTCGCAAGCCCCGGGGTGATCGCAAGTCTGCCGCAAGGCGGGCAAGAGAAGAGGATGGGGTGCCAAGAAAACCTTCTAGAGCCAACTATATGGTAACCGTACCGATAACCGACACAGGTGGGTGGGCATAAGTGTGCCAAGGTGTACGAGAGAACCCGTGTATAGGAACTCGGCAATACAACGGCCGTAACTTCGGGATAAGGCCTGCCCGTCGCAAGACGGGCCGCAGCAAAAGACGCAAACCGACTGTTTACCAAAAACACAGCTCCCTGCTAAACCGCAAGGTGATGTATAGGGAGTGATGCCTGGCCAGTGTCAGAACGTCAAGCGGAGAGGTGAACCGAGTTTACTCGGGGCAGCCTTGAAGCCAAGCGCTGATGAACGCCGGCGATAACTATAATCGTCCTAAGGTAGCGAAATTCCTTGTCGGGTGAGTTCCGACCCGCACGAATGGCATAACGAGTTTGCGACTGTCTCTACATGGGACTCGGCGAAATTGCAAGTGGGGTGAAGATGCCCTGTACGCGTAGTCCGACGAAAAGACCCCGTGAAGCTTTACTACAACTTGGTATTGGGTCACGGCAGTGTATGTTCAGTGTAGGTGGGAGCCTTCGGGCAACAATGAGACACCACCCTTACACTGTTGTGATTCTTGATCCCCGTCCGTGAATCCGGATGGAGAGACAGTATCTGGTGGGTAGTTTAACTGGGGCGGTTGCCTCCTAAAAGGTAACGGAGGCGTTCACAAAGGTTGGCTAAGCGCGGATGGAAATCGCGTGTGTCCTGTAATGGGATAAGCCAGCTTGACTGCAAGACCAACAAGTCGCGCAGATACGAAAGTAGGACATAGTGATCCGACCGTACGATATCGGACGGCGGAAGCTCAACGGATAAAAGCTACTCCGGGGATAACAGGCTGATCGGGTCCAAGAGTCCACATCGACGACCCGGTTTGGCACCTCGATGTCGGCTCATCGCATCCTGGGGCTGGAGAAGGTCCCAAGGGTTTGGCTGTTCGCCAATTAAAGCGGTACGCGAGCTGGGTTCAGAACGTCGTGAGACAGTTCGGTCTCCTGTCTACTACGCGCGTGGAATTTTGAGGGAGCGGATCTCTAGTACGAGAGGACCGAGATTCACGAACCTCTAGTGCACCGGCTGTCCCACCAGGGGCACCGCCGGGTAGCTACGTTCGGCGCAGATAAACGCTGAAAGCATATAAGCGTGAAGCTGTTCCCAAGATTAGAATTCAGAGAGCCCTTCTAGACGAGGAGGTTGATAGGCGGTAAGTGTAAGGGTCGCAAGACCTTCAGCTGAGCCGTACTAATAGCTCGATGCTTCGGCCATCTAATGCTTTAACGTACTTAGCGTACGACACGTACCTAACGTCCATAACGTCGAAAGACGCTAAGGACGTGGATGAATATGCCTTGTACGTACGATCTTCGATCAATATCATGTAAACATGTGACATATAACATGTAGCATGGGCCCACGGTCCCCGAAGCGCAACGTAGTTGGGCGAAGGGGACCGGTGGCTCAAGCGAAGGGGTCACACCTGTTCCCATCCCGAACACAGCAGTTAAGCCCTTCAGCAGCGATGGTACTTGGACCCAACCCGGTCCTGGAAGAGTAGCCCGTCGCCGGACTAAGCAAAAAACCTCGAGAAATTGAGGTTTTTTGTATATCGTGATACGCTACTCAAAAGTATGCCACTGAAAAATTATAAAACGGTCAAAGTCATCCAGGATTATCCTTTGTCCCGTGTTGAGATCGTCGAGTGGCACGGCAAAAAGTACATTTTAAAATCAGTGCTCAAGATTTGGGACGCGCAGATCAAGCGTCAGGATTATTTAGCTAAACACTGCCAGAAGTCGTTAATTCCGAGAATCCATAGGATTCAAACCATTAAGGACAGGAAATATTTTTTGATGGATTTCATTCAAAGCGATAACCAGCGCATATCAGACGAAACATATATCAAAACGCTAAGTGCTTTTCATGCTCAAACCACGAAAGTTAAAAGCAAGATTTTCCCTGTATATGATTTTTCCGCCTTCAAGCATGAACTTTCTAAGATAAATAAGTTATTGCCAACGAAGTTACGTAAATTGTTAAAGACGGAGGTGAAGGGGCTCGAAGACGTTTTCAGGCTCCAGACTTCCGTGGTGCATGGCGATTGGGTCCGTGCCCAGCTCATGGGTAATAAGGGAAAAAATTGGATTATAGATTTTGAAATGGCGTTTTACGGTCCGTCCATCCTGGACCACGCGCATTTCTTTTTGGGGCAGAAAACCATCAGTCAGAGCGCCTTGTCTTTATTGGGCGTTGATAAACAGACTTTTAATAAAGCGCGCATTGTCGAAGTCCTGCGCAAAATAGGCTGGTTCATTTGGTTTATGGAAAACAAGTTTACAACTTATAAGTTTGGACCGGAAATTAAGGAATATATCGCCACCCTGGAACGGTTGCTGAAGAGCCGTTCATAGAAGATCAGCCCGTCGCCGGACTAAACAAAAAATCGCCTAACGGCGGTTTTTAGTTAATTAGTAAAAATTGTTTAACAAAGTTGTTTAATCCGTTCCGTATCTAAGGTTTGTGGTTGACAGGTATCATTTTTTGCCCTAAATTATGCACTCGGAAGGATTTTGGACCTTTATATATACTCGCGTTTTGCGAGTTCCACGTCCGCTGGCTTAATGACCGACAGCCGAAAGGCTAAAACCATGAAAAGTCCAAGCATAAGGCTGATTGGCTATGCGTGGTCTTCGCTCTGCAGGGCATGGTGGCGATTCGGTACCTGTTTCAACTGTCAGGAATAAAGAGGAGAAGGAATGGATATCAAAGAAATCTACGACAGAAGACATGGTATGTCGGTAGCGGCCGGGTCAACCCGCCTGACCCCACTGGCTGAACCCGAGCGCCGAGCTATCCATGATTGGATCCGCGAGCAACACACTGCTGTTGCGCCGGATACCGCAGTCTGGAGCATGCTTCTGACCTCGGATTGCATGTTGGGACATGAGGTTGGGAACTTCTTGGCTACTATGGCCGAAAAGCGGAGAAACATCTGGTACGCCTCCTCTCCGGTCAAACTGTTGGATCAGGAGCTGGTTGATTGGTACAAGTACCCTCGAGCCATCAAATTCATGCTCGCTGCCCTGAATCAGGGTGGGGTTTGCCTTTTTGACTCCAACTACCCGGTTATCATATCCGCGCCCGGGTCAACGCATGTGAGCCAGGAACAAGCGCAAGACATCATGGACATGATGGTCAAGTTGCAGCAGTTGAGAACCGAAGATGTCCTGAACGTTATGTTGCGATCTTGGTCTTGGCGCCGCGCCAAGGCTGACCAGGCGCGAGAGCGCTTATGCGACATTGGTATCCGGTGCCTGACTCTAGCCGCTAAGCCCCTAGGTTGAGCGGTTTTTTTATTACTTTGACTATCCAGGGATAACTGATTACCATATTAAACATATGATAAACGAAAACAGCTCAGAACATCCTTTTAATTATGATATCAAGCCCGCCCCTGGCCAAGAAGAAAATGTCAAACAGGTGACAACCGATTCGCTGGCGGACTATAAGGATGCCATTAAGTTTGATCCAAACATGTTAGATCCGCAGGCGAGCAGGGTTACCATCCCGGATGTCCAACGTTATTCAGAGCAGGGATTCGATTTATTTTTGCTCGATCATCTGGCCAAGCTTTTTAATAACTCATCAGTATTGGGCAAGGACTCTTACCGGTTGGAGGATATTATTTTGGATTCAAAACAATACCATGCCTTGTGTGATTATTTGAGGCACTTGTCGGGTTTAGTATCTGTTCCGGAAAACGAAGCTGGTTCTTTGCTGGAAGTGGTTGAGTCCGGTCGTTTATTACCCGCTGAGGCGGTAAAAAAGATAGCGGTTGTCTTGCAAAATAAAGATGAATATTTGAAGAGCTGACGCATGGTCGTACGATTTATCCATATTTACAAATTGATTCGAATCTTAGCTGATTCATGAATAATCATAAACCATACTCATTTTATACACAGGTGTGTAACTACTAAATTTTAGCTCTATGTAGGGCTAATTTTTAGCTTGTATAAATATTGGATACAATGGTTACGGGTCAAGTGAAAGATATTCGCCGGTGCACCTTACATCCCACCACCCACTAAAAACAAAAACGGCGAAATCAAAATCACACCTCCTTTCCAACGGAAAGCAGCAAATACAAATCAACGTCAAAACCACGTTGAAACCAGCCCGGTCAGATGACCGGGTTTTTTATATCCAGACGAAGGGAGTCTGGTTTTGCATGAGCGAAATCTTGATTTTGAGTGCGTTGACGGATTGTTATAAGCATCGGCATTTTTCAGAGTTGGGTGTTGTCGCGTGACCGCTCTAACTCTGGTTCTTACGATCGGATATTTATCCAGGGACCGGGTTTTGGTTAGACCACGGATAGGTATGGGTCTGTCAGATTGTCTGTGGTTGAGGGAGACTTGATCTTTTGTCTCACAGGTCTCGTTCTAGGTTCGAATGATTGGGAAGTGACGGTTATGACATTGTGACCTGTCTGAAGGCCGGCGGGTGAGTGAAGCGGCGCTGCACGGAGTTCGCTGACGCAAAGACAAGAATGTATAACCACGATTGTTCGCTGTGACCCCGCCTAAACTTAAACTACGGTGGGCAGGTATAAGCCTGGTAATTCAATTGCTCTATATATATGTACAAGGCTAGATGGCTGCTAGTTTGTCAGTGGATCAACATTTTTTAACTTTCCCTGGTTTTAAGGTATTAGTCGATGTGTCTGGTTTTTGATATTTTTTGTCGATTGGTCACGCCTTAAACTTCATTGAGTTGGAAGTCGCTTGAAGGTATTCAGATCGCTGTTAGATTGTAGATGATAGTTTGTCAGAACAATAACAAAAGTGTTAGAAACTATTTTGAGCTTTAGATTTTCAGCTCGTTTTTTTCTTCGTTTGAGTCTCTTTCATGATCTGTTGTGATGCTGAATTTACCCTTGTATTGAGCTATGGAGGGTGATAATTTGGCTAATATAATATGTGTATAAAATGTTAACTGAATATTGGTTAAAATTTGTAAGGAAATTCAGTTAACACTTTATTAACATGTTGTACAAGTTAATATTCATCTAATGTTAGCCAAATTATAAATATATCTTAATCATATATAATATTGAGGTGGTGGGAAATCAAAATAAATATTTAAATAAATCAAAACAAGACGGCCCAATTTGGGCCGTCTTTCGTTTCTGTGGTTGCTCGGACATGGGTCATGGCTACACACATGGGGAGACTAATTGACCTTAACCCTCTCTTGCACCAAGAGAGGTTAGTTTCTTCTCTTACCTCAAGAGAAATAAAGTCTGAATGGAAGGATGAGTTAGTTATCAGGTGAGGCTGTCGCGTGGCCACCTTGTCATTCTGAACGCAGTGAAGAATCTGAGCGGTGACCACGTTTACTTAGACTGTGCTTAAGGAGGATTTCGTAAAAAATCTGGTCGGTGCCACCCTCCTTACCGGAGAGCTAACGGTCCGTGTCGTAGATCATTTTTACTAAAGAGTTTTGCGATACAGGCAGGCTATTGGTCGCATAGGCAATACCGAATTTAGTATGAAATATGAGATGCTTGGTTTCATACAACTTTATGCACAAAATTTTTTTAATTTTATGCTATAATAAGAGCAATCACTTAATAAATATTTTTATGATTAAAAAAAGGAAATCTCCAACAAAAGTTGAACCTGAAAAGATAGTTGATGATATGCCCAAAACGGCCGGTTCGCGAACAATGTTTTTTGTACTAATTATTCTGGTGGTCGTCATGGCAGCCGGAGCTTTGATGATTGGTAATAAGGTAAAAAATCGGAATGCTCAGCCGACTAATGGCGCGGGAAATGCGGTGGCCGGTCAAAATCAACAGGCACAAGCCGGCAAGACGATGGAAAAAGGTGATATTGCCGCTTTAATTAGCCGAGTATCTCAATTAATCACGGTTAAAGGCGGAGAGGAACCAACTGTGGCCACGGTCCAAGACGCTGAAATGTTAAAAACCAGCAATCCGGTGTTCTATAAGGATGTTGAAAATGGTGACAGATTATTGGTTTGGTCGGATAAAGCGGTCTTGTACAGTGTTAAACAAGATAGATTGCTGTCAGTCATGCCTATTGTCGGTGATCAGCCGACAGGCAGCTCTGTTACCACTACATCAGCCGTGGATAGCGCCAATAATGCCTCAAGCACAGATGCTGCGGTTGAAGATGTTTCTTTGGAAATAAGAAACGGGACTAGGACCGCGGGTCTTGCCAGATCTGCTTCAGAATCTCTCAAAGCTAAGGGGTATTCGGTTTCAGGTATCGGAGATGCGGTTGGTAAGGATTATGCCAAAACCACGATCATTAAGACGTCAGATAAGCTCTCTTCATCTACGGTTTCTGCCTTGCAATCTTTGCTTGAGGCGGAAGTGATGGATTTGCCGTCGGGTGAAGCGGCTGGTAAAGCGGATCTTTTGATAATTATCGGTGCCAACTACCAGTAAACGGTAGAAGATGTATAAATTAATACCCGGCCATGAGCCGGGTGTTTTTTAACAAGTTATTAACAGGATTTTTCATTTTTTGTATGTTTGATATACCGCTAGTATTAGCCATTTTTTAGTCATGTTTTTCATAATATATATATAACCTTATACTGACTATAAGCCATCAAAGGCGAGCACCTTCAGAAATTCGCAACATTTGGTTGTGAATAAAAACCAAAATAAAAAGCCAGATCACCAAAATAGTGACGGCCAACAATTTACTGCCCATGCTTGGGTAATATTGAGGAGCTGCACGTGATTTATATGGGATCGCATGTAGCTTTTTAATATCTCAAATCGGCGAATGATGATTTTGAACCGCCATCAGAATCATCTGTCATGTTCGCCCATTTGGAGCGGGGCTTGTGATGCCACTCCATTACGAGCCGGTGTAACCATCAAAAACAAAAAGTTCTTGGGTCCAAGGAGTGAGGTTTGGCCCGGAACAACTTCTTGTGAATAAACAAAAAGACCGCCATCTTTTTAAACAAAATAATAAACAAAAATCCGTTTTTAACGGTGGATTTTTGTTTGTTATTTTGATATTGGTAGCGGCTTCTGTATTGCGAATGGCGGTTCTCAAAACAGAGGCGGCTTCCGGTATTAATCGACAGATCAACTATCAAGGCAGGCTGATGGACGGCTCGGGTATCAATGTGGGGGATGGCGACTATCAGATGCGTTTCAGTTTATATGCCCAGGCCAGCGGCGGCTCGCCTATTTGGTCAGCTTCCACGACCAATGGTTTGCCTACGGGCACTCCGGCTGATGTATCTGTAAACGTTAAAAACGGTTTGTTTACAGTTTTGCTGGGCGATACTACGTCCGGCCAAGTACCGTTGGACATCAACTGGAACCAAGATACGATTTATTTGGGGGTCAAAGTGGGTGCGGATTCGGAAATGTCGCCTCGCAAAAGATTAACGGCCGTGCCTTATGCCTTGAATGCGGAAATGTTGCAGGGCCAGCACGCTTCCAGCTCGGTTTCCAATGCCGGTGGCGATTTGTTTGCTTTAAATCAAGCGGCCAACGATGCGGCCACGGCCATCAGGACTGCTTTGTACGTGGAGACTCAAGGCACGTCTAATGTTTATGACTATCTGTTGCGCATGTCTGATGGTGTATCAGACGTGTTTACCATCAATCGGCAAGGTAATGTCACCACCACCGGAGCTTTGGCGATTGGAGATTATTTGAAAATTGATGGCATCAGGTTGGATGCCGTGGGCAGTAACCCCATAACTTCCGGAGCTTATTTGGTTGGTGTTTATGATGAGTTTACTTTTTCCAATGCTACCACAGTGCAGGCGGCTTTAAATGATTTGGACACGGCTTTGAGTGGTGTCTCATCGTCCGCTATGGGATTGACTTTGCATGACGTGACGACCAACGGGAATACCACGACTAATTCCTTGGAGTTTTATGGAGGCACCTCAACCGGTAATTTAATGCCTGGAGCGCACTTAACTTATGATTTGGGTGGACCTGGTCGCAGATGGGATGAGATTTGGGTTAGACGCACCAGGATCGGTACCAACTCATGGACACTGGAAACCGATGTAGATAATACTTTTTTAATATCAGAAGATACTTTTGGTAATTATTTTGCCATTACCGAAGACGGCAGAGTGGGCATCGGCACCTCTACCCCTTCGTTATTTGATCTTGAAGTTAACGGCACGGTTGGGCCATCTCAACATAATTTGTTTGATTTAGGATCTGAGACTACTTCATGGCGTAATATTATAGCGTCAGGCACGGTCAGTTCTACGAGTGCAATATTCGGTTCAGCTGATATCGGCTCTTTGACGGTCGATAGTTTAACTATTGGCAGTGAGTTAGATTTGTCTAACTTGGTTTGGCAAAATGCCACGGGTACTAATTCTGTTTTGGGTAATTTAACGGTGACCAGCACCTTGCTATTGCCAAATAGCAGTGTTACTGACGCCATGGCGTCTGATGTTTTGACGATTGGGCCATTAGGTAATGTCAGTGCCACTTCCATCAATTCAGGAGTTTTGGGTCATGCCAACGTGGTTTTGAATTTGGATGCCTTTGGCGAGGTTGTGGGTAATTTACAGGCTTCACAAATTTCATTGGCTGCCACTAACACTTCCAATCAAATAAATTTACAGCAGTATTTGAACATGCTGATCGCCAACGGCCGGGCTTATGGAGGAGAAGTTACGCAAACGGCCAGCGGCACGATTCAGGTCTCGGCCGGTGAGGGTTTGATAGCCTCTGATCCGAGCAATCCGATTGGTACGGTTTATTACACGTCTTGGGCCACCTCCAGCGGCATCAGCGTTCCATTTCATCAATGGTTAAATGTTTACATTCATTATGATAATAATACGGGCGCGGCTGTGGTTTTGGCTACCACAACGGATTATAACGGCGATTGGACATATTATAAAATTGCCAAAGTAGATAATGATGACGATGGCCTTTTGCATATTCACGATGAAAGATCGGTTGAAACTCGGCCTATCAATCGTATAGTTGATTTCTTGGAAAATGGTATAGGACAAATTATTACCGAAGGCTGCTTAATCAGCGACGTGGGTACCAGAAATATTGCTGTCAGCCAATGTACAAATTGGTATTCGGGCTACGAACGTACCATA
Organism: Patescibacteria group bacterium; assembly: GCA_041752935.1. Classification (GTDB taxonomy): domain Bacteria; phylum Patescibacteriota; class Patescibacteriia; order 2-12-FULL-60-25; family 2-12-FULL-60-25; genus MWCR01. The sequence continues at coordinate 134,779 of JBGSVN010000003.1, forward strand.
CCGAGTTTTGATTCCTCGGGCGTGGATACTTTTGAAAGATATTATCGCAATGGTTTGGGCGGATTCACGCATTCTTCTGGCTATCAGCAATGGAATAATTTAAGCTACGATAATAACAGCGGTACTTTGCAGCCCTTGGGCGGTGACGAGTATGGCGTGCATTGGGTTTACATACACGAACACGGAACCATAAGTATGCTGTACGGCCAAGCCGCTTACCCTGATCAGGCTAATGCGCAAGCCGCCGAACCGCCGTCTGTGTTGCCTGATGAGTTTTTAAATTCTGAACACGCTTTTTTGATTGGCGCCATTATTTTTAAACAGGGAGAAGATGTGGTGGCCGGCATTAGAGATATGCGTCCAATTTTGGTTGACAGAGATGGTTCGAGTGGCGGCTTGGGTTTGGTTAATCATAATGATTTTTCCGGTCTTCAAGGCGGTACAGCTAACGAATATTATCATTTATCAGCCACCGGCTTTGTAGCCGATGGCAGTTTGTTGTTTAGCGCCAATAATGGCGGATCATTTGGTTTGGAGGTCAATGCGGTTAACGATACCAAAATTACTTTGAATAACGTTTTTGCGGGAACCGCGAGTTTGGATATTATTGATGGTGATTTGTTGTTAGCTTCAACCACCAGAATAACCAACTCGGGCGCGGGCTTTTTTACCAACTTGAACCTTTCTTCAAATCTCTATGTCAGCGGTACGTCTTTATTGACCACCTTGACTGTGGGGAATGTTACTTCGACCAACTTGTTTTCCTCTAACGCCAATTTTACCAATCTGACGGCCGGCTGGATGAATATCACGGATTTACTTTGGGGCAATGCTACGGGCACGAACGCAAACATCTCCAATCTTACCGGCGATTCAGCCAGCTTTACGGACTTGATCGCCACCAATGCCACCTTTACTCAATTGGTGGTAATGGATAATACCAGTATCCAGAATTTAACTTTCGGCAATGCCACGGGCGGCAACTTGGTGACTTATGGTGCAGTCTCTTCCACCTTTATTAATGCAGCTGAATCCGTTTTAGGCTTTGCCACCGCTCATCACATGGTAGTGGATGAATCTTTGCGTGTAGGTGTGGGAGACTTCCCAATTGTTGGTGATTCGGTAGCCCAATTTGGAGGGACGGTGGATTCGTACTTGCAAGTTAACTTACAAAACCATTCATCCGGTACCAGCGCTTCAGCTGATTATATAGTAACCGCGGATATTGGCGACGACAGTAATTATTATGTTGACTTAGGTATTAACAGTTCTAATTACAGTAATCCGGATTTTTCCATCACCGGTCCGTTGGATGCCTATCTGTATGCCTATTCAGCCAATTTAACCATTGGCACGGCCACCGCTTCATCGGACATTTTGTTTCATGCCGGGGGTACGGAAGACACGGATGAAGTCATGCGCATCACTTCCGATCATTACGTAGGCATCGGCACCACCACTCCGTCACACATGCTGGACGTTGATGGTGATGGCAGATTCACCGGATTGTTGACTTTGACCACGGCCACTACTTCTGAATTGTTTTGGGGGAGCGCTACGGGCACTAATCTTTACGTCACTAACATGGCACGCTTGCCATCCAATACCAGGATCGGCGGTATCAGTGTCTGTTTGTTGGACGGCACCAACTGTCCGTCTACTGCTTCACCTGATCTGCAAACTGTTAGTAATACCGGCAACACCACCACCAACTGGCTGGAATTTGCGGGAGGTACATCCACAGCCGACTTTTGGTTCCAACAAGGCTTGACCATAGATGGACATTTATCTGCTCAAACTATCAATTTTACGAACGCAACTGGATCCAATCTTGTTTTGTCAGGTGTTGTTTCGAGTACGGGTTTAATCTCCGGGGATGCGGTATTGGCCAATACAATAATGGAGAGTGCCACTGCTACTAATTTGGTTATCGAAACCCTTAAGGTCGGCAGCGGGAACTTCCCGGTGTTGGGCGCGTCCATCGCTCAATTCGGCGGTGACTTTAATAATTATTTGGTGGTCAATGCCAGGAATACTAACGCAGGCAATTTTGCCAGCGCCAATTTTACAGCTTCAGCCGATTTGGCGACACCGGGTAATAATTTCAATACCACCATGGGCATCGCTAATTCGGGTTTTAATAATGCTTTCTTTTCCATCGCCAACCCCTTAGACAGCTATTTCATGGGCAATTCCAATGATTTGATAATTGTGGCCGCGACCTCATCGTCAATCATTAAATTCGCAGCCGGCGGTACCACAGCAGCTAATGAAGTCATGCGCATAACGGCTGACCAATACGTGGGTATCGGCACCACCACCCCGTCACACACCCTGGATGTTGATGGTGACGGCAGATTCACCGGATTGTTGACTTTGACCACGGCCACTACTTCTGAATTGTTTTGGGGAAGTGCTACGGGCACAGATCTAACTGTCACTTCAATTGCGCGTTTGCCGGCCAACACTACTATCGGCTCAAAGAGTGTCTGTTTATTGGATGGCACCAATTGTCCGTCAACCACCTCGCCTGATCTGCAAACTGTCAGCAATACCGGCAACACCACCACTAACTGGCTGGAATTTGCGGGGGGCACATCCACGGCTGACTTTTGGTTCCAACAAGGCTTGATAGTTGATGGGTATGGTGATTTTAATAATTTCGAATTTGCAAGTGCCTCGGGAACAAATTTAGTGATAACAGGATATGCGACTACCACTAATCTATATACCGAATATGCCACTTTGGGTTATGCTACGGCCAGTAATTTATGGGTTGATCAAACTCTAAGAGTTGGTATCGGCAATATACCGATTGTTGGCGATGCAGTGGCGCAGTTTGGCGGAAATATTGACAGCTATTTACAAGTAAATATTCAAAATCAGTCTACGGGTACAGGTGCTTCTTCTGATTTTGTGGCCACTTCTGATATTGGCGACGACAGTAGCTATTATATTGATCTTGGAATAAACAGCTCCAATTACAGTGATCCGGATTATTCAATCATGGAACCTTTGGATGGTTACTTATATGTTAATTCGGCCAACCTGACAATTGGCGCGGCAACATCAGGATCAATGATTAAGTTTCATGCCGGCGGCACAGAGAGCACAGATGAAGTCATGCGCATCACGGCTGATCATTACGTAGGTATCGGCACCACCACCCCGTCACACATGCTAGATGTTGATGGCGATGGCAGATTCACCGGATTGTTGACTTTGACCACGGCCACTACTTCTGAACTATTTTGGGGAAGTGCTACGGGCACAGGGTTGAATGTCAGCGGACCTACAAGGCTGTCATTAAACACCAGAATCAACGGAATTTTACCTTGTTTGGCTGATGGTACTAACTGTCCGTCCAGCGCGGCCGCTAATTTACAAACCGTCACCAACGCGGGCAACACCACCACGCATGCCATTCAATTTGCCGGCGGTACTTCGACCGCAGATTTTAGATTCCAGCAAGATGTTTGGATCGACGGCCAGGCTAGTTCGACTTCGGCTTTGTTTATCAATGCTACGGGCACCAATTTGGCGGTCTTGGGCTACATCACTTCTGACTTGATGCCCATGAACACGGATACATATTACTTGGGTGATGCTGCTCATCGCTGGCAGGGGTTGATGGTCAATTTTGTCACTTCCACTAATATTTTGGCTACAGGCTATGTTTCATCTTCGGCCATGTATATTAACGGACAGGCCGTTACCACTTCGGTGCCGACTTTGAATCAAGTGACCACGCAGGGCAACGTAACAGCCAATGCCATCCAATTTGGCGGCGGTACATCAACCGGTTCAATCTTGCCCGGCACAACTGATCTTTATAATTTAGGATCCACGAGTTTGAGATGGAATAATATTTATAGTAATTCGCTTTTCGTGGGTACTTCCACACCTTGGAGTATAACCGAAGAGACAAATAACGCTTTTACCATCAGTAATAATGGTTCAGAGAAAGCTCGCATATCATCGGACGGAAATTTGTATGTGGGTACTACGTCTTACACGGGCGGCTTAGGTTCGACTTTTATGCCTAATGGCAACGAGATATTGGCTAATGGAGACATTGGAGCCTTGGGAAGCGTCTATGCCGGAACATCGTTTAGAGCCGGAACGACCAGCACGGTTTATAGTAAATCCAGTTTGTATAAACAGGACGGCGGGGATTACTTGTTCCAGTTCGCCAATGTGGCGGCCACTCCGGAATTGATTAGCAGCTTTGAATTAGCTTTTCCTCCGGCCGATTGGACCACGGGCGGCAATGCCAATTGGCTTCAGGATGCTTCCACTTCCACCCAAGGCACATATTCGGGTACTAACGGAAATATTAGTGATAATCAAATATCTTGGATTGAAACAAATTATACTTTTAGCTCGGATGGTGTTATGGAATTTGATTGGAGAGTCAGCTCCGAGGCTACCTACGACTATTTGATGGTCTGTATTGATAACGCGGCCTCTTGTTCGAGCGCTGGCGGAGGTTATTACACAAGAATATCAGGCGAAACCAATTGGGCAACTGTCAGTATCCCGGTTACCGCGGGTACACATAATTTGCGTTGGGCTTTTGATAAGGATTTCAGTGTATCTGAAGGATCTGACGCGGGTTGGGTTGACAATGTTCGCTTTTCTCCCTATTCCGGGCAGAATTGGAGATTTTATACGGCTAACACTGAAAGGTTAACCGTGGCTTTTAGCGGTAATGTGGGTATCGGCATTAGCGCTCCAACAGCCAAATTGGATATAAATGGCGATACTAAAGCTCGCGGTAATGTAACGGTTACGGCCGCGCCTTCCAAAACAGAAGTCGCTTGGACCACGGCCAATATACCGGCTACGGGTATTGAATCGGTACGTACTTTAGCCGTCTTTAACGGCTACTTATACGCTGGCCAAGGCGACAGCGCGGGTGACGGTGATATCCAAGTGTGTAATCCGGCCGGCGGAGGCGACACGACCTTGTGCGATAACGCGGCTGATTGGAGTGCATCCTTCAGTAGTGCTGCGTATACACAAGTCTTGAGCATGCTTGTATATAAGGGTAGGTTGTACGCTGGTTTTGGCAGTGGCGCGGGTGATGGCGATGTCCAAGTGTGTAATCCGGCCACTACTGGCAATGCGGCTGTTTGCGACACGGGCGATTGGTCTGATGCTGTCTTCCCTGCTGGACCGACTCGAATTACACAAATGACTGAATACAATGGATATTTATATGCATCCAATGATACGGGTGTGGCGGGCAGTGCTTCAGTGGGCGTGTGTAATCCGGCCGGCGGAGGCGCGGCCACGGCTTGCGACAACGCGGCTGATTGGACCAATGTAGCTTTGCCGTTAGGGATCTTTGAACAAGCAAATGCCTTAGCTGTGTATTTGGGCAGGCTTTACGCCTTTGTAGGCAATACTTTAGATGACAGTGATACAATCATTTGCGATCCTGACACGGCCGGCAATGCAGCCATGTGCGATGCGGCCGGGGACTGGACACGCCCGTTTGATAATGTAGCCGGTACATATGAAACAATAGAACAAGCCGCGGTATATAATGGTTATCTGTATACTTCTAACGGCATTAGCATTGGTGATGGAGACTTGCAAAGATGTGAACCGCAGGCGGCAGGCAATGATGTTTTGTGTGATAATGCGGCTGATTTTACAACGGTCATTAATAACGGCGGTACCATCACACGTATTCCGGCCATGCGAGTGTATGACGGTTCATTGTTCTTAGGTTTTGAAGGAGCCTTAAATGACGGCGATATTGTGGAATATCATGTATCGGATGCGATAACCAGTAATGCGGGTACGGGTTTTCAGGCCACGTATTCTTTCGCTGAATTAAATGGTGTGTTGTATGCGGGCCGTGGTAATGCTACAGGTAATGGCCAAGTCTATTATTATCAAAAAGCCCGTGAATCTTCTTATGCTTTAAAAATGGAAGCCGGTTCTTCAACGGGTTCCATGTGGTTTTCCAGTGAATCATTAAATTACCAGGGTGCAGGTACGGGTTATGACGCGCAAACCGGCGCCTTTAAGTTTTCGCATGGTTTAATAACTGAAGCCGGAGCCTACGATTTGGCGGAAATGTATCCTACCTTGGATGCAGACATCACAGCTGGCGATGTAGTAGTTTTGGATGCTCAAAACGCGGGTTATGTTAAAAAGAGTGAAGCAAGTTATGAAAAGAGTTTACTGGGAGTTGTTTCCGCTAAGCCTGGCTTCTTATTGTCCGGCAAAGAAAAAGGTAAAGACTTGAGGGCTATTGCTTTAGTTGGCCGTGTGCCGGTAAAAGTCAGTTTGGAAAACGGTGAGATTGCGGTGGGTGATCCGTTAACCTCGGCATCAATTCCTGGTTATGCCATGAAAGCCACCAAACCGGGCATGATTATCGGTAGAGCCATGGAAACTTTTGCTTCTTCGACGAGCGACGTTTCGTCCGGCACGCTCATGATGGTCGTTCAAACAGGCTATTATTTTGGCAGTCAAGATTCGCCTTTGGGCCAAATCGCTGGGTTTTTAGGTGAAACCACTTCAACTCAAATCATTCAACAAGCTTTTGAGGGTGATGCTTATGCCATCGCACAAATTAAAGGTGGATTGGTCAATCCGCAAGTTGCCGATGGTTCAGCCTTAAGCAATGCTTCGAGCGCGCAGTTAGACGTCTTGATAGTCAGAACAGCAGCTTTGATTGCCGGCGATTTGACCGTGGGCGGGGACACTCGTTTGATGGGACGTGTTATAGTTTCTGAAAATACAGCCGGTGTGGTTGATGTACCGGCCGGCCAGGCTTGGGTGGAAATCCGTTTTGCCACGCCTTTTGAAGATGTGCCCGTGGTGGTGGTGACGCCTGAATCAGATGCTGAAGAATATTTTACCCCGTGGTTGGGCAGGTTCCGCATTGCGAAAAAGACCAAGGAAGGCTTCCGGATAGAAGTGGATGAAGGCTCGTGTCTTAATCCGGCTGATTGCGGAAGAACCATGAAATTCAATTGGATGGCCGTTGGCTTGCAAACTCAAGCCTTGAGTTTGGATGAAGAGACTGAAGAAGATAACGTTATTGATCCGGTTACGGTTATCGGAGATAATCCGGAGCCAGAGCAGGTTGTTGAGCCGGAAAATAGTGAAACTCAAATCATCAGCGAACCAGAAACAGCCCCCGAACAAGTTATCGAGCCGGTTGAAGTGATTGATCCGCCTGTTGAAGAAGAAGTGCCCCCAGTTGTTGAGCCGGAAGCTCAAGAGAATCAATCAGACGGCCAGCAAGAGACGGACGCGAGTCTTGAACCGGTTGAGACGCCTGAAGCCATTTTAGAACCTGAAATAATTGAGGCTACGGAAGGAGGTGAAGGGGCCTAAGATCAGCTATCAATCTTAGAGGTGGCTTCCGTTTCTTGCATGGCGGTGCGAGGTACGGAACCAACCTTTGGGATTGAGATAAGATATAAATAAAAAATAAAAAATTATTAAATATAAAATTAAGGAGTTAACCCATTGTCTTTTGAGGGGCGAGGGTTATGTAAATTATTCCGATGCGGTTGGCGTCGGTCTTTTTTTAAAGGTTTGTTATTTGGCTTGATTGTGTAGTATATTGGCTATCTATGCGTGTTATTGCGGATTTGCATATACATTCCAGATTTTCTCGTTCTTGCTCCAAAGATTTAACTTTGCCTAATATCGGGCGCTATGGGGTGCGTAAAGGTATACAGTATATTGGCACAGGCGATGCCTTACATCCTGTATGGCGCAAGGAGATGGGAGAACAACTGGAAGAGAGGGATGAGGCTTTGTATTTAAAGAACAGTGACTGTCCCACGGCTTTTTGTTTAACCACGGAAGTTTCTTGTATTTACAAGCGCGCGGATAAGACCCGCCGAGTGCATCATGTTTTGCTTTTTCCTGATTTGATAACTTTGGATAAGGTGATTCAAGCTTTTTCAGAACGGGGTTTTAATTTGAAAAGCGACGGCCGGCCCATTATGGGCTTAGATTCGGAACTATTATTGAAAATGCTTTTGGATATTGATGAAAGAATTTTGTTGATTCCAGCCCATATTTGGACGCCATGGTTCGCTGTTTTTGGTTCAAAGTCCGGGTTTGATTCTTTGGAAGAGTGTTTTGGTGATTATGCCAAATATATCTATGCCGTGGAAACAGGTTTGTCATCCGACCCTCTCATGAACTGGCGGATCAGCGCTTTGGATAGAGTTTTTTTAGTCAGCAATTCGGATGCGCATTCGTGTGAGAACCTGGGACGGGAAGCCAATGTTTTTGAAATGGATAAGCCTAGCTACCACGAACTGCGCAGAATTTTGTTGGAACATGATCAATCAAAGTTTATCGAAACAATCGAATTTTTTCCGGAAGAGGGTAAGTATCATGCGGATGGACATGCTGACTGTGATTTTTGGTGCGAGCCGGAAGTAACTAAAAAACATAAAGGCCTGTGTCCCAAGTGCGGGCGTCCTTTAACTGTCGGCGTCCTTTCCCGTGTCAGTGATTTGGCTGACAGATCGCCTAATCCTGACCGCCCACCGGGAGCTGTGCCTTTCAAAAGCATCATTCCCTTAAAAGAATTGGTGGCACAATGCAGAGGAAAAGGTAAAACCAGTAAAATCGTACAGAGAGAAGTGGAAAAAATGATGGGTTTTGCTAATGAATTCGCAATTTTATTGGATTTGGATGCGCGGGCCTTGGCTACGCTAGCTGAGCCGGACGTGGCGGAAGCTATCTTGATGATGCGTCAAGGTAAAGTTGATACGCGCCCTGGTTATGACGGTATATATGGAGAGATCAAGGTAAATGCCGGCTCTAAACGTTTAAGGCAGACGGGTCTGTTTGAATAAAAAAATCCCACCGTTTTAAACAGTGGGATTCCTCCTACAAAAAAGAACTAGCGCTTCTTGGTGGCCTTTTTCTTGGTGGCTTTTTTCTTAGCTACCGGTTTCTTGGCGACCTTCTTCTTAGCTACCGGCTTCTTAGCGACCTTCTTCTTTGTTGTCTTCTTCTTAGCTGGCATGTTTATCACCTCACTTTCTTTATTAAGATCATGACCGACAGATGTCGGAATTCATGTTCACAGAGTTCGACATCTGTAAGCACAAATTAATTATATCACAAAAAAGACATGTCAAGAAGATGCGCAGAGTAGAAAATAATAAAAAAGTATTTTATTTTATTTTTTAAAAATAATAAAAAATTTTTAAATTTATGTTTGATAATGCATGAGTTATGCTTGTTTTTATTGGCTTTTTTCTGTGATTATTTTTTTATTTATTTAATAATTAATTTTTTACTCGTTTTTTAATAAAATAAAATTAAAAAAATGATGCTGGATTATCCACAACATCATTTTTAATTAATAAAAAAATATTTTGTAATCGATAAAAATTATTTCGCGCATTCAACACAATAGCATTCATCTTCTTTTAATTTTTTTCCGCAATCGCAATGACAAACACCTTTTTCACATATCATGGGGCCGCGGCAAACCGGACATGAGCATTCATCGTCGATAATGTCTTGATTGCAGGTTACGCATTTCATACTCTAAAAAAGAACTCTATTCTTTTGGAAAGTCCATGGTTCCCAAGAGGTCTTCAAATAATAAAGGCTTAACTTGTTTACCTTGGCCGTATTTGTAGTTTTCGATCCAAAACAAGTGGGTTGGGGCGCCGGCTTTATAGATTTTATAATAGGCTGCCTCTTGAGCTTGATCTTTTTTGTAGCCTGTTTCTCCAACCAGTATTTTACCTTTTAAAAAGTATACAGACGGAGTTGAGCTGGTGATTTTATTCTTGAGCAGGTCTTCAGTTTGCTCGGAATATGGTTGGACTGTCAGCCATGCATTCGGCAACTGGATATCCAAAGGCTGGTTGGCCTGTTTTTCAGCAATTGACAAAGAAAGGTGGTTATCAATGATAACCACGGAATCGGCTGGATATCTAAAGGATATATCTTGGTTGGTTGAGATAACGACTTGCCAGTCTTTGATGTTTTTTGCCGGCGGTTCGGAAAGGGGAGTGGCCTGTTCCAATAAAGCTCTTTCTTGTTCCACAGCCTTTAAAACATCTTGAGCTTTTTTTACCTCCTCGTTGGCTCGGTTTAATTTTTCGTTGGCTTCTTGGATGGCGCTCTGTTGTTCTTGTTGTGTGCGAATAGCTGTGGCTTTAGCCTGTTCGGCTTCCAGGGCCAGCAGTTGGCGGTCTTTATTGGCCAGGTGTAAAAAATATCCGGTGCCTGTACCCACTACTAAGGCTCCCAATAATACGGAAAGCAGAATTGACCAAGCTTTTCTCATAGTTTGTGCCAGTATAGTTACAGAACATCGTCAGGTCGAGAGGATAACTTACCTAGCGTACATAACGTCCATAACGTACCTAGCGTCCTCTAACGTACTTAACGTCACACATTCACAAAACATGTCCCGACACCATGGTCGGGATCCCGATCAATATATATTTATTATTGTATCGGGATAGCACGTAGCATGTAGCAAGCATGCTCAGCAAACCTCGGTTGTTCCCTCTCTTGGGTAAAAGAGGGGCAGGGGTGAGTTAGGCTCTCACATCCATAACGTCCATCGTATCCTTTCACGTACTTAACGTCACATATTCACAAAACATGTAGCACATAGCATGTAACATCGTACCGCGTTATCAGCCATAGCTTCTTCTTCGTCATCCTGAACTCGTTTCAGGATCTTATCACTCAACCATGTCATTGCGAGCGAGTTCGACGAGTGCAGCAATCTGCTAAAAATATCTTCCCTCACCACGTCAGAGCCACGCCTCCATCCACACATAACATACAATAAATATAATGTTGTTACGTAAACGTCCTATACGTTATTCTTTTGTTATATGTTACATGCTACATGTTATATGCTATATGAAGTGTTGACTTTTTGCAGTTTAAGCCATAATATAGCCCCACAAATAACAAGGTTCAGTCTTCAATATCGATAATCCTAATTTGATAATTGATATTTGAAAATTGTAATTTAAGTATTGATCCGGGCCTTTAGCTCAGCTGGCTAGAGCACCGCGTTTGCAACGCGGGGGTCGAGGGTTCGAATCCCTCAAGGTCCACCACTAAAAAAGCCGCTCGCAAGAGCCGGCTTTTTTAGTGTCTCGTGATCGATTTATCGATTTTACGAGGCAGACCGGCTAACGAGCTCGCTGTACGCCATTGGTATTGAGTCTTGATTTTAAGTTATAAATTTGCTAAAAGAAGGGTGCTTGTGCAGTCTGAACATTCGACAGAAAGGGACGTGATCCATGAAGAGGTCGCAGGTACTCGTTTTCGGTTGGCTGATGACTGTCGCTCTGGCTTTGTTGGTGAGTGTACCGGCAAGAGGCCAAATCCCGCCTAAAACCTGTTGCAGTAATTACCGTGTTTACGCGGGCAGTCTGTTGGGGGAGTTGAGCGCGTTATGCGCTAAAAAGCCGGATAAAATGGTTGAGGTCCATAAAATCGTAGGAGATTTTATCTCCGAAGCGGCTAAGCGGCCGAGCGTCAATCTGTCCGAAGAGTGCCGGTATATAGATCCGGTACTGCAGGTCGCCGATCAACGGCATGTCCTGCATGGTTGCTACGACCCGCGCTATCTGCTGGAGATTTACGCCCGGCATTACAATCGGGGTGCTGTTTTGTGCGCCGATCCCGGCACCACCGTGATCACGCCTCCGCCTTGCGATCCTAACAATCCGCAAAACGGTTGCAAAGAGACTATCGCTATTTGGCCGGTGATGTACCTGCAGTCAGCAGGGTCGGGAAACGTCATCAATAACAATACCTTCGTCTATAACTTGGATATTGATGTGGAGCTTGGGCAGGACGACCGCTCCAAAAAGCCGGTTAGCCCCGAAGCGCCTGAGCCTTTACAGCCGCAAGTTCCCACGGATAGCGTGTTTGGAACTCAGGTAGGCCTGATGCGGCCGAGCGACACTCGCATGACCTCCATGCAGTTGCCGTTTGTTGTCACCGAGAATGGAACCTATGGTACGGCTGGCGTGGCTTTTTCTCCTTACAAGATCTATCAGCTGGAATCGGATAGCGGCGACGATCTTGGTGCATTGGAACGGGTGCCTTTACTGGGTGTGTTTCTAAAACGCATGAACGTGTCTCTGGGTGCTACGCGCAACCCCGGGCAGATGGACACGTCCGCTTCGACCGACGGCGCGGTAGCTCTATCCTTCCAGCATGTTAATGATCATGATCCGTTGCTTAATTCAGCTCTGGCTGAGTGCTTGAAAGTGAAGGTAAAAAACATTAAAGATGAAATGACTAAAGCTTGTGCGAACGAAGAGGACAAAGAGATGTGCCAACTGCAACAGGCACCGAAGCATAAAGAGGCCGCGCGCCAAGGCTTCAGGGATTGTCTGCGGCAACATGCTAAGAACGCAGCAGCTAGCATCATCGGCACCTCGTCTGAATTGACCCGTTTCTGGTACACCTATGAAGGATCACTTGATTGGTACCTTTCCGGACTGGCTTACGGCGGCATGCAGTACAACCACCATCAGGGTGTTTTTGTACCGGTTGAAGCCGGCGGCCAGATTAGCCTGACCACTCCCAGTTTTTCAAGTCAGGCCGATTTTTCCATGATGTTGGGCAGCGACCAATATGACATGAAGCTGCGTCCCACTGGAGGATTGGGCGTTTCGGTTGCGGCTTTTTCAGGCATGACCGCCAATTTCGGCGTTCGTTTTATGCCAGTTCCTTGGGATCAAGAGTGGAACTGGAAACGCACCACTGACCTGATGGAAAAAAGATACATTGTCGGCATTGGTTGGGCGGGTAATGATTCGGCTTCGATCTTCTACCGGCAGTTGCTTGAAGAAAAAACTCCTTAACGGCCACACGGCCGTATTTTTTTGCTCAAAATAGTGTTTAGTTGTATGCTTTTTAAATATGCCAGAACCATTATTTGAAAATCCCATTCCAGAGCGGGAAAGATTCGAGTCTACCGTGAAGAGCCAGGCGGCTGAGTTAGAGGTTGTGGCTGAGACTGCCTTGCAAAAAGGCGTGGCGTCCATTATTGAAGCCGGATCCAAGGCTGTTTTGGAACAAGACTGATATGCGGTCGGATATTATCCAAACCTTAAAAGATCCTGATCCGGGTTTTGTTAAAATACTGGAAAAGATTCCTGATTCAGACCCGGCCATTGAGCCTAAAATCGTGGCCGCTTTGCCCAAACTGCAAGAATTTTTTGTGCTTAAGCGCTTGGCTTTTAGGCATCGCGACATGGTGACTTTTCAAAAGATATTGAATGACGAGATTTTGTTTGTCAGGGATCTGGGGCAAATCGCTTTTCATTTTTAGCCATTAAATACAGCAAAAACGCGGTCAAAGCCGTGTTTTTTTATTACCTCTCATTTTTTCACGACTAGGTCATGAAAACATGGGAAGTGCCGGGATGGTGAGTGTATCCTGCCCGGCGCAGGTTGATAGGTGAAGGTGCTAGAGGCGGATCTCACTCTCAAGATAAAAGCCATCATTGCTGCTGATCGCTACTACACCCTCACATTCCTTGAGCGGATCGACGATTTTGCTGGTCAGGGCGTAGATCGCAAGCTCCAGGAATGGGGCATGTCCTACAAGGAGTAGGCTGGTGTACCTACCTGCCCGACCGAACATCTCTGTCAATTGTTGGCGCATACGGTCAACTTCATCGTTTATGAATTCATCCTTCAACCATTTTTCGTCTAGCTTTTGGCCATTCTCTTCGAAGAACCATACCCACTCACCCACGCGCTCCCTCCAGAGGGCGGGGGAGATGAGTGTCTCCTTGATATGCACGAAGTCACCCGCGCCTTCGGCAAATGCTCCGGCCGTCTGTGCCGTGAGGAACATGGGGCTCAGTACCACGTGGGTGTAGCCATGGCCCCGCATCTGCTCGGCGCCAATCTTGCGAGCGTAGTTGTATCCCTTGGAAGAAATCTGATTCTTCGCAACTCGCGAATGCCTGCGGAATTCGATACGTACCATTTTAATCCTCCTTGAATGTTCAATGTGTATCTATAACGTTTCATATTGCTACGATTTGAAATCATGAAAACATGGAAAGTGCCGGGATAGTGAGTGTGTCCTGCCCGGCGCAGGTTGATAGGTAAAAGTGCTAGAGACGGAGTTCGTAGACGCGTTTCACGTCGACGCTTTTCGTGAAGAAGGTATCGGCCACGATTTCGGCCTCGACCTCCACTCCCTCACATTCACTCAAGGGATCGATCACCTTGCCGGTCAGGCCGTAGATGAGCGTCTCGACGAACGGAGTGTGCCCCACGCAGAGTAGATGTGATCCGTCGGGAAGAGCGTTGACCAGATTCTTGAGGTCGTTGGCCATGCGTTCCGCTTCTTCCTCGATCAAGCTGCTCTCGGGCTTGACCACGGCGCCGTGCTCCTTGTGGTAGACCATCCATTCGTCCAGGCGATCGGTGAAGAGGGCGGGAGAGACGGCGAATGTGGCGGCGGTGAAGTCGCCGGCGCCTTCGGCCATGGCGGCCGCGGTCTGGGCCGTTCTGAAATACGGCGAGACCGCGATGTGGGTGAAGCCCTTGTCGCGCATGTTATCCATGCCGACCTGGCGGGCTTGCTCATACCCCTCGGGTGAGAGCATGTCCTTCATGACCCCGGTTCCCTTGAGCGCGTGGCGGCGAATCTCAACCGTGTAAGACTGTTTCATTCGTGCATCCTCCGGTGGTGGGCTAGTGGCCCGATGGAATGTTCATGTCTCGGTACTTCCAGTGTGACGCATTAATATATCATGATTCTTGCCAACTGTCAAGAATAGGTGCATAGCGTACTAGTCATGTCTGATTGACAAAAGGCTTAAAATAGTCTATTATAATAAAAATTGACTAGTAAAGTAGTCAGTTTAACAAATATGATTAAGCTTAAATTAAACGAAATTGCGCGTAGATTAGGTAAAAACAGCTCGGAAATCGCGCGCGAAGCTGAAATTAACCGCAATACCATCAATGCTTTAATGCATAACAAGGTGGACGGCTTAAAGTTCGCCACCTTGGACAAATTGTGCGGTGTCTATGATTTAAAAATTCAGGATTTAGTGGAATATGTGGCTCAAGGCGCGGCTGATCAAATGCCGGCCACCATTTATTCCCAACAGACCAAGGCCGTTCCTTATTATATCTGGCCCATTTTAATGAGTTCTAATAAATTCCCCAAAGAATATTTCAATTCCACTTTTGGCGTCATGTACACCTACATTCGGGATAAACAAGCCTATGTTTATTGGGATGTTAACCGTATGAATACAATCGCCCAAGAAGTTTACGAAAGATATAGTAACCCTCTGCATTTTGAACGATTATATCGCGTGTTTGAAAGGTCTATGCGCGACGTTGAAAAATTTTATAGCACCGTGGATTTGGATGCTTTAAATAAGATGTCCAACACCGAACTGACTGACTATTTTAACCAGGTATATAACTCATGCCAGAGAATGTACGGCTATTGTTATTTTTCCGAAGCTTATTACGCGGGGTTTGATCACCGTGAGATCAAGCGCCTGACCGACAAATATAAAATCAGCCAGTCCGATATTTTGGTGCTGTTGGCACCTGAAGAATTAACTTATGATGAGGATCGTCGCTTGGCTTTATTGACTCTATTGTTGCCATACAGGGATAAGCGCAAGTTTGAAGCCCTGGATTTTGTTATGCATGATCCGGGTTATCAAGCCTTCAGACGAGAGTTTTATTATGGAGAAATGGATTATGCTGGGCATAAGGCTATTGAAGATGGTGATTTGGCGCGTGAAGTGGAAAATTATTTGGCCAATAAACAATTTTTTAACTCTCAATACGAACGTTTGGCCTCATATTCTAAAGAACAGAAAAAAAGAATAAAGGATGTTTGTCGTAAATACAATCTGCCTCAAAATCCATTGTGGTTTTTTAACCGAGTGGCTTTTTGGAGAGAAGCTAAAAAGCACGCCATTTTAATGGGCGTGTATGTGATGGATCAGATCATCGCGGCCATGGAAAACAAGACGGGTTTGTCCAAAGAATATCTGCAATATTTGAGCTATGAAGAGTTTGAAGGTGCGCTCAAAGGCCTGGTCAGCGAGGAAATCTTAAAAGAACGCCATGATCAGGGTCTGCTGATTGAGGTTAGAGGATCGGATTACACTTTGGCCGTGGGCGAAGAGGCTGATGCCATCAGGTCTGAATTGGAATCCCGTATTTCGGGCGAAGCTCCGCTGACTTTGTATGGTAATTTGGTGGCCCGCGGTTTCGCGCGCGGCTTGGCCAGAATCATCAAGTCGCAAAACGACGCGTCTTTATTGAAAAAGGGTGAAGTGGCTGTCTTGGCACAGGATGTGTTTTTACCATTGGTTTTGGATAAAGCCGGAGCAATTATTTTGGTTCAGGATAAATTATCGCCGTCCGTGGAACAGCAAGTGCGTAACCGTGAAATTCCTTGCGTAACCGGAGTTAAAGAGGCTTTAACCGGCGTACAGGAGGGCAATATGATCGAAGTGCGCGCTAATCACCGCACTGTACGTATTTTAAAGTAATATGCTGAAAAAAATATTTGAACGCGATCGCATTTATCTGTATCCCATATATTTAATGGATATCGTGGCCACGCGTGATATCGCTGATTTGGGCGTTAAGCCGGTTGAACGCGTATTTTGTTCGATCAAGAAAGCGTGATTTGTTATGGCGTATGATGATTCTTATAAGCTTCTTTGTCGTGGCTTGTTTGACCGGGTAGTGAGGGAAAAAGATTTTGTGGACGAGGTGTTTACCAAGATCGAAGACCATGGCGGGCGGCTATTAAGTTTTTGCGATTCGGTCAAAGCCATGGATGTCACGTCTAAGTCAGACCAAGATTTAATCGATATATATCGTGAATATCTTAAATTACTGAGAGTTATGAGGGTTTGGGGCTGGGTACCTGTGTTTGTAGATGGTTTTGATCAGCCGTATATTACGGATTATGTGACGCAAGGCTTAAAGACGCGTTTAACAGAGCTGGGGCAGGTTGAACGCTTGAATGAGATTTACTCTTTTTTGAGCTCGGCTGACAAACCCAGTGAGGTGCAACAAGAGGAGATCGCGCGCCTTAAAATGCTATTGGACTTAAACCAATTAGCCGAACATGAAGAGATTTTTCTGGCCATTAAAAAGCGTGATGTTTCCGCTTTGCGCCAGAACACGCAAGCTATGGAGCTGCTGGAAAACACAGACAAAGGTTTGAATGGCTGACCTATGCCTACATCGGGCCGGTCATGTCTTTAGAACATTTACTATCCGTCTGCCAAGACACTCTTGAACGGGGCGATTTGGACGAGCAATACCAAAGTCTATTGAATAAGTATGCTAATTTGGCTCAAGAAAAAGCAGAGCTGATTAAATCTTTGGAATTGTCACAAGATTTAGTCCGCTTGCTAAATGTATCAGCCGGTTTTATGCATCTTAAGGATTACCGCAAAGGCATTTATCAGCAATCATATGTGGTCATGGATAAAGTATTGGCAGAAATCAGCCGTAGACTGCGAATTTCTTTGGATGAATTGAAGTTTTTGCTTTTGGAAGAGGCGGAAGAGGCTTTGTTGAATGGTCGGCGGGATTATTTTGCCCAGCAAGTCAAGGATCGCATGGTGGAGTGCTGTTATTTGGTTGAAGACGGACAAATTAAGATCTACACGGGCTCTGAAGGCCAAGCTATGATGGAAAAATTTATGCCTGCGGATGAGGCGGAAGAACCGGATCAAGAATTGCGCGGATCTACCGCTTATCCGGGCTTGGTCAGAGCAATAGCCAGAATAATTTTAGTGGCTGAAGATGTCGGTAAACTGCAGGCGGGAGAGGTTTTAGTCTCAAACGCCACCAATCCTGATTTGATTCTGGCCATGAAAAAGGCGGGTGCTATTGTGACTGACATGGGAGGCATAACTTCGCACGCTTCCATTGTGGCGCGTGAACTGCAGATCCCCTGCGTCATCGGAACCCGGATAGCCACTAAAGTTTTGAAGGACGGAGATATGGTGGAGGTTGATGCGGATCGGGGGAGAGTGAATAAATTAACAATTAAAAAATAAAAAATAAAAAATTATGAATCTCGCTTGTCATCTCGACCAAGGTGGAGAGATCCCTTAAGCCCGATAGCCCCGAAAAGGATTTCTCGATTAACATTCGAAATGACAAAGAGCGTAATTTTAAATTGATTAGATTATGTTAACCAAGGAACAAATCAAACAAAGTAAATGGTACAGGCAATCCGGTGCGGGAATACCCCTCATCGGTGGCTTGGTGCACATGGGCGTGCCGCGCATGCACGAGTACTCGGGGTTTAGGATGCCCTTGGTTGGCCTGATAATCAAGACAGGCGATGCTTTTTCCTTCTATAACTATCTTGATTATGCGTTGGTGGAGAAGGAGGCGGATTCGATACTGCACAAGGTAGATGGAGATAAGGATTGGTTCCGTGGTTTGTGCTCTCAATTGTCAGAAACCGTGGTCACGGCAGAAGCTATTGGGCAGAGGATGCTCGAAGAGCAGGTAGGGTCCCCTGAATTCAAAACGGACTATGAGCTTTTCATCCGAACTGCAGTTAAAGGATGGGGGATGTCCTTATTTTTGGATATACTCGACCCTTTTGAAAAGAAAATACTTAGCTTTATCTTCGGAGACCGGGCCGACAGTCTCAAGCCACGGGATTTGACCGTCTTGACCACGCCCAATGAACTCTCATATGTCCAAAGGCAACAAAAGGATCTGCTGGCCATATACAAAGTGGCGGCCAAGGATGGCTTAAAGGCTGCGGATCATTTAGTCCAAGAGCATGCAGTTAAGTATCATTGGCTCAAAAACGATTTTGAAATGGTCGAGCATTTAGGTGTGGAACATTACACGGTACAGCTGGAGAAGATGCTCGCTGACCCTGGCATGATTAAGGATATTGAGACCGGTCTGGTGCGCTTCGATGAAGCGCAGAAGGATAAAACAGCATTATTATCCAAACTGGGCCTGGAGGATGCGACCAAAGAAAAGCTTGATTTCTTCAACTGGATGGCCTCTTTCCGCGATGAACGTAAGCGTTTTGCGCAAATCACCAATTATTACATGTATGGCGCGGGGGAGAAGGCGGGCGCGGCTACAGGCTTGGATATGGGTTGGATGCAATACGCCTTGCCCATGGAGCTTCTACCATTATTGTCCGGTGATGCGGAGGTCAAATCAGCGATCCAAGCCAGACGAGATATTGGGGTTTTGTTCCATGTCGATGAAAATGACCATCAGGAGATCATTTCCGGCCCGTCGATCAGGGAATATTACGAAGCTCTCGAACAGCGAGTCGCTTCGTCCGAAATCAGGGGTTCGTCCGCCAGTTTGGGTAAAGCCATTGGTCCGGCTAGAATTATTTTGAACCAGGCCGATTTTGGTAAATTTATGCCGGGTGATGTCTTAGTGGCGTCCATGACCCGGCCCGAATACGTCCCGCTTATGAAAAGAGCATCAGCAATTATAACGGACGAAGGCGGCATCACTTGCCACGCAGCCATCGTATCGCGCGAGCTGGGTGTGCCCTGTATCATCGGCACACAGGTAGCTACCAAAGTTTTAAAAGACGGGGACATGGTGGAAGTAGACGCTAATCACAGCAGAATTATAAAATTATGAATTATAAATTAATGAATGCCGAAGGTCACCAAAATTCGTAATTTATAATTCGTAATTCGTAATTGATAAGTATGTCCATAGAAAATCTACCGGAAAAATATCAAACATTATGGGCGGAATGTCTGCCATTATTAAGGCTGGGTCGCCCGGGAGATGATGAGCACGCGGCTGAGACGGTAAAGCTGGTGCTTGATTATCAAGGCCGTCTTGAATTTGATGCCGATGTTTTGATTCCGGTGGCCATGCTGCACGACATCGGGCATTCTGCTATTTTGCCGGAACATTTCAAATATATAACAGGTCAAAACAAGCTGGTTAACGGCAAGCTGGTACATATGCTGGCCGGTGCCAAGCTGGCGCATGATTTGCTAAAGAAAATCGATTATGATCCTGAAAAATCGCAGGAAATAGTGGAGATTGTTGCCATGCACGACGCGGATCAACTCAAGATAGACGACTGGCGTTCGTGGTATGACACGCAGAACAAAAAAGTTTTTCACGATTTGGATGCCTTGGACAGGTACACGGAAAAACGCATCAGCAGTGTTACGAAGTCTGGTTTATATGCGCCGGATAAGATTGTGATAGAACTGCGTAAAATGCTGGATAATTTTTTCTTGTCTGAATTAAGGGAGGTGGCCGCTAAGAATTTAAGTGAATTAAGCTAATTATGAATAATGTTGAACGATATCTGGGGAGCGTCAAAGTGGAGGATATAACCAATCAGGCCGGCAATTTTTCGTTAGCTTTGTATTTAAGTCTAATACCCGGATGTTACGCGCCATATTTTACACGCTACTATGATTTTGATTTCGGTCCATTCCTGTTTATCTGCAGGCCTCATCACGGAGAGCTGTATTTTAGTATGCCGTCTTATGTTCGCACCACGCGAGAAACATACGCCAAGCTAAAGAGCTATGAGTCCATCAACGAGCTGCTAGAGGTCCGGGATTTTGTGTCTGTTGGTCAGGAAATAAATAGCTTGTACGCGCATGATATGGCTGGGATATCAAGCAGTGATACCCTTGATTTGCAGGCTAAAATACAAATTTATTATGATAAATTTTGGCGTTTGTTGAGTTCATCACTTTTTTCCGAGGCGGTCTATGAAGACTTGGTTAAGGATTTATATCTTCAATCGGGCGGTCAAGACGCGCAATTCGCGGAATTTTTGCAGCACGCTTCAAGTTTGTCCTTTGAGTCATTTGTTTTGCGCCAGGATAAGGCGCTGTTGGCATATACCAAGAACCGGGATTTAGAAAGTATAGTTTGGACATATACTGATTATTTTGATGCATTGCCGCCGGCACGAGTAATCGAACGAGCTGAAGAGAGATTAGCGGAGGTGGGCGGAGTCGAGAGTATGCGTGAGTTGATTAAGGCGAGAGAACAAGAGGCGGCTGAAAATAAGCAGGTGTGTGACGATTTCGCCAAAGGTTTGCCTTCAGAACTGCGCAAACTATTTGTCTATGCTCAAAAATCCATGGAGATCAGGGATGTCAGAAAGACCGGTTTTCAAAGTATTTTAACTTTGATTGCTTTAACGGCTAAAGAATTGTGTTACCGGCAAGGTATTTCGCCTGATTTAGCGCCTTATACGGTTTTTTCTGATTGGCCAACCGGCCGATATGCTGAAGCGGACTTTGGGTCAGAGCTCGAAAAGCGTAAAAATTGCGTTATTTATTTTGAGATCACAGGACCGCGGTTTGAATTTTCCGATCCAGGTGCCGCCGCCCGGCACATGGATGATGTTATATTGCCCAGCTCGCAACAAACAATGTCGCAAGTATCCGGCCAGCCAGCTTGCCGAGGATCCGCACAGGGTCAGGCCAGAATTGTATTAAGCCAAAGTGATTTTAACAAATTTCAAGATGGGGATGTGCTGGTTACTTCCATGACCCGCCCGGAATTTTTACCGTTGATGAAAAAAGCGGTTGCCATTGTAACGGACGAAGGCGGCATTACCTGCCATGCAGCCATTGTGTCGCGCGAGCTGGGCATCCCTTGCGTGATTGGCACCAAAGTCGCGACCAAGGTTTTTAAAGATGGAGACGTACTCAAAATTGATGCCCATAAAGGAGAAATTACAAAAATATGACCCTCTTGGAAACTCTCAAAAAAGAAAAATTTTACGCCCAGGGTGTAAGTTCCGTGCCTTTGTATCTCATGGCCTGTGCTCGCAGCGGATTTTTGATGGAAAAGGAATTGGGTTATGGCTATAGATTTTTTTGTCATATCTATAACCAGGGCTATGGTGAAATACTTTATCCGGTTTCGGAATTAGATAGATTGTGGGCCATCATCAAGCCCAAAATATTGGGCGAAGCAGATTATCTGCACGGCATAAAAGCAAAATATGAAAAAGGTTTAGTGCAGGGCGAAAGTCTGTTTAATCAAATGCAAAGCATGAATTTGCAATTATTGTCTGATCAGGAATTGTTTGGAACATTTAAACAGTGTTTGGAAGCCCAAACAGCTACAGTTGGTTTAGCACATGCTATTGAGCCGGTAGGCTTTGGCCTGGATGAAGAGCTTAAACAAAAATTGGATGAAACAATAAAAGATAAAAAAGTTATTAATGCGGCTTATGCCAATCTCACAAAGCCTTCACAGCAGTCGTTTTTATCAAAAGAACAAGATGAGTTAGAAGTTTTGCTTGATTTGCAGGGTATGGAATTGGAACAAGCCGTTGAAGATCACTTGAACAAGTATTATTGGTTGCTTTGCAACTATGCGGGTTTAAGAAAAATAACCAAAGAACATCTCGTGGAAAGGTTGGGGGTTATCCGTCCTTCACACAAACAAGAGATTAAATCTGAAGAAGCACTGTTTGCGGATGGTTTGGACAAAGAGATTAAGAATATCGTAAAATTGATTGATTTTGTAACTATTTGGCAGGATGAACGCAAGGCGCATATTTTAAAAGCCATTTATCATTTAGGTTGTGTGGTGGAAGAGCTGTCTCGCAGGTCTGATATGCCGGCTGAATTAATTAATTATCTAGAACCGACCGAAGTACTGTCTCTAAACAGCCTTGAGCAATTACAAAAAATGTCAGCCAAATTAGCCCAGCGTGTTAACGGCGTCTTCTTTTTGCAACTGCCGGAAGGGCCTGATTGTGCCGTGGGAGATGGTTATCAAACAGCTTTAC
Source organism: Patescibacteria group bacterium (assembly GCA_041752935.1). Taxonomy (GTDB): domain Bacteria; phylum Patescibacteriota; class Patescibacteriia; order 2-12-FULL-60-25; family 2-12-FULL-60-25; genus MWCR01. The sequence continues at coordinate 157,589 of JBGSVN010000003.1, forward strand.
GCATCTATAACCAAGTAAACGGCGGCGGTTCGTCCAAGCCCGCGTCCAGCGCCATTTATGGAGCAGTAGCCAATACAGGCACGGCCGTCGGCCCGGTTATCATTTGCACTGATTTGGCTTCTATCGACAGGGTTAAAGAAGGCAATATCTTGGTCGCCTCCATGACCCGCCCGGAATACATGTCAGCCATCAAAAAAGCCGCGGCCATCGTAACAGACGAGGGGGGCATCACTTGTCACGCAGCCATTGTGGCGCGCGAGCTGGGCATTCCTTGTGTGATTGGCACCAAAGTCGCGACCAAAGTTTTTAAGGACGGGGACATGGTTGAGGTAAAGGCAGATCATGGACTGATTAGAAGAATTAATTAAAATCATATGTTTCAGTACGAAAATATCAATTGGTACAAGCAATCGGCCGCGGTTAACATGTTGTGCGTTAGCATGCCCTGGCTGTCCATCAAAAAAAGAATGGAAAAAGCTTCTGGTTTTATTTTTCCGAACGATGTCATGTTTGTGGTCAATGAAAATAACCGGGTGATCTTGGCTTACTATTTTGATTATGATCTGAATTTATTGCAGGCCGAAAAAATTGTGAACACCATGGACAGTGATTTGGGTCATTTTCGCCGTTTGTCAGATAAATTTTACGCGGCCGCCGCGGCCATGGAAGCTATGGGCCGGAAAATCTCTCAGTTTAAGTCTGATGATTCTGCTTTCAAACAACTGTACACCGAGTTCGTGGAATTGAATCATCAATTTTGGGAGAATTCTTTATACGTGGATTTATTGGATCCGGTTGAAGAGATGGTTATAGCCCATATCTTTGGAGACAAGGTCGGTTTATTGAGTAAGAAAGACATTAACCTCCTTTTAAGCCCCAAAGATCCCTCTAATCTGCAAAAAGAACAGGCCGACATGCTGGAAATTTATAGCTTGGCCAAGGTTAAAGGATCTCAGGATACGGAGGTCGAAGATAGATTGCAAAAACACGTTGCAGGTTATTATTGGATTAAGAATGATTACGAAAAAGTGGTTTATTTGGACAAGTCATATTTTCGCGGGGTGCTGGATACCTGGCTGGCCAATCAATTTTTAGCGGATGAGGCCAAACAATCGATGGCTAAAATGGCCGAAGTAGCCAAGAAAAAAACGGCTTTAATTAATTCTCTTAATTTGGATGAAGCTGTTAAAGGCAAACTTGAATTATTGAATCTTTTCACTAACCTGCGTGATGACAGAAAGAAATATAATAACATCAGCAGTTATTTTCTAACGGTGGCAGCTCAATACGTGGCCCGGGAAAAGGGTCATGATTTAAAGCTAGTTATGTGGGCCATGCCTGAAGAACTACCTTTGTTATTGGATAGCAATGATCTACTGGTTGAGTTGGAAAAGCGTGCTCAATATGGTTGTTTGTCCTATTCCGAAGGCGACGAGTTAATTTTTGTGACAGGCGATCAGGTGATGGAGGTTTATCGCAAGATCGAAGATGGTTTGCAGAAGACTGAAATTCGCGGCAACATCGCCAGTCCGGGCAAGGCCATTGGTACGGCGCGCGTGATTTTAAATCAGGATGACTTTAATAAGATGCAAAAGGATGACGTTCTGGTAGCGTCCATGACGCGCCCGGAATATCTGCCAATCATGAAGTTGGCTGCAGCCATCATTACGGACGAAGGCGGCATAACCTGCCACGCGGCCATCGTCTCTCGCGAGCTTGGAATACCTTGCATCATAGGTACACAAGTCGCCACCAAATCCATCAAAGACGGTGATAAAGTGGAGGTTAATGCTAATCATGGGACGGTTATTAAATTATAAAAATATGAATTTGAAAGAAATCTCCGGACGTCAATTTAATCTTGAGCATCTTGACGCAAATCCAATTTACATTGAAATGCCGGCTAGGGCTTATTCCATGCAATACGAGGGTGAATTTCCTTGTTATGAATTCACCTGTTGCTATCTGGAAAACGGCCAAGCTGATTGGATGACACAAAAAAGTGATATCGAGCGTATTGCCTTGTCTTTGATTAAATCGGAACAGGAGGGCCCTGGATTATTTGCTCAAAATTATTCGGAGTGGAAAGAACGTTATGAGCGTGCTATGCGGCAGTGTGAATTGGATCGAGATAGGGATTTTTCAGTTTTGAGCAATCAAGAAATCAAAACCGGTTTGCAGGATTTAATGGATAGATTTTTGAGCGAGATGGGCTTTCCCCCGTTTTTTGATGCGTATATGTTTTACGCGGATAAAAAACTGCAGGCATTGTTATCGGCTTACCAAAAAGAGCATCAAACCGAGGAAAATGCCAATGTTTTATTCAGTATTATGTCGGCCCCGGTTAATGATTCGTTCTTAAACGAGGAAGAAAACGCTTTAATGGACTTGGCTAATCGTCAGTTGCGAGGTGAGGATCTATCAGAGGCGCTCAAAGATCATCAAAAAAAGTATTGGTTCATTAATTCCAACTACAGCGGCTTGAGTGAATACACCTTGGAGGTAATTCAACAAAAAATTCAAGAATTAATTGATGGTCAGAGACTGGTTCCTAAGAATGTTTCGGTTGAAAATATAAAAGCCAAACAAGTAATGTTGGAAAAGTATAAATTTTCAGTAGAAATAATGCTTTTGGTCAGACTAGCTGAAGTCTTTACCAAGTGGCAGGACGACCGCAAGGCCGTGACCCTGACCTACATCGGTCTTATGACCAAATATGTCACAGAAATCGCTCGCCGAATAAACTTGCCTTACCAGGATTTGGTCTTTACGAGTCATGAAGAGCTTATCGAAGCCGTGAATGGCCATGTTGACCTGCATCTTTTACAACAACGTCGTACGCAGCCTTTTTTGCGTCTATATCAAGGCGGTAAAATCGTTGAATCGATTTTCGGCGAGCAGGCTAAAGCTTTTCGGGAGCAGAGTGTCCAATTATTGGATGAAGGTTTAACCGAAGCACGCGGTTTTGCGGCCAGCTTAGGCAAGGCTTTTGGCAGAGTTAAGGTCGTGATGTCCAACGAAGATGCTAAAAAGGTTGAAAAAGGTGATGTGTTAGTCATCCCCATGACCAGACCCGAACATGTGCCATATATGAAATTAGCTTCAGCTATTGTAACTGATGACGGCGGTATAACCTGCCACGCGGCCATCGTGTCTCGCGAGCTGGGCAAACCTTGTGTTATCGGCACCAAGATAGCTACTCAAATATTTAAAGACGGTGATATGGTTGAGGTGGATGCTAATCATGGGGTTGTCAGGAAATTATAGTGAGATTGTTACGCCTGCTTCAGGCGACCTCGTAATGACAGGATTTATTTTTTAGTTTCAACACCACCCCTCACCCCTCCTCATCTGAGGAGGGGGATTGAGACGTTATGGACGATGGGTACGTGAGAGGACGTGATGTACGCTAAACCTGGCATTTAGAACAATAATGCGTTCCTCTTTGCGCGACCACAGTCCTTACAATCGGTGTGCCGCATTTTTTACATGGTCCATTTTTGCGTCCGTAAACATTTAAATGCTGAACAAAACTGCCTTTTTGGCCGTTGGCATCATAATAATTTTGAGCACTGGTGCCTTTGTATTTAATAGCTTCTTTGAGCACTGCCTGAATGGCTTCGGCTAGGTTTATCCTGTCTTGAGCACTCAATGATCCCAGCCGGCGGGTTGGCTTAATGCCGGCTCTGAACAAAGATTCGTCAGCATAAATGTTACCAATACCGGCCAAAACTTGCTGATTTAAGAGGGCTGATTTGATGAGCCGGGTTTTGGGCTTGAGGAACAGCTTGGCGATTTCTTCCGGTTTAAGGGTTAAGGGTTCGGGACCGTATTTGGTCAACAGGCCTTCCAGTTCCTTGCTATTCAAGTAATTAATATGCCCGAATTTTCTGATGTCAGCCCAAACCAGGCAATGGGGTCCAATTTTAAAGACCACTCGGTCGTGTTTTTTGGGAATATATTTTCTATCAACCAAGATTTGACTGCCCGTCATTTTTAAATGCGTGACCAAAGCCGTACCATCGCTAAAATGCCAAACAATTAATTTAGCTCTGCGTCTGACTGCCTCAATTTTTTTACGGCGCAAAATATCAATCAATGCTTGGCCGGCCGGTTTTTCGCGTCCGGACTGCAAAATCGTAACACCCGTAATGATGTGTCCTTTGAGTTTGGCGTTGAGTTGCCGGCAAATGGTTTCGACTTCCGGGAGTTCGGGCATAGAACACAATATACAATTACAAATTGCGAATTACAAATTACGTACCTAGCGTCCATCACGTCCTCTAACGTACATAACGTCTTTATTCACAAAGCATGTAGCACATAGCATGTAACATCGTACCGCATTAGCAATCATAACTTTTCCGTCATCCTGAATTTAGTTCAGGATCTCATTACTAAACCATGCCATTGCGAGCTAATGGATCCTCGCCTTCCCACTTCATTGAAGCTTCGTGTGACAAGACGCTAGGACAACGAAAGGTTTATTAGTCTGCACAAGCACCTCTTTTGAGCTTAAGAGAGGGGCTTTAGTAAGTTATTTTCGCTAGGTTAAGCCTAAATATTGACAAAAGAGATATAATGTGCTATATTATGCAGTCATTGTAGCCACAGTGGTTGCATGACTTCCCGTGAGGAGGGAAGAAATGGGCAATTTCTTAATGGTTTTGACCGGTGCTTTGGTCGGTCTGGCGGTCGGCCTGGCGCGTATCCAGACAGGCGATGTGGCCCTCCTGGTGGGCCTGGCTCTCCTAGTGGGTAGCTGTGGGCTGCTTTCACTGGCCATGTACTGGGGTCGCTGTGCGACCTATAGTCTGCTGGCTGGGCGAACGAGTGGCTCGCCTTGCGTGCCGTTTGAGCACGAGAGAGAGACCCTAGCCAGCGTTTTGGCTATCTGGATTCTGATTCCGATCGGCGCCGCCACCGCAACTGTTCCTTTCATCATCTTCGGCTAGCGGCATCCTCGCCGTTAGCCTCTCACTCGGCCCGTGGGTTGTATCTCAACACCCGCGGGCTTTGTTGTTTTTAGACTAATATGATTGACATTTGATGGTTTTTTGATTAAACATATAGCACAGAGGAGGTAGTAAAAATGGCAGATAATCCTGATCTTTTTTCTTTTTTCGGGGATTGGTCTGTCGCGGCCGATCAATTCTTGGCTTCGAGCCAGGCCGATGAGTTGCAGGCGCAGTTCAGCCCAGAGGAACGCGAGATAATCAGATTGATGTTGCACGGCTCAATCCGTCCGCCTCAAGGCGTTGACGAACGGTTGACACAAGAGGCCGACATCTTCAAACAACGTGCCATGGAAGAGGGTGAAAATCGTCTTCGTGGTTGCTATGTAGGGCCACTGATAGGCAATCAGTTTTTACGTCGGTTAACAGAGATGAGATCCGTGGTTGAGGTTATGATCCCGGAAGTGGCTTCATTGCGTGATCTTGGAACCACGGCACAGGCGGAATTTCCTGAAGATGATGACGTACGCATCACGCGCGAGTTTCCTTCGGGTATATTCCCGGCCATCGATGATTTTTACGTTACCGAAGCCGACACTGATCAGATTGAGATAGGCGGCTTGCCGTCATCCGCACCAACCATTCCGGCGCCCGAAGCGTACGTTGAACAATACGGCCCAAAGACACGCTCACAGTCCGGCTTACATGCTCTGTTAAGCCAACAAGTGCCTGTTTCTGGGGTGCCAGCTAAGATAGGCAACAGAGACGATGACCAAGGGATTGTGTTTGATGAGAGCTTCCTGGACGATGAGTTCAGCGAGGATTGACTTAACGGCCTGCTACAGGCCGCTTTTTTTATTCAAAAACCCTCGTGATGAGGGTTTTTTCGTGGGATGATTTATGCTTTAGGCTTTTGCCGGAGTCAAAGGTTTTTTGCCTTTGAGTACCGCAATAATATTTTTGGCCGCCACTTCTGACATAGCGCGCCTAGCTTCTTCCGTGGCACTGGCAATATGGGGCGTTAAAATAACATTGTCGAATTGTTTTAAAGCTAAATTATCACTTAGATCACAATCGATTGATGGCTCGCATTCAAAAACATCAATACCTGCTCCGGCAATCTGTTTGGTTTTAAGGGCTTTGAGCAAAGCTTTTTCGTCCACTACTGGTCCGCGGGCCGTGTTAATCAAGAAAGCGGTTTTTTTCATGAGCTTGAATTCTTTATCCGAAATCAAATGGCGGGTGGATGGCAGGAGGGGAACGTGTAACGAAACAAAATCAGATTTTTGCAATAAGGCTGTTTGGCTGACTTTTTTGGCGCCTAACTCTTTTTCCAGTTCCAAGTTATGGCTTGGCCCAGAGTATATGAGCTTCATGCCAAAGCCTTTCACGGCCCGGCGGGCGACCATGGATCCAATGCGTCCGGCTCCGATCAGACCTAAAGTCTTGCCGTATACATCCGTGCCGTTTAACAGCGTGGGGGACCAGCCCTTGTATTGCCCGCGTTTAGCAAAGTGATCAGCTTCGGTAATCCGGCGAGCCGAGGCCAGCATCAAAGCAAAGGTATGTTCAGCCACAGATTCGTTGACTTTATCGCTGGGCGTATTGGTGACCACGACTTTGTGTTGTTGGGCTGACTGTAAGTCCACGTTATCAAAGCCTACGGCGTAGTTGGCTACTATTTTTAATTTAGAACCCGCGGATGAGAAAAATTCATCGTCTATTTTATCTGTCAGCAAAGACAAGACAGCATCTTTATTTTTTGAGCCTTGCAATAAAGACTTACGGTCAATGATTTGATCCTTGGGGTAAATAGAAACTTTAAAGCCAGCTTTTTTGAGCATTTGCACGCCCGAGTCGTGGATTTTCCTGGTGATAAAAACCTCTAACATATCAATTACGAATTACGATTATCCCGACACAACGATAAAGAATATGTTGATCGGGACCCCGACTAAAATGTCGGGGAAAATTACGAATTATTAAATACAGAAAAAAGAAAGAGTTGAGTAAGCTAGAAGATGCGGATTTTTTTGGTTTTTGTGGGTTTAATGCCTTGTTTTTCATCTAAGCGAGAGGTGTAGGCTGCGATCCATCTGAAGGGTGGTAATAGAACGTTAATCACCAACAATAAAATAACCAATTGGGTCATGAGACGGCCGTTGAAAAAATAACGATTGGCAATGTACAGGGCCAGTGTATTGTTCAAGTAAACCATGCACAAGGCCAAGGTTGATTTTTCCGCGTTGGTTCGCCACCAGGCCATCATGTAGGCCAAGGCTGTTAAGCCCGCGATGTAAATCAACATGACGATGATAAGCCCCACATCTCTGACGGTTAAAACAATGGTTTCTTGGCCGGTGGTGTCGCCCACAATAGCCGCAATCAGCAATCCAAAAGTCCAGACGGAAATTCCGCGCCACCAAGCATCGTATTTGGCCACGGTTTTTGGAGCCTTGCGTTGTAGAAGGGCGGCCAGAATAAAAGGGATGACAATGGTGATAAAAAGATTGGCAAACAAGGTAAATACGGGTACGGGCACCACTCGTCCGATGGCAATCCAAAAGATAACCGGGATGGTTAGCGGTGCCAGCAAAGAAGTGACGGCTGTGACCACCAAGGCCAAAGAGGTTTTACCGCCAAACAGATCGGCTATCAGAGCAATGGTCATGCCGGTGGGCATGGCTCCCATGATTAAAAAAGCCAAAGCCCAGTCAGGAGCAAAGAGTTGAGGCGGCAGCCACATGGCCAAAGGTAAAAAGACCAACATGAAGCCTCCGGATAAAAGCAGCATTTTCCAGTCTTTGGCATAGCCTAAAAGTTCCAGCAGATTTAAGCGCAAACTTGAAGCGAAAAAAATCAGCATCAGCATGTAGGTACCGTATGGGGCCAAGGGCCTGAAAATATCGGGCAACAATAAACCGGCCACGATACCAATCAGGACGATCATGATTTGATTTTCAGCAAAGACCTGCCTTAGTTTTTGCCAGACGCGCATACGTTTACTTGCCGGTTATTTTCAAATATTTGATTTTGACTTTCTTCATTTGTTTATCTGATGGATATTGTTTAAGAATACCGGCTTTGGCGCCCATGTGAGTGATGACGCCCAAGCTGTTTAACATGCCGGCGCGCAAGCCCACGGAACAATCTTGAGTTTTGATGTATCCGGCTGTAAAACCGCTGCCAAAAGCATCGCCTGCGCCTGTGGTATTAATCCGTTTTCCGGGCAGAGCCGGGCTGAATAAGAATTCTCTGTTTTGAACATCATAAACATAAGCGCCTTTTTTGCCATCCGTGATGACCAAAGCAGTAATGGGCAATTGTCCCAAGGTTTTGACTATTGTATTCAAATTTGAGGGGCTGGTGTTGGCCAGCATAGCGCTTTCTTCTCGATTCAAAATCAAAATATGAGTTTGTTGTATAAGCGGTTTGAGTTTGTCTAAACCCAAGCGCAGTTCATTGTTGCCCGGGTTCCAGGCCAGCTTGCCATTCAGGCGCCCGGTGTTATGGATGATGTCTTTGTTCTTCTTAAGATCTCCGCCCAGAGAAGTGAGATAAGTCCATCGGCTGCGGATTTTTGACCACGGCAATTGCTGAGTGTTTAATTTATTGGCCGCCCCTCTATAAACCAAAATACTGCGTTGGCCTGAACCCGCTAATAAAATAATGGAATAAGCAGTTTTCCAATCGTTTTTAATTTGAATGCCTCGTGTATCAACTCGGTTGTCTTTTAAGATTCGGATCACATCCTGTGCGTTTTGATCTTCACCCAAACTGCAAACGCAAGTTGTTTTTAAACCAAAACGCCGTAAAGTTACGGCCGCGTTGGTTGCTCCTCCGCCGGTTTCAAAAGTTACTTCATCCAAAGCGATTTTCGCGCCCATGGGAAAGCAAGCATTAAAACCGTCGGGCGCGTCAGCATCCGGAGTTCTTTCAAAATGCGAACTCTTAATAAAGACGTCGCGTGTGCCGGCACCAATGGCGCAGACATCAAAACCTCCAATTATTTTAAGCATCTCATGTATTATAACACGTCTCGTACCTAGCGTCCCTAACGTACATCGCGTACCTAGCGTCCATAACGTCCTCTCACGTACTTAACGTCCTTTGTCCTGTGACCTCCCCCTCGTCATCCTGAATTCAGTTCAGGATCTCATCACTTAACATCGTTACTACGAGGCCGCCCTGTCATCCTGAATGCCAACGAAGATCTGGTGCGGGCGACCGAGCGCTATACGAGCGACGTTATGAGTATTGGGTGCGTGAGTCGTTGTTACATGTTTTGTGCTACATGAAATGGACGTATTCGGACGGTTTTGGTACAGTTTTGGCCATATGAAAAAAATTGTCTTTCTTATTTTAGCCTTATTATGTTTGCCTGTCGCGGCCGGAGCGCAAGTGGTCGAGGGCCAAACCACGATCAGCTTGAATCAAGAAATAATACGTAATTTCGAGGTTACGGCCGAACTGACGGCTGATAGGAATTTAGTGATTACGGAAAATATTGAATATGACTTTGGTCAGGCTGAAAAGCATGGAATTTTTCGGCATATTCCGGAATCATATATCAGAGATGGTTATAGCTATAGTTTGCGCTATGAGATTTTATGGGTTTCGCGCGACGGCCAAGCCGAAGACTATGAAAAATCCAGGCAAGGTAATAATTTGATGCTAAAAATAGGTGAGGCGGATACAACTATTACTGGTAAGCATACTTATTCCATCAAATATAAAACCCGGCAAGCGGTTAATTTTTTTGATGACGGGCATTCTGAATTGTACTGGAACGCCACCGGCAATGAATGGCCCGTAAAAATCGAAAAAGCCTCGTTTCATTTAAAATCCCCGCTGGGAGATCGAGAGCAGGATTTGATGTTCGCGTGTTTCACGGGATTTTTTGGCTCCACGGAAGCTGATTGCAGGCTTTCACCCATGAACGGGGGTTTAAGTGTCAGCACCGATAGAGAGTTGGATAAACAGGAAGGTCTGACTGTGGTATTTGGATTTCCTCCGGGTTTGATTGCCCAAGAGACTTGGGGTCAGATGATGTTAAGAATACTTAGGGATAATGTCATGTTGCTGGCTCCTTTATTGGCTTTACTGGCCATGTTGTATCTTTGGTTCACCAAGGGCAAAGATCCTGATCCTGAAATTGTGATTCCGGAATACGATGCCCCTCAGGGCTTTTCTCCGCTGGTTCTATCCGGAGCTTTGGGCAACGGAGCTATCCCATCGCGTGGCATAACGGCCACTATTATAGATATGGCGCGTCAGGGATATTTGCATATTGAGTACAAAACCAAGAAGGGGTTGTTTTCCGACAAGATGGAATATGCTTTTATTCAAAAAAGCAAACCACCGGAAACAGCTTTGGCTTGGGAACGGGCTCTTTGGGACGGCATGTTTGATGCTGGAAAAAAACAAAAGGTGACGATTGATGATTTAAAAGCCAATGATTTTTATAAAGATGTTCAATCCGCCCAAAAAAAAGCGTCTAAGGTGCTTGAGCAAGAGCATATTTTTGTATCCAGCCCTTATGTTGTCAGGTCTTTGTACATGGCGGCCGCGGTTTTGGGTTTTGTGATCGTCAGAGTGGCGGCCGGTATGGCTCCCATAGGGACTTTAGCTGCTTTTGCCACAGGTGTTATTATAGCGGTTTTTGGCTGGTTTATGCCCAAACGAACGGCTGAAGGCACTAAGTTGGTGGCCAAAGTTAAGGGCTTTAAATGGTTTTTGGGCGTGACGGAAGCCGAACGCTTGAAGTTTCATAATGCCCCGGCGCGCACACCTGAACAGTTTATGGAATTTTTACCGGCCGCCATTGCTTTGGGCGTGGAAAAAGAATGGGCCGAACAATTTAAAGATTTGCAGATGCGTCCGCCGGAATGGGCCGAAGGCGACGTGAGCAATATTACCGCGGTCAGTTTGGTACATGCTATGTCCACCATGCACACCCAGACCGCGTCCACTGCTTATAACCCGCCCAGTTCATCGGGCAGCGGGGGATCTGGTTTTTCAGGAGGAGGATCAGGCGGAGGCGGCGGAGGCGGCGGTGGAGGAAGCTGGTAGTAAAGAATTAAAAATTAAAGATAAAAGAAAAGACTGTTTCGATTTTTTATTTAAATATTTTATATTTTTGATTTAGTTAGATAAAAATTGCCCTGAACCGGAGTTGTTCAGGGCTTTTTTGGCAGGGGAGGCGGCTTAGGCGGCAGCTTTTCGGGGAAGTTCGGCGATTCTAGAGCCAAGGTCTCCATGATGGGCCTCAGATTCATGTCGCGCAATCTTTCCAATAGTTTGCCGGCCAAGAACTTGGGGTTCCGTCTCTCTTGAGAAGAGAGGGAAAGTCGTTCTTCGGCCGCGTGTTGAGAGATTGAGAGTACTAAATGGATTACCTGTACCAAGCGGTGCGGGTTTTCCGGCCAGCGTTGCTCGAGCAAGAGCTGGCGCAGGTCGCGCCAATCTTCTTGCGTGAATTTTACGTTGGCTTGGATTCTGAACCCCAGCTTGGTCAAGCCGTCCATGATGGCTTCGCGTTCCAGATCATCCAGGGATTTACCGGCACTGGGAGTGATTTCCGGAACTTCTCGCGCGCCGGCATCAAAGGCCGTGAATAATCCATTTTGACGACCCGTGATTGCTACGCCTGTCACGGCGGGGTCTGGCTTTTCCAGCTCAGGCAAATCACCCTCCAGCAAGTCTTCTTCGGAGATAACTATGCTGGTGGATGTTTCATCCTGAATGCCGACCGGTTGCACCATGGGTACGATGCTATCCAGCACACCTTGGATTTCCGGATCCTCGTCTTCCGGTGCTGGAATGGTAGGGGTTTGCTCTCCCGGAAGACCAAAGATTGAGCGCATACGGGTATGGTCATGAACCGGGCTTTTGTTAGCGGTAGCGGCGTCCTCACTTGAAGTATGCGGGGACGCCGCTAGGCTTTTGGGGAGTGTCCCGGTTCATCCGGGCTCGGAGGAACCTCGCTCTCACCCTCGTCCAAGTGGAACTCCGGCAGTTCGCCATCCAAATCCGCTTCGGCATCATCCGGGATTTGGGTTGTCGGTCCCTTGTCAGCCGCCGTCTCTTGGTTCGCTGTCTCCGGCTTGGGGTAGCCCAGCTTCTCAAAGATTAGCTCCACGGCTGGTCGCAGACAATCGGTGGGCATTTGCCGGCACAGGCCGTCCACAGTGATGAACTCCAGTTCTTCGTCGGCCGCGTAGACCTTGTTTTCCAGCTCGCACACCAGCCGGCGATGCATGATTTCGGCCAGCTCATCTCGGCTCACGTAAGTGATGTAGTCCAGAGGGTTCAAGGCCGACAGCAAATCGTGGGCCGTGATGGGCGGCGTGTGCGTTTTGTCTTCGCCGCTCTCGTGGTACTCACGGTCAGTGGCCAGCGCCGAACTGATCAGCGTGGCGATCAGGTTCTTGGTTTCAGCGGCGTTGTCTTCCCAGTCCAGCTTCTTGAGCAGTTGATGTACGCGTTTTACGCGATCCGTATGGATCATGAGCGTGGCATAGTCGAAGTGACGTACCTGTTCGGCCGCGCTTTTCTCGTCGTTGCTGCGTATCTGATCCAAGAAGTCGGCCTGGAACTGTGGCGGCATGGCCCGTGTAGTTTTGGGCGGCAGCTCGGCTGATACGCCTTTGAGCATAATAGTCAGACGTACGTCGGGTCGCTGGGCAAGCTCTTGCATGCGCTCAGCTAGGCTCCAGTCTTGCAACTGGACTTCCGGCGGGTACCAAAGCGGTGGATCACTAACTAGCGTGTCCCACGCTTCAGCCAGGATTTGGCAATCCAGGGTAGTGGCGAAGAATTGTTGTTCTTCGACTTGCAGTTGCTCGTCAGCGGCGTCTGTGGGGTATGTTACAGGAACGAACATGGCATCCTCCTTTGCCTGTTTAGTGAGCTAAATTTGGCAGTATAAAGGCTTTTTGTCAAGCCTGTAAGAGGTGAAAAGTGAATTAAAAAAGACCAAAGAAATTTCTTTGGTCTTAATTAATAATTTTTTATTTTTTAATTTTGATTTTAAAATTTGGCCCGCCTAGGCTTTGCCTTCACTCTTAAACAAAATCATTTTGCGCGTGGCTACTTCGGCCATCAGCTCATTAGAGGGTTGTAATAATTTGCGCGGGTCTATTACGTCTTTCATCTGGTCAACCGCTTCGCGTACGCCGGCCGTAAAAGCAATGCGCAGGTCCGTATCAATGTTTACTTTGCTAACCCCGTATTTGATAGCTTGTTTGATGTCCGCGTCCAAAACACCGCGTGCTTCACCCAACTTTGCGCCATGATATTCAGCCAGCTTGACCACATCTTCCAAAACTCCGGACGCACCGTGTAAAACAATTGGGATTATTACCAGTTTGGCAATCTTTTTTAGTCGTTCAATATCCAAATGTGTTTCGCCTTTGAATTTGTAGGCGCCATGCGCCGTGCCAATGGCCACGGCCAAAGAATCGCAGCCGGTTTCTTTAACAAACTTCAAGGCTTGCTCGGGATTGGTTAGGTGCGCGTCCTTTTCAGCTACACTTACAAAATCTTCTATGCCGGCAATGGCTCCGATTTCAGCTTCCACACTGACCTTTTTAGCCTTGGCCCATTGCACTACTTGTTTAGTCTTAGCTGTGTTTTCTTTAAGCGGTAAAGCCGAACCGTCAAACATAACGCTGGTATAGCCTTTTTGGATGGCTTGTTTGATGATTTTTAAATCCTTGCCGTGATCCAGGTGCAGAGCCATGGGAATTGATGCTTTGGCCGCCACTCTAACCATAGCGATTAAATAATCCAGACCTGCGTATTCAATCGCGCCTTCCGAAGTCTGTACAATGATGGGGGAGCGCATCTTAACAGCCGCCTGGGTGATGGCTTTGAGAGCTTCCAGATTATTGATGTTAAAAGCCGGGACAGCATAATGTCCGGCCCGGGCTTTTTTGAGGATTTTTATGGCAGGAAGCAACATATAAACAATTAAGAATTACGAATTATGAATTAAAAATTATGAATTTTGGAATCGCTGCGCGATACTTGTAATATATTAAATAAACGAAGTTTTACCGGAATTTTTAATTTTTAATTCATAATTTTTAATTAATATTTGGATTTTTGGGCTGGATCCGGTTGAATTTTTTTAAGACTTTTTGCATGTCAGCTTTTTTGAGCAAGCCGGCCTGCGGGCCGATTTTTTGAATCACTGACCAGGCATTGGCCGTGCCCCAGCGCAGGGCTTCAGCTAAATTTTTTTTATTCATTAGTGCGCAAGTGGCGCCAATAGCAAAAGCATCACCCGCACCCGTGCTTTCTAGCGCCTTACCCGGAAAAATGGGCATGTGCCAATATTTTTGTCCGTCAAAAGCATCAGCTCCGTTTTTACTGTCCGTGATGATGACTTGTTTGGCTCCCAGTTTATGAAAAGCATCCAACAGATTGACTATAGTTCTTTCGCCGTTACCTAACAAGATGTGAGCCTCATCTTTATTCAAGATAAATAATGAGCTTAGGGAGATCAAGGTTGATATTTTTTTTAAGCCGGATCTGATGTGCGTGGTGCCGGGCTGAAAAACAAAAAATAAATTTGATTTGGCTTTCAGCTTTTTGATTAACTCTTGATCGAATTTTTCATGTCCATGGCCCATGGCCGAATAATAATAACAGGCGGCGTCCGGAAAATCGTGCAACGTATATTTTCTTTTTTTGAAATACAGCAATTGAGTGCGTTCACCCTGAAAACTTAACAGAGTAGCTTCGCTGGTTTCTTGTCCGTTGCAGCTGCAGAGCAGTTTGGTATTCACGCCATCGGCTTTTAGTGCCTTTCGGATATCATGCCCTTCCGGATCATCGCCCACCCAGCTGATGAGCGCGCTTTTGAAGCCCAAACGCGCGGCGCTGACCGAGGCATTGGCCGAATTACCGGCGGCCGGTACTTTTATGACTTCGTGCACCGGAATTTTTTCCGCGTACTCCAAGCAAAGTTGGCAGTGTTCTTTGTTGAGCGAACAACTGACCGTGGCTTCGTTGATGATATAAAAAATATCGCGCAATGATTCACCTATACAAACGATATCAAACTTATGGGGCATATAAAACAAGTATAGCATTTAAACCGGCGTCTAAAAATCGAGCAGTGAGCTCGATTTACATGGCGCCCAGATTGATTTGCAGGGCGCGGATTTGTTTAACCAGATCAGGATCGTGTTCAAGTTCTATTTTTAGCAGTTGCAAGGTTTGCGTCAGATCCGGGGGCGGTGCTTGTTCATCCCGAATCGCTTCAATAGCTTGAGTTAAACACTCGCTTTGCATTTTATAACCCAGCATTTGGTCTTCCACGGACTCGATTTGTTCTTTGCTGAATATGGGATAATTCACGAATTCGCCTTGTCTTTTTAGCATTTCGGGTCTTTGCATGGAGTTTAGTCTGGAAGCGGCTGTTTGCATCTTCATTTTTAAAATACCGTCCATGGCATTGAGGGTCTGAATCATTTCTTTTTTTAGTTTTTGCTCCGGAGTTTCTGGTTTTAGTTTATCGGGCGTGGATCCGGCCTGTTTTTCGGAATGCAGACCCAGTTCCTTGGCTTTAGCTTGTAAAGCGGAAATTTCTTGCGGGCTTAAAATCCGGCGTTGATTAAGTGGATTTTCAGGTCGCATAATCACTTTCTTTTAATGACTTTTATGGCCGCGCTAAAAACATCTTTCTCGGTCATCTTATATTTAGCTAGCAACTCATCGGGTGTGCCCGACTCTCCAAAGCTGTCTGGCATGCCCACGGCTTCCAGGGGAACCGGATAGTGCTTGGCCAAGGCTTCGGCTACGGCTCCGAATAAGCCCCCCGTAGTTTGATGTTCTTCCACGGTGACAGCGCAGTGAGTTTTTTTGACTGACCGCAAAATAGTTTTGGTGTCTAAGGGTTTGATGGTGTGGCTGTTGATGACTTCGGCTTCTATGCCTTTAGCGGCTAGTTTTTCGGCAGCCATTAAAGCCGCATGGAGCAGGGGTCCGGCGGCTATCAAGGTCACATCATAGCCTTCACGGCAAACATAGGCCTGGCCGATTTCAAAAGGTGTTTGTTTAACGGTCATGACCGGAGTTTTTTCGCGCGCGAATCGAAAATAGACAGGTCCTTGATAGGCTGCGGCCGCCAAAGTGCATTTTCTGGTTTCTTCGGCATCACAAGGGGCTATAACAACCAAGTTAGGTATGACGCGGGTTATGGCCATGTCTTCCAGGGCTTGGTGGGTAGCTCCGTCCGGGCCCACGCTGATGCCCGTGTGCGCGCCTGCAATTTTCACGTTGGCTTTGGTATAACAAACCGAAACTCTTAACTGATCCCAACTGCGTCCGGGTGAGAAAACAGCGTATGAAGATACGAAGGGAATTTTGCCGCCTAAAGCCAGACCCGCGGCTACCCCCATCATATTTTGCTCGGCCACCCCGCACTCAATAAATCGGTCAGGATATTTTTCGCCAAAGGGCAAGGCTCGAGTGGATTCGGCTAGGTCCGCAGTCAAAACTACGACTTGTGGATTAGCTTCTCCCAGTTCTAACAAAGCCTCTCCATAGCCATCGCGTGTGGGACGCTTTTCTGCTGTTTTATGCATCCAAAAATCACTGAGTTTAACTAGCTTCATATTTTTATTCGTGTTCGGATTTAATTTTGCCGCCCAAGGTTCTTAATTCGTGCAAGGCCCGGCGTGCTTCTTCTGGACTTGGCGGCTTGCCGTGCCATTCGAATTGGCTTTCCATAAAATCCACGCCCTTGCCCGGGATGGTGTGGCAAATGATGGCGGTCGGATTGGCGGCCATGGCCTTGGCTTTTTTCATGGCATCCAAAATTTCACGGATATTATGCCCATCCACTTCTATCACGAACCAATTGAAGGCTTTAAGTTTGTCTGAAAAATTCTCCAGAGGCATGATTTTTTCCGTATAGCCGTCTATTTGAATGTTATTACGGTCAATTAAAATGGTTACTTCGCGCAAGTCTAATTTACCGGCCAGCATTAAAGCTTCCCAAGTCTGGCCTTCGTCGAATTCACCGTCGCTCATCAGGCACCAGGTGTGGTAATTGCGTCGCACGTCCCGCATCGCACGCCTGCCCACCGAAGCTTCAGCGAAGGAGGGTCCCAGTCGTCCCGCGTCGTTTTTATTGTTCAGGCGAGAGGCGAGGGCTAAACCTATGGCTTGTGACAATCCCTGTCCCAATGGTCCGCCGCTGGTGTCTATGCCAATATCAAAATGGCTGTTGGAATGACCTTGCAGACGGGAGCCTAGTTTGCGCAATGTTTTGAGTTCTGATTTTGGAAAATACCCCCGGTGAGCCAGAGTGGCATACAAGACCGGACAAATGTGAGCATTTGAGAGTATGACGCGATCACGATCAGGGGAGTGTCTTTTTTTGGGGTCCAGATTGGCCACTCCTCCAAAATACAAAGCCGTCAACACATCGGCCATGCCCAATGGTCCGGCCGAGTGCCCGGATCCGGCTGTAACCAACATTTTGATAATGTCCTGGCGGATGGAATTGGCGATCTTATTCATTTGTTGAAGGTTTTTTGCCATATTGAATATGATTGTAGCATAAATAATACAGGTATTAAAAAGCCTCATCTTTGAGATGAGGCTTTGGTGCTGCTGATGGTGTTTATTGCACCACGTGGATGTTGCCCGTGATGGAGGGGTTGATTCCATCTTTATATTCGAACGAACCAATGCTATTGAACTTGAAGGTATAAGATTTATTGTAACCCAAAGCATCTGACTGAAAGCCTGTGCCGATCACGCTATGAGAAGCGCTGTCTTGGTTGGTCCAGGTTACGGTCGTACCTCTTTTAATGGTCATGCCGTTGGGCACGAAGCCGGTCATGGTGTTGCCGATTGAGATGGCGGCCATGGTGTCGTCAAAACCCTTGTCTTGCGAGATGGTGGTTGTTCCAGCCATGATATCCGCCGGTCTGTATTCACTGGCTGATTCAATCTTGTTGCCGACTTTGTAATTCGTGAAAAAGCTGTCCGGTACATCATCAATTTGATTGGCCCAATTGATGTTGTAGAGCGTCTCGGCTATTTCTTCGCTATCCACGTGTCTTAACATTCCTCCGCGGTCAACTACATAAACTCTAGGGTCAGTAGTTATTTTGACCATTTTATTGCCCGGGCGATAGGTTACGTTTTTACCCAAAGGCATGGTGGACAACATGTCGTCCGGAATTTGGATCACGGTGTCGAAATTTTCGTACCAAGTGAAATAAGTTTTTTCATTGGGGAACACATATCTCTTGCCGTCTTCTGCAAAATAATAAACGGTCGATCCTGAGCCTTTGATTAAAGAGCCCGGATTAAATGACCTGGTGACGGCTGCCGAGGCGGCGGCCGGCATTAAAGTTGAGGCGACCAAAGCACCGGTGGCCATCAACGAAGCTAATTTTTTAAACATAGAGAGTAAAAAAATTAATGATTAGTTCAGACATTAATTAATGTCATGAATGAATAAGTGAGTCAATGTGATTATCTAACCTCAAACTGAATTGATTGTTCATTGGACGATCCTGGTATGTCCGTGGCACGGCCCCAAAGAGTGATTATACCTTCGGTCGTCCATGGCCCGGTAGACAAAACACAGGGCGCGGCTCCGGAGCAAGATTTGAGGATGCTTTTTTGGCTGTCCAGGATGTCTATGGATTGAATTCCATCTTCGTCAGAGGCGCTGACCACTACTTCCATGCTTTCGCCTTTTAGAATATAAGTTTTGCCGGTTTCAATTATGACATGAGGGATGCTGTTGGCGGCCAGTTTGATGGTTTTGGTTTGACTGCGATAAGTAACACCCGAAACGCCGGTGACGATGCCGTAGGTGGTGAATTCCGTGCCAATGGAACCATCAAATATTTGACTCCATTTGCAGGAACGCCCTGAGTAGTTGCAGCCTTTTTTAGCAACTCCATCCACAAAGATGGTGATTTCTTTAACATCAACCGTTTCATCGGCTTGTACGGTAATGCCGGTTGTTTGCCCGGGCTCGATTATTTCTCTGTCAACCTGAATAGCTACTTCTGGATCAGGTTCGGTTGAGCTGGCGCTCGCCAGATCTAGAATCTTGGTTTCTTTGGTCGTGTCCAGAGCCGTGACCTCGGTTTTTACTTGGTAAGTTTCCTTGTCTAAAACTGAAGGCATGGCATAATCTCCGGAGCAGATGTTGGCGTTCAGGCAAGCCGTCACTAGATTATTATCAAAATAAATACGGATTTCTTTAATGCTGGATAAGTATTCGGCTGAACTGGTAAACGTCACTATGTCGTTGATTTTAACCTTGTTTTGTGAAGCTGTCAGGGAAACTTGGATTGTTTCTGGGGTGGTGGTGGGTGTAGTCGGTTCAGGATTGCAGGTTTCGCAAACCGGCGGAGGAGTTGTATCTTTGGCCGCGCGATCCGCGTCAATATTTAATACTCCGCTTTGCAGGAATGGTGAATAATCCAGATAATTAGTTATCGCGCTTCCCATTTGGTAATTGTTAAAAAAGCCGTCAGAGATATCATCGACTTTTGTATTCCAATCCGTTCCATAAAGAGTCGCGGCCAGTGATTCGGTGGTGACGTGTTTCAGAGTCCCGCCCGCAGCTACGGCGTAGACCTTGGGATCGCTGACTATTTTTACCAATTTAACGCCTGGTTTATAAGTAACATTACCGCCCATGGTGATGGCGGCCAGTTCTTGATCCGTGATGGTCTTGACTGTTGAAAAATTCGCGTACCAAGTCTTGTACGTGTTTTCGTTTGGAAAGACCAGACGCTTGCCCTCTTGGCTGTAATAATAAACAGCCGGTCCGGAAGCTTTGATCAGATCTCCGGGGGACAAGGTCGCGGCTTGGGCTTGGGCGGCGAACAAAAATGTGGCCGCTAAAGCAAATAAATATTTATACTTCATATTAATGTGATTATAGCATAAAGCTTGTAACAAAATTAGCCAGCGTTAATAGTCGCGGTCATACTACTTAGTTGCAGTATGGCAGATGCGTGACCTATTTGTTTTAGGCGATTGCTTTTATTAATTGTTGGTAAGCGGTTTGAGGATCTGGAGCTTTAAAAATGGCACCGGCCGCGTTAAACCGATTGGCTCCGGCTTGTTTTATATGTTTGATATTGGAAAGGTTGACTCCGCCATCCACGCCCAGATTTATTTTTGGAAACTTGGAGCGCAGTTTGGATATTTTTTTTAAGACTTCCTGTTTGAAAGACTGTCCGGAAAATCCGGGGTTCACCCCCATGATCAAGATTTGATCCACGAATTCCGGATTGGAATTTGTTTTAGGATTAATGAACGGCGTAATTTCTTTTAGTCCGGTATTTGGATTAATAGCCAACCCTGTTTGTATTCGTAAATTGTGCACGGTTTCATTTAAAGCCGAGTGATCGATAGGGACTTCCACGTGCCAAATGACTCTTTTTAGTTCGGCATACTCATGCCATTCTCTGATAATTGGCCATGGGTCTACGACCATCAGATGTAATTCCACGTCCGGTAATGTCTGATCAGGGTGATTGATGAGATATTCGGCCCACCAGCTTCCATTATTTAAACTCTTGGGCGTTTGGTTGTCCACAAACAAGTCGTCCATGATATCTATTTGTACGGTTTGGGACAATAAAGAGGCGGTCTCTAAAAGACGCATAAATTCTCTTTTTTGCTTGGTGAGGATGGCTGGGATTATTTCGTTTTTCATAATAAATAAAATTATCATCTCGAAGTAGGTCGGTTAGAACCTGACCCATCTTAGACTTTACTGCGTTGCGCTTAAGATGACGATTGGTTTATCCAAGCAGCTTGACGCGTCTTGCGTGTCTATCGGCCGATGAGGTTTTGGTTTTTAAAAAAACGTCAATCATTTTTAAAAGTGCTTTGTCATCTGTTTGTTTCCTGCCCGGCAAACATAGTACATTGATGTCATTATGTTCGCGTGCCAATTTGATTTCTTCGGTTGTATGGCCAACGGCCGCGCGTATACCTTTATACCTGTTGGCCGCGATGCAAACACCCACGCCGCTGCCGCACAATAATATGCCACGCGCCGCTCGTCCCGCGCCGCTCGTCCCGCGCCCTGCTAACTGCTTGGCAAAGGCTTTGGCTGCCAGTGGATAGTCATCACCTTCTTTGAAGTCAGGGGTCGTATCGACTGCTTGATGCCCTTTTTTGGCTAGTAAAGCCTTGATCCTTTCTTTAAGCTCAAATCCGGCATGGTCAGCGGCAAGGTGAATTTTCATAATAAAACCATTATACAATTATGAATTAAAAATTACGAATTAAATAAATTGAAAACGTCCTCTCACGTCCATCGCGTCCCTAGCGTACATAACGTCCTACTTCCTACGTAATAACCAATATGGTCATTCCTGAGGCCTGTCCCTAGGAGCTGAATCCATCGAAGCTTTATGCGAAGTTGGGTTAGCGAAGTGGGAAGGCAGGAACCCTTTTATTTAGATCATCTGTCATTTCGACCACAGTGATAACGAAGTGGAGAAATCCCTTTAGCTCATCAAGCCCAAGGGATCTCTCCACGTTGGTCGAGATGACAGGAGTGTAAGAAGCGAGGGGTAAGTTAAAAGATCCTGAACTAAATTCAGGATGACGAAGGGGGTCAGTATGATAGGGCAGCCTCGCATTGGTCTGACGCGGGGACGTGCGACGTTAAGCATGTTGTGTACGTGAGAGGACGTGATGGACGCTAGGTACGTTAAGTACGCTAAGTGCGTTATGGATGTTAGAGATGCGATGAGTTGACCATAAAGCTTTTTTCCCGCAAGATATGCGCGTATGCCAAATCCTAAACCAACCCCCTCCAACGCTCCCAACTTCCCGCAAATGGAAGAAGAAATTCTGGAATTTTGGGACAAAAAAGAAATTTTTCAAAGATCAATAGACGAAAGACAGGAAAACAAACTGTTCGTGTTTTATGATGGCCCGCCTTTTGCCACGGGTTTGCCGCATCATGGCCATTTATTGCAGAGCGCGTTAAAAGACGCGGTGCCCAGATACTGGACCATGCAAGGTTACCGGGTAGAACGTGTCTGGGGCTGGGATTGCCACGGCATGCCGGTTGAAAACATGATTGAGAAGCAACTGAAGTTGGGTTCCAAGCGGGATATTTTGGATTATGGTATTGATAAATTCAATGAGGCCTGTCGCTCTTCGGTTTTAATGTATGATAAAGAATGGCGCAAATACATCCGGCGTTTCGGTCGTTGGGTGGACATGGATCATGCCTATAAAACCATGGACGATTCTTATATAGAGTCCGTGTGGTGGGCTTTTTCGGAAATGTATAAAAAGGGTTTGGTTTATAAAGATTTCAGAGTGTCTTATTACTGCCCCAGGTGTACCACTCCATTATCCAATTCAGAGGTTACTATGGGGCATTCTTATCGTGATGAAAAAGATCCGTCTATTACGGTTAAGCTGAAGGTGCTGGATCAAGAAAATACCTATTTGTTGATTTGGACCACTACTCCCTGGACCTTGCCGGCCAACACGGCCGTGGCCGTTAATCCTGATTTGGCTTATGTCAAAGTCCGTATACCAGAAAAAAATGAATTTTGGATCATGGCGCAAGACAGGCTGAGTGAGGTGTTGAAAGATTATATTGAAAAAGACTTGAGCGGCCAAAATGCTTATGGCCAACCCGTGCATGTGGAACGGCGTTTGACGGGCAAAGAAATGATTGGCTGGCGTTATGAGCCTCTGTATTCATTTTTGCCTTTACCCAAAGATCAAGAAGCTTTCAGAGTGGTGGACATGCCTTATGTCAGCGCTCAAGACGGCACCGGCTTGGTGCATACGGCACCTGCTTTTGGTGAAGATGATTTTAATGCATCTAAGGTGCATAAAATCCCCGTGCTTCTGACTGTCGACGACGAAGGTCGTATGTTGCCCGAAATGGGAGTTTACGCGGGTTTGCCGGTTAAACAGACCGATCCCTTAATCGTGCAAGATCTAAAAGATCGTGATTTGCTGGTTAGTAATGTTCAAATCGTGCATAGCGTGGCCGAATGTTATCGATGCTACAGTCTGCTGATGTATAAAGCGCAAACCGCCTGGTTTGTGGATATTGATAAAATGCGTCCCAAGTTACTGGAAGCCGCTAAAAAAATCAGTTGGGTGCCAGAATCTTTCAAGGACGGACGTTTTGGCAAGGGGTTGCAGACCGCGCCTGATTGGTGCATTTCAAGAACGCGTTATTGGGGCGCTCCCATGCCGGTCTGGTTGTGCGATCAATGCGAGGCTAAAAAAGTAATCGGTTCCATTGATGAATTAAAAGAAGCAGCCGGAGGCAAACTGCCCAAAGGCTGGGACATGCATCGCCCGGGCATTGATGCCGTGGAATTCAAATGTGATTGCGGAGGCATCATGAAACGTACAGTGTTTACTTTTGATTGTTGGTTTGAATCCGGCAGTATGCCTTATGCCTCGGTGCATTATCCGTTTGAACAACGCGAAAAATTCGATTCGCATTTTCCGTCCGATTTTATCGGTGAGGCTCAAGATCAAACGCGCGGTTGGTTTTATAACATGCATGTTTTGGCCACGGGTTTGTTCAATAAGCCGGCCGCTAAGAACATCGTGGCCACAGGCATGATTCTGGCCGAGGATGGCAAGAAGATGTCTAAGTCGCAAAAGAATTTTACGGATCCGTATGAATTGATGGATAGGTTTGGAGCGGACGCTTTGCGTTTTTATCTGTTGTCATCACCTGTCATGCAGGCTGAAGCTATTAATTTTTCAGACGATGAATGCGCGCAATTGCAACGTTCGGTTTTTGGTTTGCTGTGGAATGTGCGCCAGTTTTATTTAACCTACGCGGGTGACGAACGAGTTGAAATATCCAAACCGCGCAGCATGCATGTTTTAGATCGCTGGATTTTTTCACGTCTGGAAGCCGTTACTAAAGAGATGACCGAAAAAATGGATGGCTATGAATTGGCCGGGGCTTTGCGCCCCATACGTCCTCTGGTGGATGATTTGTCCACTTGGTGGTTAAGGCGTTCCAGAGAAAGAATGAAACAGCAACAAGATAAAGATGATGCTTTGGATGCTTTGCGGACTTTACGCGAAGTGCTGTTGCAAATTTCCAAACTCTTAGCTCCTTTTGCGCCGTTTTTCGCCGAGCGTTTGTATCAGGATTTGGACGGCGGAAAAATGTCCGTGCATTTGGATCGTTGGCCTAAGTGTGATGAGCGGGTGATTGATGAAAGACTGGAACAAGACATGGTTTGGCTGCGTGCCGTGGTGACGGCAGGTTTGGAGCAACGTGTTCAAGCTAAAATGCCGGTACGTCAAGCCTTGGCCGCTCTGCAAATTCTCATGAAAGATAACAGCGAAGTAGATCGGTTAACCAACAGGCGTGATTTGTTGAGTTTGATCAAAGATGAACTGAATGTGGAACAAGTGACGGTTGAAATAGCCGAGGATAAGCAGGTTGAGCCTTGGTCTATTATGTTGGATGTGAATCTGACGCCTGAATTAAAAAAGAAAGGTTTTTATCGTGAGTTGGTGCGCCACGTCATGCATCTCCGCAAGCAGTCGGGTTTGACTCCGGACGACACGATAGCTCTCGCTGTCGGGTCAGAAGATCAAGACTTGGTGCAGTGGTTGGATGAGCTTAAGCCGGCAGTTCAAGCAGAAGTGCGCGCCCATGAGGTGCGTATGGATTTGGACATGCAATCAGAGGGGATTGAGGTGTTTAAATGGGATGATAAGCCGATTGGCTTAAAAATAGGCTAGAAAACGCCGGCAAAAACATAATCCAATTTAAATATTTAGGCTAATATTAGCCTAAATATTTTTTTTAGGTTTGTTATTATGTCTTGACAAATATCACTTTTTAGGCTAATTTCAGTTATTCCCCTAATGGTGGGGGAAGCTTCGACAATCTAACCGCAAAGGAGCGGGGCCATGTTCAGAACAGGCGAAATCATCAACGAACGATACGAGATTCTGAGCGACCCCGTGATGGGCGGGCAGGCCTTGGTTTACCAGGCCTTGGACCTTCAGGACATGAGAACTGTTGGCCTGAAAGTGCTCCAGCAGATCAGACCTGACCTGAACGCGCGTTTTCGTCGTGAGCTATTGGTTCACGCGATGCTAAACCACCCCAACATCCTACGGATGCTGGAGACAGAGGTGGTGCGCGTCAATGACGAGCAATCAATCCTGGTCTGCGTTTTGCAATGGGTCGAGTCTGGCATGACGCTGGATCAGCTGATTGAGACCAGCTCCACGGTTTCCGGCTCGTACGTGCCACTGTATGTCTTGCTCAAGATCATGGTGGGTGTGGCCGAGGCTATCGCCTACGCGCATGCCCAGAGCATCATTCACCGGGACTTGAAACCCAGCAACGTCTTGCTCGAAAGAGAAGTGGACGGTAGCTGGAATGCGCTGGTGGCGGATTTCGGCACGGCCAAGGTCATGGACCTGGCAGCCGAAATCGTGGGCAAGAAGCTCACTACCACGGGCAACACTCTGGGTACTCTGTTCTACATGAGTCCGGAGCAAGGCCTGGGTAACTTCATGCCCGGCAACGACCAATGGGCCTTCTGGGTCATGATGTACGAGGGTCTGACCGGTGGTCTGCCTTTTCCGGATCTCAAGCTGAACACCTGCGTGGACAGCTGGACCAAGATCCAGAGGGGTGAGATGACCTACCGTCCCATCTCTGACTTTCGGCAGGGAATTCCTGATGACTTGATCTTGTTGGTCAGGCGCGGGTTGCACCCTGAGCCAGAGATGCGGCCCTCCATGAGGGAAGCGGCTCACATGCTCAAAGAGATTCTGAGAGAGCAAGTGGGCATGGCAGAAACACAGATTTCTATCAGCTCACGGCCACCGCTACACGACAAGCGAGCCGAGACTGTGGAGGCTTCGGTCAAAAAGACTCCTACACAGGAGTTCTTCGACCGGACCATGAACATCCCGTCTCCGCCGCCCAAACCTAGGATCACGCCCAAAGAGCGTAGGGTGGATGTGGTCAAGAAGACGCCGGCCGAAAGAGCAACGCGTCCTGTTGCCGCCAAGAGACCGGTTCGGGCCACTCCGTCCGAGAATCGGGTTGAGGTTCATGCGCAGTCTGCCAATCCAGGCCGACCTCAACGCGTAGTTGCTTTGCCTGTCACGGCTCGCAAGCCCAAGACCAGTTCATCAGGCGAATTCGCCACCGGGCGGGCCTCTCGGCCTCGTCTGACTCCGCCTTCGGAAGTGCGAATTTCAGCGCCGGCGCCCTTGCCGGCAGCTGTCCAGCCAACGGCTCCCGTGGCTTATCCGCCTGTGCAGGTGGCTTATCTACCGGTGTCAGAACCGCCGGCTCCGCCTCCGCCTGCTTCGGTACAAGAGCCGGCTCCGCCTCTGCAACCGGCCAAGTCCGGCGGGGGTTTCAAGCTCATGATGGTCGCCATATTGTTGGCCATCGTGGCCATCGCTGGCTTGATCACCAAAGACAAATGGTGGCCAGCGGGCAGCGCGAAAGTCGAAACCCCGGTACAAGCCGAAGCTGTCCCATTAGCTTCAGGCCAGCCTGAGCCCGTCGTACCTTCGGCTGCTCCAACCATCTTCGGTGGAGCAGTACCTGAGTCATCCAACGAATCGCGTAATTCGGGTAAAGCCGTGAATACGCGCCGCACACGTCCCGCGGTCAGGGATGAAACTTGGACGGTCGATGGCCTGCCTCCGGGCACGCCTCCTCCGGACATCCACTAGCCTCGTTTCGAGCAACCAGCTCTTATGCTGGAACTCGCTCGAAACGAGGTGTTTTTTATGAAACATATAAATGAACGTAATTAACGTACCTAGCGTACATAACGTCCATCACGTACATGACGTCCTACGCCCCAAGTCAAAACTAATATTGTCATTCCCGGCTAAGTAGATGATAGGCTTAATGAGCTAAATAATTAAATCGGGAATCCACCTTAAGTAACAATTGATAACTTACATAATAGCGTCCTGCGGGGTGTCGTTCGCGAACGACTGCTCCAAGCCACAACCACAACCGTCATACATACCCACCATCGCTTTCACGAACGCGGAGCCGCATCCGACGTCGGACGTTAAGTGCGCCAGGTACGTGATGGACGCAAGAGGACGCTAAGTACGTTTTGGTGTGTTATTTTTGTTTTACCACTTTAGTTACTTGCCATAAAATTTCAAACAAATTTTTTTGTGTTTGAAAAAAATCCGCAGATTCAATAATCATGCCAAAAGTCTCTTTTTGAGTGCCGATAATTCCGACTTTATAATCATAAAGATACATGGTCATGGGAAAAATAAAACCGTGAGGCGCATAATGGAGTTCTCGGTTTTCTTCTTTGCTGGCGGGCCACACCTCTTCCACATCTTTCATTTCTGAACGAACAACGTTCAATTTTATTCCCGCTTCGACCCTTTGTTTAACGTATCTTTCCATGAAATCCTTGCCAGGTATCTTGTATAGGTCTTCCATGGAAAGTATGCCAAGAAGGATTTTATTCTTAACCGTCAGCGTATCTTCGAAAATTGTTTTAACGCCTTGTACGCCATCATAGAAACGAACACGCGGACGCGATTTAGCCGTGCCCATGTATAACATGAGTTCAGGCATGATCAAATTAAGTCGACGCTCTTTTTCTTTTAAAATGCCCAATAATTTTTCTGGAGATTCCGTGCTAAATATTCGTGTTCTGCCACGGTTGGTTATGCTAACCAGTCCCTGGTTATTCAACCATAACAGTATTTCATGCACGGTCGTACGTGGAAGATTTGAGCTTTTTGCAATATCTTGTACGGAGCCGGTGCCGATTTCAAGAGCCGCAAGATAAACCAGGCTCTTGTTTCCCGATAGGCCCATTTCCGCCAGTATTTTGTCTATTTTCATGTTAATTTAAGATAATTGACGATAAAATGCGACAACAAATAAATATTAAAATATTAGCTTATTAAAGTCAAATTTATGTTACTGTAAAACAAAAAAATAAGATTAATGACGAAAAATATTGACATCAATCCTTTATACCAATAGCATGTCCGAAACGGGTTAGGAGGTCTCCATGGAACATGCTCTTTACAAAAAAGTTCCTGACGAGATTTTACAACTTTTTCAAGAGATTGAAGGGTTGCTTCTGAGATCGTCATTCTACCTAAAAAAAGGACGCTTAATTGATTGCCACGAGTTAAGTGAGTCCCTGGCCATGCTGTATTTCGATCAGTTGCAAAGTCGTTTTGGGGTCTTTGCCGGTGTCAGTCCGCACAGTTGGCTGATTTCGTTAGACGAAGAATGGCTTATTGATCCGTACCCTGTTGCCTGCCTGGGCGGTCCATTGCTCATTAAACGAAAATCACATTGGCAAAAAATTTATATCGAAAGAACGGAGCGTCCCTTTCTGATGAGAGCGGATAATTTTCCAGAGCGGGTGCGATATACGTACCGTGTTTTGTGTAGAACTAAAGCATTATTGTCACTCTCCCCGCCGCCTCCTTAGGCGGGATTTTTTTATATATTAAAACCTCTGATAGAAGCAAATGATGAAAAGAATATATAATCAACGATTGCTATATGCTACGTGCTAAATATTTTGTGACGTGGGACGTGGGACGCTAGGTACGTTAAGTACATGAGAGGACGCGATGGACGTTAAGTACGCTATGTACGTTTTGATTTTATACTGGAAATAAGCTATGCTGGGTGACGTATGTTGGCTACTTTGTTCGGCGCTGTGACGGAAATCCATTTGGATTTTTTTATTTTGGAAATCAATGGTCTGGGCTATCGTTTACGGGCGCATTCACGCACCTTGGCTTCCACGCCCGTAGGCCAGAATGTTAAGGTTTATATTCACGAACATATCCGCGAAGATGCGTATGATTTGTTCGGATTTTTAAGTATGGAAGAAATGGTTCTGTTTGAAAAATTATTGGACGTTTCCGGTGTAGGACCCAAGGTGGCTATGGCTGTTTGCGGTGCTTCGGATTTGGATGGTTTGCGCCAGAGGTTGGTCCAAGGTGATGTTGATTGGCTGGCTTCCATCCCGGGCTTGGGTAAAAAAACAGCTCAAAAGATCGTGCTAGAACTTAAAGGTCAATTGGTAGAGGTGGGGACTAAGCAAGAGGCAGACCGCGAGACGGTCGCGGCTTTAACCAGCTTAGGCTACACGGCTTTTCAAGCCAGAGAAGCGGCCAAACAAATTCCAGCCGAGATCCAAGATCCCGGAGAACGAGTGCGCGCGGCTTTGAAGTATTTGAGCAAATAACCTCTATGCCATTATTGGAAATAAATGATCAAACCAATTGGGAGATATTTCAGCTGGGACAACCCTGGGCTCAATTTACGCAGTCCTGGGTTTGGGGGGAGTTTCGTAAAACGCAAGGCGTAAAAATTCAAAGATTGGTTTTAACGGATGAACAGGGTAAATGGCTGTGCGCAGTGCAAGGCGAATATCGCCCTAAGGCTCTAGGCTTAGGTTATTGGTTTGCACCTCGTGGGCCTTTATTTGCGCCCGAAATCGAGAAACAAGATTATAGACAGGTCTTGACCGAGTTATTGAGTTTGATGCATGAAAAAGGCCGTTTGCCGAGTTGTTTATTTTGGCGCATGGAACCTTTGATCAAACAAGAATCGGAAATCAGATATCTGCCGCCGCGATTTTTGCGGACTTACTCCATGAGCCCGTCCAGCACCCGCCTGTTGGATTTATATTTATCCGAAGAACAGTTGCTGGCCGGCATGCACGAAAAAACACGTTACAACATCCGGGTGGCGGCCAAGCATGGGGTAACTACCCGCATCACTTCTCATCCTTCTGATATTGATCGTTTCTTAAAACTAATGCAAGAAACCGAGACTCGCGGTGGTTTTGTGCAACACGCGCCCGATTATTTGTATAAAACTTTACAGACTTTGGCGGCCGCTAACATGGCGCGTTTAAGAATTGTGGAACTGAACGGTGCCATGTTGGCCGCTGATATTGAGGTCATGTATGGCAAAACCGTAACTTATCTGTATGGGGCTTCGTCTCATCTCATGCGTCAGGCCATGGCACCCTATGCCTTGCACTGGGAGGCGATTAAAGCCGCCAAACAAGAGGGTAATCACTGGTATGATATGTGGGGGGTCAATCCGGAGTTCAAATCAAATCCTTTGTATAAAAAAAATTGGGAAGGCATAACTCGCTTTAAGGCCGGTTGGGGAGGGGAACAAGTCGATTTATTGGGCACTTGGGATCTGCCGCTTAATATGGCTTTGTATAATATAATATTTTTCAGACGATTGATGTCAGGTATGGGGTAGGGGGAGCTTGCCAAAAAGATTGATCCTGCCTATTATGCGCTGTGCACGCACCCCTAGCTCAGCTGGATAGAGCGCTTCCCTCCGAAGGAAGAGGCCAGACGTTCAAATCGTCTGGGGTGCACCATAAAAACCTCGTAAGAGGTTTTTTGTTATATGAGTTTTGAACGAGAAAGAAGTTTTTTGATAAAAAAGACGCAGGTTCTGCGTGAGCTTGCGTCGAGGTCTGTTACCAATCCGAACCGTATCTGTGCGAATGACGTTTCTCGCAGAGGCCGTCAACGAAGTTGCGGGTGGCGGCGCAGCTTGAACACCAGTGACTGATGTGGCTGCGGCAGGGACTTCCATCGAAGCGCAGGGTGGAGCGGCGGCAGACCGAGCAGTAGACTGATTCGTGTCTGGTGCAGACGCCGTTTTTATGCGGCGTATTCCTATAGCATTCTGAGCACCAGTTGTCAGTCATGGCCGGCGCTTTGAGCGCTTGTTGCTTCGAGATTGTCCAGCTGCTCACGATTTCTGCGGCCGAGAGTTCGCCCAAGAGTGCCTGGCCGACACTGGCGCGCTGCTTGTGGCGTTCTGACACGGAGGCGGAGGAGTGGACGCTTGCTTGGCGGATTTTTTTCAGAATCCGTCTCACACAGATGCGTTGACCGCGGCTCAATCGGGTATCGTGGGTTGTATCGAGCATGGTGTCCTCCGGATTTTTGTGGCTCTAATTTGAGGGAAAAGATGCGGGTTGTCAATGGTTCTCAAATTGTTGCCAATTATTTAAAAGCAAAACACCCCCGAAGGGGTATTTAATAATACATATTTTACAGTGTTGTAAAAACGATGCTTGGCCTACCTCCCCTTCAACCCCAGCATATCCCGCGTTTCATCCGGACCCGCGACTTGCAAGCCTTTTTGTTCAATCATTTTTCTGATAGCCAGCACTTGTTCCGCGTTATTTTTGGCTAATTGGTCTTTGGCGATATACAGATTGTCTTCCAAGCCCACGCGCACGTTGCCTCCCATCTGGATGGCATGTTCGGCCATGGGGAATTGATGCCGGCCGGCGCCCAATACGGACCAGATATAATCTTTCCCAAAGAGCTTGTCCGCGGTTTGTTTCATAAAATCCATATTTTGCGTATCCGCGCCAATCCCGCCCATAACCCCAAAAATAAATTGAATGAAATAAGGCGGTTTGATGATTCCTTGTTCCGCGAAATGCGCTAAATTATATAAATGACCCACGTCATAACATTCGTATTCAAATCTGGTGCCCAACGGATTCATTTTATCGATAATATAGGCGATGTCGCGAAAAGTATTTTTAAATACCATGTTATCCGTTTGTTTGAGGAAGAGCTGTTCCCAAGAATTTTTCCAATGCGCATCCGGTTTAGCCGCGCGAGACACGTCAAAATTAATGGAACCCATGTTTAACGAGCAGAGTTCGGGTTGGAATTTTTGAGCAGCGTTTAAGCGGTCGTCCAAGCTCATACTCAAGCCTCCGCCGGTTGAAATATTGATAATGGCGTCGCAATCTTGTTCTATGCGTGGGATGAATTGGGAAAAAATCGTGTTATCCGAGGTGGGCTCGCCCGTAGTCGGCTTTCTGGCATGTAAATGAATGATGGCCGCTCCAACCCGCGCGGCTTGCACGCTTTGTTCGGCAATTTGATCCGGGGTAACCGGCAAATAAGGCGACATGCTGGGCGTGTGTATGGAGCCGGTGATGGCACACGAAATAATCACCTTTTTGGATTTTTGAGCTGGAATTTTTTTAGCCGTCATATTGAGAAACGCATATTAGCACCACTTGTTTAATTATGCCAATTGTCCGATGCCCGCCCGTGGTGTATTTTATTAGTGTTTATGAAAAAAAGATCTTTGAATTTTAGGGACTATTTTCTTAAAGATGTTAATCCGGTTGTCCGTTTCTTAATTATATCAGATACGGTTATTATGGGCGCTGCCGGTTTGCTTGGCCCTATATTCGCGATTTTTGTTGAGGATTATATCATTGGGGGCAATGAGGCTGTGGCTGGCATTGCGGCCGCCATCTATTTGTTCACTAAGAGTTTGATGCAGATTCCAGTAGCGCATTTTATTGATAAAATTAAAGGCGAGAAAGATGACTACTGGTTGATGTTCATTTTTTCCATCTTGATCGCTTTAATACCACTGGCTTATCTGTTCATCAATACTCCTTGGCAATTATATATTGTCCAATTTTTCTTGGGTTTGTTTACAGCTTTTACTTTTCCTACCTACATGGCTTTGTTCACGCGCCATATCGACAAGAAGAAGGAAGGCACAGAGTGGGGAGTGTATTTTACTTTGGTTGATTTAACCAGCGCGGCTTTTGCGGCGGTTGGAGGCTATATCGCGGCCACCGAAGGTTTTGCCATCTTGATCTGGACCGTGGTCATAATTTCATTTTTCGGCTCTTTATTGCTTTGGCCCATCAAGCCGTATATTAAAAAATAATTTAAACATGACGGATAAATCAAAAAATCCATTTTTCGGATGGGCCCATATTTGTTTTTTTAAAAAGCTTGTATTTGAGCGTGGAAAATATTGATTTTACACATTGGTTTACTGCTGATATGAAGCAGATAGAACCGCTATTTTTTTAAAGAATATATTCGGTTAATTTTTTTTGGTGAAGCGCATTTGTGCTATAGTAATATGGAGCACAGATCGAAAGGAGTTCAAGCGATGGGTAATGGCGATTCGGTCGCTGTCTGGGGAGAAGAATTGACTCCCGTCTGCAACCTCATAACGTGTATGCGTGAGCATTGGACGGCCAGATCCGCTCATCACGCTCGATTGATGCTGTCCTTGCGTGTTCCGTACCACACGCCCACCAGGTTTGCGCGATCTGCTACCTCAAGCCGTCTGCTGCGAGAGGTCAAGGTCGGGCTGCGAACGTTGATCTGGTGCCCGCGGGGCATTGAGCTTTATGCTCATGTCTACCCCTTCTTCGCTCGCCGCGGAATGGACTTCAAAGCTAGAACTAGCACGCACGACTACTTGGTGAAAACCGTGGCTACGGATGAAAACTGGCTCATCATGTCGGGCCGCACCTTCAAGAACGAGGACGAGCATCGTCAGACAACGGCTCACCAAAGCGGTTTTTTTCACCGTTTAATCCTGCCCAGCGTCACGCAGTTCGCCTTCATCGCGGCTGCGGCCACGGCTTGGCGCGAAGAAACTCCGCCTTTCGCCAGCCAGAGTGAGGATGATCTGGTCTTTGTGCGCACGTCCACCATGGTCACGGAAAATATCATGGTTGGATTTGCCTGGGTTCCTGGCGAGGCCATGTACTTCGATGTTTTCTGTGCGGACGAAGAATCTTCGCGTCTGGTTACTCCGGACGCCTTCATACTCTAGCCCCTCTGCGGGCTACTTTTTATTAAAATTTTTAGTCCTCCGCCCTTCAAACCCCACAAACTAAAATCCCCCTAGCTTTACGCGAAGGGGGATGGTGCGTCGGCTGGGGTTTGAACCCAGGACCTTGGGCTTAAGAGGCCCCTGCTCTACCAGCTGAGCTACCGACGCAAATGAGTGACAAGCACAAACCGCAGGTTTGTATTTGGCGCGAATGCCGCGT
Source organism: Patescibacteria group bacterium (assembly GCA_041752935.1). Lineage (GTDB taxonomy): Bacteria > Patescibacteriota > Patescibacteriia > 2-12-FULL-60-25 > 2-12-FULL-60-25 > MWCR01. Next base: position 191,439 of record JBGSVN010000003.1, read on the forward strand.
TGGTACACGGTGAGTGATACCGACGCAAATGAGTGACAAGCACTTGTATTTGGCGCGAATGCCGCTTCGGTGCAAGTTAGTGAATACCGGCACCCATAAATTTCTTTGCGCGCCTATCTTACAGTAAAAATGATCAGTCAGTCAAGATTGAACCTGGATATAAATCTATAGTCCCGAGAGAGCGAATATACCCAAGATAGTCAGCAGTATGCCTGCGGCTTGATGTATTTTGATGGTTTCTTTATTGATTACCAATCCCAAGAGTACGGCTACAACCAAATAACCTTCACTGATAGTAGTGGCGATGCCGATCGGTATGTAGATGGTGGAATAGGCATAGCTGATCCAGGCGGCATTATCCAAAAATGATTGCGCGCCAATCAAACCTAAGAAATTTTGGAGATCGTTTTTGATTTGTTTATAAGCTTGGGTTTTAAGCAGGATCAGACCCGTGCCAATAGCCACGGCCGAGTGAGTCAGCCAGATAGCAAATAGTGGAGAAAAGGCACGGCTGGTATGACCGATAACATAATCACTGGCCCCTAGGCCAATCGCTCCAATGATAGCCCAAGCCACGCCTTTTTCCAGTCTTAGCTGTTTAATCTTTCCGAATGAGTCGACCGAAGTCAGGGTTAATCCAATAAGGACCAAAACAATGAAGCCAAATGTAATTAAGTCATATGTTTCTTGGCCAATCAGGATAGCTAAAATCAGGGCTACCACGATCTCCAGTCCGTTGATGGGCATGACCACCGCCAGTTTGCCGAGCTTTAAACCTTGAAAATTTGCCAGAGCTGTGAGCATCACCAAAACGCAGGCTATAATTATTAAAAGCCAATTGGAGGTATCTGAAAAAGCGGGCATGATTTCCCGCCAAATAAAAGGCAGGATCAAAATACCGCCGGCAGACGTTATATAAAATAAGGCCCGGATATTGCCGATTTTTCTAACGGTTTTTTGAATAAAAAAATCTCCAAAGGCCCAGCCAAAAAGAGCACCAAAAGCGAATAATATCCCGATGTTCATAGCTTATTTTCTTTTTTTAGCCAACCAGGCCATTAGTTGTTTAATGTTTTTAGTGTTAATAATATCCGCTTTAGTAGCCCAGCCGCGGCGTGCGATGGCTTCACCCAAGGGCAGGAAGGCAAAATGTTCGGGGGCGTGCGCATCCGTGTCGATTACCAGTTTGACGCCGGCTTGTATGGCCATGCGTACGTGCAGATCGCGCAGATCTGATCTGTCGGGAAAAGCATCGATTTCTAATAGGATCCCGTATTTTTTAGCCGTTGCCAATATTTCGTCCATGTCATAATCGATAGCCTCTCTTCGGCTGATAACACGGCAAGTGGGGTGGAACAAGCAGTCGACATGGGGTTGGGACATGGCTTTGATCAGACGTTTGGTTTGTTCAGCGCGTGTGAGTTTAAAATTGGAGTGCACCGAGATGCCCACCCAGTTCAATTTTTTGCGAGCAGCTTCAGTTAAATCCAATGACCCGTCTTTTAAGATGTCGCATTCCGTGCCTTTCAAAATCGTAAAATCTTTAAGTTTTTTATTCAGTCTATCTATTTCACGCCCTTGTTCGGCTAAGCGTTTTTCGTCCAAACCATGGATAAAGGCCAAAGCTTGTGTATGATCGGTGACGGCCATGTATTCCAAGCCGTGTTTTTTGGCCTCGAGCGCCATATCTTCGATGCTCGCGTTGCCGTCAGACCAGTTGGTCTGCACCTGCAAATCACCTTTGACTGAACCATAAGGTATGAGTTTGGGGAGCTGATGTTTGGTGGCGGCCACAATCTCTTGATCACCGACCCGAATTTCCGGCGGGGGAGTATCCAGGCCCAGTTTTTGATAAATAGCTTCTTCTGTCGTACAAGCGACCAAGCTTCCGTGTCTGTCATCCTGACCGGAGCGCAGAGATTTTTTATTTTTTATCTTTGATTTTTTATCTTTTATTTTTAATCTGAACAGCCCGTATTCATTCAAACTATAACTTTTTTTTAAAGCCAGTTCCCTTAATAAAACATTATGTCTTTTATCGCCCGTAAAATATTGCAAGGCCGCTCCATAAACTTTATCCGGCACTACGCGAAGGTCCGCGTCCAAGCCCATTTTTAGCCTGACGGATGATCTGGTTTTACCTTTTTCATGCACGGATTCAACTTCCGGCATGTTTGTAAAAATGGTCATAATTTTTTCCGGATCATGGGACGTGACCAAAAGATCGATGTCGCCAATGGTTTCTTGCCGTCGTCTTAAAGATCCGGCATACGTGCATCTTTTAACTCCCGGGACTTGAGACAGTCTTTCCACCAGCTCATCGGCCACGGGTAAAACCCGGCCCAATGGCAGACGCCCGGATTCATGCTCCATGAGTTCTATCTGCCGGGCAATTTTGGTCTGGCTTTTTTCGCCCCAGCCAGGCAGGGCTGGTAATTTATTGTGCCCGATAGCTTTTTTTAGGTCGCTTAAGTTTTTTATCTTGAGGTATTGGTACAATTCCTGAATGTGCTTGGCACCCAAGCCTTGAATTTGAGCCAGTCCCCAGATATCAACCGGAAATGTTTTTTTGATCCGCGCGTATTCTTTGATTCGGCCGGTACGCAAATACTCATCGATTTTTTCGGCTGTGCTTTGGCCGATGCCCGGCAATTCTTTGAGGGCTTTAATACCCCCACGGCGCCAGGTTTCATCCGCTTCATCGCCCAGAGCTTCCAGGGATTCGCTGGCCATTTCATAAGCCCGCGGCTTGAAAGCCTCCTTGTTCATTTGGTGCCAGTAGGAAAATTCTAGAAAGATTTTAGCCAGATCTTTAGATTTGGTCATACACTCATAATACAGTACGCGGAGTGTTAGTTCCAAAATCCGTGTAGAATGACGCACGAGCGCTTGGAAACAAGCCCGCCTCGCAGGCGAGTGAGGATTGACACTTTGTGATTCATATTACAAAGTTTAATATAAGGGGGTAAAAATGAACGAAAGATCTCATCCGTACGAAGCAATCCTTAGTTTTATTAGTGCGGTTCTCATGCCTGAATTCAGGGACAAAAGAGGCAGCTTCGAGTACCATGCTTCCTTGCAAAACTCCATGCTCACTTTGCTACATACGCTTGGATTTTTTACTAGCGAGCACGCTCGGAAAGTCATCAGTGAGGCTGTGGCTGAGATTAAAAAAACAATTATGACCGATCCTGAGTATGGAGACGCGGTGGTCAATATGCTCGAACAGCTTGTTCAAGAACCGACATCGGATCCGTCTGAGGTTTTAGTTCGCAAGGTCAGCACCCTCCCGCCCCCGCCGGCTCCTGAAGAGGAACTCTAAACGTCTTTACCGCGCTCTCGCGGCTTTTTTATTAACCAACTCTACATTTGGCCTGTCCCGCAGGCTACAGCTCGCTTTCCGTTCACTGGCCTTAGTTAACGAGCGACCGCAGCGTATATGCTCATTCGGGTGAATGTTATTTATGCTCTGCGGTTTGTCACTGACTTGAAAATTTTTTTATCCGATAAAATGTGCCTATCTGTTAACAACTTAAAATATACTCTAATTTTAGCGAAATAATTATACACTTGCCAACTAGGAAATTATGTAATAAGGTCAAATTATGAGTTTATTGCATGTTCGCAATTTTAAGCCAGACAATCTGTCTCTGGCTTGGTTCATCTCTTATGAAATCATTTTCCGCCCCACTTTTGTTTCTAGGTGCCATTGTCATGGGTGCGGTTTTTTTACTTCCAACAAACACGTTAGCGGCCGGAGTTAACCTGATACAGAACCCAAACTTTGAAGAGGTCGAGGCGACCGACCCTTCCAGACCTGCTAATTGGCAGGCCGGTTTATGGGGCGGCGTTCAGGCTTCTTTTTCTTATCCTGCTCCGGGGATGAATCAGTCCAGCGCGGTAAGTGCTGTTGTTATAAGTACGGATGGAACAGGTGATGCCAAATGGATTTTCGATGATGTGGCAGTCACTCCGGGTCGATCCTATGTTTATACAACGCACTACCGCGCTGGTATAACCACTGAAATCAACGCCCGCTATTTATTGTCTAACGGTACTTATGTCTATGTATACATAGATTCTCTTGCCCCGGCAGCGGACTGGACGCCTTTTACGTCTGAATTTACAGTGCCGGACGGCGCGGTCAGCTTGACGGTCTTTCATATTATTGATCAGGTCGGAGAACTCTCAGTTGATAGCGTTAGTTTGCTATTACAAGAAGAACCGCCGCCGCCTTCGAGTTCAAGCTTAATATCTAATCATGATTTTGAAAATGGAGCGGCAATTCCTTTGGGTTGGAGTCAGAGTGGCTGGGGTGAGAATAATTCTATTTATTCATTTCCAGTTGCCGGTTCAAGCAGTACTAAAGCGTCTCGCGTTGAAATCAGCTCAATTCAGTCTGGCGATTCCAAATGGTCTCACGATCCTGTCAATATTACTGGCGGTACAATTTATAGCTTTAATGATCAGTATAAATCTGATACTCAAAGTGAAATAACGCTTCAGTATAAAATGCTGGACGGTACATACACCTACGCGTGGATTGCGAGTCTGCCACCCGCCAACCAATGGACCCAAACCGCAACGTATACATTCACAGCGCCGGCCAATGCTATGCAAGTTGTAGTTTTCCATCTGGTAAATACCGTGGGTTGGTTGGAGACCGATAATTACATCTTGACTCAAGGCACAGTGCCTCCGCCGACCGATCCGGGCAACTTAATTGTTAATCCAGGTCTGGACGTGCCTGATCCGTCCGATCCCGAATCGCCGCAATACTGGTTTTCGAGTTATTGGGGGGAAATGACTGCCAATTTCATTTATCCGGTGGCCGATGCCAGTGATGGAGCGGGCGCTGCTCGCGTTGAAATCAGTTCAATCCAGTCTGGCGACGCCAAATGGATCCATGACCCTGTAACCGTCCAACCTTCTAAGACTTATGCCTTTTCAGTCGACTACCGTTCCAATATCTCCAGCGAACTGACTATTCAATACAAACTGACTGACGGTTCATATTCATACGCCTGGTTAAGCTCGCTTCCTCCATCTTCAGCATGGGCTAATGTTTTTTATAATTTCACTGTCCCGCAAAATGCGTTAGAGGTAACGGTTTTTCACCTAATTGCTTCAATTGGTTGGCTGGAAACCGATAATTACACCATGAGTATGTTAGATTCAATAGAATTTGACCAAGGAATGGTAACTCTTGTTTTTGATGACGGTTTCCAGAGCGTTTATGACAATGCTTTTCCTATTTTGACCGCAGCCGGCATCAAATCCACTCAAGCCATTGTAAGTGGCGCGGTTACCTATAGCAGCTACATGAATGTACAGTCCATAATTGAAATGCGAAACGCAGGCCATGAAATTGTTTCACATAGTAGAACTCATGCCCACTTGCCCCAGTTGGATGGAATCGGATTGCAGAGCGAGATCATCGGTTCGCGCGATGACTTGTTGGCCATGGGATTTTCTCCTGTTAACATTTTTGTTTATCCATACGGCGAATATAATCCAGAAGTAAGGCAATTCATCGAGAACTCCGGCGTATATATTGGTGCTCGTTCAGTTAATGAGGGTTTTAATTATACCAATTCTGATCCTTATACATTGATGGATATCCACGTCGAAGTTAATACACCCATATCTGCAATCATCTCTGCCATAGATCAGGCCATTGCTGACCGTAGTTGGGTCATACTAGAATTTCATAAAATCGATTACAGCGGCGAACAATACAGCGCAACTCCCGGTACTCTTCAAGCCATAGTTGACCATATTAATTTATCCGCCGTTAAAACTGTTACCCTTTCTGAAGGAGTGTCTTTGCTTAAATGATTTTGTATTTTGGAGGAGGAAGATCAGGTATTCATAGATCTATTTTCTTGATAGCCGGCGTCAGAACTGGATTCATGAGATATTTTCCAAAACGGCTATCATTATAATGATCCAAATTATTATATGGCTAAAGACAAAAATAATCTTTTGTATGTTAATTTAGAGGTCTTATTTTTGTTTGGCCTGGTTTATTTATATTTAACAGGAATGAACACTGGGATTGTGCAAGAGACAGATAATGGTGAGCGCTCCGGTCAAGCCAATGTTCAAAAAAACAACGTTGATCAAAATTTTTTGTTTGAAAATCAAGCCATCATCGCTGAAAACCTTAGCATACCTTGGGAAATTGCGTTTTTACCGGATGGCCGGATTTTGGTTACTGAACGTAGCGGTAATTTGGTTCTAATAGGAGAAGATGTACAAAAATTTCTAGTGCCGAATGTTGAACACCTCGGCGAAGGTGGGTTGTTGGGGATGGCTTTGCATCCAGATTTTGAAAATAACCGTTGGATATATATTTATAAAACCTCCAGAGTAAACGAACAGATCCAAAATATAGTCGAGCGTTTTGAATTCAATGATGAACTTACGAACTCGACAATCATTTTGGACGGCATACCGGCCAGCCAAAACCATAACGGCGGGCGCATGGCTTTTGGTCCGGACGGGCAACTGTATATCACTACCGGTGATGCGCAGAATTCCATGCTGGCTCAAGATCTTAATTCTCTGGCGGGAAAAATTTTGCGCATTCAAGACAACGGCAATATCTCAGAAGGTAATCCTTGGCAAAATGAAGTTTGGAGTTACGGTCATAGGAACCCGCAGGGACTGGCTTGGGACGGACAGGGGAGGCTTTGGTCTACTGAGCACGGCCGGTCAGGGATCTTGTCTGGCTACGATGAATTGAACTTGATAGTAAAAGGCGGAAATTACGGCTGGCCGTTGATTCAAGGTGATGAGCAAGAAGAAGACATGATCGCACCAGTTATGCAGTCTGGGGCTCTCGAGACTTGGGCACCAGCTGGATTAGCCTACTTGGACAATACTCTATATTTTGCCGGATTGCGCAGTCAAAGCATCTACTCTGTGCAAATTGCATCAAGCGGCGCGGTCGATCACCTGGCGGTATCTCCCCGCAATAAAGGTCGTTTACGTGCTGTAAAAATAGGACCCGATGGTTTCATTTACATCACCACCTCCAATCACGACGGACGCAGCGAACCGCAACAAGGCGATGACAAAATTATAAGGATAAACCCTCGTGCCTTAACGCAAGATCTTTCAGATTAACAATCTAGCATGGCTAAGATTTAAGCTAGTTCTTTGGACGGGTGATACTCCTGATATTCAAGAATTGCGGGTTGCAAGACAAACGATCGGAGGTTTTCCTGTATAGCGGCCTAAACGAGCTGAATATCCGGGATTGCGGATGGCTTTAAAACAAGGAGAGGGTCAAAAGAACGAAGTTGACGTGCAAGGATATGAACAAAGAATTGAACAAGATAGAGATAAATAATTAGTGGATGGATCAAAGCTTGATTTGTCATAATTTAAGCCCGCTAACCGTTGACAGAAGTACTAAAATCTGTTATCTTCTTACGTTTATGCCACGCAAGCTTATCTCTCAAATCCATCCTTGGCTGTATACCGCCTGCGTTGAAACGCATCGTTTTCGGCGCGGCTTGTCATCGGTGGCCAAAAAGACCGCACGCACCAGAATGTCGGATGAACTGCCCTATAGATGTACTACGCATCAATCTGTTTTGTTAAGAAAATTGGGCGATGTAGACATGCGCTTGCAGATTAACAAAGTTACCAATCTGCGTTTGGCCGCGGATAAGATTAATGGCGTAGTTATTAAGCCTGGACAGACTTTTTCTTTTTGGCAGCTGGTTGGCAGGCCCACGGTTAAAAAAGGTTACAAGGAGGGTATGGTTTTAAAGGACGGAGAAGCTAAAACCGATATTGGGGGAGGATTGTGCCAGATGGCTAATTTATTGTATTGGATGGTTTTGCATACGCCTTTAATGGTCGCAGAGCACCATCATCATAGTTTTGATGCGTTTCCGGATTCGGGCCGAGTTTTGCCTTTCGGTTCAGGGGCGACCATTTTTTATAATTATGTGGATCTGCAATTTTATAATCCGACTGACATTTCTTTTCAGATTAATGTTAATGTTGCGTCAGAGCATTTGAAGGGAGAGATTAGAGCTGATCATGAGCTGGATTATGCTTATCATGTGGTTGAGAAAGATCATCGTTATCTTTTTGATGTGCGGACTAATCAATATTATCGCGCTAATTCTTTATGGCGTGTCATTGCTGGTCGTAAGACGGGGCAGTTTTTGAAAGAGGAATTGATTTGTGCCAACTTTAGCCGTATGAAATATCAGCCCCCGGCAGACGTCGAGGTTGAGAGATTTGGATTTGCTGAACGCGAAAGAGTTTGAGCAAAAAGAAAAACACAGTTTCCTGTGTTTTTTCTTATTCTCCCGGCTGATAATCGGCTGGCCTGCCAGCCGAAGCTTCAGCGAAGGTTGGTGGGCAAGGAGGGACTTGAACCCTCATGGCCTTGCGACCGCAGGATTTTGAGTCCTGTGCGTCTACCAGTTCCGCCACTCGCCCGTACCGTCCATTTGATTGGATGGGGCATATATTAAGCCATCATATTTAAATTGGCAAGAGGGACGTTCATGTAACTTACAACATATATCACGTAGCAAATATTGTTACATGTTACATGCTATATGTTACATGATATAATAGTCGCATGGAGGCGTTCATAGAAATAAGTTTAATCTTGGCCATCGCGACTGTCATGGCTGTGGTCATGCAGCAATTGCGTCTGCCTTTGATTTTGGGGCATATCATGAGCGGTATCTTGGTTGGCCCGGCAGCTTTGAATATTTTACGCTCCGAATCAACCATGGAGATTTTTTCTCAATTTGGCATCACGGCTTTATTGTTTATTGTGGGCTTAAGCTTAAGCCCACAGGTTATCAAAGAGGTGGGCAGAATATCCGTGGTCACTGGTTTGGGGCAAATCATTTTTACATCCTTGGTCGGTTTTTTAATTGGCAGAGGTTTGGGATTTGGTACAGTGGAGGCTTTGTATATTGCTATAGCCTTAACTTTCAGCAGTACCATCATAATTTTAAAACTATTATCCGACCGTAGGGACTTGGGCAAGCTATACGGCAAAATCGCCATCGGTTTTTTATTAGTTCAAGATGTGGCTGCCATGTTGATTCTGATCCTGGTTACGTCTACGGCCCAAGGAGCTGATGCTTTGAGTAGTTTGACGGACACTCTGCTGCGTTCCGTGGTAGTGGTAGCAGCTTTGGTATTTATTTCCATCTTTGTTTTGCCCAGATTGACCCGCATGTTCGCCGCTTCGCAAGAGTTTTTATTTCTGTTTTCAGTGGGCTGGGGTATCGGTTTGGCGGCTTTATTCTTTAAATTGGGTTTATCTATCGAGATTGGCGCCTTGGCCGCTGGTGTGTGTCTGGCCTCTTCGCCCTATCATCATGAAATCAGCGCTAAAATGAAATTGTTGCGTGACTTTTTTATTGTCATGTTTTTTATTTTGTTGGGCGCGGGCTTGGAACTGGAAGCTATAGCTTTGATGTGGCGCCCGGCTTTGATATTTTCAGTCTTTGTTTTACTGGGCAACCCTTTGATTGTCATGATTCTAATGGGTCTCATGGGTTATACCAAAAAAACAAGTTTTTACGCGGGTTTAACCGTGGCGCAAATCAGTGAATTCTCATTTATTTTGATTTTGCTGGCCGCCAAGATGTCCCACGTACGCCCGGAAGTCATCACTTTGATTACGGCCGTGGGTGTGGTCACTATTACCATCTCAACCTTGTTTATCTTGTACGCGGATTATATCTATAAATTTTTGGAGAAATATTTGGGCATATTCGAAAAATCGCGGCCCTACAAAGAAAAAAATATCCGTTTGAAATACGACGCCTTGCTTTTTGGTTGTCATCGAGTGGGGCGCGATTTTATGCCGACTTTAAAGAAAATGAAAATGAAGTTTTTGGTGGTTGATTTTGATCCGGCAGTTATTGGCGAGCTAGAAAATAAAAAGATTCCGGTTATATATGGAGACGCGCAAGATAATGAATTTTTAGACGAGCTGAATTTTGCTGAGACTAAACTCGTGATTTGCACTTTGCCGGATTATGACGCCAATCTTTTGATTTTGACCAAGGCCTTAAAAGTTAATCCTAAGGCTACGGTTATTACTACAGCGCATACTTTGGAGCAGGCAAATATTTTATATGGCGAAGGATCGGCTTATGTGATCTTGCCTCACTTTTTAGGTGGCAACTATACGGCCATGCTGGTTGAAAAGTATGGCCATGATAAAAAGAAATTCGCCTTAGAGCGCAAAAAGCATTTGGCGCATATAGCGAGTAGATAACGTCCGGTTTTTACTTGCTAAAATAAGGCCGGAATGATAAAAGAACAAGGTTGTAATTTCGTACAACGTGCAACGTACAAGGTACAGGGTTGAGGATGGAATTTAATATTATAAATATCGTGAAACGATACCAGCACATTGTACGTTGTACCAAGTACGTTGTACGATTGCTAAATGCTACATGAATAATATGTCTGATAAAAAAGAACAAAAGGCCATTACTGCGCGAGCCAAGGATTATTCCGAGTGGTATCAAGACGTAGTGGATCAAGCCGAATTGGCTGAGCATTCGCCGGTGCGCGGCTGCATGGTCATCAAGCCGTACGGCTATGCCATTTGGGAGTTGATGCAAAAAGATTTGGACGCGCGTTTTAAAGCTAAAGGCGTGCAGAACGCTTATTTTCCTTTGTTTATTCCGGAGAGTTTTTTAAAGCGAGAAGCCCAGCACGTTGAGGGCTTTGCTCCGGAAGTGGCAGTGGTAACTCACGCGGGCGGTCAAAAATTAGATGAACCTTTGGTGGTGCGTCCCACCTCTGAAACCATCATGTATGATGTTTTTTCACGCTGGGTGGAATCATATCGCGATCTGCCGTTATTGATTAATCAGTGGGCCAATATTGTACGCTGGGAAATGCGCACGCGTTTGTTTTTACGTACCACGGAATTTTTGTGGCAGGAAGGTCACACTGTCCATGCCAGCGAAGAAGAAGCTGAAGATTTTACCAAACAAATGTTGGATGTATATCGTGATTTCGCGGAGAGCATGATGGCTACGCCCGTGATCCCAGGGGTTAAATCAGAGTCGGAAAAATTCGCGGGAGCAGTCCGTACTTATTGCATCGAAGCCATGATGGGCGACGGTAAAGCTCTGCAGGCCGGAACCTCTCATATGTTGGGCCAGAATTTCGCCAAGGCCTTTGGAGTCAAATATCAAGATGAAACAGGGACCGAACAATACGGCTGGCAAACCAGCTGGGGTGTATCCACTCGTTTGATTGGCGGTTTGATTATGGCGCATGGCGATGACAAGGGCTTGGTTTTGCCGCCTAAGCTGGCTCCGTATCAGGTGGTCATCATACCCATCGGCACCACGCCGGAAGAACTGGAAGCGGTGCAGTCCAAGGCTCAAGGTTTGGCGGATGGGCTGATAGCCGAAGGAGTACGCGTTAAGATTGATACCCGCGATTTGCGCCCGGGGCCTAAGTTTTTTGAATGGGAAAAGAAGGGCGTGCCCGTGCGCATCGAAATCGGGCCCAAAGACATGGCCAGCGGAACTGTGGTGGCCGTCAGGCGCGATACCGCTGAAAAGCAAAACCTGTCCGAAGCTGACTTGATTGATGCGATTAAAGACATGCTTGATCAGATTCATGTTAACTTGTATGACAAGGCTTTGGCTTTTCGCCAAGAACATACGGTCAAGGCGGCGGACTATGATTCTTTTAAAGCTCAATTGGAAGGTAATTTTATCTTAGCCGGCTGGTGCGGTTCGGCTGATTGTGAAGTTAAAGTCAAAGCAGAGACCAAGGCCACGATCAGGTGCTTGCCCTTGAATCCATTGGATCAATCATCCCAAACCGACAAATGTATTTATTGCGGGCAAGAAGCTGTTCATCAGGTGGTTTTCGCTAAAGCGTACTGATCATCATGCATGTAGCACGAAACAAGGGTGATTGGCACAATAAAGATTCAAATAAGTAAACAGTAAAATACCAAAGAACCAAAAATTCCCTATATTCAGGGGATTTTTGTTACATGTTGCGTGTTACATGCTACATGATAAGGCTTGACATTTTTGGCTAAGTATGCCACTCTTTTGATAACGGAAGGAGGTCATAATGACTCCCCAGGAAGAGCTGTACCAGGCTTATGGCCAAGCGCACGGGACCGTGTGGCTGGAGATGCTGGCCATCTGCCTCAGGGCCCATCATGGGTTCATCGGACGCCTAGATACCCGCAGTCAGCTCAAGCAATTGAGCGACGAGCATGCGCGTGCCGCCCTGAAGATTCTTCCTAAGATGATCTCACCTTCGATCGATCACGTGATCGTTCTCTCTTCCGTACTGGCCGACTTCGGGCCTGGCAAATAAGTTGTTAGGCCTTATTTTTTTTGCTACACTAAAGCCAATATGGCTATCAGAGAAAGAGGCGTCAGAACCTTTGAACAGAAAAAAGTTTTGCGCCGCCAAGTGGTGCACGAAGATTATAAACAAGCCAAGGCGCGGGTTGAGCAACTGGCACAATCCGGAGCCGATGAGAAAGAGTTGGAAATTGCTAACCTTGATTTGTCGGCCGATCGTTTAAATGTGGAATCTTTGGATTTTGAAAATGATGTCACGGGCGCGGCCAAAGGAGAAAAATTCGGTCAAGATCTGCGTCGCGTATTTGATCAGTTATCAGATGAGCGGGGGAACGTGGATGGGCGCCAAGCCGAAAAATATCAGATTTTGCAGATTAACATGGGCGAGTTGGATCGTTTGAATAAAATTGGCGGGCACGATTTGGGCGATAAAACCCTGGCCGCCACTGCGGAAAAAGTTTATGAAGTGGTTCAGCGGGTGGTTGCAGACAAGCTAAAGGAGCGCGGAATAGATTCTTTGAATGAGTCAGTGGATGATTATTTTGAAGTTTACCGCACAGCGGGTAATGATTTTTCAGTCATTTTGAAGAATCTGGATGCGTCAGCAGCTCAAGAAGTGCTCAGGATTTTTCAGGATGAAATGAGAGGTAAGCTGCCCTTGGAATCACAACCTCAAGATCCGGGTGTGCCTTTGGCTGTGACTCATTTAAATCTTAAGGCCGTAGCCGACTTTTGGCCGCAAGCTAAGCAATCTGCCGGTACGGGCGTCAAGCCCGAGCGTTTGTTTGTAAGCGTAGCCATGGAACAAAGTCAGATTTTAAACGACATTGAGAAGAATAGGACGCGGGTGGAAAGGATTTTGGAGGTGAGGGAAAGTCTTTCTCCGGAAGAAGCTAAGAAATTTTATGATGAGTTTTTAAAAAAGAGTTTGGGCAAGTTGTTCGATAGTTCGCTGGCCAACGAAGCTTTGGAATATGATGATTTCATGCGTTCCTTGCAAGAGAATAACGGCGAATATCTGGCCCCCTCCATTGAAGCGGCTCTTACAGCTTTTAGAGAAAGATCCAGAGAACAAAAAGATTTTTCCGATCGGCTGACAGAGTTTGTTTTAGAGAATAAGAAACGGGAGGGTTTGTTGCCCTTGGACGCGGAAAAGATGTATAGCACTCCTCGTGATGAAGCAGAAAACGGCCAAGAGTTAACCGAGGTGCGGTCCGAGGAAAAATTTTTGGATCAATATGAACCAACCACGGGCGGATTGATTTTGCAAAAACTAGAAAATGAAAAAAAGAGGTTGGAATCCATGCTGCAAGGGGATCCGGGTAATCAATTGCTGTCCGCGCGCCTAAAAAAAGCTGAAGCCGAACTGAATCATCAAGCTGTTCGCCGTGATGGAGCTACGGGTTTATACGGTAGAGGCATGTTTTATAAGAATATCGAGGGAGCTTTGGAAGAGGGAAAATCGGTTTCTGTGATTGCTATAGATATGGCTTTTTTGAAGTATTTTGACAAAGAAGGCGGCCGTGGAACCGGCAATACGGCCATTAAAGTCGCCACGCGTATTTTGGACAGAGTGATCAGTCAATTGCCTGAAACATTAGGGGCTGAAGTATACCGAGTGGGCGGCGATGAGTTTTCCATTAGTTTGCAGACTGATGATCAAGAAATAATCCGCCGTGTTCAACAAGAGATTGCCGAAGCGGGCCGCGAAGCCGTGGTGCCGGCTACAGATCAGGCGCGCACCTCCAAATATCGTCCGGAATCTTTATTGTTTAATTTTGGTTCTTTTTCCGCCTCCGATGCTTCGTATTTTCGCGGGCAGATGACCGAGGCTGGTTTTGAATTCAAGCATCCGGAAAATACGGCCTTGGGCACCAAAGAGGTATCTGATTTGATGGTTAAAATAGCTGACAGACAAGTTGAGATCGAAAAAACTATTCAGCGTTTTATGTTTTTGGTGGTCCGCCGCTTGGAAGAAGAATCAGACCAGGGGCGCGGTAATCTGACGGCTTTGCAGGATTATTCCATGAAGGCTATTGGCGGCGAAAAAGGTTTAAAACAAGTTGACGTTTGGGTCGAAGGCATAAAATCCAAGATTCAGGCCGGCGGCGCGCCCGATTTAGCTGAATTACAACGCCAAGTTTTAGATCATGTTATCACGCAAGGCGTGGCTGACCAGCGCGAACAAGAGATCCGGGGTGAATTCGTGGATCGGTTGATGGAATCAGCCGTGCGGGAGCAGTTTTTAATGCAAAGAATGAATCAGCTGCAAAGAAAGATTGATGATTTAACTCGTAATTTGGAGCAAGCTGAATCAGAGAATGTGGATTTAAAACAACGCATTTCCGAATTACAACAAGAAAAGCAAGCGATTGTAGGTTTGAGACAAAAAATTTCAGGTTGATCATTTCAGATCTTTGACCATGTAAGTATCCTGTTCTCGGTAACCTAAAACATTTTTATAATATTCTCTTACGCCTACCCCGGAGATGACGGTCATTTTAGCATAGCCCTGGCTCAGGGCGATTTTTTCCGCGTGCTCCATCAGTTGCCGGCCATAACCCTTGTGCTGTGAGGCCTCTTGTTTACGTTGGTCTATATTCAGGGCCGTGCCATAAGTATGCAATTCTCTAATAATGGCCGCGTTTTTTAAGACCGGAAATGCTTCGTAAATCCCCCTTTGGTCCCCCTTTGTCAAGGGGGATAGATGTTCTTTTGAAGATAGCAGGAGCTCTTGGTGGCGTTCTGCCAGACTATTCATCAAATCTTTTTTTGTATTATCGAAGTCTGTAAGCACTTGTTGATTGGTATAGCGTATTACTTTGATTCCATAAGTGGCCAACTTATCAGACCTTTGTTGGTCGTAGTCAATTTTTTCTTCATGATAAGAACCGTCAATTTCTATGGCCAGTAGAAGTTGGGAGCAGTAAAAATCCACAATGAAATGATCAATCGGCTTTTGTCTTAAAAAACGATACTGGGTAGCGTCTCTTTTTAAGAATTGCCAGATCGATTTTTCGGCGGGCGTTTGATTATTGCGTAGTTCGCGAGCTGCCATAGTCAATTTTTTATCATAAGGGATGATCGTGCCATGCAACATACAAGTCTCCCTTGCCAAAGGGAGATTTAGAGGGATTGTCGGTAATCTTAACCTTAAAAATGCAAACACGGCGCTGCGGTCTAAATTTTCAACAGATAAAAATACTTCAGTGCCATCTGCGTTTTCGTAGCGTTCCTCAAAAGTTTTTGTTTTATCGTTAGTATGATCTCCCGGCACATGTCCGACTTCGCGGCAACGCAAACAGACACAGGCCATGCCTCGTTGTTTCATTTCAGATTCAATGGATTCTCTTAAATTGGATTGTTTGTTGCCATGAGTAATTTCCGTGGTCGGGAAATCTCTGACTAAACGAGGCACTCGGCAGTAGCGGGGTACCATGGCCTGCATTTTAATCAACAGCTCTCTTAATTCTGAGCCTTCGAGAGGCGTATATTCTCCACGCGCCGTCCATTCGGCTATTTCGGCATTGGGTAAAACCACGCAAGGGTATATTTTAACCATGTCAGGCCTAAACGCGGGGTTGGCGAATAAATCTTTAAAAGAATCCAAATCATCTTGCAGGCTGGCACCCGGCTGTCCGGGCATAATATGCACATCCACTTTGAAGCCGGCGGATTTAAGCAAGCTGATAGCGTGTTCGGCGTCCGCTACCGTGGTTCCTCGCTTAGTCAGTTTTAGCACCCGATCATTAATGATCTGCAAGCCCAACTCCACACGTGTCACACCCAAGTGTCGCAAATGAATTACTTCTTTAAGTTTAATCCAATCAGGCCTGGTTTCTATGGTCAGCCCAATAATCCGATGTTCGGCCGTTTCATTAAGAGTTTGTTGGTTCAGCAAATCATTGGGTTGCAAGCTTTCTTCGGTCTGGGTTGTGCAAGCGGGATGATTAATGTTATTGGCCGCTTCAAAGCATCTTTTGATAAACCATTCGCGGTAGGGCGCGGTATAGGCCGACCAGGTTCCGCCTTTAATAATCAATTCAATTTTATTGGTTTGGTGTCCGTTGCGTTCCAATACTTTTACTCTTTGCAGAACTTGTTCGTATGGATCGAATCGCAAACTCAAGGCTCTGGCGGCCGCGGGTTCACTCGACAAATAGCTCTTAGGCATGCGTGTTTCCGTAGGGCAGTAAACGCAACGTCCAGGGCAGGGGAAGGGCTTGGTTAAAACCGTGATGGGTGCTACTCCGCTGTCTGTGCGCACATCTTTAACCCGCAAAGTTTTTTCCAAGGCTTCGTTTTTTTTCAATCCGTTTTTTATAAGTTCTCTGTAAGCCAACCAGAGTTGGATGGAGGCGGGAAAGGCGTAGTCCGTATTTTTTAAGCGTTTTCTGATTTCTCTCATTAGATCTTTTCTGGTCGGACAATCCAAAGATGAGACGCTTTTTACAACGTCTTTAGCCAGTTCAAGAGGAGGAATCTTTTGCATGGTAAAGTTTATAATGCTATGAATTGCGGATTATGGCAAGGATTGGATGGCATGGACTTTTGTCTTTGAAACCGTTATCTTGATTGATATGGATACGCAGGCCAGACAAAGAACAGCTCAAGAAGTCGCGGATTTTTATGAATCTCAAGGACAAATGTTCAGCTCCAAGCGGGGCAGATCTTGGAATTTAATGGAGTTGATTGTTCAAAGAGTTAAACCCGGGGACACCCTGATCGATATGGGAGCCGGCAACGGGAGGCTGTTTGATGTTTTATCGGCGAATATAAATTACTTGGGTGTCGAACCATCAGAAGCCCTAAGGCAGCAGGCTGAAGCAAAAAACGGCGGTCACCCTAATTTTAAAATAATTTCCGGCAGCTTGCCTCGGGTTGATTTGCCGGATCAGTGCGCGGATTTGGTGGCCTGCGTGGCTGTCTTGCATCATGTGCCGTCTCAAGCCTGGAGGCGCCAAGCCGTGCAAGAAATGTATCGTTTGTTAAAGCCCGGAGGCTGGCTGGTGTGTGCGGTTTGGAATTTGCGCGCGCGTCGTTTCTTTTCGTGGCAGACTTTTAAATACGCCTGGTTAAGAGCTGTGGGTGTTCCGGGCGGGGATGGCGGGGACTTGTATTACGCCTGGAAAGCAGGTTCTAAGCCGGAAAAACGCTACGTGCATGCTTATACCCCGTTTGAATATAAAGCTGATTTCGATGCTAAATTATGGGCCATAGAGAACATCGGTGCTTATGATTTATCCGGTTGGTGCCATTGGTTGAAGGGCAGGAATCTAGTAGCTGTAGTCAGAAAAAAATAAAACACCCCGTTGGGGGTGTTTTAGGCTGTCTTGAATTTTATTGAACGGATGATTCCGGTGCACCTGTCATTGGTTCCGGAGCGTGCTGGCTTTTCAAAGCGTCTTTCAGGCTCTTGCCGGCTTTGAATTTAGGTACGGTCACTGAAGGTATTTGAATCTTTTCAGTCGGATTTTGTGGATTGACGCCCATGCGGCCGGCACGTCTTTTGGCCAAAAATTGACCGAAGCCCGCGATGGTTACCTCGTTGCCTTTTTGCAGTTCACTGATAACAATGTCCACAAAAGACTCGATCATGTCTTCAGCTTGTTTTTTTGTTACGCCAACTTTTTCAGCGATAACATTTATGAGCTCAGCTTTATTCATAGCATTTGATTTAAGTGTGACTTAGCCCGTCGCCGACCAACTGAGTTGAGTTGGGCTTAGACGGTTGATTAATGGGGTTAGTCTAGCATTTATTTGCTTATATATCAATAATTTCCCTGATTTGACTAAGCTTATTTTTGCCTTTTTTGTCAATAGTCAGGGTCCATAAAAGAGCATTGATAACGGCCTGGCCATGGCTTACGAGCTCGTAGGGCGCAGTTGATTCCTCTAAATATCGCTTAATAGAGCTATTTTTTTCAAATCCAATAACCGAGTCATGAGCTCCAACCAAGCCTACGTCCGTTATATAGCCCGTGCCTTTTTCCAGGATTTGGGCGTCAGCCGTGGGTACATGGGTATGCGTGCCGTAGATTAGCCCCGCTCGGCCGTCAGCAAAATGCGCTAAGGCTTGTTTTTCACTGGTTGCTTCGGCGTGGAAGTCTACCACTGCCACCGGATTGGAGTATTGAGGTACGGTTTCTTGCCAAAAGCGATCAAAAGACAAAAACGGGGAGCTGACATCTTGCGGCATAAAGAGCTGCCCTTGGAGATTTAAAAAAATAACGTTGGTCGATTTAACCGTTTTAACGCAATAGCCTAGGCCGGCTAATTTAGGGTCTGCGTTTAGCGGGCGGATGAGCCGTGTTTGCCAGTCCGGGCTGTTAAGTAAACTCAAGCCTTGCGGATTTTCCCAGACATGGTGCCCTGAAGTAAAAACATCAATTCCCAGGTCACTCATCTCCTGCAGTGTGCCGGGTGTAATACCTCGTCCGTGAGCCAGGTTTTCAACATTGATAGCTGTGATATCCGGTGAGTATTTGTCTTGTAAGACGGGTAAATGTTTTTTTAACGCCAGGCGGCCTATCTTGCCGACTACATCTCCAAAAATCAGAATATTAATTTCAGTCATATCATGTATATTATGCATAATTTTAATCAGACGGCCAATTAATAGATTGACGTTTGGCGGAAAATGATGTATTTACGGTTTTAAGTGTCAACCGGTACACACAGAGAGGAGGCGGCATGGATAAGTATCTGGAGCTGGTCTTTAGCTGGGAAGGATCCACTGACGACCTGGAAGAGTACCTGGGCCAAGGAGATCAGAAACGGGCCATGGTTAGATTCATGGCCGACGTACTGACCGATGCGGCTCGGCGCCACCAGGTCGAAGTCCATATCGTGGACAGTCTAGGGGTCTTTGAGCAAGAAGTGGATCGCCTGTCTCTGTTTTTGACGGATCCTTTGCTCATCGATCGTTGGGTTATGGTGTTGGGCAGGTTGATGCGCTTTGTTCCGCGCAACTCTTGGGTCAGGGGCAAAATCCTTTTGGATCGTCTGCGTCATATCGCGCGTTCTACGCAAAGCATCAGAACACAGATAGCCATGGCGCATCTGATGCATCCGTTAAAAATGTCGGGCCGCCATTTGGCGGCCCGATCATCTCTCAACCTCCTGAGCTAACAGGCGGTTTTTTTATCTGGCGTAATCTATGATACGTGTTTCACGAATCAAGGTGACGCGGATTTCTCCGGGGTATTTAAGTTCAGCTTCGATTTTGGTAGCAATGTCGCGCGCCAGGTTAGTGGCTCCAAAATCATCCATGGCCTTAGGATTGACGAACACGCGAATTTCGCGACCCGCCTGAATGGCGTAAACTTTATCAATGCCCTCAAAACCTGAAGCTACTTTCTCCAATTCTTCCAAACGTTTTACGTATTGCTCCAAAGAATCTTTGCGTGCTCCAGGCCTGGCTCCGCTGATGGCATCCGCAGCTTTAACGATAACAGCTTCCAGAGTTTTGGGTTTGTCTTCATGGTGACCCAAGCATTGATACCAGATTTCTTCAGGAAAACCGAATTTTTTGAGTATTTGCACGCCCAATTCCGGATGCCCGCCTTGCAAATCATGATCCACAGCTTTGCCAATATCATGAAATAAGCCTCCTTTTTTGCAGACCGAAACATCAGCACCCAGCTCTTCACCTAACATGGCGGCGATTAAAGACACCTCCATGGAGTGCTGTAAAATATTTTGGCCATATGAGGTGCGGTACTTCAGACGACCTAAAATCTGCACTAATTTGGGATCAATGCCAGCCATGGAGATACCCACCTGGAACAAAGAGTCTTCACCGGCCTTTTTAATATCCAATGCCAGTTCTTTTTTTGATTCATCCACGGTTTCTTCAATGCGTCCCGGGTGGATGCGTCCGTCCACGATCAGTTTATCCAAAGTTCTTTTGGCTACTTGCCTCCGAATAGGTGAGAAGCCGGAAATAGTCAGCATGTTGGGAGTATCATCAATGATTAGCTCGCAACCGGTTAGTAATTCGATGGTTTTAATATTCCTGCCTTCACGGCCGATGATGCGTCCCTTCATTTCATCACTGGGTAATTCCACGTGCGTAGTGGTGGTTTCAACCACATGGGAAGCAGCCAAGCGTTGTACAGCTACAGCTAAAATGTTTTTGGCTTTACGGTCGATTTCTTCAGACTCCATTTTTTCCAGTTTGTGAATACGGCTCATGAGCGTGTCTTGCTCTCTTTCTTCAACCAAAGCCAACAAGCGTTCCACGGCTTGTTCTTGAGTCAGGCTGGCTACTTCTTCCAATTTTTTACTTTCTTCTTCCTTGATGGCCTGAATTTGCTGTTCTTTTTCCAGCAGGTCGGAGGATTGCTTTTCAAGCTTCTGTTTGATGGCGTCAATTTCCAGCATTCTGGCTCCAAAGGCGGTTTCTCGTTCCACTAAAGAGGCTTGTTGTTTTTTTAGTTCTTCTTGGGTTTGCTTTTCATCACGACGGGCCTCTTCTATGATTTTGATAGCCTTGTCTTTGGCGCGAACCAAGATCTCTTGTTCTTTGGTTTCAGCGTCTTTGACCAGCAACTTTGATTTATTTTCGGCTTCCTCCAGGGTTAATTTGGCTTTCTTGGCTTTGGCTGTAAATAAGTAGTAGGCTGAACCTCCACCTATTCCCAAACCCAAAATTAATGCGATAACAAATGTCATAAGATGACAACCGCATGGCAAAGATCTGCTTTTGTGTTCAACAAACGATCACGGCTCCATGGTAGGAGAGCCCGTCTTTTCAGAGTTTTGTCTGAAATTTTTGGCTAAAATTAGCATGGAAATTAAAATCAAGGAAATCCGTTAATAACTCGTGATCAGCGCGCAGACCAAACCATCCGATTCTTTTCAAATATATTAATGGCTGATGAGCACAGAATATCAAAAAACGAGACGAAAGTCCATAGCTCAACTGGCGTACCTAACGTACCTAGCGTCCTCTCACGTACATCACGTCCATAACGTACCTGGCGTCCATAACGTCAATAACGTCTGCATTCACAAAACATGTAGCACGTAGCATGTAACAAACCGTTCAAACAAAACCCTGTCATCCAATCCTCAGTCGTTCTGAACTGCCCCTTCGTCATCCTGAACTCGATTCAGGATGACGAAGGATTCAGGACAATGGAAGGTTCCTGATGTGCGACGTAGGACGTGAGAGGACGCTAGGTACGTTAAGTACGCGACGGACGCTATTCGTAATTTTCAGTTGAATACTGTATCTTGATTATTGATTTATGCCTGATTCCCCATCCCTCATGTTATTGATAGATAAGCCCGCCGGGATCACCTCGCATGACGTGGTTGATAAAGTGCGCAGAATTTATAAAACGCGCCGAGTAGGACACGGCGGGACTTTGGATCCGTTTGCTACCGGGTTGCTATTGGTGGGAGTGGGCAGCCAGACCAAGAAATTGCATGACGTGGTCGGACTGGATAAGACTTATGAAGCGACCGCTCAGTTGGGCGGCACCAGCGATACTTATGATGTCACTGGTGCGATCGTACAACGTACAACGTACAACGACACGGCGTTCGCGAACGCGCGTGCCAACGTACCAACGGAAGAAGATCTTGAAGAAGTATTAAAAAAATTCAGAGGAATCTTAGAACAAAAAGCTCCGGCTTATTCGGCTAAAAAGGTGGGCGGGCAAAAACTTTATGAGTTGGCTAGAAAAGGTGTGGATGTGGAGCATTTGCGTCCCACTAAAAAAGTGGATATTACGGAATTGGTGATCACTGAATACAATTGGCCAACTTTAAAATTTAGAGTTACTTGTTCCTCGGGCACCTATATACGTTCTTTGGCTCACGATATTGGCGAGCAACTGGGCTGCGGCGCTTATCTTAAGGAATTAAGGCGCACGCGTATTGGTCCTTATAAGCTGGAGGATGCTAAAAGTTTGGAAGTCTTAATGATGGAAGACGGGCTGTAGTCACATGGTTTAGTGATGAGATCCTGAACTAAATTCAGAATGACGAAAGGGGTCAGTATGATAGGGCAGCCTCGCATTGGTCTGACGCGGGGACGTGGGGTGGTCGTTCGCGAACGACACCCCGTGCGACGTTAAGTACGTTATGTACGTGAGAGGACGCTAGTGACGTTGGCACGCGCGTTCGCGAACGCCATGTCGTTGTACGGGGTACGTTATGTACGTTTGCTACATGAAGCGGTTGACGTTTTAGCCGCTTTTAGCTATATTACGGCCAACATCCTTCCCGTCAGAAAGAGGGGATGGGCTCAAGAGGTTCGGGGCTGGTACCCTGATTAAACCTCATTTATCAGAATTAATATTTCAAACAACTTGAATAATTATGTTGAGCATTCGTTTAACCAGAATAGGCAAGAAAAAACAGCCTGAATACAGGTTTATTATCTGTGAAAAGTCCCGCGACCCTTGGGGTAAGGCCTTGGAAATTTTGGGGCATTATAATCCCCGCACCAACCCCGGAACTTTTACGGTTAAAAAAGATCGAATAGAGCATTGGATTGCCAATGGCGCACAATGCACAGACACGGTTTGGAATCTTTTTGTGGATCATGAGGTGGTTAAGGGCGAGAAAAGAAAAAGTACCAAGATCTCCAAGAAGCGCAAAGAGAAGCTGGCTAAAAAAGCCTAATAAAAGCCAAAAAAAGAGGATAATTCCTCTTTTTTGTTTTGACAGAGCACCTGTTATGTGTTATCTTTAAGTAGATTTTGGCTGAAGATGCTGGTCAATAATCCAAGTATTTTACAAGTTAATTTATAAACGTCGGTTTGCATCTTAGGCCGGCAATCATGACATTATCCGTATCGAGGCGCTCGTCTTGCGTGAGCAAGCGTGTGGCTGCAGAGCGGATTGTTCAGAGCCGATATGGCAGAACAGTTTAAGGACCAGCAGTTTATTGAATATGTGGTTAAGTCTATCGTCAACCACCCGGATGACGTGAAGACCGAACGCACTGTTGATGAACGTGGCGTACTCATTACTCTTCATATCAATCAAGAAGACATGGGGTATGTCATTGGTCGCCAGGGACAGACAGCTCGTGCCTTGCGCATCTTACTCAAAATTGTGGGAGCTAAAGAAAATGCTCGCGTGAACCTCAAGGTTTATGAACCAGAGGGCGCTCGTATGGCGCATCAGGAAACACGCCGTAAGCCCGAAGAAAAAGAGGACAAGCTGGTTTCAGATCAGGATTTGGCCGATTTGGGTATATAATCCAAAAAAGTTAGACAAGAATCACCCCGCTCAAGCGAGGTGATTTTATTTTACGGTGGACGTTTTATCTTGAGCATGGCAAAATTATTTGATATGACAAAAAAACAGACTCAAAAGGATGACGGGCTTTTACAGGTTGATGTGCTGACTCTTTTTCCCGAAATGATCGATGCTTATTGCCGGGAATCTATTTTGGGACGGGCGCAAAAAAATAAACTACTTAAAGTCATAGCTCATCAGCTTAGACAATGGGCTATTGACCAGCACGGGCACGTGGATGACCGGCCTTTTGGCGGGGGCGCTGGTATGGTGATGCGGGTGGAACCGTTTTATGAAGCGCTTAGGGCGCTTAAGATCAAAGATCAAAAATCAAAGATCAAAAATAAAGGAACAAGGGTTATTTTAACTTCAGCTAAAGGCAAGATGTTCACGCAGTCAGACGCACGGCGGTTGGCTAAATATGATCGCTTGGTTTTTTTATGCGGACGGTATGAAGGCGTGGACGAAAGAGTGGCCAAAAAATTGGCGGACGAAGAATTATCCATCGGGCCTTATGTTATGACCGGCGGAGAATTGGCCACCTTGGTTATGACTGATGCTGTAGCGCGTTTGAGGCCAGGCGTTTTGGGTGCGGCCGAATCTTTAGATCAGGAGTCATGGAACGAAAGCGGAGAGATGGAATACGCGCAATATACCAGGCCCGAAGAGTTTATGGGCTGGAAAGTACCAAAAGTTTTATTATCAGGCGACCATAAAAAAATCGCCGAATGGCGGGGCAAAGTTGAGAACTCAAACTAAAAATTTAAAAAATAAAAAATAAAAAATTAGGACAGCTTCATTTTTTTTAAAATCGTATTACCAGCTGGATTATTAGTTTTTAGCTTTTGATTTTATGATTAGCATGGCGCTTAAAAGTACTCCGAGCAGACCGATGCCGGTCATTAAGTACATCAGAGCGCAGTAGCCGTAATTATAAGCTGTAAAGCCACCTAAAGTCGCGGTCATGGCCATAACAAAGATAGTGGTATGTTGATGGTTGGCTTGCAGAGTCGGCCAATCGGTTTTTTTAATATCTTCGTGAGATAAAATTTTCCAGGACGCCTGCAAGATGCCCAGGCCCAAGCCTAAAAATATTTGGATCAATAAAATTAAAGTCATGTCCACGGCCAACAAATACAAGGCCGGTACCAAAGAAATAATGATAGCGCCGGTTAACAGCCCTCCGCGCGCCCTATTAATGACCTGTTGGTGCTCTATGTAATTAGTGGCAATCCAGTGAAAATTTATTTTGGACAGCAGGAAGATGCTTTGCGCTAAGGCTACAGTAAACAGAGTGGCACCGGCCATGGTATCCATTAAAAATAAAGGGAAGATGGGCAGTATCAAGCCATAGGCTCCGGCAATCAGCAGATCCGTGGCCAATAAAATTTTCAAGGGATTGGATTTCATATTTTAGGCCTTGGCTGAATTTTTATTCAAACCGAACCGCCAGTAAAGAATGCATAAAAAACCGGCCGCCACTACAATGGTCACGTTCATGTAGATCAATAAGGTAACCATACCGTATTGATCAGCAATAAAGCCTCCGATCAAGGCCAATCCGGCCGCGGTTAGAGTACCGATGGTGTTGTATCTTTCGGTGTTAAAAAAAGATCGGTACTGACAAGCCTTATCCATCAGGCGGGCCCAGCCCGGCTCGCAAAAAACGATACCCACGCCGTAGAGGATTTGGATTACGTAGACATCAATCATGTCGCGTGCCATGAGGTATAGGAAAGGAGTCATGGCCGCAAAAAAAGAACCAAACCATAATAAGTGTTGAGTTCTCCAACCTGTTAAATCATTTTTTGAATACAGTTGCGAGAAGGGCCTTAAAATACCAATGGTCAATAAATAAATACCTTCCGCCAAACCCACGGCCAGCAAGGTGGCTCCCGGAATTCGTTCTCTTAAAAATAAAGCAAAGATGGGCGCGAGTAATCCAAAAACTGTCAGATACATCATGTCACTCACGGCCAAAGCGCGTAACCAGCGAAACATGAACCTATTATACAGAATAAAAAACAAAGATGAAAGAAAGGGACGCGCCTAACGTCCTCTCACGTACTTAACGTCCCTGGCGTACCTCGCGTCTCCGATCGAAACAACGAGAGATGAGTGACGTTATGTACGCTATGTACGTTAGAGGACGTTAAGTACGTTAAGTACGTTGGTTGTGTTGGGGTTGACCGAAAGGTCTTTTTGTGGTTATTTAGGTCGCAAGGTGAATCAACGGCGCGGACGCATAAGGAGGGAGAATGTATGACTTTGGATTCCGTGCAGTAAAACAACGTTGCGCCTTGGATCTGTCGGCTTTGTGGCTGTTCATTCCCGAGGATGAAGTTTTGGCCATTCTTAAAACCAGAGGTTTTAGAGTGGTTGAGGTGGACATAGTGGCTCTGGCCAGAGAGTTGATCGGCCGGTCGCGTTATGTGTTTGACGCCAAATACAAGCGCGCTCCCCAAGTGGTCAACTGCTCATCCATGGTTAAGTGGCTGTATGCCCGGCGTGGCATCTGGCTGCCCAAATACGCGGTCGAACAGCGCGAGCTGGGAAAAGCGGTGAACAAAGATAACTTGAAGGCCGGGGATCTGGTTTTCAAGGCCGGCACCGGCTGGAACCTTTATCATCTTTATCCTTCGGAAGCTGTTGGGCATGTGGGCTTGGCCACGGGCCAGGGCACAGTAATCCACGCGGCGGACAGTAAACGAGGCGTGGTAGAAGATCCAATTGAACATTTTGTGGAGAACGGTTCATATCGAGGCGCTAGAAGGATCATTTTGGATGATCATCGAGTGGTGACCTTGATTTGCCCGGCCGAGCGCGAAATTGAACATTCGAGTCAATTGCGTTGGCTCATCCTGCCTTGTCTACCCGAGTCTCACTAAAGGCTCGGTTTTTTTATAAAAAAACAAGCGCTTAGAGGCGCTTGATGAAGTCTTGGACAGGAGACAGGTTGCCAATGGTCTGTTGCAAAGCTTTTTTCATGATTTCGGTATCCGGCCGGCAGTCCTTGAAGCTTTTTTTGCGGGCCAGCCTAAGCTGATCCGCCCGGCATGCATGCGCGACTTTGGAGTCCACTTCTGCCAGTATCAAATAGATTTCAGCCATGCGCATGGGGGAGGGAGTTCTCTCGAGGCAGAAGATGACCAGACCTTGAGATGCTTGAGTTGATTGGCCTGGCTCTTCCTTGGGCATGGCGATCATCATGGCTGCATGCTGTTGCGGGCTGTTCGTGATCGTGTGCATGTTTTGTAGCAGCGACAGGCAGTCAGCACGGTAATCCAGCAGTAATTGTTTTTGCCGGCGGACTTGAGCGATGGCACTCAAACATTCCATGAACCCTTCGGCCGGACCGTGGCTGACGGATGCGGTCCGCAGGTTGTACTGTAGATCTTGAGCTTGTCGCAGAAAGCAATCGACCTCATGTAAACACAGGGCGGCCGAATCTTGCTCATTGGCATATTGTTCCCGCACCCGATGCACTTCGTATTTCAATGCTAGCCAAAGCCTGTCTGTATATTCCAGCTTGTCCAGCAGGTGAGTGTGTTGCTTGAGCATCAGCCACTCGTCAACGGCTCGGGTATAGGTTCCGGCCAGGATGACGCCCAGCAGACCAAGCATCAGCATGGCGCCGATAGAAGTCAAATATGCCATTTTTTGCCTGATAAGAGAGCCAAAGGCCGGCCATAGCGCACAGTGAGATGATGACCGCGCTGGCCGCTTGAGCGTGCACGCGAGACATGTGGAAGGTGTCATTTTGGCAATTAGGACATCTCGGATGTTTGACCGATGCAAATCGTTTGCTGGATGCCATTCTTGCCAGTTTAACCAAAGCTTTTTCGTGAGCTTGCATGCCGCCTCCTTGTCGAAGGTACTTGACCCAACCGCCTGAAAATAATGTATTTTTAATAAAAAGTCAACCGCTTAATGCAGCGAACGTACATAACGTACCTAGCGTCCTCTCACGTACTTAACGTCCCAATCGTCGCACGTCGCACGTCCTGAGCCAGATGTACGCGAGAGGACGCTATGGACGCTAGGTACGCTATGGACGATTGTTGTGTGCAAAGCGTTTTGTGTAAGACGGCGCCTGATTGTATAATCAATATTAATTATGCCAAACAAGATTGGATCCTTGGAAGTTATCGGAGGTTGTATGTCTTCGGGGAAAAGCGAGGAATTAATCAGGCGCTTGAAACGGGCAACTATTGCTAAACAAAAAGTATTGGTTTTTAAGCCTCAAATTGACGTGCGCGGGGAGCAATCAGCTATAGCATCCCGTGACGGGCGGATGTTTGAGGCGGTTCCGATTAATGAGCCGCAAGATGTTTTTACCCACTGGCAAGAAGATTGCCAGGTGGTGGCTTTTGATGAGGCACAGTTTTTTACCGAACAGATCATAGAAGTTGTCCGACAGCTTTTAGATCGCGGAGCACGTGTTTTGATCGCGGGTCTGGACACTGATTTTAGGGGTGAGCCTTTTGGCACCATGCCCCAGCTCATGGCCTTGGCTGATTCTGTTACCAAATTGAACGCGGTTTGCGTGTGTTGCGGCCAGTTGGCTATTAGAACCCAACGCTTGATTGATGGTCAGCCGGCTCCGTATGGTTCACCGCGCATAGTGGTGGGCGGGGATGAAATGTATGAAGCGCGCTGTAGAGCTTGCCATGTGGTACCAGACCAAGGGCTTGACTAGAGATGTATTATTTGTTTTATTCTATATATAGATGTTCTAGTAGCAAAGGAGGAGAAACATGAACCTTCAAAATATTGGGTCAGTCTTGGGTGTCTGGACCAGGGGACAAGCAACTTGTTTCAAGTGCGAAGTGCCTTGGCTAGACTATCTGGCCATCCTGGATCCGTGCGATCGAGGAAATGTCGAAGATCTATGCGAGCGACTGAGGAGATTAAGCAAAGAGCGCAATCTGCCGTTGGCGGTTGTGGCTGTGGGCTCGGTGCTTAATCCCGCCAGTGGAACCGGACTCGGTTCCTATCACGATGTTGATTTGTTGCTTGTACCGCTACTCAGTAGCGACTTGCGTAGATTCGAGGGCGTGGTCTCGCGGTTTATCAAAAAACAACCCGAGAGCGAGCGCCGGAATGAGGGTTTGAGCCGGGTTTTGCGCAGGAGTAGTTGGCGCAAGTCTCTTAAGGCTGTCAGCGCGGGCTTGCCCGTCCGCTTGCAGCAACTTACTTTTTGGTACCAGATAAGCGTCTTTTGGAATCTGGCCTTTCCAAGCGGAAAGCCGGTTCAGGTATTCGTGCGCGCGTTGGAGTATCGCAGAACGCTGGAATCCACGGTGAAATTCGAGAATTCATCTCCGGATCCGCAACTTTTCTCACGGCTTGTTTTAGCTCCCTAAACGAGCCGTTTTTTTATTTAATTATTCTTACCACTCCTTTGGTGGCATCAACTTCAACCTGCATACCGTCTTTTAATACTTTGGTGGCTATTTTGGTACCAATGACACAGGGTTTGTTCATCTCACGGGCCACAATGGCCGCGTGTGAAGTCACACCTCCTTGGTTGGTTACAAAAGCAGCCGCTTTTTTCATGGCCGGCACCAGATCGGGCTGTGTGGAGATGGCTACCATAATATCTCCGGGTTTTACTTTCTCCATATCCGCCACCACATCCACTATTTTGACCGTGCCGCGCGCCACGCCTTGGCAGCCGCATTGCCCATTGATTTCAGTCATATGACCAATCGTTTCTTGCTGGATCAAATCAACCGCCTTTTGCGCTTCGTTTCCGGTATAGAAAAGGTGCTGGTTGGCATCGGCATAGTAGACGGAAAAAGGCACTCTGCTTTTTATATCTTCTGCCGGTAAAACTCCGTTCAGCAAAGCCTTTTCAATCTCTGCGGTAGTCATAAACTTGGTTTGTTTGATGGTAAGCCCAAGACGCCTTCCAATCTCTTCAATTATGGGAACCATACGATAAATGGCGTAGAGTTGAGCGTAGCGTCTATAAATTTTTGTTACCATAAAATTGCCCCAAGCCGCGAAAAATCTTTTCTGGTCGTCCGTAAATTTTAAATCTTTCGTCAGTTTGTTGCGTTTATTGATAATGTTTTTTTGCTCTTGTGCCTCCTTGTTTAAAGTCGACTGTATATCAGGATCGCTATTAACCAAGCGCACCAAGCTTTTTAGATAGTGTTCAAAATTATAAACGCCTAGCTCTTCAGTAAACAGGAACCGGGTGTAGAAGTATTTGGTATAGTGGTCCTGCAGACTTTTTTTGACATCCGGCCTAATGGAATCAACCAGGTCTTGAACATATTTTTCAAATCTTTCTTCATGTTGGGCGTGATGCTCATACAAACCATAAAGCTTGGTTTCTTCTTCTCTAAATTTTTGGAATAGAGTTTTAAATAGGCTGAATTGTTTTTTATCTTTTTGTACTTTAATGGCTATCCTGGCCAACTCATCTTGCTCGATCTTCATCAAAGACGGCTGGGTGGGTTGATTCAGGGTGGTTAGGTATTCGTTAATTTTTTCTTCGGGCACATTCATACCGCGCAATATCTTTTTACCTCTTTCGGTCAGATTGTTGCCAAACATGTCTGCGGCCACCGGTATCCAGCCCCATTGGTAATATTCATTATGTATAGCCTCTTGTTTTTTGTAGAGCTCCAAGAGTTTTTTGGCAGTAATTTTCTCCAGGTTGTTTTCAGGTAAACCGGCGGTATAGTCCCGTAACTTATCTGAAGCAAGAATGATGTTCTGATTAATTTTTTCCATGAAATCCACATTTTTTTCCATTTTGTCCACTAAAAATTCACCCACTTCATGGGCATCCTGCTCATCATAATAAAACCAAAGATGGTAATCCTTATAAATGGCGGCTATTTTTTTATAAGCCCGGCCTCCTATGTTGGCAAATTCTTTAACAAAACAATCCAGCCAGATTTTGCTGAAGAACGGACACATGTTTGGGATGTCTTCAGCCAACATCCATTTGGCTTTAAATTGTTGGTCAAAGTTTGAGCCGTGTAATTTGGCAAATAAATTTTTTAACTCGGGTATAATCGAGTTATCGTGATTAAGAGCATAGGATTTCTTATTATCAGCTGTATTAACTCGGATTAAACCCTCCTCCTGCAGCTTGGCTAACTCTCTTAATACATTGGCCGGATCTTTATCCAGAAGTTTGGCCAGTTCATTTAAATGAAAATGCCGGTTGCTGTCAGCCAGCAGGGTATCCAACAACTCAAAGGATGTTTGTGATTTGAATAGGTTTTTCATAATATTGTCTATTAAACAAAGTAGACTTCAATAATAACACATTACATTGATTTTGTCAATGTATTAGCTATAATCCAGTTGTTTATAAGACAATATAACTTAATAATTTATTTTTCAGCTTGACGTTGTTTTGATAGTGTTCTATTTTTGTTCTATAGACAAAAACGTCCATAACGTACCTCACGTCTCCCGATGCTGCGATCGGGATCCCGACCGAGTGTATAATTTTTTGCGAGTGTCGGGACATGACGTCCTTAGCGTCTAATGAATTATGAAGATTGAAAGATTTGAAGATATTGTGGCTTGGCAACTGGCTAGGGAATTAACGAGCCGTATTTATCGCATAATGCGTGATACGCGTGATTATGGTTTTAAAGATCAATTGCAACGAGCCTGTTTATCGATCATGAATAATATTGCTGAGGGTTTTGAAAGAAGGGGTGACAGGGAATTTGTGTATTTTTTGAAGATAGCCAAAGGGTCGTGTGCCGAGGTTAGGTCTATGTTATACGCCGGTAAAGATTTAGGTTATCTGAACGCTCAAAATTTTGATAATTTATTTACGTTAAATATACGTATAGGACAGATACTGTTGCGCCTCATCCAGTCTTTAAAATGATTTTTGACGTTATGTACGTGAGAGGACGCTAGGTATGTTAAGTACGAAAATATATGTACCAATCCATCAACGAACCAATTGATGTAGTCGTGTCTTTCAAAGGTCGCAAAGTCGAACCCGTGTCTTTTGTATGGGGTAACAGGGAATATCGGGTGGAGCGGGTTAATCTGGTTCACGCGGAGCGCCGGGGGCGAGAGAAGTTTTATATTTTTTCGGTTTCCGATCAGGCTAATGCTTTTCGTTTACGGTTTTCAACCGAAACCATGAAGTGGACCTTGGAGGAGATGGCGACCATCTAACAAATCAACGTCCATCACGTACCTCGCGTCCATAGCGTCCATGACGTGGGCACAAGGTCCGTGACGTTAGGTACGTGATGGACGCGATGGACGTTAAGTACGCTGTGCATGCTATGTACGCCCATATCGACATGAACTCCTACTTCGCTTCGGTGGAGCAGCAGGCTAATCCGCACTTTCGCGGGCGGCCTTTGGGGGTGTGCGCTTATTTGCATAAAAACGGCTGCGTGATTGCGGCTTCGGTCGAAGCTAAGAAACAAGGGGTTAAAGTGGGGATGTCGCTTCAAGAATGCCGGCAAAAATGCCCGGATATGGTGTTTGTACAAAATGATCCGCCCAAATACCGGGCCGTCACCTCGCGTGTTTTTGCTTTATTGCATGAGCTGACGGATCGGGTCGAGCATTATTCGATTGACGAAGCTTTTTTGGATTTTACGGGCTGGTATCGGGATCCGGCTGAGGTAGCTTGGGCCTTGTGCCGGGCTCGTTTGCGCATCCAAGCTGAAGTGGGTGATTGGCTTACTTGTTCTATCGGCATCGCGCCCTCCAAGTTTTTGGCCAAGCTGGCGTCTGACATGGAAAAGCCCAATGGTCTGGTAATTATTACGCCTGAAAATTTGGATGATGTTTTAGGCTCTTTGGACTTGGAAGAGGCTTGGGGTATAGGCTCACGCATCAAAAAGCGTTTGAATAGGTTGGGTATTTTTACGCTTTTGGATCTCAAGAGCTATCCGGTAGCTAATCTGATGCGCGCTTTGGGTAAAGCCGGTTGGTTGTGGCATGAGCGTTTGCGTGGGCGCGATGTAGATCGTTTTGAAGAAGCAGGCAGTACCCCGCCTAAATCCATCGGGCATTCTTTTTGTGTGCCCAGGAGGGCTAATGACGTCGCTCGTCACACGCACGCCCGTCGAAGCATCTGCGAAGGTAGGTCCTACGCCCTACCTCGAGATCCGATGACGTGCGACGACTGGTCCCGACACTCGCAAAAAAATGTACACTCGGTCGGGATCCCGATCGCGGCATCGGGAGACGTGCGACGTAGGACGATTTTAAGCATTCTGATCAAATTAACCGAGCGTGCTGGCCGTCGTTTACGTTCATTCGGTTTGCTTGCGCGGCGCATGGAAGTGCAGGTTTCTTTTTGGAGTACGGATCAAGCGTCGCATCCCTCATTTTTTGGAGGTCAGGCCGGGAGGATGAATTTTAGCGAATCAGTAAATGATATTTTTTCTTTGGTTGATGGCGCTACACAGCTCCTAGAAAGCTTATGGGATGGTAGTGAACCGGTATCTTTTTTGGCAGTCACATTGATGGATTTTACGCCGCCGAATTGTCAGGTTCGACTGCCTATTAAAGAGGCTGAAGGGTGCGTTTTAGAGCAAAAATATCAATCAGCGTCTCTGGCGATGGATAAAATTCGGGATCGCTACGGCGAAGAGTCCATAGTATTGGGCAGCATGCTGGGCTTGTCTGGTGATTATGCACCGGATAGGATAGGGTTTAGGAAGGTGGAAGGAATATGTGCGGACGATTCACTTTAACGGCTTCGCAGCCTGAAATTGAAAAGCGTTTTAACGTTATTTTTAAGTTTAAATATAAAGCTCGTTATAATGCGGCTCCCGCACAACCCTTAACTATCATTACAGCTCAGCAAAAACAAGAGGTTTAGTTAGCACGGTGGGGCTTGCGTCCCGTTTGGTGGCAAGATAATACGCATTCACTGATTAATATCAGGGTTGAGACTTTGTTGGAAAAAAAGACCTTTGGCAAACTTTTAAAAAATCAGCGTTGTTTGGTATTAGCGGATGGTTTTTATGAATGGCAAAAAATGGGTAAGCAAAAACAGCCGTATTATTTCCAGTTAGATTCCAAAGAACTTTTCGCTTTTCCTGGGCTTTGGGATTATGAGTCACATGACTCGTCAAAAATACTTTTTAGCATATTAACTTGTCCGGCTAATGGATTTGTTAAAGAAATTCACCACCGCATGCCTTGTATTCTAAAGCCAGAACAGGAGGACGCCTGGCTGGCTGATGAATGCAGTGTTGAGAGTCTGAGTAAGCTGACAAAAACGTTTCAAGAAACGAATCTTGTATATCGTTCTGTTAATAAGGCTATAAATTCACCAAAAAATGACGATGGGTTTTTATTGGAAAACGGGTTTAGTCATGATTGACTATATTGTATTTTTTTGTCTAAATTAGAGCGGATCTTTCCACTATTGAAGAGTGAACCGCTTTGGACGCACTCAGGTGGCGAATCTGAAGGCGTCATTAGCGAGAGAGGAAGCAGCCATGGCAGAACAGCAATACCACTTCACGCCGCTCACTGATAGCCAGGTTCCCTTGGAGTATCAAGGGATTCTTGAGAGGTATCGCCGTATGTCGGCAGAACATGAGATTGCCTCGTCTGCTTCACTCTGTTGCCGTGTTCAAGTGGCGGACTTCACCTTGAAAAACGATGCGCCTAAGCTAGGTCCGTGCCGTGAAAAGTTCGGGTATCTGCAGCATTGGCAGTTCTTGGATGTTCTGACCATGGATGCCTTGGTCTTTTGGCTTCCGCAACTTGTGTTGAATAGCGTTGCTAAGACACGGGCAGAGCATTTGAGCATGTTGGCCGACATGCGAGAGAGATTCGATCTTCCATCGCATCACATGGCTGGTTTTGGACGGGCTTCACTGGTAGCTGGGTTGCTGCTGACGCACTACAAGGCTACGAGCGAGCGACTGCCATCGAATGGCCTATACGTGCGGACCGATACAGTTTTCATTGCTAAGCGTTGCCTCGGCCTTGGCGGTTTCCATGGAGGTCTGCACTGCGCTGGTTGGTTCTGGGATGAATGGAAGTTTGATGGTTTGGGCGTCCTAGCCTTAGGCATTGAACCACTTGACATTAGAACGTGAGGTTAAGTGATGGGTAAAAAGTACTTTGATCCACTGCCTAGTTCTGAGATACCGAGTGAACACCGGAGCACTTTCGCTAAATACCGCGCTTTGGCGATTGGCCATGGAGTAGAGGCAGGCGTGCCGCTCTGCTACAAGGTACGTGCCGGCTTCACCCTGAAAAAGC
Source organism: Patescibacteria group bacterium (assembly GCA_041752935.1). Lineage (GTDB taxonomy): Bacteria > Patescibacteriota > Patescibacteriia > 2-12-FULL-60-25 > 2-12-FULL-60-25 > MWCR01. The sequence continues at coordinate 226,289 of JBGSVN010000003.1, forward strand.
ACGCGCCCCGGGCCGGCCCTTGTTACGAAGATTTCCAATATCTACGGGGCTGGGATTTTGAAGACAACCCGACCCAAAGCGCACTGGTTTTCTGGGTCCCGCGACTTGTATCAGGCGGTACTTCGAAGCCAGCGGACGAACAGCACTGGTGGCTTGCTCATCTGCGGCAACGCTTGGAACTGCCGGAGCATCATCTCTCGAGTTTCGGCCAAGTGTCGCTCGTGGCCGGACTCATTCTCGCTCACTTTAAAAATACGGGCGAGCGGGTTCCGCTGGGGAGGTCGTACGCCTGCACAGCCACTTACAGCACCCCCGGCGGTCACCTCAACCTCGGCAGCTTTGGTGGTCTCGGCTTGCGTTGTGGTAACTGGTGCTGGTCTGGATCGCAGGGCGGCGATGTGGGCGTCTTCGCTTTGGGCATCGAGCCACTCGCATGAGTCGTTCTGTCGGACAACACTCTAGCCTTCGGATAGTCTCCGAAGGCTTTTTGTTTTATTGATTCTTAGCAGGTATACTATTTTTAAACGTGAATATTAATTGATAACTTTTATGACTGTTAAGAAAAAAACCACCGTTCCAAAAAAGACCAGCGTTAAAAAAGCGGTGATCAAAGAAGATAAACGCGATTTGCAGACAGGCTTTAACCGAGGGCCGATTTTGGTAATTGCCATGGCTACGGTAGCCATCTTGTCCGTCATAGTCTTTGTGGTTAACAGAAGTCGAGATGGAGCGGCTCCGAATCAGGTTCAGTCTGTAGCGGTCGATCAATCCATAACCGAGCCACAGGCTGATCAAGATCAAGAACCGTCTTCAGCCGAGCAGTCTGCCACGGTAAGTGATCTGGCGGTGTCGGACTTTGTGATGTCGGCCGAAACTCAAGCTTGGTTAAACACGTTTTTGAATTCCGAGCCGGCTGAAAGCCAAGTTTTTGCGGAGTATAAGCCGATCAGTGTTGAATTTAATCCGGCCGTGCCCGCTTATACCGTTAAAGCGGATTTTTCTAATGTGACTAACTGGTCTGATTTTAAATCTTTGCCCAAGCCGGCGCAGGATTTATTGGCAAAAAATGCCTTCGTGGTTATGGCACAGGAACATGAGCTGGAATTTTATCCTTTCTACGAAGCCAATCGTTATGATGGTATACCCAACTTTGTGACCACGGACTCCATGCTGCATAATTATCATTTGTTATTTAATTACGCACTGGAAAAAATAGAACAAGATAAATTTGTGCCCATCCTGAATGTCTTGAATCAAAACATGCTGGTTGAATCAATCAAGCAATATGAATCACTGAAGGGCACGGCTTGGGAGAACGCAGCCAAACGTAACGTGGGTTTTTTCGCAGTCGGATCCAAATTGCTGAATGACCAAGCCAAGATCCCGGCCATGGTTGAAAATGAAGTCAATCGAGAATTGGAGCTTATAGAAACGCACCAAGGCATGAACATATCTTTGGTTATGGGAGCGACAGAAGATTATTCTCAATACATCCCGCGCGGTCATTATGACAAAACACCGGCCTTGAAAGCTTATTTCAAATCCATGATGTGGTATGGACGCATGCAGTTTCCGTTTTTTAAAGACAGTAAACCCCTGGCCGAAAATATTTACTCATCTGTCTTAATATCCAAGGCTTTGGAGCATGGTGATAATCTGCGTTTATGGAACTCCTTATTCCGTCCCATTAGTTTTATGGTTGGCCTGAGTGATGATGTTAATTATCCGGAGTTGTCACCCCTGGTATCCAAAGTGTATGCCGGATCTTCGGATCTGCCGGCCATGGCGCAAAATACCAAAGCTTATGATGATTTGGTTGATTTGTTAAAAACCGTGCCCGGTCCAAGTATTAATTCCATGCCCACGGATATTCAGCCGGCCATGACCAATTTTAGATTCATGGGTCAACGTTATGTTTTGGATACGGATATCTTTCAAAGATTGTTGTCTAGGGAAAGAACCATGCCCAAGGGTTTGGACATAGCGGCGGCTTTTGGCTCTAAAGAAGCGGAAAATCTCTTGGAGCAAATGGGAGAGAAGAAGATCCCAGGTTATGCTGAAGATCTGACCAAAGTGCAGGGCTTAGTGGCCAAGATTGCGCGCGAAACTTGGATGGAGAATTTATATTGGGGCTGGTTGAATGTCTTGCGTCCGCTATTGGATGAAACCGGCGCAGGCTATCCGTCTTTTATGGGCAATCAAGCCTGGACCCGCAAATCATTAAGTACTTTTTTGGGCAGTTGGACCGAGCTGAAACATGATACGATTTTGTACGCCAAACAAGCTTACGCGGAAATGGGCGGTGGTCCGCAAGAGCCGGATAAGGACGCTAGAGGCTATGTCGAGCCCAACCCGGTGTTGTATGCCCGGTTGGCCGGTTTGGCTCAGATGACCAGGGAAGGGCTTAAAAATCAAGGCTTGTTGGATGAGCAGTTGGAAATAACTTTAAAAAACTTGGAAGATCTGGCCGTGTCTCTAAAAACCATTTCCGAAAAAGAATTGAATAATCAGCCCTTGAATGATGGGGAATATGAATTGATTAAAACTTATGGCGGTCAGATTGAAACCATCTGGTGGCAATCTTTAGGTAGCCAGTCGGCAGATTCACGCACCAGCTTATCTGATAATCCGGCCTCACTGATTGCGGATGTGGCCACTGATGCATTCAACGAACAAGTATTGGAGGAGGCAACTGGTAATGTGTCCGCTATCTACGTGATTGTGCCGGTAGACGGTAAATTACGGCTGGCTAAAGGCGGTGTTTATACGCATTATGAATTCGCCTGGGATATGAGCGATCGACTCACCAATGCCAAGTGGAGAGAAATGCTCTCTTCAGACACGTCTCTGGAGCTGGCTGATTGGATGACGTATTTTGCCAGATAAAAAACTAATGCCCCTCAAAAATAGCCAAAAAATCATAGGGAGCGTGATATTACTCACGCTCCTGATTGTAATTATCGATATTTTTTGGACTGGCTTTCTTCGTCCGGAAGAAACTCTGCAAAGCGCCGTTATAAACCACGAGCCAGAGCTTGAGACCGGTGTTCAGTTATTTGACTGGGATGGTGACGGGCAAGAGGAGTCTTTTGGGCTCGATGGAGGCATCATGACCGTAGCTCGCGGTTCGGATGTGATTTGGCGGTCACCGCCCGAATGGCAAGTAACGTCCTTTGCGCTGGCTGACTCTATGTATGATGGTCAGGTTAAACTGAATTTGTCGGTCTGGAAGCCGGGGAGTTACGGTCCCAGCAAACCTTTTTGGCTTGAGGAAGAGGATGAATCCGTGAAAAATCATTTGTTCGTCATGCGTTTGGTTGAAGGACAGGTCAAGCCTGCTTGGCAATCATCCAATTTACCAAAACCGATTTGCAGTTTTGACTTTAAGGACATTGATCACGATGGCCAGCTCGAGTTGATGGTGCAGGAAGGGGACTATGGGCTGGGTATCGAGTGCCAGCCTAAAAGAGTTAAGTATATGCAATGGAAAATGTGGAATTTTTTTGAGCTTTAGAATCAGCTAATTAAAAAACCCCGTCGTGTGACGGGGTTTTTGCATCTTAATTTTTTATCTGGAGATCGGCGTATTGTTGATGCTGATGCTAGTAATGCGGCTTGCTTTTTGAGTCAGATCTTTGGTTAGCCATTTTTGCGGGATTCCGCTGTAAGCCAAGGCTCGGTTAGCATCCCATTCCGAAGCCGTGGTGGGGAATTTACCGTAAATCTTGTAGAAGACTTTGGCAGCCGTGTATTCGGCGTCCAGATCTCTGATTTGCGGGCGAACGCCGTAAGACATGACTTTATGAGCTATTCTTTCCAAAAGATTATCGGAGTCGTAATCATAGTCATAAATCTCTTTAAAAGTTTTTAGTACTTCATCTTCTCTTTCTGAATTCAGATCATAAGGCATTTTAGTGTCCGCAATCTTGATGACGTTTTACCAGTCGCATTCATTCATGGGGATGTGTTTGTAGATTTCTCTAAAGCTGTTAACTGCGCCCGCTCTCTCGCCTTGGCCCAAGCGTAGATTGCTCTTGGTGCCATAGTTGATAAAGTTTTGAATGGCGGTCAGGTGCTCGGATGAAATGTCGGCCGGGACCACGCGCGGCGTGAGTTCCTTATTATATTTTTCTTCCATGGCTTCATTGCGGTTTACTCCCAAGTGGCCAAGGATGGTTCTAATGTCTGAAGTTACATACAAAGCTTCAGCCTCGGTTAAGATACAGAGCGGGACTTCTTCGTCTTCAGCACCCAAAACTCTGGGGGTTGGTTGAGGGGCGGATGTTGGAGCAGGGGTGCTTCCCAGGATGCCTGGCGACCAGCCACCACCGCCGGATGAGCCTCCGCCTCCGCTGGAGGGTTTATCCGTGTTAGTGACTGTGCAGGTGACGGTGATATCAGAAGTCATGGTTCCCCGGCAACCCTCGGAATAAGCAGCATTATAATAGGGGTTGGCATCTTCGGTGACCGAGTAAGGTCCAACGCCGACTTCGAATTCAGTGCCTGTTTCATCGCCTCTAAAAACAGAGGTGGTGGAAGTTACAATTTGCATGACTGTGGCAAAAGTATAAGCTGTGTCATCAGCCGGAGCTCGCATGTAAGTGGCGCGCAAAGTAAAATCCGAGGCCTTTTCCGTACGGCTGTAATTATGGACTACTTTTTTGATAACAATCAATTTACCGCGGTTGCTGGGTGGTTGTTCGTTGTAGTTATCGTTATTGGTGACCGTGCACACGGTGCTAATTGTTTCGGTGTCCAAGACACCAGAGCAACCCTCCGAGTAGCTGGAGGTATAACCCTCGTAAGCGTCTTCTGTGACTTCATAGTAGCTGCCGGCTTGAATTACAAAGGTGGTGCCCGAAGCATTGCCATTAAAGACCATGGGCTCTGTACTGCTGGTATTTAAGCTTAGAGAGAAATCTTCAGGGCTGGATTGTCCTTCATTGTCATTGATGACTTGTTTAATAATGGTGATGGTGCCGGTGGCTATCGAGGTATCGATGTCGTCATTAGTGACCGTGCACACAGTGCTGGAGCCTGCGGCCATGGTGCCGGAACAGTCTTCGGAATAAGTGGCCGTGTAACCGGTGGCTGTTTGTTCAACAACCGTATAAGCTCCGACCGGAATAACAAAGTCAGTGCCTGAAGCATTGCCTGTAAAATTGATGGGGTTGGTACCGCTGGCCGATAATGTCAGGGTAAAATCTTGAGCCGTGCTGGTGGCGCCATGATCATTAATCACGTTTTTTACGATTCTGATGGTACCGGTGGCTACATCCGCAGGAATAACCGGCAAATCATTATTGGTAACCGTGCAGGTTAGATTTTGACCGGCAGTAATCGTGCCTTCACAGTCACCTGCATAGGTCGTGGCGTAGCCTTCATCAGCATCTTCCGTGACCTTGTAAGCGCCTTGTTCCACCATATAAGTAGTCCCTTGGCCGTTGCCTGGAAACGAAGTACTGGTGGCTCCTTTGGCATCCAGATAGTCCAAAGTAAAGTTAAAATCAGATGCTTGAGCTTCACCCTGATCGTCATTGATGACGTTTTTTATGATGGTGATGGTGCCGGTGGTAGCCGTGAAGGGTCCGGAACCGTTAATAAAGGTACAGACCGCATTGGCCGCTGGTTTAGCTGCGTAAAGCGAGGCTGTGGCCGTGGCATTGCCAAAAACACAGTTCGTACCTTGGCCTGACAAAAATCTGTAGCCATCGGGCCCGGGGTTCTCGGTAATCAGGTATTCGCCATCCGGAGAAATATTGGGAATGGTGACAGTGGAAGAGCCTGAGGCGATGGAGTAGGTGGACTGTCCGTTAATAGCCGGAGAAACATCAAAGGTCCATTGGTCAGGAGTGGCTTGGCCGTCAGCTACTTGTTTTTCAATGGTTAAGGAGGGTAATTGCAATAAAGCATTGGTATCAATGGGCATGCTGCCGCCGCCTCCGTCAGTGCTGATATTGATTGAAGAGCCGGGTATGTCACTGGCATCAACTCCCAAGCGACCGCAGAACAAGACATGGACTGTAGCTCCTGCCGCCACATTGAATAGATTGACCGTATAATGTCTGATGGTATCGCCATCGTTCACCGAAGAAGATCCGTTTTTGCCGCTATAAGGCCCCATGATACTGGCCGAGACTGTGCCAGAGGTGCTTTCGAATTGTGGGATGATAGTAAAATCGTTGTTTGAAAAAGTAAAAACATTTAAATTATTAGCCGTGATCGGATCACCGAAGATAGTAGTAGTGATACCTTCCAAACGCTCAATACCAACGGCTTCCGAAGCATTACCCTGATGATGAAAATCGTATTCAATATCAAAGTATATATCACCTGATGCATCATCATTGTTCGTGACTTGTATTAAGCCGGGTACGCACGCTCCCTCGGGATAGGCACCGACGTTACCATTGGCGAAAGAACCGGCGCCGGTTGGTTGACCGTTCGTTAGAGAGTATGTTCCTGTTAGCACGAAGCCAACCAAGTTGGTTCCGATATTATTATTCGGAACGGTGGCAGCCTGTGCCACGGTGGCTATTAAATTACCGCCGGCCAATATAGCGACCAGCAAGATATGTATAGCTTTATGAAACCTATTGTTCATAATTTAGATTAAATACAAAGTTAATTATTTAAATGAATAATTACATTAGTAAATAAGAAAATACCGCCTTTGTCAAACAAATGGCATCTTAGTATTGAATACAATGTTGATACTAAACCTAGGTCAGGATAAGAAAAATGATCAGGCCTATGACGCCTAAGGCGTGGCTGATGGCCCTGATGTTTTGCGAATGAAATTTGATAAAGATGCTTAGCATGAGGGAAAGGGTTAGAAAGATCAGGAAAAAGATATAGAACATGCCGGTCATATTTTTGATGTCATCCGATGAAAACAGGCCGAATATTTTTTCTTGGGGCAGGTTTGGCCGATTCAAACCAAATACATATTGAGGCATAGCATCAAATCCCACCCAAATTAATTTGGGCTGATTTGTATCTTGATCCAGGGGGCCTAATATCGAAGAAGTAGCTCCGGCATTTTCCGGTGTTGTAAGCGCTTGTATTTGAACTGGATCTTCAGTTAATAAATCTTCTTGAAAAACAGCGATTTCTATTTGTGGTTGATTGCCAATCGGGACTTGGTTGGCATGGGCCGGCAGGGGAGGAGTGGTTTTAGGTTTTGGATTCTCAATTTCTCGTTCAGACAAAGGCTTGATGGTGGCGGTTTTGTTGGGCGGAGGTTCTGTTGGTTGAGCCGGTTGTGGTTGCTGTTCAATCGGTGGGGTTTCTGCAACGATCACAGGTTGCGTGCTTGTATTCACCGCAGGTGGAACTTGGTCGGTTTTTTCGGAGATGGATTCAGTTTCGGGTATGACGAACTCTTCTACGGGTACGGGTTGGCCAAAATGCTGAACCACAAAAGTGGTTTCCACGCCTTCAAAAAATCCGTTGGCTATGCCCACGCCCGATTCCGTAAATACGGGATTCAGAATATTTTTTTTATGGTTGGAGCTGGCCATCCAGCTGTTTTGCACGCTTTCCGCAGTCGTGTAGTGTACGGCTAAGTTTTCCGCGCTTTTCAGATATCTGTAGCCCGTGCTTTTGATCCAATACCAAGGTGTTAAGCCATCCGGGCTGGTATGCTCGAAATATTGATTTTCGAGCATGTCTATGGCCTTGGCCTGAGCGGAAGATGCTAGCCTTGAATTTAGTTCTAAGGGTTGTAAATTAAGCGTGGCGCGAGCTTGGTTGGTTAGAGCTAAAATACTGGCCGGCGTAATGGCGACGGCGTTAATGCCGACCTTAGGGAAGGTGACGGCCGCGCCAATGGTCAGGGCTTTCAGTAACAATAAAATGGCCGTATAACCAAAAAGCACATGATGTCTTAAAACATGTGGATGATGCTTGTTGCCGGCATGCGGTATGAAGTGGTCCTTGGTGTGCTTTTTGACCGTTTTTGTATGCCTGGCAACGTGCTTTTTGATTGATTTTATCCGGGCAATCATAATGCTTATGGTACAAGCATTATAGCAGTCATGTCAGATTTTATAAAACCTTGATTATTGTTTGTTTTTCAAATTCAAATCACAGGCTCGTCCGCAGATAAATTTTTTGATCTCTTTTGAGTAGCTGGAATATTTAATCGCGTAATCTATTTGAGATTTTAGATAAACCAGAGGATTGCCGCAGTCATAATAATCACCGTTATTGATGAGACAGGCTAATAGATCAGTCTCTTGCTGATAGATATTCAAAATATCCGCCAGCCAAAGCTCGCCGCCTTTGCCGGGAGAGGTTTTATCCAGAGCTTTGAATACTTCCGGTGTTAACACATAGGCGCCGTGAGTCGCGTATTCTGAAGGTTCTTGCCCGGCTGCCGGTTTTTCGATGATTTGTTGAATTTTTTTAACTGATTTTTCTTTTGACCAAGGCAATAAGTCAGCCATGCCGTAAAGGCAACGATTAGCCGGGTTAGGTATGCGCAAAGCAGATATCACGGGTAAGCCGTATTTTTCATAAACGTCCAAGCATTGGCGCACCCGCGGTTTGCCCTTGGTAACAATCAGTTCGTCGGCCCAAGTCAGCACAAATGGCTTGTCTTCAAGCAGGTGTCTGGCCGCTTGCAAACAACCGCCGTTGCCATAAGGTGGATGCGTATATACAAAAGTGAAATTAGCTAGTTTTTGTATGCGCCGTAAATCTTTAACTTGTTCGGTTTTGCCGTTTTTCAGATAAAAATCTTCCAATATTTCGTTAGCTCCAAAAAAGCTCTCTATTGATTGTTTGTGATGAGAGACAATGAAGACGATGTCTTTTATGCCAGATGCAACCAATTCTTCAACTACATGCAAGATGATGGGCTTGTTGCCGAGAGGAAACATCTCCTTTGGGATGCTTTTGGTGGCCGGTAGGAAGCGGGTTCCATAGCCTCCGGCCGGAACCACGGCGGTTAAAACCTTCTTTTTTTTGGATCCCATATTATTTGATAGATTTAATTAATGATTTGACGATTTTTTTGTGCCGTATTTCGTCATCAATCAGCTTCCGAAGGAGTGTGCGCGCCACCGGGTCGTCTATTATCTTAAGCAAGGCGCGCCCTTCTTTTTCCATGCCCAATTCTATCTGGTATAAGTTTTCAAAATATTCCAAATAATCTTTTTTTTGAAACATAATTATTTTTTGCCGGTTTGGCGAATCAAGTTCTTATATATGCTTTTAACTTTTTGCAGGAGCTTAACATGGCCTATTGATTCTTTTAATAAAATCTCCAAACCTTCTTTGATTTTGTCTTGTTTGGTTTTCGGCAAGCCGGACCAAAACATGGCCGCTTTGATATGATCCGCGTAAATCGGAATAGCGACTTCTTCTTTGAGGATGGCAGCGTCTATTTCTTTAAGAATGTCGGCAGGATGGGTTTTTTTATTGGGCATAAACCGGTGATTTAGGCAGATTGGGGCGCTTATTTAAGCGGTAAATATTGAGCAGGATGGCGATATGATAAAAGCACCAAAGAATGTTAATAAATACGGGCCAAGTTAAATTATACCAATGGACCAAATTTAAGCCTATGGCCAAGATATTCAGAGCCAGCATAATGTTCCATGGCCAGAGTTGCCAAAAATTAAGACGGTCAGCCTTGCCTTTGGGTGTCACCATGAACTTGGCTTTGCGGTTGAACAGGCCGTTAAAAGTAGCCAGCATAAATACGGGGTAGCACAAAGAAGACATCATGATACCGTAAAGAATCGAGGAGGGTGAGTAGTGGCGTTTTTTCATAGTGCTGTAAAAGAGCAGCAGGGTCATGGTGTAGTAAGGCAGAAAAGTTAAGATGTAAATTTCCGGCCGGATAAAGTAAGAGGGTACTCGAAATAAGAGGAATATTATGGGGCAGATCATGAGTAAAAAAAACGCCCAACCCACCAAATAATAGGAAGCGGATAAGGAATATTCCCACCATTGCAACAAACTTAAAGACTGGGGGGCGCGCCAAATCAGTTTAAAAAGTTTGCGCAATACGCCGGTGGTGCCCACGGCCCAACGGTTTTGTTGTTTTAAATAAGACGGTAAAGATTCGGGTGCCAGGCCAAAAGCCAGCACCTTATTTAAATAAAACGAACTATAGCCCAAGGTATGCAGATCTATTGAGGTTGAAAAGTCTTCAGTAACTAAGCTTTCATCAAAACCGCCCACTTCTTTGAGGGCTTGGGTTCTGATTAAAACATTGGTGCCGCAGCAAAACATGGCGTTTTGATTGCTTTTGGCTTCGCAGATGCTTTCATAAAAAATGGATTGCTGCATGGCCGCTCCTTTGGCTATGGGGCTGACGTCGATATTGGAATAGAGCTGGGGGGTTTGCACAAAGGCTATATTTTCTCGTGTTTCCGCTATGCTGACAGTCTCGGCAATAAAAGTGGAAAGAGGATTTTGATCAGCGTCAAAGATGGCCAGATATTTTTCATTGAGGCGAGGCAAAAACAGATTTATGGTTTGAGCTTTTGAGTGCGTCGGCCGGTCGATGTGCCAATATTGGATGCCATATTTTTTCGCATTTTTTTATAGCTTTTGGAATATGAATCCTCATCCGATCCGTCCAGCAGATAGATGTTTTTATTGGCATAGTCCAGTCCGAATAAGGTGATCATGGTTTGCTCCACCACTTCAATCGGTTCATTACGCGCCGGCACCAAAACCGCCACCCAAGGCAGGTTGCTTTTATTCAGTTTAACTCGTGGGATTTTATATTTTTTTCGCTGGAGATTTATAATATCCAGCATAAACCCCCAGGCATGATGGATGGCGTGGCCTTCTCCGAGTAATAATGCCAGAGCCAACAATCTTTCAAACAGCGAGTAGCTGAAGACTATAAAATAAAAAACTCTGACTTCAAAATACCCAACCAAGGCCAAAATAGAGAAACCGGCCAAAATTTTTATGTCTCGATTGGAAAGCATGATTTTATTATTGGCAGTTTATCATGAGAGTGTGTATAAAAGAAATAAAAATTACCCGCTGGGATCGCGGGCTACTCCTTGCGGAGTATGAGTTTAAGCAGAGCCATGCGCACATACATGCCATATTCTGATTGGCGGAAGTAGGAGGAACGCGGATCTTCGTCCACGTCCAAGGTTATCTCACCAACTCTAGGCAGCGGATGCATGAGGATCATGCTTCCTCGCGGCTTGGCCCAAGACATGGTTTCCGGTGTGACCACAAAGGGGTTGTCCATGCTTTTTTCAGCATCCGTCATGTATTCTCGCTGGACTCTTGTCACATAAAGTACATCCGACTGAGCAACCACCTTTTTGTCTAGGTGATCGTATTCCTCGGGCACCACGCCTTGCCCGCGCAGTTCGGCTAGCATGTTGGCAGGCATCCGCAGGTTGGAGGGAGATATGAAATTTAGTCTTATGCCTTTGTACAGGGTCAGTAAGCGCGCCAGGGAGTGAACCGTACGACCATTGGCAAGATCTCCAACCATGGTCACCGTGAGATCATCCAAGTGGCCCAGTTCGCGCTGGATGGTGAACAAATCCAGCAGGGCCTGGGTTGGATGCTCACCCGTCCCATCACCTGCATTGATGATGGGTACCGGGCTGTGGTCGGCAGCGATTTTAGCCGACCCAACCTCAGGGTGTCGCATGACAATGGCATTGCAGTACCCGCCGACCGTCCTAATAGTGTCGGGCAAGGATTCGCCTTTGGACACGGAAGAGAATTGGACGTAGTTGATGGCGTTAGTGCTGCCTCCCAGCCGTTCTGAAGCTGTCCAAAAGGACATCATGGTACGTGTTGAGGGTTGATAAAAGAGCAAGGCTATAACCTTACCCGAAAGATAGCCTACTTTACCCACCATTTTGACCATGGTGAGCATATTCTCAGCTTCGGGGAAGATTTCTTCGTCAAGATCACGACGCTTGAACTGCTTAACTGATAGTACGTGGCAACGCCACGAAAGTTGTCCGTTTTCTTGATCGATTTTGGCGGTGAAGGGTTTTTTGACAGCGACCAACATAACCGACCTCCTATTTGAGTTGGTGAAAGGGCGTTGGGCGTATTTTGAATATCCGGTATTAAAACGTCAAATGATTATTGTTTTCTAGCTTCCATGTCCATGTCCCAAATTTCTTTTTGTGTGTTGTAGACAACAATGCATAAACCTATAAAAGAAAAAGCTAGAATATATGGTAAAGCCGCGACCAGATGTGTTTTTCCAAACAAGATTAATAAAGTGTTGATTAATATAAAAACTAAACGGACTTCAGTCGGGCCGATTCCAAGATAAGCTATTCTAAAATTATTTGTAGTCGCAAAAGACAGATATGAGTTAACCATAAAAGCGCCAAAGACAGCTAAAACAAAAAAATGAGTGTATTTTGACTGATCGGGTATCAACAGCATGTAGCCAATCAGAATGGCGCATAAAAATACATAATCTAAAAAATGATCCATGTAATAACCCCACTTGATGAATCCTTCATTCCGCGCACGTCCTACGGCTCCATCTAAACTATCTGTCATCCATTGGGCTGCAATTAATAACGAGACCAACCATAGCCACCGCATATCAAATTTTGCTAAAAAACTGAATATTATTATGCCTAGACTGATAGGAATAGTGGTCAGGGTCAGGTGGTAGGTTCTTATAAAAATTGGAACTTTTGGCACGGCCCATGAGACAATCCTGGCTTCGTATAAATGAAGCAAGGATTGTCCAACTTTTTTATCGCCGGCAAATTTTTCTATTTGCATCATAACGTTTTAATTACAGATCAAAAAATATTAAACTGACTATTTTATGTAATTTAATACATGGCTAATTGTTCATCATCTACCAGATACTCGGCTTCCGGCGGTTGATTCAATATTTGGTTGAAGTAGTAATCAAGGTGATCGTTGGGTTTGAGCTGCCAAGCGGTTACGGGCTTGATCAGGCTTAAGCCTTCCAAAGTCCGGCATCGGCTCAAGGCTACATATATCTGTCCGGCCGCGAAAGCCCCGCGCCCCAAATCCAAAGTCACTTTATCAAAAGTTTTGCCTTGGCTTTTGTGGATGGTCACGGCCCAGGCCAAACGCAAAGGGACTTGTCTGAAACTGCCCACGGGTTGTTGTTCTAAGTAACCGGTCTTGCGGTTGAATTTGGTGCGGTGAATGTTCCAGGTATAGGGTTCGATAGTAATAGGTTCTTGGGCACCATCCATCTGAACCGTTACGCACTGCTCTCCCTTATTCGCGTTGACTGATATTACCCAGCCCAGACTGCCGTTAACAAATCTGTTTTTTTGGTCGTTGGCCACGCACATGATTCTGGCTCCGGCTTTCAATTCCAAATACAGATCCGTGGGCATGTCTTTTTCTTTAAATTTACCTTCCACCGAACCTTCTACTACGCTGATTGTTCCCGGGAGTTGATGGAGCTTGGTTTGATTCAGGCAGTCGGCCGCGTCATTGGTGGGGGTTAAAACAATGGAGTCTTCTGGCGGCGGAGACGCGATTATCCGATCATTGATGACGCCAAGTTGTTGTGGGCCGATATCACGGTTGCGGATGGCATTTAGTATTTCAATAAAGTCTTGATCTTTTTGGCGGTATATTTTTTTAAGTTCCGTAAAATCGATTTGCCCGGCGCCGTGCAACCGGCGATAGGCCGTGGAAGAGAAAAAGTAGGGGGTTTTGTATCTTAAGGAAAATTCGTCTTTATCCGAGCTGGTGACCACCGGGGGGAGCTGGTACAAGTCGCCGATGCCGATTACCCGGACACCTCCAAAAGGGCGATGATCTTGGCGTATGACTTGCAGAAAAATATCCATGGCGTCTAAGAGGTCGGCTCTGACCATGGAAAGCTCGTCTATAATCAGCGCTTGGATTTGGCGGTAGATATCCGGCTTTTTACGGTTCTCGGCTTCCATGCGCGCCACTTGTATATCGACTGAAGGGGGAATTTTGAAAAAACGATGGATGGTTTCACCCTGTACATTCAGAGCGGCCACGCCGGTTGGAGCCAAAACAGGGGCTTTGATTTTTCCTTGTTCCACAAAATGGCGCAGTAAGGTGCTCTTGCCCGTGCCCGCGCGCCCGGTAATAAAAACAAAAGCTTTGCCATTTTCCATTTTTTGCAGAGCCTCCTCAAATTCCGGTGTTATCTCCAATTGCATTGTCCGTAATTGTGGGAGTTAAGCGCCGGAGTGTCAAATACCGGCGCATTGTTTAAGGTGTGGATTATTGGTATAGTGAAGCTATTACCTTCTATGAAAGTCATTACAATTATTTTGAGTTTTATGGCTTTGGTGCTGGCTTTTTTCCTGCTGTATATTGGCAAATCCATCATCATCCCTTTGGTTATAGCCATCATTATTTGGTATATTTTGATCGCCTTGGCCGAGGGCTTTGAGAAGCTCCGTTTTGGTTATTGGTATATTCCATATTGGCTGGCCATGGTGCTGTCTTTCGCGACTTTTGCTTTGGTAGCTTGGATATTTATCGGTTTCGTTAACACTAGTGTGAATGAAGTTATTGCGTCAGCTCCCAAATATCAAGCCAAGTTTCAATTTTTTATCAATGATGTCAGCACGCGGTTCGATCTCAAAGAAAGAATTACTTATGGTGAAATTTTGGATTACATCAATTTGACTACCGTAGCGACTACGGCCGCGGGCATCATCACCACCATTGCCGGTTTTACCACCATGATCGGCATTTATGTGCTCTTTTTATTGTTGGAATACCGCACCTTTAACTGGAAGATTAAAGCTCTTTTTCCTAACCAGAAGAACCGGCAAGCGACCGAAGATTTTATTAAAAAAATTCAGCAAGACATTAATACTTATCTTAAGATCAAGACTTTGATTAGTTTTGCAACCTCTATTTCATGCTATGCCGTGCTCGTATTAATGGGGATTCAGTTTGCTGGTTTTTGGGCGGTGCTGGTTTTTGTTTTGAATTTTATTCCCAATGTCGGGTCTTTGGTGGCCGTGGTTTTGCCGGTTTTGTTTACGGTGGTGCAATATGATGTGGCACACGCTTTCTTGTTGGCTGTTTTATTAACTACGATTCAGATGACTTTAGGTTCTATTATTGAGCCTCGCTTGATGGGCAAGTCCCTGAATTTGAGCCCTTTGGTGATTATTATTTCTTTGGTGGTTTGGGGATCTATTTGGGGTGTGGTGGGCATGTTTTTATGCGTACCCATTATGGTGATCGTTAATATTATTCTGGCCAAATTCGATTCCACTCGTCCCATTGCCATCTTGCTCTCTTCCAGAGGCGATGTGAATTCGGATTAGAGGTACGGGAATTGTCCAAATTGAATATTAAAAAAATTAAGGCTGTGCCACGTGAAATCGTATGAATAACCATGCCGCGCGATCGAGCTTGACTCGATTTTACGCGCATTTAAAAAATCGCTTATTAACTAAGCGATTTTTTACGTGGTAGCCCCAAGGGGAGTCGAACCCCTCTTAACGGCTTGAAAAGCCGCTGTCCTAACCGATAGACGATGGGGCCATACATGGCCAATCATCAGTATTTAATATTCAATATTGAAGATTAAAAAGTGTGGGTATTTTAGGTGTAAATACGCTGTGTGTCAAGCCGGGGTTCGGCCTGGACATGAGTCTAATTTTGAGCTAGGGTTTGGCACATGGAACAACTCAAGCACCTGGCAGAATTCCTGTTCGAGATGGGCCACCTCCGGCGCGTGAAGCACGAAGGCTGGCGTCTGGCGCAAGTGGAACGGCCCGATTCCGTGGCCGAACACTCGTTGAGGGCCGCGCAGATTGCCTACATACTGGCTCATTTGGAAGGTTACCCAAACCCGAGTGAAGCGGCCGCGGCCTTGGTTTTTCATGACTGCCAAGAAACGCGCATCGGGGATCTGCACAAGCTGGCCAGGCGCTATGTGGAGGCTGACGAAGACCGGGCGGCACGCGAACAGTTGGAGCCTCTGGGTGCCGTGGGGCAGGCTATCTATGACCTGTGGCGTCAGGTGGAAGTCCGGGAGCCGCCCTTGGGCGACATCTTGAAGGACGCGGACTACTTGGAGTGCGCTTTCACAGGCAAGGAATACTTGGAACGGGGCTATGCTGAAGCGCAGGACTGGATTACCAATGTGGGGCAGGCCCTGCGCACTGATTCGGCCAAGAAGTTGTTTACTGCCTTGTGCGATACAACCTCGACCAACTGGTGGCACGGCCTTAAAAAACTCACCTAGATCTGTCCGGCCTTGAGCCAGGCATGTTCACTGGCCTCGTAAGAGGCTGTTTTTTTACAATTATTCCTATTTAATATAATCTTAGCTCATCATTAATCGCAACCCGGGAGGTGGTTCGTGAAGGGCGATAAAAATCAAATGGATAGTCTCCGGCCCATAGCCTATCCGGCCTTGCCCAAGACCATCCGGCCCAAGCCCAAAACCGGCAGGTTGGTGTATGCCACCATGAGCGTGCAATTGACTGCCATTAGCATGGGCGCGTTCTTTTACCTCTTGTTTTTGGATCCGGCCCTGGGTGCCTACAGGCTGTATTGCGGTTTAGTGGCGTCGTTGGTCTTTATCAGTTCCATCTCGGCCTTGGTGACCAACTTGTTGTTGCTTCGAGCCATTAATAAACGTCCTTAGCTCGGTTGTGTATTCAACCGGGCGTTTTTATTGGGTTGCATTTTGAGTTAAAGCATCATCAGTCCGGCGCCGATGGTCATCAGTAAAGCACCCAGGCCGACTTGCCAAGTTATTTTTTCCGACAAAAAAATAGCGGCCATCACAACCACCAGCACTAAAGACAGTCTGTCCAAAGCCGCCACTTTGCCGGCAGGCCCGTCTTTTAAAGCCAAGAAATAAAACAGCCAAGACAAAGATCCGAAAACAGCGGAGATAATAATGGCCCAAATAGCTGAGTTGTTGATTTGTCCCAAGAGCTTGTGTTTTTGCAATGCCATGGCTGTTACCAACATGAAAACGAACATAATGAAACTCCTAAGAGCGGTCGCCAAAGTGGGGTCCACTTGTTTGAGTCCGATTTTAGCCACGATGGTCATAATACCGGCCGTGACCGCAGCCAGCAGGGCGTAGACGATCCACATAAGATGAAAATCAAAGAATGAATAAATGATTGACTAAGCGCAGATTTTAGCTATAATTGGTCTTATTATATGCCAAAAAATACGGTCAAGCAAAAACAGATGAATATCCTGGGCATAGAAACCAGTTGCGATGAAACCAGCGTGGCGCTGCTTCAATTACGAATTACGAATTCAAAATTACGAATTGGATCTGGCAAGAGATTGGGTGCCAAAGAATCGGTGTTGGGCACGGGGTACAAGGTATTGATCAAAAAACATTATATTGCGACTCAAATACCCATTCACGCGCGTTATGGAGGCGTGGTGCCTGAAGTGGCGGCTAGAACACATGTAGCTGAACTTGTTTCTTTGCTGAATAAAACTTTAAAAATCAAAGATAAAAAATCAAAGATAAAAAATAAAGAGGTTGATTTCGACGTGGTGGCTGTGACGCAAGGGCCGGGGTTGGCTACGGCTTTAAGGGTTGGTTTGGAAGGGGCGAAAACCGTGGCTTGGTATTATGATAAACCCTTGATACCGGTCAATCATCTGGAGGGACATCTGGCGTCCGCTTGGTTGGTTCCTGGAAATCGTAAGTATTGGGAATTCCCAATTTTGTTTCTTTTGGTGTCAGGCGGGCATTCGGAATTGGTACTCATGAAAGACTACGGTCGATACCAGGTTTTAGGCCGTACGCGTGATGACGCGGCCGGTGAGGCTTTTGATAAAACCGCCAAACTGCTTGGCTTGGAATATCCGGGCGGGCCGAAATTGTCCGAATTAGCTACTCGAGGCAATGCTCGAGCTTATTCTTTACCGCGTCCCATGATGCATGATCCATCGCTGGATATGAGTTTTTCCGGTTTAAAGACAGCGGTCAGAGTTTTGTTGGAAAAACTTAAGAAAGAAAAACAGGTATATAAAATCGAGGATGTTTGCGCTTCCATAGAAGCGGCGATTGTGGACGTCTTAGTCTCGAAAACCCTCAAAGCGGCGATTAAGTGTAAGCCCAAAGCCGTGGCTGTGGTGGGCGGAGTTTCTGCCAATGCCTTGCTTAGGAACGAACTCAAGCTTGCTTTACGCGGGTCTTGCTCGGGCGTACAACTCCTGTCTCCGGCCAAGGGCCTGCATACGGATAACGGAGCTATGATTGCGGCCGCCGGTTTGTGGCAGGTGATCAGCCAGCGTAAAATCAAGGATTGGAAAAAAATGGATGCTGAACCGGACTTGGACCTGTAAGCAAAAAATATGCATAAACAAGCTCGTCGGGTGACTCTTGTGCTGGCTGATGGCCGGCAGAATATTCAGGTTACCCAAGTGGAAGATTGGGATATGGTTGCCCAAGCTCTGCTCAAGGGTTTGGAACCGGGTTCCATCGTCACTTTGTCCGGTCAGATGGGAGCCGGTAAAACCACCTTGGTGCAGTCTTTGGCTAGACTGGCAGGCGCTCAAAAAAGAGCCTTAAGCCCCACTTTCGCTTTGATGCGCGTTTACAAGGTAAAGCACAAAAATGTTCGTCGTTTGGTTCACGTTGACGCCTATCGTTTGGAGAGTGAAAGAGATTTGCTGGCGTTGGATTTGGATGAGGAGCTGTCCGAACCGGGGACAGCTTTGGTTATTGAGTGGCCTGAAAATATTAAAAAATGGTTGACTGGTAAAATGGTTATTAAAGTTTTAATAAAATAATACTGTTTCTATAAAGTATTAAGTTTAGAGATCCTGAACCCCCACTATGTCATACGACTTCGAGGGGCACGTAAATTCAGGATGACATGAAGGATGAATAAAAAAAGTCCCTTAGAGGTTCAAGTGAGATTAGGCGAGATTGGTTTAAGAAAAAGTTATTCTTCAGGTATATCCTCGTTAACCACCTCCATACCCGCCACGCGCAAAACTTCTTCCACCGAAGTTAAGCCTCTGGCCGCTTTGATTAAGCCATCTTGAGTCATGGTTATCATGCCGTATTTTTTAGCCACGGCCAGCATGTCGTATTCGGAAACCGAACTGCCCAAAATCATGTGTTCGATTTCTTTGTTCATGGTAAATATTTCGTAGATGCCCATACGCCCTTTGTACCCCAGGCCGTTACAGACAGGGCAGGTTTTGGTTTTTACTGACAGGGCGAAAAACTTTAAGTTATTAATATCTAAATTAACGTTAGAGTCTTTGGGCAGGTCTGTTAATTCATGCTTTATTTGGGTTATAAGAGCCTCGTCGATTTCTGTTTCTTGTTTGCATTCATTGCACAGCAGGCGCACCAAACGTTGTCCGATTACGCAATTGAGCGCCGGGGCCAAGAAAAACGGTTTAACGCTCATGGATAAAAAGCGTGGAATGGCGCCGGCCGCGTTATTGGTATGAATGGTAGATACGACCAAGTGTCCGGTCAGGGCCGCCTGGACGGCAATATCAGCCGTCTCCGTGTCTCTGATTTCACCGACCATTACTATATCCGGATCTTGGCGCAAAATGGAGCGCAGGCCTCTCGCAAAAGTATAATCCCTGGAATGATCTATTTGGCTTTGATTAATGCCGGGCAGTTTGTATTCAACCGGATCTTCCAAAGTGATGATTTTAACTTCCGGTGTGTTCAGCCGTTTTAAAATGGCGTACAAAGTAGTGGTTTTACCCGAACCTGTGGGACCGGTGGTGACAATCATGCCATTGGGCCGGGCGATTTCTTCTTTCAACCTTTCCCAGGCCAAGCCCTCCACACCCAATTGTTCAAAATCCAAAGAAATGGATTTAGGTCTAAGCAGACGCATGACCACTGACTCGCCATAAGCCGTGGGCAGGGTGGAAACGCGGATTTCTATCTTCTCGTTGGTTAAATAGATGGTGATGCGTCCGTCTTGGGGCACGGAATCAATATTGATTTTCATGCCGGCCAACAGTTTGATACGCGAGATGATCAATTTCCATTGGGTGCTAGGAATGGCCGCGGCTTCGTGTAAAATGCCGTCTATTCTTAAACGTATTTTTATTTCTTGTTCTTCGGTTTCAATGTGTATATCCGAAGCGTTACCTTTTAAGGCCGAACCAATAATCAAAGTAACCAAGTCAGTGGTTGAAACTTTTTTAAGTTTTTCTTGCAGGTCTTTGAAGTTGGATAATTCTTTTTCAAAGCGTTGCAAGTCTTCAGCCGAAATTTTTACTCCATAGACTACCTCGATGGGTTTGGGTAAAGCTTCGTATAAAGACAGTCCGAATTGAAAACTGGCTTCCGAACAATAATAAATTTGGACATCCGATAACTGATCAGAAGCTAATTTTTGCGCGATTTTTTCCACTTTGTCACCCGGTTGGCTGGTGGCTAATCTGATTTCATCCGTTACCTTTAAAAAAACAATAGTCTTGGCATCTTCAGCTTCTTCTTTGGTGATTAAGGCTAGAGCTTCTGGTGAGATAGGGAAGCCTTTTAAATTGATATAAGGCAGTGAATGTGAGCCTGACTCTCTCTGGGTTAATCTTTCTATTTCCGAAGTCTGAATTTGCTTCATTTTTTGCTCGAGTAATTCGAGCTGGCTCATTTCGGACAGGCTTTTGCTTTTCTTTTTCTCTTCGCCAGGCAATTTTTTGGCACCTCTAAACAACCCGGGGCTGGATCTTTCGGCTGTAACCGGGGATTTGGCCTTCTTCAGCAAATCTTCTATGGAGGGTGTTTTAGGCTTGGGAAGAGGATTAGCCATATTATTGCCTTGATTTTAGCCTATGACTGCGGAACACCGGTTTTTTTGGTTAAGGCACGGATTAGACGGTGTATTTTAGGTACCACGCCGCCCTCGCCGAATTTACGGAACATGAGGGTCCAGATGGCGTATTGGAAAGTAACTAAAAAGCCGGTTAAAACGGTCAAGGAAACGATGATCAAACCGATAAAGATACCGAAGCTGATATAGAACAGGGGCAGGCTGTTAAGCGCTAAAGCCAGTACGTAGAGCATGCCTGAAGGGAATGATAAGATCAGGATGGCGATAAAAGCTGCTATGGCCAAAACCATCATCAAGGCGGCTTGGATTAAAGCAGTTTCAATAGTTACCAGCCAATGTTCCACCAGAATCAACCAGGCTCTTCTAAACGCTTGAGCTAGAGTCGCGCCCTGTAAAAACATGGCATTCAAAGCATAGATTTGCATGATGCTTAAAATCATGGCCACCACGAAAAAAACGATAAAAGATACCAGGTATACGGCGGTAAACAGAGTGCTTTGTTTACCTAAAGCGATGGCTAGGGGCAGCGAAATAAAAAAACGCACCAGCCAGACGGATGCTAAGATTAAAGTATTTAAGACGGCTACGGGCACCAGGGCGCGAGCCGCGACAGTTACTCCTTTTTTTAGATGCTCAAGTTTACTGTCTTTGCTGCTTCCAATGGAATAAATAATCACACCTTGGCTAATACAGGAAAATGCACCCACAGCCAGCAACAGGACGGTGAGTACGATTAAGGCTAGAAGGGCTTGGAAAAATGGCAGGGCGCTGAATCCGCCCAAAGAAGCAGTTTGCCAAATTTTAACCGCCAAATCTCCAATAAATAAATCAGATCCTTGGGTTTGAACCGAATCCCAAAATTTCCAAATTACATCTAATGATCCCCCTGTATTAAGAACGGCGGCAAAGATGCCAAATATCCATAGCAGGGGATTGCGCCATGAAATTTTTAAAGCTTGCGGTATAACTTCGCGGTATACCGGGCGGTCATGTGGAATGATCGATTTTCTTTTTAACATACGCCCATATAATAACACAAAAAAGACCTCCTTGGCAGGAGAGTCTTTAATGCATTGGCCACGTGTTAGTCTTAGGCCTTTTCTGGGGAGGGTTTTTTGGTATCAGATTCAAAAGTATTGTTGGGATTGGCCGGCGGGATACCCACAGCTTCCAAGAATGCTTCGCGTTCCATGGTTTCTTTCTCCAATAATTTTTTAGCTACTTTATCCATGATAGATCTGTTGTCTGTAATGATTTGTTTGGCCCTGTCCAGACCCATGGTTATCAAGCTGTCAATTTCATCATCAATGGTTTCGGCGCGTCTTTCCGAATAATCACGGTTTTCATGAATGTTGCGGCCCAGAAAAATCATGTCTTCACGATCTCCGTAAACACGTGGACCGAGTTTGGAACTCATGCCCCATTGGGTCACCATGTTGCGGGCTAATTGGGTGGCATTGCTCATGTCGCTTGAGGCACCCGTGGTGATGTCGCCAAAAATAATTTGTTCAGCCGCATAACCACCTAGCATGACGGCCAGATCCTCTGTGTATTCTTCACGTCTTCGCATGTATCTGTCCGAGGTGGGTGTCTTGATGGTGTACCCGGCCGCTCTTCCTCTGGAGATGATGCTGACTTTTTGGACCGGATCCGTATGGGGTAAGAGGTGAGCCACCACAGCATGACCCAATTCGTGATAAGCCGTTATCTCACGTTCTTCGTCGCTCATCACTCGGCTGCGCCTTTCCGGGCCTAACATGACTTTTTCGATTGATTCTAATAACTCATCTTCGCTGATAGCCGTCTTTCCTCGTCTGACGGTCAAGATGGCGGCTTCGTTCATCAGATTCATGAGATCTGCTCCGGAAAAGCCCGGTGTTCTCTCGGCCAGTTTGCGTAAAGAGGTGCCTTTGGCCAAGGGTTTTTGTTTGGCGTGAATTTTAAGTATGGCTTCGCGATCATCAATGTCAGGCGGATCGAGTACGATGCGTCGGTCAAAACGCCCGGGTCTTAAAAGCGCGGGATCCAGTACGTCCGGGCGATTAGTGGCTGCAATCACAATCACACCGGCATTAGGTTCGAAACCATCCATTTCAACTAATATCTGATTAAGTGTTTGCTCACGTTCATCGTGCGATCCTCCCAAGCCCGAACCGCGTTGTCTGCCAACCGCGTCTATTTCATCAATGAAAACGATGCACGGGGCGTTCTTTTTAGCTCTGATGAATAGATCGCGCACGCGGGATGCACCCACGCCCACAAACATCTCCACAAATTCCGAACCGCTCATATGGAAAAAGGGCACATTGGCTTCGCCGGCGATGGCGCGGGCCAACAATGTTTTGCCGGTTCCGGGCGCGCCCATGAGCAGTGCACCTTTGGGGATCTTGGCTCCAAAAGAAGCGAATTTTTCAGGATGTTTTAAAAAGTCCACAATCTCCATGAGCTCATGCTTGGCTTCTTTGATGCCGGCTACATCTTTGAAAGTGACTTTATTTTTGGCATCTTTGGGTATTTCGTGGCCCGCAAATTGTCCAAAAGACATGGCTTTGCTGTTTTGTCCTTGAACTTGCCTGAAAAAGAACCACATAATGCCCAGTAATAACAAGATGGGCAACATGTTGGGTATGATAAGCGAGGCCCAGTAGGTAAAGCCTCCGGGTTCTTTAATCTCGGTGGGGATGGAGCGCATGGTTTCGCTGTCTACGCCATAATTGCTAAAAATGGTAGCCAAAGAATCACCGGGTTCTTTTTCGGCGATGACTTTATTACCATCTTCATAAGTGGCTTCCACGCTTGTGCCCCTGATCTGAAGGCTGGTAATTTTGCTCTGTTGCACGTCATTGGCCAGAGTAGCAATATCAGTGCGCTTTTCCGTATCCAGAGAAGCCGTAGCCAAGATCGCTCCGATGATAACCATGGAGATCGTGAAAATGATAATGTTGCGTATAGTTTGATTCATAGGGGTTAAATTCAGTGTACCAATTCGGGGCAGTTTTTCAAGTGCCGGGCATAGTTTAGCAAATCCACGACCCAAACGTCGAATGTAAGCTTATCACATACAAAACCGCCCTGCTATTCGCGGGGCGGTTTAATGCTTTATTTGCTTTCGGCTTCTTTTTCCGGTTCTTTGAGTTTTTTAAGCGACAAGCCCAAGCGATGGTTTTCGGCGTCGATGGACACGATGCGAAAATCGAACTCATCTCCAATACGTGCGATCTCATTCACATCCTTAACCGGCTTTTCAGCTAACTCGCTGATGTGAGCCAAACCATGGATGTCCGGATCCAATTCCACAAACAAGCCGAAAGGATTGATCTTTAACACGCGTCCTTTAACCCATTGGTTCTCTTTATATTTTTCGCTGACATGCATCCAAGGATCATCTACCAGTTTTTTCATGGACAAGAAAATTTTGGATCCTTCGAGGTTGATGATTTCCGCGCGTACGCGATCACCGACTTTTAGAACATCGCGCGGATGATCGATGCGTTGCCAGGCGATTTCACTGATATGCACCAAACCTTCCAGGTTGGTATCAAATTTAACGAAAGCACCAAAATCAGTCACCGCAGTCACCGCACCTTCCACCATGTCTCCGACTTTGTATTTTGAAATAACGCTTTCTTGTTTGGTTTCCCAAACCGCTTTTTCCGAAACGATGAATTTACCTTCTTCTTCATTCACGTCGATGGTTTTGACGTCCATTTCTTTGCCTACCAGTTCTTTTAGTTTCTCCAAAATGCGATTTTTTTCTCCGCCTTGTACGCGAGGATAGTTTTCGGGTGAAAGTTGAGAAACGGGTAAGAAACCGGAGAGGCCTTCGAGGCGCACGATGAGCCCACCTTTGTTGGCTTCCAATATTCTAACCACAACAATGGTTCCGCTGGTGTACAATTCTTTGATTTTATCCCAGGTCTTTTTGCGGCCCGCGCCTTTAAGCGATAATTCCAGTTCGCCGAATTCATTATCCAGTTCAATAACCGTGGCGTCTATTTCATCGCCTATGGCCAGCATGGCTTGAGGATCCATTTCCGGACCGCGCACCAAGCCCATGGCTAGGCCACCGATATCAATACGCGCTTCGTTGCGGCCTACGGAAATAACTTTTCCGTGTACCACATCACCCACCTTGGGAAAGGTGGTATAGGTTTTATTTTGCAATAATTCAGATATTTTGCTCGTTGGAGCTTCAATTATGTTGGTCGACATAGCAGATATTATTAGCCGTTCCACCGGGCGAAACCAACGCGGGGTAGAGGGCTGCTGGGACTTGTTTTAATGGGTGCCCGGCAAGTTATTAAAGTAGACCAAGCTTACGCTAAACTTGGTATTTTGGCAAGGGGGAGGGATATTAATTAATTGAAAAATCAAAAATCAAAAATCAAATTTATTAAAAGCCTGATTGGTCGAATATTTCGGCTTTATTCTTTTGTCTTTAGTCTGTATACTGGCATGAGTATGGAGGAACAAATAGTTAACAATCAATCGGTTTTGGAATGGGTGGATTTTTTGTCTGAATGGCGGGATTTGGCACCCAAAGATCTTCAGGCTCAAGCGGATCATTTGATCACGGTTTATGATGACGGTCAAAATCAAGATTTGGCCGAGTTGGCTCAATTTGTGGAAGATTTCGCTTGGCAGATCTGGCCGGCCAGATTCGCGCTGATGGCTTTTTTTAGCGAGCAGGGAGCCTTGGTGGAGTGGGAACGAGTCAGCGCGGCCGCTAGACGTTCCACGGCTCATCTAATGCAGAGATTCAAACAAGCGACTGGTTGTCAGGGTTTAGACCAAATGCTTCAACATGATGATTTTGACCTGTCTTTTAAAGAGGCCGAGGCTCGTGAAATAAAGGATCTGCGCCATCAAGTCAGGGTGGATTATTGGAATTCGCATCCTGAAACATTTTCGGCCTTGGTACCGGAGGGCGAAAAGTTGTGTGATGGCTACCGGAGAATCTTAAAAGAATTAAACGAAATAGCCCAAGCATCTCCCGGTTTAATAGCCGAAGAAGCGCGCGCTAAAGCCATGAATTTAAAAGATAAAATTATTTATAAAGGCACACATATTCCTCTCGAAGTCATGGATGAGGAATTGATATATTACAGAGAGCAAAAAGAGTTGCCTATCGAAGAATAATTATTTTTGCGATGTCATCACCAATCGAGGCATCATGGTTCCTTCTTGGTTGATAGCATAGCCTACATGCAGGGCAGAGCCCGCTGTGCCGTAGCCCGAATTGATAAAATAATCTTTGGTATTGCTCAAAAAATGCAGGGGTTGGCGCCCATTGAATTCGGCTATTCGTCTGTCTTGATTGAATAAAAGCCAGTTTTTGCCGTTCCAGACGATATGGCTGTTTCGTTCATCCCAATAGACATCAATATTTTGAGTGAGGGGTTTAAGCAATCTATCTAATATTTGAAATTTATTGCCATCGTAATAACTGGTCTGCAGACTATTGATGTTTTCAGCTCCTGGAAAAGTCTCCAGGGCGATAACAGCTGAACCATTGGAAGCCATACAGCTCATTTGGCCGGCGCGCAGGTTTTGATTGATGTTTTTAAAATTTTGTCCGTCAAATAAATACAAATTTAGCCCCGTGCGGTTGATTGTTTTAACCAACCAACCGTTTTGGACGGAGTAAAATTTAAAATCAATTTGGCCGTGGTCGATTAACTCAGGAGGTAAATCGATTTTCAACAAACTGTTTAACGAGCTATGCCAAACATATAAGCTTTTGCTGGTGGGCAGCAGCCATAGATTTTTTTTGCCGGCTATCCGGCCTATCCATTCTTGGGGAGGCAGAGCAGCCATGATAAAGCTGACGTTATGCCAGTACAGGCCGTCATATTCAAAGGCCAGGTCCGGTTGGTTGAACCAAGGGCTCGAATCTCCGATCACCAGC
This sequence comes from Patescibacteria group bacterium, assembly GCA_041752935.1. Taxonomy (GTDB): domain Bacteria; phylum Patescibacteriota; class Patescibacteriia; order 2-12-FULL-60-25; family 2-12-FULL-60-25; genus MWCR01. The sequence goes on from JBGSVN010000003.1 coordinate 252,962, forward strand.
CAATGGCTTCCGTCAGAAGCTACTTGGCGGATTTTTTCAAAGCCGATTTTTTTTAAGTCAGGAGTCAGGTCGAAAATTTTTTCTTTGGATGTTACGTGAAACAGTTGGTTCGGGTTGCCGGCCAGCCATTCTGTGCCGCGGCTGGAGGAGAATGAAAGCAGGGGGTAGACGGTATTTTGATCAAGGGTGGTGGGCGGGATTTGAGGCGAGAGATCCGTCCAGGTCAGCTCTGCTCCCCAGGCCTGTTTAGCTGGCAGATTGATACTGATCGCGATCCAGGTAAGTAAAACCAGCTTAGTCAGCTTCATATGAGCATTACCTTGCCTTATGGAATAAAAATGTCAAATCTGATGGCCTGTCATGAATATAATAAAAAACCCTCGGACTAAGCCGAGGATTTTTTATGCGTTTGATTATTGTTTGTAAATTGTTTTGTAGCCGTTCCAAATGGTATTGCCCAGATTGTCGGTCATCTTGGCTCCGTAGGTTAGTGAGCTGTCTGTATATGAGCCGGTAAAACTGCAAGTAGTCGCTCCATAACAGGTTTTGACCAAGTTGGCGTTCACGTAGAGTTCCATGCGTTCAATGCCATTGTTGTCATTGCCCACAGCTGTAAACGTGATCTGTTGTCCGCCGTTGTAGCCGTTATCGCCCGTGGAGCTGATGCTCAAACTACCTTTAACATCGGATTCCGGATTATTGATGGGCGAAGTTGTTGAGTCCGTAATTTGCACGTTGCGCGTGGAAGACCAGGTTACGAGTCCGGTATTATCCGTTACGCGGACCAAGATGGGCAGGGAGTAAACATTACTCGGGTAATTCGAACCCGTCACGGTGGCGCTGCAATTGGCCGTGGTACCGTAGCCTGCGTTGCAGGTTTGCCATAGGCTGTTATTGACATAGATTTCCATCTTTTGAATACCGTTGCCATCGGTCGCGTAAGCCGAAACCGTAATTGATTCATGGCGCGCGTAACTTGATTTGTCAGGAGACAGGCTAAGAGTGACGGTCGTGTTGTAGTTGCCGGCGCTGCCGTTTATTTGCACGTATTTAACTGACGACCAAGTCACGTTGCCATAACGATCCGTGACTTTGGCTTTAAGAGGCAAACTCATAGAACTGCCTGTGTAATTTGAACCGCGAACCGTGGCCGAACAGGTGTAGCTTGAAGGATTCGAGAGGTTGCCGCAAGAATTGATGTTTACATCATTAGCGTATAGATCTATGCGTTGCAGGCCATCATAATCTGTGGCATAGGCATTAAGCGTGAAGTTTTCTTCACGATCATAGGCGGTTCGTTCGCCGGTCGTGGACAGAGTGATGCTGGAATTTTGATTGTTATTTGTTCCACTTGGCACCACCCGCATACTGACGGTCGGAGACCAGTTAGTATTACTGTATTTATCCATGGCGCGTACGCGGAATTTGACGGTTTGATAATCCGAATAATTGGATAAGCTAATAGTTCGGGTACAGCTTTGGGTGCTATTGATTGGATCGTTATAGGTGCAAGTAGCAACCACAACATCATTGGCGTATAAATCCAATTGTCTTAAACCGCGAGCAGACTGTCCGTAAAACTCGAAGGATTTATCAGTGTATTTTGAGATATCTCCGGATTGAACATTGGCACCGAACCAAGCGGATAAAGAAGAATCATTGTCGTTTAAAGACGAAGTTCCGCTTTTTAAATATTGAGTGGTGGCCGTAGTTATATTGTTATTGTAATCCGTGGCTCTGGTATAGACGGAAACGGACGAATAACTATTATAGTTACTGCCGTAAATCGTGGCCTGGCAGGCCTGGGTTCCGTAAGCGCGATTAAAATAACAGGTTTGTTTGACTTGTCCGTCAACCAATATTTCCATCATTTTTAAACCATCCGGGTCATAAGCCTGCGCTTTGATGGTTTTGCTTTGGTTATAGTTGAAATCAGTGCCGCTGGGGTCGAAATAAAACCAATTGGTTGAAGATTGTTGCGAGGTGGGGGTATATGATCCGTTGCCATCGACCACCGAGTAATAACCCAACCAGGTCCAAGCTTCTTGTCCGCCTTGGCTGACGACACGGCCATTGAAAGCCACACCGCTGCCAGCGTTATAATCATTGCCATTCAGGCTGACGTTACAAGTAGCATAGCGGTAATCACTGCCTGCGTAACAGGTCTGTTTGACCTGGCCGTTAACATAGATCTCAACTTTGTTGATACCTGTACCCGCGTAGCCATTAATGGTTATGCCGTTGGATGAACCGCGGTATAAATACGGGGTGTTGTTAGCCACGCTCATGGTGGCGGTCACGGTTGTATCGTGAAAGCGGATGGCGCGCACCGGGACGGTGGTTACTTGGCCTTTACCGTTGGTTATTTTGGCGTCAACGCTAACATCAGAGCCATAGGTGTAGCCCGTGCTTTCTATAAACATGGCGCATTCCACATTGTTCTTGCTGTTACCGAACTCGCAAACGCGTTGTCTGGCACCGTTAATATATAATTCTATTTTATTGATGCCATCCTTGGATTGAGCTCCAACCGTGTATTTGGGATCAATAATGTTTTCATGATTCTTTAAACCCGGATTAAACCAGCTCCAATAAGTAATATTGTTAGCTGTACCTTTAACCGTATCCAGTCTTTCATTCCAATTAATATTAGAAGCAGGCACTGTGCCGGAAGGGGTTGAGATATAGCCTGTGTTTTCATCGATTCTGACCAGTTTGGCCGTGAGAGGCGAGGTAGGCTCATTGTAGCCGTCGCTCGAAACAGCTCCGCCCAATAAGAACGTACCGTTGCCATTGCCGATTGAAGTTACGAAATAATCACGAGTTCGGCTGTAAGCTTCGAAGTTGGTTCCGTCAAAGCGCGTCAAATCCTTGCCACTGACTATCATCCAAGATTTGCCGTTGTAGCTGATCAAAGCTTTGTTCCAAGCTATGCTTGGCAGGTTGGTTATTTGTTTAACATTAGAGTCTTCAACCAAATAAGTTTTATTATAATTGGTCACCTGGTCACCGCCCACGATTAACACTTGTGAGCCATTTGAGGCGACAGCGTTGATATAATTCAAGCCGTAGGTTGTAGTTAAATTTACATAACCATTGCTGGTTGTGTAATGGTATATCGTCCAGTTGCCAGTATATTGGCTGTTGTTATTGTTCGATGTGTAATTAATATTCGGTACCACAAAAAGCCATCCATTGTTGGTGGGCAGGGCTTGAGTCACCATGAAAGCATTATGCCCTTCGATAGGCGAGGTGTGCTTGGTTGAATACAATAATTGCGAGTAGTCCCAAGTTCTGTTCATGGGCACATTCATTTGTTCAAAGGTGTTGCTCGCGGATACCCATTTAAAAACGCGTCCTTTGGTGCTGACCAGCATCCATTCGCCGTTTTTACCCGTAATAGAAGCCAAGCCTTCATCTGAATTCATCAAGCTTTGCCATTTATAAGCCGGGTAACCATAGGTTCCGCCTTTTAAAGACAGAGCTTCATAGCTCCTGGAACTTGAAACCACGTTTTTTAAGAAAATCACCATTTGGCCGTCGCTGACTATATCGTCAACGCGAGACAAACCGGCATTGCGGACTTGGGCTGTAATGTCGTCCATAACAGCTCCATCCGTGCGCCATACATGGCCGCCGGCAGTCAGGTCTTGGCCATCGGTTAAATACCAATAAGATTCGGCTCGAGCCATGGCCCAAACCGGACGATTTTCGCGGGCCGTCAGCTTGTCCGAAATATCGGACCATTGCCAAGGGCCGGTGGCGGCTAAGGCACCTTGAGGCACCATAGCGACTAAACTTATGATGGCCAGAGTGGCGATCATCAGGCGAGTAAAGAGTTTATTCATAGATATTTTGCTTAAATTAGCAATAATTATTAATTCGTGGCACCTGGGTTATAGGCGCAGAACGTGTTAATGTAGCAAAAAATGACTTATCTGTCAATAGTTAAAGCTTAAGTATAGACAGACTCGGATGTCAAGCTCGAACAGGCTCTATTCTGCAGCTAATTGATTTAAAGCTTCCAGCCACTCATGAGGCTTGGCCGGATGGCAAAAAATCGTCCCCGGAGGAGCAGTTTCCGGCAGGGCCCCGGCCGTGGAAGCTATGCAGAGCTTGTTATAAGGTTGAATCTCTTGAAGCGGCAGACCGTAGCCTTCGTACCAAGACGGGTAGAGCAGAGCCTTGGCGTGTTTGTATAAATAAATCAGTTCACTATCCGTAATGTGATGAGGCGCGACTACGCTTGGCAGAGAGCACGATCCAAATGCAGCATGAGGCTTGCCTCCCAATACAATAGGCACTAATGATTTATTGGGTTGTTGGATATTATATAAAGATACAGCCTTTAAAGCGGTGAAAATATTTTTTCTTGGGTCAGATCCGCCCATGAGTAAGACGAAGCGTTCCGCTGTTAGCGGAAGCCAGGCCGGTTTTTTTTCGAGGCACTCGTTTATACAGTGACTCATCGGAGAGGCTAAAAAAAGTTTTTCCGGAGCCAGATTGTACAGACGTGAGGCGTCTTTTTGGGTTTGTTCGGAAACGCAATACACACGTTTAGCTTTTTGAATCAGGTTATTAACGGGTATAAGCCTGTGCCAGAGGCGCATTTTCCATTTGAACCAGCGCGGTTCAATGACAAACGAGCAATCGTGAAGCAGTAAATAATAGGGAATGGTCAGGGAGCCTGTAAAACCAATATTGGGCAATAGGATCAGATCAAGGGTTTTGAATTTTTTTAAGCCGTATTTTTGCAGGGATGTTAAATGTAACATGGTCAGCAAGGTCCAGACTTTGTTCGGTATTTTAAGGTGGTGGTATTCAAAATTATTTTTGGAGCAAAAATTTTGTACTTTGCTTGATGGGTGCCAACCCGTAGTTAAGCAAATATAGTCGGCGTTTTGGGCGCGCGTCATGTCTTTAAGCCAGTACTCGGCCGCCCGGCCAACGCCTCTGCCCTGGGGGTCGGCGATTGATCGCGCGTCAATCAAGATAGTCGGCATACACATTGCCCAATAGGGCTTCTTCATGTGAATGATAGAGGTCAAAGCCCAGAGCCGAACCAAGTCGCTTAATCAAACGCTCTTCAAAACTTTGAAATGAAAAGGATTCGGCATGTTGGCGAATTTTTACAGGATCATAGTTTTCCGGTTTGTGGCGGATAACAGCATCGCCGATATCTTCCCAAGCTTGGCATTCAAAAAACATGCCGGTTTTATCGGGCACGATGGTTTCTTTAGCTCCTCCTTCGCCGTAGGCCAAAACCGGTTTGCCGGCAGCCATGGCTTCCACGGCCGTAATGCCAAAATCTTCGATTTGAGGATTGATAAATCCAATAGCGTGCCGATAAAGACGGGTTTTATCGTGATCACTGATCATGCCCACGAACTTAGTTCTTTTGCCGGCAATTTTTTTCAGTTTTTTAAATTCGGGCCCTGTGCCGTATACGATGAGCGGGGCGTTGAGGCGGGCGAAAGCCTTAACTATCAAATCAAATTTTTTATAGGCCACCAAGCGTCCACCGGCCAGCCAGTATTGTCCGGGATGGCGCGATAAATGTATGTGATCAATATCTACGGGAGGGTGTATAACGTGAGCATCGCGACGATAATGGCGTAAAATTCTTTCGCGGCTGGTTTGTGAGTTGGTAAAAATATAATCCGGCCGTTCGGCGGCCGCTTTATCCCACAACCGCATGCGGTGCAAGAGCCAGGGGAGGGCGTTCCTGATGGCGCTGGGTTGGGTCAATTCTTCCAAATAGCCGATCCGATGCTCCCATAAAAATCTAGTGGGAGTATGCAGGTAGCAAATATGTTTAGCCTTGGCCGGAGCAATAACGCCTTTGGCGAATGAACTGGATGAGGATAGTATGAGATCAAAGCCCGATAAATCCATGTGCTCCACGGCCACGGGCAAAAGAGGCAAATACCATTGATAGTGGCCTTTGGCCAAGGGCCAATTATTTAAAAAAGAAGTATGTATTTTTTTGTTTTTAAAATTCGGGTGGCTTTTTTTGGGATTATAAATCGTAACATAGGTTTCGGCCTCCGGAAAAATGCGCTGAAAGGCGGACAGCATCCGTTCCGCTCCTCCGTCTTGCACCAAATAATCGTGCACCAAAGCAATGCGTAATTTGGAGATTTCTTTTTTTATAGCCGCTACTTCTTCACGCATGCGTTTATTTTAAACTCAATGCGCGCATTTGTCGGCTTATTTGTCAAGAATCAACTACCCTATAATTTAAGCTTCGGTAGCGATGAATTCTAGGGTTTGAGCAACCAGCTTGATACGTTTATTGAAGGGTATTGAGTCAGGTATTTCAAGGCAGGCGGTATTGGGTATGCCTTCTGCATGAAGCCATTCGTCCAGTGTGCCATCAAAAACAGGATTTTGGATGATGCCGTCTGATGCCTTATGTTTATAGATTTTCGCGTTTGTACATACTTTGGCGTGTTTTCCAATGAAATTCATAATGGAAGAACAAAATGCCCTGTTTGAACCGTATTGATAAATATAAAAACAAGATAACTCATCATCTTCATGTAATGATAAACTAAAATCAGCACCGGTTTTATGGAGCAAATGACTGATTTTTTTTACGGCCTTGGGTTGAGGTTTTTCAAAAAAATGTCTGTTCAAATTAAAATTTCCTCGATCTTCTCGTTTATTTTTAAAAAAACCATAAGGATTTAAGAGCGGGAAGATTATAATTTTTTTATTTATTTTCCTGGGATTTAATTTTTGTAAAAAATTTAAAACCCCCAGGGGTCCGGCGGGTTCCGTACCATGAATGCCGGCAGTTATGCAAAAGGTGCGCTTAGCAGACGGGTTAATGGTTATGCGATATAGAGGATATTGGTCGTAAGCGTCCATGCTAACTTTTTTAAGATCAAATTTTTTACGTTCACAAACTCGTAACAGCTCTTTGTAGTAAGATGGATATAGCATAACTATTAACCGGCTGGTATTTATTTTTTTAGTAAATCCCTAATTTCTCTTAAGAGTATAGTATCTTCAGATGGTTGAACAGGCTTGGCTTGTTCTTTCTTCTTTAATTTATTGATTTGTTTAACGACCAGAAAAATAGCGAAAGCAATAATCAAAAAATCAATGACCGTATTAATGAACAATCCGTAATTCAAGGTAATAGCTTCTGTTGTGTCAGTCGTTTGTTTAAGTGTAACGGCAAAACCGGAAAGATCAATACCGCTTAACAGCCAAGCGATGGGCGGCATGATTATATCAGCCACGAAAGAGCTGACGATTTTACCGAAAGCCGCGCCGATTATGATGCCGATGGCCATGTCCATAACATTGCCTTTGACCGCGAATTCTTTAAATTCTTTAAACATATTTGAGGATGATATTATTGATAAACAGGGAAATTATTTGGTAACCGGCTGGGGTTCATTTAGATCATTTTAGCGCGCTTTTTCTGAAGAATAAAACTGTTGGTTGTGCGCGTTTTATATTATTGACTGTATAAGACGGTTTATCAATCAAGACTATGTGCTCGAATTGTTTATTCATCTCAAAAATATTTGCCATATAGGCCGTAAAAACTTCGACGGCATGCAGATCCGCTCCTTTGTTGGCTTTTTGTGGAAGTATGATTTTTTTAAAATAATTTATTATTTGGTCGGTATCCGTTGAATCGTGAGGCTGCACTGGAATATGGTGCGCCCAAATAACATATTTTGGATGGATATTTTTTATATTTTGCAGGGTTGTTTTTATATTACCGGTCACCTTGGTGGGAGATATAAATAAAATATCAATTTTACCGGCTTCTTTGATTTGTGCTTTTGTCAACAACGGGACGTTATCCGCCAGATGCCACAAATTAAAGCCATCAATGTTGTATGACCAGCCTATATTAGGATAACCGTTCCATTCGCTTAGTAAAACACCGTGCAAATTTAGTTTGGGAAACCGTATTTTGTATTCGGAAGCCTTATGATCTTTCTTGCCGTGCGGTTCAATACTTACCTCCGGACGAAAAGAAGCATGGTCCGCATCCATGTGACTCAATAAAACTAGTTCTGCGCTAAGACGTTCGCCATCAATGGTTTTTGGAAAATTCAAGCCAAAACTCCATTCAGGGGAGTCGTTAAAAGGATCGATCAAGATTTTATGGCCATATTTATTCTCGATTAAAAAACTGGAGAGGCCTAAAAAAGTAATTTTCATAATATATCATTCACATATTATAATGCGCCTTGGCTATTGTCTATCGACCTGATAATCTGATATATAAATTTCCATCATTATGAATTTCGATCAACCTCCAAAAAAAGAGAAAATGGGCAAGGGACGTGAAAAGCTTTTGGCCCTGGAAAAAGAGGGGAAATATGTGTTCCATGGTTCTCCTATGGAAATCAAAGAGCTTGAGCCGCGCTAGGCGCAGGACTATGATCGTGAGGCTGATATCAGCCAAGATGATGGCGCGCCGGCAGTTTTCGCTTCTCCGTATGCGGACGCGGCTATCTTTAGGGCGTTGATTAACGAAAAGAACGTTCAAGGGGATTCTGAAAGCGGTTGGAGTCTGGCAGAAGATGGGCTGCATTTTAGATCTACACAAAATCTTATTGAGAGTGTGCGAGGTCTTACGGGCAAAGTGTATGTGTTGGACAAATCACAATTCGGTCCCGATGAAGGGATGCAGGTGCGGAGTCATGGAACAGTCAGGCCTGTAGATGTTATCGAGGTGGCGGTGGATGACCTGCCAGACAATATTAAGATTATCTCCTAGGCGAAAGCAGTGTCTTATTTAATTATTTTTGTATCACTGGGTAGACTTTGTTGGATCATTTTCAGATCTTGTTCAGCGTATTCGTTGCCGGAGATATCAAGTGTTTTGAGATTTTTTAAATTGCCTAATTCGTAAGGCAATCCAGTTAATTGATTGTTGGATAAATTTAAATATTGCAAATTTTGTAATTGACCAATTTCCGCAGGTACGCCGGTCATCATATTGTTACTCAAGTCCAAGGAGACTAAATTTTGTAAGTGTCTTATTTCAGCTTGCACCGACCCGGTCAGTTTATTGTTAGATAAATCCAGTTCTTGTAAGTCGGTTTGTTCAAAAATATATTCCGGTACTCGTTGAAGTTGTTGATTACTTAAGTTTAATTTATTGGAAGATGCTTCATTTTTTGTGGCCGGTACATCAGCAGGAGCATCTGTGGTGTTGACCGGAGTCTGTGTGATGTCTGATTTTTGTTGATTTGAGCTAAACAATAAATAGCCCGTAATTACTAAGAGCAAAACGAGGATGCCTAATGGTAAGTATTTCGTGTTCATATAGTTATCTTATAGGTATTAATAGACTTCTGTCTATGAGCAAACATATCAATTCAAATCAAAAACACTGGAATCGCTACGCGAGCAAATCATTGATCTTTCAAAGAAATGTTAGAATTCGTAATTTTTAATTCGTAATTCGTAATTTAGACGGCGATTATCAACATTGAAGTCCGGTTACATCCAGCGTATTTGGCTGGAAAACCTTGACTTGTTGCTTAATATACGCTTATCTATTTGGGCTGATAAAATGAAGCGAAGGAGGAAACAATGAGCGCTACGATTATCGACGAGAATAGAGTCGCATTGGAAGAGAGAGTGGATGCTGGAGGTCGAGCCTTGAACGAAGCTCTCAGTAAACTGGCTGAAACTTTGGGGGCATATGGATTCAAAGGCAAGTTGAAGCTGGGTTTGGTCGTCGAAGTCGATGGTTATGGCTACGATAAAGACGTCGTGCTCAAACGCAGTACCATGCTCAGGTTCAAGAGGTAGTAATGGAGATCTTCGTCATTCTCGGTCTAAGCTTTTGTTTTGTTGGTCTGGTCTTTGACGACCACAAAGGCGCAGAATAGTCGCTGAAAGGCTAAAGAATTGAGTTAGCCTAGCTCAAGTCTTTCTGTGCCTTGCTCAGAAAAGTTCTAAACCCCGTCCGGTCACTCCGGCACGGGTTTTTTATTTAACTTAGTAAGCGCCCTTTCTTTGTATGACTGCAAACGGAGTTTTAAGCAAAATGTATAAATCCAGCAGGGGAGACCAATTTTCGATATACCAGGTATCCAGGCGAGCTTCTTCATCAAACGCCAGATCGCTGCGGCCGGAAATTTGGGCCATACCGGTTATACCCGGCTTGATGGCTAAGACTCGGCGTTGAGCATCTGAATAACCCTCAACTTCTCTGGGCTGATGTGGCCGCGGTCCAACCAGCGACATGTCGCCTTTAAATACACTGATAAAATTAGGCAATTCATCGATTGACCAGCGACGCAGGAAGGCTCCGGTTCTCATGACTCTGGGATCGTCCGAAATTTTATAGACCGGACCCGGTTTGATGCTTTTTGTTTTTATCAGTTCCTTTTCAAGCTCCAAGTTTTTTTTGGTGTTACCAAATTGCGGGCCAATGGAGTATTTTTTATACATGGAACGCAGTTTGTAGGCGAAGAATAAACGGCCCCTTTCTCCCACGCGTTCGCTCTTATAGATGATAGGCAAACCGTCTTCAATCAGGATTATAATCGCTCCTAAAATCCAGAGAGGTGAGGTGAGGATAATTAAAAATACGGAAAAAATAATGTCTTCCAAGCGTTTGGCGATGCGCCCCCAGCCGTCCAAAGGGGTGGGTTTGACCTCTATGAGGGGAATACCGCCCGGAGTGGTAACTTCTATATTAATAAATCTGGCGGCGAACAGATCGGCCAGGTACCAGAAATGAAGATGATGTTTATTAGCGAAAGCAATCAGATGTAAAGCCTTGTCTTTGGGCATATCTGGATCAGCCAAGATAATGCCGTCCATTTGGTGTTTTTTGATGAGATTTTTAAGGATATCTTTTTGCGTTTCATCCCACTTGGGTAGTTCTTTGATGACTGAAAAACCAAAAATCGGGGATTTTTTAAATGTACCGCTTAGCTTCAGAGCGGTTTGATCCGTACCTATGATCACGATGCGGTTATGGCCAAAACCCATGCGCAACAATTGATGTTGAATGGTACGTAACATTAAGCGTCCAAAGAATACGAAAAAGATGGATAATGCCCAGATGGCAATTACGATAAAACGTGATTGTGTCAGTTCGCGTTGGAAAAATACGGATGCGATCAAAATCATAACTCCGGCGGTACAGGCCAAAATGATTCTCCCTAGTTCGTTCCAAGCACGGCGTGGTCTGGTCGAATAGAGTCCGGCAACGATAAACATAACAATCCAGACGCCGATAAAGGTCAGGCTGGTTTGGATATATGATTGGTAGGGGATGTCTTGCAAGATGGGGCGCACCTCCGTGGCAAAACGTGAGTAACGTAATAAATAAGCCGTGGCCGAAGCCATGGCTAAAACTATTGCATCCAATGGAAGGCGAATGGCGGTAAATGTAAGGTTAAAGCGGTTCATAACAATATTTGCACAATTATATCAAATTAAAGTATTTTAGGGTATGAAAAAATATAAACCACTCTTCTACGTCCGCATCTAGAACCTGAAACTTGAATCTGTGTTTAGGGAGGTTTCCGTGATATTATGATTGTATTATGCATCCGGAAAATCCCTTTGCACGTCAGGAAGCCGTGGTTAAGACTCTGCCGCTAGAAATGTATGAGATTTCCGGACATGGTGAGGTTGATTCTTCAAGATATCTGCGGGATAAAAGGCAGGATGAAGATATTAGGGAGTTAGCAAGCAAAGTGGATATCATTGAGGGGATTGAACAAGCTCCCGAAACTGAACGAGCTGCTTTAATTAATGAAGCTTTAGATAGCGAGGATCTTGCCTTGCAAGAAAGGGCGGCGAATATTATTTGGCTCGTCCCTGATTGTGACATTGCCCCGCTCATTCGCAAGGCGCTAAGTAACTGTCGCGTTAAAGTGCGGATTGCGGCTATATCGGCGATTAGGCATGCGCCCAGCGCTGAGGTCACTTCACTGATTCGTGAAGCTTTGAATGATGAAGATGTTGAAGCGCAGCGAGAAGCAATTTGTACAATTGGCTACGCCGCGGTAGCTGAACGATCTACACTGATTCGTGAAGTTTTGAATAAAAAAGAAGTCGTACTGCAAAGAGAAGGGGCGGTTATAATTCAATTTGCTCCTTGGAGTGAACGATCTACACTTATTCGTGAAGCTTTGAATAAAGAAGATGTTGAAGTCCAGCGGGTAGCGGCTAGCATGATTAAATCCGTTTCGGAGGATGAACGATCGTCCTTAAGTAGATTAGTCTCGCAAAAGATACGTGAGGCTTTGAATAAAGAAGATGTTGAAGCGCAGAAGAAAGCGGCTAGCATGATTTTGCGAGCCCCCTGGGATGAGCGTTCGTCCTTGAAGGAATTAGTCTCGCAAAAGATACGTGAGGCTATGAATAAAGAAGATGTTGAAGTCCAACGGGTAGCGGCTAGCATGATTATATTCGCTTCGGAGGATGAACAAGCATCTTTAAGTGAATTAGTCTCGCAAAAGATACGTGAGGCTTTGAATAAAGAAGACGCAGCGATGCAGAGGGCGGGGGTGGCTATGATTCAATCTGCGCCTTGGCGTGAACGATCTCTGCTGATTCGTGATTTTTTGGCTAAGGAAGATGAAGAAGTTCAGCGGGAAGCGGCTAGTATGATTAAATCAGCTCCGGAGGATGAACGATCCTCACTGATCCGTGAAGCTTTGAATATAGAAGACGCAGAAGTGCAGAAGGAAGCAATCGGTGTTATTGGACGTGCACGAGAAGATGAGCGTTTGTCATTATTTCAAGAAGTCGCACAACGAGGTTTGGGTGAGGTGTTGATCAGCCCTCCTTTGTATAAAGAGCATGATGATTTGAATGATAAAAGTTTACAAAGAAGAAAGTTTAACAAGACAGGTTCGGAAACTACATTATTGGGCGGTCCGCTAAAGGAAAAGCTTATCATAAGACATATTACACCCAAAGCATTTATTTCCTGGCAGAGCGTGTATGAAGATTATGATTTGTGGAAAGAGTATGGTTTTGATTATGTGCCTATTGAACCCATCCAATCATTCCATATTAATAAAGCCAAAGGCTTAGTTGATGTTTACTCCGGTGTTTTGGATTTGAGCCTGGCCAGCTGGTTGGATGTCTCTGGTGGGTTATTCCTTGAACAGTTAATCAATCAAAGAGAGCTTATTATTCTAGTGCTTAAACGAGTGGGGGTTGATCATGGTCATATGCATGGTGGAAATTTTGTTTTGCGTTTTTTTAGAGATGTGGATGGTAAGCCGGATTTTAAGAGAGTTCCGCGTCTTTATCTAATAGATTTTGATCAAGCTATTTCATCTTAGCTAATTTTTTTTGTGTTGGTGCATCTATTAGCAGCTCTTAAGAGGGCTTTGTTATTATATAAAAACCCTCCGTTAATAACGGAGGGTTTTTAGATCGGGCCGAACGATAAGCCGAATTTTGTCCCCGTAAAATTTGCTTTCGCTCATCACGGGGGATGACTATCTATCTTGGCCCGCAATCGCTTGCGGGCTCATGCGAGCGACCAGTCTCCTTGGCCAAATGAGGCATCGGAGTCTTGCTCTTGCATCAGAGAGGGTTTGCCGCCAAACCATGTTGCCATGGCCGGAGATGACTGGCAGAACGGAGGTCATTTAATACACGTCCACCTATCATCACTTTTCACCTTTGTCCCCCGAAGCTTTACGCGTAGGGGGATAGTATTGTCTCTGTGGCGCTTTCCCTGGGTTTATGGGCAGGCATGGGCACTGAATTTCGCTTTGGGCGATTTTCCGTGATGGTCCATGTATTTGCCCGGTATATCCCGGCTGTCGTTAACAGCTCTCGCTACATCCCGCATTACTGCGGAAAGGATGTTCGGACTTTCCTCTCCCCATAGCTTTAGCGACGGGGAGCAGTCATCTGTTTGGCCCGAATACGCGCACAATAGCAAAAAACGCCGTTTTTGTCAATTGTTAGTTCTCAAGAATATTGCTATCATTATCAGGTATGAAGAAACAGTTTATTAAATATCAGATATTGCTCGGTCCGGTCATTTTGTTGGTGATTTTTGGGCTGTGGTTTTGGTCTTTGAGCGCCCTAAACAGAGTGGAAGATCCGACCGGATTCTTGGTGCTGGAAAAAGGGACGGTTTTTATAACCTCTAAAGACAGCGGTTTGGAGCAACAAGCCAGTAGTGGTTTGCGGCTCAAGGCAGGTGATGCTCTGCGTACGGCAAAAGATTCTTCGGCTAGCGTAATGGTTTATGGCCGGGCGGAAATGCGTTTGGATGAAGAGACCACTGTGGTGATTGAACAAGTTGATTTGCGGGGCGTGTCATTAATCTACAAATGGCGCTTGTCCGGCGGTCGTGTTTGGAACAGGGTTATTCGTCTGCTCGATTTGGAGAGTTCTTATCAGGGTCAAACCGACAGCGTAGTGGCCACAGTGCGAGGCACAGCATATGGTTTGTTAGATGGGGATAATCAAAACGGGCTATTGGTGGATCATGGGAGTGTCTTGATTGACTCTAATAACAGTAATTTTAGTTCTGATATAAAAATTGATGGCGACTGGGTTTCATTCCAACCGGATGGCCGGATTTTGGAAAGTGGAGAAGTGGCCAGCAGTACTTGGAGGGATGATGCCTGGCGTGATTTAAATAAGAGAAGCGATACTAATTTTGTTGAGTCGGCTACGCGGGCTTTGCTGGTGGCAGCAGGGATTCAAAGTGGGCACAAACCGGATCAATGGCTTTACGGCCTATCCGGTTGGTCGGAGAAAATGCGTATCTGGATGGCCGGAAAAAAGGCGGTTGATTTGCAGGCTCGCTACGCTGGACGCAGAGTCGCTTATGCGCACGACCTGATTATTAGAGGTAAATCCGGGCTGGCTTTTCATGTTTTGTCAGAGGCTGAAAAGGAAATTGCAAGCAATATGCAAGGCAAGCAGGGCGGCGAGTATGCTGAAAAAATACGGCCGATAATAGGCGATTTATTGTTGGCTGTTTCCGAAGTTCGTCCAGATGATATTTTGTATAGATTTAAAATTCGTTTGGAAGACTTGTATGTGAAAGTATGGGAGGGTGAACCGGCACAGGTTTTTTATGCTCGCTCATTGGCGGTCGATGCCAGGTTGGATGAAGCGTCGGGCATGGATTGTCAGGCACAGTCTTTGGAAAGATTGCGAGAAACCATCAACGCGGTTGAGCAGGGTTTGGCCAGAGAAGAAAATGATTTTGCTAGTTTGAGAACCACGATCAATCCTCAATACCAAAGCTTGTTGGACGAAAAAATTAAATCCCACGGTCTGCGCTTGGAAAGGATGCGTCGCAAGCTGGATGAATGTCAAAAACCATCAGTCCCGGTTATAGATGAAGGTGACGAGGCTCTATCGGCTACTTCTACAGAGTCTGTGCTTAATGAATTCGGACAAGCCAGTTCTACCCAAAGAGAAGATCCTAATGATCCGCCTGTGGTGAATCCTCCGGCTGATGTACCGCCAGTTGTCAGCGAAAACAATGATCCACCGCCGGTAACAGCTCAAGAGCTTGATTTGGAAAGAATTGAGGTTTTTGCTCAACCCAATCCTGTGATCGTTGGGGAATCAACTCGTTTAAGCGTCAGCGGCTTCAAGCGTGATGGCAGTTCTCAGGATGTGACGCGTTTAGCGAGTTTAAAAGTGATCGGTAATTTAGGGTCTTTGAGCGGATCGTCTTTTACAGCTAATGCGCCGGGTTCGGTGATAATTGAGGCTACGGTCAACGACGGCTTAAAGATTTTGACTTCGCGCGTTTCGGTGACGGTTATTCAAACGGTTGAATTGTCCAGGATCAGCATATCTCCGGCCGGCGGGAACTTGGTTACGGGTCAATCCCGGCCTTTGAGCGTGACAGCTTATTACTCCAATGGTTTTTCAAGCAATGTGACGGCCGCAGTTAAATGGTCATTGTCCAATAATTTGGTTACTCTGGCGGGTTCAACTATCACAGCCGGTTTGGATCAGGTGGGCGTTGTGGCGGTAACAGCCGAATATTCTGAGAATGGTATAACCAAAAACACCTCGGTTGATTTTCAGATTATTTATAGCCAAACAACAACCGGTAATTTTAACTAAAATTTTATGGATACGCGATTGATTAAAAAAACCAATTGGCGCGCGCCACTTTTGGTGGGTTTGGCGGTTGGTTTGGTTTGTTCGGCCTTGATGTGGCTGGGCATTTTCGGTTCTTGGAGCAATCGATTGTCAGATCGTTTATATGCTTCTCATCCAGCAGATCAAAGGATTGTAATCGTAGCCATTGATGACGCGGCCATGGCTCGTTTAGGCAGATGGCCTTGGCCAAGAGCCGTGCATGCTGAATTGATTGACGCAATTAGCCGGCAACAGCCTTTGGTTGTGGGTTATGATGTTAATTTTCCGGAAACATCGGATCAGGAAAATGATGAAGCTTTGGCGCAGTCCTTGAGATCGGCCGGCAATGTTATCTTGCCCGTGGAATTGGAAATCACCAATTTGCCGGATGTTGTCACTTATAACAATCAAAAGGTTCTGACGCCCATACCCATGATAGCCGTAGCAGCCGCGCGTTTGGGGCACACTAATACACCTCAAGACGTGGATGGAGTGGTTCGGAGAGTGCCTTTGGAGGCCGTTTCAGGAGATGGTTCCAGGGTTCCGGCTTTTGCCGCGCAAGCAGCCTCTTTGGGAGGTGTAATTATTGACCCGTCGGAGGGCACGGATGAAGCCGGACGTTTGATAGTCAATTATCCGGACAAACCGCGCCAGGGCTTTCCCACGGTTTCCGCGGCTGATGTGATTGACGGGCGAGTGGAGCCGGATTTATTCAAAGATAAATTTGTCTTAGTTGGATCAACCGCCTCGAATTTGCATGATGATCAGCTGATACCAACTTCGGCTTCTCAGCCCATGCCGGGAGTGGAGATCCATGCCTCTATCTTGGATACTTTGCTGCAAAAAAGATTTTTATTTGAGTTGCCGCTTTGGTTAAAGGCGTTTTGGATAATTTTAATTTGTTTATTTTTAGGCTTAGCCATTCCCTTTTTGCGCGCCCGCACGTTTGTACCGCTGGTTGTCTCTTTATGGATTGCGTCTTTAGTCGGCTCAATCCTGCTTTTTGATCGCGGGTGGATCGTGGACATACTATGGCCGACTATAGCCTTGCTTTTGGCTTTTGGAGCCATTGTTTTGGAAAGGCGCATTGAATCAGAAAAACAAAAACGCGAAATTCGTTCAGCTTTTTCCAGGTATGTCTCTCATTCCGTGGTCGAATCCATTTTGGATAATCCAGATAAACTCAAACTGGGAGGTGATCGGCGCGTTATGACGGTTTTATTTTCGGATGTCAGAGGTTTTACTTCCATTTCCGAAGGTTTAAAACCGGAACAACTGGTGGAGATCATGAATAGATATCTGACACGCATGACAGATATCGTGTTTGAACACGACGGCGTGCTGGACAAATATATCGGGGATGCGGTGATGGCTTTTTGGAATGCGCCCTTTGATCAATCCGATCATGCCAGGCGAGCGGTGGACACGGCTTTGGATATGCTGGCTGCT
Source organism: Patescibacteria group bacterium (assembly GCA_041752935.1). Lineage (GTDB taxonomy): Bacteria > Patescibacteriota > Patescibacteriia > 2-12-FULL-60-25 > 2-12-FULL-60-25 > MWCR01. Next base: position 270,503 of record JBGSVN010000003.1, read on the forward strand.
TTACGGCAAATGAATGACGAAAAACAATTCGGGGATTTGGAGTTTAAGATAGGCGTGGGTATTAATACGGGCGACATGGTGGTGGGCAACATGGGGTCTGAAAAAAGATTCGACTACACGGTTATTGGAGACAGTGTTAATTTAGCTTCTCGTCTGGAAAGCCTGACTAAAGAATACGTTGTCAGTTTATTGATTACGCAAGCCACGTCGCTGGAATTGGGATCCGGTTATTTGTTACGCACTTTGGATCTGGTGGCCGTTAAAGGCAAAAAAGAACCGGTCAAGATTTTCGAAGTAATGAAAAAAATAAAAAACGCCTCACCGGTGGATAAGGAATTTGTGGCTAAATTTGATCAGGCCCTGGCGGCCTATTTTGCCAAAGATTTTGCCCGAGCTGTCGCCTTAACAGATGAATTGCTGGCTCTTCGCCCAGACGACGGGCCGTCCAAAACCCTTAAAACGCGCGCTCAGCATTTTATTACCGAACCGCCGTCCGCGGATTGGAACGGGGTATGGGTGATGACCAAGAAATGATGTATGCATGAACATCACGAAGTCTCGTCAATTGAATCAAAATCAAATTCAGAACTCATAGAGGACCCAACCCAACTTTCCAAGAAAATTAGACGCACCGTGGGGCGGTCAGCGGCTTCAATTTTTGATAAAGGATTTGTTTTTAAGAGATTACAGCAAGACGCTCAAGGTATTGAGGGTGATGGTTTTTATAAAACATTGGCAGAGTCGCATCTTGAACGGGCTTTAGAAACCGAAAGAGATACCGAGGATTCCTTGCAAGGGCACGATCTGTACGTTGAAAAGTGTTTAAGCGAGATCAACGGTCTTAAGCCGGAAGATGTTGGTAAAGTCAGGGCTTATTTATTGGACGGTCTTGAAAAATTACCGAAAAATGAAAGGCGTGCCTCTCTGGAAAATATGGATAATTATCTGGATCAGGTACTTGGGCTTTTAGATAATAAAAAACAAGAGGGGCCGTTTTTTTATCAGGTTTCTAAATATTTGAATAAAAATCCGGCTTTAGCCCAAGAAAAAGATACGGACTTTCTTCGTCGTGTTACAGTCAGAACGTATTCGCAGTTATTTTATCCCTTGGTTGACGCATTGTGTGAGATCGAAACCAGAACTTTATCAGAAGAATATAAAGCAATTAAAGAAGATGCCCAGGAGTTTTTATCGCAGGTTTTTCCCGGGCTTGATGAAGCTGTTATTCAAAAAAGAGGGAGCAGCTTGAAGTTTGAAGTTAAGAGCGTCTTGGTTAATGAGCCTGAAAAATGGGAGTCGATTAAAGGCTTCTATGCCAAAGACCGCATAGGAATTGCTTATGCCGAACGTGATAATCGCGGCACGGTGGCGCATGAAGTGCTTCATGGTTTAAGCGATGATGGTCGAACGGCTCGATATGAAGATAAAAAAATAAGCGGTTTGGCCGCTAAAAATTTGACCGAAGCCGTGATTGAAGAGTTGACTTTGTTTAATGATATCGATGGAAGGCAAGGTATCGGAATATATAACAAGCAACGTGCGGCGTTGGCTGAATTGCGACGATCAGTATCAGAACTTCAAATGTCCGAAATTGAACTGAGTATTTTCGTGGAAGCTCTGTTTTCGCATGAATCATTGGGTGAAAAATTGCAAAAAATAGGTTTTTCACCTAAGGGCACGGAGGAATTTTATCGTAAAATCAATGAATTGTTTGGTTAGCGTCCTAAACCAATTTTGGCACGCACTAGCTTCATTTTTTCTTCGGCTGCGGCCAGGGCTATATCCCGTCCAGCATCCAGTATTTTATTAAGTTCAGCCGGATCAGAAAGATAATGTTTAATTTTTTTTCTGATCGGAGACATGTGTTCAATTATTTGTTCAGCCAAATCTTTTTTGAATTCTCCATAACCTTGATCCGTAAACTTTTTTTCAATTTCTTTCATGTTAAGACCGGTCATGTGGTGATAAATGGTCATGAGGTTGGAGACGGCCGGCTTGTTTTCAAGATCATAAGATATGCCGGCGCTGGAGTCGGTCACCGCGCGCATGATTTTTTTGCGGATGACATCATCCTCATCCGTCAAAAACAAAGTATTCATTTCTGCCTCATCGCTTTTGGACATTTTTTCCTGCGGTTTTTGCAATTTCATGATGCGCGCACCTATTTTTTGAATCAATGGTTGAGGGACAACAAAAGTGTCGCCAAAGCGTTCATTGAATCTTCTGGCCAGGACGCGCGTTAATTCTATATGCTGTAACTGGTCGTCGCCCACGGGGACGATAGTTGTATCGTAGAGCAAAATATCAGCCGCCATCAGCACTGGGTAGCCGAATAAGCCCACACCCGCGGAAGTCGCTCCGCCTTTGTGGGATTTGTCTTTGAATTGCGTCATCCTCTCCAGTTCTCCCATTTTGGCGATGGTCATTAATAACCAACCCAGTTCAGTGTGTTGTGGAACTTCGCTCTGGATGAACAAGATGGATTTTTTTGGGTCTATGCCGATGGCTAAATAGATGGCGGCCATGGTCAAAATTCGGTTTTTCAATTGAGTCGGATCTTGAGGAACGGTAATGGCGTGCTGATCCACAATACAAAAATAACAATGATGTTGTTGCTGAATATGAGCCCATTGTTTTAGCGCCCCAATGTAGTTGCCGATATGCAAGTTGCGGGTCGGCTGGACGCCGGAAAAGACGGTATCTTTCATGTGCATATTTTAGCTCAAATACGGCATTAAGTCCATAACTAAAACCCTCCGCAAAAGCGAAGGGTTTTATAAGCCCACGACGTTTATACTTCAATAATAAGTGGCAAAATCATTGGTCGGCGGCCGGTTTTAATGAACAAAAATTGTCCCAATTGGTCTCGCAGCTTGTCTCTCAAATACTGTCCATTGGCCGAAGAGCGCGGATCATCATCTTTCAGGATGGTGGCAGCTTTCTTTTTGGCCATAGGGAGCAGATCCGAGTGCTCTTTTAGGAAGACGAAGCCGCGGGTCATAATTTCCGGTTGTTTAATGAGTTTGCCGGTTTGAGCCGAAACTACGGCCATGACAATGGCCATTCCATCTTTGGACAATTCAATCCGATCTCTCAGGACAATGTGATTGGTATCGCCCACGCCCAAGCCATCCACAAAAACGTATTCGGTGGGTATTTTTTTGTTGGTTAAGATGCCTTTGCCGTTGAGATCAAACTCCATTATCTGTCCGTTATCCGCGATTAATATATTATCTTTATTGAAACCGCCCTCTATGGCCGCTTTAGCGTGCAAATGCAAGAAAGAGTGGTTGCCTTCGATGGGTATCAGATATTTGGGTTTGACCATTTGATGCATCAGTTTCAGGTCTTCTTGTTTGGCATGTCCGCCTGCGTGCACGTCCATCATTTGGTAATGCACCACTTCCGCCCCTTCTCGATACAAAGTATCTTTGAGCCTCTGTACGCTGCGTTCATTGCCCGGAATAACTGAAGAAGAGAATACCACTGAGTCTCCTGGCTCTATTTGAAACATGGAGTGCTCTCCGTTGGCGATGCGCATTAGGATGGCTCGATCTTCTCCTTGAGCTCCGGTGCAAATAATGGCCACTTTTTCATTGGGCAGCTTGAGGGCGGCCTTAATATCGATAAGTGTGCCCTTTTGAATTTTCATGTAGCCCAATTCTTGCGCGATGCCTACGTTGGATTTCATGGAAAAGCCCTCGATGGCTACTTTTCTGCCCATGCGCTCGCAAGCCCAGATTATTTGTTGAATACGCCCAAGCATGGATGAGAATGTTCCAATAATGACCCGTCCTTTGGCATTTTTAATGATATCGTCAATGTTGTGTTGAATATCACCCTCCGTGAGTTGATGTCCCGGCTGGGTAGCGTTGGTCGAATCGGCCATCAAAGCCAACACGTTTTTTTGACCGAGTTTTTTAATTTTTTCAATTTCAGTGGGTTTGTCACCTGATGGGTTGACGTCGATTTTAAAGTCCCCGGTGTGAACCACAATGCCGGCCGGAGTGTGGACGATGATGCCGAAAGAATCAGGTATATTGTGTGATACTCTGAAGAATTCCAGCTTAAAGCAACCCAATTGAATTACATCGTCAGTATTGATGATATTAATTTTAAGAGGAGCTGTACCTTTGTGATCTTCCTGTCTTTTTTTAACTATGCCGGCCGTAAGTGCGCTCATGAACAATGGGGGATTGCCCAGTCTGGGAGCCAGATGTGGGATACCGCCGATATGGTCCAAGTGTCCGTGCGTAATAATGACCCCGCGAATATTTTTTATTTTATTCGTTAGATAGCTGATATTAGGTATAATGTAATCTACACCCGGCATATCATCTTCAGGGAATTGCAAACCCATGTCTATGAGGATAATGTCATTTTTATACTCAATTAATGACATGTTGCGTCCGACTTCTTCATTTCCACCCAGCACGATTACTTTTAGACGATCTTGTTTTTCGAGTGTGTCTTTATCGGTGCCGGTTTTGAGACGGGGTTTGTGTTTATAAGTGTGGAAGCGCGGTTCATCAACCGCAAAAGAACCACCATGCCTTTTTCCGCCCTGTTTTTTTTCATTCTTGTCTTGATGAGAGGGCATGTTCCGCTTGGGTTTGGGCGCTTCGGGTGTTTTAAACTTAACCACCTTGCCACTGTTCGTGTCGGCCGCCACGGATCTGAAGTGCTCACTTTTAAGTGAGGCTTGTTTGATGGCTTTAGCGATAATGTCTTTGTGATCCGGTTTTTGGACGAATCTGTTGGAGCTGGAGGGAGTGGCCGGTTTGGATTGCCTACCGCTAAAAGCTCCACCCGATCCTCGAGACGAGCGTCCGGAGGAGGGATATTTGTAAAATATTGTCATATTGTTTTTTTGTATTAAAAAGTAATGCAATCCATGATTGCTGATTCACATGTAACTAATGTCGCAGGCCTTGGGGCGAGCGTTCATATCATTAAGAATTAAATAAAAATATTAATCTGTCGTTTCACGCAAAGTGAGGATTTTGCTATTCAAAAATAGAACGTCAGTGCTTTGCAAGTATTAGATTTTTTGAATCACGACTATTGGGATTTGACTAGTATTAGCTCAAATTTGCAATAAGCGTTATTCACTATTTATTCGATGATAACACATGTGTATCATTATGTCAATTAATTTGGCCTTTGAATCGCAATATTCTCATGAATTTCGGTGGTGGGCGGAGAGGGACTTGAACCCTCATGGCCTTGCGACCGCTGGCACCTGAAGCCAGTGCGTCTACCAGTTCCGCCATCCGCCCAACATCGAAATTCATGCAGTGAACTCAGGAATTATGTCCGTCTGAGCGCCCGCTGTCAAACGAGACTGTTTATTTCCATCTTAATCCGGTTTTAATGTGCCATTTGTCTATTTCCATGAATCGATCTTGAGGAGTGGCTAAGATCAAATTTTTTGAAATGCCTTTGATGCGGGTTGAAATAACGTAACCGTATTTAGGTCTGGCTAAGAAAGCGGCCGCTGATTGTTTTAAAATGGAGTTAGCTAAAGCCTCCCTTTTTTGAAGCAAGAACTCGGTAGTTGAAGCATTTTTAGTTTGCTCGATTAAGGTATCCACTTCTTTGTCGGCTAAGCCGCTGAAATTAGTCCCTCTGTCTCCGGCTTGTCCACTCCACCAAATGGGGAACAGATCTTGATCCGGGCGCAATAAAACATTCCACAAGATGATTTGTCCATCTCGGTCTCGGCTGGATTTGCGTAAAACCTCACGAGCTTCCATGGCATTGATTTCCACTTGGGCTCCCAGTAAAGACCATTGTCTCTTCAGAACGTCGGCTATCTTAAGCAGCCCTGTTTCATTGGGCACTAAGATTGAAAGCGCGAGCTTGGTGGAAGATGCGTTTGATTCGGCAGGGGTTGTTTTTTTGCTAGGTTCGTAGATTCTGATGGTGTCGTTGGTGGGTAAAATCCAGCCCGAATTTTGCATGGACTCGCGTGCCTTATCCAAATTGTATTCAGTGCTGCTGGACGCCATCAAAAAAGGAAAAGGAGATTCTGTGGCCACGGCATAGTTGTTATAGGCCGCCACTATCTCTTCTCTGTTGACACTTAGAATTAAAGCTTGTCTGACGCGGATGTCTTCAAGAGTCTTATCTTTCAGATTGAAAAAAGCGATGGTTTGCTGGGGAATTTCCAGGGAAATCGTTTGCCAACGAGCGGCGGATTTGAATTTATCGATTTCTTCCGAAGAGATAAAAGAATATGCGTCAACCAAGTCGGATTTTAAAGCATCGGAGGCGGATTGCCTGTCTGAATAGAATTGGAATGTAATGGTTTTAATATTTGGTTTAATACCGTAATAACGGTCTGATCTTTCGATGGTATAAGAACGGATAACTCCCAGGTTATCGCGGGTGAAGGATTTGACCTCGTACGGTCCGGAGCCGATGGGTTTTAGATTTAAATTGGCGAGTCGCGCGCTGGTGGCGGGTATATCTTGCCATAACTGGAAAGGCATGATGCCAACTGTGAGAGAAGTTAGTAAAGTTATATCCGGTTCTTTCAGGATAAATTGGATTGTTTTGCGGTCAATGATGACCGTTTTGACGCCTCTGAACAAGGGAGCGAGAGCTGATCCTCTGGCCGGATCTTGCATGGCTTCGATGGTAAATAAAACATCCTCGGCGGTTACCGGTTGTCCATTATGAAAATAGGCATCATCTCTAATTTTTACGGTTAAGACCTTTCCTTCTTCTTGCCACTCGTATTTTTGAGCCAAGTCCGGCTCGGCTTCCAGGCCCCGCATTTTAAAAAGACCAGAATAAATCAAGCTGACTAAATCAGCATCAGGGTCGTTGCTTGGGCCATCAATGGGATTGATAGCTCTGGGTTCGCCCACTATAGCTTCCGTGTAAGTTCCGCCTATGATAGGTACCGTGGTCATGTGGTTCATGGCCAATAGAACAAAACCGGCCAGCAAAAACACGAAAAATAGAAAAACCGAACCGGCCAAAATTCTTCGTTCGTTCAAACTGAGTACTCTGCCCGCGTAGCGCAATTGACGCCACTTGGGAATTGATTTGGGTTTGGTTATACTTAAAACCAAGGCCCGGTCTCTGACGGATTCAATTTCTTGTTCGGATGAAGTTTTGGCGGCGGGGGTTAGCCAGAAAAACATCCTGCGTATCGTCGCGCGGAAACGCGTGAGCCAGGCAGGCATAAATTTATGTTTAGCTAAGAGCAATGTTCAGGATGGCGGTAGCAAAGAATAGAACCGATAAGCCAATGGTGGCGTAAAATAACCCCTTTTCCAGCCCTCTTTTTGTTCTATAAACAGCGCCTTCTCCACCGAATGCCGCGCCCAAGCCCGTGCCTCTTTGTTGCAATAAAATGGCCGTTACCAGTAATACGGAGAGCGCTATTTGAATGATGGGTAATATGATTTGTCGCATGCCGAACAGAGTAAACCTTAAATCGGCCAGCGTCAAGATAGGTAGTTGGGCTGATATTCGTTGCCTTGGTTCTTTATTCTGTTATCTTGTGATAAAATTGAAGACATGGAGGATAACAGGTCGTGGTATCAAAAAACATGGGTCAGGGCATTGTTGATAGCTTTAGGGCTTGTTTTTGTGATATTGGTTTATTTTGCCAGGCAGACATTTGTTTTTTATCAAGCTTTGAAAAGCGGGGAACAGCCTGTTCTCAACACCGGACCAAGCAAAACATATTCCGGCATTTTAAATCAGTCTGATACCATGTTGGGTTTAAATATTGATCAGATTAAAACCGTGGTCGCCGGCCGAGGGGATGATCCTTTCATGGGGCCGGCCAGTGCCACTCATGTGGTAGTCCAATTCATAGACTATGGTTGTCCGTATTGTAAAATTTCAGCCGGTACAGTGCGTGACTTGGCCAGATTGAGGCCGGACGTAAAAATAATTATCCGGGATTTCCCCGTGGTTGAATTGGATCCGGAAGCGGAAAACGCGGCCGTGGCCGCGCGTTGTGTTTGGCGTTATGCCGGAGACGCGGCTTTTTGGCGTTATCATGACATGCTGTACGCTTCTCAAGATAGTTTAAGCGTGGACTTGATGATTATGCTGGCCAAAAATCTTGGGCTGGATTCAAGGTTCGACGCGTGTCTGAAAAGTAAGTTAACCAAACCGGCCGTGGATCGTTCGCTGTCTGACGCGCAAACGTCCGGTGTTTCCGTCACACCTACTTTTTTTATTGACGGTAAGCGCATAGACGGGGCCGCGGATTTGCAGACCATCCTTAATGCTATAGGCGACTAATATGGTTAATAAAAATCAGATTTTAATACCGTTGGTTGTGATTGGTGTTTTGTTTTTTGCGGCAGATGCTTTGGCTATTCCGCCCGGAGCCGTGCCTCCGTCGGCACTTCCCGGTTCTGGCAGCGGGGGTACAACATATGCTTCGGTGGGTTGCGATCCTGGTTATGCTTACCCTAAAGCCTCGCCCGGATTAGGCAGTGGTGTTTGTGCGACCAATCGTTGCATGCCTAATGGGCATTTGAATGTAGCTGTCTGTGTTTCGGAAACTGTCTGCGCCGGCATGAGGGGCTCGCCTATTAAAAATTCATCTGGCGAATTGGAGGGTTGGGGCTGTGATACGTCCAAAGACGTGTGTTGTGTAGCTAAAAAAAATCGTTGCAACGATAGTTCAACCGACATGAACAAAGTTTATGTCTGCGCTACCGAATCGCAATGTACTACGGGCGCTGGTGGAACGATTTATTCGGGCGGGCCGTCAGGATGCAATACTGCCGGCTCATATCCCGTGTGTTGCGAATTAAAAGACAGTGTTGCTGATCCTCAGCCCTCGGTGGGGGAACCGTTTATTCCTTTACCCGCGGGCACGACCGGAGCTGGAGGCGGTTTTGATGTCAAACGCAGAAAGTTTGTTGATATTAATGCTTTTTGCCATACTGAAGCCGAATGCTTTGATAATGCCGGGGCGGGCAATTGGGTCAGCGGTCAGGGGTGTCCTAAGAGGGGCAACACCCCTCAGGGATATTGCATGTCGCCGGATCCTGATTATGAATTACAATATCCGATAGGAGGAGTGACCACGATCAATGGTTTAAAAAATTTCATTGGTTTGATTTTTAACTATGGCATGGGAGTGATCATTATCGCGGCGGCTTTGCTTTTTATGTATGGCGGCTTTCGCTACATGTTTTCGGCTGTGGCCAATGATATCCAAACCGCTAAGACTATCATGGTTGATTCTTTGGCCGGGTTGGCGCTCGGATTGGGGGCTTATGCCATCATGGCCAATATTAATATCAATACGACTGTTTTGCGTTCTTACAAGGTGCCGATGATTAATCGAGTCGCCTTTGTTGATTTATTATATTGCAGAGATATCGAACCGGCCGAAGGCAAAACTGAGGCTATGTTCCAAGACGCGGGTCCGCCTGACAATCCTTTGGATTACGACGTAACCAAGGGTTTTACCAAAAAACTATCACAGACCGAATGTGGCAGAGAATATTTTGTTGAAGGCGGTGATTCATTGAGTGTTTGCAAGGGAGAGACCTGCGCCGGCGGCAAACAGTGTTTTTCTTGTGCCGGAGGCTTGCCCGGATGTAAAACGGCCTCCATTCATGAACATCAGTGCTTGGATTATAATATGGGGGGCAGTATTCGCATTGGTTTTCCTTTGGGTTCAGAATATATTGGTAAATGGGGCAATAAAAAGATTCAGGCTTATATGTTTTGTATAACGGACGACAAATCTAAATCCGGACGTAAGTTTGAATTGTTGGCTAAGCACGATTTAGTTGATCAGATAAGTTCAACCGGTATGTCGAGTGGAGCCTTGGCTTCTTATGGTTTAACTTTTGATCGAGCTAAAGTCGAGGCTTTTAAAAAATCTTGCAGTGGTAAGTCGGGCATGATTCTTGAACATCATTTGGATACGGATTGGAAAGTGCTGAATGTAGGTTGGGGAGTTGATGTGTTTTATTACACCAATAAATCATGTTCTTTCACTAATGCTAGTCAAGAAATATTCAAGTCCGCCACTACCTGGTCTATCGATTCTGCTGTCCAACTAATGTACGAAGCCACGCCCGGCAGAGTTAACCCTAATTATACTTGGACTTTTGACAATGCCTGGACATTGGATGAAGTTTTAAATACTGATAAGACAATAATCAGATGCGATATTAATATGGGTACGCCGAGTACTGAATTGGGTAATTGGCACAATTGGTAGGCACTACCCGCTCCTCTTGCCTGGTGCAAAGTTTTGTGGTAGGCTCTAGCGCAACATGTCCATACAGAACAACATCTCCATTAAGGGAGCGCGGGTACATAATCTTAAAAATGTTTCTTTGGATTTACCCAAAAACAAGTTGGTAATCATTACCGGCTTGTCGGGCTCGGGTAAATCGTCTTTGGCTTTTGATACCATCCATGCTGAAGGCCAAAGAAGATATATGGAGAGCCTGTCTTCATACGCCAGGCAGTTTTTAGAGTTGCAAGATAAGCCTGACGTGGATGAGATACAAGGCTTGTCGCCCACGGTAGCCATAGATCAGAAGTCCTCTTCGCATAATCCGCGTTCCACCGTGGGCACAGTAACTGAAATTTACGATTACTTGCGTTTATTGTTCGCGCGCGCTGGCAGAGTCCATTGCCCGCAGTGCGGCGCATCTGTGGCCAAACAAACCCAATCTGAAATAGCGGAAAAAATTGTGGCTGTAGCTAATCAGGCGGATGTCTTGTTACTGGCTCCCATGGTGCACGGACAAAAGGGTGAGCATAAGGTTGTCTTACAGGCCGCTGAAAGAGCCGGTTATCGGGAAGTGAGGTATGACGGCACTTTGGTGGATATTCATGAACTCATGAAAACCAAGATTGATAAAACCAAGCCTCATGATGTGGAGGTTTTAGTCAGCCGTATCATGAAAAAATCTGGTTTGGTGCCGGCCGCTTTAACTGAAGCTTTGAAGAGCGCCTTGGATCTGGGTAACGGCATGTTAATCGCGCAAAATGAAGAAACTGGTGATGAAATGCTGTTCTCCGAAAATTTGTTTTGTCCCAAATGCAATATTTCTTTGCCGGTTATAGAGCCCAGGTTATTTTCTTTTAATTCTCCTCACGGTGCTTGCCCAGATTGCACGGGTCTAGGCACGAAATTGGTTTTGGATCCGGATCTGGTTATGCCTAACAAACGCTTAACCATAGCCCAGGGTGCTATTAAGCCTTGGACGCGCATCGCCGGTAATCAAACCGCTCATTTGAAGCTGTTGGAAGCTGTTGGACGCAAGTATAGTTTTTCCATCCACCAAGAGGTCAGCCAATTGACGAGCGATGATATGAAAATAATTTTGGATGGTACGGGTGATATTGTTTACGATGTGGAGGGGAAGACCATGCTTTTCCCTGGCATCTTGGCTTTGCTTGAAGAAAAATACCGTCAAACCGACTCCGAATACGTGCAAAAGGAGATAGAAGGTTATATGCGTGTTTTGATTTGTCCGGCTTGCAATGGTAAGCGTTTGAACAGAATAGCTCTTGGCATAACCATTGCTGATAAAAGTTTGGCGGACATTGTTGAGTTATCTTTGGAAGAAGCGGCCGCATTTTTTGAAAATATAAGCGTCAAAACACCGTCTAAAAGCAAAGCGAGCAAAATATCGCGCCCCAAAGCCAGTGATAAAAATGATTCTTTGGGATTTACGGAGCAAGAAAAAATGGTTATCAGCCGGGTTCAGGCCGAAGTTTTGAGGCGTGTTAAAAATTTGTTGGATGTAGGCCTTGGTTATTTGACTTTGGATAGAAGCGCAGTGTCATTATCCGGAGGGGAATCTCAACGCGTCAGACTGGCAGCTCAATTGGGTTCGGATCTGTCGGGTGTTATTTATATATTGGATGAACCTTCCATTGGTTTGCATCAGCGTGACAATGAAAAGTTAATCCAGACCATGGAGCGTTTAAGAGATATCGGTAATTCTGTTTTAGTGGTTGAGCACGACGAAGCGGTTATGCAGGCGGCTGATTATATTGTGGATGTTGGCCCGGGAGCCGGTGAATACGGAGGGGAGATTGTGGCTGCCGGCACATTGGCCGAACTAAAGCGTAACAAAGAATCGATTACGGGTGCTTATTTGCAGGGGAAAAAGAAAATTAATGTTCCTAAAACGCGTCGTAAAGGCAACGGTAAACATCTAACTGTCAGAGGAGCCACGGAATTTAATCTGCAAGATATTGATTTTAAATTGCCTTTGGGTAAATTCGTATGCGTGACCGGTGTGTCAGGATCTGGCAAGTCGACCTTGATATTGGATATTTTGGGCCGGGCTTTATCAGCCACTCTGTACCATGCCAAAGATTTGCCGGGGGCGCATAAAAAGATAGAAGGTTTGGAAAATTTGGATAAGGTGGTTTCAGTCGACCAGTCGCCCATAGGCCGCACTCCGCGTTCCAACCCGGCCACTTACACGGGTGTTTTTACAGGTATTAGGGATTTATTTACCAATATTCCCGAGGCCAAAATGCGTGGTTATGATGCGGGTAAGTTTTCGTTTAATGTGAAAGGAGGAGGACGTTGCGAAGCTTGCGGAGGAGATGGTTATGTAAAGATAGAAATGCAGTTCTTGTCGGATGTTTACTCGGAATGCAGTGAATGCCATGGCAAACGCTATAATGCCGAGGCTCTGGAAATTCATTATCGTGAGAAAAATATCGCGGATATTTTGGACATGACCGTGGAAGAGGCTCGCCGTTTCTTTGTGGATCAGCCTTTGATTTATGAAAAGTTATCGGTTTTGCACGAAGTGGGCTTGGGCTATATTCGTTTAGGTCAACCGGCTACTACGCTTTCGGGCGGAGAAGCGCAGCGCGTTAAGCTGGCCACCGAATTATCCCGCCGTGCCACGGGCAAGACCTTATATATTTTGGATGAACCGACCACGGGTTTGCATTTTGACGACATACAGCGTTTATTGCAGGTGTTAAATGCCCTGGTTGATAAAGGAAATACGGTTTTAGTCATTGAACACAATTTGGATGTAGTAAAATGCGCTGATTGGGTGGTGGACATGGGGCCGGAAGGCGGAGCCAAGGGCGGGCTGATAGTCGCGGAAGGTACGCCTGAAGAAATAATCAAACAAAAAAAGAGCGTAACAGCCAAGTATTTAAAAGACGTGCTCAAGTAGGCATTGATCAGCGGGCATGAAACCCCGCTTTTTAATTCTAATTTTTTAAGTTATAATGAAGTTGTATGAGACATAGCTTTTTTATTTTTTTAACGATCTTGATTTTTAGCCCTTTCTCGGCCCAGGCTGTCAGTGTGGATATTAACTCCGTTACTCTGCGTTCATCCAAGCCTACGGTGACGGCCGACGGTATCGATCAGTCAATAATCAGAGTGACTGTAAAAACACCTAATTATCTGGCCGCTCCGGGTGCCATGGTGCGTCTAACCTCTTCCAGGGGTACTTTGGATGAAATAACCCCACCCGAGGCCACGACCAATGGTTTTGGTTCGGCTGAATTTTTGGTGCGTTCATTAAGGAACGGAACCACTACCATCATGGTGGAGGTGGAAGGCCAGAAAACTTCCAAGCAAGCGGAAATAAGTTTCGTAAACGGGTTGGATGTAGGTTTGGCGCCCGGCAGTTTGATAAAAATACCCAGTGATAATGACGAGAATACTTATTCTGACTCAGCGGTTTATTATTACGCTTCCAACGGTAGGCGCTATGTATTTCCTAATGAAAAGGTGTATTTTACCTGGTATACGTCTTTCGAGAATGTCAGGGTTCTGTCTTTGGAAGATATGTCGAAAATACCCATTGGCGGCAATCTAACTTATCGCCCGGGTGAGAAGCCGGTAAAATTCCAAACTGATGATAAAGTGTATGCTGTTTACAAGGCCGGTGAATTGCGTTGGATCAAGAGCGAAAATATCGCCCGGGGTATATATGGACCGGATTGGATTTATAAAGTTGATGACATTAACGAGAGCTTTTATGTAAATTATAGTTTTGGTCCTCCGATTGAGAATGCGCTCGATTTTATGGCCGAAACCATTGCTAATAAATTTTCTACCATTGATAAAGACAGAGGATTCTAACTAAAAACCCCGTGATATATCACGGGGTTTTTATTATTCGGCTTTAACAGGCTCTTCCTTTTCTTCTTTGGCGGCTGTTTTTGGCGCTGGCGCCATTTGTTTTGCTTTGGGCTTTAATTCTTTAAGCTTTTTCTTGCTGGTGCGTACAAAGCTTAAAACTTTGCGGCGGGTTTTTAGTTGATTCACCAACTCTACCTTGGCAATGGCCGGCAGTGTTAGGGGAAATATCTTTTCCACGCCCACGCCGTTGCTGATTTTGCGGACGGTCATGGTTTTATGGTTTTTTGAACCACGCACATTAAGCACTAAGCCTTCAAAGACCTGGATACGTTCTTTTTCTTCGCCTTTGGGGTTTTTTTCACGGATTTTTTGATGAACTTTGATGTTCATGCCGGATTTCACCTCTGTAGGGGCGATTTCTTGTAGATTGGATGCTGACATAGATAATGCGGGCATGTTACCCGAATCAGGCTTGGGAGTCAAGTCTTGCTTGCCAGGCTTTGAGAATCAAATCTGCCGTTTGGTTAGCGTTTTTTAACTCGGTTGTATCAATCACTAAATCATAGTGTCCGGGATCCGTATAATCGATTTGGTAGAATAGCCGGTATCTTTTGAGGTCGGATTGGACTCTTGCTTCGATCATGCCCTGAACTTGTTCCGGATTGTTTGGCAACTTTTCATCCGGTCTTTGATCGCGGGATTTAATTAAACGATCAGCGGCCGTTTTTGAATCGCAGTCTAAAAATATTTTGTATGAATTTGGGATAAAATGCCAAGAAAGACGGCCTTCAATAACAAAATTATCATTGTCCTCGCCCAGTTTTTTTTGGTAATCATCAACCATCGTATCCGTAGTTTTATCGGTTTCTCCGAGGCGATTGAGTTCATCCAAGGTTAAGCCTTTTTCCAGCGCGATTTTACCTCTTAATTCGCCTGCTGAAAAAAAGTTTAGTCCCAATTTTTCGGCTATAATTTTGCCCACCGTGGTTTTACCCGAACCCGGCATGCCGGAAATCGTAATAATCATAATAAAATTATTTGGTAAGGCGGTTAAGCATGTCCGTAAATTCCTGATCCGGCTCAAGGGAAAAATATAAGGCTTCTTGAGTGGCTGGATCGGTGAATGACAGCTTGAAACTTTGCAACATAATTCGGCCTTTAGATTTAAGGCTGTTCTTTTTAGGATTTTTTTCGGTGTATAAGGTATCTCCAACCACCGGGCATCCAATGGCAAATAAATGAGCTCTGATTTGATGCGTGCGCCCGGAAAAAATATCTAATTCAAGCAGAGAGTAGTTTTTTATGGTTTTTAAAACCTTATAGTGTGTCCAAGCTACTTGGCCTTCAGCTTCGTGAGATGGGCGCGCGGCCATGCGTGGTTTGGACTTTGAGCGGGCTATTTTAAACTTGATCTCACCTTGCTCTTGGGGCGGCCGGCCATGCACCAAGGCAATATAGCTTTTTTGAGTTTTTCTTTGCGCGAATTGTTGTTTTAGATCATCGAAAGCGTTTTGTGTTTTAGCCACCACCATAAGCCCGCTCACATCACGGTCCAAGCGATGCACAATGCCCGGTCTTTTTGGGTCTTCTCCTATTTTTGCCATGGATGGGTATTTTTTTAGCAAGATGTCAACTAGAGTGCCGTACGTATGCTTGGCGTCCGGGTGCACCAGCAGGCCGGTCGGTTTGTTGATCAATAGCCAGTCTTTTGTTTGTTGAACGATCATTTTTTCCAGCTTGGGCAGATACATGGGGGCTCGAGTTTGTTTTTCGGCTAGCTGCTCAGGCGAGTCTATTTGCGATTGGTGATTAATTTTTTGACCGGCTTTCAAGAAGGTGTGTACGGCTGTTTTTTTACCGTCAATGAAAAATTCGCCATTCTTGATTTTTTTAGCCAGAGCACTTCTGGTCAAATCCGGTACTTGTTCGGCTAAAAAAACATCCAGGCGTTGCCCGGCCGACCATTCATCCACTAACCAAGTATTTTTCATATGTTGATAGGTTACCGTAAATCGCTTAAAAAAAATAGCCTCCCGGAGCGGCCGGGAAGGCCGAGTACACGAAGGGGGCGTCAGCCCCTCTGGAGCATCTTCAGTTGGTCGCCGAGCTTGTCACCCAGCTTGGCGAAAGAAGGCCTTTCCTTCTCGGCGAATGGTTGTTCGCTGGGCTGATGGTTAGCACCCCCGTCGACGAAACCTAGCTGGGCGGTCTGTCTCAGCTGGCTGGTCAGCGTCTGCAAGTTCCCGCTCGAAGCTCGGTCGGCTCTACGCCCCATCCCTGACATGCCCATTCGGACCTCCGACATGTTCTTGGGCCAAAATTGGCCATTGAAGATGATTCTGAGCATAAATGGATTTGTTGTTTTTGTCAAGCCTATTGACATCGTGCCAAATATCTTGTATTTTGTGCTATCGATAAGTTTACCCCGAGCAATAACTGCTAGGAGGTTGGCATGAACAAAGGTGATGATTGTGAGCAGTTGGCTCGGTCGGCCGTGGCACTAGCTAAGCACTCGCAACTTCATGATCTCACTATGTGCCAAGCAAGACGGCTGCTGGAAGCCTGGAATAACGAATCGGTTTCTATGCATTGGGATGAAACCGAAAAGGAATTGGTAATCAAGGCCATCCTGGGTTTGATTGGCAGGTTCCCTTCCATCAACGTTCGTTTTTCCATCACGGCAGCCTAAAACTGCTCTTGTCGTTCCACTCTTCTTTTCTCGAGCCGTCTCCCGGCTCATTTTTTATTAACATAAAAATAAATCCCCCTTAGCTTTAGGCAAAGGGGGATTTTTCACTCTACTAACCCAACTTCGCCTAAAGCTTCGATGGGTTCAACTGCGAGGGACACTCCCCATAGCTTCACGACGCGCAAAGCGCTAAGTGGAGCGACGGGGAGTGGTGGGCGCTGTAGGATTTGAACCTACGACCCGATGTGTATAAGACATCTGCTCTACCGCTGAGCTAAGCGCCCGTAATTTTCGGCTGACGACAATTTACATGGAAAATTCTTTTTTATCAAGAGCGGTTATAGCAATGCATTCATATAATCTTCCGGCGCGGTACGCTGTTTGCAGGTCATCCATGACCAACGTACATAGGGGTCTCCGGGCTTGGCTGATTTAACATAAGCGACAGACAAAGGGTCGTGCGCATAGCCGCAACCAATGTCTTGCTTCAGTTCATCTCGCAATTCGCGCATTAGAAGTTCTCTTTGGGCTTTGGCAATAATACTGGCCGCGCCTACGTGCCGATAAGATAAATCAGCTCGATTTTCAGCCTTAAGTGTATTTATATCCGGCCAGGAGGACAAATAGGCTAGCAGTCTTCTGAAGGGCATAGTTTTACGCACTGGAGCATCAATCATGATTTCGGCCGGTGTTCCTGGATGAGTTTGATAGAACAACTTGATTAATTCGGCCATGTATTTTATCTCCAAGCCGTTTAAAGTCACTTTTCTATCTCGCACCGCCGCATCGATCTCCGGAGGATGGATGACGGCCATGGCATGCCAGCATCTTTGTTTTAGGGCGTCCGCCAACTTATCTCTTTTAGCCGGTGCTATCAGTTTGCTGTCCGTAACATTGTGTTTAGCGCACCAGCGTTTATCTTTATCCGTTAAAGCGCAAATCGCAATAACCATGGGTCCGATAACAGGGCCTCTGCCGGCTTCGTCCACGCCCACCCGCTTTAAGCCGGCTTCAGTAGAGATGGCGGGGCACGGCCGGATCAGTTCAGTCATACACCATCAATGCATTCGTCCACCAATTTGTTCAGGTAAACAAAACCAGGTTCGATAAAGTCGCCTTGGTCCAGGTTGAAGTTCATGGTTTGTTGCAGCAAATCCTGCGCTTTAAGTGTTCCACCGGCCGACAGCAAGGATTTGAATCGCTCGGCAAAGCCTTGGTTGTCTTGGCTGAATTGTTGCGCCAGTGCCAGAACCAACAAAAGACTCATGGCATATGAATAGCAATAAAAAGGATGAAAATACATGTGGCTAATGCGCGCCCAGGTCCACTGTTCCATATCAGGATACTCGATTGAATCATCTCCGAGTTCGCGTTTAAGCTCCAGCCATTTGCCGGCCAACTGGTCGGCTGTGACGCCGTCTTTTTTAGCTTGTGTAAAAGCGTATAGTTCGAATTTGGTGATTAAAGTTTGTTGAAAAACGGCGTTCATGGAATGAGTCAGGAAGTTGTGCAGAGCGCTTCGATATAGCCCGGCATCTTTAGTTTTAAGTTCTTCGAGCAGCATCAACTCTCCCAGCTGGGAGGCTGTTTCGGCCAATATCAACCCAGGATGTCGCTGTAAAAGTTTATGATTTTTGAAAAGCAACCCATGGATTCCGTGGCCGGTTTCGTGGGCCAGAGTTGAAATGTCTGTCAGCTTGCCGTGATAATTAACCAATAAATACGGATGTTCGCCGGCGTACATGCAATATGCACCCGTATATTTTCTGCTGTCCGGTGAGGCGTGAATCCAAGGATTAGTGAAAAAGTTTTGTGCCAGTTCCTTAAAATCCGGCCCCAGCTTTTGGTAACTGTTTAAAGTCAGCTCTACGGTTTCGTTCCAAGGGATAATTCTTTCCTGTTCATGGGGCAGGGGAGCGGAAATATCTTGAGCTTTCAACTTCTCTTGGTTTAATCTTTTAGCTTTCCATTGGAAGAACTTTTTAAAAATATTTTGTTGTTTGCTGACTCTGTCTACGAGTATGGGGATGAGGTCAGCGGAAATATCATCATTATCCGCCACATTATCCAAGATGCCGGTATAGCCTCTTAGATTTGTTTCAGTCAAAACATTTCGTATTTGTTGTTGATAGGCGAAACTTAAATTTTCGTTTTCTTGCTGAAAAGCCAGGCAACGTCGTTCGTAAGCTCGAGCTCTCAATTCCGGGTCAGAGCTTTCAAGCAAAGTGTTTATCAACGAAGCGTTTAAAGCGGTTTCTTGCCCATTAATCATTAAGCTGCCATAAGGTAGTCTGGTCGATAATTGATTCTCAAACATCATCCAAGCCTCTCGTTCGCGTTGCATGGTCAGCACCAGCAGCCGTTCTTCTTTTTCGGACAAGAGATGGGGCTTAAGCCGGGCTGCATTACGAATGTACTCTTGGTATTTAGCCGCCTGCGGATCGGCCGATAATTTTTGCGCGTTTTCTTGATTTAATCCGGATACCAGTAAAGGGAAAAAAGTTAGTTGAGCTTCGGCTTCTGCTATTTCTTGTTGCATTTTTTGCAAGAAGGCACTGGCTGTTTGTTGGCTCGTGTCTTCGTCCGTGCGCAAACGGGCGTAGTTTAAAATTTTATGAGCCGATTCGGTATGCGCGTTGTACCATTCAAAAGCCTGTGACCAGGCTGGCACCTCTATCGGTTCAACGTTGAGCTTGTCTTTAAACGCGATCAGTTTTGCTCGTATTTCAGCCATGGCATCCAAATCTGTGTGGATGCGCGGATCGTCAAAACCCGAGTACAGTTCTGATAAATTCCAAATCGGCAATTCATTATTTTGCATATGACATTATAATGTTCTTATACCAATCCCAGAAATTAGACAAACCTGGTTTAATGGTTGCTATTGGCTTAAAGCTCAATCGGCTATGCACATTTTCAGTTACTGGATATCTCATATGTGTTCAGTTTAAAACATAGTCGGACATGAGTCGAGTAAAAAAATTGCCCGCCTAAGCGGACAATTTTTAGTCTGTCGATTATTCTTGTTTAGCCTTTGGTTTAGTTCGATTGATCAATATTCCGATAAGAGCGCCGGCCAGTAACAAGGCCAAGCCTCCAAAAATTATCTCCATGGTTGTCAGTACGGGTTTGGCTTCGTTCTCTGCGGGCATTGGCAATCCCGAAGCTGCGGGATTTGAAGTATCCAGTGCGACAACGGGTGGAGTAGCAGTTAAGTCCTCAACTAAGACCTCATCTGCCGGTTCTGTGGCGTCCGTTGCCTCTTCCTCTGACGGAACTTCGTAGTTTTGAGCTTGAGCTACCACAACCAGGATATCAGAGGTCTGGGTTTCTCTTTTTAGAGAGTCTTTGGATGATACTTGCAAATGCCAAGTGCCGGCCGTAACCGGAAAAACAAAGGCGTGATTATTTTTTAAATTTAGATCTTCCAGGGCTTTGTCATAAGTTTGAGTAGTGCCGTACGACACTTTGCTGGTGGCTGTTTTATCCGTATTCCAAGTGACTTGTATGATTTTACCGTCAGACGATACTTGAACATTGGAAATTGCAGGTCCTTTAAAAAATTCAGGTGGAATCACGATTGGATTAAGAGGGATGGGCTTTAAATTGCCTAGATCTATTTCCGGTTCGTCGGGCGCTATCAAGATTGGATCAAAGACTATTTGGGGATCTATTTCCGGCATTTTTATACCTATTTCCACCGGAGTGGGGTTTGGGTCTATGGGTTTAATGGGGTCAAGAGGGATGGGCGAGAGGGCGGCTGTGGAGTTAGGTAATAATAAAAGGCCTAAAACCATGGCGCCTAAAATGAATGAAGATTTTTGCATATGCCATAAATGTAGCACGAATCAATGCTTGACGCAGGCTTTCGGTCAAGAGATGATGTGCTCATGTCAATTTTAATTTTTGGTAACGGCTGGATAGGCAATAAATTTTTACAAGCCTATCCTGAAGCCAGAATGTCAACCGTTATTACCACGAATCCCGCCGAAATAGGCGAAATTTTGGACTTTGAAGAGCCTGACAATGTATTTAATGCCGCGGGCATAACCGGCCAGCCTAATGTGGATTGGTGTGAAGATCATCAAGTGGAAACAGCGGTGGGGAATACTTTTTTTCCTGTAATGCTGGCTCAAGCTTGCGCTGAAAGAGGGATACACTTAACGCATTTGGGCAGCGGCTGTATTTTTTACGGCGATTCACCGGATCCGAGAGGCTGGCTGGAAAACGATAATCCCAATCCTGTGGCTTATTATTCCAAAACCAAGGCGGCCGCAGATTTGGTATTGGGGCCCATGCCAAACGTGGCCGTGGTCAGATTGCGCTTGCCGCTGGATCACGAACCATCGCCTAAAAATACCATAACCAAACTAGCCTCTTATCCCAAGGTGTTGGATGTACGCAATTCGATCACGGTGATGGATGATTTAATGAGCGTGCTGTTTCAAATTATGGAAAAAAGGGCAGCCGGCATTTTTCACGCGGTTAATCCAGAGCCTTTGGTCTATCGAGATCTTATGCGTTGGTATCAGGAAATTGTTGATCCAAACCATGCTAATGACTGGATATCCGAAGATGACTTAGTAGCTCAAGGCTTAGCCGTCAAGAAAAGATCTACCAATATTTTAGCTAACACCAGACTGTCCGAATTTGATATTCAGATGAGGCCTACCGAAGAGGCGGTTAAATCTGTTCTGCGTCTTTATGCGGATGAGTTAAAAAAATAGACCCAGGTCAGGTCTAGAGCGTGGTCGGACGCGTGCTGGGAAAGAGGGCACGCAGTTTACGCAGGTTGGAGGGTTTGAGCCACAAGCAGATGTCCCAGCCTATAAAGACCAGGGCAGACGCGGTATGCAGCCTGGCGGACCACTTGGTATGACCGGCCAGCAGATGCCAGGGCACTCGCCGGCCGGCTTTGAGGCGGCACGGCTGCCAGCTTCGTTGATCAATGACGAGCATAGGATCTTCGTCCGGGTCGCCAAAGGCTCCCAGACCTCCGCTCCGCAGTCTGGCGACCATGTCCGGTGTGAAGGTAAAGTCGAAATCCTCCAAGTGGCCGTAAAACCATTTGACATAACCCATGAGGCCGTAAAACCTAATGGGCTCACCATCCGCAAAACAGAGTACGCGGCGCACTTGATCCTGGTCTTCAAAAAAAATGACGACCGACATGGCTTCCTCCTTGGTTTGCGGGGTAATGAAAGCATGAAATGGGGGCTGGGTCAATGGTTTGTCTTTTGGCTGGCCAGAGGATAATATATATTATTATGCTTGATTTAAAACAATTGCAGCAGCAGATTTACGCCAATAAAGTCGCTAAGGGCTTTAATACCACGGATATAGCTCAAGAGTTTTGTATGTTGCATGAGGAGTTATCCGAAGCCTATCGCGCGTATTATAATAATTTGCCGGATTTGAGCGAAGAACTGGCTGATGTGGCTATTTATCTCTTGGGTTTGGCTCAAATCATGCAGGTTGATTTGGAAACTGAAATATTGCGTAAAGTTGAAATTAATCAGCAACGCCAATATACGAGGATAAATGGAGTGATGGTCAAGGAAGATCAAGCGGCGGGCGGTTCTTAATTTTGTTTTTTATGTCAGATATCATAGATCCTCGTCATGAATCATTGGTTGAACATCTTTTTCAAAGATCTTTGGCTGTTTTGGGACTGCGTGGCTTTGAGTTAAGGCCTATGCGTCGGCGCACCAGAGGGCGGGGTGCTTTGCGTTCCGTGGTTTATGGCTACACTCGGTTGGACGGGAAGATGATCACAGTGGACTTGTATACTCCGCGTACCATGAAGCCGCGAAAAATGGACGCTATTTTGCGCGTTATTGCTCATGAATTGGCGCATCATCAACAACCGCCCAAGCTTTACAGAAAATGGTTTCGCTTGGTGCGCATGATTCATCATCCGGTTTTTTGGACACAATACAAAAAGAATGTTAAACAATTACAGCAAGATGAGTTATTGAAACCATATTTTTAACCTCAAGCCGAGCATGGCTCCTCATTCTGTCTTCTTGGTTATATGCTTCCTATTAGAAATTTTCGCGTTATAAATAATATATGCACTAGCGGCGATTTGTGCCGTATTATTTTGGAACCAGCGGATGGCGGGAAAGTATTCCTTTTTAAAGCGGGTCAATTCATTATGTTGCAGCTGATTGACAAGGGCGGACAGGACAAGGGTACACGGGCTTTTTCTATTGCCTCGGCTCCGTGCGAGTCTAGTCTAAAAATTGAATTGGGAATTAAAGCTCAGGGCGAGGTATCGAGCGGACTATATGACAGCAAGAAGGGGGACATCTTTGGGGTTCAAGGTCCATACGGAACATTTGTGCTGAAAAAAGAAAGTTTAAAAACCGTGTATTTTGCCGGTGGTGTGGGAGTGACCCCTATCAGATCACAAATAAGAGAAAGTTTGTTGACCGGCTTAAATCAAGATATATTACTTTTTGATTCGGGCAGTTATTTAGTGGATCTGCAGTATCATTTAGAATTTATGAAGATGTCTGAAAAATATGCCAATTTCAAATATATTCCTATTGTGACCCGCGAGCATCCTGATGGCTGGCCAGGTGAACTTGGCAGGATAAATGAACAAATGTGCACTAAATATATTCAAGAATATACGGATTATGATTATGCTCTATGCGGTCCAAAACCGTTTATGGATGAAGTGAAAGGCATTCTTTTGTCCAAGGGGATTGATCTGGCGCAAAAATTGCGTTTTGAAAGATACTGATATAATCTATAATAATTATTAATATTTAATCGCAAAGTTCAAATAGTATTTACTATGAATTGAGCGCTCCTTAATTGTATTTATGAGCAATAAAGTGTTTGGTTCCATGCTGTTTATCAGCTTAACTGGTTTGGTATTTTTTGGGCTTGGTTGCAATCCTTTTCAAAACGCCGAAGATAAAATAAACGATAAAATCAGTGAAAAAGTCACGGAAGGTATTTTAGGCAGTGTGACCGGCGGCCAGGTGGATGTTGACGATGATGGAAAAGAAGTGCGTTTTAAAGACAATCAAACGGGCAATGAAGTGGCTTACGGAGAAGATTTACAAGTGCCTGATAATTTTCCAAAGAGCGTGCCCTTGTATCCTGGTGCTAAAATTAAAGGCATCATGATTTCAGGCGCTGAAGATAAGAATGCGACTTTGACTATGGGTGCTGAAGATGAGGTGGCTAAGGTTTTGTCTTGGTATGAAGGGAAGATGTCGGATGAAGGTTGGCAACAAGATCAAAGTTGGTCGTTTGATGGTATGGAGACCCGTTCTTATTCCAAAGAGGAGGAAAGAATGACTCTTAGCATTTCAACTCAAGAAGATGAGGATATGAAAACAGCTATCATCGTGGGCTACAATCTGGAGGATGCTGAAGATTCAAATGAATAATCAAAATATTTAAATAATAAAATCCTCCATAGCGGGGGATTTTATTTAGGTCGATTTTATTTGATGATGCCTGTTTTTTCACAGGATATTAAACTAAAATCCCCCATAGCTTTATGCGACGGGGGATTATGGTGGGCGTGCCTGGATTCGAACCAGGGACCTTTACATTATCAGTGTAACGCTCTAACCAACTGAGCTACACGCCCAATACATGATTGATTGTCAGATTCTGAATTAAACGATTGAATTAAGTTTTAAAAATCAATGATTTAATTTTGCGCATAGATTACCCGATGTTCTTGGATTTGACAAGAGGTCAATGTCAATTTATTATAATGGCCGACACATGGTATTGCTATAGGCTTAAATAGTGTAGCGTTTATTGGCATAGTGCGGGAAAACCCAGCTGGCGTAAGAATCACCGCTTGATCGGCTTGAATTCTTGCTTTAAGCCCTTGAGAGGGCTCTGTCACCTCTCTTAGAGTGTTTGTCCTGCTGGCAGCTTTTGGTTCGTTGGATGCCAAACTAATGGGTAAAGAAAAGACAATAATCACGATTTGCCGAGGTAGCTCAGTGGTAGAGCGAAAGACTGAAAATCTTTGCGTCGCGAGTTCAATCCTCGCCCTC
Organism: Patescibacteria group bacterium; assembly: GCA_041752935.1. Classification (GTDB taxonomy): domain Bacteria; phylum Patescibacteriota; class Patescibacteriia; order 2-12-FULL-60-25; family 2-12-FULL-60-25; genus MWCR01. The sequence continues at coordinate 295,314 of JBGSVN010000003.1, forward strand.
GGCACCATAAAAACTCCCAAGGGAGTTTTTATTATTACTAAATTACATTTTGTTTTTTTCGTGGTATTTCATGCATTTAGCCTCTCTCGAAAACTAAACCCCCGAAGCTTTATGCGAAGGGGGTTTATGGTCGGGCCAGTGGGACTCGAACCCACGGCCTCCTGCTCCCAAAGCAGGCGCGCTAGCCAACTGCGCCATGGCCCGAAGTTGACCCATAATAGCTTAATAATTTATGCTTGTCGAGTTATTGTTCCGAAGCTGGACAAGGGTTCGGGGTTGCGGTTATACTATTCGCGGTAATGATACCGGCGAGCGTCCCAGGATCGAGTTCAGCGCACCATGGTCAAAATTTACGCGGGCATCGTATAGTGGCTTTTATAACAGCCTTCCAAGCTGTGGAGACGGGTTCGATTCCCGTTGCCCGCTCCATTGGCAAAACTCCTTAAACCGGAGTTTTGTTGTTTTTAGGGCATAAGAGAAACGAATGGGAGAGGTGAACGGCAGTTCGGCGCCATTGGGCAGGAAATCGTTGGGAAAAACCTGTTTTTAAGGTTGATGCGGCATTGAAATATCATGGTGTTTGATATACGCTGATAATCGTTCGGGTGCTCGGCTCAAGACAGCGAAATATGCAAAATTTTGATTATTTTTTGGAATATATCAATCAATACCAAGCTTGGGGCTATTGGTTAATATTAATTTTTTCTTGTTTTGAGTCTTTGGCTATCGTGGGGCTGTTAGTACCCGGAACTACGATCACCATTGTTTTAGGGTTATTAGCTTCGGAGGGACTGTTTGATATAAGGCTATTGATGCTTTTGTCATTTTTGGGCGCGGTTTTGGGGGATTCATTTAGCTATTGGTTGGGCCTTAAGGGGTTGAGGTATTATAAGTACGAAGAAAAGATTTTTGAACTGGCTCATTTGGATTTGGGTAAGAAATTTTTTAATAAACATGGAGGTAAAAGCGTTTTTTTTGGGCGCTTTATCGGTCCGTTACGTCCTTTGATCCCTTTTGTCGCAGGCCTGTCTCGTATGCCGGTTAAAGCATTTTTCTTTTGGAATATTGCCAGCGCGTTTTTATGGGCCATCTTCTATGTTTTGATTGGATATTTTTTTGGGCATGCCTGGAGGGCGTTGGGAGCCTGGCCCGGAAGAATTGGTGCCATGCTGTTGATCTTGTTGGGGGCTATGTTGGTCTTTTATTTCAGGCGTCGTTTTTTAAAGAAAAAAGTTGGCAGTGAAACTTATGAGAATCGCCATTGACGCCAGAATGATCGGCCCTGAAAATACCAGGGGTATTGGTCGTTACATTGAAGAACTGACCAAGGCTATGGCTGAAGCTGCGCCTCAAAATACATATTCGCTGGTTACCAGACAGCCTTTGCCAAGATTGACCGAAAATTTTTCCAATATTCAAACCGTGATAGCTGATATCCCTTGGTATGGCTGGCGGGAGCAATTAGCTTTGCCCGGCATTCTTAAAAATATCAAATCAGATGTTGTTCACATTCCTCACTGGAACGTGCCTTACACGTATAACGGTCCGTTAGTCATCACTATTCATGATCTTTTGTTGAAACATTATCCTATCAGCACTCATTCCAGCCAAAGAGCTTGGCCGGTTCGATTAATTAAACAAATGGGTTACGGCTGGGTGTTAGCCGGGGCGATTAAAAAAGCTCGTGTCATTTGTGTGCCCACGGAATTTACGAAAAATGATTTACTAGCATTTTTTCCCCTGGCGGCAGATAAGATAGTGGTTACAGGTGAGGGAATCGATCATATGTTTGATTCTGTTCCGAGTGTTTCGGCTCAAGGAACAATTCATCAGGAAACAAATAACATGGATGCTTCATCCGGCTATCTTTTGTATGTGGGCAGCGCATATCCTCATAAAAGATTGGACCTGTTACTGGAAGCTTGGAAAAGTTTATCAAAAATTTATCCTAAGCTTGAGTTGAAGGTTGTGGGCGAGATGGACCAATTTATGGTTCATTATCGGAAAAAAATTTCTCTTAATGAACAAAAAATTAATTTTTTAGGCCGAGTGGCGGATGATGTTTTAAAAATATTGTACCGAGACGCTAAAATTACAATTTTTCCTTCGAGTTTCGAGGGTTTTGGGCTGCCTCCTCTGGAAGCCTTGGTGTTAGGTTGTCCGGTAGTCAGTTCTGATGCCGCGTCCATGCCCGAGGTTTTGGGAAAAAAGGGCGTTGTCTACTTTAAAAATGGCTCCAAGGATGATATGATTAAAGCCATCAAAGCGGTGGTGGATAACCATGGTTATTACCATGAACAAGCTCAACAAGCCGGTTCTGAATTAGTTGTTAAGCATTCATGGCAAAAGGCGGCCAAGAAAACCTTGGAAGCTTACCAATTAGCCGCTTTGGGCTAAGGAGGCATGGACAAACAGGAAAACATTAAACATTCCGCTAAGAGGGAGGACGTTCCTATGGGAGCGAATGATTTTGAATCTAAAATTTTTTCAGTGCTGGAGCGTGACGGTGCGGTTTTATCGACTCCAAGAGGCATAAAAAAAAGAGCCATTCATCGTAAGCCGCTGCTCGCAAAAAAAGATCGTGTAGCTGTTTTTAGATCGAGTATCACGGCTAATGTTGAGGATAATGTTGAATCCCTGGACATGGAATCCGTGGCCTGCGTGGTCAAAAGGCATGAATCTCCGGAAGAATATTCGGTTAGCATAAAACAGAAGGACCAGGGCAGAAGTCCTTTTGTCATTTCTTTGCGTGAGTGTGTTTTAAAGCCAGAACATGTAATTCAAGATAGGGTTAATTTGGCGGATCAGGTGGCTTATCACGATTCATTGGCCGGCAACAAGGAAAAATCTTATCAGGCATTGTCCGAAACCACTTTGCGTTCAAAGGTTGCTCCGGTTGACTTGGAGAGCCAGCTCAACCAGCCTTCGGTTTGGGCTGCTTTGACATTGAATCTGCATCTTTTTGTGCGGGGTGTTAGCCAGATGGCGCAAAATTTTAAACAATTCTTCGTTAAAGAGGTTGAGTACGTGGAAAAACAGGAAAAAATCATGGTTCCCAAATTGGAACATGAATATGCTGAAGCCGCTGAAGAGGTTGTATCCGGTAAAAGTTTTTCTTATGGTAAAACAGCCATCGGTTTTATGGTACTGGTATTTTTGGTTACTTTGCCGGCTCAAGCTCTAGTAGCTTATAGAGGTGTAACAGACGAAAAAGACGAGTTTGAATCGCAGGGCATGGAAGCGGTGGAGTCGTTGAGGGGTTTGCAAACCATGGATTTGAATATTTCTTTACAACAATTGCACCAAGCGTCCGCCAAGTTTAAAGAAGCTGATCGCTTGTTGGATGAGTCCCGCTTTTTGGCGGTTGGAGCCGCGGCCGTAGTGCCAAAACAATATCGCAGCGCCCGTTCTTTGCTGGAAGTGGGGAATAAAATGAGCCAGGCCGGTCAATTATTAGCGATGGGGTTCGGGAAGGTGTTTGATGATCCGGACAGGGGTTTGATGGAAAGGTTGGAGGTTATGAGGACTTATTCATTGGGCGTTTTGCCGTTATTGGCAGATGCTCAAACCGCGGCTCAAAAAATTGATCTTTCTTCCATACCTGAAGAGCAAAAAGAAAATGCCAAATTATTGCCGGATAAAATCGGTCAAGCTAAAGAGTCTATTCGTGAATTAGCGATTATTACTGAGGTTTTGACTGCTTTTTTGGGCAAAAATGAGAGCCGTAATTATTTGTTGGTTTTTCAGAATCAAACCGAATTGCGCCCCACGGGCGGATTCATGGGTTCTTTAGCTGAAATCAGTTTGGAAAATGGCAAGATAACGTCCGTTAAAGTGCCTAAGGGCGGGCCATATGATTTAAAGGGCCAACTCATGGCGCGGGTTTTGCCTCCCAGGCCTTTGCAATTGATAAATTCTTTGTGGCAATTACAAGATGCTAATTGGTTCCCTGATTTCTATAAATCAGCCCTTAAGATTCGTTGGTTTTGGAGCAAGTCAGGGCAGCCGACCATCGATGGTGTGATTGCCGTGAACTCCGGTTTTATGGAAAAGATACTGGAAGTGACCGGTCCGGTGAGCTTGCCTGAATATGATAAGGTTATAACCGCGGAAAATTTTTTAATTGAAACGCAAAAGGCGGTAGAGCTGGAATATGACAAGCAGGCTAACACCCCTAAAAAGTTCATTGGGGATCTGTTTGAAGTCTTGATGGAAAGGTCTAAATCTTTTGATACCAATCAATGGCTTTCTTTGGCTTCGGCAGCCAGCCAGGCTCTGGAGACTAAGGATATCCAAATAGCCATGTTCAGACCTGAAGAAGAAGAGTCGGTAGAGCAATTTGGCTGGCAAGGTAAGCTTAAACCCACTTCAGGTGATTCTTTGGCGATTATCGGAGCGAACATAGCCGGGCAAAAAACTGATGGAGTAATCAAAGAAGTAGTGGATCATGTGGCTGAAATTCAAGCTGATGGCAGCATCATTGATACGCTTAGGCTGACTCGTACTCACCAAGGTATTAAAGGCGAGCTGTTTAAGGGGGTTAGAAATGTTCAATACCTTAGAATCTATGTGCCCAAGGGTTCGGAGATTTTAGCGGCTCAAGGTTTTGATCCGCCGGCTTCGGATCTATATAAAAATATTTTGGATACTGACCAGCCTGATTCGGATTTACTGGCCGTGGAACAAACATCCAGACCGGCTATGAATAGTGTTTGGGTGGCCGACGAAGATGACCGCACTGTTTTTGGCGGCTGGTTGCAATTGGACCCGGGGCAAACGCAGGAAATTATAGTGCGCTACAAACTTCCGTTTACGGTTTACGATATTATGGATCGTGTGCAAGAAATAGCTGGTCAGTCTCCTGAACAAAGAACTAGGGGAGCTTATCTGATGCTCTTAACCAGCCAGTCTGGAAAAACACGCGCTTTGAATCATGAGGTGCGTTTGGTTCAACCTTGGCAAGCCATCTGGAACCGTGGACAGTCGGATTTATTGACACAACCGGCGGCCGTTTCAGGCTGGAGTGGTGCTTGGGATCGCGATCAAGCCGTAGCCTCCTTATTATCAAAATCAGAGGAGCATGAATAAAAAGGATAAAAAAACTCCTTGGCAAAAGCTATCCAGGGTTAAAGATTCTTTTATCAAGCACGACAAAGAGGTTGAGCAGAGTTTACGAACCATTTACGCGTCCGATGAAAGCGAAGATCTTCCGGATCTGACCAAATTGGAACCTAAAAAAAGTTATCGTTGGCTGATTGCGGCTCTGGTTGTTCCACTGGCCGTAGTGATTTTATGTGTTATTGCTTGGTCGGGTTTTTGGTTTTTTAAGTCCTTCAGCGGTTTTTCAGGTAAAGGTTTGGTAATTACCATAGAAGGTCCTAATCAAATTTCTTTGGGCCAAGAAACAACGTATTTCATTAATTATCAGAATCCGTTGCGCGAGCCCTTATTAAACGTGGAGATAAGGGCTAATTTTCCGGCCGATTTTATGCCAACTTCTATCACCCCTCAAGTAAATGATAAGGCTTTGATCTGGAAGATCGGATCTTTGGCCGCTGAGCAAAGAGGTACGATTACGGTTAAGGGCAGGTTTACAGGCTCTTTGGGCACTTTATCAGCTGTCCAGGCTGTGGGTACTTATCGTCCTTCGAGTTATTCCAGTAACTTTGAGACCATGTCCACCAAACAGATTTCTTATGCGGATACGGTCCTAGAGGGTTCGATTCAAACCCCGGAAAAAGCTGTTCCCGGAGATAATACGACCATTATATATAAACTGGCCAACAAGGGCAGAGATGTTTTGGATAATATTGAAGCCAGGATTTTATTGCCTGAGGGCTTTACATTAAACAGCACCTCAAGCGCCATGGGTAAAATTGACGGACGTAATTATATTTTAAGTTTTGATACTTTAGAGGCCGGGAGTTCAACTGATATTATTTTATCAGGTGTCTTTGCATCAGGTTTTGGCGGCCAGGCTCACGTGGAGGCCAGGGCCGGAAATGTCAGCCGAGACGGTGCTTTTATGCCGGCTCAAATTTCCGAAGCTTCTTTTCCGGTTTTGGCCGGAGATCTGTCTTTAAAGATGGTGGTTAATGGCACGGATCACGCGGAAAGAAGCGTGGGCTACGGCGAAACTTTATTGTGTGCCATAGGCTACGAAAATATGGCGGATGAGTCACTGAAAAACGTGACCATTAGTGTGCATTTGGATACTGTAAATTTGAATGACCTAGGAAAATACGTTAATCAGACCCTGGTGGATTGGGAAAAGTTTCAAAATACCTCGAGTTCAACCAGAACAGATCAGGTTCTGACTTGGAGCGCTGAAAATGTAAAAGATTTGGATGAGATTGTTACTCGGGCGGATAATTCTTTGGAGTTTGCCTTGCCTTTGTTAGCCACGGCTAATTCGGGCGGTGATTCGTTAGCTCTGAAGGCCACGGTTTACGCCACCATTGAAGGTATCGGGGACACAAAGATGAAACGAACTATTCAAATGGCTCCCATGTTGTTCAAATTGCGCACGGATGCCGCCTTAATGGCCGAGGTTAGATATTTTTCCGAAGAAGGAGCTCCGCTCGGATCAGGCCCTTTGCCTCCCAGGGTAGGAGAACCAACCGTGTATCGAGTCTCTTGGAATTTGAATAAGAATGTTCACGCCTTAAAAGATCTGGATATTTCCGCTGTCTTGCCGCGCAATGTTTCTTTTGTGGGTGCGGTTACCAGTTCGGCCGGTGAGTTGACGATCGATAAAAATTCGCGTTCCGTGTCTTGGAAATTGAATCGGATGCCGGATAATGTTAATTCGGCTTACATGGAGTTTGATATTGAATTGACTCCCGTGGCCACGGATGACGGTAAGTTTGTGGATTTGATTGGTGACACCACTTTCCAGGCTTACGATGAAAATATTAAAGAAAATATTATTCAAGTCATCAAGGCTTTGAATACTGATTTACAAAACGACGAAAGCGCTCAAGGTAAAGGCGTGGTCAGGAAATAGACAAAATCAATTAAGAATTAAAAATGATTGTGTGCTTCGTAAATTTTTATTTTTTATTTTATAATTCAAAAAAAGATCTATTGATCTTTTTTTGTTGGCCGGTATTAGTCCGCGGAGCATCAAGTCTCATGAATTAGAGGTTCATGAGAACTCAAAGATCGGAAGCAGATTTTCGAGGAGAGAGATTATCCCAACGATTAAGCCGGGATGAAAATGCGTTTCTCGTCTTCGAGCAGCTCCGCGGACTGATAACGGCCAATATGTTCATGTTAATCGCAATACTTTGATTTGGCAATTTGCTTACCTCTTAGAGATTCCGTGCGAGACAGAAGCTCATTTGAGGCGAGCGCGTCGGAGAATCCAACGCGCTCAAGCCTAGTGTCACCCTCAGAATAGAGGATGGTGTGAAGGTGCGTCATTCGTCATCCTCGCGAACGCGGGGATCCATAAAGCCTGAAAACTAATGGCTTCGTGGGTTCCCGTTTTCACGGGAACGACAGAGTTGTAGCGGCTACTTCTTGCTCTTCTTACCGCCCCTGCCCTGAGCCTTGGCGTCCCTGGCAGCTTGCTTAGCAGCCCGGGCTTCGGCTTCGGCTTTGGCCGCAGCTTCCCGCTTGATGCGGTCAGTTTCGCGCCGCTTGGCCTCAGCCTGAGCCACGAGCGTCGGATCCTCGAACTCCAGGACCGTTCCGTCCTCGAGCAGGAAGGCGACCCGCACTCCGCACTCCTCGGCCACCACATCGTCCTGCAGCTCACCGGCGCGGTAGGCCGTGAGCAGTTCGGCGTGGCGCTGTCGCCTCGCTTCCAGCTCCGTGGCCTGACGTTCGGCTTCGGCTCGGGCCTTCTCAGCCTCGGCTCGCTTGGCGGCTTCCAGAGCCTCGTGGTCCGTGACCAGCCAATCGCGACCCTTGTAGCTCAAGCGCCAACGACCAGAGGTCTGCTCTTTGACCGTCCAAGCCTTGTTCAAGGTGCTCTTCTTCAGGGCTGCGAGCAAGCAGCGGTTCAGTCGATCCATGCGTTCACGGATGACCGCTCCACGAGCCGCGCTGTGCCCCTTGTCAGGATACGTGTACGACTTGCCGTCGTACACGATCGCGAACTGCCCTTTACCTTCGACCACCTTGGCACCGGAACGCAGACGATCCGTGCGATACTCCTCCAGCAGGCTTCGACGCAACCGCTCCTGCTGGAGCTGTGAGGCGGGCACTTCTGGCCGAACCGGATAGCGTCGCGGATCTAGCGGTCGTGACCTGCCAGCTTCGTAGCACGTTTTGCACGTGTCCGGCACAAAGGTCAGTGGGAGTGGCGTACCACACTTGTTGCAGGGCTTGGCGGGCCGTGATGTTCGCTCGGCCTGTTGAAGCAATTGGTGATGCGGCCGGCAGTGCGTGTGTCGCTGGTCGATCTCCACGTTGCAGCCCTTATGGGCGCAAATTTTGCGCGGCCTCTGCACGGTCACGGGTGTGCCGTACATCTCGTGCATGATCTCCTCCTGCTCGAGTGTGTGCTCGTAGCAGAACGGGGAATCGGCCAGACGAAAGTGCTCGCACCCCTCATGTCCGCACGGCTCGTTCGTGAGTTCGGGAGCCGGTGCGCTTGTTGGGGGCGGCGGGGCGCTGTTCGGCCGGCGACTCTGCGGGAAGCGCGGATCGTCCGGGTGGGCCACGCGCCAAGCTTGCTTGGCCTTGGCTTTCTCCTCGACCAACAATCGGTTGCAGTGCCAGCAGAAGTGGAACGGGGTCTCCGCCCCGCAATCCGCCATGCACATGAACAAGTCCTGGCCTCGCTGTTTGGCCTGGCGGAGCACATTGCAGTGCCCGCACATGTCGTGGTCTCCATCAATCGGCCGCCCACAGTCACAGACTGACTTGACCATGCGCAGCGGGGGCTTGACCTTGGTTGCACGCTTGCTGCCCTCGCCCATAGTTTCCTCCTCCGGAATGACATAGGCCTCAACCTGACCATCAGCGATCAATCGTCTGACTTCTGGGTTGAGTCCGGCCAGCATTCTTTCTGGGATCTGTTCCGCCGTGACCCTGTGTTGCGGTCCAACCTTAATTCGTTTTCCCATGATATCCTCCTCAATTCAAACCCGGAATACGCCGGGCCGGGGTGCAAATTCATGACCCCTCCTTGGTTAAGGAGGGGCGCGCGGTGAATCGTGGTTTCCGAAGCGGGGATGATGCAGAAGAAATATAGGCTCACTGACGGCCTAAAATAATAAGTTTTGTGCCGTGTGTTGCTATATAGCAGCCATGTCAGCGACAAGCTGCTGACATGATTCCTCCTCTGCATGATTCCCGCTTCCAACCAAAAAGCGGCGGATTTCATGGAACTCTGGAAAGGAGAATTCGGTAAAATCTGCCGCCAATTATCGTTTTTTAGGCTTATTTTAATACTTTAAGGCAGTATCAGCCCAACTCTCTCCTCAGAGTTTTTGGCTCTACCAAGCCCTCTATGCTTGATAGAAACCGGTTAATCTTTTTAGGTACGGTTTGGTTATTTTGATTGTTTAATATATCACAATTTTAAGGTTTTGTCAAGCCTGGCACCAACTCTTAAAATTTCTAGTATTAAAAATTTTGAGGGTTGTGGGAAAGCGCGGGCGCTTTCCCAAGGAGGATTCAGGACTTGAGAATCGCATCTTCAATTCCTTCTGGGGAGATGGCCGTGAAAGCCGTGAGATCAAGGCCGGCCCAAACGATCCAACCGGCTTGCAACAAATGATGCTGTTGCACGCTCAGTATTAGTTCGCGTACTTGTTCGGGGTCAGCCTGACCATGTTTCACGTGAGGACCACGATGGCTGGAGCGCATCATAGTTGGACGTGAGTTTACAGCTTTTGATTCACGCGGTTGGTTTGAGATTTTGATTAACCTCACGATGAAACATTGTCTCATGATCTCCTCCTTCCTGATATGAATATCATAACATGTAGCATATAGCATGTAACATGTAGCAAAATATTTCTGTGCCTAACGTTCTGCTTGAGATACCCTCATGATATGGAGGTGATCAAGGGGTAATAAAAAAAAGACACGCGAGTGGCGTGTCAGAGCTTGCCTGTGAGTTCGGCCCAGTTCTGCTTGGGTCTCAAGCGTTTCGAGCCTTGAGCACAGAGTGGGCATTCCTCGGGGCTCCAAGTCTGGATGTCGTAATGACGAAGGTAGCGAATGGGCGCGCCGTCGAACTCGTAGGTGTTGGATCGGTGTACCAAGGTCAATACAGCCGGGAAGAACTTGATTGGCCCGGCATTGCCTTGTTTCAGGCCATCGCGAACGGCTTGCAAGGTCCCGGTAGTGGTCACCAGTTCTTCGATCTGCAGTGTCACCTGATCTGGATCGATAGTGAAACGCTTCCAGATTTGAGTTTTATCCGGGCCCTTTTCCGTGAAGTCGTGCAATACTCCCAGCTGGCGGGCAACTTCATAGGAGATGGTGGCGCCCGCATGGTCAGATCCGACAACCCAGTCGCAGGGTCTGTTGCCCCGGCCGGTTTCAGGAGCCCAATGGTCAAAGACCATGAAGAATAGCTCTCTGGCTAACCGTTGGCAGATCCTAGTATGCCGCAGGACTCTCAATACATCCACAAAGCCGTTGCTGCATTTTCCGCTGGTTAGCTCGGCATGTGGTTCTTTGGGGTCGCCGGAGTGAAGCCAGAGCGCATCGCAGAGCTTGAAGATATGATCAAACTCCGCGTCAGTCAATCTAAGGTCCGGTTCTTGCCTCGACAATGCCAATTGATACAGGAGTTCATGAAGTGAAGAGTGCTGAGTGAGAGGTGTCGTCATGATCAAGTTCCCTGTTGGCGTAATTCAGTGATTTGTTCGTGCAACTTGAGCGTCTCGAGTCTCGCGGCTTGAGCGAAGTCTGGGCCTTCAGACGCGTAGATGATGCCGCTTGAGCTGTTGATGATCAGGCCCTGCTTTTGGCTGTCCAAACCGTTTCGGATCACGGCCTTCAGGTCGCCGCCTTGCTTGCCGATGCCCGGCACCAGAATCGGCAGGTCGCCGACCAAACTGCGTATCAAGCGCAGTTCACTTGGATAGGTGGCGCCCACCACCAGTGCGCAGTTGCCATGCTTGTTCCAGTGATGGGCCACGCGCATGGCCACGACTTGGCACAAGGGGATGAAATAGACGGGCAGCCCGTCATGGGTTGTGACTTGCCATTTTCCCCACGCCATCAGATGTTCGTGCGGCAGATCGCGAAAGCCATTCAGCAGAACATCCAACTCGTCCGAAGTCACGCGAACCGGCAAATCCTGGAATTCGCCGGCGCCGGGGTTACTGGTCCGGCAGAGTATCACCAAGCCTTTGTTCGCCCGTTCCAGAAAGGGCTTGTTTGCCTCTTCTCCCAGATACGGGTTGATGGTGACCGCGTCCGCGCCGATTACGTCGAACACGGCCTTGGCATATGCTTGGTTGGTCGCGCCGATGTCACCGCGTTTGGCATCCAGTATGACTGGAGTTTGCGGATAGTCATCTTTGATATAGGCAATCGTGTTGCGCAGGGCGGAAGCTCCTTTGGAGCCCATGGCTTCATAGAACGCAGAGTTCGGTTTATAGGCGCAGGCCAAGTCGGCCGTGGCTTCTATGATGCCACCATTGAATTCCATGATGTGTGTTGCGGAAGGGTAGGGTTCATGGATCACGGGTGGCCAGAGCTTGGGTACTCGTTCAGCCTGCGTGTCCAACCCCACGCAGACAAACTTGCTCGCATCCCATTGTTGACGTAGTTTGTTGACGAAGTCACTGGTCATGGCAGACTCCTTGTCAGTGTGCGATTACGCACTTTTTGCGCAACTTGTGGCTTATGGTGTTGGATTTGGGCAGTTTTGTCAATCCGGCCACCTCGACAGAATCCATATTTTACATTAGACTGCACTCATCAAAATAAATATCAAATATTCAAATATAAAATAACAAATCTTGATTTTTTAATTCGTCCCGATGCTACGATCGGGATCCCGATCAACATATGCTTTATCGTTGTGTCGGGATAATTCGTAATTTTTAATTCGTAATTAGTTCATGCGCCCTTAGCTCAGCTGGATAGAGCAGCAGCCTTCGAAGCTGACGGTCGGGGGTTCGAATCCCTCAGGGCGCACCACTCCCCGTCACCCGATGTCATCGGGTTATGGGGAGTGTCCCTCGTAACTGAACCCAATGAAGCTTTATGCGAAGTTGGGTTAGTGAAGTGGGGCATCCCCCTTGGCATAAAGCTACGGGGATTTTTTTTACCTGTTGGATGAGAACGGGGAAAGATTATATAAAAAAACAGACGGCTTATGAGCCGTCGCAAGGTGCCGGAGCTTGATACTCGCATCTATCTCTCCAGGCGTGCAACTTGGCCAGCTTGGCGATCCGAACGTCGTCGGGTTCTTCTTGGCCGAATTCAAGCCTTTGGTAGTGAAAGACCGTCAGGTTCATGAAGTTGGCCATGCGCTCCGCGCTCCAGCCTAATTCCAGCCGGAGCCAATGGAACTCCAGAGCGAAATCCAGATCAGCCGCCGTTTCAATCTGCCAGATTTCTTCATGACTTTTAAGGGTTGGCAAAGGGTAGTCGTATGGCCTGGCAATTCTGTAGCCCCCTCGCAGTCTAGCCCTGATCCACAAGCTCAGGTAGTCCCTGGCTGCGCGTTTGATGAAATCGGCTTCCGAATCCATCGAGCTCAAGGCTTGCAGTTGTTTGAAAGAGTAGTGCACCAGGCATCCAGGGAAATCAGGGAAAATAGCTCTTTTCCCGCTGGTGACTAAGGACACAATCATGGGAAACTCCATGCTGCCTCCGTTTTGTTGTGTTGCGGTAGATAAAGACCTACCATTTTGCGCCTTATGCGTCAAGCCTCTGACTTGTTCCAGCGTTTGGCTTCCAGGCCGGCTTGAGCGGCTGTAATTTGCGCCTCTTGCTTGGATGTTCCGCTGCCAATAGCGATTAATTCTTTATCTAAAAATACGCCCACCGTGAATTCTTTGTTATGATCCGGTCCCGTCTCTTTGAGTACTTTGTAATTTGGAGTAACTCCCAATAACTCTTGAGCTGTTTCCTGGAATTTGCTTTTCGGGTCAATATAAAGTTGATTTTTTAAAATAAATGGCAAGTGCGAGAGAACATGTTTTTTGATGAATAGATCGGCTGCCGGATAACCTCCATCTAAATAAATGGCGCCAATAATTGATTCCATGGCATTGGCCAGAATATACATGCGTGCCTTAGAGTTTTTATCCTTTGCTTCACCTTTGGATAATAGCAAAGACTCCTCAAAAGATAATTGAGTGGCTATGCTGGCCAAAGTCTTGGCGTTAACCAAAGACGCTCGCCAATTTGTGAGTTCGCCCTCCGGGTTGGCGTAATTCAAATACAGAAATTCCGTCACCACTAGCTCTAGAACAGCGTCACCTAAAAATTCCAAACGTTCATTATGCTCAAAAGGGAAATCTGAATGTTCGTTAAGATAAGACCTGTGGGTTAAAGCTTTAATCAAAAAGTCTTTGTTTTTGAATTCATAATCCAATCTCTTTTCAAGAGATTTATAATCAAATTGTTGATCTGGACTCATATTCGCGAAACAGCTAAGCGCGAACGTGGCTAACGAAGATAACTGACCGGATAAGCCAATTTTTGGCTTTCGGGTTCCGTATACTTCGCCAGACTCGTTCCGTGTTATTAATTAGTTGATTTAGTGTCATTGCTAGGATTATTGGGCGGGTTTTCCGTGGTTTTGGGTTTGTCCGCCGGCTTGCTGACGCCTTGCGCTTGTTGATCTCGGTAAACCGCACCCAAGACACCGTTAACGAACTTGCCGGATGATTCACCGCCAAAAGTTTTAGCCAACTCAATAGCTTCATTGATGGCTACTTTGGAGGGAATTTCAGGATCGTAAACCAATTCGTATATGCCCAGCCTTAAGACATTGCGGTCTATAGTTGTGATTCTTTCTATGGGCCAATCGGGCGCGAACTTGCCAATAGCCTGGTCAATATCGGATTTGTGATCCATAACGCCTTTAGTCAGAGCTAAACAAAATAATCTCTCATCAAAATCAGGAGCGTATTCTTTTAGGTTGCGTTCTATTATTTCCAAAGCTTCTTGGCCTTGCAGATGATGAAAATCCCATTCATATAATGATTGCAGGACAAGTGATCTGGCTAAATGACGATTGGACATAGGGTAAAGGTGCGAATATTTTTATGACCGTTCATTAAACTGAATCGGTTTTTTTATTTTTAGCTAAAAGTTTTTCCAACTTTTTTTCTTTGCCTTTTACATGGATGGTGTGGCCACGGTAGCTGGTAGCTCCGGGTGCGGCCTTATGTGAAAGGTGAGACGTTTGCGTGGCCGGATCCGTGGTGATCATCTTATCTGTTAAAGCGAAATGAGACGCTCGGCGGCGCTTATGAGAACTTGTTCTTCGATGACTGGGTAAGCTCATACAAGAATTACTGATTGAATTATCAGCAAATATTATCAAATAAGCCGGAATTTAGCAAGAGCTAATGATTCCGGCTTATGATGACTGCAAAATTGATTTTTTGGCTTAGATAATTGTTTTTTGAACGTAGCTGGGGCTGAATTCATGCAACTCGTCCGGATCAAACCAGACTTGTATTTCTTGTTCGGCTTCTTCCGGGGTGCCGGAGGCGTGGATCAGGTTATAGATGCCGGCATTTTTTGAATCAGCGTGTTTATAAGAAACATGGGCATAGTCTCCACGAATGGTGCCTGGAGCAGCAGTTTTAGGTTCGGTGCCGCCCACCATTTTTCTGACCAGTTCGACTATTTCTATGCCTTCCATGGCCAAGGCTACCACCGGGCCCGAGACCAGCATGTCGACCATCAATTTTCTGACGTTTTCGCCTCGGCGGATAGCCAAGTCTTCGGTGTAATGCTTTAAGGCCGTATCTTCGGTGGGCCAAATCATTTTTAGACCAACGATTTTTAAGCCGACTTTTTCAAATCTTTGAATTATTTCACCCACCAAACCTCTTTCCAAGGTATCTGGTTTAAGCAGCACTAGTGTGCGTTGTATGGTTTCGCATGTTTGTGTCATATCGCGCCCAGCTTATCAGATGTATGCGTCTTTGGCTAGATGTTATCTTGACCGGGGCCTGCTTAAAGTTCATTCTATTAAGTCGAGGATTGGTTAGAGGTTTCGGGCTAATTTCGGTTTTTGAGGCTGGCGTTCCATGGCTCGTGGGTCATGGAATTGGGCCTCTGCAGCGTTCAATTATGGAGAGCGTTAAGGCGGATTCATTCTTCCAAAAACGTTTTTCTTAACCATGTGCTCGATTGAGCAGAGCCGAAAGCCTCGCCAATCCTCGATACAATAATACATGACTTGAATCGCAAAATGATTTATAATTAGAGTCATGACGCAAACGATCGTCGAAATAAAAGCACGGCCCAAAATAGAAGCTGAAGAAGATTGCTTGAATGCGCGCGCGGATTTTATGACTTTGGGTGGAGCTTTGTTGTTAGGGGTGGTCATCGTCTTAACTGCATTTTTTTTATTGGCTTTGTTTATGCCTGTTTTGGATGGTCTGCAAATGATTATTGTGGCGTTATTGACGGTGGGGAGCTGGTTCTATCTTATTAATCGCTTCTCCGAAAGATTACGGCTGGATGACGGTGTATTGGAATTTAATTGTGCTCTGGGGCGGAAACATAGATTTGATTTGTCAGAAATATCCTCCATTCGTTTAAATGATATGGGTTGGACCATGAGTGGTGATTTTTTTATCCTGCAAATAGAGGTGTTCAACCGAGAAGATATGATTGAGTTGGGGCTGGGTCCGTGTTGGCGCAGAAAGCACCTGACATCTTTTGTTAGAAGTGTAGGCAACGCCTTAAATAAAATAAGATAATAAAAATATGCCCTCAGAAAAATCATTAAGCCTCAAGTCGAGATCGGTTAAATCAAAAAAAGCTGCCTTAAAAAAAGCTAAGCCGCAAAGACCTTTTTATAAGAGTCCGAATTTCATAGCTAAAAAAATCAATTCGTTGCAACGTCCGCAGGAACGCTTTATGCAATGGGTATGCTCTCCGGATAATCAATGTTATGCCATGGAGACCCCGCCTTTTACGGAAAACGTTTACTGGCGCATATTCCGTATCATGGCCGAGTTTATTGAAGGATTTGAGTTTTTATCCAAATTGCAAAAAGAGGTGACATTTTTTGGGAGCGCCCGTACACCCAAAGGTACTCGTTTTTATAAGGCGGCGGAAGAATTGGGACGATTATGCGCCAAATCAGGCTTAACGGTTATCACGGGCGGCGGACCGGGCATTATGGAAGCCGGCAACAAAGGTGCTTATGATGGAGGCGGGGAGTCCATTGGTTTGGATATTGAACTGCCAACCGAACAGCGCCGCAATGATTATGTGACTCGCGCCATGGGCTTTCATTATTTTTTCACCCGTAAGGTCATGCTTTCGGCTTCGGCTCAAGCCTATGTCTTTTTTCCTGGCGGCTTCGGTACTTTGGATGAGGCCACAGAAATGATTACATTAATCCAAACTGGCAAAATCCCCAGAAACGTACCCTGTATCTTTATAGGTAAATCCTACTGGAAGCCGTTTTTTGACTGGATCAGCCAAGAGCTATTTGAAAAAAATGCTTATATTAATAAGCAGGATATGGATATTGTTCAGATAGTTGATAGTCCCAAAGAGGCTTTTGCGATTATTAATAAAACCAAGGAAAGGCCATTGTAATAAAACGCATCCCGCTTTTTATGAGCGGGATGGCTTTTTGATGGGTGTTGACTCTCACGGTTCAAGTTAGGCTTTTTTGGCTTTTTCGGCTTGAGCTTTGAAATTGGCTGTTTTGGCCTGTTTTTTCTGCTTTTTGGTCAATAACTCGCCTTTTTGAATAGCTTCCAGCTTTTTTAAAGTTTTTAAAGCTCGGGTGGACAGAGAGATCTTAATACCCTGAATGCGCTTAGTTTGAAGGTTTACACCTTGTTTGCGCTTGGTGGCCACGTTGGAGTGGCTACGGCTATTGGCCACATTGGCTCTTTTGCCGGTTAAAATACATATACGAGACATATAGGGGTGGCACAAGTATAGTCATTTGCGCTATTATTTGCAAGTGTAGGGACTCATGACTAAATATTTTTTCAAATAACATGAATATTTTAAATTTATCAAGCCAACCTCTGGCTTTTGTGGTCTGGATAGGGGCGGTCTTGCTTGCCTTGACTGTGCATGAGTTTTCGCATGCTCTAATGGCCACCATCTTGGGTGATTCCACGGCTCGCAGGATGGGCAGGTTGTCTTTAAATCCTCTGGCGCACATAGATTGGTTTGGTTTGTTGGCCTTGGTATTTGTTAGCTTTGGGTGGGGCAAGCCGGTGCCTTACAATCCTTATGAATTGCGCTATCAGCAATGGGGGCCATTTTTAATCGGTTTGGCCGGGCCGTTTAGTAATCTGATATTAATGACCGTGTCCGGAGTCTTGATGCGTGTTCTACTGCCCATTTTAGGTTCCGGAAATTTATTGGTGATTTTTTTGGGACTGAGTTTCATTATAAATATGGCTATCATGCTTTTTAATTTGATCCCCTTGCCGCCTCTAGACGGCTCAAAAATAATTTTTGCCATTTTACACAAACCTATCTGGAATGATTTGAAAGATGGAATAGAGAGGTATGGATCATGGGTCTTGATGGGTTTGATTTTTGCTGATATTGCTTTGGGTTTGGGTATTATTGGAACCATATTAGGGGTGCCTTTTTACTTCATCTCGGGCTTGTTCGGTCTTCAGGGCTTGTTGGGCGTATGATTCTATCTAAAATTTCACAGAGCGATGAGAACTCCAAGGGCAATCTAACCGATGGAAAAAATCAAAAGTCCGCGATTTTGTATTTGGGTATTTCGATCACCATTATCGGTGTTTTGGCGGCTGTGCTTAAAACCGGTTCAGTCATGCCTTTGGATCTGCTGATTTGGCGGCCAATTCTGATTTTTGGCGTTATTATATCCATGTTGCTTTGGCTCAAGCTATGGCTCAAGTTGGATTTGGTTTTGGCTTGGGAAAAAATAAATGGAGGCTTTTTGTGGGCCGGTTTAACAGCTTTGGCTTTTGGCTGGATCAATGTGTGGCAATCCGGATCAGGGTTACTGCCTTTATCTTTAAAGGGAATTGGATATTACTTTTTGACTTTAGGTTTTTGGCCTTTAAGTGCCGGGCCCGAATCATTTTTACGAGGTTTTGTGTTTGGCTTGGCCGTCTTTTTTGTGGTGCGGGAATATAAAAATACCGGACAAGACATTAGATCTTTAGCAGGCGGTGCGGGTTTATGGTTTTTCGGTTCTTTGGTTTTACTGTTACCGTCTTTAGTTGTTTTGCTGGCTTTGGCCATTAATGATGTAAACGGCTTGTGGCTGCCCGGAGCGGAAATTGTTAAAGAATTTTCGCGTCTGAATATCAATACTTATTGGAGCGACGGTCAGATAGTGCGCTGGTTTACTGGTTTTGGCGGTCAACTGCCCACCACGATCGCGCTCTTTAGCGCTTCTTGGGTGTTGGTCTTAAGTTTTGCGATTTTTAAATTAATTGATTTTTGGACGCGAAGGCCTCGGTTCGAGGTGAACCGGCAAAAAATTTTGGCTTGGCTGTTTCTCGCGGCAGCTCCTATGACCGGCTTGTCTTTGGGCTGGGCCAGGAGGTCTGCATCAAGCCTGGATTTGGTTTCTTGGCTGGTTTTGGCCGTTGTCTTTTATAATTTGTTCAGCCTTGTAACTCAATCGCGTGATGATCGAGCACCAAGTGATTTTATGGAATCGTGGCGGTTTTATTTCGTTTTATTGGGATCTGCTCTGCTGGGTTGGACCGTGTTTTTGCCGGCTGCGGCCGCCCTGGGTATATATTGGTTGATGCAGAAATTCCGGTTAGGTGAAAATGAAATTTTTGATGCAATGTTTTTGTGCGCCCAATGGCCGTTGATGGCCGGTTCGGCTTTGGCCTTCATTCGCAGGGGAGATATTTTTACGCCGGGTATGAACTTGGGTTTGGCCGTTTTTTGGTTGCTGGCCTCTATGACTCTGGTTTTGCCGTGGCTTTTAAAAAAATATGGCCGCTGGCCGGTGGTTTTGGGTCTGTGGTTATTAGCTGGTTTAGGTGTAACCCTTTGGCTCAAAACGATGGCCGCGTTGGCGGTGGTGGCTTTTTTGGCGCTAATCAGCCAGATTTTAAGAAAAAAATGGAGCCGTTTCGATCTTTTTTGGCCTTATCTGATTTTAACTTCTTTTTTTGTGGTATTTATCTTGATTTTTTTGGCCCCTCGCTTAATGCAGTCCAAGATGATGCCCTTATAGCTTTAAACTTGACGTTAATGAAGCGCTTTGATATATTTCGCCCACATTCTACTAGCCTTTGAGGCTTATTAACCAAACATGCCTACAATTAATCAACTAGTCCGGCGTTCTCGCCGCACAGCCAAAGCCAAATCAAAGAGTCCTGCTATGCAGTTTACTCGCGATAGTTTGCATCGCAAGCGCACTTTGTTGCCCAAAGGTAGCCCTTTTAAACGCGGGGTTTGCACCAAGGTAACAACCACTACGCCTAAAAAGCCAAACTCGGCTTTGCGTAAAATTGCGCGCGTCAGATTATCGAACGGCCAAGAAGTGACGGCTTATATTCCGGGAGAAGGACACAATCTTCAAGAGCACTCCATTGTTATGATTCGTGGCGGTCGTGTTAAAGACTTGCCGGGCGTGCGTTACCACATTGTACGTGGTGTGTATGACACGCAAGGAGTGGCCAATCGCAGACGCGGACGATCATTGTACGGTAATAAAAAACCTAAGGCCGCTAAATCCTAAAAGATATGAGAGGTAAGAAAGCACCCAGCCGTTCCATTTTGCCGGATCCGAAATATACTTCGTTATCTGTCGCGAAATTGATTAACTACGTCATGGAAAGAGGCAAGAAATCAACTGCTCAACGTATTATTTACGATGCTTTTGATATTTTGGAAGCCAAAACCAAGAAGCCGGCTTTAGAAGTATTTGAAGAGGCGGTCAAAAATGTATCTCCTTTATTGGAGGTTAAGTCGCGCAGAGTCGGCGGCGCTAATTATCAGATTCCATTGCAAGTGAGAGCTGAAAGACGCCAGCAATTGGCTTTTCGTTGGTTGATCGCGGCCACTCGCGCCAAAAAAGGCAGACCCATGGCCGAAAAATTGGCTGGTGAGATTTTGGCGGCCGCTGAAAATCAAGGCGACGCTGTTAAGAAAAGACAAGATGTGCAACGCATGGCCGAAGCCAACCGCGCGTTTGCGCACTTCGCCCGGTAAAAACAAGGTATGGATGATGGCACCGGTCATTTAAGTATAAAACAATAAGGATTTTGGCCGGCTGGTTCGGCCTTCCTTTTTTTTCTGATATTATTTATCCAACAATTCTATGCCCAGAGAATATTCTTTAAAAGATACCCGTAATTTCGGGATTATCGCTCACATCGATGCCGGCAAGACAACTTGCTCGGAACGTGTTTTGTTTTATACCGGCCGCAAGCATAAGATCGGCGAGGTGCACGAGGGTGAGGCTACCATGGACTGGATGGAGCAAGAGCAAGAACGCGGTATCACCATCACGTCAGCGGCTACCACTTGTTTTTGGAAGGGTTGCCGGTTGAATTTGATTGATACTCCAGGGCACATTGATTTCACTATTGAGGTTCAACGTTCATTGCGCGTTTTGGATGGAGCGGTGACTGTGTTCGATGGCGTGGCCGGCGTAGAAGCTCAATCTGAAACGGTTTGGAGACAGGCTGATAAATACAAAGTGCCTCGTTTGTGTTTTGTGAATAAATTGGATCGCATGGGCGCGGATTTTTACAAGGATATCGAGTCCATTAGAACGCGTCTAAATAAGCGCGCCTATCCCATCCAATTGCCTATTGGATCCGAATCTAATTTTGCGGGCATTATTGACTTGATCACCATGAAGGCTGAAATGTACAAGGATGAGATGGGCAAAGATATTGAAGAAACAGAAGTCCCGGCTGAGATGTTGGATAAGGCCAAGCAATACCGCAATGAGTTTTTGGAAGCTCTGTCTGAAACCGATGAGGTTTTGATGAACAAATATTTGGCCGGTGAAGAACTGACCGTAGAAGAAATTCGGGCGGCTTTAAGAAAAGCGGTTATCAACATGGATATTTTTCCAATTCTTTGCGGTTCGGCTTTAAAAAACAAAGGCGTGCAGTTTATGCTGGATGCGGTCAATTATTATTTGCCGTCTCCTTTGGACGTTCCTGCTATTCAAGGAAAAGACCCGGCTGATCATGAGAAGATACTTGAACGTCACGCGGATGATGAAGAGCCTTTTTCCGCTTTAGCGTTTAAAGTCATGTCCGATCCTTATATCGGCAGGTTGGTTTTTTTTCGGGTGTATTCCGGTAAATTATCCACTGGCTCATACGTTTATAACGCCACCATCGGCAAAAAAGAGAGAATCGGACGCATAGTTAGAATGCATGCCAATGATCGTGAAGAAGTGCAAGATGTATTTTCAGGTGAAATCGCCGCGGCTGTGGGTTTGAAAGAAACATTCACCGGGCATACTTTGTGCGACGAAGATCACCCCATTATCTTGGAATCCATTACCATTCCTGAACCTGTGATTGATATTGCTATCGAACCGAAGACCAAGGCTGACCAGGAAAAGATGGGCGTAGCTCTGCAAAAGCTGGCTGAGGAAGATCCATCCTTTCATGTACGTACGGATGAAGAGACTCTGCAGACTATTTTGTCCGGCATGGGAGAGTTGCATTTGGAAATTTTGGTGGATCGTATGAAACGTGAATTTAATGTGGAAGCCAACGTCGGCAAACCACAGGTAGCTTACAAAGAAGCTATCAAAGGCGAAGCTGAAGGTGAGGGTAAATTTATCCGTCAGTCCGGCGGCCGTGGTCAATATGGTCATTGCTGGTTGCGTGTTGCTCCGGCGGAAAGAGGCAAGGGCTATGAATTTGTAAATGATATTAAAGGCGGTGTTATTCCCAAGGAATACATACAGCCTATCAACAAGGGTATTCGCGAAGCCATGCAACGCGGTGTGGCAGCCGGTTATCCCATGCTGGATGTGCAAGCCACGGTTTTTGATGGCTCATACCATGAGGTTGATTCATCCGAAGCAGCCTTTAAGATTGCCGCTTCCATGGCTTTTAGAGCGGCTTGTGAAAAAGCGGGTGTCTCCATTCTTGAGCCGATTGAACACGTGGAAGTGGTTGTTCCGGAACAATACATGGGAGATGTTATCGGTGATTTAAATTCAAAACGTGGCCAGGTAAATGCCATGGAAGACAGGAATGATGTTAAGGTCATCGATGCTGAAGTTCCTTTGGCCGAAATGTTTGGTTACTCCACTTCTCTGCGTTCCATGACTCAAGGCAGAGGATCATATACCATGGAGTTCCATCATTATGCTCCGGTTCCATCTAATGTTCAGCAGCTATTAGTGGAGGGTAAAAACAAGAAATAAGAGTTACAGACAGTAGTTTTAAATAAGGCGCCTTAGGGCGCCTTATTTAAAATCTTATGTTAAATGGTATAATGCTCAATATGAGCATACGCGGAGGAAGCTGGCGATTCAAAATCGGTTTGATTTGTTTATTGTCTTTTTTGTTTTTACCGCAATTGGTTTTAGCTATGGCTGTCCAATGCTCGGGTAATTCGGCCTTGCCCGATGCCGAGTGTGTGGTTAAATCTTTAAGCGAGAAGTCGGAGTGTCCTTCGGGTAAAAAACCGATAACAAAAGCCACGGCTAATTGCGCGGGAGCTAGCGGTTTTACTTTTTTGTGCTGTGTGGCTAATTCCACGGCCGAACCGCCCGATGTTTTGCCTAGATGTGAAGGCGATGGCAGTATGAATGCTATTTGCTTGAATAAAGTCACACCTTGCCCCAGCGGTACGCACGAAGTAGAGACTTCGGATTGCAGTTCTGGCTCTGGCATGCCGAAACATTGTTGTGTGCCCAATTCGTCACCCGGCAGCGCAACCGGATCTTCCGGCAGTACCAGTGTAGGTAGTAAAAAATTAGCCATACCCAAGTTGAATGTCAAAATACCGGGTTTGGTATTTTCAGATGAGCCTATCACTGATGGCGAAATGTTAGTTATTCCCTTCTTGGGGCAGTATATTTCAGCTTTTTATCAGTATATAGTGGGCATTGGTTTGGTGGCGGCCGCGGTTATCTTTACCTACGCCGCTTTTTTATATCTGTTTAGTGCCACGGGTTTGCAGACTGCTGATGCGAAAAAGAAAATGATAGACGCTCTGATCGGTTTGGTTATTATTTTGGGTTCGTACGTTATCTTGTCCAATATCAATGTTAACACGACTATTTTTGGTGCCATGAGATTCCAGACCATCAACCCGCTGGTTTCAGAGCTTGGGCGTTACAGTGGAGCCATGCCTCCCAGAGTCGGCCTCGAGGGGTTAGGTACTCCGGTTGACCCAAAGGTAATTATTGATGCCGCTAAATCAGCCGGAGTAAATCCGTGCTTGGTGTTGGCTGTATGCAATGTGGAAACCGGATTGAGAAATGTTTGGAATGGTATTGCCTCGGGCGGCACCATTGATCAGGCTAATTCATTTGGAGTCTGTCAGGTTAGCTTGTCAAACGTGGTTGAAGGAGGGGAATGTAAGAGCGGGGCTTGCACCGGGGTTTTAGCGCAAGAGTTAAGAAAAAAATTTCCAGATTTCCCCGTGGAGTATAAAGACAATCCAACTGTTTCCAGGACGGCCAAAAGAAATTATTTGCTTACGCATCCGGAGGCTAACGCGTATGCCGCCGCTTGGATATTGAAGCGCGCCGGTTCGTCTAATGAGCTGATTAAAGCTATAAGCTACAATGCCGGAGCAGGCTCTGTCATGGCTGCTTTAGGCGATCTGGGCGCTGGTTCAATGTCTTTGGACTCAATCAATAGTCCGGGAGATGTCGGTATAACAGAAGGGGGTATTGCTATTGCCGGTCTGGGCGATCCCGATCCTGATTGTGTGGCTTCCATGGGCAATGTCTCTCAGTGCAAGGGGTGTCCTAAGGATGGTGGTAAGTGCAATATTGCTTCAACCAATGCTTCGGGAGAATTCGACGGGGTTTGTCCGACGGTTGTTGGCGGCAAGCAGTTGAAATGTAAAGGAGCTAATCCTCATATGTATGCCTCTGAGATTATTAAGTCCTACAAATGGGCTTTGGGCAAAGGTTGTAAAAATTGATTATTGCTTTTTTCTGACCCGTCTGGTGAACTGTGTAAATTATGTCATGGCAAAAAATTTTTAATACAGCCAGGCGCTTTGGAACGCCTGTTATTGTAACCGATCAAGCGGGTGTAGATCCGATGGTGATATTACCCTTTGATATTTATGAGGGTTTGATATCCGAAAATGGGGGAGCGAATGCCTATCCGGTCAAATCTAAAAATAAAAAAGGCCTGGATCGAATGGCTGAGCCGGACGTTTCGGCCGAAAGTGTCATGGAGATTCCTTACGAAGATATTGAAAGTCAAAAAAATGGCTCAATAGAGTCTTTTAATAGCTTAAAAACCATAAAAAAAACAGAAGATTCAGCTGATTTGTCGCCTGATTCGTTGGAAGGGGATATTTCTTTGGAAGAAAGGTTCTATTTTGAGCCCATGGAGGACGAGATTAAAAAATAGGGTTACCTCTTGCATTATTTTAAAGAGGGTGCTATATTTTTCACTGCTTTGTAATTATTAATTTAGTATTAATTTAGCGTTTCGGCCGGCCTTCAATATTGCCGGATATGGAAGCGCAATGACCATCAATATGGCTGAAATTTTTGAACGAAACAAGCCGCATGTCAACGTGGGTACCATTGGTCACGTGGACCATGGCAAAACGACCCTGACGGCCGCTATTTTAAGCGTTTTATCCGCTAAAGGCCTCATGGCTCATAAAAAGGGAGTTGAGGATTTGGATAAAGCTCCGGAGTCTAAGTCTCGCGGTATCACCATCGCTACGGCTCACGTTGAGTATGAAACGGAAAACAGACATTATGCTCACGTCGACTGCCCCGGGCATGCTGACTACATTAAGAATATGATTACGGGCGCCGCTCAGATGGATGGCGCTATCTTGGTTGTGGCGGCTACCGATGGTCCTATGCCTCAAACTCGCGAACATATATTGTTGGCTCGTCAGGTGGGCGTGCCGTCCATGGTTGTGTTTTTGAACAAGTGCGACATGGTGGATGATCCGGAATTGATTGATTTGGTGGAAGAAGAAGTGCGCGAACTTTTGAAGAAATACGAATTTGATGGAGACAACACACCTATTATCCGCGGTTCAGCCTTAAAGGCTTTGGAGAATCCAACCGATCCGGAAGCTTCCAAGCCGGTTATGGATTTATTGGCTAAGTTGGATGAGTTTATTCCCGAGCCGGTACGCGATACAGACAAGCCTTTGTTGATGCCTATTGAAGATGTTTTCTCAATTGAAGGCCGTGGTACGGTGGTCACCGGTCGTATCGAACGCGGAGCCGTTAAGATCAACGAGGAAGTGGAAATTGTTGGTTTAGGCGAAACTCGCAAGACAGTAGTCACGGGTATTGAAATGTTCAACAAGCAATTGCAAGACGGTCGCGCTGGAGACAATGCTGGCTTGTTGTTACGCGGTATTAAAAAGGAAGATGTAGAGCGCGGTATGGTTTTGGCCAAGCCCGGTTCAATTACACCTCACACTGAATTTGAAGCTCAGATTTACGCTTTGACCAAGGATGAAGGTGGACGTCATAAGCCTTTCGTAACAGGCTACAAACCTCAGTTTTACATCCGTACGACTGACGTAACCGGCGAAGTGACTTTACCGGCCGAGGTTGCCATGGTACAACCGGGCGACACAGTCAACATTACCGTCAAACTGATTGGCCCAGTGGCCATGGAAGACAAAATGCGTTTTGCTATCCGTGAAGGCGGCAGAACAGTGGGCGCAGGTGCTGTGACTAAGATTATTAAATAAATTAATTTCGATTTAGGACTTTATAATCATCTACTCCGGGCTCATGGGATTCATACAGGATCTCATGAGCTCTCGGAGGGATGGGAACGACCATGGCTGACGCAGCTACAACCAAGAAAGTTGCCAAGGAATCATCAACTCGGATCAGAATCAAGATTCGAGCCTATGATCATAAGATCATAGACCAGGCAACCAGAACGATTATTGAAACGGCTGAAAGAACTGGCGCGCATGTGGTTGGTCCCATCCCTCTGCCAACGGAGAAAAAGAAGTGGACAGTGAATCGTTCAACTTTCGTTTTCAAAAACGCACGTGAACAATTCGAAATGAGAGTTCATAAACGCATCGTGGATATCATCGAAGCAACAGCTAAGACTATCGATGCGCTCACAAGTCTCAATTTGCCGTCGGGTGTGGATGTGGAAATAAAAATGTCGTAAAAAGAATTCGTAAGCCATTCTTAAATCCCAAGGAGAAAGTTGTCCGCCGAGCTTAGCTCGGCAAGGCCAAGGAGCGATCTTGAGCCCCATGAACATAACCTCCCTGTTGAGAAATAGGAATGGTCAAAGGTAAATATTGCCTTTTAAATTGTTAAATATTTATAACCTTTTTCGCTCAGAGGTCAGAAATTCATGCGTCTTTTGGCAAGTGTCCAAAAAGGTGCGTGGGTTTCTGGCTTTTGCGTTATTAACGCCGTTATAAGTCCTTCAATAAGGATCTATGTAACGAGCCGGATGCGCCAAAAATATTAAGGCGGATTATTTATGAAATGCATTCTAGCTAAAAAAATCGAAATGTCTCAGGTCTACAGACCGGACGGTACGGTTATCCCGGTTACCTTGGTTCAAGCCGGCCCTTGCGTTGTCACGCAGGTAAAAAACCAAGAAAAAGACGGCTATGTGGCCGTTCAGTTGGGTTTTTTAAATGCCAAGCGTCTCAATAAACCTATGGAGGGTCATTTGAAAGAATTGCCCAAACTTAGGATTATTCGTGAGTTCAGATTGTCTACAACCGGTGAGCTTAAAAAAGGCGATGTTTTGGAAGCTGCAATTTTTGAGCCCGGTGAAGTTATTGAAGTAACCGGCCGATCTAAGGGTAAAGGTTTCCAAGGTGTCGTAAAAAGACACGGTTTTCATGGCCATCCGGCCAGTCATGGTCACAAAGATCAGTTGCGTATGCCTGGTTCTATCGGAGCCGGTGGAGTGCAAAAAGTTTTTAAAGGCATGCGTATGGCCGGACGTATGGGGGATGAAAATGTAACTGTCAAAAATTTGGATGTCGTGGAAGTGCGTGACGGAGGAATATTGGCCATAAAAGGCGCCATCCCTGGAGCTCGCAATGGGATAATCGCTATTCAAACCGTAAAATAGTATGCCAAGTGTAAAAATATACAACGTAAAAGGTGAAGCGGTGGGTCAAGAAGAATTATCGGCCGAGTATTTTGGCGTAAAACCATCATCCACTCTCATACATCAAATAGTAGTAGCTCAAGAAGCTAACCGCAGAACCACAAAAGCTCACACCAAAACGCGCGGTGATATTGCAGGTGGCGGTAAAAAGCCTTGGAAACAAAAAGGTACAGGCAGAGCTCGTCAGGGTTCGATCCGTTCTCCTCAATGGGTTGGCGGCGGTATTGTATTTGGTCCCAACAAAGAGAGAAATTATACGGTAAAAATTAACAGAAAGGCCAAAAAGAAGGCTTTGTTCATGATCCTGTCGGATAGGGTCATGCATGACAAGCTGGTGATAGTGGATAAATTTCCGATTGATAATCCAAAGACCAAGCAGTTCGTGGAATGGTCAAAAAATTTGCCTTTGGGCAGAAAATCTTTGGTTGTGATATCCTCTTCTAATCCGGAATTGTTGCGCATGGTAAAGAATCTTAAGAATATTCAGTTGGTTACAGTCAACGCCTTGCAGGTGGCTGAGATAGTCAAATATCCGACCATAGTTTTTGAACAACCTGGCTTAAAGGCGTTTGAAACTCTTTATTGCAAATAAATATGGGTATATTCCAGCGAAAAACATCATCTGATAATCAGACTGACAAAAAAACCGCCAAGAAGCCGGCTGAGCTTAAGGATGCAGTTTTAACGCCTTCTTCTCAACAAACCGCCAAAGAGGACAAGCAAGCCGTTTCCATGGCGGCCAAGGGCCAGGCTGGCATGTCTTATCGTCTTTTGCGTTCGCCGCGCGTGAGTGAAAAGGCGGCCATCTTAGCTTCAAAGAATATTTACGTGTTTAATGTGCCGCTAGATGCTGAAAAAATTGAAATTGCCAAAGCGGTTAAAGATCTTTATGGAGTCTCGGTTATTGCCGTCCGTACTTTGCGCGGTATTGGCAAATATTACACCAGAGGTAGAGTCAGAGGTCAGCGCAATAATTGGAAGAAAGCTTATGTTGAAGTTAAATCGGGTCAAAAGATAGACCTGTACGAAGGAGTTTAAGTTTATGCCTATTAAATTATACCGACCAGTAACCAAAGGACGCCGATTTTCATCGGTGCAGGATTTTTCGGATATCACTAAACATGAGCCCGAGAAATCACTTATCAAACCACGTAAAGAGTTTGCCGGCCGCACCGGCGGCAAGATTACCGTCAGACACCGGGGAGGCGGTCACAAACAATATTATCGTATCGTGGATTTTAAGAGAGATAAGCTTGATATAACCGGCAGAATTGACAGTATTGAGTATGACCCCAGCCGAGGGGCGCGTATTTGTTTGGTTGTCTATAAAGATGGTGAAAAGAGATATATTATCGCGCCAGACAATATTAAGGTTGGACAAGAAATCATTTCTACTAAAAACGGTGAGATTGAAATGTCGATTGGCAATCGCTTGCCTTTAGACAGGATCCCATTGGGAACCATGATACACGCGGTAGAACTCCGTCCTGGAGAAGGTGCTAAGATCGCGCGCGGAGCAGGCATTGGTATCAGGCTGATGGCGGTTGAAGGAGCTTATGCCACACTCAAAATGCCGTCAGGCGAAGTCAGAAATGTCATCAAATCTTGCATGGCTACTATTGGTACGGTTTCCAATCCCGATTATCGTCTTGTAAGATATGGCAAAGCCGGACGCATGCGTCATCGTGGTATTAAACCAACCGTACGCGGTAAAGTTATGAATCCGATTGACCATCCGCATGGCGGAGGTGAAGGCAAACATCCCATTGGTATGAAATACGCCAAGACTAAATGGGGTAAGCATGCTCTGGGTGTTAAAACACGCCGCAAAAATCGAGCCTCGGACGCGTTAATTATATCGAGGCGTAAAACTAAGAAACGATAAATATGTCTAGGAGTTTAAAAAAAGGTCCATTCACCGAGCCGAAACTGCTGATTAAAGTTTCCAAATTAAAGCCCGGAGATAAGACTATCATTAAAACGTGGTCGCGGTCTTCAACTATTACGCCGGAAATGGTGGGTTTTATTTTCGGTGTACACAATGGTCGATTGCATGTGCCTGTTTCGGTTAACGAAAACATGGTCGGGCACAAATTGGGAGAGTTCTCGCCAACTCGTAAGTTTGTGAGGCACGGCGGAAAGATGCAAAAAACCATTGAAGCACCAGCTGCGGCCCCTAAAAAATAATCAATGAAATATGGAAGTCATCGCTAAACTAAATTCTTTGCGTATCGCCCCTCGTAAAGTCCGACTGGTCGCCGGCTTGATTAGGCGTTTGCCGATCGACGTGGCGGAAAAACAATTGGTTTTTTTGAATAAAGCATCGTCTCTGCCTGTTCTCAAGCTACTGAGATCTGCGATAGCCAACGCGGAGCATAATTTTAAGCTAGATAAGCAGGGTCTTTGGGTCAAGACCATAACCGTGGACGGGGGCATGACTATTAAACGTTTTCGCCCGAGAGCTCATGGTTCGGCGGCGCCAATTC
The DNA here is from genome assembly GCA_041752935.1 of Patescibacteria group bacterium. Lineage (GTDB taxonomy): Bacteria > Patescibacteriota > Patescibacteriia > 2-12-FULL-60-25 > 2-12-FULL-60-25 > MWCR01. The sequence goes on from JBGSVN010000003.1 coordinate 325,204, forward strand.
GCAAGCGAACATCGCATGTGACATTGATACTTTCAGATGAACCGCGCCCGGTTAAAGCCAAGCGTGTTTATAAGCCTAGAAAAGCGGTTAGCAAAACAATTAAGCAACAAGAAGCGTAAATCTATGGGACATAAAGTTAATCCAAAAGCTTTCAGATTGGGAATGACCACCACGTGGCCATCGCGTTGGTTTGCGCGTCGCCAAGCGTATCGTGATCACATTAAGCAAGATCATATGATTAGGCAGTTTTTAAGCAAAGAGCTTAAGGACGCGGCTGTCAATGCAATCATGATTGATCGATTACGCGGTTCTCTCAATATCACCATTACCACAGCCAAACCGGGTATGGTTATCGGCCATTCCGGAAGCGGTATTGAAGAATTAAAAAAGAAGTTTTTAAAACATTTTTTTCCTGGCAAAAAAATTCAATTTCAATTGAATGTTTCCGAGGTGGCCAAGGCTAATTTGGAAGCGACTATCATATCGCAACAAGTCATTGCTGATCTGGAAAAGCGTATGCCTTTTAGAAGGGTTTTGAAGATGGCTATCGAGAGAGTTAAAAAAGCCGGAGCTTTGGGAGTTAAAATTGCCGTATCCGGCCGTCTAAACGGAGCTGAAATCGCTCGACGCGAACAGCTGGCCTGGGGCAAGATTCCTCTTTCCAATTTACGCGCTGATGTTGATTATGCACAAAATTTCGCGCAGACCATGATGGGAGCGATTGGTGTTAAGGTTTGGATTTATCGCGGCGATGTATTCGCTAAAGATAGATTGCACCAGTATCAACCCACTACTCCTCGAGCGCCGGGTGATCGTGGTCCGATGCGCAGAGAAAGGCGTCCGGTTACATCCGCATAAATAAATAAAATAATATGTTGATTCCCAAGAAAGTAAAACACCGAAAATGGCATAAAGGCCGCGCACGAAACATTCGTATTGCTTCGGATAAGGTTTTTTTGGCCTTTGGTACGCATGGTCTAAAGGCGACCACTCCGGCTTGGTTGACTTCCAGGCAGATTGAGGCTTGTCGTAGAGTTTTGACGCGTTATACCAGACGCGGTGGCAAGATTTGGATTCGGGTATTTCCGGATAAGCCCATCACCAAGGGTGGTAATGAAAAGCGCATGGGTGGAGGCAAAGGCCCAGTCGATCATTATGTAGCGCCGGTCAGACCGGGAACCATTATTTTTGAAATGGATGGCATGACGGACAAGCAAGCTAAAGAGGCTTTGCAGTTGGCGGCTTTCAAGCTTCCTTGCAAGGCTATGTATCTGAAGAGAATGTAAATAAATATATGAAAGCCAAGGATATAAAACAAATGACTCAAACCGAATTGCAGGCCAAGGCATCGGAATTACGAGGCTTGATACGCGATTTGAGGTTTAAAATAACCACTCGTCAAAACTCCAAAGTTCGTGACTTGCTTAAAGCCAGGAAAGATTTGGCCAGAGTGTTGACAGTGCTTTCTGCTTTGAATAAAAAATAATTTATGACTACTACGAATTCATCAAAACGCACCGATGTTCGCCGATCGTTAATCGGCACCGTAACATCAAACGCAATGACAAAAACCATTGTTGTTAGGATTGAGCGTATGGTGCAACACCCGAAGTATGGCAAAACTTATATGGTGTCCAAAAAATACAAAGCTCATGACGCTGAAGGTAAAGCGCGTTTGGGTGATGTGGTAGAGATTCAAGAGACGCGACCTTTGTCGGCTGATAAGCGTTGGCGTTATATCAAAACCATAACTGCGAATAAATAATATGGTACAACATCGAACAATGCTTAATGTGGCGGATAATACAGGTGCTAAAAAGCTCCAGTGTATTCGCGTACTCGGAGGCTTTCAAAAACGAACAGCCGGCTTGGGGGACATGGTAACCTGCGTCGTTAAAGCGGCCGCTCCTCATGGCGCGGTTAAGAAGTCGGATGTTGTGCATGCTGTTATCGTAAGGACTCACAAAGAGACTCGACGCCCGGATGGAACTTATATTCGTTTTGATGATAACGCAGCGGTCATAATCGACAAGAAAAACAAGGAACCCAAAGGTACGCGTATTTTTGGCCCGGTGGGCCGTGAGTTGCGTGGACGAGGGTATATGAAAATAGTATCCTTAGCACCTGAAGTTTTGTAAAAATATGTTTAAATTACTTATAAAAAAAGGCGACATGGTTGCCGTAATAGCCGGTAAGGATAAGGGTAAGACGGGCAAGGTCGTACAAACTTTTCCGCAACTTAACCGCGTGGTTGTTGAGGGTGTTAATGTGTGTAAAAAACACTTACGGTCGAGGCGTACCGGAGAAAAAGGCCAAGTGGTAGAATTCGCTATGCCGATCCATGCTTCCAATGTTATGTTGATGGACGCGTCCGGTAAAAAAATAAGACATAACAAGAAGTTGTCCGCCTAATTTAGTTGAAATTTATGATGCTTAAAGAACGCTACACAAATGAAATAATACCAAACCTCATGAAGGAGCTTGGTGAAAAAAACAAGATGGCGGTGCCCAAGGTTTTGACTATTACCGTTGGAGTTGGTATTCCATCCGGTCAGAAAGAGGCTAAGTTTATAGAAACTGTGGATCAAACCCTGAAACGCATTACCGGCCAAAAAACCGTAGACACTAAGGCCAAGAAATCGATTGCCGGCTTTAAAGTGAGAGAAGGCATGGTGGTGGGTAAACGGGTGACTTTACGTGGCCGCCGCATGTGGGATTTTTTAAACAAATTGTTGAGCTTTACCTTTCCTCGCATTACTGATTTTCGTGGTATATCCACCAAAAATATCGATTCAACAGGTAACCTGTCAGTTGGTTTTAAGGAATATTTATCTTTTCCTGAGATTCGTCCGGACGAAGTGGAAAGGGTGCATGGTTTGCAGGTTGTCATTACTACCAATGCCAAGACCAAGGAGCGCGGATTGGCTCTATTTAAGCAATTAGGTTTCCCGTTTAATTCATAAAATTATGGCTACAGAGAATCAAATCGCCAAATCAAGGCGTACACCCAAATTCAGCACACGACATGTAAACAGATGTTGGCGCTGCGGCAGAAGGCATGGATATCTCAGAGATTTTGATCTCTGTCGTATCTGCTTTCGTGAAATGGCCAATCGTGGAGAATTGCCGGGTATTAAAAAATCCAGCTGGTAAAATAATAGTATGATAACTGATCCAATTAGCGATTTCTTAACGCGCATACGCAATGCGCAAGCAGCCGGTCATGAGACCTTGGCTTTGCCTTCTTCTAAAATTAAATTTGGGATGGCCAAGATTTTGGAACAAGAAGGATTTATCTCAGACGTCGATGTCAAACAAGACGGTCATAAGGCGACCTTATGTCTGAAACTGAAGTATAAAGATAACCAACCGCTTATTAGGCATATTAAGCGTGTCTCTACTCCGGGGCAGCGTGTCTATAAACCTAAAGATGCTTTGCCGAGGATATTAAGCGACATGGGTATCGCCATAATTTCTACTTCAGCCGGTTTGATGACTAATAAGCAGGCTCGTAAGCGTCATTTGGGCGGCGAGATCTTGTGCGAAGTATACTAAAAATATGTCACGTATTGGAAAAAAAACAATTCCCTTGCCTCAAGGCGTAGAGCTGTCGATAAACGACGGTGTGGTTAGTGTTAAAGGACCTAAGGGATTAATAAAGGTGGTTTTACCTAAAAATGTTAGTGTAGTCATTGAGGGTGAACCGGCTGAGGCCGCAGTCAAGGTTGCTGATCCGGAAAATATGGATCAAAAAGCGCTTTGGGGTTTGTTTAGGCAATTGGTTGATAATGCGGTGGTGGGCGTTCAAAAGCCATTTCAAAAATCATTGGAATTTGTGGGAGTTGGATTTAAGGTAGCGGTCGAAGGAAAAAAAGTTAAGATGGAAGTCGGCTTTTCACACCCTGTAGAAATTCAAGTTCCCGAGGGTCTAGAGGCCGCCGTTGAAAAACAGGTTCTTACGGTTTCTGGCGTTGATAAACAGGCAGTGGGTGAATTCGCGGCCAGAATCAGACGCGTTAAACCGCCGGAGCCCTATAAAGGCAAGGGCATTAAATATACGGATGAAGTTATCCGTCGTAAGGCCGGCAAAACGGCAACCAAGAGCTAAAGAATAAAATATTATGAATAAAGCCAAGTTAAAACAAGCTGCCAAGCAGAGAAGAGTGCGCCGAGTGCGTTCCAAGATAAAGGGTACGGCTGATTGTCCGCGTCTGACCGTCAGACGCTCGCTTAAGCATACCTATGTCCAAGTCATTGATGACGCTGCGGGCAAGACTTTGGCTGCGGTTTCAGACAGCGAAATGGAGGCCAAGGGATTGAGCAAATTGGAAGTGGCTGCCTTAATCGGCAAAGCTGTGGCCGAGAAGGTTAAAACCAAGGGGATTGCCAGTGTGGTTTTTGATCGTAGAGATAAGAGATATCATGGCAGGATCAAGGCTGTGGCCGAAGGCGCTCGTGAGGGTGGGCTCAAATTTTAATAATAAATGATTATGATTGAAGAAACCAAGAAGCAAGTCGAAGCGGTAGCGGCAGAGCCTGTTGAAAAGACGGAGCAGAGCCCTAAGGATCAGGCTCCAGCCAGGTTCAAACCGCAGAGACGCAATAATAATACCGGTAAAAAAGGTTTTTCCGGACGTGGCGGACGTGGACGCGGTCCCAGACCAGATGTTCCAGCTGAATCGGATTACGAAGAAAAGAACATTGAGGTTAGCCGTGTCACTCGCGTTACCAAGGGTGGAAAACGTATGCGTTTTCGTGTGTTATCGGTAATTGGTAATCATAAAGGGCGTGTGGGCTATGGTTTGGCCAAAGGTCTCGATGTGGCGGCTGCTACCTCCAAAGCTACAACTAAAGCCAGAAAATCGCTTTTGACGGTTCCTATCGTTAAAGAGACTATCCCGCATGTCGTGCGTGCTAAATTTGCGGCTGCGGTGGTCTTATTAAAGCCGGCTCCTAAAGGTACCGGAGTCAAAGCCGGGGGTCCGGTGCGCGTGGTACTTGAGTTGGCGGGCGTGCCAAATATTACCGCTAAAATCTTGGGTTCCAACAGCAAGATGAATAATGTTCGCGCTACTCTGAAAGCCTTAAAAATGCTGTCAGCTCCGGCTGAGTCCGATAAAGACACGCAGGTTAAAGATGGTCAGGCAGCCGAACAATCCACGAGTCCCTCCAAATAATCAAACAATAAGTTATGAGCATTGAATTACATACAATCAAACCGGCTCCCGGATCCAGAACCAAGAAGTTCAGGATTGGTAGAGGCAACAGTTCGGGCAGAGGGACTACAGCCGGCAAGGGCACCAAGGGTCAGAGGGCTCGGAGTGGTGGCCGTAATAAATTGAAACTGAAAGGCATGAAGCAGATGTTGTTGTCTTTCCCGAAAAATCGCGGCTTCAAATCTGGTTATGCCAAGCCCAAGACATTGACCGTTGCGCAAATAGCTAAAGCTTTTACTAAACCGGCAACCATTGATCTTAAAACGCTTAAGAATAAACAACTGATTAATAGAAGCGCGGTGGCCGCGAAAATTGTTTCAGGAGGTAAGCTTGAGGTGGCTTTGAAGTTTAAAGGTATTGGCGCCACGGAAAGCGCAAAGAAATCCATTTTAGAGGCCGGCGGTCAGATGGAGTGATCTTTATTTCAGGCTAAACTGTTAAACTTTTAGCCATTATGCTATCTTTAAAAAAATATGTGGGATAAAATCGTTAACTCTTGGAAAGTAAAAGAGGTGCGCAATGGATTGTTATTCGTTTTGGCTATCATGGTTTTGTTTCGGATTACGGCGCACATCCCTTTGCCCGGTATAGACTTGGTTGCTCTGCGTCGTTTTTTTGAAGCCAACCAGATTTTGGGCATGTTGAGTTTGTTTTCCGGAGGCACGATCAGTAATTTTTCAGTTATTGCTTTGGGTGTAGCTCCGTACATTACGGCCAGCATTATTTTTCAGTTGCTGGTGATGATTGTGCCTAAGTTGGAAGAAATTCAAAAAGACGGTGAACAAGGAAGACAGCGTATAAATCAATGGACACGGTTGTTGACCGTGCCTTTGGCTATCTTGCAGTCTTTTGCTTTGATCTCGTTGCTGGGTCAATCTCAAATGCAGATTTTGACGCGGACGGATTTATTGCATATGACGGCTCTAATCTCTACTGTTACGGCAGGAACGGTGTTTTTAATGTGGTTGGGTGAATTGATTTCTGAAAAAAAAGTCGGCAATGGTATGTCTCTTTTAATTTTTGCCGGTATTTTGGCCAGCTTGCCGCAAACCATTTCCAGATTTTTGGTAACCTATGATGCATCTCAATGGATGTATGTGGTGCTGTATGCCCTGGTTGGCGTCTTAACGGTAGTAGGTGTGGTGTTTGTTAACGAGGCTCAAAGGAATATTCCGGTGCAGTACGCGCGTCAAGTCAGAGGGCAGGGGGCTATTTCCGGAGGAGTGTCCACCAATTTACCGCTTAAATTGATAATGGCGGGCGTTATTCCGATCATTTTTGCTATCTCGATGTTGCTTTTCCCGTCAGTTATAGCCCAGTTTTTTTCGCAAGCCAGAACAGAGTGGTTGGCTGAGGCGGCACGTTGGGTCTTGGTCGTTTTGCAAAATCAGGCTGTTTACGGAGCTTTATATTTTGGACTGGTGTTTGGATTCACTTATTTTTACACGGCCGTTATTTTTCATCCCGACAAGATAGCTGATAATTTGCAGAAGCAAGGAGGTTTTATCCCAGGTATAAGACCGGGAAAACCAACCAGTGAATATTTGGATTTTGTGATCAACAGATTGAATTTATTCGGAGCCTGCTTTTTAGGGGCTATTGCTGTCATGCCTTTGGTGGTCCAAGGAGCAGGAGGGTCTCAATTGATGGCTATAGGTGGCACCTCGTTGCTGATTGTGGTGTCCGTTGTTATTGAGTCTGTAAAACAAATAGAAGCGCAGGTTACCATGCGCCAATACGACGCCTACTAGTTTTAAAAAAAGTTGAATAGGGTGGAGGAAGAGAACGGCCATTACACATGTCGAATATTAACAATGCCGAACCAAAGACTGCGGGTGCAGAGCCAAAGTGGCATTGGTCATATTTGATACTGATTACCATGGCGCTTGTTCTGGTTTATCTGGTCTACTCTTGGTTGAGGTTTAGGTTGTTTGCCGTGCCCAATGCAGCCAATGTGTTGGTGGCGGGTATGTTGATCATAACAGTCTTCTTAATGTCTTTCGGACTTATAAGAAGGAATATTTCATATATTTGGTGGGAGGCTTTGTTATTAGCCTTTGGTTTTTGTGGAATCTGGATTCTGGCTTTGACGGTCTTGCCCGGCATTTATGGAGTATTGGCGGCGGCCATCCTTACGCTGGTTACTTTTTTTTGGCCTTTGGTTTTATGGCATAACTTAAATTTTTTACTTGGTACTTTGGGACTGGGTTTGTTTGTCTCCATGAGATTTCCTTTTGAGGTTTTATTGATTTGTGCCGTAGGGGTGGTGGCTTATGAGGTGCAAAGAAAAAATAAATTTGAGATGGCGACTTTGTATGCTGATGCGTGGAACGTGGGCTTGCCCCCGGGTTTTTTGATTCCGGCAGACATTAAAAGCTGGACGGCTGGTACTCAACAAACATGGCAGGCGGGTAAAGGCATTGTAGTTGGCTTTTTGCCATTTATCATTATATTAGCCATAGCTTTTCGCTTACTGCATAAAGATGTTTTGTATTTTTTAATTTTAGGCGCATGTTTATTGTTTTTCGGTTTGGTTTGGGGTAGAGATGAAAAATTTCAATTAAGAAGTTGGTTATTCACGGCTGTGGCTACAATTTTGTATGCTTTCTCCGGTCTGCTAAAATACTTTTTATGAAAAGCAAGCGTTTAAAAGCAGTCATTTTTGGTCCGCAGGGCAGCGGCAAGGGCACTCAAGGGACTTTATTGGCCGAAAGATTGAATATCCCTCTGATTGGAGCTGGAGACCTGTTTAGGGCGGAAATGGCTGAAAATTCAACTTTGGGGCACCTGGTTAATCAATACGTTAATCAGGGGCTTTTGGCCCCGGATGAGTTGGTGAATGCGGTTATGGCTCGTTATTTGAAGAAGGCTGATTTAAGCCGGGGTTTTATTTTGGATGGCTACCCGCGCAATGTTGAACAAGCCACTTATCTTGACCGTTTACTGCCCATTAATTTGGTGATTCAATTGAAGATAGATGATACGGAAGTTGTTCGACGTTTAAGCGGCAGGTTACAGTGCCCGCATTGTAAAAGCGTTTATCATGAAGTTGAAGCGCCTCCCGTTAAAAAAGGCATCTGTTCTTTGTGCGGCCAGCAGTTGATCAAGCGAGAGGATGATAAACCGGAAATCATCAAGCAACGCCTTAAGGCCTATCATTATATGACCGCCCCGTTGGCCAATTATTATCGTCAAAAAGGGGTTCTATTGATGATTAATGGATCTCAACCCATCCCTTATCTGTTTGAAGAAATTATTAAAAAAATTACTAAATTGGGTTTTATTACATAAAATATGGTTACCATCAAAAGTCCAGAAGAAATTGAAAAGATGAAAAGAGGCGGAGCGTTGCTTTCAATGGCCTTGTCCAAATTGATGGCCGCCTGCCAAGCGGGTGTGAGGGCGGATGAATTGGATGCTTTGGCTATCAAAGAAATTGAGCAAGCGGGAGGCCGTCCGTCTTTTTTGCATTATCAAATATCAGATTTTGATCCGCCTTACCCGTCCGCGGTTTGCGTGTCAATTAATGACGAGGTGGTTCATGGCTTGGCCTTGCCTGACAAAGTGATTAATGACGGGGATTTGGTGAGTTTGGACATTGGCATGTGGTATGAAGGTTTGGCCACTGATATGGCAGCTACTGTTTGTGTGGGCAATGTTAAGGCTCAAGCCAGAGACTTGTCGCGCCATACCAAAGAATCTTTAAAGCACGGTCTGGATGCTATCAAAGAAGGCACCTGGGTGCATGAGATAGGCCAGGCTATAGAAGCATATTTAAAGCCCTATAATTATGGGATTATAAAAGATCTTTGCGGACACGGCGTGGGCCATGCGGTGCACGAAGACCCGCAGATCCCCAATTATCATGAGCGTCGTCATAAGCCCATGAAATTAAAGGCTGGTATGTGTTTAGCCATTGAACCTATGGTGACCATGGGCGATTGGCGTATTAAACAAAAAGACGATGGCTGGACATATACAACGGCCGATGGTTCATTGTCAGCTCACTGGGAAGTAACCGTGGTGGTTACCAAGAGCGGCTTTGAGTTTATAACCCCTTGGCCGGAAGCATAGTATGAGTAATAAGATAATCAGATCAATTTGTTTTTTTGACGCTAATCCGAGTTTGAAAACCGAGGTTAGGCTTAAAGAATTGGCTGAGTTATTACAAGAGCAAGATTATTTGATACAGACCAAAAGAATTTGTTCTCCGATTAAAAAACTTAAAGATTTGGCTTCTCGTATTTCTGATTCGGAAATATTAATTAGCGCAGGCACACTTGATTTTTTGGAGGCCGTCGAGCAGTTGCGGGATTTTTTTGAGATTCCAAACCTATCTTTTAATATAGACCTGACCGGTCAGGTGATAGAGCGGCAACATGCGGACTTTCTTTTTTCTATTATTGAAAAAAAGCCCGAAAAAACCTTCAATTTTGCTTACGTTTTTAACAATCAGCACTCATCGCCCTATTTCCCATCAGCCGCTTACAATCGGGATGGTTTTGCTCTGGGGTTACAGTCGACGGATTTATTTGAAAATTGCTCGTCATTAAAACAGTGGTTCGAGAAAATGCAATCAACTTGGCAAGAGCTGGACGATTTGTTTTTATTGGATCCCGAATATTTGGGAATAGATTCTTCCGTCGCTCCTTTGTTTACGGGTAAGAGCAGTTTAGTGAATCTCGTAGAACATATCTCACCGACCTTTTCTCAATCTGTCTTGTCGGATGTTTATTTGCAGATGACTCGATTTATAAAGTCAGAAAATCCCAAGCCCATCGGCCTATGCGGTTTGATGTTCCCATGTCTTGAGGATTTTGAACTGACACATGAATACGAGCAAGGAAATTTTTCTTTAGAAAGAAATTTGTTTTTATCTTTACATTCAGGGTTGGGAGTGGATACATATCCTCTGGGAGTTGATGAAGATCGTGAGAAAGTTTTAAATGTTTTAAGACTAGTGCAAGGCTTGTCGGATAAATACAAGAAACCATTGTCTATTCGTTTTGTTTCCGACGGCCAAGCCAAGATCGGCGAGAGAACTTCTTTTGGCAATCAATATCTGAAGGATGTTATTATCAGGCACTTGTAGGATATGAGTGCTTTAAAATCAATCGTTCCCACGGAAACAATAGAGAATTGCATCTTTGTCATCAGAGATGAGAAGGTTATGTTTGATCGTGATTTGGCTCGATTGTATGGAGTTACTACAAGCGCATTAAATCAGGCTGTTAAGCGTAATTTAAAGCGTTTTCCGGAAGATTTTATGTTTAGGTTAACCCCTGAAGAGTTAATAAATTGGAGGTCACAGATTGTGATATCCAATTCTTGGGCTAATAAAGGCTTAAGGCGCCCTCCCAATGTTTTTACTGAACATGGCATAGCCATGCTTTCGAGTGTTTTAAACAGTGAACGAGCAATAATGGTTAATATTCAGATTATTAGGACTTTCACTAAATTGCGTGAGATGATAGTCTCAAATAAGGAAATGAAGATGAAATTAGAGCTTTTGGAACGGCGTTATGATGAACAATTTTCTATTATTTTTGACGCATTGAGGAGAATGGTAGTGGAAAGCGAGGAACAGAAGCCGTTAATTGGATTCAATATTGACTAGATATGAGATTACTCGGCGTAGACTATGGTTCAAAAAAAATAGGTATCGCCTTGGGCGATACGGAGACGCGTATTGCCAATCCGTGGATGATTATGGAGAACCAAGGACATGGAGAGGTGATTAAACAAATCAAGTTGATTTGTGAACGCGAAATGGTGGATAGGATAGTGATTGGCATACCCCGCGTTTTGCGAGATCAGAGCTTGGAGAATGATCAAATCAGATCCATCCGCCGTTTTGCTGACGACCTGCGTACCGAAGGCATGCCCGTGGATGAGGCGGATGAAACTCTGACCTCTTCCCAAGCTGAGTATTATTTACAAGGCAGGGGAGACAAGAGCCGGGACGATGATGTGGCGGCTTCGATTATGTTGCAGGGTTATCTTGAAAAGATCGTTAAAAATACATAGTGTCGTACGTATCGGCGCGTACCTCACGTCCATCGCGTACTTAACGTACCTAGCGTCCATAACGTCTTTTCCGTCATCCTGAATTTAGTTCAGGATCTCTTCACTAAATCATTAAAACACCCTACGTCAAAACCAACATTGTCATTCCCGGCTAAGCGACTGATAGGCTTAATGAGCAAATAATTAAATCGGGAATCTACCTTAAACAGCATTCTTAACGTCCTACGTCCCAGTTGTCCTACGTTGTTTAAACAACAAGCGAATAGAATAAATAGCAAAGTTGGTTTTTTATTCTGTCTTGTTTCTTCTTTTGTCTTTAATCTCGCATCTGTCTTGTGCATTATTTACGTGATGAAGTCATTGTTTTAAGAAAAATACCTTATCGCGAATTTGATCGGCGCTATATTATGTATGGCCGGCAGAATGGTTTATTGATGGCCGTGGCCCGTGGAGCCATGAAGCCCGGAGCCAAACAAGCCGGTCAGCTGGAACCTTTAACCATGGCGCAAGTCATGATCGCTAAAGGCCGAAATTTTGATCACCTGGCTGTAGCTTCGCACAGTCGTCCAAAACAATCCCTGTCCAAACTCGGGGCTCTGACGGCTGGCGGGGCTTTAGCGGATTTGTATTTAAAATTGATCCGTCCCGGGGTGGCTGATGAGCGTTTGTTTTTGCTATGGGAAGAATATCTTGATTGCTTATCAGGTCTGCCGGATGAGCCAACATCATTGCGCGTCGAATTGTTGTTTGCGGCCGCCAGCTTAAAGCTGATGGATGCTTTGGGCTATGGCCCGGCTTTGAGGAATTGCAGTCTATGCCATCAGCCGCCCGGCCCCACGGATACTTGGTACGCCCCGGGTATCAATGGTTTGGTGTGTGCTGATTGTTTATCTCGTTATAAAGAAGCTGTTATGATGGCCAAGGCCCACAGCTTAACTCTGATGCGTTTTATACGTGAAGCGAGTCTGGCTGATGTTTTACGTATTGGCATGACGGTTGAAGTGGCTGTTAATACCATAAAAATTATACAAGAAGTTTGGCAACATGCCCCTTTGGATAAACGTCCGCATGGCCTGGAGACCATAGCCAAGTTTATGGCGGTCTAGTCTTCCTGTCATTCCCGTGCAAGCAGGAATGACAAAGGGTGAGGGTAGGAGATAATTTTCTGTTGACTTTTGTGATTAATGCGATTAAATTAAATCATTATGTATCACTTAATTTCAGAATTTTCCGGCCTGGTTGGCCAGACCGCGACTATCCGGGGTTGGGCTTACAATGTCCGCTGTTCGGGCAAGATAGCTTTTTTGCAAATCAGAGATGGCTCGGGTTTTGTGCAGGCGGTGGTGGTGCAAAATCAAGTGGATGAGATTACATGGCAAAGAGCCTTGGAAGTAACACTTGAATCGTCCGTCAAAGTCACAGGCATGGTCACCAAGCATCCCAAACATGATGATGTTTATGAACTGCAAGTGACTGCTTTGGAACTGGTACAAAAATCCGAAGACTATCCCATTGGCAAAAAAGAGCACGGTCCGGATTTTTTATTGGATAATCGTCACCTATGGCTGCGTGCGCCTTCGCAGTGGGCCATTCAACGCGTCAGGAATCAGATTATTCTGGCCACGTATGATTTTTTCAAGGACAACGGATTTATCAAAATTGACTCGCCGATTTTAACGCCCAATGCTTGTGAGGGGACGACCGAATTATTTGAAATCGATTATTTTGAGGAACGTAAAGCTTATCTTTCCCAGTCCGGTCAATTGTATTTGGAGGCGGCTATTTCCTCGGTGGGCCGTTGTTTTGATTTTGGTCCGGTTTTCAGGGCTGAAAAATCCAAAACCAGACGGCACCTAACGGAATTCTGGATGATGGACGCGGAAGCGGCTTTTGTGGAACATGAAGAGAATTTACAGATTCAAGAAAATTTGGTGGCTTTTATCGTTAAAAGGGTTTTGGAAGAGTGCCAACCTGAATTAAAACTTTTGGAAAGAGATATAGAACCCCTGAAAAAAGTTGTGACTCCGTTTTATCGTTTGACGCATGCTGAGGCTATTAAGATTTTGCGGGAAAAGGGAAGTGATATCGGTGATATGGATGATTTGGGCGCGGATGATGAAACCATATTAACCCAAATGTACGATAAGCCGATTTTTATAGAAAAATATCCCACGGCCGTTAAAGCTTTTTATATGAAGCGCGATCCCGCAGATCCGTCCCGCGTTTTAAACGCTGATATGTTGGCGCCGGAAGGTTATGGTGAAATTATCGGAGGGTCTCAGCGTGAAGATGATTATGATACTTTACTGGCAAGGATCAGGGAACATAATTTGTCTGAAAAAGATTTTTATTGGTATTTGGACTTACGTAAATACGGTTCTGTCCCACATTCGGGCTTTGGTTATGGCTTGGAACGCTTAGTAGCCTGGATTTGCGGCTTGCATCACGTACGCGAAACCATTCCTTTCCCCAGGCTAATGAACAGGTTGGAGCCTTAGAATCAGGATTGACTTTTTTTATTCTGCCTGCTCTAATGCGGGCAGTTCTTTTTAGCTTGACTTAGAGGAAGTACACCGGATTGGAGGATTCATGTTCAGACGGACGATTTTGGGCACGAGTCATAGATGCTTTCAGCCGACCGGCAAGCAACATGCTCTGGGAGCAGAGCAGACGGAGCCGGTGGCTGCGGTCAAACCGGTTCTGACGCCGCCTCAGCCGCATTTATACAGGCCCGATCAGCGGCTGATTGTAGCGGTGGTGGATCGTGTCTGCGGGCGCAACCACTACTCGAAGCAGATCGAGCGCTTCGATCGAGCGCTCAAGATCTACTCGGCTGAGAAGGAGGGCTACTATGACCCTCACGTGCTCGAAGAGCATCTTCGAGGTGAATTCAAGCGATATTTGGAAGAGTTGTTGAGGTTCAGCCCGGCGCGCGCCGCCACCAACATCAAAACCAAACGCTTGCGTTTGCCTTATCTTCTTAAGGACAAGCGTGTGCTTATGGCCGAAAAGATTGCTCAATTGGACGAGCAGTTGGCCCAGTACCAGGCTCAGATTGTGTTCCAAGGCAAGCACGGGCTTGAAGAATGGGTCGAGGATCGCATTGTGTTCTTGATCAAAGAGATTGAGAATCACATTGTGTTCTTGGCCTCGGCTGCGGCCCCGGTCAACCGCTCGCATCCTCGCGGGTACACCATTCGTAAATGCATCTTGAGCCGTAAGCGTCGCTACACCTATTTGATTGTGGATGAGACGTACGGCCTCAGGGTGAAGAGTATGATGAGCTCGCGAGACTACAATCGGTGGTGCCGGACGCGTTTTACGCGCAAGGAGTTGGCCAAGCGTCAGGAAAAGCGGGATCGCGAAGCTCGTGATTACCGCAACCTGCCGGTTCAATGCCGGTAGCTACGTCGTCAGTCCGGGCACGCGCCTAGCGTGAACGGGCTTTTTTTTATTTCGCTAAATGGGCTATGATATAGCTATGGGCAAGAAAAAAAAGTCGAGTGGGCCGGAATGGCGTTTGTATCTGAGCATGTTGGTGGTCATAGCCGTGGTGCTGGGCGTTTTTTTTGTGGCCATGTCAGCTTTTGATGGAAGGGTCGGAGCTGATCCAGTGGCGGAAAATGATCCTGACCTCCAAATGGATGATTCTGCCGGTCAAAAAGGTTATCTGTTGGTTACGGATCAAACGGATGTTTTTTTGTTGGATTTAAGCAATTTAAGCCGGAAACCCATTACTTGGCCGGATGACGTAGCTTTATTGGGAGAACCTTTATCTCAAATAAAAGGTGTGGATGGTACCACTGGCCAAGAAGCGTGGTTGAATCCGGGTTTTGTTCAGGCTTCTTCCACGGTTTTTCGTTCTCCGGATGGCAGACGGGAAGCGCGATTAAATACTGAAAAACGGCCTGTGGGCGGATCGGTGGTGATTACATACGGTAATAGCGTGAATACCATGGTTTTGAGGCTGAGAGATGGAAGGAGAGTGGTTGAACCGCAAATTTTGGGTTGGCTGAATAAAGATGAACTGGCTTTGGTAGGCAAGGTGACTTCTACTCCGGCTGTCTACACTCTTAATTTGAGCGGTGACTTGTCTCGCTGGTCATATTTACCTTCAGATGCAATGTCAGCCAGCTTGAAAAACGGACGAGTGTATTATTTGCGGGAAAAGATTATTCAAGGCCAAGAGCCAGAGTCTGTGATCGGATCATCCCTCTGGAGGGCCTATAAAGATAAGCCCCATGAAGAAGTAATGACGGATCAGGAGCATATAATTGATTCTTTCATGCCTTTGGAGCAGGGCTTGATATATGCAACTGATAAACAAGAATTATATATTTTTTATCAAGACAATCTTAAATCAGCGGGGAGCGGCCGCCCTCTGCTGCCCATCGGACAAGACGCCGTGCTGGCCAGTGATGATCAAGGGTTGTTTTTGTTGGACTATGACAGCCGCCGGACAGACTTGGGTTTAAATCACGAGTGTTCGGTTTTCTTTTTGCCCAAGATTGCTTTGGACAAAGAATTTCAAAACCAGTAAAATCATGTTATGAATAGAACTATTAAGATCAATCAGACGTTTTGGCTGATAGTGGGCATTGTATCCATCATTATGATCTTGCTTTTGGCTTATGCTTTATCAGTACCCAAGCCGCCAGCAGAACCAGAAGCAGTCCCAGCCGTTGTGAAGCCGGCGGTTTTTAATCCGCAGGCTGGCCTAGGGGAAGAGGGCGCTGAATGCAGAGGGGAGATGAACCTGCCTTGCCGGCCGGGGTTGGCCTGTTTGGGTGCTGCCACGGAGCAGACTACCGGCATTTGCACTAAAGCGACAGATAAAGATCCGGGCAGGATAGAACCTCCCGAAGAATTAAGATCGCAGACCCCCGGAATATAAAAGTTTAGCATTAAATACGCCTAAGATTAGACAAAATATCACCTGGCGGGTAATCTATTTTTATTATGTCTAGAATCATGAATATTGAAACGCCCCAACACGTCGGGCAAGAAGTATTGGTTAAAGGCTGGATTAAAACCAGAAGAAACATGGGTAAATTGGCATTTTTGGATGTTCGCGATCGATCCGGCATCGTACAGGTGGTGTTGGTGCCCAGTGAAATGTCGGAACAAGCCTTGGCGGAGTTGGATGCTTTGCGCCCGGAAGATTGCTTGGCTGTTAAAGGAGTGGTTAATAAGCGCGGCGGCAAGCAGATTAATCCTAATATGCCAACCGGGGAGGTGGAGATTCTGGCCAAAGATATTGAGGTTTACAACCATGCTGATACGCCGCCATTTGAAGTTGATCAAGATACATCCAATGTTAACGAAGAATTACGGTTAAAGTATCGTTATTTGGATTTACGCACCGAACGTTTGCAGAAAAATTTGGTGTCGCGCGCCCGCATGATTCAATCTTTGCGTAATTTTTTGATAGCTAAAGATTTCATGGAAATCGAAACACCGACTCTGATCAAGGGTACGCCCGAGGGGTCGCGTGAATATCTGGTGCCTTCTCGTTTACATGAAGGTAAGTTTTATGTTTTGCCTCAATCTCCCCAACAATATAAGCAGTTGCTTATGGTTGGTGGAATGGAAAAGTATTTTCAGGTAGCTCGTTGTTATCGTGATGAAGACGCGCGCGGAGACAGGCAGATGGAATTTACGCAGTTGGATTTGGAGATGTCCTTTGTGGAACAAGAAGATGTTCTGAATTTGGTCGAAGATTTGATGAAAAGCATGGTGGCTGAAGTTTTTCCAAATAAAAAAATGACCTTCGATCGATTTCCCCGCATTTCTTATGCTGAATCTATAAATAAATATGGCAGTGATAAGCCGGATTTGCGTGAGAATAAACAAGATCCTGATGAATTGGCTTTTTGCTGGGTGGTTGATTTTCCCATGTTTGAAGTTGGCAGTGATGGCAGAATGACTACGGCTCATCATCCTTTTTGCATGATTAATCCGGAGGATGAAAATCTGTTGGCATCAGAACCATTAAAGGTCAGAGCTTGGAGTTATGACTTGGTGCTTAATGGTTATGAGATTTCATCTGGATCCATTCGTGTTCATAAACCCGAAATGCAGAAAAAGATTTTTGAAATTTTAGGCATGTCGGACGAAGAAGTGCAGGCAAAGTTTGGTCACATGCTGGAAGCTTTTAAGTACGGCGCGCCTCCGCACGGAGGTGCGGCGCCGGGTTTGGACAGGCTGGCTATGATTTTATGCAATGAGCCCAATATCCGTGAAGTGATTGCCTTTCCCAAGACCGGCGATGCGCGGGATCCGCTGATGGGCGCGCCGTCCGAGCTACCGTCCGAGCAAATTGCGGAAGCACACATCAAAATAATTAAAAATTAAAAATTACGAATTATCCCGACACAACGATAAAGAATATATTGATCGGGATCCCGACCGAAGCGTCGGGACGAACTATAATTAAGAATTAAGAATTAAGAATGTTTTCCTTCTACGATAAAATTTTAAGGCCCTTGTTTTTTAAGTTTGACGCCGAAGACGTGCACCGTTTTTTTAATCGCTTTGGTGAGGGTTTGGGCAGGTATGCTTTAACCAGAGCCTTGGTGAGAGCGGCTTGTCGTCCGGTTGATGATCCTATCTTGCAGGTCGAATTGGCGGGTATTAAATTAAAGCATCCCTTGGGCGTGGGCGCCGGATTTGATAAAGAGGGTCGAGTGGTGCCCATCCTGCATCAGGTGGGTTTTGCGTATGAAGAAATAGGTACCATTACCGGCAGGCCGAGCCCGGGCAACCCCAGGCCAAGGCTATGGCGTTTGCCTGAAGACAGGGCTTTGATTGTTAACCACGGGTTGGCTTCCACGGGCACTGAAGCCGCGGCTAATCGTTTCACCTCATATCGGGCGCGAGGACGTTGGACCATGCCGGTGGGCATATCCGTGGCCAAGGCCAACATTCCAAATCTAAGCGGAGACGATGGTTTAAAAGATGTGTTAAGTGCTTATCAGCGGCTGGAGCCTTTTGCGGATTACATGACTATCAATGTTTCTTGTCCTAACACGGCTGACGGATGCCAATATTGCCAAGACCCTGTGATGTACCGTGAATGTCTGGCTGGTCTTGATGCTTTAAATCCAAACAAGCCGGTTTTCATCAAACTATCTCCGGATATTAGCGCCGGTCGGTTGTTGGAAATTATGGCGGATACGGATAGATTTTTATGGGCCAAGGGTTTTATTTTATGCAACCTGACTCATGACAGAACTTCTTTACAATCAAGTAATTTACAAAAATCTTCTGCCGGCGGAGTATCAGGCGCCGGATTAAGGGAGCTGTCTGATCGATCTTTGGAGCTGGCTTATAAAAATGGCCGTCATCGTTATGAATTTATCGGCTTGGGAGGCATTGACAGTGTAGAGCATGCTTATCGTAAAATTCGTTTGGGAGCCACGGCTTTGCAAATCGTTACCTCGCTGATTTATAACGGACCGCTTTGGCCCTCGCGCCTGATGCGAGGATTGGCGCAACGCTTAAAACAAGATGGTTTTGAAAATATTAAGCAGGCCGTGGGCGTTGATGTAAAATAATATGTTGCCATATTTGGACGAGTTGAGACTGTTGAATTTGCCGGTCAAGCAATACGCGATTTTTGGCAGCGGCCCCATGGCGGTGCGCGGCTTGCGCCATGCCAATGATCTGGATTTACTGATTAAAAAAGATTTATGGGATGAGCTGGCCAAAATTTACCCGTTGGACGAAAAAGGCGTAGCCCTGCGCGCCGGACATATTGAATTGTTCAGCCATTGGGAACCGTGGTTTAAAGATACGGATAAGCTGATTGATACGGCTGAGATCATAGATGGTTTGCCGTTTGTACGTTTGTCTTATGTTTTGGAATGGAAGAAACAAATGGGCCGGGAAAAAGATAAACAAGATGTCATTTTGATTGAAAATTATTTAGCCGAGCAGGCGTCATCCGGGATTTAGTGGATCGTTGGAGTCTAACATGAGGAAGAGACATAAAATCTTGGCAGTCATCACGCTTATTTTTTTTATGCTGGCGGTCGTTTTGGGTTATGGCTATCTTTATGCCCGCCTGCCAGCCGTGGTAGAAACGGAAATTGCACTGCGTGATTTACCGGCTGAATTTGACGGGACCAAGGTGGTTTTTATCAGCGATGTTCATCTAGGGCCATGGAGATCCGGGAAATGGTTGTCAAAGATTGTGTCCAAAATAAACGGTTTGGAACCGGACTTGGTTTTGTTGGGAGGGGATTATGTGGAACAGGGCACGAAATACATGGACAGTGTCTTCGATGAATTAAGCAAGCTCAAGTCTCCTTTGGGTATCTATGGAGTGATGGGCAACCATGATTACCTGCGGGGGCCGCAACTGGCTCCGATTTTTATGAAACAGGCCGGAATTGAATTTTTGGATAATGCGGGTTATTGGATTTATAAACATGATGCCAGAATCAGAATATGCGGTATCGGAGATCTGTATTTTGGTGAACAACTGCACGAAGAAGCCTTGGGCGAGGCTGTGTCCGAGGAGGCGGTGATTATGGTTTCTCATCAACCAGATTATGTGGAGATGCTGCCGGATGACCGAGTGGACCTCATGCTGTCAGGCCACACGCATGGCGGGCAAATAACTCTTTTTGGCTTATGGGCGCCGATTGTGCCGTCCAAATTTGGGGATAAGTACATATCAGGTTTTTATGAAACACCAATGGCCAAATTGCTGGTCAGCAATGGACTGGGTACTTTTAAATTTCCTTTGAGATACTTTGCCAGACCGCAGGTCAACGTAGTGATTTTACGCACTGGTGGATAACTGATTAAGAGCGCAATCTAGCCATTTTTTGGTATTTCGGCTATTATTGGTGAATGGCGTATACGGTGCAGATAGAGCACTTCGAAGGTCCTTTGGACCTCTTATTGCAATTAGTGGAACGAGATGAACTGGCTATCAACAAAATATCTTTGGCTCGGGTCGCGGATCAATTTGTGCAATACATGCAATCCGATCATGTTCCGGCCGAAGAAATGGCTGATTTTTTATTGGTGGCCTCTAAACTGGTTTACATTAAATCACAATTGTTACTGCCTGATTTTAAAGACGAACAGATGGAGGAAGGGCCGGATCTTGAAGCTCAATTGCGTCAATATCAGATGTTCGTTAACGCCTCAAGAGATTTGGACGCGGCATGGAAGACAGGAGCCAAATCATTTGAGCGGGGGTCGGTTATCATGCGTAAACGCGAGATTAAATTCGTACCGCCGGTTAATGCTAATCTAGATGTTATGCAGGATCTCATGAAAAAGGTGATCGCCCGGCTTGAGCCTATTATAAAAATGCCCAAAGCCGCCATTAAGCGCGCGGTTTCCATCCATGAAAGAATTGACGATCTGTTTAAGCGTATTAAAATGCACGCTAAAATGAGCTTCAGACATTTTTTGAAAGACGCGACGCACAAAGAAGATGCCATAGTTTCTTTTTTGGCTCTTTTGGAGCTGGTTAAGCAACGCTTTGTGGTGGTTAATCAAGGGGATTTATTCCATGATATTGATATTAAAATCAGTCCCGACGCTCCAGAGCGGGATCCTTTAGCTGAATCTTTTGTTTAATTATGAATTTAGATCAAATACTTGAAGCGATTTTGTTCGCTTCCGGCAGGCCGCTGGGATTGCGCAAATTATCCGAAATCACGGAAGCCTCAACCGAGGAAGTTGAAAGTGCTTTAGAAGAGCTGTCGCAAAGGTTGGAGGCGTCTTCGGGCATTATGCTGCAAGAATACGGCCATAATTTTGAATTGGTAACCAAGCCCAATGCGGCTGAGGCCGTCAAAAAAGTGGTTAAAGATGATGAACAGGGCGAGCTGACACGCGCGTCTTTGGAGGCTTTAACCATCTTGGCTTACAGAGGCCCGATGACCAGGCCTGAATTGGAACAAGTACGCGGCATACAGTCGACCATGATTTTACGCAACCTTATGATCCGGGGCTTGGTGGAACAAAAAGATGATGAAAGGTTAGGACAGCCGACTTATGCGGTAACGTTTGATTTTCTTAAGCATTTGGGTTTATCGTCGGTTAAAGATTTGCCGGATTACGAGGTTTTGCGCGGACACGCGGCCATCTCCGACATGTTGGAACAGTTAAATCCCACGTCTGAAGCTAAGGCTGATCTGCCGGCTGCCGATTCTTTAAATGTCTAGTTATGTTTCATAATTTATTTAGTTTATTGGCTGTCATGGCCATGGCTCCGGCGCCCACGCCGTTTATCAGTCCGGTTCACATGTATGGTCAAAGCGTGCCTGTGCAACCCGTATTGGCAGTTCAGAATCGTTATTTGCCAGCGGCCGGTGAATTAATAAAACCGGTTGTTCTGCCGCCGCGTAAAAAAAATGAGAAGAACATGGGCCCCAAGACAACCGGTAAAAGTATTTTTGTGGCTGATGTGGCCAGCGGCGGTGTGTTATTTGCCAAAGCTCCGCATGATATTTTGCCCATTGCCAGCCTAACCAAGTTGATGACCGCTTTGGTGGTTTTGGAGAGTGAAACCGGTTTGGAGGGTAACTTAACTTTTTCGGATTTGGATTTTGACAGGCAGAGCAAAAATGTATTTTTAGCCGGGGATGTTATTTCCAAAAAAGATGCCATGAGAGCCTTGCTGATAGGCTCGGTTAATGCTTCAGCCAGTGCCCTGGCCGGCAGTACGGGTTTATCCAGAGAGGCGTTTGTGGAGCGCATGAACCAAAAAGCCAAGGAATTGAATTTGTCATCTTTATTTTTTGTGGAGCCTACGGGTTTGGATCCGGGCAATAAAGGTAGTGCCGCGGATGTGGCGGCCTTGATTACCATAGCCATGCGACAGAATGAGATCCGGGATATTCTGGATGATCCATCGGCGGATATTATAACCGCGGCCGGCAGGCAATATACAATTAAATCAACCAATCTATTATTGCCTTCATATTTAAATAATACTCCTTACAAAATAATCGGCGCCAAAACAGGCTCTTTGCCCGAAGCTGGTTTTTGCATGGCTCAAGTAACACGCAATGCGGATGGAGATGAGGTGGTGGCCGTTTTGTTGGGCAGTGATAATCATTTTTCACGTTATAATGACATTAAGGCTCTAACGGGTTGGGCCTTTGAATCATTTGCTTGGCTTGAATAAGCCTGATTATGAAAATCGGTTTGGATTTGCGCTGTTTGCCCGAGGATGGATCTGAAGGCGCGGGTATAGCGCACGCGGCTCGTGAGTTATGCGGCCGGCTGACTAGTTATAAAAAACATGAATGGGTGGCTTACACTACGGAAAACGCGTCTTGGGGCAAGTGTGTAGTTAAGCGTTTAGCTTCGTCTAAGGGCTCGGCTTTGAGACGGGCTATACGTCAGACTCCGTGCGATGTTCTGTTTGTGCCTTCCGGAGCCGTGGCTTTGAATTTGGGTGTCAGAGCTGTTCCTTGGGTGCATGATTTGATGATTTTTGATCACCCTGAGTGGTTTCCACAGTCTTGGCTCAAACGCTTGGTCACCACACGTTTATTTCTGCGGGGAATTAAGCAGGCGCCCGTGGTTTTTTCAGTTTCCGAATATACGCGTCAAGCCATCATCAAACATACGGGACTGGCCGAAGGTAAAATTTGGGTTACGGGTGAGGGAGGGGATTCGGAGTTAATGCAGATGGCTGATGAACAACTGATGGCTCACAAAAAGGCAGCTCAAGAATATGCGGTTGGTATGTTAAAAATTAGCCGGCCCTATATTTTGTGTTTGGGTACGGTCGAACCCCGTAAGAATATAGCTATGTTGATCAGGGCTTGGCGAGCCAGTCAGATGGCTTATGATTTGGTGGTGGCCGGGCGTGACGGCTGGCGGTTTGATGATGTAGACCAGGAAATTTTAAAATTAAAAAATGAAAAAATAGAAGGTCTGCACAGATTTAAGCGAGTCAGCGAATATGATAAACGGCAACTTATTTTGGGTGCCAAAGCGGTTTGTGTACCATCTTTGGATGAAGGTTTTGGCTTGGTGGCCTTGGAAGCTATGCAGGCAGGTACTCTGGTGATGGCGGGTGATATTCCTACACATAGATTAATTTTAGGTGATGTCGGTCAGCTGATAAATTCTCATGATGAATCTGCTTGGATTAAGGCTGTGCGCAATCTGCCGCCATGTCAGCCAAACAAGGTTTTTAATTCCGTGGGCTTAGGCAACATGATGCATGCCTTGGGTTATCCAATGGGCAGCCAATCCGAGGAATTGGACGTGTTCGCTTTGAGAAAACAGGCACGTATATGGACTTGGGATAAAACTGCGGACACCGTGATGCAAGGTATGGAGAAAATTATTTATAATCAAAAAGACTAGCTTTACTAGTCTTAATGATGGTAGCGGAGGTGGGGATCCCGCTCACAGCCGATTCGCGGTCCGCGTCGCTGCGCACCGAACGCAAACCGTTGCGTTCTCTCGCTCCCTTCGATCCCCACTAATCAAAAAAACCGGCTTACCGGTCTTAATGATGGTAGCGGAGGTGGGGATCGAACCCACGACCTCGGGCTTATGAGTCCCGCGCTCTAACCAACTGAGCTACCCCGCCAAATATGGGGCTAAATATAGCTTATTTGAGCCAAAACCGCAAGTCTTTTTAATGTGAATTGTTTTTGGGCTAAGTATTGACAAAAAACGTAAAGAGTGATAAGAAAAATAGCGTAGTTCTATTGATTTTTCCGCTGTTTTGGCGCGGGGAAAGGTGGTGGGCAATGGGTGCTGTGGTTAGATTCGCGGCGGGTAGGTGGCCCATGAAGAAGAGCAAGAAGATCGGGGGAGCCAGCTCAACCCCGGTTCTAATGAGCATCGCCTGGCTCAAGCATAACGGGTCTTTTACGGCCCGGGTCACGGTTCAAGACGGGCTGGTACTGTGTCATGAAAAGTCCAGTTTACCCTTGCAGGTCTGGCATGACTTGAGGCAGGCTTTTATCGCCTACTACGTGGTCAAGGACGGTATCCCGATTGAGCTGGTGGGAACCAGGCAGTCGGTGGCCGCTTGGCTCAAAGGAGGCCGGCTGGCCGAAACACTGGACTGCAATGACCCCAATCCGGCCTTGCGGGTACCCAGGGCGGCCAATTCGGCTGCTATCCACTTGGCCATTCCGTACGGCAGCGGTCATTACACGGAGATGCTCTGCGCTCTCCGTCTAATCCGCGAATAGCTCTTTGCACCCACACCACCCAAGATCTCGCGGTTGACACCCGCTTCTTTTTTTTGTTGAAAAAAAACAGATCCCTTGGTTCAAGCCCCACCCCAAAATAAGAACAGACCCATGCTAGGATCTGTTCTTATTGGTTGCGGGGGTGGGACTTGAACCCACGACCTCCAGGTTATGGGCCTGGCGAGCTGCCATCTGCTCTACCCCGCGATGTTTTTTAACTTATTGGCACAACATAACATATTCCGATATTTTGTGTCAATCCTGCTTAAAAACGTGTATATAACAGCCCCTTGTCTTAAGCGTGTTTTGAGCTTATTATACTAGTCGGCTATGGCCAGAATAATTGGTATTGTAAATCAAAAAGGCGGAGTGGGTAAAACCACCACCGCAGTTAATTTGGGAGCTTATTTGGCCGACTTGGGTAAGTTCGTTTTGATCGTGGATTTGGATCCGCAAACCAACGCCACTTCGGGTATTGGCATTGATCAAAATAATATTGAGAGAAGCATCTACGAAGCGATATTAGGCAAGGCTAAAGTGAGTGATATCATCCAGCCTACCATGCATGAAACATTGCGCGTGGCCCCGGCGAATTCAGCCTTGGCCGGATTGAATGCCGAACTGCCCAACATGGATCGTAAAGAATATAAATTGCATGATGCCTTACTGGAGGTTAGGAACGATTATGATTATATTTTAATAGATTGTCCGCCTACTTTGGGCTACATCACTTTAAACGGCATCGTGGCCTCAGATGAAATTTTGATTCCCGTGCAAGCCGAATATTACGCACTGGAAGGTTTGGCTGATTTGCTGCAAACCGTTAATTTGGTTAAAGAGAGGCTAAGGCCAGATATTCAGATATTGGGTGCCGTGCTAACCATGTACGATAAAAGATGCAAACTATCCAATGATGTTTTGCAGGAATTGTATAAACACTTTCCTAATAATATTTTTAGATCAGTCATACCGCGCAGCGTGCGTTTGGCTGAAGCTCCTTCTTTTGGCAGATCTATCGCGGCCTTTGATCCGGACAACCAAGGTGCCAAAGCCTACGAAAGACTGGCGCGCGAGATATTGGGCACTGAAGCTTTTGTAAGAACTCAAATATGATGTTAAAAAGACCGTCGGGTTTGGGGCGTGGTTTGGGAGCGTTGATACCGCCTAAACTGAATATCAACCAGTCAAATATCCAAGCCGAAGAACAGGCTGAACTTGAAGACCGCCGATTGAACGATCCGGAAAGCCAGCCTGATTTTTCCATGGGCAAGATGGTGCGTATTCCGGTTGAGCTCATAGTTCCCAATCCGCACCAGCCTCGCGAACATTTTGACTACGCGGCTTTAGAGGATTTAGTGGCTTCCATTAAAGAGCACGGCATTATTCAACCCTTGGTTGTTTCGCCTCTGCCGGACGGACGATATGAGCTCATAGCCGGTGAGCGTCGTTTACGAGCTTCAAAGATTGCTGAATTGGAGTCAGTACCGGTTATCGTACGCACAGTCAACGAGCAGCAAAAGTTGGAATGGGCCATTATTGAAAACGTCCAACGCAAAGATCTAAGCCCTATCGAAGAAGCCAGGGCTTATGTGCGCTTGCGGGATGAGTTTAATTTGACTCAAGATCAAATAGGGGAAAGAGTCGGTAAAAGCCGTCCTCAAGTCGGCAACATCATACGTTTGCTGCAACTTGAACCGCAGATACAAGATGCTTTAGCTCAAGAAAAAATTTCCGCTTCCAATGCGCGTACACTGTTGTCCATCATGGATAGGCACGAGCGCCTGGAACTTTTTGAGCGTATGTTGGAAGGGAATTTTACGGTTCGTCAGGCCGAAGAAAGAATTCCTCAAGATAGACGCCGTGTTAGAATGGCTGACCCCAATCTGATGGATTGGGAATCCAGATTACGCGGAGTTTTGGGCTTGAAAGTGATTATTAAACGGCAAGCCGGCGGGCAGGGCGAGGTAAAAATCGTTTTTCAAAATGATGAGGATCTGCGCCAGATCGTGGATAAAATATCAGCCACCGGGCAAGTAGATATTTAATTGAATATAAGTTTAAAAAATAAGCCCTTTGGGGCTTATTTCTTTTTACCGCGCATGGCCGTGGGAATAACGTCTTTAATCCAATTGGCAATGCCGGCTCTGGCAAATTGTCTGATCTTGGTCTTGGCGTGCCGTGTTTTGGCAAAGCGCAACCAATCCGGATTCGGGCCTTTGCGGCTTTTATTAGTTACGATTTCTATGATATCGCCGCTTTTCAAGGGCTGATCCAACGGATGTATCACGCCGTTAACTTTAGCTGAAGCGCAAGTGTTGCCGATATCAGTATGGATGGCATAAGCAAAATCTATGGGCGTGGATTCATCCGGCAGATCTATCACATCGCCTTTGGGTGTGTAGACAAAAATTCTGTCTCTGAAAACATCCAACTTAAGTTCTTCCAAAGAAGCCAAAAATTCTTTTTTATCTTTAATGGTATTTTGCATGACCGCCAGTTGATTAATCCATTCGATCTCTTTCTCTGGGTTAATCAAATCTTTGAACTTGTCGCTGACCAATTCTTGTCCTTTGACTTCGTCGTAATTCCAGTGTGCGGCAATGCCGAATTCAGCGGCTTCGTGCATTTCCGGTGTGCGCATCTGAAATTCGACAATGGCTCCGCGGTCATAAAAAACAGTGGTATGCAAAGAACGGTAACCATTGGGCTTAGGTTGTGAAATATAGTCTTTGATTCTGCCTTTGAGAGGAGTCCATCGGCTGTGGATTATACCCAAGGCCGCGTAACATTCGGCCGTGGATGGCAAGATACATCTAATGGCCGTAAAGTCATAAATTTTGGTGATATCCCGTCCATATTTGAGCAGTTTGCGGTACAAAGAAAACAAATGTTTGTAGCGTCCGTGAATATCAATAAATTGGATGTTGCTGTTTTGCAATTCTTCTTTGGTTTGTTCTATTATCTTTTGGATGTGAGGTTGCTTGCTCTGCGTACCTTTGGTGGCCAGCTCCAGAGTCCATTCGTATTCTTTGGGCAGAACATACTTGAATGAAGCATCTTCCAATCGTCCTTTGATTTCTCCCATACCCAAACGCCCGGCAATGGGCGCGTAAATTTCCAAACTTTCCAGGGCGATGCGATAGGCTTTTTTTTGCGGAATGGCGTCCAGAGTTTGCAGATTGTGCAGGCGATCGGCGAATTTAATAATCAAGACCCGGATGTCGTTGGCCATGGCCACAAACATTTTCCGTAAATTTTCGATGTAACGTTCAACTCCGCGATATTTAATTTTACCCACTTTGCTGATGCCATTGACCATGCTGGCGATATCTTCGCCGAACTTTTCTTTGATTTCTTCCAAGGTTACATCCGTGTCTTCCGGCACATCGTGCAACAAGGCTGCAGCAATAATTGAATCAGGGGCATGCATTTCCACTAAAATCATGGCCGCGTGCAATGGGTGCTGGATGTACGGCTCGCCGGACATGCGAGCCTGTCCTTTATGGGCCGCGTCGGCCAACGCAAAAGCCTGCTCGATTAGCTGAAAATCGGCGTTTGGTCTGATAGCCCGAATCTGCGCAATCAGGTCGTTGAGCGTAAATGTGGCATTGGGCCCCATATCCATTCATTATGGTGGGCTGGGCCGTATTAGTCAAAACTCGCGTACTTAACGTACCTAGCGTCCATAACGTACTTAACGTCCTCATGACGTACATCACGTCACAAAACATGTAGCACGTACCATGTAACAAACAACCATACTGTCGTCCCGCGCCAAAACCAACATTGTCATTGCGAGCGAGTTCGACGAGCGCGGCAATCTGCTTTGAAAACCAGCTTATGTGTGAGATTGTCACGACACAGCGTTCACTAACTCCGAGCCGTGGGAATCCCGCTTGTCAGTTTGGCGTTTTAAGCAGATTGCCACGTCGTGATTACACTCCTCGCAATGACATGACTAACAGTTAATGAGCTTCAACACCACCCCTCACCCAAAGCCAAGCTTAGTTTCGCCTCCTCATCTGAGGAGGGGGATAGACCCCTGACGTGGGGTGGTCGTTAGCGAACGACACCCCGTGCGACGCGATGGACGTTAGAGGACGCTAAGTACGATGTACGTTGTACGTTGACACGCGCGTTCGCGAACGCCGTGTCGGTGTACGATCAGGCTATAGAGTCAGCTTGTTTTTGTCTTTTCAGCGAACCGATTATGCCTAATGGCAATGTTTCTTTAACCAGGTTAATGATTTCATTTTTAGATAATTTGGTGGCGGGCACGCCTTCGGGGCTGATACCTCCGTTTTGAATGGAATTGGCCGCGTCGTCATAATACCATTCTTCAATGTCTTTGATGCGGCCCGGTAAGGTCAGAATATCTTCATCGGCCTGCAAATCCACATCTTTTTTGTCAGCTTCGGACATGCGCAGAACCGCGATCAGGGGTCTTAAATCAAGGCTGCGCAGTTGCTGGGTGATAATGTTGGTATGATTGGTAGAGCGTCTCTGGATGACCAAGTCCGCTTTTTTGGCGGCGCGTAAAAAGCCGGGCAGAGCCGTGTTGTCGCTTTCCACGCAATAAACCGATAAATCCGCCGAACCTTGGCGTATCATCAAGTTTTGAATTTTGCCCTGCTTTTCTAATTCTTCCAGCATTTTTGGCAGTTCCACCTGACGGCGATATTCTTCTTTAACATGCAAATCAATGATGGCCGTGGCCAGGTTTAGAGTTTTCATGGGGTCATCCGTATATTCCCGATTGGCGTTCATGATAATACCGGATAAGCCGAAGGCTCTATCCAAGGGATCGGCACTCAACGTGCCCTTGCCTTCCAAATCATCTCTTTTAGCCCAAGCTAATAGTTTTTTGAGCTCGGGATTAGCTTCAACCCCCAGATAACGGGCAATCAGCCCAGAAACACACTCTTGTTTTTTACCCAGTTCTTCATTGGCCAAATGATGGTCAAACATTCCGCCCAAATCAATGGTCAGATAATCCTGGGATTCCAGTTGCTCCGCGGTTTGCCCTTGGGGCAAGGCCGTCCAAAAAACCACCTTGGCTTGCTTGATGCCCGGGAATTTGGTTTCGCCGTATTTTCTTAAAATATAATAGCCGGCCGCGGTGTCGGCTTGGATTTTGGGGAACAGGGCGATGGTATTAATCATATGTTATTAGTGTGAATTGTACCTTTTAATATTTTATCTGTCATTAAAAACGCAGAAACCCTCCTCTCGAGATCCCGCAGGAGCGGGGTGAGAGAAGGGTTGCGAGTGGCATGCGGTGGCTACTTGCCGAGTGGCAGAAAGCCGACCTGCATACCGTTGAGGTCCGTGCCGTAGGCCCGCAAGTAGTGCGCCATACGGCTCCCGAGGTAGGACGAAATCTCGAGTCTGAGCTCGGGCTCTTTGTCGACGTCCTCGTTCTGCAGGGGGTGGATTTTGACGAAGAGCCAGTAGTGGGTGCTCTTGCCAGTCGAACTGGTCACGGCCTTGCACCGGATATGGGCCCGCCCGACTACGAGGTTGGGGGCTTCGGGATCGTTGGTGACCGTGGGCTCGAGTCCATCAATCAGCATCACCTCGACGAATGAGTCTCGTCCAGATCCTGCCCAGTGGTCGCGGCCGAGATATTTTCCAAGACCCTTAGCCTCGCGAGGAGTGAAACCCGAGAGGTTCTTTTTGTCGCCCTTGGGATACTCGAAGCGCACGATGGCGGTATCAAGTTCCCAGATTTCGGTCGTGACCTGGCATTGGAATGTACCCTCCTTGTTCGACCCGGTCTTGGTCACCGTGTAGGGTCCAACGGTAGGGTCGCGGTTGATGGCCTTGAGCTGCTTGATCCTGTCTTCGATATAGCGCATTTGCGCCTCCGACTAAAAAACTCCATAGCGAGCTAAACTCGGCTACAGAGCGCCCGGTTGACTTGACCGGGACTTGGTTGTTGTCAAAGGAGCGGTCGCTCCCTGAATGGCCTGTTATGCTTATACCAACCCCAAAAGCGGGTTTTGCATAAGATTGCTTAAGATAGCATAAAAACGAGGGAATGTCAATCCCTTTAGCATCGTACCTAACGTCCATAGCGTCCTCTCACGTACTTAGCGTCCATGACATCACAGATACGCTATGGACGTGATGGACGAAAGGTACGTTATGGACGTTATTTTCGGTTGACAAAACGCGTTTTTTGTGCTATATTTAGAACAATTATTTGAAAATATATGTCTAAAAACAGGAGGGGAGCTGTTAAATTAAGCGATCTGCAGGCCGGGGAGCAGACTTTTGAAGCTCTGGGTATCAGCCCGGCGGAGCGGTCGGAAGAGGGGTTAAAATCACCCGAATCCAGCCCGCAAGGTCCGGAAACGGTAGAGCAGGTTTATCAGGGTTTAACGGATATGACCGAAGCGGAAAAAGGTGAAATCGCGCAGGTGGCCGAGGTGGTTAAAGGCGCGGGGCCGGAAGCGGAAGCGGAAGCTCAAGTATCCGGCGAGCAAGCCTTGACCGAACTGTCGAGTGCGCAAACCGAAGCTCAAGCCAGCATCCGTGAGGTCGTAGAACTGCCAGAGCTAGAAGCCGAACCACGCGTACAGATGATTGAAGGAGAAACCAGGGTTGGGGGCATGACACAGGAACAAATTCAATCTGCTTTAGCTAAAGTTTTAAAACATGAAGAAGAAATAACCACACCGGAAATTCAGGCTCGCGCCAAACAAGTTTATGACGCGTATTATAAAACTCATCCCGGAGTAGGCAAAAGTGAAACGGAGGAACAAAAGGCTTTGGAAAAAGATTTTTTAGAAGTGCAAAAATGGGAAAGGACAGTTAACGATTTAAATACATCAATTCAAGAATTACAGGAAAAATTAGAAGTTTTCGAGGATGAAGCTGCTTCTGTATCTGGTATTCACGAAACAGCCAGAGAACAAGCGCCCATGGAACATCCTGAAGAAACCGCGGAGCAGGCAGAGATCGGCCTTGAACTGCCAGTTGATTTAACAAGAACCAAAACAGGTTGGCAGGCAAAACCGTCAGCCGGTTTTTCGCGTACACGTAATGGCATCAGGGTTGAACCAACACCCGGGCGAATAGCAGGCTCTCCAGTTCAGGAAAAAGCCGGCCAAGGACCGGTTGTGCAAACCAAAGAGACAAGGCCAAGCTCAACAAACAGAGAGGATTTGTTATTCAACAATCCCGAATTAGCACAAAAGTTTGAAGCTTTATCAGATAGTATTTTAAAAGTAGACAGGATGCTGGATAAATATAAAAATTTATTAAGAACCGGACGCTTAGAACAGGCTAGATTTGACGCCGTCATCGAGCCGTTAAAGGCTGAAAAAGCGGGTTTGATGCAAGCGCAAGATAGATTGCTGGAACAGGCGGAAAAAGATGCGTTCTCTGAGCCGACACTTGAAACAGGGGAGATGGAAGTTTCCAAGTTACCCATGGATATGCAGGAGGCTGTGCGCGAACCTGATAAAGCGGACAAATTGATAGATTTAGAAGAAAAAATCTCTGCGGTTGATGCTAAGATCGCGCAGTGTGATACTCGATATGGCGGCGGGAAGAATTCGGAAAAATATGCTTTGCTCATGGCTGATTTGCAAAACCGTCGAGCTGAATTACAAAATCAACTCGATGCTGCACGCGGGCAAGAAAGCGATACGTCAATTGAATATGGATTGACCGAATTCAGCCCCGAGGAGATGCAGACCATGCGCGAAGAAGTGGCTAATAAAGATGAATTGCCCGCCTCTTCAGAAGAAATGGTGATTGAAAGAACAGCTCATTCCAAACCTGAAGTTTTGGCGCCTGACACATTAGTTGAATCTGATACTTTGGTTAATGCCGATGAACAGACTTTGGTTGAGCCTGCCACTCTCGAGAGTCCGTCTGATGTGGTTTATGAAACAGCCGGAGTTTTGGATGAAGATCATGAGGCTGATGTGGAGACCGTACTTTCAGCTGAAGAGCTGGCCGCGGAACGAGATCAAAAAGATTTGCGCTACCGTTTAAAGGAGCTGGAAGAAGCGGGTCCGGATAAATGGTCCTTGGCTTACACGGGCAGGGGGCTGGATTGGAGCAAAGAGCAGTGGGAAAAACTCAGCCAAGATAAAAAAGTGGGAGAAGATAAGAGTGAAAAACAACAACTATTTGCTATACATAATAATTTATTGGTAAGTGATATCCGGGTGGGTGGATTAGTGAGTGACTTGAAACAGATTAAAGCTCAAATCAATCGGCAAGAGCAGAGCGGCCGGACATCATCCGGGTCTTTAGTGATGAGCATGCAGGAGCAGATGCAAGAGGCTCAAGCTCAAGCCTCCAATTTGGAATTGCAAACTTTGAAAGCGCGTGAATCAGAGATCTTGCGGGAGTTAAGGAAGTTGGAAGAACTGAAAAAACAAGAAACAGCTAAAGAGAAAGTCTTGTTCGATCAAACCAATGATTTGATTCATGTTACCGGAACAGGTGAATTACCTGAACCTGCGTCCGTTGAGAAAGCCGCTACCATTCCGGCTGCTCCGTATTTTATTGATTCTGCTGCAGTCGATGTCCCGGCCACACCCGATAGTCCGGGTACGGCGCGTCTTGGGAGTGCGGAGGCTGCCATTTTAGCCGCGGCCTTGGCCGCCGAAGCGGGCCGCAGAGGTGCTGCTCATGAAGTTGCTCCAACCTTGGTTGATAGTCCGGAGACGATCAGCGAAACAGAAGTAGATCGGGAATTTTTTCATGGTTCGAAAGCGCTTGAAGAACAAAAAATTAAAGTTGATAAAGGACCTGGCAGATTAAGAAGCGCGGCCGGTTATGTGGGCTATGGCCTGGCCGGAGCCGGTTTGAGCGCGGCCGGTTATGTGGCCTTTGGAGCATTTAAAGTATTTCAATGGACAACCTGGAAGGCTCCCATGAAGTTATTTAAATTTCTAATGGATTTTTCAGCTGATTGGGGAGGTTATTTTAAGAAAAAATGGCAAGCGCTACAAGATTTTGCCGATAAACCGGTGAATGATGAGAATAAAGAACGTAAATAATAAAAATAAGCCGATTCAATTGAGTCGGCTTATTTATTACGCTAAACAAATTGCCACTTATTCCAATTCGAGTATGGCTTTGTATTTGCAGTCTTCTTGCGGGCAGTACATGGTCTTACCTTTGCGAAGCAGGGTAGCGTATCCGCACGTAGGGCAAGGTTCGCCGTTGGGTCTATCCCAATAGG
Organism: Patescibacteria group bacterium; assembly: GCA_041752935.1. Taxonomy (GTDB): domain Bacteria; phylum Patescibacteriota; class Patescibacteriia; order 2-12-FULL-60-25; family 2-12-FULL-60-25; genus MWCR01. The sequence continues at coordinate 358,848 of JBGSVN010000003.1, forward strand.
CTTGTTTGCAATCAGGGTAACGCGAACAGGAATAGAATAATTTGCCTTTTTTAGATTTGCGTTCATTAATGGTGCCTTGTTTGCATTCCGGGCAGGCGATAGGATTGCCGTTTTGATCTTTAACCGGTTTTTCTATATTAACAATTGATTTGCAATCAGGGTAACGCGAACAGGCCAAGAACGGACCGAAACGGCCGGTTTTTTTAACCATGGGCGCCTCGCATTTGGGACATTTTTCATCCGTGGGTTCGGGTTGCGGGGGAGGGGCTTCGCCTTTTAAGGGCCGGGTGCTTTTACATTCCGGGTATCCGGTGCAGGCTAAGAAGCGTCCAAACCGGCCGCGTTTTACGGACATGGGCTGGCCGCATTCGGTGCAGACTTCGCCTTCGGCCTCTTTTTCTGATTCTTGGGTCATCTCCTGCTCTTGCATCTCCAACTGTTTGTGGAACGGCCCGTAAAAAGCCTGCATCAAAGGTTCCCAGCGGATGGTGCCTTCGGCCACATGGTCCAAAGAAGCTTCCAAGCGAGCGGTGAATTCCAGATCCACAATGTCCGGAAAGCGTTTAATAAGTAATTCAGTCACATCAAAAGCAATGGGCAAAGGTTGCAATCTTTTTTTGTCATCGCGTTCCACATAGCCCCGGTCAATAACCGTGGAAATGATGGAGGCGTAAGTACTCGGGCGTCCGATGCCTTCTTCTTCCAAAGCTTTGACCAAGGTGGCATCACTGTATCTGGCCGGGGGCTCGGTAAAATGTTGCACGCCTTTAATATCTTGAGCTTGAAGAGGATCGTTTTCAGCTAACTCAGGCAGTAATTTATCTTTGTCTTGGTCAGGATAAAGTTTCAAATAGCCCGGCTCCACCACTTGCTGGCCCGTGGCTCTAAAAATATAGTCACCTCCGCCAATATCCACGCGCGTGGCGTTCAGAATAGCTTCCGGCATTTGGGTGGCCACGGCTCTTTGCCAAATCAAGGTATAGAGTTTGAGCAGGCCGCTATCCAAAAAGCCTTTTAAGCTGTCCGGTGTTCTAGCTGGATCGGTTGGGCGGATGGCTTCGTGAGCTTCTTGCGCGCCTTTGGACTTGGTTTTGTATGTTCGTGCTTTGTCCAAAGTGTATTTTTCTCCGAATTCTTGGCCGATATATTTTTTAGCGTCTTGTAAAAAATTTTCAGCCAGATTAACGCTGTCCGTACGCATGTAAGTGATTAAACCGATTTGTCCGTCGGACCCGATTTCCAAACCTTCGTATAACTTTTGAGCCAGAGTCATGGTTTGTTTGGCTGAGAAGCTTAATCGGTTGTTGGCTTCTTGTTGCAAACTGGAAGTGGTAAACGGGGGAGGCGGTTGTTTACTTTTGCGTTTTTGCTCGATGGCACTGACCTTCCAAGCTTGTTTTTTACACTCGTTCAAAATTTTATCAGCCTCTTCCTGATTTTTGATATCCATTTTATCCAAAGCTTTTTGGCTGACGGATTGGAGCTTGGCCTCCAAGGTTTGTTTATCCTTGGTTTCAAAAACACCTTCAATGCTCCAATACTCTTCGCTTATGAAGCTTTTGATTTCGTTCTCGCGCTCCACGATCAATCTGACGGCTACTGATTGCACACGTCCGGCCGATAGACCGCGCTTTACGTGGCGCCACAAAAATGGGGACAGTTCATAACCCACCAAACGATCTAAAATACGGCGCGCTTGTTGCGCTTCCACCAGCTTCATGTCGAGTGTTTTGGGTTGTTCCAAAGCATTCAAAATGGCTTGCTTGGTGATTTCGTGAAAAGTAATACGCTTAACTTTTTCCGGGTCTTGTTCCAATATCTGGGTCAAATGCCAACTAATAGCCTCTCCTTCGCGGTCTTCGTCAGTCGCATAGTAGATTTCTTTGGCCTTTTTGGCGGCCTCCTTGATCTCTTTGACTTTGGCTTTATGGTCCGGAGAGACTACGTATTGTGGCGCAAAATTGTGTTCAATGTCCACTCCGATTTTTGATTTGGGTAAATCTCTAATATGGCCAACACTAGCCATTATTTTATATTCCTTACCCAAAAACCGGCTAATGGTCTTAGCTTTGGTGGGTGATTCTACGATTACCAGTTTCATATATAATGTAGCGAAGATACCAGAAGGCTTATATTGAGTCAAAGGTATCAGTCTGATTTTGGCTAGAGATAAGCATTTTTCGGCCCTTATGGGTCAGTTGCCAGCACTGGTTTTCGGTTTCCTGGATAGCATCCATCATTTCGAGAGAAGTACAGGTAGCAGCGGTCGCGGCCGGTGAATAATTAAGCAATCTGATCAGCTCGTCGATATGCGCCGGTGTACGGCATAGATCCAGGATGCGCCTTTCTTCTTGAGTCAGGGGTCGGTTGGGCGCGGCTTGTTCGGTGATGTTCTTGATTTCGCGTAAAATGTCTTGCGCGCATGTGCAAACCTGGGCGCCTTGTTTTATGAGTTCATGCGTGCCAAAACTGCCGGGATTGTTGATGGGGCCCGGGACGGCAAAGACTTCTCGATTTTCATCCAAAGCCAGTTTAGCGGTTAAGACTGAACCTGATTGTTCGCCGGCTTCAACTACCAAAGTGGCTTGAGTCAAAGTGGCGATGATGCGGTTGCGTTGAGGAAAGTGCGCGCGAAACGGTTTGGTTTCCGGTGGGAATTCACTAATCAACGCGCCTTGGTTTAATAGAATTCGGTCGGCTAAATTTTTATTGGAAGCCGGGTAGATGGTCTGGTCATCTAAGCCGCAACCTAGGACTGCGGCGGTTAAACCGCCCGCGTCCAAAGCTGATTGATGTGCGCAGGCATCTATACCCAAGGCCAAACCCGAAACAATGCCGGCTCCCATATCAACCAAATCATGCACAATAGCTTCCGTGCTTTTTTGGCCGTAAGCGCTCATCTTGCGTGTGCCCACCACTGCGATCCAAGGCCGTTGATCGCAAGGAGCGCCCCGCCAGAACAAGGCTCCCGGAGGGCAGGAACTGTTTTTTATATTTTTGGGAAATTGTTCATCCCAAGGCAAAAAGAAATCTATGCCTTGGCTCGCTAATTTGAGTTTTAAATCTTCCAGCTTTAAGTCGGCGCGCCATTTAATAAAATAATCGACTGCGGTTTGAGTAATGCCCAGATCCAGTAAATCCTGGGCCGGACTTTGCCAGGCATGGTCACCTTGGTTCTCGCCGTATCTGGCTTGTAATTTTTGAAGTGTTTTTGGCCCGAATTTTTCGCACCAGGCGCAACCCAGCCAGCCCAGCCTTGAATCATCCCATTCAGTCTTGACGTTTGGCGATTTGTTTTGATAAGACATGATTGAGTCTATAAGACCGCTTAATTCTGCTTACGGACGGTGTCGCGGGAGCGCCCCTCCAATCCCGTGAGTATGGCAGTTAGCCGTACTCCAAACCATTCGTGGGCAGAATCAAGCGGTTTTTGTATTAGGGTTTAATTTTTTTCTTGGAATTCCAGTGATTGCGGGTATAATCCAATCCGTGATTTACCCAATCCACAACCGCGGGGCAAGCATCTTGTAAGGTTTTTTTGATCAGAGACGCGTCAGTTTTATCCGGTTTGCCCAGCACCCAGGTATGATCGGCTGATTTAAGTTTAGGCTTGCCAATGCCCAGGCGCAGGCGGGTAAAAACCATGCCCGGCATACTTTGTTGAATTGAATCAATACCATGATGCCCGCCGGACCGGCCTCCGTGTGAAAAAGTGAAGGTTCCGGGTTCCAAGTCCAGTTCATCTTGCACCACTAAAATGTCTGACGGCTGAATTTTATAAAAGTTTGTTAAGGCCGCGCCCGCGCGCCCGCTCAAATTCATAAAGGTTTGCGGTTTGGCTAAAATCACGGCTTGATCATCAACCATTATTTTGGCGCAGTCAGCTGAACGGCTTTTAACGCTTTTCCAATCAGCCTCATATTTTTTGGCCAATTCATCCACTAAGTCAAAGCCTACATTGTGGCGCGTACCCGCATATTCTTTACCCGGATTTCCCAGGCCGATGATTAATTTCATGCTTGGTATCTTACAATAAACAACTGGCGAGCACAAAGCTGACAGAACGTCCTTAACGTCCTCTAACGTCCATCACGTACTTAACGTCGCACGTCATAAAAACAGTAATCATGTCATTGCGAGGAGTGTAATCACGACGCGGCAATCTGCTTAAAACGCCAAACTGACCAGCGGGATTGCCGCGTCATTCGTTTATAACTCATTCCTCGCAATGACATGGCTGTATTTTATCATCCGGGGATCCAGTTTATAAACACAGCTGTCATTTCGAGCGCAGTGATAACGAAGTGGAGAAATCCCTTTTGCTCATCAAGTTTAAGGGATTTATCGGCTATCGCTCGAAATGACAAAACAGCTACAATGACAAGGTTTAGCAATGAGATCCTGAAATGAATTCAGGATGACGGATGGGTGGTTGAGGATGATGAAAAAGGCCTGGATGACAGGGTGGCCTCGCGTTGGCCTGATGTAGGACGCTAGGTACGTGAGAGGACGTGATGTACGTTAGGTACGTTCTTTAGTATCTCCCAGCTCTTCGGCCGATGGGTTTGCGGCGGCGGTTGGGACCGGGTTTGATTTTGACCGGAGTGGCGTCATGCTCAATGTCTAAAGCAATGGGCGTGCCTGTAAAACCGAATTTTTCGCGTAATTTGCGTTCGAAGAATTTTAACCAAGCTTGATGAACCGTGGTTTTAGCTCCTCTGACAGTGGCTAAAAAACGAGGAGGGTTGGTGCCGGTTTGATAGATGGAAACGATGAACGGGGTCTTGGAGCCTTTATCAGCTCGCGGTTTTTGCCGGGCAATGGTTTGTTTTAAAAATTTATCCATGGCATTGTCCGAAATGACTCTTAAACGTTCTTCTTTAATCTTAAAAGCCATGTTTAATATTTCACGGACCCTTTGTCCTTTTTTGGCCGAGATGAAAACAAACGGAGCCCAGGCCAGGAAGGGTAAGCTTTGCCTGACCAAGTCTTCGAATATGTGGGATGTTTTAGTGGTTTTGTCAGGAATCAAATCCCATTTATTGATGGCCACAATCATGCCCCGGTTCATGGATTGCAAAAGATCGGCTAAATGCTTGTCTTGTTTGCGCGGATCATCCGTGGCATCAACCACCAGCACGGCCACATCAGCTCTGGCCAAGGCTTGGCGATTTCTTTCCACGCCTTCATGCTCCAGTTTTTCGGTAATGCGGGCGCGTTTGCGCATGCCGGCCGTATCAATCAAAGTTACAGGTTGATCGTTCCATGTGAAGTGCGTATCCAGTGGTTCACGAGTCGTATGCGCGATGGGGGACACGATGGATCTTTCTTCACCCAGAATCGCGTTCATTAAAGATGATTTACCCACATTGGGCCGGCCCATGATCACCACGTTTAAGCTTTGACTTTCTTGATGCGGAACCGGTGGTTTTTTAAGAGAGACTAATTTTTCAGTAATCAGCTCCAGCAGATCTCCAATGCCTTTGCCGGATGAAGCACTGATGGGCTGAGGTTCCCCCAGATTAAGTTTCCAGAATTCAGCTGATAAAGCCGTGCCCAAGTTGGTGTTTCTGTCGGTTTTGTTGGCGACCAAGATGATGTGCTTATTTAAGCTGGAGGCTTTTTTGGCCAGCTCCACGTCTTGCGGCAAAATACCGGTTTGTGAGTCAATTAAAAATAAAACCACGTTAGCTTCTTGGATGGCTTGTTCGGCTTGTTGGCGGATGCCGTCGCCGATAACATTTTTTTCCGTATCCATGCCGCCCGTGTCCACCACATCAAAAACATGAGCTCTCCATAAGCAGGGAGCGTAATTGCGGTCACGCGTGGTATGCGGTTTACTGGACACGATGGCGCGCCCGGATTCGGTTATTCTGTTCCAGAGTGTTGATTTGCCAACATTGGCGCGTCCTACGATGGCGACAATCGGGGTTTTACTGTGTTTGCGGAGGCTCATAATATGGATTGATTAAACCAAGGCTGGATTCGCCCAGTACGATTAAAATTTCAGTACCGGACGCGGTTATGTTTTCCGCAGTCATGTATTGATTGTAAATTATTTTTTTGCCGTCAACCACCATGGGTTTGGAAGACGAGATATCAGCATCCAAAACTTTTTTTAGCCTAACCAGTTCTTCGGTTTTTTGTCCGTTGGTCAGATCGTAGATCACGGTTCTCTCATAACCGCGATGAGTGGCATTGCCGATGCTGGGTACGATATAACCTTGAGTTTTAAGTTTTTGTGACACTTGATAAGCATAGCCTTCGTAAGTGGTGCCGTTTTTTATTTCCAGCGTAACCGTGGTTTGCGGTTTGAGCTGTTCTTGCTGTTCTTCTTTGGTAACAAAAGGGTCGCCGGCAATGGCTCTTATTTCCGACCAGTCAGGTTTTTTGGGAAAGAGCATGTAAGCTCCGTTGACATTGGCCGGCACCAACTCTCCATTCGGCGCGTCAGTTAAAACCCGCATGCTGATATTTTCGACTTTAACTTGCGCGGCCGTGGGAGCCATGGCGATCAAATCCCAAGATGACAGATCGGTTTGAATGTGGCCTGATAGTATATTGATTAAGTCACCGATTTTTTTGGGGTTGGACAAGGTCCCCATGGAGAACAATTGTTCTCGGATAGCTTGGATAACCAGCTGTTGCCGGCGGCTGCGGGCAAAATCAGAACCTTCTCCATTGTTGCCATGCCGGGAACGGACGAACTCCAGAGCTGTATCGCCGTCCATGGTGGTCGGTCCTTTTTGAAAACTAATGGTACGCCATTTATTGTCTCCGTCAGGATACGAAGTGTCCGTAAAGCCTCTGGCTACTTCAACCTTGATCCCGCCCAAGGCGTCTATGAATTTGGCGAAGCCGTTAAAATCGATTTTTATAACATGGTCTATTTTGATGCCCAGGAGCTCGCCCAGTGAATCGGCTGTGTGGCGTGCACCTTGACCAGGGTTCTCTTTTTCGGCCCAGACATTGACGCTGTTTATTTTTTCAAATTTTCCATTGCCCAATGGAAAGGCTAAGTCACGCGGGATGGAGAGCATGGCCACTTCGTCATTTTTTTTGTCATAACCTGCCAGGATAATGGTGTCTGTCAGCTGCGGGCCGTCGTGCCCCGTGCCACCCACACCTAAAAATAAGATGTTCAACCGGTCAGGGGAGCTCTTGGCTTGCGCGGGTGAACCGATTTCAGATCCGCCCCAAGCCAGGTTGGATAACTCGGCGATGCCTGGCAATTGAACGACTTCCGCAAAAACACTGGTTCCGCGGGTAGCGGCCCGGTAAGAAGCCGCTGCTCCGATGGTGGCAAAAACGCCCACTATCAAAGCAAAAAAAACGGCAATAATTGCAGTTTTACGGCCGGCCGTCTGATCCGAAGAGCTAGCCAACAAATCAACCGATAGGTTCTTATTCATGCTCAACACAGCATAGCAAATCGCTCATCATGCGTCTATAACGGGCTAGCGTACTTAACGTACCTCACGTCCTTAACGTACCTAGCGTCCTACGTCCCGCGTTAAAATCAACATTGTCATTCCCGGCTAAATGGCTGATGGCCTTAATGAGCTAAATAGTTAAATCGGGAATCCAGTACTTAAGAAATTGGATCCCCGCGTCCGCGAGGATGACAAAAATGGGGACGTCACCCTGAACCACTCCTCCGTCATCCTGAATTTAGTTCAGGATCTCATCACTAAACCATTAAAACCACAGCTATGTCATTGCGAGCGAGTCCGACGAGTGCGGCAATCTGCTTATGATGACTAGCTCATGAGCGAGATTGCCACGGTACGGCACTCGGTCGCCTGAGGCGACCCGTACCGTGGCATTTCGTCGGACTCATTCCTCGCAATGACATGATTGTTGTTTTGTCATTCCCGTGAAAAGGGGAATTCACGGAGCTATGCGGGCGGAACCCTCACCCCTCCCCGCAGAACTGCGGGGAGGCCCTCTCCCGGTTCCGGGCGAGGGTTTAACCCTCTCTTAATCCCTTCGACTACGCTCAGGGCAGGCTTAAGAGAGAGCAGGGCGTAAAGCCCCGCGTATAAGCGGCGTGGCCGCAACGCGGCTTTACGCCGTGGGGGCCACGCCCCTTTTACGGGGTGAGTTTACTAACTGGATCCCCGCGTTCGCGAGGATGACGAAAGACCCAACCCGTCATTCCCGTGCTGTGCCCACCGTAGCTTTGTTGGTGAAGCGTAGGTGGGGAAACGGGAATCCACGGAGCTATAAAGCTTAAATGTCTATGCGTGTTTACATGCCAGTCTCTTGATTGAATATCGAATGCTGTTTAGCTTGTGGATTAATACAATATATAAGCACCGTATCTGTGCTATAATTACCCACAGATGCCTATGCGGAGGAGGTTATTAAATATAAGGCAGGGAAAAACGTCACTGCTGGGTTTATGGCGCCGTATTTTTTTTGGCGTGCCGGCTCCGAGCTTGGCGAAGAGTGAAGCTGTGAAGCTGAATAATAATCGTCGTCAGTATTTGGTAGCCGGAGTGGTGATAGCTGTTTTTGGTGTGCTCTTTGTGGCTTTTCCGGTGAGCGCGTCTGACATGGCCGGCAATTTGGTTAATTGGATTATTGCGATTTTTACCAAAGTCTTGGTGTATATCATGGAGCTCTTGGGTTACATCTTGATTCAGTTGGTGGATTTTTTGATTCAAATCGTTCAGTTCAATAATTTTGTGAAAGCCGCGCCCGTCAGGATTGGTTGGCCGATTTTGCGCGATACGGTCAACATGTTTTTTATTATCGTGGTTTTGGTTTCGGCTTTTGCTACCATCATCGGCTACCCCAAAGAGTTTCATTACCGCCAAATATTACCCAAACTTTTGCTCATGGCGGTTTTAATCAATTTTTCCAAAACTTTGATTGGTTTAATGATCGATTTTTCCCAAGTTGTGGTACTGACTTTTGTGAACGGCTTTAAGGCGGCGGCCGGCGGCAACTTTATCAATGCCTTGCATATCAGAGAGGTTATGAATATTGACACCAGTACTGGACCAGTTATTAGCCAAGTTGGAGACACTATCACGGTTGATGCCGGAGCAGCGGCTGATGACGGTGTAACTATTTATCAAATTTTCAACATGCTCTTGGCCGCCATTTTTGGCATCTGGTTGTTGTCCATTTCCATTACCCTGATCATTATCATGGTGGTTTTCTTTTTGGCGCGCATCATTATTTTGTGGTTTTTGTTGATTACTTCTCCGGTCATGTTTTTTGCTTGGGCTTTACCCGGTAAATTGCAAAATGCTTTTTCCGCTTTTACGAATCAGTGGTGGAGCCGCTTGAGTTCGGCTTTGATCGGCGGTCCGGTGATGGCTTTCTTTTTGTGGTTGTCTTTGGCCATGGCGCAAGGCGGCAACGGGCCGGATGCTTTGGTGGGTGATGGTCAGTCCGCTATTTACAGCGACACCAAAAGGAGCGCGGAAGTACAGGGTGTGGAAACGGCTTTTAAAGCCGGTGATAAGTTAGGCAGTATTGTGGTAACGGAAATCGGCGATGCTAAAACTTTTTCCAATTTTATTATCATGGTGGCTTTTATGCTTTTGGGTGTTCAGGTGGCTGTGCAATCATCACAAGCTTTGTCGCCAAAATTGGGTGGCTTGGCCAGATCTATCTCCGATACGGGCGGTATGATGGGTGTGGGTGTGGCCGGAACTGTGCTGGGTGCCAGTTTAGCTCGCAAGGGTGCGTCTTGGGCCGGGGGACAAGTTGATAAAAGATACGGGATTAAATCCGGAGCCGCTCGTTTAGCTTTGGGAGCCATCCAAAAGACCGGAGCTCCCGTGGGAGTTGGTGCACGTATGAAGTTGGCCAAGGTGGCCACTGAGCATCAAGCGGCCTCCGTAAAACGGGCTGGAGAAATGAAATCTGCGTTTGGCATGTTGCCACCGTCCATGCAGATGCGTGAGTACGAAAATTTAGCTGACGGTAAATTATCCAAATATTTTGGCGTTAAAGCCAACAGAATGGCGGCCGTGCAAAACATGGCTACTTTGGCGGGCAGTGTGCCTTTCATGAAGAGTCAGCAAAAAGAAGAACAAGCGGCTATTATGAAGGAGGAGTATGGAGGCAGGGCGTATGAAAGCCTGACTGCAGATGAAAAATTAACCGTAGACACTAAAGCCAGACAAAGAGTAGATAGTATGGTGGCGCAAAAACTGGAAAAGGGTAATAAGTTTGCCACAGACAACAACATGACGGATCTGCAGGATCAGATCAAACAGGCCAGAGAAAAGAATCCGGCCTTGTTCGCCACTGCGGGCAAAAAGGCCGAGGTTTCCGGCAAAATGTCTTCTGACCCGGAGGCTGAGAGAAAATTGCAAGATGACGCGTTTATGGACATGGCCTTTACAGTCAATTTCTTGCGCGGTAAGGGTTTTATGGATAATGACGGAAATTTGACGGTGGATCCGGTGTACGACGAAGGATTTAAGCAGATCATGCACGGTCGCCAAGGCCAACTGATCGGTTCAACTTTGGATTTCATGAATACGGATGAGGGCAAGAAGCGGGGTAAGGCTTTATTGAGCAATACGGCGAAGGATGAAGACAATGCCACGCTTAATGTGAGCGCGGATGGCAAGAATTACAGAGTATTGCTTCAGTCCGGGAATGCCAAAGCCACTCCGCAAGTTTTGTCTTACAGTATGGGCGGAGTAGCCATGAGTAAGGATCAGGTGGTGGATGGAGTGAGTGCAGAAAAAAGAACAGCTTTGGAAAAGCAGTTAACCACGGGTGGGCGTACCTTGGGGCAAGTGGGCATGCGATTGGGTAATGATAATCGAGCCGAGGAATTGACCAATAATTTAAGTGCTATCAATTCCGCCGGCCCCTCAGATGCGCCGAATAAAGTCGCTGCGCGTTCCAATATCATGCAAAAAGGTTTGATGACGGCCAGCGGTTTGTTTGACATGGACGACAAAGGTAATTTTTCAGGTACCGGTGCCCATGATTATGCGACGACCGTGAATGAAGCTTATGGCCAAATTAAAGCCGGTCACAATACTGAGGCCAATGTTAGAATTGTGGCCAGTTCATTATCTGGCGCTAAGGGTCAAGCTTTAGCTACGCACGGCATGGCCTTAAGATCTAATGGCTATGAAGCTCTACGCACGGCTATCCAACAGTCCAGCGGTGAGCAAAAACGAGCTTTGCAAGAAGGTCTGCGTGAAATTATGAACCAGGCGGCCGTGGCCATGCGTGAACAAGCATCCGGTAACAAGCTGAATGTAACCCAACAACAGTACGTTGAAACCGCGGAATGGCTTAAGGGTTCGGGTGCTAAAAATGATCAAGATCAAAAAGCGGTGCGCAGTTTCCAGGCTTTAATGCGCGGCAAGGGTCAGGATTTCAGTTCCTAATTTATGGCGAAAAGGGATGTTTACAGTAACTTTATAGAAATGCCCAAGGGCATACAGGGGTTTTTATTAAAAGAGATTGAGGATTATTACGATAAAATAATTGCAGATTATCAAATTCCTTCGGATAAATTTTTTGATAATTTAGATGCCCCGGTTTTGGATGCCATCATGGGTATCAGTACCATCAAAGATAGTCTGCATAAGATTCATTTTTTTTTAAGCTCTCTGCAGATGGAGGAAAAACGGGAAATAGAGCTGTTTTATGATTTGTTAAAAAATATTTTTTGGCCTTTGCGCGAATTGTTCGGTGATGAACTGATGGTTTTTTTGCGCGACCAAGAAATAGACACAGCGGACTGGCCCAGGCGCAAGATTTTATTCAAGCCGGTTTCTTTTACGGGCGCGGCTTCGGAATTGGTTAACCACTTGGGTTTGCATTCAGCCGGCCGTCAAATGCACGATAAATTGCGCGATATACTGAAAGATTTGTCGCAAGGTAAAACCGTGGAAGACGAAGTGCGGGAATTGATGACGCGGTCCACGGATTTGGGTGGTTTAGGCTTTGATCAAGCCATGGCTGATAAGGCTTTAGCTGAAATTAAGAATATTACGTCCAACATCGAGCTCATGGATGAAGAAGACTATCGTGAATATTTGGCCGGCCATTTGGCGCGTACTCTTAATCTGGATAATCAAGTGGGCTTTGAAGATCCGGATGATGATCAGATTAAAACCTTGAAAGCCGGTCTTCCCTCCAAGCCCAAGGAACAGACTGAATTGGATAAAGCTGTGGACTACACTTGGTCGCAGATAGAAAAAAAACCCGACGGCCAATATTTGCAAAAACGCTTGCAGAACGTCATTTCCTCTCGTTTGAGAGATGTGCGCAATGCCATGGAATTAAAGGGTTTGCTGCAAAGAGATACCAAGGTCGGGGGTTTGGGTTTGACTCGTGAAGAAGCCGAGGCTATGGCCGCAGTCATCGAAAAAGCTTATCAAGAAACCAGGGCTACCGTTGAGCAGGAAGAACGCAAAAAATTTGAAGTTCAACTATCCGAACAAAAACGCAAGATAGAGGATAGGCGACAGCAAGAGTCGGAAGAGCATGCCAGGTGGTATCAAGAAAAAATCCAAAAAAAACAAGTTCAAGAAACCGAACAGCGTCAGTTTGCGCAAGCGGTTAAAAAAGAATTGAAATCTCAAGCCGGCATCCATCCTTTGGACGGCAAGGATGCGGCTTTGGAGCGGAGTAAATACGGCCAGCTGGTGACGGTGACGCCCGCGGCTCCGGCGGTGGAAAAACTGGAACGCCCCACGGGTTTGGGTTTTGCCAAAGATAACCGTCAGCCGCCCCCGTCTGCGTCCGCCTCCTCCCAAGTTCAAGCCCCGGTTATTAAAGTATCGGCGGCCACAGCCGAATTAAAACAACGCCCCGGAATCGTGAGGGTAGATGGCGTGCAAACGGTTAGAGTCGGGGCACCCAAACTGCATGGCCTGATCGATGAGTTGAGAGGCATGTCTTTGTCTGGTTTTAGGCGCCTGGGCAAAGAGCCTAAAGATTCGGTTAATCGGATAAATCAATATTTATCCACCCTGAACGAAGAATCATTTTCGCAAAAGGTGCATGGTATCAAGGCTTGGCAGTCATCGCCGCTCATGAGGGCTTATTTGGATCTGGTAACTGAAAGCTTCAAGCAAGGCAAGCCCCTGGCAGCCATAGCCGAAGCCAAGCGCGTGGCCGGAGAAAATACTTTAACCAAAGATGAATTGGAAGTTTTGATTAATCTTAACAACAGCATGCACTTTTAAAAAAATAATTCTAAAATATTAAAATAAAAAATATTTGGAGTCGTTGCGCAGGATTATTCGTAATTTTTCGCTGGTAATTGTATAATAGGCTTATGCCCGGTCAGTTTATTGTTCCACAGTTTATTGAAAACGAAGATAAAATCATCGGACCAATCACGGTCAGGCAATTTTTGATTTGTTTGGTGGCCGCGGGTGTTTTATTCGTTGAGTATAAGGTTTTGACCATGGCTTATTTTATTTTGGCGGCCCTGATAACCGTGGTGGTGGCCGGAGTTTTCGGTTTTTTAAAAATTAACGGTCAGCCTTTCCATTTCTTTTTTCTGAATTTCATTCAATCACAGATTCGCCCGGCGCTTAGAGTTTGGAATAAGAACATGAGCTGGGAGATGATGGGTAAGGCTAAAGTGGTGGGGTTGCCGGCCTTGGAACAGACTGTTAAAAAACCTCGTCCCAGTTCCACACGTTTGCGCGACCTGGCCTTGGTGGTTAATACCGGGGGAGTGTACAAACCCGACGAAGAAGAAAAAGAAGCGGTTCTGCCGTCTTGATCTATCAATTTGAAAATATTATGCAAAGCAAGCAAGCCAAATCAAAACCCGGAGTACCGGCACAGAGCTACCTCAATATCGCGGAAGTACGTGAAGATGTAGTGGTGCTTAAAGACGGAACTTTGAGGGCCGTGTTGTTGGTTTCGAGCATCAACTTCGCTTTGAAGTCCGAAGATGAGCAAAACGCCATTGTGCAGGCTTACATGCAATTTTTAAATTCTCTGGATTTCCCCATTCAGGTAGTGATTCAATCGCGGCGCATGAATATTGATGAATACATGTCCAAATTAAGGGAGATGGAGCAATTGCAAAAAAATGAATTGCTGCGCAACCAAATCGTGGATTATCGTTCCTATGTCAAACAATTGGTTGATTTGGCCGAGATTATGCAGAAGCATTTTTATCTGGTGGTGCCGTTTGATCCTACGCTGGAAAGCAAAAAGGGTTTTATGGACAGGATCAACTCCATTTTAACGCCTATGATGACCATCCATCTGACGGATGAGCGCTTTAAATCCCATAAAACATCCTTAATGTTGCGGGTCAACAATGTTATCGCTGGTTTGCAGGGCATGTCTTTAAACGCGGTCATGCTCGACACTCAAAGTTTGATCGAATTGTATTACACGGTTTATAACCCGGAGCTATTTGAAACCCAACGCATGACCGATGTGGGCCGGTTGCAGATAGAAGGACAGTAAGCAATTACGAATTACGAATTAAAAATTACGAATTATGATTAAGAAAAGTAAGAATTTTAAAAATTTTAAACAGCGACCATTCGTAATGCGTAATTTTGAATTCGTAATTATTTAGTTTATGGCATTTAAAACTACTGATCAAAAAAAGCTGGACGCCGCGGATTTGGCTAAGGGCGGAGTCGGTTTGCAAAAAGGCTTGTCGTCTGAAGAGCAGAAGAAAAAGCAGACCGAAGAAAAGACCGCCTTGGAAGAAGAGCGCATATACCGCAAAGGCGTAGCCACTATCAAGGACTTGATTGCCCCATCGGCCATGCGCGTGGAGTCGAGTTTTATTTCGCTGGGTTCGATTTACGCCCGCACAATTTTTATTGTGACTTATCCGCGTTATGTATCCGTGGGCTGGGCTTCGCCCATCATCAACCTGAATGCCATGATGGATATTGCCATGTATTTTTACCCGGTCAAATCCGACGTTATTTTGAAACAATTAAAGAAAAAAGTGGGTGTTTTGGAAGCTAACATCAACATGAAGGCCGAAGAAGGCAAACCGCGCGACCCGCAAGAAGAAACGGCTTTAAGAGATATCGAGCAATTGCGCGATGATTTGACGCAGGGCATTGAGCACTTTTTTCAATTCGCTTTTTATACGACTTTTTATTCTTCTTCCAAAGAAGAGCTGGAAAGGCTGTCATCTTCCGTGGAATCAACCTTCGGCTCCATGCTGATTTACACCCGCCGAGCCTATTTCCAGGCCGAGCAGGGTTTTAATTCCACCATGCCTTTGGGCTTGGACGAACTCATGATCAGTTTTAACATGAGTACTTCGCCCATTGCCTCGTCCTTCCCGTTTACGTCCGCGGAGCTGACTTCGGACGAAGGTATATTGTACGGCATTAACCGGCACAACAACTCATTGATTTTGTTCGATCGTTTCTCTCTGCAAAACGCTAACATGGTTATTTTCGCCACCTCGGGCGCGGGTAAATCTTACGCCGTTAAACTGGAGGTTTTGCGTTCCATGATGATGGGTGTGGAAGTGATCGTCATCGACCCGGAAAAAGAATATAAATATCTGTCAGACGCGGTTAACGGCACTTATATCAACATCTCCTTATCTTCTGAATCCAAGATTAATCCTTTTGATTTGCCCAGGCCCGCGGCCGGAGAAGTTTCAGTGGAAGATATTATCAGAAGCGCGGTTATCACCTTGAAAGGCTTGTTGCGTTTGATGTTGGGCAAAGTAACTGTGGCTGAAGATTCTATTTTGGACCGAGCTTTGCTTGAAACTTTCGCTAAAAAAGATATTGTGCCCGGAGCTGATCTGACCGCTATCGAGCCCCCGATTTTGCAAGATTTTCAGGACATCTTGGAGGGCATGGAAGGCACGGCCGACTTGGTGGTTAGGCTCAAGAAGTATACGGAAGGCACTTTTGCGGGTTTGCTTAATTCACCCACCACGGTGCGCATGAACAATCAGCTGGTGGTCTTTTCGGTGCGCGATTTGGAGGATGAACTGCGTCCCATCGGTATTTACACGATTGTTAATTTTATTTGGAATGCCGTCCGTTCAGAGCGTAAAAAACGCATTCTGGTGATTGACGAAGCTTGGTGGCTGATGCAATACGAGGATTCGGCCAAGTTTATCCATGCCTTGGTCAAACGTTGCCGCAAGTACTATTTGGGCGTTACCACCATCACTCAAGACGTGAATGACTTTTTAACCTCACCTTACGGCCAGGCTATTGTGACCAATTCATCCATCCAATTGCTCTTAAAACAGAGCCCTGCTTCCATCGACCTGATCGGCCGGGTTTTCTTGCTGACTCAATCCGAAAAATACCTGCTCTTGGAATCCGGGCGCGGAGAGGGTATATTTTTTGCGGGGGCCAAGCACGCGGCCATTCAAGTGGTGGCTTCGTATGCCGAAGATCAGATTGTGACCACGGATCCCAAACAATTGCTTAAGATCGAAGAAGAGAAAAAGAAGTTTGCGGAAATCGCTAAGGGCGGTGAATAATCATCAATTATATGCAGTTATTAACACGACGCAGAATGGCCTTGTTCCTGATAATCCTAGGGCTTTTGTTTTTGATTATCGGAGCTTATTTATTGATTAAAATGTTATGGCCTCAAAAGCCAAGTATTCCGGCAGTGACCCAGCCTCGGGATGTACAGATTGTGGACAGGCAAGTTGAGCCTCAGACCTATGCTTTGCAAACCACTCTTCAGGGCACGTCCACCGCGCCTCAAATGCTGGAGCAAAGATCTTTTAGTGAACAGGATGTGTTGCTTAAGGCCGAAGCTGTGGTCAGCCGCATGGGATCGGGCACCAGCCAGGACGGCTTTTTGGGCTATTTGGATGTGTTAATCGACGGCACCTCGTCTTTCAAGTCTTACATCGAACGCGAAAGAGCACTCATGATGGAACAATATCCGGCTTCCGGGCCTCTATTCGGCATCACTACCATCACAGCCTCTAAAAAACTGGTCCAAGGACAGGCGGGTGATAATCAAGTGACAGTCAGAGTTTTGAGTGTGCGCTATGAAGACGCGGGAGACCGTACCAAGCCTATTGTCACCTATAATCAAGAATCTTTAGTGACGTTGCTCAAACAATCCGATGATTCTTATCTGGTGAGTGAAGTTATTACTAAAAGAATCGATTAAGCCATGGAATGGCGATCTTTTTGGGATTTTTTATTCCCGCCTTATTGCGTTAGCTGCGCCCGCGACGGGGAGTGGTGGTGCGCGGATTGCCGATCTAAGGTGGAAAAAGTCAGAGCCTTGGTTTGTCCTCGGTGCTTAAAGCAAGGGGAACATGCGTGCCAAGAAATTTTTCCATTATCCGCGATTAAAGCTCTGGGGTATTATCACGATCCATACTTAAGAGCCGTCATCACCAATTTGAAATTCAACGGTACCCGGGTGGTGATGCGGGAGATTGAAAAATTTATCTTAGCGCGCAAATTGGAATTGGATGAATGGCAGTTAGCGCACGACACGGTTTTGGTGCCCATCCCTTTGTCCGAATCAAGACACCGATCCCGGGGGTTTAACCAGGCCGAGCTGATTGCCCAAGCTTTTCAAAAATCAGTTTGGCCGGAGATGAGAATTCAACCCGTGCTGGCCAAGGTTAAGAATCCGGACCCGCAGTCATCTTTGGGGGATGATGTGATTTTAAGACAAAAAAATATTCAAGATTGTTTTCAGGTTATTGACGATGTACCGTCGCACATTATTTTGGTTGACGATGTCATTACCACGGGCGCCACCACGGCCGAAGCCGCGCGTCTTTTGCTGGCCCACGGCGCTCAAGAGGTGCGGGTGCTGGCCTTGGCCTTGGGGGCTTGATTTTGACAATGGGGGATGAGGGTTGTTATGGTTAGCTACCAGGAGGCGGAAAATGCAATTTAGACTGACCTACCAAGACGTTCCGGCACGTTATTTCCTAGGTTTTCGCCGTGCCCAGCCTGTGTCGTTTTGGCTGGCCGTGGAGCCTGGGGCCGTGGAATATCTGCAAACTTGCCTGGCGTCCGGCCATCCGCAGCTGCCCTACATGAGCCAAAGTTTGAAGATGGCGGACTTTGTCAGCTCTTTAACTGATGGCTGGGGGTTTGGATCCGTGGCGCATCCGTACGCGTCCATGCAGGACTGGCCCACTTGGTCATTGCAAATTCCGGTGAACAGCCGGTCCAAAGAAGAGTATTGGCAGTCTTTGCGTGAATTGTCGGCCACGCTCTGGGTGGCCTTCATGTTCTTGAACAGTGCTGAGCAGGATGGCGACCAGCACCGTTGGCAGACCCTGGCTGTGAACATGTCTCTGGGAGAGGGAATGTTTCATCAGGCTCCCATCTGCACGTTCTTGTCGCCCCGGTCTGTCATGGCCATATCCTCGGGTCTGGAAGACCGGGAACTGGACTTGATCGAGGATAACGCACATTTGGCCTACGTTCTTTTGGAACGCCATTTGCTGTCCATGAGCCCGGGATATCACCGCGAAGAGGGCGCCAGCCGGGATTGGTTCCACGCCAGGCTGGAAGACAGAACTCGTTTTTTCCTGGACGTACCCGGTGATGCGGCCGGTTTGGGCACTTTGCCGGATAGATTGGATGATTTGGGACGCACCCTCGTGTCCCACAACTTGGATTCCATTATCCAGCAGTTGTCCGTCCTGGCCGGTGTTTGCACCTTGGACGCTGTGCTTAGGAGGCGCTTGGGCTACTGACTCATCCTTGGGGATGGGTTATTTTTTTATGCCGGCGCCTCTTGAAGCGCAAAATATTAGATGCAACCCGCCCGTCTTGATTTTTCCCGCCCGTCTTGATAGTCTATGACCGCAATAGGACAGAAATATCAAATAATAAATTATAAAATATAAAATCCGGATACCAATATTTTTTATTTAAATATTTGATAATTTAGTATTTTGGAGAGGTACCCAAGAGGCTGAAGGGGGCAGATTGCTAATCTGCTAGGGGGTCTTAAAGCCCCGCGAGGGTTCGAATCCCTCTCTCTCCGCCACGGCGTTCGCGAACGCCGTGGCTCCGCCAAGGTTGACGGAGCTATGATGTTCGCGAAACAGACAAGTCGGGTTCGCAGGAGTTGAGGCTATTGGGTTAAGGGATTGCTTAAAACCGCCGTTTGGCGTTTTTACAGGTAGAATTTAGTGAATGAGAGGCATTTTAAGGTGTTTGTTCACTAAATATTGGTAATTTAGCAATGGGCACTCCTGAGTGCCCCCAAAGCGTTCGAGGTATGGTGATAAGATTGTGATCATAAAACAACCTATAAGGGTTGTTAAATTTATGATGCGGATATAGGATTTTTTTATGAAAAAAATTGGTCGAAATGATCCTTGCCCATGCGGAGCCAAAAGACCTGATGGTAAGCCTATGAAATATAAAAATTGTCATCTAGGAAGGTTATTTGGTACCCCTCAAGATGAGTTAGCTAAGGTATTTAAAGAAATCCAGGAAGTAAAGTCGAAACAGCGAGACTATCTCCGATCTTTTGGAATTTTTATTGATTTTGTGAAACCGGTTTTATTTCAGGGTAAAAAGGTATGGGCACTTGGAAATAGAGTTTATGTGGTTCGTTGGCCAAATCAAACATTTCATGAGTTTCTTGTTCATACCGTGTTACGTCATGAATTAGGCGAAGACTGGCTCCAGTGTGAATTAAAAAAATCAGAGGAAGAAATGCATTTTATTGCCAAATGTTGTAAAAAATTTGATGAAATTAATATTAGAGCAAGACAAGATTCTTCGATTAAAGTCAGTGACAATTTATGGAGGACAAATGCAGATGGCTGGTCTCTTTCGCTTTTATCATTGGCTTTCGATATAGCGTCGCTTGCTCATTCCGTTCCTCAGAGTTTAGGTCAAGTTAAGGGGTTTGAGTTATTAATTGAGCGTCTCAAGGGCAAGGATTCATATCAGGGTGCTCGTTATGAACTAACGATTGCTGCAATTTTTACACGCATGGGATTTATTTTGGAATATTATGACGATTCCAGCGTTAGATATAAACATGGAGAATTTATTGCTATCCACAATTCCAGTAATCTTAGCATTGTCGTTGAAACCAAAAGCAGACATCGATTAGGCGTCATTCATACGCCAGGAATATCTAATGAAAAGAAGAATTTGTTGGGCGATGTTAAGCCTCTAATTAATAGAGCGCTAAAAAAACAAACTGGCAATTTGCCATTTTTTATTTTTATAGATATTAATAGCCCAGCCACTGGGAAAGAAACTATGGATGAGCAATGGGCTAAAGATATTATGAAGAGCTTTGGTAAAGATGCGATGCCTACATCCCAAAATCCGGATCCATTTACATGTATATGTTTTACGAATTACTCCTATCACTACCAAACAGAGCAAGAAGCAGCGAATGGGCAAAATATTATCACTATTCCGTTGTATCCAAAGATTCCAATTAAAGATCCAGGTATATTTCAATCTATTCAATTAGCATTAAATAATTACGGTAACGTCCCGTTGATTGACATGCCTTTTGCGGATCTGTATTAAATAAATTTGCAACTGATAGCACCAGCTGCTTCGGATTCTGTGTTTTTTCTAGCGTAGAGGCAGTATTTTGTCTTTTGGGGCATTGGTTCGGTTTTTGTGTGGTCTTCAAGCCGAGTTAGCACTTTGGTCATCATGGTAACCAAAGGGATGACGCGAGGGCGGTGGGGCGTCTAGGATGGCTGGTAGTTGATATAAATCTCATTTTTCACCTTGATTTTTCCCTGCATTTAAGCCACAATATCGGCATTATGCCAACAACCAAAGAGCAAGAGCGTGCGGAATTGCATCGTGCTATATGGCAAATTGCCAATGATTTACGCGGTAGTGTAGATGGTTGGGATTTCAAACAATATGTACTGGGGATGCTCTTTTATCGTTTTATTAGCGAGAATCTGACGAACTATATCAACAACGATGAGCGACGTGCTGGTAAAAAAGATTTTGAATATGGGGTACTAACAGACAAGGAAGCTGAGTTTGGTCGTGCTGATACAGCCAAAGAAAAGGGATTTTATATATTACCAAGCGAGTTATTTGTTAATGTGGCAAAGAATGCACGCAATGATGCTAATTTAAATGAAACACTTGATAAGATTTTTAACAATATAGAAAATTCCGCCAAAGGAACTGAGAGTGAATCCGATTTGAAAGGTTTATTTGATGATATTGATGTTAATTCCGGTAAGCTTGGTAATACGGTAGAGAGGCGGAATCAAAAGTTGGCTAAATTGCTCGAAGCTGTTAATGGGCTTCGTTTTGGTGATTATGCCGATAACACAATAGATGCTTTTGGTGATGCGTATTAATTTTTGATGACCATGTATGCCTCCAGCGCAGGTAAATCGGGCGGTGAATTTTTTACGCCGCAAGAAGTCAGTGAGCTTTTGGCAGAAATAACAACAGTCGGCAAAAAAGAAGTGAACAAAGTCTATGATCCTGCTTGCGGATCGGGTTCTTTGCTTCTTAAATTTGCCAAAGTTCTTGGAAAGGAAAAGGTTAGGCAAGGATTTTTTGGACAAGAGATAAACCTCACAACTTATAATCTTTGCCGCATCAACATGTTCCTGCATGATATTAACTATGAAAAGTTTGATATTGAGCACGGTGATACGCTTACCGATCCAAAACATTGGGATGATGAACCGTTTGATGCCATAGTCTCAAATCCTCCATATTCAATTCATTGGGAAGGTGATAGTAATCCACTCCTTATAAATGACCCTCGTTTTTCACCGGCCGGTGTATTGGCACCCAAGAGCAAAGCAGATCTAGCCTTTGTTATGCATATGCTTTCATGGCTATCAACGAGTGGTACGGCGGCAATTGTTGAATTCCCAGGCGTACTTTACCGTGGCGGAGCAGAACAAAAGATTCGTAAATACCTGGTAGATAATAATTACATTGATACTGTCATCCAACTTCCACCGGATTTATTTTTCGGAGTTACTATCGCAACTTGCATTATTGTTCTTAAAAAGAGCAAGAAAGATAACAAAGTTTTATTTATTGATGCTTCCGCTGAGTTTGTTCGTGGCGGCAATAAGAATAAGTTAAGCGAGGCAAACCGCACTAAGATTCGTGATGCGTTCATTACTCGTAAAGACAATGAGTACTTTGCTAAACTCGTTGATAATAAAGCGGTGGGTGAAAATGATTACAATATTGCGGTATCAAGTTATGTTGTCGCGGAAGATACTCGTGAAGTAGTGGATATTACAGAACTTAACGAAAAAATTGCCAAGATCGTTGCTAGGCAGAATGAACTAAGGACGGCGATTGATGAGATAGTGGAGGATATTGAGAGAGAAAAATAGCTTTTATAATGAATTTTATTATGAAAATATTAATTGCTGGACCAGGTACGGGGAAAACTACAAATATAAAGAATATTATTTCTGAGCACGGAGATGGTAAAAAATTTTTAGTTCTGTCTTTTACAAATGCAACAGTAAAAGATCTGCAATCTAGTCTTGGCGAACAAGGGGTATCTGAGAGTAACTGTATGACGCTTCATAAATTTGCAGTCAAGTATAATCATGATAAAAGTAGACATATTCTACTTCCAAAGGAAATATATGAGCTAGAAAAAATTGCTGAAGGTACACAAATTGATTTTAAAAAACTGTGTGACTTCTTGCAATGCACAACTTTTGATCAAATGATCGAGAGATTTGTGACCTTTGCAAAAGCGAACCCATTTTATTTAAATCAAAAGCTTGAAAATTACGATTCGCTGATTGTTGACGAGTATCAAGATTTTAATCCATCAGAACAAAAATTAATTGATATTTTAATCGGAGAAATCCAAGAGTCCTATATTTTAGGTGATGATGATCAATGTATATATGATTTCAAAGATGCGTCGAGTGACAAAATAATTTCTTTTTACGACGATAAAGCAAATGAAATTATTCCACATGAACACAGGTGCTACCGTTGTCCAGATAAGGTCGTAGAGCATGCGACGAATCTCATTCTAAATAATAAAAAAAGAGTAGATAAAAAGTGGGTTAAAGTAGGAAAAGCTGGTGAGGTTGAATATTACCAGCTAAAAAGTTTTGATGAGGTGGCAATTAGTATTGCTGACAAGCTCTCCACCATTGATGGGGAGAATGTCTTGATTCTTTCCCCGGTTGGATTTGCAGTTGAACCGCTTTTTAAAAAATTAAAAGAAAAAGGCATAGAATTCACCAATTTTTTTACCCCAAAAATCCCAGATGAATTAGTTATGAAATCATGGGAAGTGAAAAGTATTTTTGGGAATTACAAATATTTAAACCTTCTTTTACTTGGGTATAGTAGGCTGACGACACGAAAAAAATTTTATGAGCTTATAAAAAAACACTTTGATGCCGGTATGGATTTTGATGAGTTGTTCAAATTACTAACAAGTAGGCTACCTAGTGAAATTGTTAACAATGATTTATCTTTAAATGATTTCTTATCGCAAAGCGAATATTCCGAGATAAGTTTATTGTTTAATAAATCAGATGGACAATCGGATGAAGAGAAGCTTGAAAATATATTCAAGGAAATTGAGGGTAAGGAAGAGAAAAATATAAAAATAATGTCAATTCATAAATCTAAGGGGCTAGGTGCAGATTATGTCTTTATGATTGGTCTGAATGAGGGTATTTTACCAAATAAAAAGAAGGGTAATGATTCAATAGAGTCACAAAGAAGGCTGTTCTATGTTGGCATGACAAGAGCAAAGAAGCAACTATTTCTATATTCAAATTTACAAATTGAAGGTAAGCACGCAAATAAGGTGAATAAAGATGATTTTAAATATGATTATAGAAGCAAGGTCTGGAATGGAAAATCTTCTTCATTTATCTCTGAATTAAAGCTTGAAAATCAATAACATGCCCAACCACCAATCAACAATCGTACAATTAATCGCAGATAAATGCCCAAATGGCGTTGATTTTAAACGTATAGCTGAAGTTTGTAATATTAATCGTGGTAGAGTTGTGTCAAAGGATTATTTACGAAATAATGTAGGACAATATCCGGTTTATTCATCACAAACTGCAAATAATGGGATTTTCGGTCTTATAAATACCTTCGATTACAATGGTGAATATGTAACATGGACGACTGACGGTGCCAATGCAGGTACGATATTTTATCGTAACGGTAAATTCAGTATTACTAATGTTTGTGGTTTACTGAAACCAAAACACAATGAACTCAATGCAAAATATTTATCGTATATTTTAGGTATTACCGCTAAATTTTATGTAAGTAGTGGAATGGGGAATCCAAAATTGATGAGCAATGTCTTGGCGGGAATAAAAATCCCCATCCCACCCCTCCCAATCCAACAAGAAATCGTCAAAATCCTAGATAGTTTTACAGAGCTGGAAGCAGAGCTGGAAGCAAGAAAGAAGCAGTATGAGTATTATAGGGATGAGATGTTAAATATAAAAGATGTTGGGTATAAAACTTTAGGAGAAATAGGAGAACTTATTAGAGGTAATGGATTGCCTAAAAGTGATTTTACCGAAAGTGGTGTTGGTTGTATCCATTATGGTCAAATCTACACATACTATGGAACATATACAGATAAAACAAAGTCTTTTGTATCAGAAGAAACAGCAAAGAAGTTGAAGAAAGCACAAACTGGTGATGTTATCATTACAAATACAAGTGAAAACCTTGAAGATGTTGGCAAGGCAGTAGTTTGGTGTGGTAAGGGAGAAATTGTGACTGGTGGACATGCTACTATTTTTAAGTCGAAAAAAGTTACTGGAAAATATTTTGCATACTATACGCAAACAAAAATGTTTTTTGATGCAAAAAGAAAATATGCAAAGGATACAAAGGTAATTGATGTATCAGCTACAGATATGAGCAAAATAAAAATACCCGTACCACCAATTGAAGAACAAGAAAAAATAGTTTCAATTCTCGATAAATTTGATGCCCTAGTAAACAATATTTCTATCGGTTTACCTGCCGAACTCAAAGCTCGCATACAACAATATGAATATTACCAAGGGAAGCTTTTAACTTTCAAAGAAAAAGAATATGCCAAATAATTACAAATACAATTTAGTTGCCGAGAATCCGCAGAGCACTGTCGTTGGTGAATATACACCGGATAAGAAACGTTCCGAGAATTATCAAAGCGAGGCGGATCTTGAACGTGCTTTTATTAAGCAACTTATATCTCAAGCGTATGAGTATTTGCCTTTATTTGAAGAAACGGATCTTGTTGAGAATCTGCGTAAACAAATGGAAAAGCTTAATGATTTTACTTTTAGTGATAATGAGTGGGAGCGTTTTTTTAAAAGTGAGATAGCGAATCCAAACCAAAGTATTGAAGAAAAAACCGCCACAATTCAAGAAGATCATGTAAAAATTTTAACACTCGATAATGGGACAGCAAAAAACATCTACTTGATCAAAAAAGATAATATCCATGACAATGTATTACAAGTAATAAATCAATACACCACGGATGATGGCGCGCGTGGGAATCGGTATGATGTAACCGTTCTCGTTAATGGTTTGCCATTGGTACATATCGAACTTAAGCGCCGAGGAGTTGCCATACAAGAGGCGTTTAATCAAATAAATCGTTATCAGAGGGAGAGTTTTTGGGCTTCATCCGGGCTTTTCGAGTACGTCCAGCTTTTTGTTATCTCCAATGGCACACATACAAAGTATTACAGCAACACAACCCGTTGGCAACATATAAAAGATGCTAGCGAAGGTAAAGTTAAAAAAGGTAAACGATCGAGTAACAGCTATGAATTTACGAGTTGGTGGGCGGACGCAACCAATAAACCAATACCGGATTTAATGGATTTCGCAAAAACGTTTTTTGCCAAACATGCACTTTTGAATATTTTAACTCGTTATTGTGTTTTTACAACAGACCGTCAATTGCTTGCCATGCGTCCTTATCAGATTGTAGCAACCGAACGCATCTTAAATCGTATTGAAGTAAGTACAAACTACAAAAAGCTTGGCAGTGTTGAAGCCGGCGGTTACATTTGGCACACTACGGGTTCAGGTAAAACGTTAACCAGCTTTAAGACAGCGCAACTTGTGAGTAGAATGGCTTATATCGATAAAGTTGTTTTTGTTGTCGATCGTAAAGACTTGGACTGTCAAACTATGCGCGAATACGACAAGTTTGCCAAAGGCGCGGCTAACAGTAATACAAGTACCGCGATTTTGAAACGGCAACTTGAAGATTCGAATTCACGAATTATTATCACCACAATACAAAAGCTGGATCGATTCATTGGACGCAATAAAGGGCATGTAATTTTTGATGGACATGTGGTGCTGATTTTTGATGAATGCCATCGCTCACAATTCGGTGATATGCACGCCGCGATAGTTAAAGCATTTAAGCAATATCATCTTTTTGGATTTACGGGTACACCTATTTTCGCGATGAACGCATCTTCCGGCGGTCGGCCTGATTTTAAGACCACTGAACAAGCTTTTGGAGAGAAACTCCATACATATACAATAGTTGATGCAATTGCCGATAAAAATGTTTTGCCGTTTAAGGTGGATTATGTTTCTACGGTACACGAAGCCGAAAACATAGAAGATAAAAAAATAAGTGACATTGATCGTGAGGCTGTGCTTGCTTCGCCGGAGCGCATTGAAAACATTGTAAGTTACATTCGTGAGCATTTTGATCAAAAAACCAAGAGAAATAGTTTTTATAAACTAAAAGACCGTAGATTAGCGGGTTTTAACTCTATTTTTGCAGTTTCATCCATTGATGTTGCAAAGAAGTATTACGCTGAGTTCAAAAAGCAGTTAGCAGATGCCCCCGGTGATAAAAAACTTAAAGTGGCAACTATCTACAGTTTTGGTGTTAATGATGAAGATGCGGACGGGATGATAGATGAAAACTCGGAAGATACTAGCGGTTTGGATGTCAGCTCAAGAGATTTTTTAGAAAATGCCATTAAGGATTATAACGCCATGTTTGGTACTTCGTTTGATACATCATCAGATAAGTTCCAAAATTATTACAAAGATGTCAGTGAGCGGGTCAAAAATCGTGAAGTTGATATTTTATTAGTGGTCAACATGTTTTTAACGGGTTTTGACGCAACAACACTTAATACGTTGTGGGTGGATAAGAATTTACGCTTACATGGTTTGTTGCAGGCGTATTCACGCACAAATCGCATTCTAAACAGCGTAAAGACTTTTGGTAACATAGTTTGCTTTCGTAATCTGGAAAAGGCTACAAATGAATCAATCGCATTATTTGGTGATAAAGAAGCATGTGGAATTGTTCTCCTTAAGGCATACGCAGATTATTATAATGGCTACAAAGACGGTAAAAAAGAAGTGCGAGGCTATAAGAGTTTAATCGATGAGCTTTTGGAAAAGTTTCCGGTTGGGGAGCGCATATTGGGGGAGCAAAACCAAAAAGACTTTATTAAGCTCTATGGTGCGGTGCTTAGAGTACGTAATATCTTAACCACATTCGATGAGTTTGCAGGTAATGAGATTTTAACCGCTCGTGATTTGCAGGATTATCACAGCATGTACATCGATCTTTACAATGAGTTTCGTAAAGGCAAAGAAGATGAAAAAGAGAATATTAACGATGATTTAGTGTTTGAAATGGAACTAATCAAGCAGATAGAAATAAATATCGATTATATACTCGGGCTTATTAAAAAATATCATGCGGATCATACAAAAAACAAAGAATTGTTGCTGGATATAAACAAAGCGATTGATTCTAGTATTGAATTACGCAATAAGAAAGATTTAATCAATCAATTTATTACCTCGCTAGATGTGCATTCCGTGGTAGATGAAGATTGGCGCGAATTTGTTGAAGCGAAAAAAATAGAAGAACTTGAGCAAATAATCGAAGCAGAAGATTTGGATCGTGTAGCAACCTATAAGTTTGTTCAAAATGCCTTTAGAGATGGCAACGTCGCAACCACCGGAACAGCTATATCCAAAGTCATACCACCCGTATCCCGCTTCTCCCCAACAGGGGAGCGCACACAAAAGAGGGAAAGTGTGTTAAGCAAGCTTACAGGCTTCTTTGAGAGGTTCTTTGATATCAGTGATGGGAGGTTTACAGAGAAATAGTTAAATTTTATATGCCAATTTAATATGATGATATTAACAAAAATGAAAACTAACAATTACCTTAGTAAAGCCTGCAAATTTAAAAAATTTGATTAGAACTTTAATAAAATAAAAGTTTAATATTTACTTCACACGTCTATGTCCTTATTTAAAAATCACAACGGCAAAGCGCAGCCGATTAAAGAGAAAACTATCAAACTCGAAAAAGATTTGCAAAAATTTACGGAAGATAATTTGGAAACAATTTTTAATCTTAAACTTGTTAAATCGGAATTTCAGCTTAATAATTTACGTATTGATTCATTGGCATATGATTTGGAAAACAAATCCTTTGTTATCATCGAGTATAAACGCGATAAAAGTTTCAGTGTCATCGATCAAGGATATGCGTACTTGGCATTAATGCTAAATAATAAGGCAGATTTTATTCTTGAGTATAATGAAAACAACCTTAAACCAATTGACCGTCAAAATGTTGATTGGACACAATCCAGAGTTTTATTTTTAGCAAATTCTTTCACCACTTATCAACAAAACGCCATTAATTTTAAAGATTTACCAATCGAACTTTGGGAGGTTAGAAATTATGATGGCGATCTGTATTCGTATCAAAAAATTAATGCGCAAGATAATGTGGAAACAGTTAAAACAATCACAAAAAATGCAGCCATCCAAAAGGTAAATAAAGAGATCGAAGTTGCTACAGTAGAAAACCATACACAAAATAAACCGCAAGAAATTGTAGATCTTTTTGAAGAGCTAAGTGAAAAAATCTTACAAATTGACCCAAGAGCCAGCAGGAAAGCTGCTAAAGATTATATCGGATTTCAAATAAACAATTATAACTTTGCTGGTATTCGAATTAGGCGCAATTATATTAATATTGATTTACCGCGTTGCTTAGCCAAGAAGCTCAAAGACCCACAAAAAATAGTTACAGACCGTAAGAACGCAATGAAATTTTATAATCAAAATATTGCTGAATTTAATCTCAAGCCGGAGGATGATATAGATTATGCGATAATGTTAATTAAACAATCATATAAAAAACTACTAGAAACTAAAGATTTATAATAATATGATAATAACAGGTACTGCAGTATATTGGATAATTGCAATAATTATCGCGATTATTTTTTACATAAAACGCCACGAGATTCTAAGCCTACCGGGGAAATGGAGGTTCTTTAAAATACTTTCTATAACTATAGAAATATTAATAATACTTGGCATTAGAATGATTATATCGGTGCTTTTATTTAACATTTTCGGAAAGGCATCATTCATTGCTTATCTTGATTTAGCAATATTTATAACAATGGTATTTATTGTTGTTAATTTGGAAAAAACTATTTGGTCAAACATTTACAAATAATATGCCCCCATTCATCTTCATCACCCAAGAAGGCTTAACCCAAGCACCCAATCTTGAAGACATCGAAAACCTCCAATTCCTCGGCATCACAAACGGAGAAAATCCCCGCCAAGCTTTTGAAAATCTATTACAGGAAAATGATTGGATGCGCGATTCGGATTATACGGAAGTACAGGCATACGAACTAAAGAGTGAGAAGGGGGAGTGGTTTAAAATTTAAATTTTGTACAACTTAGGATAAAAGAGCAAAAAACCTAAGATCACCACTTAGAAAAATATTTACACATTTAAAATCAAATATGTCTGATAAGTTTCAAATCACTGAAATACACAGAAGATGGATCAAGAATGCACGCAGAAAATATAAACTACCTACTGGTTTTTGGGAAAATTTAATACAAAAGCAAGAAGGTAGATGTGCTTTAACGGATGCGAAACTGTTTTTTGATGTAAAAAATGGCACACCCATAAAAGGAGGTTGCGGTTGTCATCCTTTATATGCAGCCGTTGACCACATAAATCCCAGCAAATCCGACCAAGGATTTCAAATACTTAGTTATGATATTAATGATCTTAAAGCGCACTTACCAATACCTCTTTTTACCGCTCTAACAAAAACAAGGGAATGGAAGATTTTTGCGGAGGAATGGAAGAAACTATCTGAAAAACAAACTAAAACAAGAAGAGATTTTAAAAATTTAATTTCCAGAGGCACACCTTCTGATCCATGTTCAACAAAAACCAGGCATAATCGGCTCCATGCAATTTAGCGATAAAACGTTCGAGCAAAAAGAAATTTACAGAGGAAATATATTTCTCCACCATTGACAAAATCACAAATTCAGGTTACGATATAAATGTAAAAAGCAAGAGATGCAGTCCGCCATTCTGCGGACCCCGCATAGTTCTCCGATGTAATCGGAGTAGGTAATCAGGGAAATCTGCTGAGAGCCAAATGCCATGTGAGGACTGACTGCCATAAAAGCGGTTGGGAGATTTCATTCGGAACGTCGAATCCGGATCAAATCTCTTAACTGCTTTTTGTTTTTTTCAACAAAAAAACAATCCATCGTAGCTTTATGCGTAGGTGGGTTACGTTATAAATCATTAATTTAACGTAAAATAATATGAGCAGAAACACAGCTAATCCAAAATCACTTGAATACGACAAAGCGATCACACTTGTCAAAGAGCGAATTACCGGCCATCGTAAGGGCTTGCCCGATGTACCGGCATATGAGCATTCGCTCCGCGTTGGTGAATTACTTCGCAAACATGATAATGATTTCTCTAATCCAGTTTTAGCCGCCATGCTTCATGATATCGTTGAGGATGGCGGCATTAGCCTTCAGGAGCTAAAAACTCGAGGTTTTAACGATGAGGTAGTTCATTTGGTTGATCTATGCTCTCATGACTCAAATATCGCAGACTCCAATGCTAGATGGGTTAATATGGTCGCCAGGCTGGCAAATGAGGGTAACGCGCAGGCTTGGTTGATTAAACTCGCTGATATCTACGATAACCTGCAAGAAAGCCACATGCTAAACCCGGAACGCAGGCGTTTTATGGTGGAAAGCAAGGCTCCGTTATTGTTGACACTGACAAAGGATTTGTTGGGTGAAACGGAGTTATGGCGAAATTTGCAGGAAAGAGCTGAGAAATTGAGGGAACAGAATCAAGCATCGGCGAGTGAAGAGAAAGCCGGATACAGCTATGAAGAAATCGTCAAAATTATCGAAATTGCGGAATCATTTTGGAAAAACGGAAACGTTGAAAAAAATCCGACATTCGCCCTTTATACAGGTGGCGTTGGTTCGGGCAAGACGACAATTCGCAGGCGAGATTGTGCCACCGGATTTGTTAATTTGGATCTCGGTGAGATTCATGTGGCAATGAAAAGGGTATTCGGTAAAGACCATCCTAAACTTATGGCTTACTCAATTTTAGCAGCTGACTTGATTTTAAGGATGAGCTTAAAAGAAAAGAGGAATATCGCAATTGAAATTATTGGTAGTGATTCAGACGTGTTATCGACTTTAGTGAATAAGATGATAGAAATTGGTTATGAAATATCGTTTCGTTATGTCATTTGCGAGCCATTAGAGGCTTATACGCGCCACTTAAAAGCCGTAGTGGAAGATGAGGATTATATGTCTTCGTACTTTACGCAAGGGAGTTTACAGGCACTTTTTGCGAAACAGCTTGGATTAGAATAATTATTATGTTAGCATTAAATTGATATGATAGATGAAACTAAGATTACGTTGGGCTTATTGGTAATAGCAACGATCACGAAATAGAGAATTATAAATATGACAAACGATGTTTTGGAGCAGGTGGTTGAAGACTATTTCAGAAGTCAGGGCTATTTTACCCAGCACAATATTAAATACCGACCTGAAACTAAAGAGCAAAAACATGCTGTTCATTCTGATATAGATATTCTCGCCTACCATCCGCTCAAGAAGGCGAATGTCCGAACAAAGGTCGCCGTGGCGAGCTGCAAGAGCTGGCAAGGCGGATTAAATATCACTCGTGATTTGAAGATCCTGCAGGAAACGCCGAATCGAAAATTGGCCGGTAAAGAGTGCTGGAAGCTCTATAGAGAGATCATGGATAAGAATTGGGCTCAAGCCATAAAAGCAAAGGTGAAGCGGCTAACCGGCGTAGATAGTTTTACTTTCTATTTCATGGTAACTAAGTTCCAAGGGAACAGAGACGCATGGGAAAACAGCAAGCTCTTTTGTGATAATTTGACTGATTGCGATATAAAAATAATGAATATGGAAGAAATGCTCATTCCATTACAGAACGCGCTAACGATCACACCGACACATAGCGAGTTGAGCCGCATGCTCCAGCTGATCAAGGCCGGAGGCGGTGCGGTCGCATATAAAACCAAATAGCAAAACCTCTACAATCAATGGCTCGGCCACCTTCCTAGACGTTGCCCATGTTAATTGAGTTGGAGATTTCTACGAAACTTTTGCGATGGAGTAAGGGATTCTAACAAAGGTAGGATCAACAAAAAACGCCCTAAGGCGTTTTTTGTTACTCAAGTTTAATTGTTTATCAGTTAGCCAAATGCCCGCGATTAGCACATGAAGGGTTGGTGGGCTTGGAGTTGGTGTCCAAGTTAGGGTTGATTTCCATTGAACCGCTTTCAGCACCCATATGTGATCGCCACTCCGTGAAACTGCCATTCCAATCCGTTCGTCCATCTTCAAAAGTAGCGGCGCGTCCGGCTTGATAATAACAATTATTATTCATGTTGGCATTGCCCGACAGCGCGCTTAAGCCGCCGAGTTCATCGGCATATCTGATGCCCACTAAGGCCGCGCGCGTGACCGTGTTTTGCACCACGATATTATCACGCACCGTGGGGTTGATATTGGCCGGGCGCTTGGCGAAATCTTCCCAATCTTGGAAAGTGATGCCGTAATAGATGGGGCTGTGATAGATTTTAGCCGTATCAATCAGCGTGTTGTTGTAGACTTGTCCGTCTTTGGACGCGTATAAAGCAATCCCGCCCCAGCCCGTATTTTTAATCAAGTTGTATCTGGCGATGCCTCGGATGTTTTCATAATAATCCGGGTTGACTGTCAGATCAAAATATTCCGGACTGGTGTCAAAACCCAGGATAATGCCGGCCGCGCCTGTATTTTCAATCAAGTTGTATTCCACAATACCGTCCGTGGCTCCGCCTTTAAAGTAAACTCCGGTGGAACAGGTATCGTGAAT
This sequence comes from Patescibacteria group bacterium, assembly GCA_041752935.1. Taxonomy (GTDB): domain Bacteria; phylum Patescibacteriota; class Patescibacteriia; order 2-12-FULL-60-25; family 2-12-FULL-60-25; genus MWCR01. The sequence continues at coordinate 392,028 of JBGSVN010000003.1, forward strand.
ATGATTGTACTGCACCAGCATTTTGTCGCCGTTTACATTGTCGATGCCTTCAGCATTGCACTCGCCGGTTTGACCTCGGTTTGAATTATAGATTTCATTATGTCTGATGGTAACCCGGTCGCTGTTGGGTTTGATTTTGACCACGTCTCTAAATGAATCATGCAGTTTGGTGTTTTCAATCAACAGGTCTGACGCGCCCGAGCGATCTGACTGACCCCAATCCCATTGGGTTTCGGTCGAGACGGCGTAAAATCCGCCTTTGACTTCCAAACATTGTAACTTGCCACCGTTGGAACCCACATAAAAGTACATGCCTACATTTTCCGTGTCCGCAGAACGATCAATGACCGCCCACTCACCCGGATAAGAACGAATGGTGACATTGGGCACGCGCACGCGGATTTCTTGCGGTTCAACATAAGTTCCTCCGCGGATGACGATGGTAGCTCCGGCGACCGCGTTGTTGACGGCCGTGCGGATGGTGCGATAGGGCAAAGCTTGGCTGCCATTGGCTGTGCCGTCATTGCCGGCCGTGGAAACATAAACCGCATTGGCCGGAACAGTGGCGTTGTTACATTCAGTCAGATTAACGCCATAAGTGATGTCTCCGGTTGGCGGCTGTTGTGCCGGAGGTTCTGGAGTTGGGGGAGGAGTATTGTCAGTTTGGTTGATGACAACGTGTACAGCCTGCGAACCCGTCATCTCACCGCCATTATCAACCGCTATAGCAGAAACATGATAATCACCCGCACCTACATTCTGCCAAACAAAACTGTAGGGAGCAGTGGTATCTTCACCGATCTTTAATGTTCCACGATAGAAATCAACTCGAGTTATGGTGCCATCAGAGTCACTCGCACTGGCATTGAGGGTGATGTTGGCCGGAGAAGTGAATTCAGCGCCATTCACCGGAGCCGTGATAGATACGGTTGGAGGGAGATTAGAAGCATTAACTTTCAAATGCACAGCCTGTGAGCCGGTCATCTCACCGCCATTATCAACCGCTATCGCAGAAACATGATAATTACCCGCGCCTACATTCTGCCAAACAAAGCTGTAGGGAGCAGTGGTGTCTTCACCAATTTTTTGCGTCCCGCGATAGAAATCAACCCGAGCTATAGTGCCGTCAGAGTCACTCGCGCTGGCATTGAGCGTGATGTTGGCCGGGGAAGTGAATTCAGCGTTATTGGCTGGCGAAGTTATGGCCACGGTTGGAGGTTGATTAGAAGCATTAACTTTCAAATGCACAGCCTGTGAGCCGGTCATCTCACCGCCATTATCAACCGCCACCGCAGAGATGTGATATTCACCCGCACCTACGTTTTGCCAGTTGTATGAGTATGGAGCGGTTGTGTCTTCACCTATTTTTTGTGTGCCTCGGTAAAAATCCACGCGAGTAATAGTTCCATCCGAATCAGCCGCACTAGCATTGATGGTGATGTTGGCCGGGGAAGTGAATTCAGCACCATTGGCCGGAGAAGTGATGGCCACGGTTGGAGGTTGATTGGTCGAATTGGATTCCGAGTTGGACGTGGGTTCAGGTTCAGTGGCCGGCGCAGGTGTATTGGCTTGAGATTGAGCCTGGGCTTGAGATTGAGCTACGACCACGGTTTGCGTGTTTGATTGGCCTGTTAAACCAAGATTATCCGTGGCTTTAGCGCTGACCGTGTATAATCCGGCGCCCACATTGGTCCACATATATTGATAGGGGGCAGTGGTATCTTCTCCCAGCTTGGTATTGCCTTGATAAAACTCAACTTTAGCGATGGTGCCGTCATCCATAGCATTGGCCGATAACATAATTTCAGCCGGGGCCGTGTAATCTGTGCCCGGTGATGGGCTGGTCAGGTTAACGGTGGGTGCTTGATTTTGAGCAGAGGCTGGTTCTTCCGGTGTTGTGCCTTGGCTAAGAGTATAAGTTATTTCCAGTTTAGGCCTTAAAGACAGGTTGGCATCTTCAGATGAATACATGGTGGTTGAGTCTCCACCCGCGCCGGTTTCATTGATGATGATTAGCCCATGGTTAGAGGTCGGGTTGTTGATCCAGCTTTGGACTACACTCGCGTTTAAGTCCACGGTTTTTGTTTGGTCACCAGAATCATTAAAGCCGGTCAGAGTAAATGATTTGCCGGTCAGGATGTCTCCCGTACCTTTTCCGCCTTCGGCCGACCAAGCCACGGTCGGATCATCGCGGTATAACCAGCCCAGTTTTTGAGCATTGATGTTCCAGGGCGTATTCAAATAATAGCCCTTAAGTACAGTTACCGGGGTGCCATTGGCACCGCTGCTCCAATCCGTCGCCACCACCGTGAGTTTTGCATTGGTAACCGTGGTTCCGGCCGGTAAATTAAGATTCGTAAACTTGATCAAGGTGCGTTTTTCATAGGTCGGCTTGCCGGTTTCAACCTTGATATAAGAACGTAAGATATTGGTCGTGTCAGTCTCGCCCGTATCACTCCATTCAATATATTGATTGGAGATGGTGGCATCTTGCGTGCCTGTGTAGTTATTGGCGCCCTGTTGATAAGTAGCGCTTAAACTTTGAGCTTGGGCCGCTCGCGCCATGAAGCCGTTCGGACCAATACCTACGGGCATGGCCAAAATGGCTATCAATAATAAGATGAGGGATTTACGCATATATTTATGAAATTAAAAAATTTTTAATGCCTTGGATTAATAAGATCATTATAGTGTAGAAGGCAGTATTAAGCCAGCTTAGTTTGAGGCTGGCAGGCGTAAGTCAAGGGTCTTGACCAAATGGCCTGAATAAGTTCTAATATTGGCGTTAACTTAGCTCCTTAAAAACCTCAACAGACGGGATATGGAGAAGGCGGATCATGAGTACTCATACCAGCGACGAACGAGGCGGTTTTGACGAAATTCTGCATGCCTTTGCTGGCATCATCAAAACCCTGCACTTCTTGGGAGCTTTCGCGATTGTGTACACCATGATGAACAAGATCGGGGAAGATGTGAAAAGCAAGTTGAAGCGTCCTGAAGAAAAACTGGTTTCACCGGCCGTAGTAGAAAAGCGTTGTCCTTTGTCCAACATCGCTCAAGTAAAAACGCCCGTGCGCGACGCCTTTGGTGTTTGCTTGACCGATCAGGTGCGTTACATCTGCGATAGTCAAACGCTGACCGCGCGTTCGGATACGATTTGGAGAGTGGAGACTTGCTCATGTTACGATCATGACAAACATCCCAAGCCCAAGGCAAAGCCGGAGCCGGAAAAGGTACTCACAATGGATAATGTTTTAGGGGCAATGGTTTTAGCGCCTGTACTGGCGGTTGTCTTGGCCATCATTCTAGCCATTCTGGTTTGGTTGTTTAATCTGGACGCTATAGCCGTTTGGTGGGATGAGGGCATCGCTGCCTGGGCAAAACAAAATGAAGGTAAAACCTTTTTTCTGTTGCTGGTCGGCATTATGGCGTGGTTGCTTTCCTTTAGTTTATATACACAGGGTGTAGGAGTAAGCGCTGCGAAGAAAAAAATTCCTTGCTCCACCATCTACTTCGTGGACGGCACGGTCATGAAACACGTGACCATGCTCACTCCGGCCATGGTTGCGGGCTGAAACACAAAAAAAGCCGTGGCCAAAACTCCTTCTGCTTTAGGCAGTGCCTTTTCATCCACCGCCTATGTGGCGGCCGGCACTAAAGCGGATGCTATTAGTAATAATGAGTTTTTTCAAATAACGCTTGAACCCAAAAATAATCATCGATTGTTTTTGACGGAATTGGATTATATTATTCGGCGCAGCGGTACGGGTCCCAATGCTTTTCAATGGCAATACAGTTTGGATAATTTTGCCACGGCCGGCGTAGATGTGGGTGCTGAAGGATCATACACGGGCACGGCCACTAATGGCATAGCCATGCCGGCTATTGATTTATCGGTTATTCCGGCCTTGCAGAATCTTCCCAGCGGCTCCGAAGTCACTTTTAGATTATATATTTGGGGAGCATCGGCCGGCACCGGCACTTTTGCTATTGGCCGCTTGGCTGGCGATGACTTAGCTTTTGTGGGCGAAGTTTTGCCCAATAAATTAGCCACTTTTGAGTTTGCTGGTGAGAATGGGGATCAATCGTCGTCAACAGCCACGCTTCAAGAAACCAACTTAAAGCCCGTGGTTGTGACCAGGGGCGCCGGTCTTCTGCCGTCATTTTTATTGAACGCTTTTTCCAGTACCAATTATACGGCTTATGGAGCCAAGGCCGACGCCGTGACCAATAGCGATTATGTTGAGTTAATCTTTGAAGCGGATGATTTTTATCGTTTGAATTTTGATGATTTGCATTTTAATGCCCGCCGGAGCATCACCGGGCCGGTTTCGTATCAATGGCAATACAGTTTGGACGTTTTTACCACGGCCGGGGTTGATGTGGGCGCCGAAGGTTTTTATGATGGAACGGCAGATACGGGTGTAGTCATGCCATCGATCAATTTGTCAGGCCTGCCGGCTTTGCAAAACGTCAAAAAAGTTACTTACAGGTTGTATGCCTGGGGAGCTACCACGACGGCTGGTACGTTTGCTTTTGGCCGTTTGGCCGGCGATGACTTGGTTTTTACGGGTACGGTTACGCCCAACATAATCGCGGCCTTTGATCCGGTGGGTGAGAATGGTGATCAAGTTACTTTTAATGCCACGACTTTGAATGTCAATTTGCAAAATTCATTTTTATCCAGAGGGGCAGGCATTAATCCGTCTTTTTTACTGGATGCTTTTTCGGCTAATGATTATGTGGTTGGGGGTAATAAGGCTAATGCCGTGAGTGATCAAGAATATTTTCAATTTGAAATGGAGAGCCATCCTGGTTACGAAATATTTTTAGGTTTTTTGGATTCCAACTTGCGCCGGAGCGGTACGGGTCCTAATGCTTATCAGTGGCAGTACAGCTTAGATGGTTTTGCGACAGCAGGAGTTGATTTGGGGGCGCAATTCGCTTATTTAACTTCGGAAAATGATGGTACGGCCAGGCCCCGCGTAGACATGTCCTTGCTCCCGGCTTTGCAAGATATTCAACCCGGCGATCCCATCACTTTTCGGCTATATGCTTGGGGCGCAACCGGCGCGCCCGGCAGTTTTGCGATTGGCAGGTTATTAGGTGATGATTTGGCCATAGCAGGTGAAGTAAAACTAAAAACTTATAATGTGAATTATATCGCCGGAGCCAATGGAACGATTTCCGGGAATGCGGTCCAAATTGTTAATCATGGTGCCAGCAGTACGTCTGTAACAGCCGTCCCGGATGTTGGTTATCATTTTGTAAAATGGTCGGATAATGCCACGGATAATCCCAGGATAGATGCCAATGTGACGGCTGATTTATCATTTACCGCGGAATTCGCTGTCAACACTTATACGTTGACCTATACCGCGGGAGCTAATGGCTCCTTAACCGGGTCGGCTTCCCAGACCGTCAATCATGGTTCCGACGGTTCGGCCGTGACCGCCGTGCCGGGCGAGGGATATGTTTTTACGGATTGGAGCGACAGCTCAACTGACAATCCCAGAGCTGATCTTAATGTAACTTCAAATTTGAGTGTAACAGCCAATTTTGCGCTTGATACGGCTGGTTCTTCGGGTGGAGGGGCTTATTATCCTCCCAATGGTATAGGTTCGGGCAGCAAAGATGTGACCGTGGCCATGGATGCGGTCAAAGAAGTCGGCATCATAAATCGCGACGGCCTTAATTTGTTGTCTTTTGTGAGGTCACAAGCATTGTTTGATGTCATGAGCAGTCTTTCTGGGCGTACCGGCCGGCATTCAGTCAAAATAGTTGAAGTAGATTTGTATCGTAATATTGTTACTCTTGAAGTAGCTTCTGATCCACAGACTTTTAGATTGATTGAAAATGAACTGGTAAAAGTTGATTTGGATGGAGATAAAATATCGGATATTTCAATTCAATTTATGGGTGTGCATATAAACAGAGTGGAGCTGACCATTAAGTCATTGGTTGATGGCCAGGGCGCTTTTTCAACCGATTATCCGGCTGACAGCCACAATGATTCTTCGAACACACCAGCAGCTCAAGGTTTTGTTTTTACGATGAACTTGGAAACCGGCATGATTAATTCGGAGGTTAAAGAGTTGCAACGTTTCTTGAATAATAATGGTTATATCATTACGGATACCGGACCAGGGTCTCCGGGGCAAGAAACTGATAAATTTGGAGCCTTCACCAGACAGGCGCTTATTAGGTATCAAATCGCCAAGGGTCTCAGCCCGGCGGTGGGGTATTTTGGCGCTGACACGAGAGCCATGGTCAATCAGGATTTAAAGGGTCAAGTTCAGGGAAATGCTCCGGATAGATTACTGGGCAGGATTTTGTTGCAGGTGGAGGATCATGGAGAAGCCTGGTATGTCAGAAAAAGCGACGCTAAAAGGTATTATCTGTCCAACGGCCAAACGGCTTATGACATGATGCGTTATTTTAGCCTAGGTATCACTAACTCGGACCTGGCCAAAATCCCAGTCGTGGCCGATACTACGGATATGAACCGGTCTTTCTCGGTTTGCAGTAACAATGCCTTGGCCAATCGTTTAAAAGGCGAGATATTGCTTCAAGTGGAAAAGAATGGAGAAGCTTGGTATGTGGATCCGGTAAAATGCCAAGCTATTTATTTGGCTGACGGCCCGGCTGCTTATCAGGTTATGAGGTATTTGGGATTGGGTATAACTAACAGTGATTTGGCTAAAATTCAAACCGGTCAAATCAGCGGGCTTCAAAATTAATCAATCGGAAAGGCATTTGTCCTGTTGGCGCTTGTCTGATAGTCTTATTAGCAAATCAGTTGTAAATATCTTTGTTTATGATGAATAAAATCATATTAAGCTTCTCAGCTTTGCTCTCGGTCTTGGTTTTGGCTGGTTGCGGAGCTCCTGAACCGGTAGATCCCGCTGAATCACAGGGCCGGGAGGCTGTGGATCAAATGCCGGCTGGCAATTCAGGGGTGGTCGTTCCGGTCGAAGACGGTTGCGCGGAGGCTTGCGAAAATTATGTTAAACAATGCTTGTATTTGGTGCCCAATGCTGACGACTACGTGTTTGATCAGGGTCGTGAGTCGTGCATAGAAGAATGTGCTGATTGGGAGGCTGAAAAAGTTGAGTGCATGCAAGAAGCTCAAACTTGCGCTTCCATGACAGACATATGTGAGTTATAATTATCAACTAATGAGCGCTTTGGTCAGGAGCTCAAATAACTAATCAATTAAATCATCTCAATAATATGCAACAAAAAATCATCATCGTATTGGCGGCCATTGCCATCATAGGAGCGGCGGCCGGCGGAATATTTTACTTCACCCGAGGGGACTCTTCCCAGGCTAATGGTTTACCTGATTTGGTCAACGTAGCCGGATCGAACGAGGTCGCGAACACACCGGCTACACCAACCGTTCTGCCGGAAGTTGTAGCTCGTGTTAATGGAGAAGAAATTAAAAAGGCTGACCTGGAATCCTCAGAGGCTCAAATTTTAGCCGGTCAACAGGTGGATCCAGCTACTTTGACCGATGAAAATCGCAAGCAATTACGTTTGCAGGCCTTGGATGCTTTAGTTTCCAATGCTTTGATCAGACAGGCGACTGTCAGCTCCGGAGCGGCGGCCACCGAGGAGGAGATTAAAGCTCAATTAGATACAGTAAAAGGCCAATTTGAAGATGTTGATAAATATCAAGCTGCCTTGGCCGCTCAAGGCATGTCAGAGCAAGAACTGCTAGCCATGATAACCATGGATCTGGGCGTGCAAAAATATTTGCAACAGACACTTAATTTGGAGGCTGTGACCGTCACTGAGGAGGAATTGAAGGAGCTCTATGACAAAGAGGCGGCTGTGGTTAAGGATATGCCTGCACTTGAGGAGATTCATGATCAATATAAGGGCTTTATCATTCAACAAAAGCAACAGCAGAAAATTGGAGAGCATGTGAAGGAGCTGGCCGGCAAAGGTCAAATCGAAGTTTTGATCTAAAACAAAGTTTAATTTGTGTCAGGCCCACCGTCTAAAAAGCGGTGGGCTTTTGCATAACCCGGCCATTATCAGGACTCGACAAAAACCTATCTATCGGCTAAACTGCGTCTGAATTAAAAAATAATCCAACATTCTTCATTTTTATTTTTTAATTGGTTAGATACTGGAGAGGTGTCAGAGTGGTCGAATGAGCCGGACTTGAAATCCGGTGTAGCCGCAAGGTTACCGTGGGTTCGAATCCCACCCTCTCCGCCACGGCGTTCGCGAACGCCGTGGCTCCGCCACAGTTGACGGAGTCGCGATGTTTGCGAAACAGTTGTGTCTGGTTCATGTGGATTGATATAGTCGAATTTACGAATTGTTTAAAAGCGATGACTTTTGAGTGGCTCTATTGTGGCGTTCGCGAACGCCGTGGCTCCGCCACAGTTGACGGAGTCGCGATGTTTGCGAAACAGTTGTGCGAGTCTCGATAGAGTCGAAGCCATTAAACCAATGTAATAATCAAATAACCGCCTTTAGGCGGTTATTGTGTTTGAATAACGTGGCTTGGGCAGGTATTTAAGGCAGACGAATCATGCCCATTTTTGGTTTGGCCTTTTTTGAACTCAAATGTCTTGATCCTTCAGCGGATGAAACTTTAATGCCGCTTAACTGGTCAATGGATAATCGTGCGGCCACAAGTGTCAGATAATCTCGAAATTCACTACTTGAATCCGGAGCTCCGCCCGTATTTTGATGTGTTTTTTCGTGCATATAGACGAAGGCTGCCTTTTCAAAAGCCTCGAGTTGGTCGCGTCTAATCCAGATTTCTTCTTTTTCTTCTTCTTTTCCCTTTTGTCTGCATAAACCCAAAGCGCTTTTCTCGTTTTCGTCTTTGGTTTGAAAAATAAATAAATCTGCCTCTCTGTTGTAGGGCATGAATTGATCTATATAGGATAAGCGGTCTATCATCTCTAGTTCCTCTTCAGTGAGATCTTCCATAGAAACTTCTTGCATATTATCTACAATCTCTTTTAACTCACTTTCATACGTGGGCACACCGACCGCTTCCAAAGTAGCCGCGGTTCTGGGCGGCATGGTAATCACCTTGAGCCCCACATGATTTGCTTGGCCCATGCTAACTTCGCCCGATCGTGCGATGTCCATAACTGAAGCGTTTTCACCAAACGCTTCATGAAAGGCTTGTTTCCAGAGTTCTTTGTTGTGTGGGTCATACCCGATGGTAGATTCTACCGGGTTAGAACCGCCTGAATCCATACTAAGTTTAATTTGCAACAACAACGTCCGTATAATATGAGTATCTTTGACCTCGGACAGGATTTTAGATATTTCATGTTCCAATTCGCTTTGATCGATATGGCTTCGGTCGCGAGATTTGATGTCAAAACGGGGTAAATGATAACTGAACATGAGACGGTGGTCGCCCGGAATCAGCAGACGTCTCACATATAGCATTCCGCCGTTTAAGTGCATGATGTCGTCTGATGATGTACTTGCTTCCGGGCGTTTAGAATCGACACCGATTACATTTTTTGTTGCTTCCCTGAATTCTTGAATTAATTCAGGTGTTAAGTTAGAAAACGTAGTAGTGCTCACTTCTCGATGTACTTGACCGTAATAATCGTCATTTTTCGGGGGTTCTTCATTGACGTAATGTGTCACGTCAAACACCAGTTGATTGATTTCACGGCCGTCCACTGTATGTTTGACGACGGTCGGAACGGCCCGCCATTTACGCGAACCATACTCCACAGCTATGTTGGCTCGCAAAGCGGCCGCGGCCACCATCTTCATGCCTTCTCCGAATTTTCCGGACGCATCCGAATCTTCTTTGGATGAATTTAAAAATTGTAAATTTTGATAATCATACCCGCGTCCGTCATCTGAAATTTTTATGGCTTTGATTTGATCGTCCTGAACATCTTCCAACTCGTTGTAGGCGTGCCATTGGCCGTCTTTTGTTTGAAAACGCAAGTAGAAGGCGCTGCCTCCTGAATCTGAGGGCAGATGGTTTTGAACGGCATCCAAAAAAATACGACGCTCATCCCAGCCTTGTTCCCCGTATTTAGGGTCAAAGATGTGGGCAGTCTTTCTTGATATTTATCCGGTACGGTGCTTTTTTCGGACGGGATTCCGGCTTCGATCAACGCGCTTTTTAAATATCGGGGCATGGCAATCAATTTTATTTTTTTTGGAAGCGTAACCCCTTTGGGGATGGCATAGCCCGTATCAAGCACGGCATCGGGGCCGAATGCTTCCGTGAATGCTTGTTGCCATACCGACGGATACTCCAGTTTGAAATAGACGTCCTCCAGAATATCGTTGGAATTTTTATCTTGAGCTTTTTTTAACAAGGTTTTTATCAGGCGTATGTCGGATACATCGCTCCAGAGTCTGACCACATTTTCCGTTATATTGTGTGACGTAATTTGATTGCGATCCCGATTGGTTTTTACGTCATTAAAATTGTAAGAAAATAAGGCTCCGGGTTCTTGATAAATGAAAATGCCTTTTGCGTACATTTCACCAGCTTCTCGGCTAACGATTTCTCAATTCTCACTCGTGTAAAGCGGTTTATACTCGGGGCGCAAGTCCAAGACTTTTTCTTCCAGTTTTAAGGCTTCATCCAAGAATTCCGGCGTTGGATGCCAGACGGTGGTGCGGGATCCAACCATGGGTTTGCCCTCGTATCTAACCGCTTCGAATGATAATTGTTCAATCGGTTTATTCTCACCGTGGCGTGTATCGTTTAGCGTTACGAGTTTCTTGACGGGCTTAGCACTCCAGTTTTGGGATTCGTATTCCATATCCAAACCCAAGCGCAAAGAAGCGGCGGCAATCATTTTCATACCTTCGCCGAATTGGCCTCGCGACTCTTCTTCGCCGGCTTTGGTCGAATACAATAAGGCTAAATTTTGCATATCAAAACCTACACCGTCATCCACGAATCTGACGGCTTGGATTTTGTCTTTTTGTTTGGCCGCTTGGGCTAAACTGACCCATTTTCCGTCTACTAAAAAGCCTAGGCCAACTTGTTCTCCTTTGCTATCCGAAGGCAGATGGTTCTGCATGCCGTCTAAGCAGACTCGTTCGGTGCCCCAGTGCTGTTCTTCGTACTGGAGTGTCAGCGAGGTATCAAAAGATTCGCGTGCAATAATCTTCTCGGGTCGCTCTTGCGTCATGAGTGTTTCGATTGAGGTATTGAGTACCCCTTCTTTTAGCTTGCTGGCAAGATGTCTTAGTTCTCGAAGCGTGGCCACGGTCTCTTCCGCTATTAAATAGGCCTTGCCTTGGTCTATGGGCTTTTTTTGTTTTTGATCATCCGGGTTAACACGGTTGAATCTTAACCAGGTTTTAAGCGTATCCAACCAAGACTTGGCCTCGGCGGCTTCTTCTTTGGAAAATTCTTTATTTAATTCCGGGCCGTATTTATCAACCAATTGCAAGACGCGCGTTAATCTGACCCGGTCCATTTCGTTTATTTCCATATTGGCGGCCAACTCAACCGCTTCTTGCCGTAGTTTTTCCAGTTTTTCTTTGCTTGAAACGTATTCAGCCGTTGGTTCAAATGGATTGCGCATAATTCCTTTATTATAGATGTAAAAAAGCATTTCATCAACGTTAAAATTGATAATAATAGCGTTGGACACGAGGTAGGAATCAATGAAAGTAAAGAGAGTCTCACTCCAGCCTAATGTGTTTACACAGCGATTTTGTTTTCCATGTGGATAATTATAAATAAACAAGGCGAGAGCATAACTCATGGCTTTATGCACTAAAATAAGCGTTGATCGGCTGTTTGAATGATGATTAACATTGCTTAGTTGTCAGGGGTGGTGGTATAATTATGATAAAGTTGAGAATTATACATAATTTTTTTATCAAAAAAGTATAGACGTCGATCATACTTAACTAATAAAATTCATTTTCATAATAATAGATTCATGAAAAAATTCAACAAAGTTTTAACAGGCGTATTGAGTATTGCGTTGATATTTGATATGGCTGGACCGACTGCTGCCATTGCGGCGACGACCCCTTCTCTTGGAGCGGCGGCGAGCTATGGCATTCTTGCCAGTACCTATACCAACACAGCTGCGGGGACCACAATTAACGGAGATATTGGATTTACCACAGGACCGGCGGTTGTCCCCGGGGGTGTGCATATAAACTATGGTTCCAGCGCGCCTTACGCGGCGGCCGGTATCGACCAGGGCTCTGCTTTAGCTGCTTTGGCATCGGAGCCATGCACATTCACATTCGCGGCCGGAGCGATCGATCTTTCCACCGACATTACGCATGGCCCGGTTGGGGTGTACACACCGGGGGTGTATTGCAGTGATGGAGCGATGAATGTAGGCGGCCCGCTTACCCTAAACGGCAGCGGAACATATATATTTAGAGCCGTAGGCGCTCTTACTTCGACCGCAGGCGCGATCGTTACACTCGCTGGCGCATCACCGTGCGATATTTTCTGGACGCCTCCGGCGCTACGACACTAGGTGCCAATACAACCTTTGCGGGAGTTGTCATCAGTAATGCGGGTGTTACTATAGGCGCCAATACCACATGGGAAGGGCAGTCTTTGGCCTTCGGTGGAACGATTACAACTGACACGAATACTATTAGCGTACCAATTTGCGCAGCCGCTCCCGCCACTCTTCATGTTATAAAAAATGTCATTAACGACAATGGCGGCACGGCGGTTGCTTCTGATTTTAATCTGCATGTAACGCTTTCCGGAATTGATGTTGCGGGAAGTCCGGCGCTTGGAACGGCGGTGACAGGAACTTCTTATTCACTTCCTGCGGACACATATGTAATAAGTGAAGATGCGAATGCCTCTTACACGCGAAGCTTTAGCGGGGATTGTGATGCTGGCGGAAATATTATTCTTGCGCCCGGTGATGATAAGACTTGTACTGTCACGAATAATGATGTTGCGCCCGCTGTTCCAGCTACTTTGCATATCGTTAAGACAGTAGTCAACGATAATGGCGGTACAGCGGTTGCTTCTGATTTTATAATTGATGTTACCGGCACAAATGTATCTACCAGTTCTTTTGCTGGTTCTGCGGCCGGCGTGGATGTTACGTTGGATCCCGGCGCCTATACAGTGTCTGAAGCTGGCATATCGGGTTATTTACAATCCGGTTCAGGAGATTGTTCAGGAACAATCGCAGCGGGCGAAACTAAAACTTGCACCATTACTAATGATGATATCGCGCCGCAGCTCATTGTGAATAAAATAGTCGTTAACGATAATGGCGGTACTAAAGTTATTTCTGATTTCCAGCTCTTTATAGACGGCGGCAGCGTGGCATCCGGAGTTGCGAGTTCAACCGCCATAGGTTTGCACACGGTTTCCGAAACGGCTGATTCCGGCTATACGACTACCATTGGTGGAAATTGCGCTGCAGACGGCACAATCACTCTTGCGTTGGGTGATGTGAAGACCTGCGCCATTACTAATGATGATATCGCGCCGGTCGTCGTTCCGCCTTCATCACCAGGCAGTGGCAGCGGCAGTTTGTATAATCCGCCGATGCCGCCTATCCTTGACCTGGTGCCACCCATCATCGACGTGGTGAAAGTACCGAGTCCTTTGTCTCTGCCGGCCGGACCCGGTATGGTTAAGTACACTTACACGCTTAGTAATATCGGAACTGTTCCGGTGAGCGATGTGACAATGGTGGGTGATACCTGTAGTCCCATAACTTTGATTTCCGGCGACGCTAATTCCGATGCCAAGCTCGATGTGGGTGAGACATGGGTCTATACTTGTTCCATAAACCTTACAAAAACCCATACGAATGTGGTTACTGCGATTGGATGGGCCAACGGCATAAGCGCAACAGATATCGCGAATGCTACGGTTATTGTCGGCGTTCCGGTGATACCGCCCTTGATCCATGTGACAAAAGTTCCAAGCCCACTCGCGCTTTCCGCTGGAGGGGGAATGGTTACCTATACTAATAAAGTTACCAACCCGGGAATAGTCGCGCTTTCTAATGTCCGCCTGATTGATGATGAGTGCGGTCCTGTAGAATACATTTCCGGCGACACGAACGAGGATTCAAAGCTTGATATCAACGAGACATGGACGTACACTTGTTCGGCCAAGCTTACTAAAACTACAGTGAATACCATCACCGCCAGCGGAGATGCTAATGGTCTGACAGCCAGAGATTTCGCGATTGTCACGGTTGTTGTCAATGCGGCCGTTCCCAAACTGCCGAATACGGGGCTTCCTCCTGGTGGTAATGATATTCCATGGAATGTTGTTGTGCCGGCTGGCATCTTTGGTGCCTTGATTCTCTTCTATTTTGTTCGAAAAAAACACATAGCTCAGGTCTAGGCGTTCTGATGGATTAGCAAATACATGCCAGACAAGAATTTGTCTGGCATTTACGATTATGAATTTTTTGCAAAATACGCGCCCTCATATTCTATCAAAACGAGCGCTGTTGCTGGTTGCTCTCTTGGGCTTGATTCTTTTGGCGGCACTCATTTTAAATTATTTTCCAAAAAAATTATCACGGGGAAGTGTAAATATTTTTTCAAAAAATTCAATCCAGAGCAGCTCAACATTGTTTGTTATAAATGTTGCTTCTCTCTCTGGACAAGAACAGGAACGTTCCGGTTTACCGCTTCGTCTTACAATCCCTGTTATCAAGGTTGATGCGCTCATCGAGCATGTTGGGCTTACTCCTGATGGAGCAATGGACGTGCCAAAAGGTCCAGATGAAGCAGTCTGGTTCAATCTTGGGCCGCGGCCCGGGGAAAACGGCAGCGCTGTTATTGCCGGACACAATGGCTGGAAAAACAACAGGCCGGCGATATTTGATAATTTACATAAATTACAAATAGGTGATGAGATGACCGTTGAAGATGAAAATGGATTAATCACCACTTTCGTTGTGCGAGAAATCCGAACATATGGCAAAGATGAGGCTGCGCCGGATGTGTTTGGCTCAAGCGACGGCAAACCGCATCTTAATCTTATTACCTGCATGGGGGATTGGAATAACGCGGAAAAAACTTTCTCCAATCGGCTCATAGTATTTGCGGATAAACAATAACCAAGACGACAAAAAAATATCAAATAGATATTTTTTTGAATCTATATAATGCGTTTTTAGCCTGCGGATAAGTATAGTTGACAAGGTAGGGTAATTGTTAGAGCATGACTAAGTGAGAATGATTCTTATGTTAGCACTAGAAATCAAAAATATAACCAAGATCTTTAATGGCAAAAATGGGCAAGATATCATGGCGAATGATGATATATCCATTAATATCGAAGAAGGGAAGATTTATGGTTTATTGGGCCCCAACGGAGCTGGGAAGAGTACGTTGATAAATATTATCAGCGGGATTATGTTGCCCGGCCAAGGTGAGATAAAGGTATTTGGGCATGATATCGTGACAGAAACCGTAAAAGCTAAAAAGACCATGGGAGTGGTTCCTCAGGAAATTGTGACTGAATTGGCTTTTACCGTAGAGGAGATCTTGTATTACACATCGGGCATGTATGGAGCCGCTATCAGTGAACGCCAAAAATTAATTGATGATGTATTGAATGATTTGGAGCTGAATGATAAACGTCATGAGCGCGCGCGAAATCTGTCCGGAGGGATGAAAAGACGGCTTATGATTGCCAAGGCGATTATCCGCAGGCCTAAGTTCATTATTCTGGATGAGCCTACGAGCGGCGTGGATGTTGCGTTAAGGCAAAAAACTTGGGAGCTGGTTCGGCGTATGAATAAAGAAGGTGCCACGATTTTGTTTACCACTCATTATATTGAGGAGGCGGAACAGCTGTGTGAGGAAATATCGCTCATTAACCATGGCCGGGTTATTAAGCAAGGAAGAGTCAGCGATATTCAGAGAGAGTTTACAGAGAATGAGATTGTTTTTGAGTTGTATGATACCGCGGTCGAGCAATTGCCCGGAGTCAATAAACATGGGAGCGAGTTCCAGCTGCCCGTCAATGACTTGGAGACCGATATGTCGAAAGTGATAAAATTTTACGGTCATAACTTAAAAAGCGTTAAAAGCGGGGCCGCTTCGTTGGAAAACATCTTTTTAAAATTAACCGCCGAATAATATGACTGGATATATTTGGGCGCTTTACGCCAGGGAAGTAAAACGTTTCCAAAAGATATGGTTTGATACCGTGGCCACTCCGGTGGTATCGACTTTATTGTATCTGCTTATTTTTGGCGTGGTGACGGCAGGCAGATCTATCGAGGGTGTTGATTACAAGGCGTTTGTGTATACGGGTTTGTTGGGTATGGTTATGGTAAATTCCAGCTTTTCCAACCCCATGTTTGCTTTAATTTTAAGCAAGAACGTCGGTACGATTGTGGATATTCAACTGGCCCCCATTTCGCCGGCCAGGGTAGGTTTGGCCTATGCCATGGCAGCTTTTACCAGGGGCATAATTACGGTCTTGATCGCGACTTTGATTACTATTTGGTTTATACCGGGGGTGGGTATAATGCATCCATTGATTTTAGTCGCAGCACTTATTATTACCGGGCTGGAGTTTGGTCTGTTTGGGGTTATTTTTGGCCTTATTTTTAAAAATTTTGAATCGCTTACCTTCTTGATGACCTTTATCATGCAGCCCATGATTTTTTTAGCCGGAGTTTTTTACCCCATCAGCATGTTGCCCGCGCCATGGGATTCTGTGAGTTTATTAAACCCGTTGCATCATAATATAAATTTAATCCGTTACGGTTTATTGGGCTATAACGACGCCAATCCTTTGCTTTCCTTCTCAATTATTACCATTTTAACCATAACACTTTTTATCGTCATGAATGCGGTAGCGGTCAAGTCATTAAAACAATAGAGATCGACATATGTTTAATTATAAAATAATTTATTAACAAGCTATGCTTACTTAACTATATGAACAGAATAATACATTTTGAGATCCATGCGATGGATCCAAAGAAAATTGCAGATTTTTACACCAAGGTTTTTGGGTGGAAAATTGAAGAGTGGATACCCGAAGGGGTGGAAAAGATGAAAGATGAAAACAGATATTGGATGGTAACTACCGGTGATGGAAAAGAGCCGGGCATAAATGGCGGGCTCATGTTTAGGAAAGGCGAGAAACCAAAGGACATGCAGGCTGTAAACTCATATGTGTGTACAGTCGATGTCAAAAATTTGGACGAAAAAATCATGGATGTGCAAAAAGAGGGCGGAGAATTGAATATTCCCAAGATGCCCGTCAAAGGCATGGGCTGGCTCGCCTATTGCAAAGATCCTGATGGTAATATTTTTGGCATGATGGAAATGGATAAGAACGCCTAACCTGCCAGCAGAGCAAATAACCGTCGTAAGGCGGTTATTTGCGATAAAGCAAGAAACATGGCTGAAGTTGAAAAATTCCGCTAATTTAGAGCTTTATTTATCTGGCGCGTCTTGTTTGACGGATGTTATAATGATCAATATGACAACCAAGCCGCCCGCTAAAAGTTTTATAAGTGATTTTTCTTTGTGGGCATTGCTGTTTTTTAACTTGATTACCATTTATTACGCGGTGACGGAAAACTGGAGTCTGTCAGAGATAATGCTGATTTATTGGTTTCAAAGCATAACCATCGGTTTTTTTAACATCATCAGAATCTTGCAATTGAAAAAGTTTTCCACCGAAGGATTTAAAATAAACGGTCGACAACCGGATCCGACACCGGCTACAAAAGTTACAGTAGCTTTGTTTTTTCTATTGCATTATGGAATTTTTCATTTGGGGTATTTAGTATTTATTATGTCCGGCACGCAAGGTGGTGCGGAAGCGGGCAATCTCAATAATCTGCAGTGGGGATCTATTGCTTTTGGTGGTTTGATTTTTTTTATCAATCATTTGGTTTCTTTTTATTTCAATCGAGTAAAAGATACAAAAATATTAAATATTGGTTCTCTGATGTTTTATCCGTATGCCAGGATAATCCCCATGCATCTGACTGTTGTGCTGGGAGCTGCTTTTGGCAACGCGTTGGTGGGTTTTTTATTGCTAAAAACGCTGGCCGACGTTATTATGCACAGGGTGGAGCATGCTATTTTTAGAGCTCCTGACGCCTAATTTGTCATCTCTGAATATGAAACTCGCTTCGTGGAATGTTAATGGCATCAGATCTGTCTGGACCAAGGGTGAACTGCAGAGGTTTATGGCTACGTATCAGCCCGATATTTTGTGTTTGCAGGAGACTAAAGCCGAACGCGGTCAGTCAGCAGTGGATTTGCCGGACTATGAAGAATACTGGAACAGCGCTGACAAAAAAGGCTATTCGGGCACAGCCATCTTTTCCAAAATTAAACCCGTGAACGTGGCCCATGGTCTGCCGGACAAGATAGTCAAAAAATACAAACTATCGGATGATAGTTACGGCGATCCTAACAAAGAAGGCAGGGTTATCACCGCTGAATTTGATCATTTTTATGTTATCAGCGTTTACACGCCTAATGCCAAGGATGATTTATCGCGCTTAGAGTTGCGGTATGAGCGCTGGGATCCGGCTTTTTTGGAGTATTGCCGGGCTTTGGAAGCGGGCAGGGTCACGTTGGCCAACGATGGCTTTGGGCCGGCCCGGAAAAACGACAAGCCCGTCATCTTTGGCGGTGATTTGAATGTGGCTCACACAGAAGATGATTTGGCTCGTCCTAAAGAAAACCGCGGCAAAAAAGGTTTTACAGATCAGGAGCGCAGCGGAATTGAGGCTTTTTTAAAAGCTGGTTTTGTTGATTCATTCCGTTGGCTGACTGCCGGCAACGGTTACTATACTTGGTGGACACATTGGGCCAATGCCCGGGCCAGAAACGTTGGTTGGCGCATAGATTATTTTTTAGTTTCTCAAGCCTTGGCCGGTCGAGTCAAAAAAGCCGAAATTTTTGCCAACCAGACAGGGTCTGACCATTGTCCGATAGGTTTAGTACTGGACATTTGAATGGTTGGGGCAATGAGCGCGCTTGTGCTATAATTGAGCTATATGGCCTATACGCCCGAAACATTGCGTCAAATAGCCGAAGCGCAAGATGTTTTTGTGTGGGAAATGCCCGAGCACGAGCATCATCCGCGGACCAAAAATTGGTATTTGATCGTCAGCCTGGTGGCTCTGGCCGGTGTTGGCTATAGTATTTGGACCACGAACTACCTGTTTGGCTTGATTATCCTATTGAGTGCCGTGGTTCTTTTGCTGGCCGGCAATGACGAACCCAGACAGATATTGGTGCAAATAGGGCACAATGGTGTGGTGGTAGATGGCGATTTGATCACTTGGGAAAAATTGCATAATTTTTCTTTGATTTACCATCCTCCCTTTACCAAAGTTTTGTATATGGATAGGAAATACAGTCCCAAACCAAGGCTTAAATTGTTCCTGGAAGACGAAGATCCGGTGGTCATTAGAGAGCATTTGATGCAATATTTGCCCGAAAATCTGGTCTTGCGCGATGAACATTTTTCTGATATCCTTGGGCGGCTACTTAGAATCTAAGCCAATATTCAGTACTCAATATTGAATATTAAAAAGTGGCCGTATTCCCTTCGGGATACGTCCGCGGCATTCGGTGTAAATGTTTGAATTTTCAATATCGCTCCGCGATACTGCCTAGTTCAGAAAAAAAGTAATTCAATAAATTGATTATTTTTTTTCTGAACTAGCCAGGCCTAAAGGCTATTGAAAATTCAATCGCTTAGCCTCACTGGCGGCCGTAGCTCAGCTGGATAGAGCGCCTCCCTGCGAAGGAGGAGGTCAGACGTTCAAATCGTCTCGGTCGCACCATGAACAAAAACCCCTATTGGGGTTTTTGTTATAGACCGCGAGATTTGAATGGTGGAACGGAGCCGTGCGGTCTGAGCTATTTTCTGTTAAGGCAGGCGTGGTAAATATTGGGGCTCATTCGCTCAACTGTATCAGACCAAGCTTTCTTAAGTTCGAGCTCTTCTTGCCAATGGGATTTTGAAAAGGCGAAGGAGCTGATGCTGTTTATTAAAAATGGAGATTCTCGTATTTGTTCCGGTATCTCAGACCTATCCATGATGTAATCGGATTGTTGCGGGAAGGGGCCTTGTCTAATATGCCTTTTTAAATTATCACGATATTGTTTTTGTGCGTCTTCATAGGCTTGATAGGCCTTAACGGCAGTTTCCGGATAGCCCAAGGCCTTACCTAGCCTTACGTTATCGACTGGTTTGTCTGTCATGAATCTATTAGTTTGTTCTTCTTGTACAATCTTGGCCGTGGCCTCATCTTTTGCAATTGCAAACTGCACACTGTCACCGGCTTTTAAGTGGTTATTTAAGGCTAAACCGGTTTTTAGATCTATGGTCGCAATGTAAGAAACAAATAAGTCCAAGTATTCAATTTCCGCCATAAGTTTAGATATTTTTGGCATCCTTGTTGAGTCGCTGTCGGTGTATTCTTGATTCAAGTCTTTTTCTGTAAGTTGATAATCAATAATAGTAGCTGGTTTAGCGCCCGACCAAACCAATAAAATACTTGCTTGATCAGCAGCGGTGATTGGTAAGTTTTCGATTTTGTGGATCGTCTCCCTTTCAACTGTATTTAGTTCGTTAGAGCCCTCCGCGAAAAGATTTTCTGGCGGAGTTGCCATCCAGTTTTCATCATGACCCATATTCAATAAGTATAGCATATGCCTAGTTGCTCAAAAAAGTAATTCCACAAATTGATTATTTTTCTTCTTGATAGAGCGGTTCGACGTGACGTCGGACAAGTCAGATAGTCTGTTCCGATGGACATCGGGATTCAAATCGTCTCGGTCACATCATTATAAAGCCCCTGAATTGGGGTTTTATTTTATTAGAGACCATACATATTTGGCATTCTGGCTTGGCCGTGGCAAGCTATGGGTATGCTGGTGTGGACTGATCCGGTGACTTATATCCATGGTTTAACCTCTCAACAGAGGCGGGTTTTAAAAAACCTGGAAGTAGAAACCGTGGGCGATTTGTTATCCATCATGCCGCGCCGGTACGATGATTATTCCAATTTGGTCAAAATCGCTGATGTGCCCATGGGCGAACCCGTGACTTTAAAGGTCAAAATCAAGGCTCTTAAAAAACAGCCGACTTTCAGGCGTCGTATCAGTATTATTAAAGGCTTGTTGGAAGATGAAACAGGTTCCATGGCCGTTACTTGGTTTAATCAGCTCTGGATGTTGCAACAGCTTAATCCGGGAGATGAAATTTACATTTCAGGCGCAGCCAGACGTCATCCCAAATACGGCACCAGTTTTGTGAGCCCTTTGTGGGAGCCGGCCAATGAAGAAACTTTGGCGGCCGGCAGTATTGCTCCGGTTTATCCTTTAACCGGACAGGTGACGCAAAAAACATTGCGCAAGATCATGAAGACCGCGGTCCAGGATTTGGGGGATATACCCGATATCTTGCCCGTGCATCTGTTGCAAGAGTATGAACTTTTGAGTCCTGTCGAGGCCATTCGCCGGGTGCATAAGCCTGATAGCTTGGAGCAAGCGGAAAAAGGCAGACAGCGTTTTGTATTTGAAGAGATTTTATTTTACCAGCTGGCTTTGCGTTTAGCTCGCAATCGAGCGGATTTGGGCGGGGCGCCGGCTGTTGAGTTTGATCAGTCATTTGCTAAAAAATTTGTGGCCGGTTTGCCTTTTGAGCTGACACCCGATCAAAAAAGGGGAGCTTGGGCTTGCTTTCAAGACATGGAAAAAGCCCGCCCCATGCGCCGTTTATTGCAAGGCGATGTGGGCTCCGGGAAGACAGTGGTGGCGGCTTTTTGTGCGGCCATGGTTTATCGAGCCGGTTATTCGGTTGCTTTTATGGCGCCGACTGATATTTTGGCCAAACAGCATGCTGTGACCTTGGAAAGATTTTTTCAGTCTTATAATATTCCGGTTTTATTGCTGACTTCTCAAACCAAATATGTCCAAGAGGGAGGGGAGATCGAAAAATTAAGCCCGTTAAAAGCCCGGGAACGTTTGGCGCGCGGGCGGGTGGTGGCCGTGGGCACGCATGCTTTGCTCGAAAGAGAGCAATGCCCGTCAGATCTGGCTTTGGCCATGGTGGATGAACAGCATCGTTTTGGAGTGGCACAGCGCGAAGCTTTAACCGTGCTCGAAAGGCCGGATAAAAAAGTTCCGCATTTATTGTCCATGACCGCTACGCCCATACCCCGTTCTTTAGCTTTAACTTTATTGGGGGATCTGGATATGTCTATCATTAAAACCAAGCCCGGAGGACGCTTGCCTGTGGCCACGCACTTACTAGTGGGGGATGTTGGCCGGAACATGGCCTATCAAAATATGCAGGAGGCCATCGGGCGCGGCGAGCAAGCCTTTATTGTTTGTCCTTTAATTGATCCTTCGGACAAATTGGGTGCCAAAAGCGTGGAAGAAGAGCTGGTACGTTTAAAATCAGGCCCGCTTAAAAACGTTAGATTATCAGCCTTGCATGGCAAGATGAGCACAGCTGAAAAAGATCAGGTTATGTTGGATTTTAAAGAAGGACGAGCTGACGTTTTAATTGCCACGACCGTGGTTGAGGTGGGGGTGGATATCCCAAAGGCCACCATCATGGTCATAGAAAG
Source organism: Patescibacteria group bacterium (assembly GCA_041752935.1). GTDB lineage: Bacteria > Patescibacteriota > Patescibacteriia > 2-12-FULL-60-25 > 2-12-FULL-60-25 > MWCR01. The sequence goes on from JBGSVN010000003.1 coordinate 414,599, forward strand.
CGCTGAAAGATTTGGTTTGGCGCAATTACATCAATTACGCGGGCGCATCGGCCGCTCTGATAAAAAATCCACCTGTTACTTGGTGGCTTCCAATGAAGACGCTCCTCTGGCCAGATTGAGAATTCTGGAAAAAACCAACAACGGTTTTGTAGTGGCCGAAGAAGATCTTAAATTGCGCGGCTCGGGCAATGTTTTGGGTTATGAGCAAAGCGGTAAAGGCGTGTTCAAATTTGCCCGGCCGGATGATATCGGGCTCATGGTTAAAGCCAGGGATGCGGCTTTGGCCTTATTGCAAAGCGATCCTCTGTTGGAATCATATCCCGCTTTAAGAACCAAAGCAGAAAACATGCGTCAAACCGCGCATGCTGAATAGGTTAGCTTAGAGCTTGTCTGATGGTTTGGCATTCCACTACTTGCAAACCGTGAGTTTTGATTTTTTTGGCCGCTGGGCAAATTATTTTTTCAAAACCCATGCGTTTGAATTCTTGAAGGCGTAAATCCGGCAGAGCCACGGGCCTGAGCTCACCGGTCAAGCCGATTTCGCCGAAATAGGCGGTTTTAGGATCCAAAGGTTTTTTATTGACCGCGCTTCCTATGGCCGCGGCCAAGGCCAGATCAGCCGATGGATCGCGCACATCTAGCCCGCCGGCCGCGTTGGCAAAAACATCTTTGTCATAAACCGAGATGCCGGCATGTCTGGTTAAAACGGCCAGCAACATGTTTAATCTGGAAGAATCCAGGCCTGTAGCGCGCCTAACAGGTGAGCTGTAGCCGGCTGAAGTCACCAGAGCTTGTATTTCTACCAGCAAAGGGCGCCGGCCTTCGAGGATGCAGCAGATGGCTGAACCAAAGGTATTGGCCGCCCGGCCTTCAAGCAGAGCTTGTGACGGGTCGCTGACTATGTGCAGGCCTTGCTCGTCCATATCAAGTAAAACCGTCAAATCGGTTGAGCCGAAGCGGTTCTTGATGGCGCGCAAGACTCGAAAACGATGCAGTCGTTCACCTTCCAAAGATAAAACCGTGTCTACCACGTGTTCCAGGGCTCTGGGGCCGGCGATTTCTCCGTCTTTGGTCACTTGTCCGACTAAAATAATGGGTACTCCGCTTTGTTTGGCGGTTTGAGTCAAGATGGCGGCTCCGGCTTTGACTTGCGAAATATGGCCGGCTTCTCCCGGGGTTTGTTCCGAAGTCAGGCTCTGGATAGAATCCACAATGGTCAGCGCCGGTTTTTCTTTTTGAATAGTGGCCGCGATGGTTTCGGTGCGCGTATCATTTAAAAAATTTAAGTTTGCCGGTATTTTCTGACTGAGCCTGGCTAAGCGCAAGTTGACTTGATAGGGCGATTCTTCGCCTGTGACGTATAAAACCGATTTGCTTTGAGCTAAGGAGATGGCCAGTTGTGACAGCAGAGTTGATTTACCCATGCCCGGTTCACCGGCTAATAAGATTATCGAGCCTTTAACCAATCCGCCGCCCAAAACTTGATCCAAGGCTTCCAAACCGGTTGTTTCATGTTTGGCGTGGTCGGCCATGGTCAAAGAATTGAATGACAAAATTTTTCCCGCAGAGGCCAAAACAGGGGGTTCTGCGGCCGCGCCCGGCATGACCGGATCCTTGGAGACCGTACCCCAGGAATCGCAACTCAAACAGCGCCCGCTCCATTTGGGGGATTGAGCGTCGCATTTACTGCAAACATAAACCGGGATTTGTTTGGCCATGTTTAAAGGTATAGCTGGCTAATTGATAGGTGTAAAGCCGGTGACAGCGTAAAAATACTTGATATTGCCGTCATTGCCGCCGCAGGCCGAGTTTATATAACCTGATAACGAGGGTACCGTACCCAGCCCGCCACCCAATACAAAGGTACTCTTACCTTTCCAGTCTTTAAAAGTTGCTGAACCATGCGTCGCGTCGCGTGCACCTCCGCCTTCAAAAATTTCAAACGACAGGCCGGCTTTGCCTACGTATAAGAAATGGTGGGGCACGCCTGTTTTACAGGATCTTTCAATAGTCGTGCCAAAGGGCATGCTGCTGGCTTTAGCCAAAAAGCCGGCTCTGGTTAAACTTATGATAGCAAAACTGTCCGTGTATTCCGTGCATACGCATTCACCCGTACCCGCGCTGCCCGGCGCCATGCATTTGGGGTCAGAAGCCGAATAGTGTATACCCTTACTGTCTTTGCAAATCCAGGGCGGTTGGGCCGGTTCACGGGCGCCGGTAAAGGCCGCTTCAGCTTGAGCTTGTTTTTGCAGTAGATATACCGCGGCCGAACTCCTTTTGACGCCCACGCATTGCAGATAGGCGCCAATGGAATTACTACAATGAGCCGCAAACAAATCATTGCACTTCATGGGGCAAACGAAAAATTGGCTGTAAGCTTCTACTAGGGCTTCGTAACATGCCCCTTTGGGTGGGTATTTGGCTGCTTCTTTGATCAAATTATTGTTTTTAAATTCACTGGCGGTAAGTTTAAAATTTTCACCCGTGCAATGCTGGCCTTTTACAAACTCAAAATCCTCTAGCAGTCCGCAAGCATTTTTCACTTCGGGTGTGATCCAGCCGTTGCTCCCAAGATTGCAAAAAGCATAGCCACCCAAAGGACGAGCTTGCTTTAAGTCTTTCCCAAAGCCTTCACCTCCTCTGATATAACCGGATCCGCTGGGGCGAGCTTCGTTCAACCAAACGTTCAAAACGGTTTTGGCATTGGCTATGGTGGCGCCTTTACCGCAGACCGCACGCATTCTAGTAGCTGAACCTTTGGCTGAGGCAGGTACGACTTCCGGACATTCATTACAAGTGATGTCTTTATCGCCCCCGCCTTCCGCATTGTCAAAACCGGTTACAAATTCAAAAGGATCTGGTCTGATGGTGGGGATGGCTAAGGGTGCCAAAACCGAGGTATTGGGATTAATGTTGGCTAAAATTAGATAAGCTCCCAGAACGATGCCTAGTCCGATCAAGGCGTCTTGTATCAAAGTCTTAGCGTCTCTCACTTTGGCACCCGTGCTCGAAATGATATACAGCAAACCGCCGTAGATGATCATGATGGCGGCCACTACTATGGCGATGCCGATCAGTAATTTTTGAAACCCGACAATATACTGTGCCATGAAAGGGGTGTAAACAACTCCCGCTTCTTCATAACTTTTATCCAAATTCACTCCGGGCAAGGGAATGTTGAGAGTAATGTCTGTACCGGCTCCGGACGCTGGAGGGGAAGTAGCTGGGGGAGTAGGGCCGGCTTTTTTGGGTAAAGACGCGAAATTAAATCCACTTAGTGTCGAAGGTGTGTTTACGCAGGTTCCGCTTGCGCCACCTGAGGCCGCGGAACAAGTGACTTGTTTACTGCAGGTCGCCTCTTTGATTTTAGGATCGCTGATATTTTTTAAGAGATTGCAATCATAGTCGCCCGGAAAAGTAATGCAAAATTGGCCGTTGACTTCCGGGTGAGTACAAACACAACAATCAGCCAGTGCCAGACCAGGTAAGCCAAATAAACTCCAAGCCATCAGACTGAAAGAGGTAAGTGCTAGTATCTTTTTTTTCAATGCTGATTTTATCATAGTGGGCGATAGTCGGGCTTATTTGCGGCCTCCTGAAGAGCAATGATATTTAGCATCGAATGCTTTGTAATTTTTAACAGTTGCATATACCTGGTCACGTGTCCAAATAGTCCAACATCTAGCTCCCGTCGAAGCACATTGGCCGTAAATTGTTCCACTGGGTGAGATTTCATAGCCTTTGGTTGGAGTATCTATTTTATCCGGATAGAGCGGGCTGCAATTATGCTTATCATCAGGGCAACCAGCGCCACCGGCTGCGGCGTCAGGTAAACAAGCGGCGCTGAAAGCCGCGACAAATCCCATGGCAACCGCTTGGGCAATGGTGGGATCTTGATAGGGACCTTCCGGGCAATTCTCCCTTCTCCACCGTTTAATATTTTCAGAACCGATGCCGGCTCCAGCTTCACTCAAAACACTGGATCTGCCTATAGATATAGCTGCATAATAACCATTAACTCGTGGATTATTAAGAAGGACTTCGGCCTTTTCGGGCATGTCGTTATATCTCACTTTTTGTGCGAAGGGTGGCAAGGAGGGGTTGTCTTTACCTAAAGGCGGCCATAAACCGGGGAAGGCCTTTCTTAGTTTTTTGTCATTGGGTGAGTTGTCCTGGATGAATTTCAGATCTCCGCTGCATGCTCCAAAAGAGAAGGCGTCGGTTTTAGGGTTTTTAGGCCAGCCATTCCAAATCATGCGTAAACCGGTTTCGTGTTGGCAAAATGCTAAGATATGACAAGGGTCGCCTCCGGCCATTTTGACTCCTTCAATAATTTCCAGCTCATCTGCTTTGGTGGCCGGCCCAGCTACCCCTTCTCTGGAAGCAACCGGGTTTGTATAGTAGTCTCCGGTCACTCTGTAAAGATGCAGGGCTGAGAGATTGGCTGTGTTGGGGTTAATATTGTTCAAGATAACAGCTGAACCCAGGATGATCACCAAACCGATTAAAGCGTCTTTAATGATTTGCTGGCCCTCTCTAACTTTGGCGCCTGTACCCGAAATAATATATAAAAAACCTCCATACATTACCATTAGGGCCGCGGCTATAACACCTATGCCAATTAAGATTGTTTGTAAAGCTTGAATATATTGTGCCAGAGCCGGCACGATAACTTCTTTGTCGCCCTCATAAGCATCGTAGAGGGTTAATCCGGGTATGTTGATGTTTAATTTAACAGGCAGTGTTTTGGGGGCCTCTTTTTTAGTTTCATCCGGAGCTTTGTAGCCGGGCACCGAGCTCAGCTTAAACGTCAGTTCATCGGCCGGATCATTTAAACAAACCCCGGCCGTAATTTTTTTACACGGGTTAGCACTGGGATCTTGCAAGCAGCTGGCATCTTTCAGTTCAGTATTGGTTGACTTGGACAGATCCGCGCAATCCGCGGCATAGTCTTTGATGCAAAATCTGCCACCGGTCACATTGGGGTGTGTGCAAGCACAACATTTAGTCGCGGCTTGGGTAAAATCCACCCGAACCATAAAAACTATTACCAAGAATAGTGCCGGAATCAAGTATTTAAAGACGGATCGATTATGAGCCATGAATTAACGTAAGAAGTTTTGAATGCTTTGTAAAATTTCAGCCGTTGAGCTGGTTTGTGAGGGGAAGACTTGCGTGCCCACAAAAATAAACGGAGCTTTATCAATGCCGTCGCCGCGCGCTACGTTGATGCCATGCCGGACATAATCCTTAATATCTTTGTCTTTGCGGCAGGCCCACAGCATATTTTCCTCATCCATAATTTGATTGGAGATGATCTCTAGGTCGCTTCTTTTAAGCTCTTGGGTGTTGATGAGAATATCATGAGCCATCCAATTAGGATCCAGCAAACGATTGCATTCGGAGAGCAAGGCCGCTTCATAACCCAGTTCGCCGTCTTTATCATTGGCCGGCAAGTAATGCCAAATGATTCTGACCCGGCCTTTTTGCTGGCTGGCCAAATCGGAAATCTCTTTGTAAAAAGCCAAAGATTTTTGGTCAGCATAATCTCCATACATAATGACGCCTACCGTGGAGGTGATGGAACCCATGGCCAGAGGGTCGCTCTGCAAAAAAGCAGGGGGTTTTATTTGATTGTAAGGCACTGTTTTAGGTTCTATTTTGGTAAAAATTTCAGCCGGCGGAGAACCGCTTAAAAAATATTGAGTGCGCGTTTCATAAGCTTTCCAAACAACGGCGCCTAACAGAGCCAGACCGGCTATGATGATTAAGAGCAACGCAATTTTTTCGGGGTTTAACCGGATATTCATAATCAGTAATTTAGTTTATAGCTGTATAATTTTCCGGTAACAGAATCTGTGAAAATCAAGGTCGACAAATCTTGGCTGATAATGGGTTGGCTGATGGGATGGTTCTGCTCCGGGGTATTGATTTTTTGTGAAACTCCGGTATCCAGATTAATATAATAAACATTATCCGGTATGGCTAAAAAGGGTTCGCGTTCAAAACCCGCGCCCATGGGCAATTCTACGGGCACGGCACAAAATATTTCTTTATCATTGGCCCAAACGCATTTATCAGCCCAAGTCATTAAGTTCATTTTTTGGCGGTTCCTGCCCACATCTTGGCCTGAAGCATCGGAGATCCAAAGCATGGGCCGGTTGTCATCCCTTTGATGATGGACGCTGTATAAAATTTTCTTGCCCGTAGGCGACCAATTGGGCACAAAACCCCGGCCTGGTACGTTTAAAGCGGCTGGATTCTCATTATTTTTACCCAACAAATATATCTGTTCACCGTTATCAGGTTGAGGTGTGCCGGTTTTGGAAAAGGCGATGACCTGATTGTTAGGTGACCAACTGGGAATGACGTCTTGTGAGTTTTGGCCCAAGTTGTAAAGAGCCGTTGCTTCATTGCCGTCTGGGCTGGTGGTGATTAAAAAACGGTTGTTTTCATCCAGACCCATGCTTTTGGCTACCACCTGGCTGTCTTTGGGGGAAAAATTGAAGTCTTCCCAGTGTTGTGGCAAGGTTACTTGTCTTTGATCATCGAAACTATAATAAATATTACTGCCGTCCGGGAATTCCAAGATAGCTTCGTCCGTAGTGTTGCCCCAGTTTACGTTTTCAACATTAAAAAATTGCCGGCTCGAAAGAATGGTAATACTGCCATCTGCATTGATTTTGTAAAATCTTCCGTCTTCCGGATTATAATAACGCGTATTGCCATCGGTTGACGGGCTAACAGCCTGTGTGACCGAGTCTCTTAATAAAAAAACGTCTTGAGCCGCGGTTTCTGCAGATGGTTGTTCGCCTGGACCAGTAACCGTGTCGGACGGAGTCAGCATGCCGTAGTCATCTTGGACGGGTGTCACGTCTCCACGCGGGCCGGATGTGCCCAATTCTCCGGTATAATCAATCGGTTCTCCGGCGGGTGCCGGGCCGGCCAGTGGTCTGAAGAAAAAATAATACAGAGCGTAGCCCGTGGCCAAGGAAAAAATGACGAAGAAAGCCACAAACAGGATGCGCTTGGTGTTCTCGGTGAGGTTTAACATATTTATATTATAGCTTATTGGAGCCTTTTATAAAATTACAGTATAGAAATCCCAAAAAAGTTAGCTATACCTAAAAATGCTACGCCAACCGCACCCAAGGCCGACAATGTGATAATGGCTGTGATGATGAGCGGCATAAGAAAAGAAGCTAGGGCCGAGATGGGGATAAAAATATTAGCAAAAAGAGTCACTCCGTCTTTAACTGAATGTTTACCTTTTTCCCAAGGTGAAGCATTTGGTCCCGGTCCTTTTTCCAAAAATGGAATGGAGTTGTTGGCAATCCTTTTATTGATGAGGTCCAGGTTCCATTCAAGCCATAACGCCAGCAACGTCCACCCGCTCACGCTGGCCAGTAATTCACCCACGTTTTTCAGATCTCTGAATTGCTGAACCGCTTTTTTGGCGGATTCGAATTGATCTTTTAACTCGGTAATTTTTTGTCTGGCTTGGGCTATTTTTTGTATTTTCGAGCCTCTGGCCGCTTCGAGGCGCATAAGCCGGGGGATCTCTTTGGGCCAAGCCTGCTCTCGTTCTCCGGGCATAAACTCTTCCGCTTGCAGTGATGGAGCACTTTGTTTAACAGCTTTGGGTTCCATGCCTATTCCGGCGTCCGGTCCCAAAAGTTGTCCGGTTAAAGCTCGCGATTTTTGTTTGCTGGCCTCAAGAGCACTTAATCTTTCAAGATCGCTCTGTACTTCTCCTCCGGCGCTCATGTACTCATCTTCGTTTTCTTCGGTTTCATAGGCCGCTCCGGGCGCGCGTTGCGCATAAACTGACGGCTGGTTGTAAGTTCTTAGAGGATTATATAAAAATGCGTCTTGGGTTGGGATGGCACTGGTCATGAAGTCACCTTCTGAAAGCCCTGTTTCCAGCCCGCCCGTGCTTAAGTTAAAACCTTCCGCGGGCCGTGCTTCAGCCGATTGTTTGCCGGCCATAGCTTGCCCGGATGCCAAATTCATGGCCCGGCCCAAATCCAGCCCTCGTCCAATGGGGGGTTTGATTTCTTGCGGACCGACTTTTTGATAACCGGCTCTTGAAGGCGTGGCTGATTGTTTGCCGGTGCGTGAGCCGGGCCTGCTGCGCTTGATTCGGCGAGCAACCGAGGCCGTGCCTCCGCCTGTGCCGGTGGGCGCTCTAACTGCGGATGAGGGGATGGAGGCTCCTGTTTGGATTGGAGCCTCTCCTGCGGCTTCAGCCATGGCTGCCTGTGCTGTTCTGCTCCCCGGAGCTTGGTCTGTCTGAGCTTTTATCTTCTTAGCCGGTTCTGTGATTGATAACTCTATGTCTCCAGCCGGGCTCGGAGCTTGAACCAGGACGTTTGAAGGGGTGGAGGTTGATAGAGCGGTTAACCCCGTGCTTTTTTCCGAACCATAAGACTCAAGTTTAGATCTGCGTTCGGATGAGCCGGTTATGGCGGACTGGCTCGAAGCCGGCTGGCTGGCACGGGTTTGAATTTGGGCTTGTCTTCCACGCGGGCTGGCAACCGAAGGAGCGGGCATGGATGCTTCTTGTGAGCTTTGAGCTTGGGCTTGAATTTGAATTGTCGGTTTGGGAGTTTGGCCGGCTGGGGTAACTGAAGGGGTTGCCGTTGGCGCTTGAGCTGTTGTTTGGGATTTTAGACCAGCCTGAATGTCTACCGCGGATTTACCGGCCGTGGGTACGGCTGCGCTCGCAGGTGTGCCTGCTCCCATGAGCGCGGCTCCGGCCACTCCGGCTAAACCTGCACCGATCGAAGCACGGCCCAGTTTCTCAACATCGCGCAAAAGATTTTGCAAAGCTTGTTTTTGCGGATTGAGATTTTTCGTTTGTCTTATCAAGCCGGCTCTTTCTTGTTCCAGAGATTGTCTTTGCTGAGTTGCCGCCTGGTAGCCGGGTTGTTGTCGTCCGACGCGCTTTAGAGCCTTGTGTTCAAGGTCGATTTTTGTCAGGCGATTATTGATTTGAGTCTCTTGACCAGAAATCTTGGCCAGCTCGGTTTTAATCAGTTCAGGGCTGGGAACCACTGTTCCTGCTTGGGAGCTTAAAGATTGTTGTAGCTTATTTAAAGCTTGTTTTTGCGGATTTAATTGCTCCAGCTCTTGCTCCAAAAGAATAATCTCTTGAGTCGATTCCATCTTTTTGCCAGAATCCAAGGCCGGTTGCTTAAGCTCGGTAATTTTTTGTTGAAGTTCTGTTTCTCTTTTTGAAATCTGTCCCAGACGTTCTTTGATGTCAGTGGAGGTTGGAGCGAAGGCTTTTGGAGTTTTGGACGCCGGTACGGCTTGGCGGTTAGCTGTCAGAGGTGCCGGGGGAGGGCTTAGAGGCGCAGCTTTAAAAACCGTGACATTTTGTCCGGGAGCGGGCGCTTCAGCTAGTCGCGTCCATTCTTGGTCTATCTCGGAGGTGTCCGGTGTCAGCGAAGCGGGCGCGGATTGACCGGACATGGCCCGGACGTCTTTAACCGCGGCTAATAATCTAGCCTTGCCGTTTTTACCGGTTTTTTGTTCTAGTTGCGCGGTTCTGTATTCAGACCCCAGTTCATCCAACCGATCGTAAAGATTTTTCAAAACGGGTTGCGGATCTTTTTTGACCGCCTGCCTGATTTCTTGTTTGAGTTTTCGAATACCGAAAAAAGCCGCCCCTTGGTTAGCAAAAGGATCCGGATCTTTTTCCAGATTATCCAAGACCTCATTAAAGTTTTTTTGATACAAAGCCACGTCAACTGCTGGGCGTGTTTTGATGGTTGCTTTTTGAGCTTGCTTTTTCTTTATGTCTTCACGCTCTTCTTTTAGAACATCTTGATCTTGTTCCTCGATGGTTTTGGGAGCTGGTTTACGGATTTGTTTGTCAGATCGGCGGGTTATTTTTTCAATTCGTTCTTGTTTGTCGGCGGTTTTTTCTGTTGCTGCATCAGGCGCTTGTTTGCTTGCGGGTGCGCGGCGGGTGCGCGGCTTTAGTCCGACAGCACTTCCGAGCGCCGTTCCTATAGCTCCAAATCCCTGGCCAAAGACAGCTTGTTTAGCTGCGCTTAATTTGGTTTCCGCGCCTTCGGCTATACTGCCGGCCTTGGCTTGGTTTACGATTTCGTTTTTCGTCCGGTTGGCCGCGTCGTATTCCTCAAAGAATTTTTTAGGCAGAACTTTCAGTTCTTGGACTATTTTTTTAGGGATGGCCATTCCGGGCAAGGCTTGGATGGAAAAAGTTTCATCCGGTTTGTTGCGGATGGCTCCGGCGCCGTCAAACACAGCTTTAACCACGTCACGATCCAAAGACATGAGATTGTCCTTGAAATTGTTGACTATTTGGGAGCGGTTTTTGTCATTACTGAAATTAAAGTCATTAATTATGCCGGCTGTTTTTTGCAAAGACGTTTCATAGCCCTGTTGGATCATTCCGGCGCCTGAAGCGCTGGGATTTGTTTTTGGTTTGTTTTCCTCCGGCATAGTTTCCTCCTATGGCCCAGTTTTATCTAAAATGTAATCCTTCCGGCGAGCTGGTAATCTTGATTTTGGACCTTTTTCTTTTTTGAATTAAATATTTGCCAAGCGGGGCGCTAATTTCCCGTTCCACCAAACGTCTGATGGCGCGCGCGCCTTCTTCGGCCGGCATTTTCTGGCTCATCAACCAGTCGCAAACCGAATCCGTAATTTCACACGCTACTTTTTGCACTTGTTGCAAACGGTCGCAGACTTCGTAGAGCTCCCGATCCAGTATTTTGCGCATGTGTTCGGCAGACAGGGGATTGAAAACGATTATTCTGTCCAAACGATTGATTAATTCGGGTTTAAATATACGTTTAACTTCCTCTTCGATAATTGAACTTGATTCATCTGTTTGCCCGCCAAAACCCAGGGCTTTTTTGCCCAGTTGGTCAGAACCTACATTGGAAGTTAAAACAATATAAGCATTGCGCAAGGAGATGGTTCGGCCGGTAGAATCGGTGATGTGTCCGTCTTCAAGTATCTGTAATAAAGTATGTTGAACATCTTGGTGTGCTTTTTCTATCTCATCAAAACAAACTATGCAGTGCGGTTTTTTACGGATGGCATCCGTCAGCTTGGTGCTTTCACGGTAGCCCACATAACCGGCCGGTGAACCTACCAGCTTGGAGATGGAATGAGGTTCGGCGAACTCAGACATGTCCAGTTTTATTAGGGCGTCAGACCGTCCAAAAAGATTAACCGCCAAAGCGCGGCATAATTCAGTTTTGCCGGTGCCTGAAGGGCCGACCAATAACATGGAGGCTTTGGGCCGGCGAGGATCGTGCAATCCCAAACGGGCTCTGCGAATAACATCCGAGGCTTGATTAATGGCTTTTTCTTGGCCGAGTATGTGTTCGGATAATTTTTGTTCCAAATCAGCCAAACGCTCTCTTTCCGTGGCCAGGATGGTTGAAACCGGTACGTTCGTGATCCGGGCTACCACTTTGGCCACATCTTCGGGCTTGATGATCGGCCTGTTTTGTTTTCGTTCGCGTTCCAGCTCTTGGACGATGCTGTCTTTGCTTTTTTGTAGTTTATCAGCCTGATCTTGGCTTTTTTCAGCTCTCTCCATTTCGTGCCGTCTAATCAAATCTTCGGCTTCTTGGCTTTTGGCTTTAATGGCTGCGTCCAAAACAGACAGGCGCTCCAAATGATCATGTGATTGTCTTTTAGCCACCACCGAGGCCGCGGCTTCATCCATCAAATCAACGGCTTTATCCGGAAACAAACGATCCGTCATATACAGCTCAGCCAGACGCACAGCGGTTCTTAAGGTTTGAGGATGGAATTTAACCTGATGATGGTCAGCGTATTTTTTCTCCAAACATTTCAGCATGTCTAAAGTGGCTTCCGGCGTCGGTTCATCAATCAAAATCGGTTGAAAACGTCTTTCCAAGGCCGCGTCTGCTTCGATGTGCTTTTTGTATTCGGCCCAGGTGGTGGCGCCGATACAACGAATTTCTCCGCGAGCTAAAGCCGGTTTTAAAATATTGGCCGCATCCAAAGAGCCGGAGGTAGAACCGGCGCCAACGATATTATGTATTTCGTCGATAAATAAAATTGTTTTGGGATCTTGTTTGGCTTCTTCTACCACTTGTTTAAGCCTGGCTTCAAATTCTCCGCGGTACATGGTTCCGGCCACGGTTGAGGCCAAGTCGAGCGAGAGCAAACGGTGTCCATGCAAAGCATCGGGCACTTCGCCCAAAGCCAGGCGTTGAGCCAAGCCTTCCACGATGGCTGTTTTACCTACCCCCGGATCACCTAAGAGTACGGGGTTGCTTTTGGTTCTTCTGATCAGGATTTCTATGATGCGTTCCAGCTCGCGGTCGCGCCCTACCACCGGATCCAGTTTTTCAACTATTTGTGCGTGCGTCAGATTACGGGCAAAGCTCTCAAGAGCCGAAGCGGTGACTGGCCGGGAAACTCTTGAATTTGAGGGCGGCATGGGAGCCCGGTCTTCGTCCGTCAGATCTGATCCCAGATAATCATCTTCGTTTTGCATGCGTTGCAGCATCTGATCCATGTTTGGAAAATTGGAAGTGGATTTTAAAATCGATTCGGTTTGTTCTCTCAAAGCGTTGATATCAACGGCGTATGATTTGAAATAATCCAAAAGCGTAAGATCATCACTTTCCAGTAAGGCTGACAATAAGTGCTCGGTGCCCACGAATTTATGTTCACGCAGATGAGCGATGACGATGCATCTTTCTAAAAGTTTTTTGACTGAGTTGGAAAGATCCAGAGCCAGCAAAGATTGTTTTTTGTTGGGCGTGCCTCTGAAAAATTCGTTGGCATCTTTGGGTGTTAAACCGGCTTTTTGCAATATTTCGCCGCCCAAAGAGCCTTTTTCGTTCAAAAGACCGACAATTAAATCTCCGGGTTCAACCAAATCTCGGCCATTGGTCACCGCAAAACTGAGGGCTTTTTGCAAAGTCTCTTTGAGATGCGTTGTGAAGCGGTGTATTAGGTCGTTGGGCAGCATAATTAAACTTTGTTCAACATGTCGTTCAGTAAGCGGATGCGCTCATCGATAGGAGGATGTGTGGCGAAGAAACCGGAAACTTTTTCGCCTAGGGATTTGGCTTTAGGATCTGAAATCCAAAGATGATTAGTGGCATTTGAAGTTTGGCGCATGGGAACGGCTGTGTCGCGTATTTTTTGAAGCGCCATGGCCAAACCTTCGGGATATCTGGTCAGCAAAGAACCTGAAGCGTCGGCTAGAAATTCTCTTTTACGCGAAATGGCCAGTTTGATCAGTTCTCCCACCAGGGGAGCTAATAAAATAAACAGCAGACCGATAATGATTAAAATACCCCCGCCTTCTTTGCGGTTTCGACGCAAAAGGCTCCCGCGGAACATCCAGTCTCCCAGCATGATCAGCGCGCCCACTAAAACTGCCACCAAAATCATTAAGCGCGTATCGAAATTTTTAATATGCGATATTTCGTGAGCCAAAACACCTTCCAATTCAGTCTTATCCAGCAGCTGCAATAAGCCGGTGGTCACGGCCACGCTCGAATGCTCCGGGTCTCGGCCGGTGGCAAAAGCATTGGGCGAGGGGTCGTCTACGATGTAAACCTTGGGCATGGGAATGCCGGCTGTAATAGATAGATTTTCAACCAAGTTCCAGAGGGTCATGAATTGAGATCTGTCCGTCAGTTCATGCGCTCCCAGGGTTTTGAGGGTGATGGCCGAGCCTGCATACCAAGAAATCAGGGTCCAGACCGTGGAGATGAGCAGAGCCAATATCAAGCCAAAATATCCGGTTTCCGTGATGTATCCGTAAACATAACCCGCAACCGCCAAAAGCCCTACGAACAGGGCTATCAGCAACCAAGATTTGCGAATATTGGAATCGATTTGGGAATACATTTTGGGTTGATATCGGCACACGTCCCAGTAGGGGACGTGTGGGTTTTAACCGATTGTTAGTTACGTTTGACTGTTGTTGAATTCAACTTTGGGCAGGGCTTTTTCATCCTCCGTGGCTTCGAAGAATTTGTAAGCCTTGAAGCTCAAAGCACCGGCAATCAAGTTGGTTGGAAAAACTTGAATTTTGGTGTTGAAATCGCGTACATTGCCGTTGTAAAAGCGGCGTGAGGCCTGAATCTTATTTTCAGTATCCGCCAATTCTTGTTGCAAATGCAAAAAGTTTTGGTTGGCTTTTAAATCAGGGTAATTTTCGGCCACCGCGAACAAACTTTTCAGGGTACCCATCAATTGATTTTCAGCCTCAATTTTTTCATCGATACCCTTGGCTTGCATGGCTTGCGAACGAGCTTCGGTCACTTTGGTAAAGACCGAGCTTTCGTGAGACGCGTAGCCTTGAACCGTGGCCACTAAATTAGGTATGAGATCATGGCGGCGTTTGAGCTGAACGTCGATGTCTGACCAAGCTTCGTCCGTGCGGTTGCGAGACTTGATGAGGCTGTTGTAGGTGGTGAACAGCCAGAGCGCTAAAGCGACTGCGACAATGAGTAAAATCCACATTATAATGAGTAAAATCCACATTATCATAAAGTTTTTGTATATGAATTATTGGCTTTAATTATAGACGAAATGCCGCGCATGGTCAATAATGTTTCAGGTATGCAACCAGACCATTTTTCGGCTTTCAAAGCCTATGATATTAGAGCTCAATCTCCGGAAGTGCTGGATGGTGATTTTGCCACCAAACTGGGAGTCGCTATCAAGCGAGCCTTAAATCCAAAAAACGTCATGGTGGGGCTGGATATGCGGGCAACTTCGCCCGTGCTGGAGTCGTCATTAATTGAATCGCTGACTGCCCAAGGCATTAATGTGGTGCGCATAGGCCTCTGTTCCACGCCTATGTTTAATATTTCGCTGGGTTTAGCCGAATCCAAGTACGATTTAGGTGTTATGATTACGGCTTCGCATAATCCGGCCAAATATAATGGTTTTAAGATTACGCACGGCAACTGCCTGCCTTTGGGCTTGGGTTCTGGCTTGGAAGCTATCCGTGATGCTTGGCCGGAGCAAGATTTTGTCATCGAAACAGCCTCGGTCAGAGGTGAGGTGACGGACGACCCCGAGGCTTTGGACAAATATGTTGATTATGTTGTCAAACTGGCTGATTTACCGCCAGATATGCCTGATATGCGTGTGGCTATAGACGCGGGTAATGGCATGGCCGGACACGTTTTGCCCAAGCTATTAGCCAAATGTCCTTGGATCAAATCGGATAATTTATATTTTGAATTGGACGGCAATTTTCCCAATCATGAGGCCAATCCCATCAAAACCCAAACCCTGGAGGCTTTGCGCGCCAAAGTTTTGGAGATTGGAGCTGTGTGCGGGGTGGCTTTTGACGGGGATGCGGACAGGGTGGGTTTTTTGGATGAAAAGGGAGACCAGATCAGGGGAGACGTCATGACCGCCTTGCTGGCAGATATGATTTTGAAGAAAAAAGGCTCGGGTTTGATCTTGGCGGATATTCGGTCTTCTTGGTCTGTTGATCAAGCTGTGGAACAAGCTGGCGGTCAAAGTGAATTTTGCAAGGTGGGGCACGCCAATATCAAACAAGACATGAAAAGTAAAAATGCTCTGTTCGCCGGAGAAATGTCCATGCATTATTATTTTCAGGAACTCTGGAACGTTGAGAGCGGGGACTATGCCATGTTGTTGCTGTTGAAAGCCTTGGCTGAGAGCGGCCGGTCTTTAAGTTCGAGTTGGAAAGAATTTGTGCATTATCTGCATTCGGGCGAAATTAATCTGGAGGTAGCGGACGCGCAAGAAATTTTTCAGCGTGTGCAAGAGGTTTACGCGGATAAAGCGGATAAACGTTATTATTTAGACGGTTTGCGGTATGAATTCGGGGATCCAAAGTCGGGTGAACCGGCCTGGTGGTTTAATTTGCGAGCCTCCAATACCGAGCCCTTGATCAGACTGAACTTGGAAGCCACCACCGATGAATTGATGGCTGAAAAATTAGCCAAACTGACATCGTTGATAAAAAATAAATGATTGGTCGGTTCATGGGGTCGGCCGGCGTTTAAAATCAGCCGGCTGATTGTGTGGATCAATAGTTGGTTGTTAAGTTGATTTCAAGCAAGCTGAATCATGGCGAGTTAAGGCTATACAAACATTATTTTATTCAGTAATATATTGGCTATGTTAATCGTGCTTATTTTCTTATTGGTTTTGTCAGTTTTGGTCCTAATCCATGAATTGGGGCATTATACGGCGGCCAGAATTTTTGGCGTTAAAGCCGATGAATTCGGTTATGGCTTTCCTCCCAGATTGATTGGCCTGGTTAAGCATAATGGTAAATGGAAGATTGTTTCCGGCAAAGATGAGACCCAGTATGAAAATACCATTTGGTCCATCAATTGGCTGCCTTTGGGCGGTTTTGTCAGGATCAAGGGTGAAAACGGAGAAAATGCCGAAAAAAATGAACCCGATACTTTTACAGCCAAGCCTATTTGGCAGCGTTTGATTATTTTGGCCGCCGGCGTAACCATGAACTGGTTGCTGGCCTTTGTATTGTTCGCTTTTATTTTTTTCATGGGAGCCACGGCTATTTTGGACGGCGTACCCGAGGGAGCTACCATAGAGAATCGGGAGATCAGGGTGACCAATCTTTTGCCTGATTCACCAGCCTCTAAAGCCGGGTTGGAAATCGGAGATCGGGTTTTAACGGTGGCCGGTGTGGAAGCTCAGGATTATGAGCAGGCTCGTCAGGTGATTGCTGAACAGCAAGACCGGGCTTTTGACATCTCGCTTGAAAGATTCGGAGAACAGAAAGTTTTGTCCGTTCAGCCCGAATTTATCTCGCAAATAGATAAGTTTGGCATAGGCGTGGGTTTGGCTGATGTGGGCAAGGTTAAGTTTACTCCGGCTCAATCCGTGTATTATGCTGCTCAGGCCACTTGGAATTATACAGTCGAGGTGGTTAAGGGATTTGGGATTTTGTTTAGAGATATTATTTTCTTGCGACGGGTTGAACAAGAAGTTGCCGGTCCTATCGGCATCGCGGTTATGACCGGCCAAGTAGCCAAACAAGGTATTGTGCCGTTATTGCAGTTTTCCGCCATCCTTTCCATTCATCTGGCAGTTATTAATTTCTTGCCCATTCCGGCTTTGGACGGCGGACGGTTCATGTTCTTGATAATTGAAAAAATCAGACGCAGGCCAGTGGCTCGCAACTTGGAAGCCAGAATACATCAAATAGCTTTTATCTCACTCATTGTTTTGATTCTGTTGGTTACGCTTAGAGATATCGGAAAGTATGGCGGAGCGATTTGGGGCGGAGTCAAGGGATGGGTGGGAATGTAACTTGGCTAAATATAAAATTATGAAGGCACTTCGTGATAATAGATTAAATTCGCAGAGCGACACCGGAATTTTTATTTGAATATTTTTTATTTGATATTTAATTAGATGTTTATGAAAGATCAGTTAGAAGCGTTGCGTCTGGAAATAGAGCGCGATATCAAACAAGCCGGAACCTTGGAAGCCTTGGACGAACTTGAGATTAAATATCTCGGACGAAAAGGTCAGTTAACGGCCATGCTCAAGGGTTTGGCTGCCGTGTCTGCTGAGGACAGGCCGGTTTTAGGTTCTTTGGCCAACGAGATCAAACAGGCGGGTGTGGATTTGCTGTCCAAACGGCGAGCTGAGCTCGCCAATAGCCGCTTCGAGATGCTGGCTGACAGCGAACGCGCGGACATGACCGAGCCCGGGAATCGTCCGGCCGAAGGCCATTTGCATCTGGTAACGCAAGCCATCCGCGAGATTACAACAATTTTTGAGAAGATTGGTTTTTACCGTACCCGCTATCCTGAAGTTGATTGGGACTGGTATGCCTTTGAATCGCTTAACATGCCGCCCGAGCACCCGGCGCGCGATGACTGGGAGACGTTTTTTATGGATGCGGTTTCGTCTGCCAAACAAAAACAGGGGAGAATGGTTTTGACTCCGCATACCTCAAACGGGCAAGCGCATGAGCTGGAACGTCATGAGTTCCCGGTGCGTATGCTGGGTATTGGCAAATGCTATCGCCGGCAATCCGATGCCACGCACGCGCCCATGTTTCATCAGTTTGAGGGGTTGTATGTGGACCAGGGTGTCAATCTTTCTCATTTGCGGGGCATTTTAGATTATTTTGCGGAACAATTTTTTGGGCCGGGCCGGGTGTCGCGCATTCGCCCCCATCATTTTAGATTTACGGAGCCGTCGTTTGAGGTTGATATCTCTTGCGGAGTTTGCGGTGCCACCGGAGTCGTAGACGGCAAAAAATGCAAAGTTTGCAAACGCGGTTGGTTGGAAATCGGGGGCGCTGGCATGGTTCATCCCAATGTACTGAAAGCGTCCGGTGTAGATCCTAAAAAATATTCAGGCTTGGCTTTTGGCTGGGGGATAGAAAGAGTGGCCATGATGAAAGAAGGGACGCAATTGGATGATATCAGAATCTTGTATCAAAACGATATTAGGTTCTTGAAACAGTTTTGATGCTCTAATTCAAAATGAAAAATTTAAAATGCAAAATGCTGGAAGCCTTCGGCATCACCTATAATAAATATCACGGAGTGATTCGTTCATTTTGAATTTTTAATTTGAAATTTTTAATTGATATTTATGAATCTACTAGTATCCTACGACTGGCTCAAAGAATATGTCGGTCTAAAACAAAAGCCCGAAGAATTCGCGTCTAAAATATCTCTTTGCGGTCCGTCCGTGGAGAAGATTATACCGGCCGCAGTTGATTTGGAGGGTATTTACGTTGGAAAAATCATTAAGATCGCCGATCATCCCAAGGCTGACAAGCTTAAACTGGTTACCGTCGACCTAGGACGAGCAACGAGCAAAGAGCAACGTATTGTGTGCGGCGGCTCCAATTTATACGAAGGTCAAATAGTCGCTGTCGCTGTCCCCGGAGCCAAAGTCCGTTGGCATGGCGAGGGTGATTTGATAGAGCTCCAGCCGACTGAAATTCGCGGTGAAAAAAGTGATGGCATGATTTGCGCGGCCGGTGAAATCGGTTTGGGAGAGGCTTTTCCGGTTAAAGATGATCATGAGATTTTGGATTTGAATAAAGAAATTCCTGGCATGAAAGTCAATCCCGGCACACCCTTGTCTCAAGCTTTAGGCTTGGCGGATGATGTGCTGATGGACATCGAGGTCACGTCCAACCGGCCCGATAGCATGGGCATGGTGGGAATCGCGAGGGAAGCGTCAGCCATTTTAAAGGTACCTTTTATATATAGTCCCACGTCGCTCGTCCTACGTCCCACGTCAAAAACTAAAAACCCCCTTGTCAAAGGGGGAAGCGAAGGGGGATTAAACATCAAAATCGACGCCAAAGATGCCTGCTCGCGTTACATTGGCACTCGGATAGAGGGTGTAAAAGTCGGACCTTCGCCGTGGTGGCTGAAGCGCCGCTTGATGTCCGCGGGCATTCGTCCGATTAACAATCTGGTGGATATTACCAATTATGTGATGTATGAAACCGGCCAGCCCATGCATGTTTTTGACGCGGATAAATTGGCGGGCAACACGATTCATGTTCGCTATGCCAAACAAGGTGAGAAAATGATGGCACTTGATGGTAAAACTTATGCTTTGCCTGACTCGGTGCTGGTGATTGCTGATGAGGAAAAGCCGGTGGCCATAGCCGGTGTGATGGGGGGAGAAGATACGGGTTCCGCCGAAGGCACGGTCAACATCATCCTGGAGGCCGCGGCTTTTGATCCGGTGGTGGTGCGCCGAGGTTCGCGCAAAATTTTGTTGCAATCAGATTCGCAACTGCGTTTTGAAAAAGGATTGTCGCAAATGGGCCCCGAACCGGCCATGGCGCGGGCCATTGAGCTGGTTAAAGAATTGGCCGGCGGGGAAGTGGTGGGAGCTTCCGTGGATGTGCAAACCAAAAAATACAAACCTCAATCATTCTCAATTACGGTTGATGAAGTGAATGCCTTGATCGGCGTAGAGCTCAAAAAAACGCACATGGTTGAGGTGCTTAAGTCGCTAGGTTTTAAGGTCAAAACAGTTGGCAATAAACTTTCAGCCGAAGTTCCTTGGTGGAGAGATCATGACATTGAGGCGGGCAGAGATTTGGTAGAGGAAATTGCTCGTGTCTATGGCTATGGAAAGATTCCGGCCATAGTTCCCATGGATATCGCGCCGCGTAAATCGGACGCAATTATTGTTTGGGAGGATAGAATCAAGGATCTATTGGCTGGCGCGGGTTATACCGAGCTTTATAGTTACTCATTCGTATCCAAGGATTTATTGGCTAAGGCTGGTTTTAACGCTCAAGATTTATTGCACGTGCAAAATCCTTTGACGGTCGAGCTTGAAGTGATGCGTCCGTCGCTAATTCCACAATTATTGGAGGCTGTGGCCGGCAATCAAGAACGGGCTGATACCTTGCGGTTGTTTGAGTGCTCCAATGTGTATTTAAGGCAGGGGGGCAAGAAAGGGAATTGGTCTGATTTACCAGACGAGTCACCTCAATGTGTGATTGGTTATATTGAACACCAAAATGATTCGCCCTGGCGTGAGGCCAAGGGTATAGTTGAGTATATATTTGATTCATTTGATATTAAAGAGGTTAAATGGAAAAAAGTTTCGCAAGATGATCTGTGGCATCCGGGTCGTGGAGTGCAGGCCTATAAGGATGATTTTTTGCTCGCGACCGTGGGTGAAATTTCACCCAAATATACAGAAGCATTTAAAATAGAATCACGAGTCGGCACTGCGCAATTGGAAATGCGGAATATAATTAAGTTTACCAAGACACACAAATCATACAGCCCGCCTTTGCCGTACCCGGAATCAAAACGTGATTTGGCTATCGTAGTAGATCAAAATACAGAGTACCGCGATATTGAGTTGGCCGTGTTGCGCGCTGATGAAAAAATATTGGCTGTCCAATGGTTTGATACGTATGAAGGCAAAGGAGTGGCTGAAGGTAAAAAATCCTTGGCCATGCACTTAACCATAGGCTCGGCCGAGAAAACGTTGACCAGTCAGGAAATTGACGCCGTGGTCAATGAAGCTCTGTTGGCCTGCAAAGAAAAGTTTGGCGCCGAGCTGAGATGAGTGTCATGTAACTTGTAGTATTTAACTAACAAAAATCGAAGCAACTTGCTTCGATTTTTTCTTTTGTTACATGTTATGTGCTGCATGTTACATGTTTTTACATCTCCTCAACCTCTTTTTTGCCATGCTCCAACTCGCTAACCTGTTCCGTGTCCTTTTGCAGCAAAAGAGCTTGGAATTCGCCTACATGGGTTTTTTCTTCCTTAGCAATTTCTTTAAGCATTTCTTTGAGCTTGGGATCTTGAGCCAGGGCAGACATCTGCTCATAAAGATTAATAGCATCAAACTCGGCGATCAAGCCGGCTCGGCAGATTTCTTGGTCGATTTGATCCGCAGAAAGTCCTGCGAGTTTTTTGGGAATGTCGCTTAACATAACAAAATCAATTACGAATTACGAATTAAAAATTACGAATTATCCGGAGCAATGGTTCACCTTGTCATCCTCGCGTCTTGTCCCACGAAGCTTTATGCGAAGTTGGGTTAGCGAAGTGGGAACGCGGGGATCCACGAAGCTCAGTACTTACGATTTCCTGATAGATATCGTTAATCCGTTCTATCATGCCTGTATCTTTTTGAAAAGTTTCAGTCAGATCATACACGGCTTTAGCGGCCTTATCCGGGATATGCCACTTGGTCATCAGATTATAATAATCAGACAAGGTCGGTGATTTGGTATAAAGATGTTTAATATCCGCGTAGTATTTGTTTAGATGTTCTTTATTTTCGTTGTTCATAACCTCCGGAGGCTGGATAGCCTGAATTAAACTCCTTTGTTTCCCCAGGGCTTTAAAACACTCCATGTCCTCAATCAGTTTTTCAGCCGTGGTAAAAACCCATAAATCACCAAAACCCTCGACTTTTATATTCGGTGTAGGGGAGAGGGCTTTGTATTTTTTAATGCCTAGTTCATCATAAAGCAAATGCGTGGCCCAGCCTTTATGAAAATCATCCAAGCCCGGAGTCAGAGGATCTTGTGGTGCCGTGCCGCTGTGCGTGATGTTGCGTGAGATGCTGGTCGCGTATCTGGAGTCCGGATAGATAGAACCTGATAGATAGGTCTGGATGTCTTGAATTTTTAAGCGGTCGGCCAAGTCTAGCGCAAAACGAATGTGGGTAGCTTCAAAAGCCATACTATAACTTTAATTTATTAACTTTCACAGACAGACGTGATATTCATTGGTAACATAATCGCACGAAGTGCATACTAGTGGCAAATATAGGTGGGGGTATAGAGCGCTTCCGTAATTCAAGCGAAGGAGGAAGTAAAAAAGAGGGGGATTGATTGTGTTACTCTAAACGGGTCGAATTTAGCTCGAAGGATCGCGGTCATCTGTTTGACTTCTTACTTTTATATAAGCTGGCTATTTTAACAGTCTAATTCGGTTGTATGATTAACATGCTCGTTTGCTCTAACGGGGAAGTATTTTTATAACCGGTTGTGTAATCCCGCAAGGCATTTTCAATTATTTGATAGGTGTATTTATAGTTTGCCCCCTGCCTGGTGCCCGGGTCGTGGGTGATAAATGTTTGAGTTGTATCATCA
The DNA here is from genome assembly GCA_041752935.1 of Patescibacteria group bacterium. GTDB lineage: Bacteria > Patescibacteriota > Patescibacteriia > 2-12-FULL-60-25 > 2-12-FULL-60-25 > MWCR01. Next base: position 437,220 of record JBGSVN010000003.1, read on the forward strand.
TAACCAATAATTGAAATTTGATGATAAGCCGGGCCCAGAGCATTGTAATTGGGATTATTAACCGCTTGTCCGTTTATGGGGACGATGACCATGTTGCCCTTGGCTAATTCTTCTTTGATATCGTTGATTCCAATATCATATTTTATAAAAGCATTATCATATTTATAGAACTCCCTTAAAGTTCTGAATGTATCAGCCAAGGATAAATCGTGATGTTCATTCAAAATTGAAACTTCAAAATCAGTCAGATCTAAAATTTCTTGCAAGGCAATCTCTGGCGTTAGTGGTTGATGCTTGACCCAATGCATAGACATCACCAAATTAGCTTCTTCACAACCATATCCCTGGCGCTCATCCTGCCAATTGCCAAAAGGAGCCTGGGCTGTAAAAGGCACATTTTTAAGTGAAACTGACTTTGGAAGTTCAATGGTTTGACTCTCGGCCATTTGCATATAGGTATTTTGTTTATCTATATTATATTCAACATTATCAATATTATCAATAGTGATATTTTCTAAACCTAAAACATTATCAAAACCCACATCTTGGCTGTAAGATGCTAACCATAACAAGAAGGTGAGAATTAACATATTAGTAAGTTTAACTTATTCACAAAGATAATTGAATGTTAGAAGCTGGTCATAGATAGCTTTAACCACGTCAAAACCAACGTCAAATCCAAATGGCGTGCAACTTTCTCGTCCGCCTCTGGTGGACATTATAATTTCTTCAATTTTGTCCGGTTTTATGATCGGCTTTAATCTGATTATGATTATTGAGTTGGCTATCGGGCTATGGCTCTGTATAGCCAAATTAGAACAATGGCGCCGCCTAAGGCCACTAAAAAGCTATAATAGTTTAAACCGGTTACCCCCGCGCCTCCCAGTAAATTCATAACCAAACCGCCGATGAAGGCTCCGATGATACCTACTACGATGTTGCCCAGCAGTCCTTGCTGTTTATTGGTGCCCATTATCATGGATGCGATCCAGCCTACAAGCGCACCAAAAATGATCCATAGTATTATGCTCATATATTTATAAGTTAAGATTTAAAGTAATCGAATAATCATCAGGTATATTTATAGTATGGCAAACCTCCTTTCTCGTAAATTCAAAAAATTCCATTTTTTAGATAATTTAATTAAAAGTTTTTGAATTAATATTTGGTTTTTTGTCAGCAATAGAATAAATTTGGCTGTTTTTTGAGCTAAATTCTAAAAAATGGCGATGTTATCATGGTTTGGCGACGACCACGATCCGCCATAATGTTGTCTTAATTAAACTTTAAAATAAACTTACAATTTTGAAAAGAGGCAAGCTGTGTAAAACTTTATTGCGATCGGGATAACCCGAAAATTGGGGGAGTCCGTAGCCGTAGCGCATGGGGGCTGTTATTTAAAGAAATCATTTCACCAGCTTTCTTATAAAATGGATAATTGTTCCTATAAATAAAAATATTAGACCATAAGAAAATGCCATTATTAAAATAATTAAAATCCATCTGAAGGTCATATTATTGATGATAATGTTTCCTGCGGCAGGAGATAAAAACATTGTTGGGAACATAATTGGCCAGTAAAGTTGACAAGAGCCACCATCCCAGTGATCTCCTCTGTATTGTGCTGGAAAAATCAGGGTGCAGGTGTAACTCAAAAAGAGTAATAGAATTCCTGCGATTGCTCCAGTGATAAAATATTTAACGTATTTGTTCATAGTGGAATGATTATTTCAAGCTAACGTTTCGGCATATCTGAAGTTGCGATAGCAATTTGGGCGAAGGCTTTTGTAAAAAGCCGTAGTCAGATATGCCGGGTTGTACGATGTAATGAAAAGTTTTTAATTTTGCGACAGCAAAATATTTGAAACAATTTAATTTTTTAAGACTTCCAATTCTTCTAATTTTTCATGTATAGGAGATGTACATTGAGAAAATTCTTTCAAGTCTTCTGATGTATGCTGTGGAATATTGTTATATTCTTCACTTACTAGACTTGCTTTTGAGTTGCAAACAACACTTGCCAGCTCTTGATTATTTAATAAATCAACAATGGTTAAGTAATATGTGGCTGAAGTTGTTGAGAAAGTATCGTAGCTTTGAATTACTTCTGATTGATAAACACAACTATCAAGTTTAGAGCTGTAATAAACTTTAGGATTTTCGATTTGTGGATCAAATATTGCGTCTGCCCATTTTGATTCAACTTGATTTTTTGCTTGATTATATAACCCCTGACATTCTTTTTTCTTTGCAAACAAGTCTTTACTACTAGAAGAGTTAGATTGTTTCCAAAAAATATATCCTCCCATTAGCACGATGATAACAACTAGAATTGGAATAATATTTTTTTTCATAGATTATGTGTTTTAAAAAATTAAATTGTTTTAAATAAATTTCTGAAAGAAATTTTAAAACTTTTCATTATTTCGTACAACAACAGGGATATGGGAAGTTGCGACCGTAGGGAGCGATTTGGGTGGAGGAGTCTGCAAGACTTCGTAACCTCACATCCTTTGTTATATTCCCCGCAAGGCTAAAATTTAGTGCAACGTCCCGAGGGGAAATTTTTAAGT
>JBGSVN010000004.1:0-33130 GCA_041752935.1 Patescibacteria group bacterium
GGATGTCCGCGTCCGAAGATGAAGGTCAGTTGTCTGTGGATGTTTATCGCGATCAGGATATGCTGGTGATTCGTTCTTTAGTGGCCGGGGTGGCGCCTGATGATTTGGATGTTTCCATTAGCAGTGATTTGCTGACTATTCGCGGAACCAGGGAATACGATAAAAAAATGTCATCCGAGAGTGTTTTTTATCAAGAATGCTATTGGGGTTCTTTTAGCCGGTCCATAGTTTTGCCTTTTCATGTGGCGGCTGACGCGGCCGAAGCTAAAATCAAGAACGGTTTGCTGGAAATCAGGATCCCTATCAAGCAAGACGGTCGTCAGGTTAAGGTGAAATGGGCTTAAAATCAATTAAAAATTACGAATTATCAATTATGAATGGATGTGCCGCTTCGCGAATTAGTATGAAAAATATCGCTTAGCGATTCCTGAATTTTTATTTTTTATTTTTTATTTGATAATTGGTCATCTTGTCCCCAGTTAGGCTAAAAAAGCCGTTTTTTTTTATATACAGCCGTGTTATTATGTGTGAGCCGTATGCAGGAGGATTCCCACGGTTTTATCACAGCCCTAAAAACGCATTGGCAGCGCTTGGAGCAAAAACAGAAGGCATTTTTTGCTATTTTTGTGTTATTTTCTTGCATGGCCTTGGTTTTTTCTTATATTTCGGTCAAAGAGGGCATCAGTGCGCCTTTTAGAGTTTCGGTTAAAGAAGCCTCCAAGAATGTTGAGTTGCTTAAAGATCAAGCTCAAGAACAAGAAGCTTTGGCCAAGCGGATTGATTCGGATGGAGATGGTTTGTCTGATTGGGATGAGCAGAATGTCTATAAAAGTTCGCCTTATTTATGGAGTACGGCCGGGGATGGTGTGCCGGATAATATAAAAATTGCCATGGGTGAGAATCCATTGTGCAAATTGGGCGAGCCTTGCACAGCTCAGTCCATGAAGTTTGATTTGCCGACGGATTCCTTTCCTCTGATGGATGTGTCTGGCCAGCCCAATGTTAATGATCAGTTAAGCAGTATTTTGATGGGCGAGAATCAGGTGGGTGAAAATTTTAGGGGCGCGGCCGAAGAAGCTGGGGTGGAATTTGATTTGGATGCCATTCCGCGGGATCCTGCCTTGTTAAGACAGGCTTTGATGCAGACCGGCAAAGTAGATCAGGCTAAGATGGACAGCTTGTCGGATGAAGAATTGTTGCGGTTTTTTGACGAAGCTAAGGCGGAAATAATCGCGGACAATCCGGCCCTTAATTCAGCTACCGGCACTAAAGAAAATTAATTGAGTATGTTGTTTGGAATAAAAAATAAAACAATAAGCAAAGTGGTGGTTGTGTCGATGCTTGCGTTTTTTGTGTTCACCTTTTTTATTCCAGTATTGGAAGTTCGCGCTCAAGCTTATGGCCAAATAGATCCAACCAGTCCGATCGGTCCATATCCGGACGCTGGTTTGCAGTATCTTGGATCCATTTCCGCTGCCGCGGGCACTCCGGGTGCGCCGGTGGCTGATGCGGGTTTGCGGGCGGCCGCTCTTGCTGATGCGCAAGATAAGGTCAGGAAAGACTCTCAAGAGTGGTGGTTTCGCCGGGCTGAATATTTAAAACAACAGTGGGGCATGCGCGTGGCCACGGCCTTGTTTGGAGGCTTGATTGATGCCATGTCCATGATTGCTCAGCGTATAGCCTACGAAGCAGCCAGTGATTTGCTGACCGGTAATCCGGGTGATGAACCGCGTTTTTGGTCAGATCCTTTTGGTTCTTGGCTGGAGAATCAGGCTGATGATTTAAGCAGTCAGTTTATTGATAGATTGGATACCATCGTGGGCGACTGGACCCAGCAGACCACGGGCGGTTTGGTTAGATTCAGTTTTTGCGAACCTCCCAGCCCGTTGGACGTAAAATTAACTTTTGCCATCGGAGAAGCCGGCAGATTAGGCCGAAGAGCTTGCGGATACAAACAAGTAGCCGAGAATTTTTCGGCTGTTAAAGACATGATTGAGTCGCGCGACGCTTTGCAGCTGCATCGTCCGTCCGTGGCCTATGGAGCCAGTGATTTGTCTGTGGGCGTGGAAATGAACAGTGCCTACTTCAATTACATGCTAAAGGGCAATGCGGATTCCGTCCTGGAACGCAATGAGAATAAGGGTTGGAAGGCAGTGACCGATGCCGTGACCGGTAAAATTAACATTCCGACTACTTTGGCTGAAGATAGCTATAAGCAGATGTCGCCATTGAAAATGACAGCTCAAACAGAGGGTGAGCAAAGAGCCGCTATTTTGGGCAATTATTTTTTAGTGGGCTTGGAAAATATTCCGTTATTAGCTTTGAATACTTTTACCAACACCTTGATTGTTGGTCTTTTGCACAAATGGCTGGATCCCAGCGGCCCGGGCGTGGACGGCGTGGGCGGGACCACACCCGAAGAAATTCGTTTGCAATTTGAAGCTTTAAAAAACGTGGATGCTTCGGGTGAAGCTCAAGATTTATATCAGCGCAAAGAATTTGCCAAGGCCTTGGGAGATTATCTATTGCCCAATTTCTCTTCATCTGATGATTTGGATATCATTACCGAACTGACCACCTGTAATACTCCGCGCAAACGCTTTAATTGCGCCATGGATCAGGCCTTGGGCGTAGCCATACAAGTGGGAACCAAAGACGGAGCTTTGACTGTGGGGCGGGCTGCTGGCTTGGGCTCTGAAGGCGCGTCTTTCTCGCCGTCCAGCCAAGCTTTGCACGCGGACTGGGAGTTGGTTCCGGAAAATGACATTAAAAACAATACCGATCCCACCTGCGCCCAAAGAGCATATTGCGGAGGCAATTTAAAGAAGATGCGTTTGTCGCGCATTATCCCGGTGGGTTGGGAAATGGCGGCCAATTCTCCCTATAATGTTAAAAAGAACGGGCGTTATATCACCTTGGGCGAAGTGATCCGAGGATTTTATGATTGCAACGGCCAAGGCGAGCTGGATAAAGATCATCCTTGGTGCCATTTGATAGATCCGAACTGGGTTTTGACCGCGCCTAAATATCAATGCCGGGCCAAAGGTTATGGGGATGCTATTTTGCCGGAGATAGGCAGTCGTTTGGAAGAATGCGGGGACATGGTCAGCTGTTTGAGTACATCGCAAACCGGAGAATGTACCGGAGGTTATGGTTATTGTTTGGCTGAACGCCCGGTTTGGAAATTTGATTCCAGAGAATGCGATCCTCAATTCGTAAGTTGCCGGACTTACAATTATTCGGGCGGTCAGGTTTCAGCTTTGCGTAATACCGTGGACAGAGGCAAATGTTCGGAAGAGAACATGAGCTGTATGTGGTATGCCACGGAGCGCTATGTTTATGACGCGCAAACTCCGGATGGACTTTGGGTGGGCACGGCCACTACAGGACCGCGTTTATATATGGATAAGGGGGTTGAATCTTGTTCGTCTGAAGGCTGTACCAAGGTTCTTCAAACCGAATTCGGTAAGAGTGCTTTGAATTTGGTGGCCAATGCTTCTTTTGAAAATATTGTGACCACGGAAAATGGCGGCGTCACTCAATTTTTATATTTTGAAAGCTGGGAGAGCGAGGCTATTGGTCAATGTATGGGGACTATGGAGTTGACGACCGAATCGAATTCAGGTGCACATTCCAGTGGTTTGAATACGAATAGTTTTAATGGTTGTACTGCGCAAATCCAGAAGATCGCAGTTAGTCCGAATAGGAATTACACCCTTTCTTTCTATTATAAGGCTAAAGTCGGTTCGACTCTGCCCGCCTTTCCCGTCATGTCTTATTTTCTGAAACAGGTGGGTCAAAATTATGACATTACGGGCAACAATGTTACTACTTATGAGGGTTGCTCGTGGGACAATAATTCGCAGTCCATCTTGATTGGTGGTTTTGATAAGGATGATGCTTGGCACAGATTGACTTGTAACTTTATCACGCCCAAAGAAGCTGAAATTTTTTATCTCTCTTTTGAGATGAATTCAAGTATTTCATTTGACGATATTCAACTTGAAGAGGGTGAGGTGGTTACGCCTTTTATCGACGGCTTGGCCACGGGCTTGAAGGAGATGTATTTAAAGATTGCTCCGGATGAATATAAATGTACGGGCAATGACCAAACAGATCATCCGGCTTGCGCTCGTTTCGCGCGTGTTTGCAGTCAAATAGATGTGGGTTGCCAAGGTTATACCGAAGTGGACAATCCTTGGTCGGTTGAGATTCCGGCTAAACTATCATCGCAAGATTTATGTCCGCCTATTTGCGCGGGTTATGGAGAATATCGCAAGCTGGCTTCTTCTTTTGACTTAATCAGAAACCCGTCTGATCCTGATTTTGATGATCCGGAGGATGAAACCGTAGCTTTCTTTATTCCTTCTTTGGCTGATAAATGCAGTTTGCAGGATGTTGGTTGCGAGCCTTTTACCAATATGGAATCTGTCGGTGTGGGCGGCGAGAGTGTTGATTACTACAAGGATATTCGTTTGTGCCAAAAGCCCAATGAAAAATCAGCCACCTATTTTACTTGGGAAGGCTCGGATGTCAGCGGTTATCAATTGCGCACCTGGTCTTTGATTTCTTCGGCTGCTGACCCGGCTTTGATTGATTCGAGCCCGCCTTTGATTCAAGAACGAGCCACGTTGCTGGGCTATATCAAAGACCCGAATAATTGCAATGATTTGAATTGGAAGGCCGGATTAGATCCGGATTGCAGACAGTTTTATGATTCGGCCGGCAATGTTCACTATGTTTATTATTCACAAACCGTTTCTTCGAACGCGAGTTGCACGGAATTCAGAAAAGATGAATCTTCTTTGGCTGATTGTGAAAAAACAGGCGGTGTATTTGTAGCTTCCGGCTCATCTTGCACCTATCAAGTTTTGCCTGCCGAAAGCTTAACCTGTTCGTCCGTGGCCGGCGGTTGCCGAGCCTACTTGGGCCCCACCGGGCGCAATGCCGTCAATGTCTTTGAAGATACTTTTGCTACGGGCACAAGTGTGGCTTTTGCTCCGCAAACCGGTTCCACTTTGGACATGCGCTTTTCAGACGAATCGGTTTTGGTGGGTGACAGATCTTTGCGCTTGGAAGCTCCGGCCGGTCAGAATGTGGATGTGGTTTTGAAGTTGGCCTTGTCCACCACCGACTCATTAATGCGGGTTTCTTTCTGGGCCAAGACCGATCATACCAAGGCTGCGGGACACAGCCCGGCCGTGGTTAGAGTGGATGGTCAAGAAGTTGGCACTTTTTATCCGGATATCAATTGGGCCAGATTTGAATTCGGTCCGTTCGCGCCCGGTGCCAATCCCATGGAGATTGAAATAATTTCACCCAGCAATTTGAACCAGGATAATGTCTTGTATATTGATACGTTCAGCGTAGATGAACTGCGCGACATCCAATTTGTCAGAAAGAATCGTTGGGCCATACCTTTGGCTTGCGATGCCACACCAGAAGGCACGCCTCTGCCCAGGGCCATGGTGGGTTGCCGGGCTTATAATGACCGGGATGGGAACACGATTTTTGCGCGCAATTTCAGCGGTTTGTGCCAAGAAACGGCTATTGGCTGCAAAGGCTTTATAGACACGAACAGCGAGACTTACACTTATCCAAAAGCTTACAACATAACGGGCACACCCTTGCCTTCGGATTTCAATTCGCCTAATTACCGCAAGACACAAGATGGCAAAAATTACGAAGAGCAATTTTACGGTGATTGGTCATATACCAGCCAAGGTTACCGCTATTATTACGCCATCGATGATGCTAGTGCGCGCTGTACGGCCTCGGAAAACGGTTGCCGTGCTTATGGCAAACCCGTCTTCCGTCAAGATAGGCAACAATTAGAAGCCACGGGTTTTGAAATCAACTCATCGGATATTAATGTTTATCAAAATCAAACTCAGGCTTATAAATTTGAAACAGTTTTACTTAAACAGAATTTGGATAAGTTGATAGACGAAAACGGTGAGCCTGACTTGGCTTGCCGTAAAGATGAATTGTTCTGCGACCGTTTCCAGAGCGGTAACATAACCGAATATTTCCGCGATCCGGGCAATCAAAAGTGCGTGTGGAGCAAAGTTAAAACATTAAAGAAAAACGATGCGTACAATATCCCGGCAGATGGAGAATATTCAGGTTGGTTCAGAGAAGGAACTGATATTCCTTGCTATCCGTCTTTCTTAGCTTCGGGTAATGAGTATTTGCTTAAGTACTCGGCCGAAGATGCGTATGCCGGCTGGGTAGGCGGTTGCCCCTTGGACCAAAGCGAGTGCACGGAGTTTGTAGATCCGAATGATACTTCGGATGCCAACCGGCCCGACGGCAGGCCTTATTACATGATTAATGGTCCCAAGCTGGATAAGCGTACTTGCGGAGGTGTGGCTGATCCTTTGTCCGGTTGCGTATTGTTTAGAGATAAAAGCGTAGGTACTTTGGAGGCTAATAGCCAGGCCACCTATGAAAAGGTGATGTCAGAGCGCGGAGCTCCGCAAACTCCCATTGATTGCGCCGGAGATCCTGAAAATGAGTTTTGCCAAAAAGCAGGTGCCGGCAAGTGCGAATCCCAAGACGTGAATTTTGATGGACTGCCTTGCCAAGACAGTGGTGTGTGTGGAGGCGGGGTTTGTCAGTTTAACGATTCCAATGTGGTCATCAAGGTCAAAATGGATCGTGAATGCGCGCGTTGGATGGGTTGTCGCACGGGTGAAACGGTTTATGATTCAGCTCAACAAAAATTTGTCACTCAATGTACTGATTTTGAGATTTGCCAAAAGAACGGCGGGAGCACGGAAGATATTTATTGCGCTGAATTTACGGATAGAGATAAAGAAGATTACTTGTCAGTTGGCCAGTTCGTGACGCCGGAAAGTTACAGCTCCAGAGAGGTTGGGTTTGGTAAATTGGATTACTCTGGTTATACGGCGCCCTATCATTATTTATTAGCCGATGTGGTAACCAGATCTGTAGGGTCTGATTTGCTGGAAACTGTACATACACAATTGGCGGATAAATATAAAACCGACAAACGTTTGATGGCTTCTTTGCCCACGAATTCGATAGTTAATGTGAATAATGATCGTTGTCAGGATCCTCGTACCGGTAGAACCGGCTATATTAAGGACGGTAATTGTTATTTGCCCATCTCTGAAGCTTCATCTTACTTACAAATAGCGCAAGGTCAGTTAATGGATACTAATTTAGACGCAGATCAGATATTGGAAGAGCTTAAAAGAGGTATTAATATCAATAATGCTAGATTCCAGGTTGTGATGCCGGCTGCGGAATGCCAGATTTATCCGGAAGAAGGTTCTCCCTTGTCCACTTACTTTGTTCAATCTTGGAACATGGATACCAATCCGCCCACGCCTAAAGAAATGGTGCCGGGCTTCGCGTCCGCCAAAACTTGCGTCTACGGCGAAGATTGTTCTTGTTCATACCGCAAAGCCAGATACTCGGACGGCACGGAATTGTATTACGGTTTATACGGTGCTTCTCCCACAGTGGGTATTTGCCAAGGCGGCACCAAAGCCGGACAACCTTGCGTTAACCGTCAGTTCATTCCCAATGCGGGCGGCAAGATGCTGTATTCTCAAGAGGTGTTGGGTGATTTTGAACCCTGCGGTCCGGGCGGCACCTGCCAAGAATTCCAAGACTTGGTTATAGTGAACGGCAAGTACGCTTATTGCTTTGAAAGAGACCTGACCAGGACTATAGATGCTCCTCAAGCGCTAGCCCCGTGTTTGACTTGGGCGCCTCTTAACCCGGTCGGTCGTTATAATCCTTCTCATAACGCGGTTACCGCCGGATACATGCCGCCGCAGGGCAGAGGGGAATATTTTTGCGTGGGAGGTACTCAGAATCAAGTGATTAATGATTTTGACCATAACACAAAAACATTTAATCAGTCGCTGTTAGTTAATGAAGGGGTCGATTTTCAAGCACCTGGATTTACCACTAATTTTGGTTGTTCATATCAGAATATCATGACCCAAAGCAATTCATCTAAAAAATCAGTTTATTTAAATGGTTCCAGTAATTCTGGTGTTGAAAAAAGTTTTACAGACAGCCCCGGTCAAATAAAGATGAAAGATGCTTGCAGGAGGGCTATGGTTTGCCAGGGGCTGCAAAGTAGTTCTATTTGTTCAAAAGACGAAGGTTTGTGGATTCAGACTGGTCCGGCTCATGATAAAACGTATTCCGAATATTTTATTCCCTACAGACCGGCCTTGGAAAAATTCCAGGACGAAAACTTTTTCGATTATCGTTATGGTCTATTCAGATTTTTAATGGTTAAAACACCGGATGGCAGTGCCTGCAAATGGAATCCTTTGTGGGTAGGGGAAAGTCATGTTCCAATGACGTCTGAAGATTTTAGTTGCACTGATTATTTACAGCAAACCCTGGAAAAATCAAATAAAATTTACGATGCCTTTAAGCAAGAGTTTTCAGGTATCCTAGACAGAAGGAGCGAGGATCTATTACGTGATTCCTCCAATACTCCGTTTAGATTAAGGTGTTTATTTGATGAGGCTAATAGTGGCAATGGTTGTTATTATAAATTTTGGGAAATCAATTACAAGGTTCAGTCCGAAGATAGAAGGTTCTCCTATCCTAAAGATGTTTACGAAGATCAGATAGTAAAAACCAACCCATCTTTGGATCAAGGTTTCTTCAATCCTAAAACAGTTAATAATGGGAGATGTGATGCTGATCATCCGTATTTTTCAATACGGGCCATGTTCCAAGATGTGAATTTGGAAGAAAATGCTCTTTCCGGCGACATGGTCGAGAGCAGGGCTATGAATGGTCCATGGCAGTTTGTAGGCTTCTGGGTTTCTGCTTGTATTCCTTATCAGTTTACTGGAAGTACCGGTAGTTTTACGGGAACAGATAATGCGCTCATGTATCTAAAATTGCAAACAGTTAAGGTAGATATTTGTAAAGTTGTGGCGCAAACACAAGAACCGCAAACCAAAGAGAGTATAACTTTTGCGGATAGAATTTGGGCCAGCGGTGCCTTTGTGGTGCCCTACATTGGTGCGAAATACGGGCGCGTCAACGAACCTTTTGGTTCAGCCGTGGCCGCGGCGGATATTGGCAGTGACCCCATGGTTATGGGCGATTCAGTACCCGCTTCTTCAGACCCGCGGAAAGCTCCTACCTTCCCGGATGCCGGCAAAGGTTTGGCGGCTGATTTTGTGGGCACGGATATGGATCCATGGTTTTCATTAACCAATTTATTTGCCAGAATCTATAAGATATATAAATGGGATACTAACCAGATATATCCGAATACTCCCGTGTGCGCGGATTGGCCGGATAAAGCGGGTACAGAGGTTAGTACCAAGCCGGTTTGTATGTATCTGAATAATGGATCTTTAACTAAGGATCAAGCCTTGGAAAATATTCGTATGTGCTCTGGTTGGGATGATGCCACGGAAGTCACGGATCAGGATGACTTAGCTCAATTATGGGAATGTAATGCCCTGTCTGGCGTTAATCGCGGTTTGTCTTGCGGCCGGGATCCGAATAAAGATAAAAATACGGACGGGCTGTGCCATAACGCTCCGGTTATGTACTACTCATATAAGGACAGCGATATCGGCACTTTGACTTTAGAAAAGCCTTTATATGGAAGTTGTATGGCCAAGAAGTCGGGCAATGATCCGTTTATTGCTTTACAAAAATATAATATTTTTGGTGAAGGAGTTAAGTTTAGTTTTCATAACCCAAAAATTATAGCCAATTGCACTGCGGGTGCCATACAAAAAAATGAAGTCCTTAACATGGTTAAACCGGATAATAATTTAGGGGTTGATGAAATTGCAGATGCATCTAAAGTTGATGTCTTTATGGGTGCCGAATGGTCTCTTGGTGGTCTCCCGTATTATTATCAGGAATATGTATTAACTCCGCAAAATATACAGAAAATGGTGTCGTATTTAGTTCAACAATCGTATTTTATTGTTGATTATGATCGTGATTTAGCCTTTGTAAAATGCCAACCTAATAATCTTCAGTTTCCAGCTCATGTTTATGAGCCCATGAAAAGCGGTGGTATGGATCCTGTGGATGTGAATATAGGGATAGTCGCTAAGAAGTTGTTAGACTATATCAAAGAAGCTAGAGCGGACAATGTTACCATGGTTGGTTATGCCACAAGGCAGTATACGGATCCTACGGGTGGCGATTATGACAAGGTGTTTGGTGCCGAGCAGTCCTTGGAAGCGCGTATTGCTAGGCAAATAGCTCTACAAATACCATCTCATATAGAACCGAGCGGTTCTTCTTACCCGGGTTTGTTTTTAGAAACTAATGGCCTAGTAACTGTGAGTGGGGATATCGAAGATCCAGATACTTATGTATGGAGCAAATCCACGGAAATATTATTAGAAGCTATCTTTAAAAATGCTGGCCAAACAAGCCATTATGATGGTGCTTTGTTGGTGCCTGATTCTATTAACTTTGGACCTTATGATATGGAGAGTATCACTGGCAAGACAGGATCGAAAAGTCAGGATGCACAAATGTATATCTGTGGCAGTGATTCCGTGGAACCGGGTTTGCGTTGCAGGCCTGATTATTCAGACTCTTTAGGCGTGGACACTTATTCTTCTGTTGATTGCCCTAAGGTTATCAAGCAATCCACTAGAAACTTTTTAAACGCCAGTACCATAGGTGAGATATTGGAAAGAAAAGATCATACGTTTACATCTAATGAAGAAGGAGCGTCCAATCTGTCTGTTTCGCAAACGGTTAATATTCCAAAACAAGGTTTTTGTTTTAAAGGTTTGGGTACTGGTACGGGTCAGATAGATATGACGCAGTTAGCTTTTTATAATTGGATTTATGATACCGATCAACCGGTGGGAGGTATAACTCTCACTTATGCGGATGATGATTACGCGGAATTAATGCCCGGCACCGGTTATTGCTTAGGCTTCAATACAGCATCAAGGTGCATATCAAACGCGGATTGCACTTTTAACACCAACCAATGGTGGGGTATGCATGATGAGGGCGGGGCTGCTAATAGTAGTTATTATGCTGGATTAAAAGAATTGAAAATCTTTAGTGATTCACCGGATAATGTCAATCCAGTTTCAGATAATGTCGACAATATAAGAGTCAGTTTGCCTACACCGTATAAATATAACGGTGTTGCTATAACCACCGAACAGATAGCTGATAAGTATAAAATGGAAATCAATACACCGCCATTGTTAATTAATAATGTCTTGAAATTTTGGCGGTATTTAAGGCCGTTTGGGCGAGAGGTGGGCACGGTAGACTATGAGCATGGTACTGGACACACTTATGATTCTGAAACTAAAAATAGAAATGATGTCGGAATGAATTGTGCAACTAATGATAAATATAGTATTTGTTCTTATTTTGAACAGATAGTTGTTTTTTATCAATTAGTAGAGACCTACATGTATGATGGAGGCCACTTTGAAGGAGCGGGTACAGATACGATTGCCAGAGACTATCGTGAAGCGGCTCATCATGTTGTTATGGATCTGCTTTCTTTCCTGTTGAGAACCAATTTCTATCAAATACCCAATGCTTATGCGCGTGAATTTACGGATATTGTAGATCAGGCCTATATACACAATAATCAAAGCACTGTTTTTGAAAGGCGGGTTACCATGGCTCCATTTGTAGTAAATTTTTGGCAAAGATTTTTACGTTCATTGGGCTTTGCGGGCGTTTCAAATATATACCATGATGATGGTGATGAGGGTGTAACACATGGTGTTTGGGATGGCCATGACGAGATTGATGATTTTGACGTAGAGCCATATCAAGGTTCAAACCAGGTGCATGTGATGTATAACAAGGGCACACTATATAATGCACAAACCCATTTGGAGGATACTTCAGGTAATTCGCATTATGTGCCTGGCAATTTTGTGTCCAATGATGCAAATAGTTTGGGCGAGCCAACGGTAAAAAATGCGGTTTTTCCTTGGAGCCAAATGAATTTTACCAATGTATTTTCTGCGGTTATGGAAAATACGGTTTGTTATGATTCTGGCATAAATTCCATGCATAGAGAGATTCGTTTTGTGAATGGAACTGGTATTGCCGATGGCATTAAGTATGTGACGGACTATTATTTTGGAGAATTATTTGATGTTTGCGAGTACTTCGGTTTTGATGGTTACTACAGAGAGGCTTTAAAAAAGGACGCTAATAAACGAATCGATATATACAATGGCGGAAACGAAACTTCGGAAATCGCATTGAATAATTTAAGGTTGGCTGATGCGGAAGCAAAATCTATGCAATATGGTTTTTACAATAAAGTTGGTTGGGGGTTGGTCATGAAACCGGATCATTCTGCTTTTGATTTATATCCGGGGGTCATTCCTGCGGGGCTTGGCTCCGAGGCTGATGAAAAATATAACTTATATTTACCCGCGCATTGTGAGCCGGCAGTCGGCACGATAGACGCCACGTCAAAATTTAGCGAGTTTGCACCTAACGCCGACATGCCTTTTGCTAAAAGCAAAGATACTTGGACCGATCCAACCGATTGGGAAAGTAGGACTCTTCTTGATAAGTTTTGGTTTGGTCCTAGAATAGTCTCAAGACGGGGTGATGTGACGGAGGCCAAGGGCAATTTGTTTCTCATGCCTTGGGAAGATGAAGTATGGAAGTCTATTCCCTCATCTCAAGTGAGCGAAGAACATGGCTCGCCGATAGATCCGGCCATGACCACTTTATTTAGCGCTACTTATAATTTGGACGGTCAACCGGAAGCCTTTACCGAATCTGATTTTAAAGGCGAGTCTAATTATGAATCAATTGGTTCGATAAGAACGGCTTATATTTGCGAAAGAACCGGACAAAAGGTGAGATTTAAAGAAGAATGTAATCAGGACTTGATTGATAAGGAATGGAACTACGAAGATTATGTCAATGAGGCTAATCCGCAAGACATGACCATTGGGGAAAATAATATACTGGTTAGCGCCTTATGCGATCTAACAAAAAATCTTCCGGAATGTAGAATGGAGCCGGGTACGTATTTGCCTCCATCATATATTGAACCTTGCAGTGATTTGCCCGGAGCGTCTGTAGATCAAGATTGCGATAGTTGCACACATTCGCCTGGTTTCATGCCCTTGGTCACTAAACCAATGTCTTATGAATTAGGCAATCCGTTTTCGACTAACAATGAGGGTGATAATAATAATAAAATCCTAAAACGTTACCCTTCGGCCACTGATGTAACCAGCGGTTTGGATGCATTTGGATACATGGCAAATTATTCTAACACTTATCAAAAAGGTGAGTTGATCGCTATGTATCAGCCGATGCCTCCAAGAATTGCGGCTGCTGATGCTTATAGATTGGCAGACAGCGCCAATGCCCAGCTGGTTTATTATTTGGACACATTTAGTGTTAATAATAGCATTCAAGGGGTTGCTTATCTTGGATCTCAAAGCGGTTTGGCCACGGTACGCTTTTATGCCTGGGCCGCGCACGACCAATTGCCTTTGCGTAAGATCGTAATTGATTGGGGTGATGGTCAAACCACGGTTATTGATGATGCCAAATTAAAAAACAGAAAACCAATTTGTAATACAGATAGAGAGTGCAGTGCTGTACCTGGCTTGGCTTGTACAAATGATTCGGATTGTCCTCCAGGGGCAGGTTCTTGTTTACTAGCGGGGCGCTGTGAAAATACAGATAAATTCTGCTATAAAACAAATTCAGATCAGGGTAATTGCGGAGGTATTAATCAATGTAAAACAAGAGTCCTTTTCGGCAACAGCAGTGAAGCTTGCCAGCAAGGTTATTTCGAGTTTACTCATGTCTACGAAACCAAATTAGGTTTGGATTATTGTGGTGATACACCCAGATGTCAATATGAACCCAATAAGTTTGAGGGTGATTGCCGTACAGATAACGGAGAAGGTACGAACGAACGTATGGCTCCTAAGGGCGGTTGTTATGATGGCGCTTTAAAGATGGTCAGATACACTCCAAGAGTAATGGTGGTAGATAATTGGAATTGGTGCACAGGCAATTGTAAAGAGCCGGTCGAGCCCACGCCTTTTAACTTTAATAATTTGAACAGATATCCGATTCGACATCCCAACCTGGGCTGTTGGGACGGCTCTTCGGTTAGATACAATACTAATCCTTCAGCCAAAATTTCACCTTTCCCCAATGAATGCAGTGAAAATAACGAGATGGGCAGGCCATGGACGGTTTTCCAAGGCTCGGTTGAAATCAGTATATTAAATGATTTTGAACTGCAAAATTGTCTTGCGAATTGTGATATAAGCTACGAACAATGTATTGCTCAAAATCAACCTAACTGCGCCCTAGTCAGTACGGTTTGTAAAAATCAGTGTAATAATCCAGGTCCCATATAATCTACATACTTATGAAGTTTTTTAAATTTTTTCTCATCAGTCTTGTGCTGGCCGGTGGTTTATTGCAAGCAGGTCAAGTTAAGGCCTTCACATTTTATCAATTTAATTTTATTAAATTGCTGCCTGGTTTAAAGTTTAACTTCGCGTTTATACCGACCAAGGTCTTGTCTAAGATGAATTTGGGATATAATTTGACCACTTCCAGATGGTGCCAAGATTCTACTGTCGAGTGCAAACAAGAAATGAATTTAAGCAACAATCGTTGTGATACAACTTATAGTTTATGCGTCTCTATGCAACAGGGTACGGAAGCGGGTTGCCAATATGTAAAGGAAAAATGTTTGGATAACAGCCAAAAAGTGTATGACGAATGTATTAATAGATACGTGAGTAACGAAAATAGATGTTGGTTGACTTTATCGGCTAAAACTTGCGATACTCAAGATACACGAACCTGCAATACAGTTACCGGCGCTCCGGGCACACAAACCGCTGATTATTGCGATACGGTTACGGGTGAATGGGTTTGGGGTGGCTGTGTAGCCAATCCTCCACCACCACCTCCACCACCACCCCCTCCGCCTTCAAATGGTTGTGTGCCACTGTCCGCGGAAAGCCAAACCTTGAGTTGTCCGTCCGGTCAAACGGGAACGATTACACAACAAAGAACCTCGTCTTGCCCCGGGCCAACCTGGAGTGCTTGGGCCACAGTCAGTAATACTTGTGTGGACCCAGGATCGAGTTGCCCGGCTATGGATCCGGATTATAGAGTTTGTGTCATGGCTGATGGGCGTTGGGGCAGAGAATATACGGATTCTTGCAATGAAGCTACGGGCCAATGGACATGGAGGCCATGCAATGTGTACCCGGCTTTGCAACCTGTTTGCACATCATTTACCTACTCCGAATGGCAACCTTGTTCAATGGGTCAACAAGGAAGAACCATTCTTACCATGGAGCCTTATGGTTGCGCGGGCGGAAATCCGGTTCTTTTGCAAAGTTGCATAGCCTGCCAAGGCAGTGCTCCGGCTTGTCCTTCGGGTTGGTCTGGCGCTTATAGCTGTGTGAACACCACTTGGTGGAATACCTGTTTGCCTCCCTCACCTGATTATTGTTACCGCGGGACAAAATATAGAATGTATAACGGCAGAGCTTATACTAAATGCGTAGGAATGGGGGAGATGGTTAATGGTCAGAATTGCATGTTAAATGAATGTGTTTGGTATCAGCCCTGGAATGATTTTGGCACAGAAGGCGGTTTTAAGATCTATGTAGATACAATTTATAACCAAACCATTCCCAATAGTTGCAACCCAAGTTTTGTGTATACACAGTGCTGATAATCAATTACGAATTACGAGTTAAAAATTACGAATAATTGGTGTCGATATATTTGACAGGTTTGGATAAATATTGTAGTCTTTAAAAGTTGACTCGTTCTGGATGAACGGGTCTCTTTGTTAAATAATGTAAAAATTTACTGTATGGCATCACAAATAAGCCAGGCTATTAAGGCCATCTGTGACGAAAAGCTTTTAACCGAAGAAGCGGTTTTGGAAGCGGTCGAAGCCTCTTTGGCGGCCGCTTATCGCAAAGATTTCGGCAATCGCAATCAAAACATTAAATCTCAATTTGATCCGGAGCAGTACGACGGAGCCACGGCTGGCATCCGTATTTTTGATGCTAAAGAAGTGGTGGCCGACATGGAGCTGCCGGATGATTATTTCGAAAAATTCGAGGCGGCTCATGGCGGCAAAAAAGATAAGCAACCCCAATTTGCCAGCAAAGAAACAGACAAACCGGCTAGCTCCACTGAAAGCCCCCTTGTCAAAGGGGGAATCGAAGGGGGATTGGGCGAGGCTGAAGATGAATTTGTTTTCAATCCCAAAACCATGATCATGCTGTCGGACGCGCGCGACATTAAGCCGGACGCGCAAATCGGAGAAGAAATCAGGGTGGAATTGAATATCCCGACCGCTTTCGGACGCATGGCCGCGCAAACCGCCAAACAAGTTATCATGCAAAAACTGCGCGAAGCCGAACGTAACGTTATTTACCAAGATTTCAAAGAACGTGAAGGTGAACTGATGAACGTAACTGTTCAGCGTCGCGAAGGCCGGATGGTTTTGATTGATTTGGGCCGGGCCACGGGCGTTATTTTGCCGGAAGACCAGATAGATACTGAACGTTATTTTCCGGGCACACGTATCAAGGCTATATTGAGAGAGATTACTCTAACCAATAAGGGACCGGAAATTCGTCTGTCTCGTTCAAGCCCGGGTTTGGTGGCCGCTTTGTTCGCGCAAGAAATTCCTGAGGTGGCTAACGGTGTCGTGGAAATTAAAGATATTGCCCGCGAAGCGGGTTCTCGCACCAAAGTGGCGGTTTCCACTAATGATGAAATGATTGACCCGATCGGTTCGTGTATCGGCCAGCGGGGCACGCGCGTGCAGACCATTATTCGTGAATTGGGTGGTGAAAAAGTGGATGTGGTTTTGTGGAGCGAAGTTGAAGCTGAATACATCGCGGCCGCTTTAAGTCCGGCTAAAGTTTCGGATGTGGAATTGAAGATAGCTGATCATTTGGCGATCATTCATGTTACTCCAGACCAATTGTCTTTAGCTATTGGCAAAGGTGGTCAGAACGTACGCTTGGCCGCTAAATTAACGGATTGGAAAATAACCATTTTGAATCAGGAATTGGGCGAAGTGGTGGCCGATTCTGAAAACGGAGAGATCGGCGTAGTAGTTGAGGAAGAAACAGAAAACGCAGTGCCCAAGCCGGTTGAAGCAGCCGAAGAATCAGTGGAACAGGCAGACGTTGATGCTGTTAAGGAGCCCGTTGAGGTTAAAGATAATGAAGGTCAAGATGATAAAATCGAATCGGCTGATGATCAAAAAACAGAAGAAATTACGAAAGCAGAATGATCAAGTCTATCATTCGTAATTCGTAATTCGTAATTTTTAATTTTGAGTTTTATGTTGTGGTTATATAATGAATTTTTATTTCGTCCCATCTTGAACCTGCTGATTTGGCTGTACGGTGTTATTCCGGGGAGCGAGTTGGGTGTGGCTATTATCGTGCTGACCGTGATTGTAAAGTTGATCCTTTATCCTTTTACCGTCTCGCAAATCAAACAGCAACGTGCCTTGCAGATCATGCAGCCCAAGATGGCTGAAATACGCTCCCGTTTGAAAAACGATAAAGAAGCTCAAGCCAAGGAATTGATGGAGTTGTATCGCAAGGAAAAGGTCAATCCGGCCGCGTCTTGTTTGCCGTTGTTGATTCAATTACCGGTATTCATCGCTCTGTATCAGGCTCTGTCCGTGGGTTTAAAATCACAAGCTTTGCCGGCTTTGTATTCTTTTGTGCCCAACCCGGGCGTTATTCACGCCACTTTGTTCGGTTTAACGGACTTGGCCAATCCTAATTATGTTTTGGCAGCTTTGGCGGCTGGTGTTCAGTTTTGGCAATCTTGGATGATGATGAAAAAGCCGAGCCCCACTACACCTCCTCCGCCTGAAGTTCAAGGTGATAAAGGAGCTAAAGATGAAGATATGGCCGCCATGGTGAATAAACAGATGATGTACATCATGCCCATCATGACTTTGTTTATTGGTATCAAATTGCCCGGTGGTTTGGCCTTGTATTGGTTGGTTATGAGTTTATTGACGGTCGCGCAGCAATATTGGTTAACGCGCAAACCCATTCCGCCAGCACCTGAAGCGCATATCACATCACAAAACACGTAACTCGTAACACGTAACAAATAATTGTTACATGCTACATGAAATATGTTTATTTTCACTCCCAAGTCTCGTCTGATGGCGCAAACTAAAAGCGGTATTGCTTTGGGTAAGGTTTTAGCTATAGAGGTTGACGAACAAACGGGCAGGATTATAAATTTTTCGATTTCGGCTCATCGGGCCATCCCCGCCATCATAGACAGTGTTTTGTTGGTTGCTTGGGATCAGGTAGTTGATTGGCGATCAGATGTTTTAATCGTTGCAGATGCCGTGGTTGGCTCACAGGTCGTGTCTGTGGCGTCGAATGCTGGAACATCTCCCTCCAGATGAGTAAAGTTATTAATCGGTTTTAAGCCCGTTTTATGCGTGAGTGCATCATGAGAACGCTCGCTTTGAACGCGGCCTTGGGCTATGCTCCCACGCGCGTGCAGTTGTTGTTGGGTTTGGATATGAAAGACTTATCCCAACCGGTTGACTCCAAGCAAGTATTGTTTGCTCTAGATGAGCTTAAACAGCAGAACTTGGTGGTTGAATTTCAAGGCCGGCTCGCTTTGTTTGATTTTAAGGAGCAGATTGAAACCGGCAGGCTGAATGAATTGTATTTTCCGCGTAAGTTGCGGCGCGCTCGCCGGACAGCCGGATATTTGAGCAAACTGCCGTGGGTGAGGGCTGTGGTTTTATGCAATACCACGGCTTTGGGGCAGGCTCGTGATGGCGGTGATTTGGATTTTTTGGTGATTGTTAAAACCGGAACCATTTGGCGCTCGCGTTTTTTTTCCGCTTTACCTTTTGCTTTATTAAATGCTCGTCCTACGGTTTTCGATAAACAGGCTGAAATAAAGGATCCGGTTTGTTTATCTTTTTTCATTACCGACGAAAAACTGGATCTTCGGGACTTGAGTTTGCCGGATGATGATCCTTATTTGAGACATTGGTTTCTTTCTTTGATGCCGCTTGTGGATGATGGTGTGATGCGGCATTTTTGGGATCAGAATCTTATGTTGCGGCAGCGCCATCCCTTGGCCAAGCCTTGGATAGCTTTGTCTGGTCACGATTATTCCGCGGGTGGTAAACTTAAATACAGCCGGCAGAATTCTTGGCTTGAGGGATTTTTAAAGCGTTTGCAATGGAAGAGGTTCCCCAAGGTTATACGAGCAATGGCCAACCAAGATTCGCGTGTGGTCATCAATGATCGGGTATTAAAATTTCATGTTCAGGATCAAAGAGATAAGTTCAGACAAGATTATCGACACATCTGCCAAAAGTATGGAGTTGACCCGTAAATTATTCGAAATTTCGTGGCGGCTCGCTGTTTTGTCTTTGCCTTGGCAAACACGTATTTTTTGGGAGGCTGAATTGGCGGGTTGGCCTTGGGAGCAGGGTAGAATCTCTATTTATGCCTCCTGGCTGCTGGTGGCCGGAGCTGTGCTTTTGGGTTTAACTCAACAGCAAAAGACATTGCCGGTGGTTTTTAAACGTAATATTTTTTGGTTTTTGTCGGCTTTGGCCGGTGTTACTTTGGTAGCCATGCCTTATCCCACAACAGCGGCCATTCAGTGGTGGTTGCAAGTTATGTTGTTGCTGACTTTTGGCATAGTGTTGTTTAAAGCGCGAGTTGGTTTGGACAAAGTCTTTTTTTGGTTTGCGCTTGGTTTGGTCCCGCAGGCTTTAATGGGCGTTTGGCAGTTTTTTGTGCAAATGGTTTTTCAGAGCAAATGGCTGGGTATGGCCGGGCAAGATCCTGCTTCACTGGGTGTTTCGGTTGTCCAAACTCAAATGGGCAGATATTTGAGATCATATGGAGGTTCTCCGCATCCCAATATTTTGGGCGCTTGGATGAGCTTTGGCTTGGTGGTTGTTTTTTGGCTTGCGTCAATCAAACGCACAGCGGTCGATCGTTGCCCAAGATGGTGTTGGTGGCTAATGGGAGGGTTGTTCACTACGGCTCTTTTTTATTCTTTTTCGCGTTCCGCTGGGCTGGCTTTGGTAGCGGGCGGGTTGGTTTTTGTGATTTACAGCGGGTTAAAAACTGGCTTGTGGAAGAATAAATATTTTTTGCTGCCGGTTATATTATTGATACTTTTATCTGTCCTGCATCATGATTTGGTTTTTACCCGATTGGGGAGTTCCAACCAGCGGCTGGAAGCAAAATCAGTTGTGACGCGAGTGCAAACCATAAGGGACGGTGTTTTGGTTTTTCAAAACAAGCTTTGGTTTGGCACGGGACCCAATTCCGAACTGCCCGTATTGGCACGTATCAAAAAAATCGATCAAAGCGCGGCTCCACTTGAAACCCCTCATTTGGTATGGTTGCTTATATTGGTCAACTGTGGGATTGTGGGTGGGCTGTTCATCTTTGGTTTTAGTTTGTTCATCTTGAGGCGATTCTTGGATCAGTGGAAGTACATCCAGGTTCAGGACAGGGCTATGATTATGAGTTTGGGAGCTTGTTTGGGAGTTTTGGGTTCTTTGGATCATTATTTATGGACAACTTGGTCCGGGCAGATAATGGTGGGTTTGTTTTTTTTCGGCCTTTTGTCCGTCATCTATACTCAAGAAGTTGAATAGCGCCTATTTTTTAGCTAAAAATAAACTATTGACGGAGGCATGATTTGTTTATTATTATATTCTAACTTAATTAGCAGATAATACTTTAGACTGCTAATTGAGAGCCTGATTTTATCTATAATTCGTTAAATTTTTAATCATCAATTATGCAGTTAAAACCATTGCACGATCGTCTGATCGTAAAACCTCTGGCCAAAGAAGAGGTGACAAAGTTCGGTATTATTTTGCCGGATACGGTGGACAAGGAGCGTCCTGAGCAAGGTGAAGTCATAGCTATTGGTCCGGGTAAGGTTATGCAAGACGGTCAGCGCGCCGAAATGTCAGTTAAGGTTGGTGATAAGGTGGTTTTTAAAAAATATTCACCGGACGAGGTAAAAGTGGATGATCAGGAATATTTAGTAATCAGCGACAGCGATATCCTCGCGATTATTGAATAATTCGTAATTATTAATTTGTAATTCGTAATTGATTAGAAGTATGGCAAAACAACTTATATACAAAGACGAAGCGCGCCAAGCTTTAAAGCGCGGTGTGGATCAGCTGGCTAACGCGGTTAAAGTGACTTTGGGTCCTAAGGGACGCAACGTGGTTTTGGATAAGGGCTATGGTTCACCGACCATGACCAAAGATGGTGTGTCCGTGGCTAAAGAAATCGAACTGGAAGATAAGTTTGAAAATATCGGAGCTGAATTGGTTAAAGAAGCTGCTTCCAGAACCAGTGATGTGGCGGGCGATGGCACGACCACGGCCACGGTTTTGGCGCAGGCCATGATTACCGAGGGTATCAAGCATATTACAGCCGGTGCCAATCCATTGTCCGTCAAACGCGGTATGGATAAAGCGGCCGAGGCCATTGTTAAGGAATTGCGCGATAACATTGCCAAGCCGGTTAAAGATCAGGAAATAGAAAATGTGGCCACCATTTCGGCCAATGATCCAGAGATTGGCAAGATCATCGCCGAAGTTATGCAACAAATGGGCAAGGACGGCGTGATTACGGTTGAGGAATCGCAGACCTTTGGTATTGATAAAGAAGTGGTGTTGGGCATGCGCATTGATAAGGGTTATGCCTCTCCTTACATGATTACCAATTCTGACCGCATGGTGGCTGAATTCACGGATCCGTATATTTTGATTACTGACAAAAAAATCGGGGCTATTCATGACTTGTTGCCCATCTTGGAAAAAGTGGTGCAAACTGGCAAAAAAGAAATTGTAATTGTAGCCGAAGATATTGAAGGCGAGGCTTTGGCCACCTTAGTGGTCAATAAATTACGCGGTACATTCTCGGCTTTGGCGGTTAAGGCTCCGGGCTTTGGGGATCGACGCAAAGAAATGTTGCAGGATATGGCCGTGGTGACAGGCTCGACTGTAATCACCGAAGACTTGGGACGCAAATTGGATTCCGTAACTTTGGAAGACTTGGGCAGTGCGCATAAAGTTATTGCTACTAAGGATTACACAACTTTGGTGGAGGGTAAGGGCGAGCAAAAAGAAGTGGACGCGCGTGTGGCGCAAATCCGCCAACAGATTGAAACCACGGATTCGGATTATGACCGCGAAAAATTGCAGGAACGTTTGGCCAAGCTGGCCGGAGGCGTGGGCGTCATCAAAGTTGGCGCGGCTACTGAAATGGAAATGAAGGAAAAGAAAGACCGCATCGATGATGCCGTGGCCGCCACCAAAGCTGCGGTAGAGGAGGGTATTGTGCCGGGCGGAGGTGTGGCTTTGATTCAGGCTATGAAGGCATTGGATGATTTGAATTTGGAAGGTGATGAAAAGACAGGAGTTATGATTTTGAGAAAAGCTATGGAGGCGCCTTTGTTCGCCATCGCGGAGAACGCGGGCCGTAAGGGGGATGTCATAGTGGAGAGCGTTAAATCCGGTGCCGGTAAGACGGGGTATGATGCGGCCAAGGATGAGATGGGCGTGGATATGGTGGAGCGTGGTATTATCGATCCGGCCAAAGTTACCCGTTCAGCTCTACAAAACGCCACGTCCGTGGCCGGCATGTTTTTGACCACTGAATGTGTAGTTACGGATTTGCCTAAAAAAGAAGCTCCTCCGATGCCCAATATGGGAGGCATGGGCGGGATGGACTACTAGTGAATAAATAAAAAATAATTAAATATAAAATAACAAATTAGGAAAGGCGGCCATGGCCGGCCTTTTCTTTTTTGTGCGGTTAGGCTATTATATGGGCACAATTTAAGGGGTTTTAAACCCTAATAATTCGTAATTATTTATTCGTAATTGTATTTATGTCAGAAACAAATGCCTCAACCGCATCAGTCAAACCAAGCTTTGACTCAAAGGATATAGATGATAATAAAGTCGTAGCCGCTTTGGCCTACATTTTGTTTTTTATTCCTTTATTAGCCGCCAAAGATTCTAAGTTTGCGAAAGAACATGCTAAACAAGGTTTGGTTTTATTGATAGCTGCCATTATTATTATGATTGCGGGCAGCATTATCCCAATCATTGGTTGGTTCTTGATCGGCCCCTTGGGCACCTTAGCCGTGGCGATTGTGGCTATTATTGCCATTATTAAAACTCTGCAAGGTGAATTCTGGGAGATCCCCATGATTGGCAAATACAGACATAGCTTTAAATTCTAATCTTGATTGAACTAATTTTACAAAAATGCCCGAAAGGGCATTTTTGTTTGTGTGGCAGAATCCTCTCTTGGGTAAGAGAGGGCGGGGCGTAAAGCTTCGTGGGGGCCACGCCCCTTATACGGGGTGAGTTAGTCCTAACTCATTCTAACTTTCTCTTACCCAAGAGAAAGAACCGCATCATCCTCATATGGAATGTTTGTTCTGTTTCAGAACCCTCTCTTGGGTAAGAGAGGGCGGGGTGAGTTAGGCTTACAATACAAGGTGAGTTAGTCTGATAGGACTCAATGAGTTAATTTGTGATATTCTTAAAAAGACTATGCAGCTAATAACCAACAACGAACGCATCTTAAAAGATCGTCGAAGAAATTTGCGAGTAAGATCTACTGATGTTGAGCGTTGTTTATGGCAGAAATTAAGAGGACGACAGGTCTGCAGCCTGAAATTTTTTAGACAATTTAGCGTAGGGCCGTATATTTTGGATTTTTATTGCCCTGAAAAGAGAATCGCCGTTGAACTCGATGGTAGTCAACACGCGACAGAACAGGGTAAGGCGTATGATGTTGAGAGATCGGCATACTTAAAAAGTAAAGATATTCAAGTAATACGTTTTTGGAATAATGAAGTTATCACAAATATGGATGGAGTTGTTATGAAAATATTAGAAGTTATCAAAGCCTAACTCATTCTAACTTTCTCTTACCCAAGAGAAAGAACCGCATCATCCTCATATGAAATGTTTGTTCTGTTTCAGAACCCTCTCTTGGGTAAGAGAGGGCAGGGTGAGTTAGTCTATATTTTGCTAGTTTTGGTCATTTTTTGGATGTTATATAATGAATGGGTCCTGATTAGGATTGACAAAATCGTATTTTTTTGCTATATTCAGCCATTCCATCATGGATGGAAGATGCTTTTTGTAAATACCCGGAAATGGCCACAGCCCATCTTTTAAAAGATGAGTTTTGGCCACTTCCTGGTCAGATCAGGAAAAAAGGAGGGATCCATGAAGTTCATGTACTTGTTGATGACAGTGCTCGTCGTGGTTGGAGTTTCGCAAGTAGCGTGGGCGCAGGCGCCGAGCCAGCAATGGCGGGTGCAGATGGGGAACCGCACGTTCGCACCCCGCTGTGACGAGATCGGCGACCTGGTTATTGGTGGAGAAGATGGTAAGACGCCAATCTACTCCTGCCGGGTCGGAGAGCACTGGCAGGCGGTCAAGGGCGACCAGGTCTACACTCCCCGTTGTTCGGGCATGCGCTACATCTGGTGGTCTCCGGAAAACCGCGAGGTGATGTACACCTGCACCTCGGACGCGGTTTTCGCGGGCAGTCAGGCACAGCCCAACAGCCCGTGGAAGTTCCGGTATGTGAAGGAGGATGGTAGTCTGTGTTCGCCGAGCTATTCCTTCCCCTACCCTTGCAACGAGAAGCTGGTCAACGAAGACCATGTGCGCGGGTACGATTACATCGATGTCCGTCCGCGCCGCTTCCCAGAGGGCGTGATTGAGATCTCGTTCCAGTGGGCCCCGCCCGCGCCCGTGATACCCGAAAACGCGGATTCGGATGTGGAGGTTGTTCGATCAGGGGTTGGGCACAGGGTTGAACATGATAGGACTCCCTTGATGCTTGCGAGGCGGGCTGACGAATACCATCGTCGCTCGTTTCGGAACATCCCCAATGGCATGCCGTCTGCGGATCCGACAGGTATTCCCGGAGGCAAGCCGGCCGTGGTCTCGTGCGGTAACGAGGTGGTGACCCACTACCTGACTGCCGGAGGCAAGCCGGTCTGGATCAAGCACGAGGATACTAAACAGCTTGTTTGTGTGGACACCACGCTTGGCAAAGCCTGGGACGACACCTGGGACTTGGTTGGGCACCAGAGCGGCACAGCCTCCTACTTCGCGCTTGCCGGAGGCAACTGGCGGTTGGTCAACGGACGCACTGAAGGACCAGCCTACGGAATCATTCGCTGGCACGAGTGGGTCGATGTGAGTGGCGCAGATAAGCGCGTCTACATTGCTACAGGCAAAGCCGGTGAGAGCACAGCCGCCGTCTACGGTATGCTCGACTCGCAGCAACTGTTTCGGTCAACCAAACCGATCAAGATGCTGTGCTTCATCCCCGCAGCCGGAACATTTGTGTTCGCCATTCAGGGCTAGGCTCACCCTCGAGCCATGCCTCTTCAGAACTGTTCGGAACCTTCGTTAGAAGGATCTGCTCCGAGCGGTTCTTTTTTTATATTTTAGTTTTCATATTTTCAGAATCCTCTCTTGCCCAAGAGAAAGAACCGCATCATCCTTGATATGAAATGTTTTTATTTTTAGAACCCTCTCTTGGGTAAGAGAGGGCAGGGTGAGTTAGCCTTATAGAGCAGAGCCTGCCCTGAGCGAACATTAGTTAGCTATGAGTCGAATGCGGTGAGCTAGTCCGTTCAACCTACAAACAAGCTCGACACAGGGTTATTCTCGGGCTAACATATGTTCATGCTGGAAGATATCAAACAACGCATAACTGATTTACGCGCTAAGCTTGATCAGGCTTGGAAAATTTTGGATTTGCAGGCTCGCAAAGAAGAGATCGGGGCTTTGGAGTATACAGTTTCGTCACCTGATTTTTGGAATAATCCGGAAAAAGCCAAGCAAGAAATGCAGCAATTGTCAGACTTGAAAAAAGAGTATGAACAATGGTCCGCTTTAAGAACCGAGCTCATGGATTTGTTGGAATTGGTAGAGCTATCGGAAAAAGAAAAAGACGCGTCTTTTGAGAGCGAAGCCGTGAATAAAATGCAGGAATTGGAAAAGCGTTTCGCGGGCATGGAGTTTGCTATGATGTTTAACGGAGAGCATGATATGGCGAATGCGGTCATGTCCATTCACGCGGGCGCGGGCGGCACGGACGCGCAGGACTGGGCGGAAATGTTGATGCGCATGTATTTCAGATACACGGAGAAAAAGAGCTGGCATGTTAGGTTGTTGGATGAAAGCCGGGGCACGGAAGCGGGTATCAAGTCAGCCACTTTTTTGATCCAGGGCAGGCAGGCTTACGGGCATTTAAAAGGCGAAGCCGGAGTCCATCGTTTGGTGCGCTTGTCGCCTTTCAACGCGGATCAGCTGCGCCAAACATCTTTTGCTTTGGTTGAAGTTTTGCCGGAATTAGACGATAAAGTGCAGATCGAAATTAAGCCGGATGATTTACGGATTGATACTTTTATGAGCGGCGGCAAAGGCGGGCAGTCAGTCAATACAACATATTCAGCTGTCAGAATCGTGCATTTGCCAACCAAGATTACCGTTTCATGCCAAAATGAGCGTTCTCAAATGCAAAACAGAGAGATGGCTATGAAGATTTTGAAGGCCAAATTATTACAGCTGAAAGAACAAGAAGCTTTGCAAGAGCGCGAAAATTTACGGGGCGAATTTCATAGCGCAGAATGGGGCAGTCAGATACGCTCATATGTTTTACAGCCCTATCGCATGGTTAAGGATTTAAGAACAGGTTATGAAACGTCTGATACGGACGGGGTATTGGACGGGGATTTGGACGCTTTTGTGGAGGCCGAACTGCGTCAAGGAATCAAGCCCGGTTCTTTCAGGGAAGAGATGAATAGGGAATAACGTACCTAACGTACATCACGTCCTCTCACGTACTTAACGTCATGATTCACAAAACATGTAGCACATAGCATGTAACATCGTACCGCATTAGCAATCATAACTTTTCCGTCATCCTGAATTTAGTTCAGGATCTCATCACTGAATCTGACATTTCGAGGTCGCCCTGTCATCCTGAGTGCTAATGAAGGATCTGGTGCGGGCGACCGAACGCCGTGCTGTGGTACGGCACTCGCGAGTGCCGTACCAATCTCATTATATTAACTAACAACGTATAACGGAAAACAAAACGTCATATGGATGTAATAAAACAAAATGATCCAACCGCGGTTGAAAGGGTGGTTAACGTCTTGAAAGAAGGAGGTGTGATAGCGTTCCCCACGGAGACAACTTATGGCTTGGGTTGTGATCCGCGGCATTCTCAGGCTTTGGGCAAGATTTATCGTATAAAGGACAGGGATCAGTCCAAGGCCTTGCCCTTGGTAGCTTGTTCCGTGGATCAGATTAAATCACTATTTGTTTATCCGGATTATGTCGCTCAAGTGGTTGAACGGTATTGGCCGGGGCCTTTGACCGTTTTGCTTGAGCCGTCAGATATGAGCGTGCGCCGTCAGATGCCTGTTTTTAAAGATGGTTTGGCCGCGGTTCGTGTCACATCGCATGCTTTTCTAAAAGCTTTGGTCTGTGCTTATCAGTTTCCCATTACCGCCACTTCGGCCAATCTAAGCGGGCAAAAAGCTTGTTTATCGGCCGATGAAGTAAGGTTGGTTTTTAAAGATCAGCCATCCGAACGTCAGCCGGATTTGATCATCGACGGGGGTTTGCTGGCTCATAGTCAGCCCTCAACTTTGATTAAAATAGAAAACAATGGCCAGGTTGTTGTGTTAAGGCAAGGAGGAGTTAGCTTATGAATCCATCACAAATAAAACAACTGTTGTCTGAACGTGGTTTGAGGCCCAATAAGAATTTAGGCCAGCATTTTTTAATTGATAAAAATATTTTAGGTAAAATTGTCGACGCGGCCGATTTACATAAAAACGATCTGGTCATGGAAGTCGGACCGGGCTTGGGCGTGTTGACCGAGGCTTTGGTGGAGCGCGGGGCCAGTGTTAAAGCTATTGAGAAAGACAGGAATTTTATTGAACATTTGTCCGCGATAAAGAATGTTGAGGTTGAGTCGGGAGATGCGGCTAAGCTTGATTGGAGTACTTTGGTTAAAGACGAGTCATGGAAGTTTGTATCCAATTTGCCGTACGCCATTACATCATTGGCGTTACGTAAGGCTTTATACGAGGTGGATCAAGTCCCTGAATTGGTAGTGGTATTAATACAACGGGAAGTAGCGGAGAGGATCGTCCCACGTCGCTCTTCTAACGTTGCTCGTCCCAAAATGTCGTTATTGTCGCTTATGGTTGCGCTGGCCGCAAAAGAAGTCGCGATCGTCCATCGCGTGCCCGCCGGTGCTTTTTATCCTCCGCCGAAAGTGGAGTCAGCCATACTTAGAATCGTTCCAATGTCTCACGTCGCTCGTCGCACGTTGTGGGGAATAGAACCGGAGGAGGTTATGAAAACCGCTAAGCTGGGTTTTGCTCATCCGCGCAAGCTCTTGCAGAGGAATCTAAATATAGATAACTCCCGGTGGGAGCAGATGGTTCAAGAGATTGGTATTAACGGCAAAGCCAGGGCTGAAGAATTGTCCGTAGAGCAATGGGTCTCATTGTCTAAAATCGTCGCACGTCCCACGTCGCACGTCCCACGTTCATCTTGATGTATCGGTTATTA
Organism: Patescibacteria group bacterium; assembly: GCA_041752935.1. Taxonomy (GTDB): domain Bacteria; phylum Patescibacteriota; class Patescibacteriia; order 2-12-FULL-60-25; family 2-12-FULL-60-25; genus MWCR01. The sequence goes on from JBGSVN010000004.1 coordinate 28,706, forward strand.
ATAAATATCACGTAGTGATACATGAATTGTTAATTCGTAATTTTTTAATAAAAAAAGCGCCCTGCTAGTTACTTCCTCCTCAGGGGCTTAGACCTCCTGAGCTTCTTGGCTTCGTTGGAGTCGAGTCTCTTCGAAGGCGATGTCGATCTCCAGGTGTTGCCAAGGCTCGTTGGATGAGGTGCGTCAAACTTTACCAAGAAATGTACAGGGGTTCCGTCCTTCCTGACGCACCGTACGGTAGGATAGCCCGGCGGGTTGAAGAGTACGGTAACGACTTCAATACCTCCTCGGGGCCAGGGCTGCGGCGATTCATGATGGCCGAAGACCAGGTACATGGCGTCGTAATCTTCCTCCCTGACCACCCTGATCTGGAAGGGGATTTTTTCACCCTTGTGTTCGGCGGTGAAGAAGAAGGTACTCGTCATGGTCGGTTTTTTTTCGCGATCATTCTGATTCTCCCTATCAGGCCGCCCGAGATACTTGGTTCTCGCTCACGGCTTGAATGCTTTGTGCCAGCTTTGTCAGCCGGCTGATGGCTTGTTTGGCTACCATCTGTGTCCGCGATATGTTGTGCCACAATTCGCGGTCTCGTCTTTCAATCTCCTCCCATTCTCGTACGTGCCGGCGCAGCTTACGCGCCACCTTGTTTGCTACGTATGGGTCGTAGCACGAGAGAAGAGCAGCCCTCTCTTTCATGGTACAGACGCCGCCATTCCGGGCGACAGTTTCTGCCAGGAAGAAAGTGTCTCGATGGATGTCTTCCATGAATTCCTCCTCTGCGCTCATTGACGAGCGCTGAATGTCACGTATCCTCGTGCCGCTCAGGCGGCTTTGAGGAACCGAAGACCTTAGCAAAAAAATGACTTTTTGTCAATCCTCGGAGTTGGATTTGGGCAAAAATAAAATGGCTTAAATAAGCCTAAAATTATCCACATTTTTAATCACGGGCTTTTCTTGACAAGGTTCGCGTCTTCGGCTAAACTTCTCGCACCTTCGAAAACAGATAGCACGAAACATAAAACACAAGGCAAAAATCATTTGCTACGTGTTATATGCTATATGTTTTATGAACGTTATTTGGACAACAGAATAGTGATCGTCAAAGGAAATACGTTTATTCCAAAGGTTGCTTTTAAGTGACCTTGATTGCTTGAGCCTTATCGCTTAACAATCTAAAAAACTGACCCTGCATATCTACCAGGAATGCAGGGTGTGGTACCTCTATGAGGTACTTCTGAGAGTTTGATCCTGGCTCAGGACGAACGTTGGCGGCGTGTCTAAGGCATGCAAGTCGAGCGGATACCATTTTTTAGCAATATTAGATGGTGTTAGCGGCAAACGGGTGCGTAACACATTGGTAATCTACCCCCCAGTCGGGCACAACTCGCCGAAAGGCGAGCTAATTCCACGATGGGCATGCGGGGACATATGTCATTCGCATGTAAAGCGCAAAACGCGCTGGGGGAGGAGCCTATGGCCCATCAGCTTGTTGGCGGGGTAAAAGCCCACCAAGGCTACGACGGGTAGGGGGTGTGAGAGCATGACCCCCCTCACTGGGACTGAGACACTGCCCAGACACCTACGGGTGGCTGCAGTTAAGAATATTCCTCAATGGCCGAAAGGCTGAAGGAGCGACGCCGCGTGCAGGATGAAGGGCTTTGGCTCGTAAACTGCTTTTATTTGGGAAGAATTCTGACGGTACCAAATGAATAAGAGGTTGCTAACTCTGTGCCAGCAGCAGCGGTAATACAGAGACCTCAAACGTTGTCCGGATTTATTGGGCGTAAAGGGTCCGCAGGTGGCCATGTGCGTCGAGGGTTAAATGTTAGGGCTCAACTCTAACACCGCTCTCGATACGGCATGGCTAGAGGCTGGGAGAGGCATACGGAATTGCCGGTGTAGTAGTAATATGCGTTAATATCGGCAAGAACACCAAAAGCGAAGGCAGTATGCTGGAACAGTTCTGACACTCAGGGACGAAAGCGTGGGGAGCGAAAGGGATTAGATACCCCTGTAGTCCACGCCCTAAACGATGGATGCTAGATGCTGGGAGTATCGACCCTCCCGGTGTCGTCTAAAATAGCTAACGCATTAAGCATCCCGCCTGGGGAGTACGGCCGCAAGGCTAAAACTCAAAGGAATAGACGGGGACCCGCACAAGCGGAGGAGCATGTGGTTTAATTCGACGATAAGCGAAAAACCTTACCTGGGCTCGAAATGTAGCTGCAAGCCGATGGAAACATTGGCCGCCTTCGAGGGTGCTATATAGGTGCTGCATGGTTGCCGTCAGCTCGTGTCGTGAGATGTACCGTTAAGTCGGATAACGAGCGCAACCCCTGTCCCATGTTGAATATTCATGGGAGACCGCCTCGGATAACGGGGAGGAAGGTGGGGACGACGTCAAATCAGCATGGCTCTTACGTCCAGGGCTACACACGTGCTACAATGGTAGGGAACAATGGGCTGCCAAACCGCAAGGTGGAGCTAATCCCAACAAAACCTACCTCAGTTCGGATTGGGGGCTGCAATTCGCCCCCATGAAGTTGGATTCGCTAGTAACGGCCGATCAGCAATGCGGCCGTGAATACGTTCTCGGGTCTTGTACTCACCGCCCGTCACGTCAAGAGAGTTGGTAATGCCCGAAGGCCCCGTTGAGGGGACGAAGGCAGGATCAGCGATAGGGACGAAGTCGTAACAAGGCATCCGTAGCGGAAGCTGTGGATGGATCACCTCCTTTCTAGGGAGATATTTCCCCAAACGCGCAAGCTAAGGGGACAATCCCGAGGTCGATGACATATCGGTTGGGCGAAAGCCAAACAATGATGTCTTCATTTCGGCGTATTTCCGCATGATGATCACTATTCTGAAGTTCAAAAAAAATCGGCTTAAAGCCGGTTTTTTGGTTAATAAAAAATGATTCGAGAGTTGCTCGAATCAAGTGATTTGGCTCCATGGAGCCTTTTACGGACATCCGGGATAGACGGGTACCGGAACGCTTTGCGAAAATTCAGAGCCGTCTCCCAGCATGCCGTAGAAATTGCTGCCCCAACACCACAGGGTGCCGTCTTGCTTGGTAGCGCAGGAATGGCCTCCTCCATACGTATCATTTCCACCACCCAGGCTGATGCTTGCGATTTGGTTTCCAAGAGAGGCTACTGGCACGGGGCTGGTTCGAATGTCAGTGGTCCCATCTCCCAGTTGACCATAGTAGTTCGCGCCCCAACACCACAACGTGCCGTCTTGCTTGATGGCGCAGGCATGGCCCATTTCCGACCATCCAGCTCCATAGCCGTGGGAAAAAGGACTGTTCGCGATAGAAGTGGCCTGGCCGGTCAAGCTGGTTTGTACCGGTGACGGCTTGCAGACATGGGTTTTGTAGTAGCCGCATTCTTGGCCGGTATTCGTACCATCTCCCAACTGACCTTGGTCATTGATACCCCAGCACCAGACTGTGCCGTCATTTTTGAGAGCACAAGTATTGTATGTCCCGCCGGCAATCTGAGAAACTTGATTGCCCAAGACGGTGACTTGAGTGGGCGTCAGCCGGCAATTTTTATAGCCGGACGAACAGACTTCGCCTTGTTCATTCATGGTGCCGTCACCTACTTCTCCATAGCCGTTGAAGCCCCAGCACCAGACCGTGCCGTCGGTTTTTAGGGCACAGGCATGGATGGTTCCCATGGATATTTGGCTGACATTCGTGCCCAGAGTAGTTACCTGTGTTGGAGGAAGGTCGGTCCCTCCATAGGTTCCGTTGCCGGTCACCTGACCGTATTCGTTGTTCCCCCAGCACCAGACCGTGCCGTCGGTTTTTAGGGCACAGGCATGGATGGTTCCCATGGATATTTGGGACACGTTTGTCCCAAGTGCGCTTAATTGGAAGAGGCTCTTGTCCGGCTCTCCCCAGCACCAGACCGTCTGGTCTTGTTTGATGGCGCAGGAATTTTTGTGGCCTGTGGCGATATGGCGCACACCGTCACCTAAGGCATTGATAAGAGCGGGTATGGGATAGGTGCCATAGTAACTGGAAGGCATAGTTTGGCCGAGGGAATTGTTTCCCCAGCAATATAGTTTGCCATCTTGGCTAAGGCTACAGGTATGGAATCTACCGGCCGAAATCATCTTAGTGCCGGCCACGAAGTTGCCATCGCAACAAAAGCAGGTAGCTGAAGAACAGACATCATCTTGCCAGATGGAATTAGTGTCGCAGGTCTGGGCGATGTTGCTATCACACCTCTTATCTCCCGGATTGCATTCACCCGCGCATTCGCCGTCCATGCACTGGAACTCGCAGACAGTCTGATTCTCCCATTGGTTCTGCTGACTGCAGAGTTGGGGAGTCAGGCCATCACATTGCTTGTCTCCGGCCTGGCACTCGCCCAGGCACTCGCCTTCAAGGCAGACGTACGGGCAGGTTTCAACTTC
>JBGSVN010000005.1:0-5371 GCA_041752935.1 Patescibacteria group bacterium
GTCAAGACCAGAGAATCCTCCCCCTCTCATCCAGCCCCTTTCGTCATCCTGAACTAGTTTCAGGATCTCTACACTCAAAGAGCTTCTGTTTTTTCCGTTAATGGGAAGCGAGATGCTGAACTGAATTCAGCATGACGTCCCATTTTTGTCATCCTCGCGAACGCGGGGATCCAGTTCCTTAAGTACTGAATTCCCGATTTAATATTTAGCCCTTTAAGGCTATCCGTCACTTAGCCGGGAATGACAATGTTGGTTTTGACATGGGACGCTTGACGTGGGGTAGTCGTTCGCGAACGACACCCCGGGCGACATAGGACGTTGGGTACGTGAGAGGACGTGATGTACGTCATGGACGTTATGTAAGTAAGGTACGCGAGTTGCGTTATGGACGTCTGTCCTCCGTCATTGTAGGGTATTAGGCGTATGGAAGAGCGTGTTATTGAGCCCCAGGCCTTGGAAGGCGAGGAAAAAATAGATCTGTCTTTAAGGCCAAAGACCTTGGCTGAATTTATCGGCCAACCTGTGGTCAAGGATAATTTAAGCATTTTTTTGGAAGCCGCCAAAAAGCGGAATGAAGCTTGTGAACATGTTTTGTTTTATGGTCCGCCGGGTTTGGGTAAGACGACCTTGGCGCATGTTATCGCGCGCGAGATGGAAGCTAATATCAGAATAACCAGTGGTCCAGCTTTGGAAAGAGTGGGTGATTTAGCGGCTATTTTGACCAATTTGGATGATGGCGATGTTTTGTTTATAGATGAAATTCATCGCATGAATCGTAACATCGAAGAAGTTTTGTATCCGGCTATGGAAGATTATGCTTTGGATTTGGTGATCGGCAAAGGACCGTCAGCTAGAACTCTACGCTTGGATTTGAAAAGATTTACTTTGATCGGTGCCACTACGCGTTTGAGTTTGCTTTCCAGTCCATTGCGCGACCGGTTCGGTTCAATCTTTCATTTGGATTTTTACGGCCCGGATGAAATGACGGCCATTGTTAAACGCAGTGCTTCTTTATTGGAACTGGCCGTGGATGAACAGACCGCTTTCAGTATTGCCACTCGGGCGCGCAAAACTCCCCGTATCGCCAATCGATTGTTGCGCCGGGTTAGGGATTTCGCGGAAGTGCGTAATGATGGTCTTTTTAATGAACAAGCTGTCATTGGAGCTTTGAAAGCGTTGAATATTGACGATAAAGGCCTGGATGACACGGATAGACGCGCTTTGAAATTAATAATGGAAAAATTTAATGGTGGTCCGGTTGGTTTAAGTACTTTGGCCGCGGCCATGGCCGAGGAAACCGACACCTTGGAAGATGTCTTAGAACCATTTTTATTACAAGAAGGTTTGATTGCCAGAACTCCGCGTGGACGGGTGGTTACCCGTCAGGCTTATGAACATCTAGGCTATCCGCCGCCTGAAAATACGGATACGCTTTTTTAATAATCAATTATCCACATTGTCTTCCTGCGGCCTGTACCTAGGAGCTTCAGCGAAGTGGGAAGGCATGAATCCATAATAAATAATTTAATCAATTTGTTGATTTACTGATGAGATTCCGAACCCCCACTATGTCTTACGACTTCGAGGCGCATGGTGAATTCAGGATGACGGAGGGGTTGTTAATAGATTGCCACGGCACTCGTCGGACTCGCTTCTCGCAATGACATGACGTGGGGTGGTCGTTCGCGAACGCCGTGTCGGTGTACGACGTACAAGGTACGTTATGTACGTGAGAGGACGTGATGTACGTTAGGTACGTGATGGACGCTAAGTACTGGTTTGCGTCGGGATAATTTTTAATTGTATAATAACCGCATGCAGCCAAGCCTTAATCCATTTAGTCAGAGAAGGTTGACCAGCCAAAAGCCGACTGTGGTTAAGCCGGTTGACGATGGGCAGTCTTCGGTCAGAGCCAGCGGCATCCGCGGGCAATCGGGTGAAGAAAGAGCTGCGGTTTTAAATCGTATCGCTCAAGACCCTACAGCCAGAGCCACACGCATACACTATTTAAATACTCTGGGGCAGAAGCTGTATAACGAATTGGAGGGGACTGAACAAATCACCACTTCTCGTCTGGCCTGGATGCAACGCCAGCTTAACAAACAGGATATATGACAATGAACTTTGAGGCTCCTCCGGCCGTACCAAAAAAAATTGAAATGACGCCTGCGGAAAAGTCAGATTTAAACCAAGCGACCGAGTTGTTTGGGGCGGTGATAAATTTATTGCCTGAGAAAACTCCTTATGATTTGCAAAACAAGGATGAATATCGTCATTTGATCAAAAGTCTTGCTGATATCGCTCGAGAATTAAAGTTTTATCAAGAACATGAGGGCTAAACGGCCTTCATTTTTTTATATATTTCCGTACCCACGGTCGGTAAAAAACCTAAGAAGGCGGTTATTAGGAGCAGGGTGGGTGAAACGGCGGTTAAACCGAATCGGGTATTAGCTCCGGGTAGATAAATTAGAATCATCAGGCCTATAATTACAGACGCGTAAACATACAGAAAAGTTTTATTAAAAATAAAACTAAAGGCTTTTATTAAAGATTGTTTATGAGAGACCGCGCTTAAAACCAAGAATAGATTGCTGAAAACTACTACGGATAAGCCCAGGGCACGAGAGGCTTCCACGGGCAGGTCGATTTTTAAAGCCCAATAATAAGTTCCGCCCGCCAAGATAAAGATCAAGATCCCTTTGACCAGAGTACGTAAAAATTTATTCAAGCTAATGATTTGTTGTTTATGATCGCGCGGCTGACGGCGCATGATGTCCGGTTCGGCCGGGATTTTTTCAAATACCAAGGCGCAAGTTGGATCTATGATAAGTTCAATCAGCACGATGTGCACGGGCAGCAGAAAGGGAGTTAAGCCAACCAGGGGAATGATTAAAGCTAGTAAAATAATATAGACATGAACTGTAAAAATGAAATAAATGGATTTGACGATGTTGTCGTAGATGCGCCGGCCGTGGCTGACGGCCGTGGCCACGGTCAGTAAATTATCATCCATGAGTATCAAGTCAGCGGCTTCATGGGCTACGTTGGTGCCTCCTTGGCCCATGGCCACGCCCACGTCCGCTTCTTTGAGTGACGGGGCATCATTAACGCCATCTCCAATCATGGCTACCACTTCGCCGGATTTTTTAAGCGCCGAAATCAGACGTAGTTTTTGTTCCGGGCTGATGCGGGCGAAAACAAAATATTTTTTAACCATATTTGTCAGCTCGGCCGCGTTCATAGTGTCTATCTGTGGTCCGGTTAAAAAACGATCCGGATTTTTTAGGCCCACGGTTAGAGCGATATGCGAGGCCGTGCGCGGGTGATCACCTGTGATCATGCGAATAGCTATGCCCGCTTTTTGACAGGCGGCGACGGCCTGTTTGGCTTGCGGTTTAACCGGGTCTTCAAAACCGAGCAGGGTAACAAATTCAAGATTTTTTATGTTTTTTAAAGTTTTAGGAATTTTTTGGGTTGGCAAAGAAATACTGGCTACTCCCAGAACACGCAAACCCTGTGAGGCCATGAGTTCGATCTGATTTAGCAGGCTCTCTCTGTCTTTGTCTTTGAGATCACAGAGTTCAAGGATTTTTTCAGGACTGCCTTTAATCACAAGTTCAGCTTGTTTGGCCGACCTCCAGGCATAACCCATGCATTTCAGTTTTTGATCAAAAGCATATTCCTTAGCGATCTGGTATTTAGCATGCAGCCTTTCTATATTAATTTTTAAAGACCTGGCTTGTTCGAAAATAGAAATATCAGCCGGGTCAAATGGTTCGGGTTGGCAGGTCAGGATGGCTTTGGTCAGTATACTGACATGTTGAGGCTGGTTGGCTTTAAACTGGTTGTTTATTTTTAAATCATGTGGATTGAGAAAACTTTTCAATTGCATGCGGTTCATGGTCAGAGTGCCGGTTTTGTCGAGGCACAAAGTAGTGATGTGACCCAAGGTTTCGATAGCGTTGATTTTTCTGATCAAGGCGTTTTTCTTGGTTAGCCGGTAAGCGCCCAAAGCCGCAAAAACAGTCAGTACGACCGGTATTTCTTCCGGGATGACAGAAATAGCCAGGGTCAAACCTTTAATGATGCTGTCAGCCAATAGGCCGGTAGTAAAATAATTGATCAAGAACAAGCCCAGACAAGCGCTTAAGCCGATCAGTCCGAAAATTTTGACAATATAGCCGGTGTTTTTTTGAAGCGGGGTGGCTTCTTCTTGAATTTCGGTCAAAGAAATGCCTATTTTTCCATATTGCGTTTGCGTGCCGATAGCAGAGACCAAGACAAGAGCCTGCCCGGACAAAACCAGCGTGCCGGCCAAGACTTGGTTGTTTTCATGGAAGGTTTTTAATTTTAATGTCTGACGATTGATTTTCGCGTCCAAGTCGGAAAGGGATATTTCTTGTGTGAGTTTGTTTTTAAAAATGGCTCCGGATTCGCCGGTCAAAATGGACTCATCCACTGAAAAATTGGAACCGTCCAATATCAGCCCATCTCCGGCCACCCGTTCGCCTTCGCGTATCACTAATAAATCACCGGCTACCAATTCTTGGTTATTGATGGTTTGCATTTGCCCGTCGCGAATAACATTGATTTTGGGCGTGGATAGTTCTTTGAGAGCTTCCAGGGCTTTATCGGTTTTGGCTTCTTGGTACAGGTCTATGCCAATGATGAAAACTACACCGATCAACATTAATATACCGTCGCCGGCTTGGTCTATAAAAAAATAGATTAAGGCCGTAATCAGTAAGAGCATGAGCATGGGCTCGCTAAAAACCTTCATGACATAATCCAAAAAGCTCTTGTGTTTTTTCTTGAACAAGATGTTGGCGCCCGCTTGTTTTTGTCTGACAGCGACTTGGCTTTGGCTAAGCCCCTGATATTTTTCAAAATCCAAAGACATGGAACCATTATACAATTACGAATTAAAAATTACGAATTAACAAATTGAGAACGTCCATGACGTACATCACGTCCATCACGTACCTAACGTCCTACGTCGCCCGGGGTGTCGTTCGCGAACGACTACCCCACGTCACGCGTCCCATGTCAAAACCAACATTGTCATTCCCGTGCTGTGCCCACCAGAGCTTTGTCGGTGAAGCGTAGGTGGGAAAACGGGCATCCAGTAACTTACAAACTGGATCCCCGCCTTCCCACTCCGCTAACCCAACTTCGCATAAAGCTTCGATGGATTCAGCTTTGAGGGACAAGACGCGAAGATGACAAAAAAGGGACGTCATGCTGAATTCAGTTCAGCATCTCGCTTCCCATTAACGGAAAAAACAGAAGCTCTTTGAGTGTAGAGATCCTGAAACTAGTTCAGGATGACGAAAGGGGCTGGATGAGAGGGGGAGGATTCTCTGGTCTTGAC
>JBGSVN010000006.1:0-2492 GCA_041752935.1 Patescibacteria group bacterium
TTTAAACCAAATAATTTGTGATAATAAGTATCACGCCATTCATTACTATCTTTTGGTTTTGGTACTTTAATCATAATAATGATTGTATCTCTTTAAATTGATTAACATTTCATTTAGAAAACCGGCTCGAATTGAAAACAACTCGTTTCTATACGAAAACATTTCGCATAGAAGCCAGTATCTTGCATGTTATACGAAACTCAGTTTAACGTAAATAAGTAATACGCATCCGTGTGTTTAGCGGTTACTGCTATTTGCACGTAATGAATGGTTAAATAAGTTCATAAGCCAGATTGCCACGGTACGGCGTTCGGTCGCCCGCATCAGATCCTTTATTGGCACTCAGGATGACGAAAGGGCGACCTCGAAGTTGCATGACTGTTTGCAAGCAGATTGCCACGGTACGGCGTTCGCGAACGCCGTACCAAGTCATTCGTCGGACTCATTCCTCGCAATGACATGATTGTGGTTTTAATGATTTAGTGGCGAGATCCTGAACTAAATTCAGGATGACAGAGAAAACGTAGGACGTAATGTAAATTATTAATTGTTACTTAAGGTGGATTCCCGATTTAATTATTTAGCTCTTTAAGTCAATTAGCTACTTAGCCGGGAATGACAACGTTGGGTTTGACGTAGGAGGTTGGGTCCTTTTGTTACATGCTACGTGCTACATGTTTTGTGAATAAAGACGTGATGGACGTTAAGTACGCTAGGGACGTTATGTACGTGATATGCTATAATCAAATCATATGGATTTAGCATCATCACAAACATTTTTCTGGTTATGTTTTGGAGTCGCGATCTTCGCGGTTTCGGCTTTTTTGTGCTGGGTGTTGTACGAAGTGGCGCGCATGGTCAGGCAGGGGAATGAAGTATTGGAACACACGCGTGACATTGTCGGCGGCATAGAAGAAGATGTGGCTCAAGCCAAAGAAAAGCTCGGAGGTATTTTGGGTTCTTTAGCCGGCGTGGCCGCTGCCACCAAGGGGCTGGCTTCCTTGGCCGGAGTAGCAGATCAGAAAAATAAATCCAAATCCACCAAGAAGCGTTTTAACCGTCTTTTGGACGAAGACGAAGAGGTTGAATAAAGCTACTTGGCAGTTTATTGACGGCCCGTTAAGATACGGGCGTATTTTATTATGATCAAATCCTCCAATAATGTCGCATATATTGATGGAGCTAATCTGCACAAAGGGATTGAGCAATTAGGCTGGAGTTTGGATTATAGGAAATTCCGCGTTTGGTTGTCTGAAAAACATGGGGTAAAAAAAGCTTATATTTTTATAGGCTTGCTGGCTAAAAATTCTTCTTTATATACTTTTTTGCAAGAATGCGGCTTCGTCTTGATTTTTAAAGAAACTATCTATGACGGAGAAGGTAAACCCAAGGGGAACTGCGATGCGGATCTCGTTCTAAATGCCACTGTTGATGTTTTTGAGGGCAATTATGATGCTACTATATTGGTGAGTAGTGATGGCGATTATGCTTCATTGGTCAGATTTTTACAGAAAAAAGGCAAAATGGGGATTATTCTATCACCATCTAATGCTAAAAAATGTTCTATATTGTTAAAACGAACAAACGCTAAAATTACTTTTTTGGATCAAATGAAAGAAGTATTAAGCCAAGATAATGAAAAAGCCCCCAGTAAGGACGGAACCTTAGAGGGGTCTTCTTCGTAGTGATGTTATGATTTTAGCATAAAAAACAAGATTGTCAATTAAGTTATTAACTCAAACTTGCAGGCCTTGCGCCGTCAGCAAGTAATTCTATGACTGATAATAAAGAAACACAGGATTTAATATCCGATGAAAAAGCCCCATTTGTTCATCTGCATGTCCATTCCATGTACTCCTTGTCAGACGCTTTGGGAGGTGTGGATGAGATTGTGGCTGCAGCTAAGGAAAAGGGTTTTGATGCCATCGCGCTCACAGACCATGGCGGGTTGTATGGCTTGGTGGAATTTTATGAAGCCGCACAAAAAGCCGGTATTAAGGCTATTGTGGGTGTGGAAGCCAATATTGCTCCGAATTTGTTGTCCGATAAACGACCGCGCATAGACGATTGGACCTATCATTTGACCATTTTGGCCGAGACTAGCCAGGGTTATCACAATTTGCTTAAATTGGTTTCCATCTCTAATTTAGAGGGTTTTTATTATAAACCGCGTATGGATAAAGAGGTCTTGAAACAGTATCATCAGGGTCTTATTGCTTTATCCGGTTGCATGAAAGGGGAGATCCCCAAAGCCTGCCAAGAGCATGATTTGGAAAAGGCTGAAAAAGCTTTGCGTAAATATCAGTCCATTTTCGGCGAGCAGAACTTTTTTTTGGAATTGGTGCACCATCCCGAATCGCCTACGCAAATTGATATCAATCAACAGTTGATTAAACTGGCTCAAAAAACAGGCGCACCCTTAGTGGCTACCAAAGATGTTCATTATTTGACCGAAGACGACACCGAGGCGCAAGATGCTTTGCAGTGCATTC
>JBGSVN010000007.1:0-19461 GCA_041752935.1 Patescibacteria group bacterium
GCTGCCGGGCCCATACCCGTGGGTGCCGGAGGCGGAGGGGGGATGGTGCTCGGAGGCGGTGCCGGAGGGGGCGTGGTTGCGGGCGGTGTGCCAGTCGCGACTGCTGCCATGACCTCGATGGTCACCGTGGCCTCAGAGCTCACGTCCGATCCGTCGTCGACGGTGAACGTAAATGTATCGGTTCCTTCGAATCCGGGGTTCGGTTCGTAGGTACCATCGCCCGTGTCCTCGTCGAACGATCCAAACGTGCCTTCGCTCGGGGCCGTCACGATCGTGTAGTGCGGAGTGCCCGGGCATGCTCCAGAGAGGGTGAAGTCGACAGGAGTGTCGACTTCGGTTGTGATTGTCTGATCGTTTGCAATCGGGGTGCCACTGAATGGGCTTGCCATGATGTCCTCCTCATTCGTGCCAGCTATGAGCTGGGTCACGAAAAAAACATTGCGTTGTCAAACCTGCTTGAGCTAGGGCTCGAAAGTAGGGATCCACGCGCCCGGCCGCCCACATGGAGGCCGAGTATGGAACGCGTCAATGTAGCACAAAAAGCCTATATTGTCAAGACTATAATCCATCCAAAAACAAGCCTTTTTTATTTTTTATTTTTTATTTTTGATTTGGTCCGTATTTAGTCCTTTAGATTAGCCAAAAATCCACTTGTTCATTGGTCGCATTGCGGGTATGATTAATACCTGAATATTATGTCTCCTTGTTATAAACAGGCGCCCAAGGCCAAGGGCAAGCTTTGCCGGGGTCCGGTGGTGCTCTTAATTTGGGATGGTTTCGGTTATTCTAAAAACAAAGCGGGTAACGCGGTGATGGCCGCCAAAATGCCTAATTGGCATCATTTATGGGGCAACCATTTGCATACTTTGCTCAAGGCCGACGGCCCGGCCGTGGGTTTGCCGGTGGGCGAAACCGGCAACAGCGAGGCCGGACATTCAACTCTGGGCGCTGGCCGGCCAGTGGTCAGTGATAAAGTTAAAATCAATAAAACCATCAGCAAGAAAATCTTTGAGGATAATCCGGCTTTTACCCAGGCGGCCTTGCATGTTTTGCGCCGTAACAGCACTTTGCATTTGATTGGTATGTTAACCAATCATCAAAGCGGACACGCTGACTTTGATCATATTTTGGCTTTGGTGGAGTTTGCCAAACGTCTCAAACTGCCCAAAGTGGCCTTGCATTTGTTTACGGATGGACGTGATACGGCTCCCTATCATGCATCCAAATTATTATTGGAACTGGAAAAGCATCTGACTCCCAATATGCGGATTGCCACGGTTATGGGCAGATTTTATGCCATGGATAGAGAACGTAATTGGAAGCGCACGGAAATGGCTTATAATTGTATGTGTCTGGGCCAGGGAGTGGTGGCCGAAACTCCGATTCAAGCCATAGAACAAGCTTATGCCAGAGGCGAGAGTGATGAATTTATACTGCCTACGGTTATCACTCACGATAACCAAAAGCCGGTGACGGTCAATCAGCATGATGCGGTTATTTTTTGGAATTTGCGCAGTGACCGCGCACGCCAAATGGTAAAGCCTTTTATTCAAAAAGAATTCGCCCGGCGTAATAAAAATTCTTTTACGCGCCGTAAATTTTGCCAAGACATGTATTTCGCTACCATGACTGAATTCGGCAAACAGATTGACGGTGCGGTGCCGGCTTTTCCACATCATGAATTATCATGCACATTGGTGGAGGCTTTGCGTTCCAAACGCCAGCTTTACATTGCCGAATCGGAAAAATATTCTCAAGTCACATATTTCTTTAATGGTGGTTATGATACGCCTAAGTTTGGCGAGGAACGCGTGCGGGTTCAGTCCATCCGCACGGCCACGCTGGAAAAGCATCCGCGCATGAAAGCTCCGGAGGTGGCTAAGGCCGTGATTTCCGCAGTTAAGAAAAAATATGATTTTGTGTGCGCTAATTTCGCCAACGCGGATATGATTGGTCATACAGGTGATTTCGCGGCCGCGGTTAAAGCCTGCGAAGCCTTGGATGAGCCTTTGGATAAAATTTGGTCAGCCGTTAAACAAGCTAACGGTTGCTTGATGATCACGGCCGATCATGGCAATGCCGAGCAGCTGTTTGGAGCGCATGGAGAACGCGATACGCAACACAATCCCAATCCAGTGCCTTTCTTGATTTGTTGCGGATCAAAAAATAAAAAACTAAAAACCGGCACTTTGGCCGATGTGGCGCCCACTATTTTGGCTGCCCTGTGTGTGAGCCAGCCGAACGAAATGGCCGGTCGCAATTTATTATCATGATTATGTATTTGGTTATTGATTATTGGAGATTGAATATTGACTATTCGTATGAGACCTAAACCGGTTGTCTTATTGATTTTGGACGGCTTTGGCGTGGCGCCGGATGCCGAAGGTAATGCTGTTACCAGAGCTAACATGCCTCATTACAAGCATTTGGTGGAAACCTATCCGGCCATGACTGTGCGCGCCAATGGCGAGGCTGTGGGTTTGTCTTGGGGGCAAATGGGCAACTCCGAAGTCGGCCACTTGACCATCGGTGCGGGCAAGATTTTTTTTCAGAGTTTACCGCGCATCAGCTTAAGTATTGAGGATGGGTCTTTTTTTAAGAACGCGAGTTTGCTGGGAGCCATTGAGCAGGCTAAGAAAAACAAATCCACTTTGCACTTGATGGGTTTGTGTTCTCCGGGTGGAGTGCACGCTCATCTGGATCATGTTTTTGCAGTGTTGGATTTATGTCGGATGCAGGATTTTAAAGATGTGGCCATTCATGCTTTTTTGGACGGGCGCGACACAATTTTTAACAGCGGTTTGAGCTTTATCACGGAATTGGAACAAAAGATCAAGGAAGTTAAGCTGGGTGCCATCGCCACCCTGGGCGGACGTTTTTACGCCATGGATCGCGACAGCCGATGGGAGCGTTTGGAAAAAATGTATCAGGCCATGGTTTTGGGGCAGGGCGAACAAGCCACGTCTGCGGTCGATGCAATTCAGAGATCTTATGCCGCGGGTGTGTATGATGAGGAGCTATTGCCCACGGTTATCACCAAAGGAGGCATGCCTGTGGCCATCATTAAAGACGGCGATTCAGCTATTTTTTTCAATTTTCGCCCGGATCGCGCACGCGAGATGACCAAGGCTTTGGTTTTGCCGGATTTTGATAAATTTAAGCGGGTGGCTTTTCAAGATTTTAGATTGATTACCATGACCGAATACGAAAAAGATTTGCCCGTGGAAGTAGCTTTCCCTCCGCAGGCCATTGAGTCATGTTTGGCAAGAGTAATTTCCGATGCCGGTTTGAGACAGTTGCATATCGCGGAGACAGAAAAATACGCTCATGTGACTTTCTTTTTTAACGGCATGCGTGAAGATGAATATCCCGGAGAGGAGAGAGCGATTATCCCTTCACCTCGTGTTTCGAGTTATGACACGGTGCCGGAAATGTCCACTCCGCAAATTACTGAAAGAATAGTTAAGGATATTGCCAGCGGGCAGTTTGATTTCATAGTGGCTAATTTTGCCAACCCGGACATGGTGGCGCATACGGGTAATTTTGAAGCCACGGTTAAGGCGCATGAGTCTGTGGATGTGGCCTTGGGCAAGATCACAGATGCGGCGTTGGCCGTGGGCGGAGTGGTGTTGATTACAGCTGATCATGGCAATTCAGAAGAGGTGGTGAATTTAACCACCGGGGCCATAGACAAAGAACATTCCACTAATCCCGTACCGTTGATTATTATTGGTAAAGCATACGAGGGTTTGCGTGCTCCCACGGGTGACGTGATTGGCGGAGATCTAAGCATGACTCCGCCGGTGGGTATGTTGGCTGATGTGGCGCCCACGATTTTAAAAATCATGGAATTACCACCGGCTCCAGACATGTTGGGCAGACCGCTTATCTGATATAAATATTAAATTATCAAATTATTAAATATAAAATCACGAGAACTTCGTTATTTTTTTTGTATCTAATATTCGGTTTAGTCCGATTCTCAATTTTATATTTTTTTATTAAATATTTGAAAATTAGTTCGATAATCGTGCTATAATGTGTGCATGTTCGAGGCTCAGCTAGTTGAAGGGATTCAGAATGTTTTTTTAATTTCTATTATAGGCGAGTGGACGGCTATTTTTCTGGCTAGAGTTTTGATTTTTGCTTATATACCTTTATTGCTTTGGGTTTGGGTTTACGGTCACAAAACGCGGCAACATATAGCCAAAGAAGCGGTTTGGGCCGCGGGCTTGGCTATTTTGATTGGTGAGAGCTTGTCTTTGCTGGTCTTGCGCGTCAGGCCGTTTATTTTTTTGGATAATGTCGTCGTGCTCATCCCTCCGCCTTTAACCGGCTCTTGGCCATCGATTCACACGGCCACGGCTTTGGCTATGACCACGGCTTTGTTCATGATTAATAAAAAATTGGGCATGTTTGGCCTATTTATGGCTGTAGGGGTGGCTGTGGGCAGAGTGGCGGCCGGGGTTCATTATCCGACGGATATCTTGTCAGGTGCTTTGATTGGAATTTTGGCGTATTGTTTGGTACGCTTGGGTCACAATGCGTTGAAAAAAATCAGAGTATGAAGAAAATAGCTTTGCTGTTAGGAGTGTTTTTTTTATTGTTAGCCGGTTTCTTGGCTTGGTTTGTGCCGTCTGCTTTTTTTGGCACGCCCGGTTCATCCATGATCGATGTCAGTTTGCCCGAAGGCACTGATTCCAAACAAGTGGCTCAAATACTAGCTCATAAAGGTATAATCGCTTCTGCTTGGGGTTATGAAATTTACAGCTTGATCGATCGGCCGGCTAAAAATCCAAAGCCTGGTAATTATACGGTTGCGCCCGGTGCGTCTTACCGGGATTTGGCCCGTGTATTTGCATTGGGGCCCAAGCGTGATGAGATAAGTATTCGTATCTTGGAGGGCCATACTTTGGATGACGTGGCCAAGGAATTATCAACTCATGGAGTTACTCTTGATGAGTTTTCGGATTTGGTTGGCAGCCGAGCGCTTGAAAAGCAATTCGCTCCAGCTCTGCGCGAGCAGTTTGAATTTTTATCTGATTTGCCGCCTGATGCAACTCTAGAGGGTTATTTATTTCCCGATACTTATCGAGTCTGGAAAGATCAACTGCCTTTGGGTTTTGCGTTCAAACAGCTTCAGGCCTTCGCCAAGAATACCGAAGGGTTTGCCGTGGAGGCAGACGCTCAAGGCCGTGATTTGCATGAAATAGTCATCATGGCGTCTCTGGTAGAAAAGGAAGGGCGAACTCCGGAGGAACGTAGAATGATTGCGGGTATCATTCAAAATCGTTTGAAGATGGGTATGCGTCTGCAGCTTGATTCGACCGTGAATTATTTAACCGGATCGGGCCGGGCTAGATCTAGTTTGGAAGATTTGGAGATTGAATCTCCGTATAATACATATCAAAACGCGGGTTTGCCTCCGGGGCCGATTTGTAACCCAGGAAAAGATTCATTGGAAGCCGCTTTGCGCCCGCGGGCCAGCGATTATTATTTTTATTTGCATGATGATCAGGGTAAGGTGTATTACGCACGCAATCTGGAAGAGCATATAGCCAATCGTTATCAAGCGTATGGCGAGTAACCATAATTAACAAAGGAACAATTAATAATTAATAGCTCCGCTGTCATTCCCGGCAAAATTATTGAAAGGCTAATGATATGCCAAATAATTAAATCGGGAATCTAACTAAAATGACTAATTCTTACTAAGATATGAGGTTGCAAAAGAGAATTGCCGATTCAGGTTATTGTTCTCGGCGTAAAGCCGAGGAGTTGATAGCGGCCGGGTTGGTCAGGGTTAATGGTCAAAGAGCAAAAATTGGGCAGAGCGTAGAAGCAGAAGATGAGATTTTGGTTGACGGGCGGTCTTTGAAAACGGAAAAACGGCTTGTATATATTGCCTTGAATAAACCGGAGGGCTACACGTGCACTAACCGTGTTTTTTGGGGCGAAAAAAATGTTTTTGATCTGGTAAAAAGTTCGGACAGGCTGTTTGCGGTCGGCCGTTTGGATAAGATGAGCCGGGGATTGGTTATCCTGACTAACGATGGAGATTA
This sequence comes from Patescibacteria group bacterium, assembly GCA_041752935.1. Classification (GTDB taxonomy): domain Bacteria; phylum Patescibacteriota; class Patescibacteriia; order 2-12-FULL-60-25; family 2-12-FULL-60-25; genus MWCR01. Next base: position 6,063 of record JBGSVN010000007.1, read on the forward strand.
TGCTCAAAAAATGGCTCATCCGCGTTATGAACATGAAAAGGAATATGAAGTAACGGTTAAAAGTCAAAATGTGGGTCGCGTCTCGGAAACGCAGTGGGCCAAAGAAATTCAAAATAAGTTGCTAAAAGGTGCGATGGATGAAGGCGAATTGTTAATTGCTAAAAAAGTTGTGTATTTGAATAATTATAAATTTAAGTTGGTTTTAGCTCAAGGCAAGAAGCGTCAAATTCGTCGTATGTTCCAATTATTGGGCTTAAGAGTATCGGATCTTTTGCGCACGCGCATAGGCGATGTTTATTTATCCGGTCTTGAACCTGGAGAATACAGGGAATTCACTCCATAAAAAAATGACCCCCTGTCAGGGGCCGGTGCGCGAGAAGAAATCTTCGGAGGGTTTCAGTATATTTTTTAGTTCCTCCAAACGAACAAAGTATTGCGGGTGTATTGGCACTCCAAAATCCCCCACACTTTCTATGATCCAAGCGTCGAGTAACATTTCCGCTTCACTCAAGCGACCTTGGAAAAATAGTCGAGCCAGTTTGTCGTAGCCTTGAAAGGGCATGGTCGGCGAACACATGTCTGCCACATGCAAACAGCGCGCCATGACGCTCATGCCCGGATATTCGCCAGCGTGTTGAACGATGGCCAGATAGAATTTTTTTGGCCTTTTTTCAAAATCAATGGCGTGTTTTATGTACGCCGCACCGGCTGGGCCGTGCAAGTAAGTAGGGCAGTCTTGTAATGGCTTAGGGATCTTATCCAGCCAGTCTGGCTCGTAGGTACGCAGCCACCAAAGCATGGTGGGAACGCTGGCTTCTTTAAGCACATCATGCAATAAGCCGGCCGTGATCCAGTCCGCCTCTGTGGTTTGAGGCTCAAGTTCACCGAACTTCCAGCCGAGTCCGCCGTGGAAAGCTTTTTCCATGCTTTTTGCCACTCCCAGACAATGCTGAAATCGCGTCGGAGTCAGCATGAGCTCTATGAAGCGGATATAGGGTTCAACTTGTTTTGGAAAGTGCTTGGCTGTGAGCTTTAGCCAGTGCATGCGGACCTCCGTTTTTTGACGATGATAATTAAGCAATTTTCGTGGTTTGTGTCAACCGCGTGCGCTTGCTAAACTCTCGTGGCACAAAACATGTAACATAAAACAAGAAGCGAGTAGTAAGGTTGCTACATGCTACATGTTACATGCTACATGAAAAGATATGATTGATTTTCATCAAGAACTTAATCAAGAACAATTGGAGGCTGTATTACACGGAGATGGTCCTTGCCTGGTTTTAGCGGGCGCCGGATCTGGTAAAACGCGGACCGTTACCTATCGGGTGGCTTATTTGTTGGAGCAGGGCGTAGACCCGTCTTCAATCTTATTGTTAACCTTCACCAATAAAGCAGCGCGTGAAATGTTGGATCGCATCGGCCAGTTGGCCGGCCCTTTATCCAAGGGAGTGTGGGGAGGTACTTTTCACGCGGTGGCCAATCGTTTGTTACGGTCTTTTGCGCCCAACTTGGGCTATACTTCGCAATTCACCATCTTGGATCAAGAAGACGCTAAAAGTTTAATCAAAGCTGTTTTAAAGGACGCTAAGATAGACCCTAAAGCGCGGCGGTTTCCTTCTCCATCCGTGATTCAACACCTTTATTCTTATGGCCGGAATACGGGTATGTCTTTGCAAGAGGTTTTGGAAATCAAGTATTCCAATTTTTCAGATTGTGCCAATGATTTGGATTTTGTTCTCAAAAACTATCAGCAAAGAAAGATGCAGGCCAATGCCATGGATTTTGACGATATGTTAAGTAATTGGTTGAGGGTCATGGAAGAACAGCCTCAAGTGGCAGCTATGATCAGCAGTCGTTTTCGTTATGTTTTAGTGGATGAGTATCAAGATACCAACGCCCTGCAGTCTCGGCTGGTGGGACGTTTGGGGCAGGTGCATGGCAATGTGTTCGCCGTGGGTGATGACGCGCAATCTATTTACGCTTTTCGCGGAGCGGACGTTAAAAATATCCTGGCCTTCCCCAAACAATGGCCGGAAGCCAAAATATTCAAGTTATTGAGTAATTATCGCAGTACACCTCAAATCTTGGAGGTGGCCAATGAGTCATTAAAGAACAATGTTAATCAATACGCTAAAGACTTGATCGGTCTTAAAGAACAGGGTCTCAAGCCCACGCTTGTCGCTTGTCCTTCTGCACGTCAGGAAGCGGCTGTTATTGCGGATAAGATTTTGACTTTACGCTCACAGGGCGTAGCTCTGGGGAATATGGCGGTGCTTTTTAGGGCCACGGCTCACTCACAGGCCTTGGAATTTGAGTTGATGAAAAGAGATGTGCCTTATGAATATCGCGGGGGTGTGCGGTTTTTTGAAAGAGCTCACATCAAAGATATTTTAGCTTTTGTCAGAATTTCGGAAAATGTAAAAGATGAAACCGCTTGGATTAGGGTTTTGAACATGCAAACCGGCATCGGGGCAGCTTCGGCTTCGCAGATTATCTCCAGGTTGCGGAGTTTTGATCAAGTAAGAGATATTTTTGGTTTGGATCCGGGCTCAGTACCTGCTCGCGCACAAAGCGGCTGGCAAGATGCTTTGAGCGTTTTTCAGCCATTAAGCACTGAAGTTGTTAAGCCCGGTCAGATGGTACGCGTTTTTATCAGCTCGGTTATGTACCGCAACTACTTGGAACGGGAATATCCGGATTGGAAAGAGCGTTTGGAGGATTTGGAACAATTGGCCGCGTTCGCGGATGCCTATCCGGACATGAGCTCTTTTTTGGCTGATTCGGTGCTGGAGGGAGCTGGTTTTGTAGCTCCGGGCGGCCGTGGTCAATCCGGCAACGGGCGGTTGGATGAAAGTGAAAGAATTGTTTTATCCACCATTCATCAAGCCAAAGGATTGGAATGGGACACGGTTTTTGTGATTCATTTGACCAATTTAGGTTTTCCCAGCCCGCGTGCCTTGGAAGAAGATACTATCGAAGAAGAACGCAGGCTTTTTTATGTGGCTGTTACCCGAGCCCGCAATCATTTGTTTTTATCTTACCCGCAGACCGCGGGTTACGATGCCATGACTTTTTGCCGGCCTTCCATGTTTATTGAAGAATTATCTCCTCATTTATTTGAGCGTTTGAACGTGACTTCGGCGGTCAATGACTCACGCGGCGCTTGGTCATCCGGGCGCGGCGCGCGCGAAACTTACGAAGAGCCGTCTATCCAATTGGATGGCCATGGCGAATACCGCAAAATAGCGGTTTCAAATTATCAAGCTGAGCCTAAAACAGCCTCGGTTTGGAAAAAGATAGCTCCCACCCAGCCGGCGCCCAAGATAACTTATTTGAGAGAAGTGGACGATATATAGCCATATCGGGCTTGCTCTGGCCCGGATAGACGGGTAGGCTAGCGGTTATGCGTTTAGCCAGAGCGCCCTTGGTGGGCGAGCCAAACAACTTATGTGATTTTTTAGCGGCCGGAATAGCCGAAGAATATTTGCGTCGCGATCCGGATTCCAGAATCAGATGTGCCATGTCAGGAGGCAGGGGGGCGTTATTTGTGACGGGAGAGTATGTATCAGAGGCTGATTTTGATATTTCGCTTCTGGTCAGGCGTTTGTTGGGCACTTGCGGTGTTTACGATGATTTCGAAATTTTTGTGTCGCTTGAGCCGGCGGTGGGTGAATCTGTGGGACGTTTGCGCCAGCCCTGCGAGTCTCCTTTATTGATTAATGGTTATGCCACCAAAGAGACCCCGGATTATTGGCCTTGGCCCGTGCATTTATCCAAAAAAATTGCGAGCTTGTTGGATGATAAAAGGCGTCATGATCCTGATTGGTTTTGGTTGGGCGCGAGCGGGAATGTTTCGGCCATCAGTAAGAATAATCGAGATCTGGAAGTGATTATCAGCGTAGATCACGGCACACAACCCTTGGACGAGGTCAGGGAGTCGCTTGGACGGGTGGTGGCTGATTTAAATGTGGATTGTGATAGAACAGTTAAAATTAATCCTTTGGGTGCGCGTGATAATACGGGCTTGGGTTTTAATATGGGTAAGTCGGGAGGCATATATTCACCTTATGGTTGCTCTTTGCCTTCAGCTACGTATTCGGGTACGGATTGGCACAGGGCAGAGGTTTACGGTTTTTGGCTGGCTAGGTTTTTAGCGGTGCAAATATTGAAGCAAAGTTCTTCGCAGGCGGTTATGACTGAATTGTTATTCATGCCCGGGGATGTTTTGCCAATCAGTATTGGTGTCAGGGATGAGCGTGGGCATGATTTGTCCAAGAATATCGTGGATGGGGATGAATTTTATCTTTCAAAGATTAAACAGTGGCAATCTCCCAATAGTTTATTGGATAGTATAAAAGCACGTTCTGGTTTAGGGGCGGTTCTATCCTGGGAAAGTTGATTTATCCACTATCCCGGGTGGTGGACATGGTATAAAATACGGGCGCTATGCTTATGAAACGCCATATATCAACCTTATTTATTCTAAGTCTTTTTGTTTTTATTTCTATTGGCGCGGGTTGCAATCCGGATGGATCGCCCGTGGCTTTGAACAAATATCAAGCTCCGGTCCCTAGTCAAGGCCAATCTGCCGACAGTCTGGAAGTTCCCGAGCAAACCAACAGCCAATCGGCTTATGGATCGCAAACCGAGCAGCCGGAAGTGCCGGCTGTGCCCGTAAATGACCAGGTTCAGCCTACTAATACCTCCACTAATCCATCTTTAGAAAATAATCAACCTCCAATTATGGAAAATACTCAACCAGAAATTTTAGCTTTCCCCGGTATCTTGCCTGAGTCAGAGTTGGCCAATAAACAGGTTCGCATCAAAACCGCCAAAGGGGATATCGTATTTGAGCTTTTGCCTAAAGAAGGGCCTAAAGCAGCATCTAACTATTATTATTTGGCTAATAAGGGCTTTTACAATGGTTTAAACTTTCATCGGGTGGAGCCAGGTTTTGTGATTCAGGGGGGCGATCCTTTGGGTAATGGTACAGGCGGCCCGGGTTATAAATTTGAAGATGATAAAGTAAATTTACCTTATAACGAAGGCATTGTAGCCATGGCCAATGCCGGCCCCAATACCAATGGTTCGCAGTTCTTTATTATGCTGGGTAATACGCCTTTGCCCCCCAGTTATAGCATTTTTGGCAAAGTCATATCCGGCCTGGAAGTGGTTAAGAAAATTGCGGTGGGTGATGTGATGGACAGCGTGCAGATTGAACCATTGAGCAAATAATTAAAGGTTTTTAAAAAGAGGTTTGAAAATAAGCCTCTTTTTTGTTATGCTGGTCATAAGTTTATGAAGAAAAAATATTATTTAGCCGGGGTCTTGGTTGGCAGTTTACTGTTGCTGGCGTTTTTTGGCCGGCATTGGATCATGGATCTTTGGTTGGAGTACAATCGTCCTAGTTTACCCGCGGCCATAGCTTTTCAGGAAAAGGTTAATAATGGCAATACGGACTTGTCTCAGGCTCCGACTTCGCCCATAGAGGGCGGTACGGCCACCTCTGAAAATTTTATTTTGGAATCCAGCCCGCAAAATGAATCTCCGCCGGTTGATCCTCTGCAAACTTTGGTTGATATACCTCCAGAGATTAATTTAGCTGTACCTTGGATGAGCCAAGCGCCTCACGCCAATTGGGATTTTCCATATCAGGAGGCTTGCGAAGAAGCTTCCATGATCATGATGGATGGCTTTTACAAAGGGCAGACCGAGCGCCTTGAAGTGGGTGCGGCGGATGAAGCCATTAAGAAGTTGGTGGCTTATCAAAACGATAAATACGGTGACTACAAAGATACGGATGCCGCGCAAACCGCCAAAATCATCAAAGACTATTTTGGATATAAAGATGTCAGAGTATTATCATTTAAAACTACGGAAGATATCAAAAATATTTTAGCCAGAGGTTATCCGGTAATTATTCCTTTCTCGGGTAAGGCGCTGAAAAATCCTAATTATCGCAATGGAGGGCCTTTGTATCACATGTTGGTTGTCAAAGGGTATACGAACGATGGTATGTTTATTACGGCGGACCCGGGAACCCGCAAAGGAGAGGACTACGTTTATCCTTACAGCCGTATCATAGAAGCGGCTCATGATTGGAGCGGGGGCGATGTGACGAATGGAGCCAGGTTAATGATAGTGGTTTTGCCTAATACTTAAGCTTATGACTCAGCCAGTCAAAATAATCGGTTTGACGGCTTTGGTTTTGTTGTTAGCCGGTTCTTTATGGATAGCGATTGACAGCTGGCAGGGTATTAAACAAGCAGACCGGGCGCCTGTTCAGCCGGTTCAAGCAGTTAAGGAACCCGAAGGTTCGGCTACGGGTACGTTGCTTGGAACGCATGATTTAAAAAATCAGATTTTAATTTCCATGGATTTGTCCGATCCTCTGGCTAATCCTTTTATTTTATCAGGAGTTTTACTTCAGTTGGAGATGGCGGATTGGGTTTTGGAAGATTCGGTGGGCACATTATTGGCTAAAGGGCGTGTTTTACAAAAAGATGGCATTTGGAATGAAGCTATTTGGTACGAGCAAGTACCTCAGACTAAAGATGGTTTTTTGAAATTTTATTCAACCGCGGATGATATTGAACCTCTGGTGAGTTACGAAGTTAAATTGCAAACGCAAATTCAAACCGGGGAATTATTTTTTAGACAGCCGGCTACAGACATAGACTGCGGGCAAGTATCAGTGGTTAAACGTGATTTGGTTTCTACTTCCGGGCATAAGCTGAATTATTATGAGGCTGTTTTACGTGAGCTGGTAAAAGGCCCTACAGCTCAAGAGCTTGAGCAAGGTTGGACGTCAGCCATACCCGAAGGGGTGAAGGCTATACGGGTCGGAGTGGATGATAAGGGCAGATTGGTGGGGGATTTTTCGGACAATTTATTGAATAATCAGATGGATGATTGCCAAAAATCAGCTATTTTGGCTCAAATTGAGCAAACTTTGGCCACTGTACCCGTTAATGGCAAAAGAATGACGGGTAAAGTGTATATTGAGGGCCAAGAGGCGGGTTTTTAGCTCAGTTGTCATAAATCAAGGCAGGTGTCATTATATGATATATATGACAAGCAAATTATATGTATCAGCCGCGTTTTGTTTTTTAGCGAGCTGTGTGATTTTAGGCTCGGGTTGTAGTGATGGTGCGGGAGGTTACACGGATGTGATTCAGGAGGACGAGAATTCCAATCCCGGTCAATTGGTGAATGAAGATTCAACCGCCAAGCGGGAGTTATTTTTTGAAAATAAAGAAACCAATACCACCCTGTCTATGACGGCCGGGACGGACAAAGAGAGCGGTCAGCCGATTTTGACTAGTCCTTTTGTGGTGAGCGGTCTTACTTTTGTATTTGAGAACAGCTTTTTATGGCGTGTAAAAGACGGCCATGGAGAAATGGTGGCCGGAGGTATGGCTCAAACTGCCAGTCCGGATATTGGCATACCCGGTCCTTATAAGATAAAAGGTTTTTTTGATATTTTACCTCAAACCAAAGATGGTCTGTTGGAAATTTATTATGGATCTTTTAAAGATGGGTCGGATATCATTCTGCTGTCCGTGCCCGTAGTCTTTGGTCAGATGCAAACCAAAGAGGTTGAAGTATTTTTTAGCAACGTAAAAAAAGATCCGGGCATGCTGGATTGTTCCAAAGTGTATGCGGTTAAACGCACAGCTGTAGTCACTGATCCGATTCAGGCCGTTGCCATGCACGAGTTGTTGCTTGGCCCGACCGTGGCAGAAAAAGACGCGGGCTATGTCACCAGCTTGCCGGATTATGTTAGTCAGCCTGAAGTTTATTGGCAGGGCGAGGGTTTGTTTATGAATTTTGATGAAACATTACAAGCCGGGGTAGCTGGTTCGTGCCGTGTGGCGGCCATCAGGGCTCAAATCGAAAATACCATGGGTGATGTTTGTACTGATCTGGGCGCTTGTTACATCATGGTTAACGGTAACCCAGAAGAAGTTTTGCAACCATGAAAAATCAATGGTTATTATTGACGGCAGTGGGTGCCGGTTTGCTGTGCGGGCTAGGTGCCGGTTTTTTATTGTCGCCATTAATTTTTGGGAGTTCTGCCAATCAAACTCCGGTTGTTGACAGTCAGAATGGAGTCAGAGCAGAAAATCAAAACAAGATTCAGGTATCTGCTCAACCGGTTAAAGCCGATTATGCTAATCTTTTGGGTGACAGCGTTTCTCCGGATCTCTTGGAGAGCGTAGTTCAAGCTGTATATGATTGGCAGGTAGTTCCTGGTACGCGTGTTATTTTAGTTCCCCATCATCTGGTCGCGGCCAGAGAAATCGCGTCTTTGATTTCGGCCACACCTAAACCTAAAAGAGTGTATTTAGTCGTGCCAGATCATTTTGGAGCCTGTCGGGAAAAAGTTTGTTCACCCCTGGATTTGACCATCGATGGCCGAGAACCATGGCCGCAAAATCAAACAGATTATCAAAACGAATTAGCCTTATCCGCTTTAGCGCCTTTTATTCATCGGGTTTGGGGAGAAGAAGTGGAGATTGTGCCGATTATGATTTGGCCGGGTGCCGGAGAGGACGTTACACAGCTTTTATCGGATTTATTGTCTGCCAGATTAAAGCTTGAGCCTAAGTCTTTGTTGGTTGGCAGTATAGACGCGTCTCATTATTTATCGGCCGAAGCCGCGGATTTTCATGATGTGTTGACCGCGGATGTGGTCAGGGCCTTGGCCGACAAGCAAGCTTACGACACTGAAATAGATGCTCCGTCTGTTTTGGGGACTATTTTGCGGGTGGCACGTGATTTGGAGTTGGGCCAGGTTACCATACATGCTCAAACTAATTCTTTGCGTTTGATGCAAGCGCAGTATAGCCAGGACTCTACCAGTCATGTCTTGGCTTCCTTTTCGCCCGGAGCAATCGAAAACCAGCAAAATACCACCCTGTTATTAGTGGGGGATATGATGTTTGACCGTAATGTAGCGGGCCGCAGTACTCGCGCCGGCAGTTTGGAGTATCCTTTGGCGCGTATCCGTGGAGCTGAGGATAGGTTGTTTAAGGGACAAGATTTGGTAGTTGGCAATCTTGAAGGCCCGGTTACCACCAAAAGAGGGGCTCCGGATAAAGGGGAGGTGGATTTTATGTTTGACCCCAAGATTCTAGAGGTTTTGGAGCAAGCCGGTTTTAATGCCTTGTCGCAAGCTAATAATCATACTTACGACCAAGGTAAGGCCGAAGCGCAGAGTTCCCGTCTGGCCATTCAAGGGGCAGGTATAAATGTTTTTGGAGATCAGGTTTTGGACGATGCTGATTATGCCATGACCGTGGTGGAGAGGCGTGGTCGTAAAATTGCCTTATTAGCTTTTAATACCACGGACAATCCATTGGACAGGCCAGTGGCTGAACAGGCGGTTAACATGGCTAAAGAACAAGCTGATTACGCAGTTGTTTACATGCATTGGGGCAATGAATACCAAGCCAAACCGCATGCGAGCCAGGTGGAATTGGCTCATTGGCTGATTGATCTGGGAGTGGATGCGGTCATCGGTTCACATCCGCATTGGATGCAGTCGGTGGAGGTTTATAAAGAACGGCCCATTGCTTATTCATTGGGTAATTTTATTTTTGATCAGGATTGGTCCAAAGAGACTAATTTGGGCTTGGCCGTGGGTTTGGTGTTGGCGGGTAAGGCCTGGGAGATGCATCTTTTTCCCATACAAATAGACAAGAGCCAGCCCTTGTTATTGACCAGTGATGCCAGACGGCTGCGTTTGGAATATCTGGCCTCCATTTCCCAAGAAAACCTGTCATTTCAGATAAAAAACGGAGTTATTAGATCAATTAAATAATTATTTTTTATTGTTTTATTTATGTCGGATAAGCTATCGAAATTAAAAGAAATATTCATGTCCAAGCCCGTGCCCGTCTGGGGTATGGTGGCGGTTTTTGTTTTGGGTTTATTGCTGGGACTGGGAGCGTTTATTTTGTTGACCAACCAGGAGAAAGAATCGGTCGCGATTATTCAGTCTCCGGTTGTCACGGACGGCCTGGAAACGACCAAAGTTGAGGATTTATTAACTGAAAGGCCGTCCGAATCAGAAATAACGGATGACGAAGCAGTCGTTAATGAACCTCGCGAAATGTATTTTAAGGAATTGAAAGAATCATTTATAGCTCTGCCTGTGGATGGGACTGAAGCTTTGGAGGTTGAGTGGCAAAAGGCCAGATTATTAAGCCAGTCGGAAACGGAAAAACTATTTCTTTCATCTGTCCAAGCTACGGCCAACACTTCTACGGCCCAAGTTGAAGCTATCCTGAATAACGCGCTGGCCATATCTAAGGTTTGGCAGACTGGGGTTGTGCGAGGCGGGTTGTATGCCGGGTCCGCGGTTTATCTTTGGAAACAGGATCCGCCGATTTATGACTTGGGCAGTCCGGGAGCATCATATCATCGTTTGGTTTTGCCCAAGGGAGAAAACAAGCCCTTGTTGCTGACAGCTTATGCGGTCGGTGACTTTTGGTTTACGGATCTTTCAAAATATTTGCGCCCGGCCAACGACCTAAGGATAAAGGATTTGGATTCCATGCCTAAAACATTGGTTTTGGATAATAATAAACAGCTTATTTTGTCGGATATCAGAGGGCCTTACAGCAGGGTTGATTTATTATGGCACGAATATCCAAATGATGATTATGCCATCAAATTAATAGGAAAAACCTTGGATGACAGAGATGTGTATGCCAGATCTTGGCAAGGCGGAACAGAGAGTGAGGGCTGTGTGTATGTTTATGGACCGGATGGTTTAGCTCATACTTTTTCATCGGTGATTAATGAGGGTCAAGTTAACGGTTCTGAAGATATAGTGTGGCAGGACGGTCGGTTTGGAGGGGTCTACGATCCTTACATGCTTAATGGTTGCGGCGGACATGATTGTACGGATATTGTAGAAGTCAATTCAATCAAGGCAGATGATCTGGTGGAGGCCGGCAAAACCAAGCAGGGCGAGCCTGTGTATGTCTTAAAAAATCCATTGGATGATGAAGGTTTTCGTTTGGCTTATGATGCTTGGTATGTTCCGGAAGGCAAGCCTAGCATCGAACAGTTGGTTCAAAGTAAAAAAGTGCCCATGTTTTTTTGGGAGGATGCATTTGGCCGGTGGGTAAGATATACGGATAAGGACTTACAGCCTTTGGGTGAGTGCGGTAAGCCGGTCATCTATCTTTATCCCGAACAGAGCACTGAAGTATCGGTCAGACTACCAAGATTTATCGAAGTGACAGTCAGTGAACCGGCATATCCGGCCACGGGTTGGCAGGTTACTGCTCATCCGAACGGCAGTTTGGACTATGCTGACGGTCAAACTTACGGTTCGTTGTATTGGGAAGGTTTAGGTGTGGGCTATCAGGCTCCCAAGCAGGGTTTTGTGGTCAAGGACGGAGAGCAAGCAGTTTTTTTGAAGGATATTTTGTTCAAATACGGTTTGAACGAAGTTGAAGCTCGAGAGTTTATGGATTTTTGGTTGCCTGAGATGCAAGGCGCTCCGTATTACAGACTTTCCTTTTTGACCGATGAATGGAACAAAGCCGCTCCGTTGTATGTGACTCCCGCACCGGATATGAGCATTCGTATTTTTATGGACTGGCAGAAATTGTCTGCTCCCATATCTTTGGAGGCACCCGAGATTATTACGCCTGAAAGAAAAGGTTTTACCTTGGTGGAATGGGGAGGTCTTCTTTACTAAACAGATAGGTCTTACAATAATTCAAAAACAGACGTTTCGGCGTCTGTTTTTGATATGGACAAATTTAGCAAAATGTGTTAGTTTTGGCGCGCTGATTTAACCAGGATGTGAAGGGTTAAAGACCGGGCATGTTCGGCTGTGAACACGGTAGACCAGCCTCAGGCTAAGCCGGCACTTAGTCCGTGAACCGGAGGTGATGTATGCGCCATCCGTCCATTCTGTTTATCTGTGATACGTGCAAAGAGCATGTATCTCGCCAGAAATACTGTTTTGCTTGCGAACTTTGCTTGACCTGCTGCTGGCATGGATGGAAAAAAAGGGTGGACCAAGGTCTGGATGTTTTTGAGGGTGTGGATGTTGTCCATCATCCTTGTCCGGCTTGCGGTTGGGTCTATCGGGCCTATGAGATGTGTGTCTCATGCGGCAAATGTCCGACTTGTTGCTCGGGGTGCGGCCTCGTGTAACCCACTTGCCTTGTACCGAATGGTGCGGGGTTTTTTATTTGCTTAGGTTTTGTGCGCGTGGCATTCTATTTGTATGACGGTCTTCAGTGTCAGTGATTTTATCGCTCATATCAACGATGTCTTGGCTCGTGCTTGGGAATCGGAAGAATTATGCGTGGAGGGCGAAGTATCGGGTTTTAGAATCTCTCAAGGTCAATGGGTAAACTTTGATTTAAAAGATGATCAGGGTTTGGTTAATATTTTTATGACGGTTTGGCAATTACGCGTACCGGTCGAAGACGGCATGAAAGTCAGAGTTTATGGTTCTCCGCGTATATATCCAAAATTCGGTAAGTTTTCATTAACCGCCTCTAAAGTTGAATTGGTAGGTGAAGGAGCCTTAAAAAAAGCTTTGGCCGCGCTTAAAGCCCGCTTGGAGGCCGAGGGTCTTTTTGATGTTTCGCGCAAACGGGCTTTGCCGGTTTTTCCAAATCGGATGGCGCTCATTGCCTCACGCGAAAGCGCGGCCTATGGGGATTTTGTCAGGGTTTTGAAAGAAAGATGGAGTGGCTTGGAAATTGATTTGTATCACGTTAAAGTCCAGGGCATGGGCGCGCCTGAAGATTTAATCAAGGCTATTACCTTGGCTAATAAATTTTCGGAAAAATATGATGTTTTAGTGATGACCAGAGGAGGCGGTTCGCTGGAGGAGCTGATGGCTTTCAATGATGAGTTTGTGGTCAGGGCCGTATATGCTTCCAAGATTCCGACTTTAATTGGCATCGGCCATGAAAGAGATTTGTCTTTGGTGGAATTGGCGGCTGATGTGCGGGCTTCGACGCCTACGGATTGCGCCAGGCGGGTTGTTCCGGATAAAAATGATATCTTAAGAGAGTTGGCCTACAGGACAGAGGACATCGAGAAAAAAATTCAAAACATAATAACATCTCGTCAAGAATTATTGTCACGTTCTTTGAGATCACCCGCGATTTGGCTGGCTAATCAAAAACAACTTCTCAGTCAGTTGTCTTCTTTGTGCGGCTCGAGTGTGAGACAATGGTTGGACAGTATCCAAGATAGATTGCAGGCTAACGTGCGTTTATTGCGTTCTTTGGATCCCAAAAGCGTTTTGGTACGCGGATACGCCATTTTGACTGACGGACAAGGCCGGGCGGTTACTTCTCTTAAAGCTTTGTCTAAAGGAGATATGATCGGTTTTACTTTACAAGACGGAGCC
>JBGSVN010000008.1:0-16667 GCA_041752935.1 Patescibacteria group bacterium
CCAAAGGTGACAGTATTAATGCAGTAGAAGCTAAATTAAAATTTGACCAAACAAAACTTTCTGTTACCGGTATCTCTAAAGCCGGTTCCGCTTTCTCACTTTGGACCACTGAACCTGCTTTTAATAACACAGCTGGCACAATTGATTTTGGAGGACGCGGAAAACATCATGGAGGAAGATTTTCAGAGAACGCAAGCACCCAAATTGTACGATCGGCACGATGTAGATGGTTGTGTGGCACACTTTAAACCCATGAGTGATGAAAGTGCTATTTGCGTCAAAGACTTAAAAATCACTTTTCATAATGCCGGACATATTTTTGGCAGTGCTTTTATTTGTTTAGAAGATTCGAATGGCCACAAAGCCGTCTTTTCTGGCGATCTGGGCAATATAGACACGCCCTTGGTAAAACCCAAGCATGAGCTTTGCGATGCTGATGCTCTGTTCATAGAATCCACTTACGGCAATCGCATCCATGAAGACCAGGCTAGCCGGGTAGAACTGCTAAAGAAAACCATCACCCAAACCATCAACCGCAACGGAGTCCTGCTCATACCCGCGTTTGCCGTGGAAAGAACGCAGGAGCTTTTATACGAACTTAATCATCTGGTGGAAAATCGTCTGATGCCGGCCGTGGATATTTATTTAGACAGCCCCATGGCCATCAAAGCTTCCAGAATTTTTGATGACTATCCGGATTACTACAGCCGTGATGCTTTTAAACTAATCGCTTCAGGCGACCAGTTGTTTGACTTTCCGGGTCTAACCTTCACCATGTCCAAGGATGAATCCAAAGCCATCAATCAAGCACCTTGGCCCAAAGTGATTATCGCGGGCTCGGGTATGATGTCGGGCGGCAGAATCATGCATCATCTGGTACGTTATTTGGGAGATCCTAAAACCACGCTCTTAATTATCGGCTATCAAGCTGAGGGCACTCTGGGGCGCAAACTGTACTCAGGCGAGAAAAAAGTTTGGGTCTTGAATGAAATGGTAGAAGTTAAAGCACAAATTGTCAGTATCGGCAGTTATAGCGCGCACGCGGATCAGCGTATGCTTATCGATTGGATCAAATCAGCTGAAAAACCACCCAAACACATTTATTGCGTGCACGGAGAAGAGAACGCGGCCGCGGCCTTGGCCACGCGCATCAAAGAAGAGTTGCAGCTGAAAGCCGATGTCCCCAGATTCGCGCAAACCATTGATACTCAAAACATATGACTTGGATAATTATCGCTCTCTTGGGGCACGCAGCTAACGGTTTTGCTTTTGTAATAGACAAAATACTGCTGAATAATGCCTTCAAGCGCAGCGCCACTTATGCCGGCCTGGTGGGCCTGTTATCAGCCCTGGCCTTGGTTTTGATTCCCTGGGTTAAAGATTGGCCGACGGGCGGTTATTTGTTATTGGCCATTTTAAGCGGAATGACATTTATGGCCGCGCTGTGGACTTTTTTCGCAGCCCTATCGAGAGGGGAAGCCAGCCGGGTCATACCCATTATCAGCGCTCTCATACCCATCATGACTTTAATCGGTACTTCTTTGTTTTTGGCTGAAAGGCTGACTTTTTATGAACTCCTCGGATTCTTTCTGTTAATCACAGCCACAGTTCTGTTAGCCGGCGGTAAAGCTCAAAACCGCCTGACCATGAACGCTTTATTACTTAGCCTATTATCAGCTTTTTTATTCGCGGTCAGTTCAGTCAGCGGCAAAGCCGTTTATGACCAGGTGGGCTTTTTGGGTGGTTTTGCCACCACGCGTATTGCGGCCATGCTCACGGCTATTATACTCATACTCCTGGTTGATCCTTTGGCCGGAAAAGAAATTAAGGACATCATCCAATCCATGAGAGGCGGTCAACAGACAAAAAAACGCCCGGGGCAGTTAATGACTACGGCCACGGCCGCCAAACTGGCCATAATCGGCCAGACGCTGGGGGGCTTGGGCTTTATCGCCATTCAATATGCTATTTCCTTGGGCAGCGCCTCAATCGTTAACGCCCTGCAGGTCATGCAATTCGCTCTCTTGGTTTTGGTGGCCTTTATCTTAAAAAACAAAGCACAAACCCTGCTGGGTGAGTCTTTGAACAAGTCGGTTATCATTATCAAAGGCCTGGCCCTGGTTATTATGGCCATTGGCTTAAGCTTGATTGTTTAATATGCAAGACAAGTATAAAAAAATTTTAAACAAATTGGGTTTTTACGCGGGTGGCGTCTTTGTCGTACTGCTTGTTACATTTCTGCTTTTAAGCCTGCCCATGGGAGGCGGGGAGCAGGCCGGAGTCACTTTTAGCCGAACTTATGCCCAAGAATTGGAGCTGGATCCGGCAGAAGTTCTAACCAACATCTTAGACGACTTGCAGGTCAGACACTTCCGTATTCCGGCTTACTGGAGCTTGATAGAAAGCCAACCTGATGTTTGGACTTATGAATGGTTGGACAGCGACCTGGATAATATAGCGGGCAGAGGAGGAACAGCGACCCTGGCCATCGGCGAAAAACTGCCTCGCTGGCCCGAATGCTGGATACCTGATTGGGCGCAAAAACTGCCTCAAGCAGAGCGCGAACAAGCGGTTTTAAAATACTTAGAAAAAACCGTCACCCGCTACAAAGATCATCCGGCCATTGAAATGTGGCAAGTCGAAAACGAACCGGGTTTTCCTTTTGGCACTTGTCCGCCTGTCAGACGAGAGTTCATCGACCAAGAGTTGGCTCTGGTTAAAAGCTTAGACCCGGCTCACCCAATAGCCACCACTGATTCGGGTGAACTTTCCACTTGGAAACTGGGCCGTAAAGTTGATTTCTTGGGCGTCAGCGTCTACCGAGTGGTTATCGGACCCTTGGGTGTTTTCCGTTATTGGTTTATGCCGCCGCAATTTTATTTGCGCAAAGGACAAGCTATGCGCTCGCTTTGGAAATTTGATGATTTTTATATCAGTGAATTCCAGATGGAACCCTGGACCAAAAGATCATCACTAACCGTCACTCCCATGGATGAACAAATGCAGACTTTTGACCTGCAACAGATGCGTAAAAATATTGATTTCGCCCGCCACTCCGGCATTTCGAAAATAGATTATTGGGGTGTTGAATGGTGGTATTGGATGAAAAAACAAGGCTCTGCCGAGTTCTGGGAAATGGGTAAGCAAATATTTAACTAATTATGTTGCTTAAAGATTTATTTAAGATAGTAAAAAAGGGGGCTGAAGAACCATTATCTTATTGGATTGAAGAGCTAAATTCTAAAAAGAGCCGCCTCACACAAGAATTATTAGCAATAACCGATTCTTTAGAAGGAGACACGTTAACTAAAAAACAACTGCTAGAGCTCGCCAACACCCTGAATCAGGTAGACATTAATGAACTAGAACTCGCTAAAAACCTTTTATTTGTTCCAAATTTATTTAAAGAACACAGCCTGGATCAGTATCAGGAATTACTGAATCAGTATATTCAAGCCGCTGAAATATTCCATCAGAATGCGACGTTAAACAACAGCATGGCTCAAGCACGCGCTACCGTTAAAAATACTCTAGACCAAACCGCGCAAAAAATTCATGATCGAGAACTTTTCGAGCAAGGTGGCATGTTTTACTGTCTGGAATATTACTTAATGCTGTATAAAAAAATTATAGACTCTCCGAATGACGAAGAAAAAAGAAAATATTTTGAAGCCATGGAAATTAATGTTGGAGTAGCCAATCTGCCGGGGCTCTGGATAGATTTTTATAATAACGAAGTATTGGAAAAATTCATTTATAACATACTGGGTGACGGAGCTAGACAGAATTTGGAAAAGTCTTATTTCAGTACAAAAAAAGCGATTTTAAACATCAAGCGGGATTGCCATGGAGCCAACTGTGTATACGATTATTCCATGACCAGCTTGAACCAAGCGATTGAAGCCGTTCGTCAATTAATAATAGTTATGATAAAATCTTTTAAGAACATGGGCTTAAACCAATTGGGCAGCCAGTTTCTTACTCCCTATGGGGAAAAACCCAAATTAGATGATTTATTACAAATAATATAATTTATGCGTAGAAATGAAAAAGGCTCTCCAGTACAGGAACCCCCTCAAGAGAGAGTCGCACCAACTCTAAATCCTTGGGAAGAAACAGGTAAAGTTGAATCAAATGCGAGAGAAGTGGTTGCTAAAGCCTTTACATCTGAAAAACCGGAACAAGTGGAGCTATGCAAACAAAAAATCATTGACACAATAATTACCTGGCGAAGTCGCGAGGACAATTATTTTGATCAGGAGCTGGAACGCATGATATGCGATGTATTAGATAAATATATTGCCAATAAAAAAGTTCTCTCCCCTGATGCATTAATGTATCGCCTTGGATTAATTGCCGCACGTGGCCAAGTTATGCTTAATACCAAAGTATTGCCGCCATCGGTGGAAACAACCTTTCAAGAAGAACCTGATAAAAAAGCTGTTCTAGAACAGGCTGTTAACAATTTTATTTCAGCTACAAAATTTGAAGATGAGTTGCAAAGTACCACAGATCAAAAAAAATTACAGTCTTTATACTCAAGATTATTGGAGCATAACCTATCAGATCATATCGTGGATCAATTGATGCATCAAATAAAACGATCAAATGTCATGCCAACCCCCGAACAGTCACAACTAGTACTTCGTTGGTTGGAACAAAAAACCCAAGAACCGGAACAAAAACTCCGCTCAGATGCGGATCGTATGGGATATGCTGAATATCAAGCAAAAGATAACAATCATGGCGAGCTGGCACGAAAAGTATATCAATATCAACTTGATACTTTTTCCAATTTAACAGGTATCAAAGCCACAGCAGAAGGCCGTGCCGAAGAACGCAAAAGATTTTCTGAATGGAAAAAAGAGGGTCAAGAAGACACGCTAAATCACATCATGGATGACTTGCTAGAGGAATGGAGTTCAGGCGTTGATACGGATTATAAAATAACTAAAATTTATAAAATCTTATCCAGCCCTGAGCAGTACACAAATATACTGCAGTCAGATAAAGATCTCGAGTATCTTAAAACACTCGTGCCATTCTTAGAGCAGATAAAAGATTTGGAAGAACAAATGAAAAAAGATTTAGCCAATACACGATTGGTCAGCAAGGACTCTCGCGAGAAAATTTTTAAGGACGCTAACGGTCAGATAGCCAAAGTATACAGGAGGATGAAGACCGCGATAAACTCCATAAATGCCGATCGCAATAATTGGCTAAAAAAACAGC
The DNA here is from genome assembly GCA_041752935.1 of Patescibacteria group bacterium. Lineage (GTDB taxonomy): Bacteria > Patescibacteriota > Patescibacteriia > 2-12-FULL-60-25 > 2-12-FULL-60-25 > MWCR01. The sequence continues at coordinate 5,233 of JBGSVN010000008.1, forward strand.
TGGAACAGGGAAATTTACGCGTTTGGTCAGAGGGTGAAATAATGAAGCTCAAAGCAAGAAGTCCTCAAGAGACCGGAGAGATGAGTGACCTTGGTCGAGCGGCCATAGATAAAGCCGTTAAAGAACGAAACGCTGAGCTGTATGGCTTAACAGACGAAGAACGCGCATTGGAAGGTCAAGAATGGCAAGAAATGGTTAAAGAAAAACGATCTCACGCTACCAAACAAATCGAAGCTAAATTATTGGCAATGGTTGGACTAAGGAAAAAAGAAAAATTCAGCAACATGTTTAAAGGCTTGTTCCAGGGCGATAATGAATTATCTTTGGAAAAAGGTAAAAAAGCAGAGAACAAAGAATTTTTACAAGATATTTTTGCTGATAAGTCTTTTATAGACCAATTAGTCTTTAGTCTGCCGGAGGGATTCAACCGCAATGAATCATTACCTGAAAAAAATCATCTTGGCAGAATAGTACTGGCAGAATTGGTAGAGCTAGCCAAAGAGCTTCTGCCCAACGAAGGCGAAACTTTGGCCGCCAATGGACTTGATACGGTATTACTCGAGCAACAAGGGCTTGAATCAAAAATCAGCAACCTTGTCATTGATCAACCAACACAGCATTTTGATGCTTATTTTCTTGCTACGAGGAGTCTAGGAATCAATACTCCTTTTGATGAGCTCGATTCGGTACGCGGAGCCAATGAAGAAGAAACCAAACAAAATCTGAAAAATGTCGATATCTTAAAATTATTAGAGTACCGCGAAACTTTGATTGAGACGATTCTACCAAACTTTGTTAGAGTTTACCTGAAACATTTTGGTAAGGAAGAAACCAAACAAAGATTTTTAGCCGATATATTCGAAGGACCTAGAAACGACGACTACAAAAGCGAGATACGAGATTCTTGGGGGATAGGTCACAGTCCGTCAATGAAAAAAAACCTCGTCAAAAATTTTACTACCATTCTTATGGAAGAGGGTGTAGTTGATTTTTCAGAGTTACGCGGTTATTTACGTGGCCAAGAAGCACAGCTCGAACAAAAACCAGCAGAAGAACGCGACACTCGACTCGAAGAACGAGTAACCGTCAATAAAGAGGTAATATATGCCACACCTGACTGCGGTAGAATAGTTGATCACGGGCTAGCTCTTCAAAAAATTGCCCAACAGCAGGGTGTCTCGGTAGAAGAATTATTAGCTAAACTAGCGGCTTAGATACAAAATTGCGATAAATAAAACGCCCTTAGGGGCGTTTTTAATTTATAACTGTTTATTTTGACATCATCATGCTAATATTTAATCAGTGACTGATTAAATATTTTTTTGGGAACAGGCTAAAACCCTTTTTCCATAAAGCTTATGCCTAAGCCCATCCTGACAATCGAACTCCAGCCCGGCAGTTTAAAAGCTTTTGTGGTTTCAAGTGCCTCTCAAATCAAGGCGTGCGGAATTTTTTCTTGGCCGGACAATAGCTTGAAGGGGCTGAATGCCAATTTGAAATCAATTAAAAGCTCTTTTAAGCTCAAATCTGATCCGATTTGTATTTTTCCCGAACCAGAATCCCTTAAAAACGACCTGTCCAAAATCAAACTCAAAAAGATCGCTTCCTTGGAGGCTAGGGCGGCTTACGAAATGGAAAAAGGAATTTTCAAGAAAACACACACGGGTTTATTTATAGAACTTGGCCCAAGGGTGCGCATTATGCTTAGCAAGAGAGCCGGCCGCCAAGCGCCGGAAATTTTGGATATCAGCGGACTGGTAGTCAATTTTATGGAAGCTGTGCTTGATACCGGAGAGGCCTATCAACTTAAAGACTATTGCGGAACTAATTTTTTTGTTCGTAAATCCCGTGAAGCATACGACAAGATTTACAGCCAGACTCAAGAGGGGAGCGTAGAGGGCGCAGAAATGTTTGTTGAGTACGGTTCTTTTGTAGGCACTCTGATCGCCAATCTGGAAACTCTGTACAACCCGGACGGTATTGCTATCACCGGCTCTTTGGCTCAAACCCACGACGCCTGGAGCCACGCCATGGGAAAATCACGCAAACAACATTTGCCGCGCAGCCCAAAATGCAAAATTAACATCCTTGAGTACCAAGCCGAAGCCACGGCCTTTGGTGCGTTTTTGCTGGCTAAATAGGCTTGTTTCATCTTTTTAAGCGCTACGATTGACTAAAGCGCTGATTTTGGCTATAATCGCCCTCTATGGATTTACGCAATGTAGCCATTATCGCGCATGTGGACCACGGAAAAACAACCTTGGTTGATTCCTTGTTGAAACAGTCGGATACGGCCAAAACTCAAAAAATGGAAGGTGATACCATTATGGACAGCAATGAGCTGGAAAGAGAGCGCGGTATTACAATTTTTTCCAAAAATGCGGCCGTTAATTACAAGGGAACCAGAATTAACATCGTGGACACCCCGGGGCATGCTGATTTCGGCGGAGAAGTGGAACGCATCATGAAGCTCGTAGATGGAGCTTTGCTTTTGGTAGATGCTAAAGAAGGCCCCATGCCTCAAACCAGATTTGTACTTAAGAAGGCTATAGAATCAGGCCATCGTGTTATTTTAGTCATCAATAAGATAGATAAACCAGACGCTCGTCCGGACTGGGTTTTAAATAAAACATTTGATCTTTTCTGTGAACTGGGCGCCACAGATGAACAAACCGATTTTCCGGTCATTTACGCCTCGGCTAAACAAGCTAAGGCCGGTACTGACTCTAATTTAAGCGCCATGCGAGACATTGAGCCTTTATTCGACGCCATCATCAAACATATACCAGAGCCAAACAATAACCCCGAGGGATCTTTGCAAGTGTCCGTGGTCAATGTGGCTCATGATAACTTTAAAGGACGCATCGGCATTGGCCGAGTCATCAGAGGTATTTTTCACCCGGGTCCGGTGGTTTGGATTAACCGCCAAGGACAAAAGAGCCAGGCTAAAATCACTTCTCTAATGGTCTTTGACGGCTTAATGCGTAAAGAGGTGCCTGAAGCTGTGGCGGGCGAGATAGTGGCCTTTTCGGGCGTGGAAAACGTCAATGTAGGGGAGACCCTGGCCGACCCTCAAAATCCGGAAGCTTTGCCCGTCCTGGCCATCGAAGAGCCGACCGTTAAAATGACTTTTGGAGTTAACACCTCACCGTTTTCCGGCAAAGAAGGCCAATACACCACCTCCAGAAACATCAAAGAAAGATTGGTAAAAGAACTATTGAACGACGTAGCTCTGCAGGTTGATTTTCAAAATATCGGTGAGTCTTTTATCGTGTCCGGCCGCGGCGAACTCCATTTGGCCATTTTGATCGAAAAAATGCGTCGTGAAGGCTATGAGCTCGAAGTTTCCAGACCGCAAGTGATTTTTAAGGAAATTGACGGCCATAAGCACGAACCATTTGAAGAAGTGGAACTGGAGGTACCGGAAAGCTTAAGCGGAACCGTCATAGAGAAATTAGGCAAACGCCGCGGCGAACTCAAGGATATGGAAACCGAAAACGGCATCAGCTTCCTAAAATTCGAAATCCCGACCCGCGGTCTGATAGGCTACCGCAATGAATTCACCATAGATACCCGCGGACAAGGCATCTTGAACACCACACTCTTGGGTTACCGGCCATATGCCGGAGATTTGATGCGGCAAGATCATGGGTCCTTGATTGCCCATGAATCAGGCCTAGCCGTCACTTACGGTATGTTAGCCGCCCAAGAACGAGGCGTCCTGTTTATACCGGCCAACACCCCTGTTTACGAAGGCATGATAGTGGGGCAAAACGCCAAACCAGAAGATTTAATTGTGAATGTTTGCAAGGAGAAACGCTTGAGCAATATGCGTTCCAAAGGAGATGGCGTGTCCGATTCTTTGGCTCCTCACCGGGTTATGTCTTTGGAAATTGCCCTGGAATACATCGGGGACGACGAACTGGTGGAAGTCACCCCAAAAAACATACGTTTACGTAAACTTTTTCTCAAAGACTTCGAAAGACGGAGAGCCGGACAGCTGTAAAACAATTAAAAATTACGAATTACGAATTAAAAATGTCATTAATTCGTAATTTTTTAATATTATAAATATCGCTCAGCGATTCCTGAACTCGTAATTTTTAATTCGTAATTCGTAATTGTTTTGTCCACACTCCCTTTTTTTGGTTTCACGTGATAGATTAGGGCTTGTCTTTATGTCTGATAGAAGAGAAATCGTTTTGGATATTGAAACGCAAAACACCTTTCAAGACGTGGGTGCTTATAAAGCCTCTTTATTGAAAATATCACTGATAGGCGTTTATTTTTACGAAACTGATACTTACGAGGCTTTTTTAGAACCTGATCTGCCAAAACTGTGGCCCAGGCTGGAAAACTCCACCCGCATCATAGGCTATAATTTGTTTGGTTTCGACTACCCTTGCATGCAGACATATTACACGGGAGACATCATGAAACTGCCGACCGTTGATTTATTGCTGGAGATTGAAAAACGTATCGGCTTTCGCGTAAAATTAGACGATGTGGCGCATGCCACCTTGGGAGTAGGGAAGAGCGGCCACGGTTTAAAGGCCGTGGAATTCTGGCGCAATGGAGAAATCGACAAATTAAGAGACTATTGTCTCCAAGATGTGCGCATCACCAAGGATGTATACGAAAAAGCCTTGAATGAAAAACAAATTTTTTACTTTGACCGCATGGGACAAAAACAAATGGTACCCATGCCCATAGTCCTGCCCGAGGCCGGAGAAAGGCCTAAAATCAACCTGTCTTTAGGCCTTTAGAATTTATCCCCAAGGACTTAGTCCTGCACAACATCTTGTGGTATAATCTCGTTTAGACCACAAGATGTTGTGGTCGTCCGGAAAGACCACAATCTCAATTTTGCGCCTTAACGCAAATTCAGGGAGTACGATAAACGCGCCTGCCGCACAAACCGCATAAAGGTTTTGAGCGGCAAATCGTATTAGGAATTTTGTCCCGCTTAATTCCTCAGTCCATTTTCCGGGCAATAACAAAATTTTATACCACCACCCTATGAGCCCACAGGCCAGTTCTTCAATTAATCAAAAATCAGAACGTGTTGCTGACGCCGGCAACAATACGGACGCGATTTTAGCTTACCTTAAAGCCCTTAAATCCATTCGCCGCAAAGACGGGCGTGTTGATAAATTTCAACCTGAAAAAATTCGCTCCAGCATACGCGAAGCTTTTAGATCATCCGGCTATACACCGGAAAAAGAAGAAAAGACCATCAACCGTCTATTGGCCTATGTTTTACACAGGCTCAATTTACGTTTTGATGGTCATACGGTACCCAGCACGGAAAATGTACGCGAAATGATCGGCGCGGCTTTGATTGATTTGAATTTTACCCAGGTGGCTCGCAATTATTTAATTTATCGTTTACAACTCTCGCTTCGTTCAAATGAGCCTCATTATGGCGCTGGCATAAAATTCCAGCGTTTTTTCAGCACGGAAGGCAAATCACCCTATGATGAATTGGAATGGGACGAACGCGACGCTGTGATCACCAATGAAAAAGCCCAGGTGGTATTTGAACAAAAAAACGTGGAAGTACCCAAAACCTACAGCCAGACCGCAACCAATATTATTGTTTCTAAATATTTCAGAGGTCGCTTGGGCACGCCGGAGCGCGAAACATCCATGCGCCAACTGGTGGACAGAGTAGCCAAGACCATTTCCAACTGGGGACGGGTGGGCGGTTATTTTATGACCGAACAAGACGCGGACATCTACGAAGCCGAACTTACCTCCATTCTGGTCAATCAAAGAGCGGCTTTCAACTCTCCGGTTTGGTTTAACGTGGGAGTCAGCTCGCACCCTCAATGTTCAGCTTGCTTTATCAACTCCGTGCAAGATGACATGCGTTCCATTCTGCAACTCTCGGTGACCGAAGGCATGCTGTTCAAATACGGTTCGGGCACAGGCTCTAATCTTTCGTCTTTACGTTCCTCCAAAGAAAACCTGGGCAACTCATCCGGCAAATCTTCAGGCCCTGTGTCTTTTATGCGCGGTTATGATTCATTCGCCGGTGTCATTAAAAGCGGAGGCAAAACCAGACGCGCGGCCAAAATGGTCATTCTGAATATCGACCATCCGGACGTTCAAGAGTTTATCTGGTGCAAATCCAAGGAAGAGAAAAAAGCGCACACCTTGATAGAAGCTGGTTATGACGGATCTTTAAACGGAGAGGCATATTCTTCCATTTTTTTCCAAAACGCCAACAACAGCGTGCGGGTATCCGATGCTTTTATGCAAGCCGTGGAACGCGACGAAGATTTTTGGACCAAATACGTCACCAACGGCGAACCGTGCGAAAAATTCAAAGCGCGTAATCTGTTGCGTGAAATCAGCGAAGCCGCCTGGCAATGTGGAGATCCGGGCATGCAATATGATTCGACCATCAATAACTGGCATACCTGCTCCAATACGGACCGCATTCACGCTTCCAACCCCTGTTCGGAATACATGTTTTTAAATGATTCAGCCTGCAACCTGGCTTCGGTCAATCTGATGAAATGCCGGACAGCAGACGGGACATTCGATGTGGAAGCCTATGAGCATGTCTGTAAGGTCATGGCCACGGCTCAAGAAATCCTTGTCGGCTTTTCTTCTTATCCCACACCGGCTATCGAACACAACTCTCATGCTTACCGCCCCTTGGGCTTGGGTTACGCCAATTTAGGCGCCTTGCTGATGAGCATGGGCCTGCCTTATGATTCGGACGAAGGACGCAACATGGCCGCGGCTTTGACCTCCATCATGTCAGGCGTGGGTTATAATCAATCAGCGGTCTTGGCCGAAAAACTTAGCCCCTTCGAAGGTTACGAAGCTAACCGCGAACCCATGATGAACATCATGCGCAAACACCGCGAAGCAGCTTACAATATTCAACCTCAAGGCACGCCTCACCAGGTCTGGGAAAGAGCGCGTACCTGCTGGGATGAAACTATCGCCTTGGGCGAACAAAACGGTTTCCGCAACGCTCAAATATCGGTTCTCGCGCCCACGGGCACCATTGCCTTTTTAATGGATTGCGATACCACGGGTGTTGAACCGGACATTGCTTTGGTCAAATACAAATGGCTGGTAGGCGGCGGCATGATCAAAATAGTCAATCAAACCGTGCCCGAAGCCTTGCGCCATTTACAATATACCGAACAACAAACCCGCGACATTATCGACTGGATAGATAAAAACGACACCATTGAAGGCGCCCCTCATCTGCAAGAAGAACATTTACCGGTTTTTGACTGCGCTTTTAAAGCGGCCAAAGGGACTCGCTCCATCAATTATATGGGTCATCTGCGCATGATGGGAGCTGTCCAGCCTTTTCTTTCGGGTGCTATTTCTAAGACCGTGAATATGCCGCACGACAGCACCGTGGAAGATGTGATGACCGTTTATCTGGAAGGATGGAGAATGGGCTTAAAAGCCGTGGCTATTTACCGCGATGGCTGCAAACGCGCCCAGCCCCTGACCACGTCCAAAACATCAGACACCAAAACCAGCCAGGCAACCGCTGTGGCCGCGCCCGTGGCCGTCAAAACAGAAACCATGTCTCTACCCATCCTGAACGTTAAACAGGCTTATACGCCCCGCCGTAGACGTTTGCCGGACGAAAGGCGTTCCATCACCCATAAATTCCAAATAGGACCTCACAAGGGCTTTATAACAGTCGGTTTGTACGATGATGGAACCCCCGGAGAGCTGTTCGTGACCATGTCCAAAGAGGGGAGCGTCTTATCCGGCTTGCTCGATGTTTTCAGCACTTCTGTGTCCATCGGTCTGCAATACGGCGTCCCACTTAAAATATTAGTCAACAAATTTGCACACGTCAGATTTGAACCGTCCGGCTTTACGGCCAACCCCAACATCCGCGTGGCCAAATCAATTATTGACTACATCTTCCGCTGGTTGGGCTTAAAATTCCTAACACCCGAAGAAAGACGTGCCATCGGCATCAACGTGGACAATTCAGCCACGGCTGAATTACAAATCGATGACATTCCCAAAGATCAATCTTTAAACGTAGCGGATGATTCGGCTCAAGCCAGTCTGTTGGATGGCTCTCAATCTAAAAACATGACCCTGACTGCGACGTTCGACAATCAATCAGACGCCCCGGCCTGCGATACCTGCGGCTCCATCATGGTCAGAAACGGCGCCTGCTATAAGTGCTTGAACTGCGGAGCGACCAGTGGTTGCAGTTAAAAAAACAAAAAACCCCACCGTAATGGTGGGGTTTACCTATTATTAACATGGCGGCCATAACAGCATCATCAACAGAAACCTTATCTGACTTTTTAAAATTAATATGCCCAAAATGTATAGAATATTATGATTTTGTCACAAAATATGGCTTCAACTGGCTAAGAATCATCCTAGGCATCATCGTATTATGCATATTATTAGTATTAAAACGTAAGATCTTTAAAAAAGTTAAGAATTGCTGTGTTTGGTTTAAAAACAGACAAACGACTAAGCAAAAGTTTAAAAAAAACAAAGAGTACCAAATTGAGATATTCCAGATGAGGGACAGCGCTGGATACTTTTTTACTGCCAAAATCGACGATCGAGAAAAATGCGACTTTGAGATCAGGAAAGAGCACTTAGACAGAATAAAAGCTAGATACGGTCAGTTAGCCCAGGAAACTGCTGTTAGCACAATAGGAGCCAACTTAATAGCTAGCACGGAAGTTCAAAAATCAAAAAATCAATACATAGCCAGGGCTACTAATAAAACAGAGCTATTTTTTTCTGAACAAGGACTTAAGGAATTACTTTGCGGGTTTGCATCTCGTAAAGACAAAACAAATAGACAAGCTAATGACCTCTATGCATGGCTTTTGAACAAAACTAAAAAAGAATTATTAGTCATTATCATTAATACAAAAGAAGAAAGTATAAAAACCTTGCCATGGACGGACATAAATCATGCTCTTTTTAGCTCACCGAACACAATAAGTGTTAAAATCTCTCAGTAAAATATGACAAAAGATAATGCATATAATCAGATAAATCAAATCATTCAGAATAAAAAATACCTAAAATATAAGGATGAAATTTTGAATTATATCAAAAACAACACATTGTCATATTATTTCTTTCAAAAACTTCCCGAAAAATTGGACGATCTTCAGACTATTGAATTCATACTTGTAGCGGGTTTAGAAGTAAATCTTCACAGCCAAATATTAAAAATTCTTAAGGAAAATATAAGTGAAGAAAACAATCCATTTATTATAGAGTTTATTAAAAATAACTATGGTAAATTAGCACGTGACCCAATCACTGGCATTCTTTACCAAGAAGAGGCCCTCCGTCTTGTAACAGAAAAAATTCTAGAAGCAGACACTTCAGTAGATGGTGGAATTTATGACCTTGCAGAATATATTATCACTTTGACGGATAACGCATATTTAAACAGAGGAAGAGAAGATAGAAGAGAAAGCGAATACATGGCAAAAATACTTCTTTATTTTTCACGCGATCAAAATAAAATTAATGAAATATTAAACCTTATTAAAGTTAGTTTCGACCTTACATGTCAAAACTACGGGAAACTCCCAAAAACTCCAAAAGAAATATTTCAAATTTTGCTAGACTATTTGAATCAAGATTTTCGTGAAAGATTACAGAAAATAACTCAATTGGTAGTAAGTCAATTTCAAAATCGATATAATAATAGCTTTCAAGGTTGGGAGACTATGGGTTTTGGTATTAGCCACGCAGGTTTTGAGTACAGTCTAGGAGACATCGACATTGTAAGTACCGTATTAGAACCAGCTTCTAAAAAATATTATCACGATACTAATGACTTTGAATTTATAAAAACACAACTAATATCCGACACTGCGAGCGTTTCAGTGGGAAAACCCGATTTTTTAAACAGATCTACTTTAAATATCTTGATTGAACGTTATTTTTCTGCAGATGAAAAAATATCACAAGAAGCATTTACCATTTTAAAAGAATTTATATCATCAAAAAAAGGCATGCCTACTAAGTCAGATTTAATATATCAAACGCTATTACATACAAATAATGAAGATCAAGAAAAAATTTGGAAGCTCGCAAAAATAGATGCTGATGATTATGATAGACCAACCTCTATTTTTCTTGATCAGATAATAAATAAACTTGCAATTGATGGGTTTGAACCAGCTAAACATATAACTTTAAAATGGCAAAAAAATCCTGAATACTATTTATATGACGATGGTATAAACACAATTTCCCAAATAATATTAAAAAATTTAGATAAAAATTTTGAGCATTCAATAGAAATTTTTCGTAATTTTATCAAAAATGAAATTTTTTCGGAAGACAAATTTAATGTATTTGATATTTACGAGTTAGCCAGAACTTTTAGCAAAATAATCGAAAAAAACTCTAATATAGGATTTGAAATCTTAACAGGTTTAAAAAATAAAGAAAAGCTTAGTATAAGTGAGCAGATCTTACTAACAAGCTCAATATCTAACATAGCTGACCCTGAAACAATAATCAAAATTTTTAATAATTTTGTAAAACCTTTTCTAGAAGATCTGAATAATGATATAGAAGAAATATCAGCAAGAATTAGTTATGACAATTGTCGCGAACAGTTCGTGCAGTTCGCTGAACATCTAGTTGAAAATAAAAAAATAGAAGAGGCTCTATTTATTGTTCGTATCTTCTATCAAGACCAAGACCCACGGCTGCCTAAAGAAGACTCAAACGGAGGAAGAACAAACGAACATTCAATGATAGAAAAAGGCGAAAACACTCCGATGATAACCTCTGTAAGAGGGTGGTGCGCCTGGGTCTTAATGAGAATAGCCTCCCCAGAAGGACGAAATCAAATCGATGAAGTTATTAAATTAACAAGACTTTTAACTGAAGACTCAAATTATTACGTGCAACACATGTCTTGTCACGCCCTTGGTCAATTAGCTCGCATAAGATTGACACATCTTGAGAATAGCGAAGAACTATTCTTAGACCCCAAAAAAAGGGAGGGCCTAATAAAAGCAAAACAAATAGAAAGTATTGCATTTAATCTACTCGAGCAAATATCAACCTACCCAAATAACGTAAAAAAATCACTAGCAAAAAGTATATTATTTGTATTTGGCTTTATACGCTCATTGAATCAAAAAGATGCATTGAAGATGATTACAACATTTAAAGATTATTTTCCACCCGAAGCTCTCGCAGAAGCAACGCCTCTTTTTATCTTTTTTGCTGAACTCAGACAGGAGGCCTATAAAGAGTGGAAACTGCAAGAAGAAGGCCTATACGATGATCTACAAAAATTCAATCCTGAACCATTCAGGCAAATAATTAATGACATGATTGCTTCTGGCAACCCAACGATAACACGACAGTTTGCTTTCAAATTCAGTACTCTTCTTGAAGAAGTACCGGAAATGTTTGGCGTATCC
>JBGSVN010000009.1:0-21616 GCA_041752935.1 Patescibacteria group bacterium
GGCTCGGCTGGAACAGCCGGTGCAGCGGGCAGTGCGGGTGCGGCAGGCAGCGACGGCGGTACGCCAACCAACTGCTTCCTGTCGGCCGGCAACCTCTGCAACGCCTTCGGCTACGCCGAGTGCGAGAGCTGCACCTACCAGGACGGCGAGGACGTGCAGCACACGCTCTACTGCCAGGACGGCGTCATGCTCGAGCAGAGCGCCAACTGGAACCCGAACTGCTGGGATCCGAGCGGCTGCCACTTCCGAGGGGAAGACGGTGTCCTCTCCATCATCGTGGCCACGGGCGACAACCCGCCCACGGGCGAAGCGCTCGCCACCTACTCCATGGTCGCCTACCCGCTCGATGAAGAGGAGGCCTGGTACGTCGATCACGGAGACGTGAACGCGGCCCTGATGGAGGCAGTGTTGCGCGATGTGAACGGTGATGAGGCAACGTACGCGAGTGACGCGGTCATCACCTTCACGGTCGGCTTCGCAACCGTCACGGACGACAACGTGATGGCCTGGGATCTGCGCTGCGGCACGACCGGCGGCTGCCACGACGCGGACAAGTATCTCCTGTGCAACGGCACGGAGTACAATCCCCTCGCCGTGTTCGAAGCAGGTGCCTTCACGGTCGGCTCGGAGTTCTGCTCCGACGACCACCTCGAAGCGTGGGGACTCAACGTCCGCTGCGTTCTCCCCTAGTCCTCGACAATCTCAACGCGGGGTGCTCACGTGAGTACCCCCTCAACCTCAAGGCCCCTGTATCGATCGCATTCTCGCGACTCGGTGCAGGAGGCCTATTATTTTTGTATAAATTACTAGTAACTTTATTAACCGAATCGTCAGCCTGAAACCCCTTCGTCATCCTGCACCACTGCCTCCGTCATCCTGACCCCCAAATCGTCATCCTGAACTCGTTTCAGGATCTCGTCACTCAATAACCGCTGTTTTTCAGTATTGATTAGAAGCGAGATGCTGAACTAAATTCAGCATGACAGATAAGTTTGTTATCCCGAACTCCCGAATCGTCATCCTGACACTACACTGTCATTGCGAGCGAGTCCGCCGAGCGCGGCAATCTCACTGATTGACTTAGTGATTTAATAGATAACCACGGTACGGCGTTCGCGAACGCCGTACCACGTCGCATGGCTCCTCGTGATGACATGGGTGCTATTTTGTCATTGCGAGGAGTGTAATCAGGACGTAGCAATCTATTAATAACTCAAACCATCCAACAAATCCTTCCATTCCGGATTAACCTCATTAATCAAATCTAATTTTTTCTGTCTGGATCCTGCTTTAATCAGCTTTTCTCTGTTTAAAGCTAAATAAATATCTTCTGTTTCATCAAAATACACTAATTTATGTACATTATAAGTGGCAGTAAATGATTTTTCCGATTTATTGTTCCTATGTTCAAAAACTCTTTTTTCAAGATTATTGGTTACACCAACATACAGAACTTTGTTGGTTTTGTTGGTCAAAATATAAACATAATAAGTTTTTGGCATATCAGTAGATTGCCACGTCGCCAAGCTCCTCGCAATGACATAACCGTTATTCTGTCATTGCGAGGATGAACGAATGTGAAGACGCGGCAATCTCGCTCATCTGTAACCATGTCATTGCGAGGAGTGTAATCACGACGCGGTAATTTCGCTCATTAGCCAGTCATCTAAGCAGATTGCCGCGTCATTCGTCGGACTCATTCCTCGCAATGACAGAAGTAAAAAAATAGAGGCGGCTTGTAGTAAGCCGCCTCGAGTCACCTCCTTGCCCCGCAATACTGCGAGACGTTTGATTTGAGTTCAACTGCGCGATTGTCACCCATCCCTACGCAGGACGCTTGGGACGAGCGACGTGGGGTAGTCGTTCGCGAACGACACCCCGTGGGACGTGGGTCCTATTGGTTGTAAGGGTCCCACGTGCGACGGCAACCCTCACTGTAAGGGTTGGTCGGCAAGGTGATGCTGACTGGCTGACTAGTGGACGTCTCGCCGTACACGTTGTACTGGGGCGAGCAGACCCCGTTGACCTGTCGGCAGTCGTAGCACATGCCTTGATAGCAGGCACCCACGGTTCCAGTGTATTCCACCAAGAACTTAGTGGGCATCTGCGAGGGAGGCAGAAGAGCCGTGACCCAACCGCCTTCAGCCGCGTTGTACGTCATGGGGATGGTCTTGTCCCAATCCGTGACGTGCACATCTGACCCGATTCCGTTCGGCGCGTCCATGATGATGCGGACCTTCTTGAGATCGCCCTTGTCGCAGTCGTTGTCGATGCCGTCCTCCACGACTTCGACATTGCCCGGGCGACGCAGGTAATCCGCATCATTGCAATCCGTGCCCACCAACGACCCGTCTCCGTCCGCGTCGTTGGCCGATGTTTCGGCCCACTTGGCCGTGAAGTACAAGTCGCACCCTCCGTCGTCAGGCACGTGCAGTTTGGCTTCGGGCCAAGCCACGTGCTTCTTCTCGCCGTTCCGCGTGACCCAGCACTCATACTTGAGCGCCGGCTCGAGGGGGTTAGCCGTACAGCCCGAGTTCTTCCAGAAGTTACCAGGCTCGGGGTCGACCGCGGTGTTGATCTTGATGTAGCTGCCCCACTCGGAGGCGAAGGTGATGTGCTGGGTCACGGCCGTAATCGTGTACGGCTGACCACCCTCACCCCATTTCTCCCAGCCACTGATGAGGTGGTAGTAGCCGTTGTAGCCGTCCGGGATTCCCTCGTCCGAGATGTACGTATAGTACTTCGCGGACTGATTGTCTGGGTGGGTGACCTGGCACTCGACCGTGACGGGCTGGGCTTGAACGCCCGAGTCACTGCCGCCCGTGCCAGCCGTACCGCCAGAACCGCCGGCTCCCGAGCTTCCGCCCGTGCCGCCCGTTCCGGCGTCGTCCGTGTCGAGGACGCAAACACCAGCTTCGCAGTGGGTGTCGGTCCCGCACATGTTGTTGCAGGGGTCGGCCGCGTCAGTCTGAGCATCCGTACCCGCGTCCGCATCCGTACCAGCGTCGACTGCATCAAGAATACATTCACCGCTTTCGCAGTGGGTGCCATGACCGCAGTAGCCGCCGCAGTCGTCGACTTCCGCATCCGTGCCAGCATCGCTGCCGCCGGTTCCCGCGTCGACCGTGTCGAGGACACACTTGTTAGTGGCCTCGTCACAATGGGTGCCGCTTCCGCAGTTGCCGTTGCATGGTTCGGTGCCGGCATCGTTGGTCGTGCCACCCGTTCCGCCCGTACCGGCCGCACCAGCTTCGCCAGCACATCCGGCCGAACCACCGACTCCCGAGCTTCCGCCCGTTCCGCCGGTGTTCTGATCCGCGACGCACTGGTTGTTGATGCAGGACGTGCCCGAGGCGCACTTGCCGCCGCAAGGCTCGTCGGCCACACACTGGTCGGTATTGGCGTCGCAGTGCGTACCCGTAGCGCAAGCGCCGCCGCAAGGCTCGGTCGTGTTACCGCCCGAACCTGCCGTGCCACCCGAGCCCGCCGTTCCGCTGGCGCCGGAAGATCCGCTCGTGTTGGACGAACCACCCGAACCCGCAGCTCCGCCAGTACCCGAGCTTCCGCCGGTGCCAGCCGTGTTGTTCGTACCGCCGGTACCGCTGGGCGGATTGGTGGTCGAGCCACCCGTGCCACCCGTACCGCCGGTGTTGGCCACGCACTGCCCGTCGACACACTGGGTGCCGGCCGAGCAACGACCTTGGCAGTCGTTGGCCGGCGGATTCGTCGTCGAACCACCGGAACCAGCGCTGGGCTGAGCGGACGGCGCCTCGGCCGGACATTTCCCGTCCGCGCACTCGTCCATCTCAAACTTCTTGGCGCCGGAACATCCGAACGTCGTCGCCACGAACAGAACCGCAAACATCTTGAAAGTATGCATCGTATCCTCCTCGAACTTGTGCGGTCTGGACCATCTTGGCCAGCCGCTTTGTTGCGTTGTCATCTAACCAATTCATCAAGTACACAAGTACCCTTGTCGCAAATCGTTCCCTGCCCACACATATTGTTGCAAGTATCAATTCGTGCTTCATCTGGCTGAATCTTCTCCTTGGAGTCCTCCAACCAGTACCGGCAATACTCAAGCTGATCATGCGTCCGCTTACAAGCCATGACACACGAACTGCTCTGGAGACGATACTCGCAAAAAATCTCATTCGAAGCAGGAAAGCCATCATCATGAAGCCAATACACAAAAACAAATACTACAGACAACGAGACCAAAAGAAGTACTAGCAACTCAACCCTTTTTCCCATGATTCTCTCCTAATCAGCGAACCTTTTCGTTCGCCGATCTTCGCTTTGTTGAACTCAATTTTCAAGGTGCGCCGTTAAGGTGCACCTTCTCGGGCAACCGGCCTTACACAGGCGGTTTTCACCCGAAAAGAACCAACAAATATAGCATAAAAATACGTTTTTGTCAACCGTGGCAAGACAAAAAAACACCATCTTGTTAATCGGCTGACAAAAATATCAATATTTAGCCTAAAATTAGGTCAATTAGTTGTCTCGGACGGTTGACAAATGCTTCAAAAATGGTATAGTCAATTTGCTCCCAAAAAGACACCAAAAAACGGGGGCACGGCCTCAAGGCTCCGGCATTGCAGGCGACACCACCAGGGAAGGCCTCTGCGCGATCAAGAAACAACCGTTCGTACCAACGAACGGCTACGCAAAACGGCCTTAGAAAGGGAACTTTCTAAAAGACCTGGCTGGAGAAAGAGGCTGACATGATCCATCCGGTGGCCCATTCGGAATATTGCTCCACCAGCCAACTCGGTTGCCCCGGAGGTGAGTCATGCTGATTCTAGCACTGCTCACCATCCTGACCATGTTCCTGCTCTGGCTCTACTCACAGATCGAATCGTTCGGCAGAGTTTCGAACAGTCTGCCGTGGCCCTACAGCAACGTCGGGTTCAAACCTACGATTTTGCTCTACCTGCACGCTTCCCCGGTCAATCAACGTTGGGGCCTGCGTCCGGTAGCAAATTGCGGAGAAGGCGGTTTACGCCACACGCAAACCAACAACAATAACGTTGTCTCCCGCGACCCCCACACTAAGGGGCGCTTATTTTTTTAATAAACAATTACGAATTACGAATAATTATCAAATTTAAAAATTTGTTAATTAAAACCAAAGGTCACCAAAATTCGTAATTTTTAATTCGTAATTCGTAATTTTTAATTTATTGATCGTACGATGTGGCCGTTTCCCCGCACGTGTCATTTCGAGCGATAGTCGAGAAATCGCTTGTTCTCAATTACGTCATTCCCGGCTTAATAATAGAAAACAATATGCCTCTTAAATGTTAAAACGGGAATCCAGCAACTTAGAAACTGGATCCCCGCGTTCGCGAGGATGACAAATGGGAACCGGTCGAGATGACAAAGAGGGAACATCCTGAATTTTTTATTTTATATTTTAAAATTTTTTATTTCTGTTCGTCATACGGTGTGGCCGTTTCCCAAACAGCTTCAAACATGGCCTTAAGCATGTTGTACATTTCCTGACTTTCAATCAAAAACACGTAGGGTAAATCTTTCATGAAAAAAATAAAAATCTTAGCGTCCACAAACACCATGTCTCCAGTAAAAGTATATTTATCGTAAGGAATGGTTCTTTTTTGCCACATGTTTTTATCATAGGGCGGATCAGGCATGCCCGGTTTGATAGCCACAATGGCCCGGCCGTGCGCCCGGCTGGTCAGATTAACTCTTTCTTGTTCGTTAACCTTGGACAGCTTGACCGTGCCTTCATCACGCGCCACAAAATTCAAAACCTCGCCCTTGGCTTCACCGATCATGGCCCGGCAGGTGCTCACACCTTCCGCGCCTTCAAAAAACTTTACCATGGGCTTGTTGCTGCCGGCCGAATTAAACAAGGCCATAAACAAAGGCAAAGCCTCCTGCAACCTGTTTTCTTTTTCCTGAATAGCTTTTTTCTCTTGATCAGTCAGTTTTTTTAACACGTCCGGGGACTCGGCCACAAACATGGTCTTTTTACCTTTTTCAAAAGTAGCCATCAAACCCCGGCGCTTTAAAGCCTCTATCATTACATAGGTGGTGGCGCGATTGACTCCGGCCTTCTTGGCAATATCCTGCACACTGGCCGGCCCCAGTTCCAACATAGCCAAATAAACCAAAGACTCCTTGTCAGACAAACCATATTCAGCTAAACGTTCGATTAATTCTTTCATAATTATCTGATTAAATATCAATTAACAAATTTTCAAATAAGAAATAATGATCCCATATTTTATATTCAATAATTTTTATTTTTTATTTGATAATTTTTTATTTATTCAGTCATCACCATTGCGTTAAAACGGGCAAAGTTTTTTGAGCTGTCACTTTCCAAGTATATTTGGAAGCGCGGGCAATGCCGGCCATGCGCAATTTTTGCGCCAAGCCCGGTTCATCAATCAAACGATTCATGGCCACTACCATGGCCTCGGGTTCGGCGGGCGGGAAAAAGACAGCTGATTCAGGGCCGATAACTTCCACCAAGGCCCCCACATTGGACGACAAAACCGGGCAACCGCAGGCCATGGCTTGCACGGGCGGAATGCCAAAGCCCTCATACCAAGCCGGATGAATCAAAGCTTGGGCCGCGTTAATCAGATACGGCATATCGGCTTCGGGCACATAGCCCAACTGGATAATGGAATCTTTATACGAAGACTCTGCTATGGCTTTTTTGATTTCTTCATAACCAAAACCCGGATTACCCACCAGCACCAAGTTATTTGGATCCCCCACTCCGCGCCGGGCTTTAAACAAAGAAAACGCTTTGATTAAATTAACCGTATTTTTCTTAGCTTCCAAACGGCCGATGGTAATAAAATAAGGGCGGTTAAGACGATACCGGCTCAACCTTTCATCCAAGGCCTGCTGATCGGAGATGGGACGATATAAATCATGATCCACACCATTGGGCGTAATCGCGATTTTGTTCGCCGGAATGCCATAGCACTCGGCTATCTCTCTGCCGGAAAACTCAGAGACCGTTACTATGCGTGAGGCTCTTTTGACAATATCTTTGGTGCTGATTTCTTGAAAATGTCGATCCCGTGTTTTATACAAATGCGGAAAACGATGAAAGCCCACATCGTGCACCGTGACTACCGTTTTTTTAGGAATAACGCGCGGCAAAACATGAGCCGGCACAAACAAAACATCGGACGGACGGCGGAACATCTCCCAACTCAAGCGCAACTGGGTCCAGCCCTTACGGAGCAGCCAACGCGCGCGCACTTCATACCAATTATCTGGCAATTGCTCCAAACCTCCGTGCAGCATCTCATTAGTATATAAAATCCAAGAATTTTGGTCGTCTTGGGTCATTTTTTTCAGCTCCTGTATCAGATGCCAAGCATACCACTCCACCCCTGTTTTATTCTTTTTATTGGCGCGCGAAGCGTCTATCCCGATAATCATGTCAACAGTATAACACAATCGTAAAACGCGTACCTAACGTCCTCTCACGTACTTAACGTACATCACGTCCCAGTCGTCCCACATGCCCCCCTCGTCATCCTAAATTTACGTGCCCCTCGAAGTCGTAAGACATAGTGGGGTTTCAGGATCTCGTTACTAAATAATGTCGTTGCGAGTGAGTCCGACCCAAACAATATCCGTGCTGTGCCACTGTAGTTATATTGATGAGGTGTAAGTGGGAAAACGGGAATCCACTGAGCTATTTAGTGACAGCCAGTACCCTCGCCCGGACCCGGGAGAGGGCCTCCCCGTAGTTCTGCGGGGAGGGGTGAGGGCCCGTTCCTTCTCTTAGAGCAAGAAAAGCGAAACCCGAAGGGAAAGATGAGTTTATAAGCTGGATCCCCGCGTTCGCGAGGATGACGAAGGTTCGCTAACGCGGGACGCAGGACGTTAAGTCCGCGATGTACGAGGTACGGTGACACGCGCGTTCGCGAACGCCGTGTCGGTGTACGATGTACGTGATGTACGTTACGAATTCCCCAAAATACTCCGTTTATAAGATTCTAAATTCTCAAGAGCCACGCCCGTGCCTTTGGCCACGCAATATTGAGGTTCATCAGCCACAAAAGCCGGAATGCCGGTGGCTTCTGAAATAATACGATCCAAATTGCGCAACTGCGAACTGCCGCCGGACAAAACCACGCCCTTTTCCATTACATCAGCCGAGAGCTCGGGCGGAGTGTTGCGTAAAACATCTTTCATAGTATCGATAATGCCGTGCAATTCATGCTGAATAGCATCCGTGACATCATCCGAATTAATACCCACGATGCGCGGCAAACCACTGATCATGTCGCGTCCTTTAATTTCCATTTCCAATTTATTTTCCAAATACAAAGCCGAACCAATCCTAATCTTGGCTTCTTCGGCTGTACGCTCTCCGATAGCCAGACCATATTTGCGGCGCACATGCTCTTGAATGGCTAAATCCAGTTTATTGCCCCCAATACGCACAGACGCGGACGATACAATACCACCCAAAGAGATAACTGCTATTTCCGAAGTGCCGCCTCCTATATCCGTGATCATGTGGCCCGAAGGCGAACCAATGGGAATATCCGCGCCAATAGCCGCCACGATCGGCTCTTTAATAATATAAGCCGCGCGCGCTCCAGCCGCGATAGTAGCGTCAATCACGGCACGGCGCTCAGTGGAAGTAATCCCGCCGGGCACGGCCACCATAACTTCCGGCCTAAAAAATCTGATACTGCCCAAAGCTTTATTTAAAAAATACCGCAACATGGCTTCCGTGGTGTGATAATCCGCAATTACTCCATCCTTTAAAGGACGGCGAGCCACAATGGTGTCCGGCGTCCGACCGATCATATCTTTGGCTTCTTTACCCACGGCCAAAACTCTTTTATCCGCAACTGAAACAGCCACCACGGACGGCTCGTTGATTACAATGCCTTTTTTGGGGATATACACCAAAACAGTGGTCGTGCCCAAATCAATAGCAACTTTTTTTGCCAGCATAAAACATGAAATTTACGGCTTTGCATCCAAAAATGAACACTAAAGGTATGCAATTTAATAAATAATCCAAAAACAGAGTGCCCTCATCTCACCATTCACGCACGCAAAAGACAAGTCTTGATAAATTAAAATTTAACCTTAAATCTTTGGTCGGCTCTTGAGTCAGCTTCCACTTGATAAGCCGCGTCCCCCCACCTGGCATCAGCCTCGGCCGGATCGGCCTCCAGCACCTGACCGGGCAATAATATTTCAACTTCCATTTGCAATTGATCTACTCCCGGCTGTTTGGGCCAGTTCAAAATATATTCTCCGGAGTTCAAACAAGCCGAAGCTTCGGCCGGCAAAGCATAAGTAAAAGACAGCTCCCCTGTCTTGCCCGGTTCAATGGCCCAAAAAGCGCCAAACACAGTTTTGCCCAGCTCTTTCATAATATCCACTTTGCCGGGCACGAACCTGCCGCCAGTCTGCAACAAGTCGCCTTGCATGGCACCGGCCGAAGAAATAAAAGTGCTGCCCTCAGGCACATAAACGCGCGTATAACTTCTGTACCTGGTGTAGCGCCAGTCAATCTTGGACGTGGTATTTTGATATTTCAGCTTAAGCGTAGCCAAAGGCTTGTTAGGATCGCGCGCGTCCAAATGATAAACAGCGCTTTTAACCATCTTGCCGTCAGTTTTAAGAGCTGCCAAATTAGCGTCCACCACCCACACAAAATCACAGGCTGTGGGCTTGGCCCGGCCGCTCCAATCGCGCCTATCCAGCATGGCCTGCAAAGACGGATCGCGCGCGTAAATCATGATTTGCTTTTCCTGCAAAGCCACGGTCATTAAATTTATCAGCTTGGGCCATTCGGAACGCGGCAAGGCTTGAATTTTTTGCGCCAGCTGAACACCGATTTCATTAATCAAAGCTTTACGGTCCTCCACTTTAATACCTTGTTGTAAAAAACCTATTTCAACTTCATATTCAATCAAATCCATGAAATTATCATCATCGTATGTTTGGCCATCAACATAGATGGGGCCTGTAAGACGCAGGAGACGCCTAAAAAATTCGGGCTGCAAAGCTATCACTCCTTGTGGATTCTCGTTTAGACCCAGCAAAGCCGTCTCTCTGGTAAAAAAATCCAATACTCTGGAGGCGGATTCAACGAAATCCGGTGACCAATTGGCATCGCGCATAAACCAAGCTTTAACTCCCAAATGTTTAGCCAATGGTTCGGGAGGTGTTTCATTCCACACCCCGGAAACCGGATTATCTATATTGTACACATCCGTGAATTGGAAATCTTTAATTTCACCCGCGTCGATTTTTATTTTGCCCACGTTGCCGATAAAACCACCGGACGGCCTCATCTCATCCGAATTTTGCAGAACCACCAAATACTCAACCGGCGCCGGATAACCGGCCAAAGGTATAACCGCTTCGAGTAAAGGTACGCTCTGATCCAAGGCCTGCCTCATCACGGGCAACAATTCAGCTACCGGATTCAAAGCTCTTTGCATGGCCGGCAATAAGCGCTCCTGCGGAATATCTTGCCATAAGGCCAAGGCAATATCTATTTTATCTCTGGCCAGCCGGATTTCGGGCAAAGATTTATCCAGAGCCGAAAGCAAACCGCGCTTTTCTTCGGCTGTTAAATCCTGCCAGCTCCTGGAATCTCCCACGTCTACTTCCGGTCTCACACCCGCGCTCTTAAGAGCATCGGACATGGCCACAGCCACATGCAGTAAATCTTCCAAGCTCTCCAAAGAATGCGAACCGACCGCGGCCACATCCTGCAAAGCACGGATCTGCGTCCCCACATAAGGTAAGTCCCTAAAAAAACCCACGCCTTGCAAAGAGCCCCTAAACACCTCAAGAGATACGCGGGCCTTTTTAGCCTCATCTTGCGCAGCCTCGTATTCCCCGTTTTCCAAATTAATTCTCAAAACATCTAAAGCCGTTTTAATATCCCGCCCGGCCAACAGAGCTTTGCCAAAAGCAAAAGCCGGAGGAATTAAAAAAATCGCCAGCCCCAATAAAATAACCAGGGTGACCATCAAGAAAGTTCTTTTCTTTTTCTTGCCCCTGGGCGCCGGTGATGGAGATGGCTTTTCAGGCGTAACCGAAGAGCCACCGGTTTCACGAGGAGGTGGTAATTCGGCCACTGCGGGACAGGTGAGAAAGTTTGGCGCTGGTTTTTTCATGCTGACTTAAAAAACCGGGCGGTTGTTGATATGCGGATTAGGCTTGCCCCAGTACTTACGGAAATAGTATAGCGCACTTACAATATGAGCGCGCGCGGGCCTGTTAGTAATTATTTTCCAAGGCCATTCCACTTTACTCTCACGACGATGATAATGAACCAATCTGCTGTTCGGCAAATACACCACCCTCCATTTTTTCTCCCAAGCTCGGCGGCAAATATCCAGCTCTTCAAAATACATAAAATATTTTTCATCAAATAAACCTATCTCATCCAGAACCGTTTTTTTCATCATGATGGCCGAACCCATGAGAGCGTCTGTTTCAATAGGCTTTTGGACAGGCATGACATCTCTCATCAAATAACGCGCTACAGCTCTACGGCCGCGCGGCAGCTTGCCCAAAACAGTCCGGCGGTAAAAAGGTATGGTCCAATGAGGAAAACGGTAACAAGAATCCTGCCTGGTTCCATCCGGGTTATTCAAGGCCGGCCCGCAAAAAGCCACGTCCGGATGATCATCCATAAACTTAACCAATTTTTCAAGTTCACCGGAAAAAACCGTGATATCCGGATTAAGCAACATGACATACTGACCCAAAGCTTTTTTGATGGCTAAATTATTACCCGCGCCAAAGCCAATATTTCTTGGCGCATCTATCACCTGCACCCAAGGAAAGCGTTGCCTGACCAAGTCGCCCGTGCCATCACCCGGAGCGTTATCCACCAAAAAGAATTCAAAATCAAACTTAAAATCAGAGGCCTCTACGCCTTTTAATAAAAGCCTGATCAAACCCGGAGTCTTGTAGCAAACCGTAACAAAACTGACTTTTGGATTCGGCCCAAGCGGTTGACTGATATTACTGGGTCTTTCTTGCATACCATATCCCAAACCAATCTAGGTAAACCAAGGAGATTGATTTTTATAGGCCGTGTGCATAACAGCCAGCCTTTTCTTACGCTTTTTTAGCATTTTTGGCAAGCCTAAAAGGGAGGACCAATAACCTTTGAGAGATGCCCAAGAAACCAAGGCGGCCGCCAATTTGGCCAGCTCATAAGGCGCCAACCATAACCAACAATGCCAAAACTCACTGCCGGTTAAATTCTTGGTTAAAACCCAAGTATGATTTCTGGTGGACAAATAATTGATAAAAGCCGGCTTGTTACGCCTCCTTATCCAGGCGGACAACCAATCGTTCTTTTCGCTTGAAGGAGCCCCCCTATGATGCCAAGCCACGGCTTGGGGCACCAAAGCGGCCCGCATACCCAAATGACGCATGCGCCAAGCCACATCCACGTCTTCTTGATAAGCAAAAAAATCTTCGTCAAAAAACTGTTGGTCTTCGCTGGCCGCCAGCACAGCCGAAGCACGATACAAAGCACAGGCACCCGTACAGCCGAAGATGTCGGTTTTTTCATCATATTGACCGCGATCTTCTTCTTCAGCTCCGCGGTCATACGGACGCAGGGAACGGCTTAAAAATAAACCAGTGGCATCAATAACCTTGGTTTTAACGGTTTCTTTTTGATCGCTGTCATTGTATCTAAGGTGAGCACGCAATAGCTTTGGGTTGCAGGCTTGAGTTTCCGGATGACTTTCCAAATATTCATACATGTGACGCAAACAATCAGTCGCCAGTTCAACATCCGGGTTGCAAACCAAAATATATCTTTTATTTAAATCCGTTTCTTTCCACCACGATAAGGCCAACAAAATAGCTTGATTATGCGCCCTAGCAAAACCATGATTACGCATGTTACGTAAAACCCCCACAAAAGGGTATTCTCCACTCAACCACTGACCGCAACCATCGGTAGAAGCGTTGTCCACCACGGTTACGCGCAAAGGCATATCTTGATCATCCAAAGAAGCAAACAACGCGGGCAGGTAATTCATGGAATTCCAGGCCACTATGTTAACGGCCACCACGGCCTCGGGATTGTTTTCCATATTTATTTATTTGGTACTTCTTGGCTGGATACGCGTTTGGGTGAAACATTAAAACCCAAGCGCCCCTTACCCAACATTAAACGAGTCTGCGCGTCGATGGCCGGAATGGCGCCAAACAATACAAAGGTAACAGGCAAAAGAACCCACTGAAAAACAGTCACCACCAGTGTTTGCCAACGGGACACATGAGAAGGCCTGCGGGGCAGCAAAGTGGCGGACAAAGTGGCGGACACAAAAACACCGATCATAGCGAAACGCATCAGCCATTCCAAGGTAAAGGGTGTATTTTGAAACACCGCGTAACTCCTAAATGTTTCCGGAGCCAGCCAAAAAGGCAGACGGCCTAATAAAAAGACTAAAATCGGCACCGTAGCCCAAGTATACATGCCCTCCAATTGCTTCCATAAAAAACCGACCTTGGTAAAAAAAGGTATGCTAGAATCTCTGGCAAAAGCCATGGCCATAAAAGGGAAATTCTCCACACCCCAGGCCCATCTTCTTAATTGCTTATACAGAGCCAACAAAGCTTGGGCATACGAACCAGACATAACCGTGTCCATGGAAACCGGCAAATAAATGGGCGTCACCCGATAGTCTCCGTGGTAGTGCATCAAACCCTGCAAAAAAATGCGCGAATCTTCGCTGACAATATCTTTCTGCCAAAAATCCACCTCCACCAGCATGCGCATGCTCATGGAATGCGAAGAAAAAGTCATCATGCCTTCGGGCCTGGCCAGCTCGGTCATCAGCCAAAAAGTAGTGCCAAACATGGCCACGCGCACGGGCGCCGGAGACTCCCATAGATTATTATTGTACAAAACCACGGGCTGATAAGAGCTCTTATGAGGATCTTCAACCGTTAAAAAATTATAGGTTACACAAGCGAAATACTGCGGATGCGTGACCGTGTCCACATCAAAAGACGAAACAATTATTTTATCAATATCCAAACCCAGGTTTTGCACTTCGGTCAAAACCCGGTGCCCCATCCAATTGACATTAGAGCCTTTGCCAACAATTTCTTCAGGTAAATCTTTGGGATGCAAGGTAGTAAAAAAACCGAAAAATTTATCCGCGTACTCTCGCTGAATAATCGCGGCTTTGGGCTCGAATACCTCTCGTGCTCTTTCCTCTCCCCCCAAAACCACTATCATTTTGTCTTTGGGATAGGCCGAGGCCAGCAAAGAATTCAAACAATCCCTGAGCACCACAATATCTTCTTTAACCGTGGGTAATAAAATCACATGATAAATATCCTCAAAACCCGCCTGTGAGTGCGCCATGTTCAGCCAGTCTTTTTTGATATGCGCCTTGTACTTGAACCAAGAGATGATGGAAAAAGGCAAAAAATACGCCACTCTGAACAACCAGTATAAATCGTAGACAATAATGAAATAAACCATCCAAAGCGGACGGTGATAAGATAAAATCAAGCTCAATATGATGGTCGTCCAAACCAGGGCACCGGGTATAATCTCGTAGATTCTTTTTTCCAGCCTTAACAAATTCATACAATCATTTAACGGTTATGTTGGGCTCTTGATCATAGACCGGAGGCGCGTATTTAACCGGCTTCAGACCTAAAATTAACATGGGCACTTGAGAGACCTGGAAATCAGCTTGAGCCACCAACGCGTATAGAGGCAATGAACTGAAGTCGGATAAGAGATTGGCCACCAAGGCTCCCATTCTAACACTGGAAAAAGACCCCGGGCCACTCACCAAGCAGATGCCCAGCGCATCATGTAAATCATGAAGCTTAATCTTTTTAACCAAGGTAGACATCAGCCCCGGAGATCCGTGGTCAACCTTCCACAATTTGCTGTCGCCTGCCGGGCTTATCCAACCGAATTCGGCGGAAGCGCGCGTCCGCGTATCTATATACAGCCAAGACTTCATAATGGCGTCTCGTTTTTTTCTTTTTCCAAATTCAGTTTATCAATAGCCACACACTTGTTGCCGTTGAGAACCGAAATTAAAAAACGATCCGTAATTTCGCGCCGATAAGCAAATTCCTGCGGAGACAGACACGTAAAATTAATCTGAACATTCATGTCTCTTTCGGCTTTATTGATCAATTGTTGCATCTTATCCGCATCCACGGTCCCCACAATAAACAAATCAACCGGATCTTTTTGCCCCAAAAAAGTACCCATAAAGGCCAAATACTCCACATTGCCGATGGAAGCGATTTCGCGATGCAACGTCTTTTCCATCAATAAATGAGATCTAATCATTAAAGCCTTGATCTCCTGCAACAGAGGAAAGTTGACGTTAATCTTATAATATTTGCGCTTTAACCCCGGGCGTTTAGCCTGGCCGTTATCAGCTTCTTCCATTTCTATGATTAAACCTAAACGAGATAGGTTCTCTATCTCTCGCCTGACGGCGTTAATCTGGGTATTAATCTTACGCGTTAATTCTCTAATAAAAAAAGCCTCTTCCGGTTGATTGAGGAATAACATCATGAGCTTGACTCGCGTCTTTGACCCAAAAAGGTGTTCAAGCATAGCCACAACTATATCCTGCCCTTTTTACCCACTCTTGACAAGACCCGCCGGACGTACCGAAGATATGCTAAGAATATAGACGGAACCATGGCTTTTTGCGTATACTTGTTAAAACGTTCAACATGACTGACACGCACTTCCGCTTTGCCGAAATCGAGTACGGCAACAGTCCAGCCGATGAAAAAATCGTGGGCGTATTTCGCTTCGAACAGCAAAACAACAAACTCGGCCCGCAACATATTGTAGTAGCCGAAGTCTTATCCACTTTGTACGCTTACGAACGGCTATTGGATTTGATCAGCACCACCGTGGATCAATCCCGCGCTTTGACCTCCGGCATGACCATCGATGCTTTCGCCAGATTTGAAAAACTAATTCAGCGCATCAACGAAGCCATTCAAACCTTTGAAGAAAAAGAACCCACCCCCATCAACTGGAGCCGGGTCAACATAATGATCGTAGAATGTTCACAAGGCCAGTTATGCGTCAGCGGCCACGGTTCATTGATGAACATATATTTGCAACACAAAGAAGATAAAACCTATCAAGCCTTCGATCTTTGCGGTTCATTGGAGCAGCCCTCCGCCACCGACACTAAAAAAATATTCTCTTCTGTTTTATGCGGAGACATGAAACCAGGTGACTTGTTCTTTTTAGGGTCATCCAATTTCGACCGTTTGAAAGAAGAATTAAACATCAAACAAAAATTGATGTCCGAACCGCCCATTTCCGCGGCCATGGAGATCAAACAGGGTTTGGAAAAAGCGGGCATACCGGATGATTTTGCGGGTATTATTATTTCTTGTCATCCGGCCAATCAAGCCAACAAGAATCTGCTGTCCGAACAACCCAAAAAAAATCAGGCCCAAGAATCAATGCGCCAATTAATAAATAACGAGTTAAACACCAGCCAAACTTTGGCGCCCTTGTTAAATCCCGTCAAAAACAGTAAATCCCCGTCACTCTCACCCGCGCCCTCCTCAGTTTCCGCTCCAAAAAACGGAGCCGGCGCCTCTTTTATTGCAACTTGGCTGGATAAACTTAAAAAGTTCATGCGAGCCAAACCGCCTCAACTGACACCCGCAGCTGAAACAGCCATGCGCGGACTGGATGCCGGGCACAAAAACTTATTTACTACGGGGCGTAAAATTACCATTGGAGCTTTGGTAGTGTTAATCGTGGTCTCTATCATCACCTACTCCACGGTTAAGCACAATAAAGAAGTGGCCGCCGAGCAAACGGGGTGGGAAGAAGCTTTCAGCCAAGCTGCAGATTTCCGCAATCGAGCGGAAAGTTCTTTGATGTACGCCAGAGAAAGCCAAACCAAATCCGAAATTCAATCCAGTGAAGAAATAATCGCCGGCCTGGATCTATCCACGGAAGACAGAAAAGAGCGCACGGAAAAACTCCAAGCCGAATTGAATCAAATCAAAGAAAAACTGCGCAAAGCCTATACGGCTTCCGGCATCATTGAACTCTATTCCCTGCCGGCCACCGTCCAAGACGGACAGTTGTCAGCACCCATATTCACTGAAAACTCAGCCTACATCGCGGACAATGCCAATCGACAAATCGTTAAGATAGATCTGAACAGCCGAGCTGCTCAAAATATAGCTTTACCCGAAAAAGCGGAAAAAATCATTGCCGGCACCATAGGCGATAAATCATTGGTCTTCTTGGATGAAGCCGGCCAATTTATAGCTCTGAGCCTGGAAACGGACGCTATCCAAGCTTTAAACCAGTTCACTAAAACCACGTCTACCCAAGATTTGGCTATCTATAATCAAAGAGCCTACATCCTGGATGGACGCCAAGGCCAAATACACAGACTCTCTAAAATAAGCGCTGGCTTCGGATCTCCAACCAACTACGCGGTGGCGGGTGAGAACTCAGCCATGAACGGCGTCAGCTTGGCTATCGACAGCAATGTTTACATCGGCAAAAACGACGGTACAGTTGCCAAACTCTTATCCGGCAAACAAGAACCTTTCTCATTAAGTACCATAGATCCACCTTTAAGATCACTGTCCGCCATCTGGACCGATACGGACGAAACCAGGTTATTGATTACAGACCCGGCTGATAAAAGATTGCTCATATTTGATAAAAATGGATTACTGACAGCGCAACTTTCATCCCCTGAATTCGGCGCATTGCGAGATATTACCGGACGGTTGGCTGAAAAAAGAGCTTTGGTAGTCAGCGGCAACCGGCTGCTCATGGTTCCTCTGCCATAAAAAAATCCTGTACCATGCGGTACAGGATTTTTATATTTGCCTTGGCTTATTTCAGAGTGGCTTTGCCGCCAGCATCTTCAATCTTCTTCTTGATCTCTTCAGCTTCAGCTTTAGGAGCGCCTTCTTTAATAACTTTAGGAGCGCCGTCCACCATATCTTTGGCTTCTTTCAACCCCAAACCAGTAACCTCACGCACCACCTTAATAACTCCGATCTTATTGGAACCGGCTTCGGTCAATTCAACGTTGAAATCAGTTTTTTCTTCAGCGGCTGCACCAGCGGCTCCGGGAGCGGCCATGGCCATCACGGGTGCCGCGGCACTAACTCCGAATTTTTCTTCCAAAACTTTAACCAATTCAGAAAGATCCAAAACCGACAATTTTTCAACTTGTTCCACGAGGGCCTTGAACTTCTCCGGCACCTCAATCACTTTTTGTTCGTCTGACATACTGTTTAATTACAAATTAAAATCACGAATTAATAATTGCTAATTTACGCAACGGTATCAACCGCTTCTTTTTGCTTGCGAATAGCATCCAAAGCTCTGACAAAGCCGGAAACCGGACCATTGATTACGCTCACAAACATACCATATAACTGATGTTTGGAAGGCAAAATGGATAAATTAACCACATAAGCCTGGTCTACAACTTGCTTGCCATAAATACCACCCACTAATTTAAGCGTAGATTCTTTAGACATGTCGCCTAAAACCTTGGCCGGCGCCACTTCGTCTTCGGCGCTAAACGCTACACCGATCATACCGGGTAAAGCCTTGGCATCCATCTCAAGACCCGCTTCTTTGGCTGCTATATTGATAATGCTCTTTTTGGCCACCACGTAGGTCAAATTTTGCTCAAACATCTTTTTACGCAAAACATCAGCCTTGAGCACATTCAAGCCTTGATAATCCGCAAAAACAACTGCCTGGCTGTCTTTAAAAAGCTTGACCAATTTCTCTTTCGCATCTGTCTTTTGTTGCTTGGTTTTTGCCATAATAATTTACTTCAAATTCATTAATTGACTCGACCTTTAGTGCAAATAACCAATGTTCAACCTACACAATAACCAATATGGGTAGTTGAAATTGATTAATAAAATGCCCACAGCATCCTGTGGGGGTTAAATATCCGCTTTAATAAGCGAAATTTATGTCCTCGGTAGGGCGACCCTCGGTCAAGACCGGCTTGCTCTGGGCGTTTAACTCCTTTTTGGTGGAGCCCTACTGTCTATGGATGCTTGTGTTGAGCCAAAGTATAGACTTGCCAAGGACACATGTCAAGCCGTAAAACACTGTTAAACACGTCTCAAGCATGAGATACTTACCATCAAATATGGAAACTCAATTCATACAAGCCCCCTCCGCAGAATTACGCATATTGGATCTAGGGCAACAGCGACGCATATTCGTTAAAGGTCTGGCCGTACATGCCGGCAAAAAAACCGCAGTGACTAAAACTATTGATACCCCATATACTCAAGAAACATTGCGTTTACTAGTCAAACTCAAAGGCGATTGGTGGCTGGATGAGCTTGAAAGACGCAGCCAGCCCAAGTATATACGTCAAAGGCTGGAAGGCTTGATACAACGTTTTGGAAGTCTGTCGGGAGCCAAGGTATTGGACATGGGTTCGGGCAGTGGATCCTCGGCCTTGGTCATGTTGGATTGCGGAGCTCAATCCGTACATGGCGTGGAACCCAACCCCGATTTTGTAGCCCTGGCCAATCAGCGCGCCCAAGAAGAAAACCTGGCGGATAAAACAAACTTTGTCCAGATAACCGATACCTCCAGCTTGCCGTTTGACGACCAAAAATTTGATCTCATCACTTTCAATGCTGTCCTCGAACACATCGTCCCTCACAAAAGACCGACCATCCTCCAAGAAGCTTGGCGCTGTTTAAAGCCAGATGGGATGTTGGTGGTCACTGAAACACCCAACAAGCTCTTCCCCTACGACGGACACACAACTCATTTGCCGCTTTTGCCTTGGCTCCCTTTAAGCTGGACGATTAGCATAGCCAAAAAACATTCGCGCAACTCTCCCCGCGGTTTAACCAAGGAACAATATATAGCCGAAGGCATAATCGGCAGTTCTTTTTGGGAAATCAAAAAAGCCTTACCTCAAGCGATCTGCCTCAACTTGCAGGGCGGAGATGCTCGTTGGAAAATATCCTTAAAACCTAAAAGAATCCTGCTCTCGCCCATCCTTGGATTGGGAGAGTTACTGTTAAAAGCCTTTAAAATTCCACTCGCCGCCTGCTTGCCTGTTTTGGATTTGGTTTTTAAGAAATAACCGTGCCCACGAATTTTTTCCCCGTCAAAATTTGCTTTAAATTCTTAAGATCCCGGCCGTTAGCGATAACGGTTTTCAACCGCCATTGGGCGGCTGATTTTGAAGCAATGGGATCGAACGGCACGTTCATACCCGGAATCCATTTAGTGCCAACCAGTTTGCAAAACTCTTTCCACTTAATCTCATTC
The DNA here is from genome assembly GCA_041752935.1 of Patescibacteria group bacterium. Lineage (GTDB taxonomy): Bacteria > Patescibacteriota > Patescibacteriia > 2-12-FULL-60-25 > 2-12-FULL-60-25 > MWCR01. Next base: position 20,336 of record JBGSVN010000009.1, read on the forward strand.
ATAGGCCGGGCATCCGCATAGACGTTCGGATCTTTGTCATACACCAAAGACACATTGCTTAAGTTTATAACTTGATCGGCTGCAAACCTTTTAGCCAATCTAACGGCCACATAATCCGTGCTCCAGCCGGGCTTCCAGCCAGCCGCGATCAATATAGGTTTATTCCAATTCAATGACTCACGCGGATCCTTGATAACCCGATGCAAAGCCTGTTCTCTAAAAACAGAACGTAACAAATGAGCGTTTAACCTGGTGGCATGTATACCCAGCCAGTCAACGTCTTCATCGGCCAACCGGCCAACTGCTTGGGCGGCTTTTTGATAGACACGCGCTGTAGAACCTCCACCCACCACTATCACAAACCTGTCTCCGGCTTTAATCCGAGACTTGACCAAACGAGCAAAACCTTTCAAAAAAACTAAATCGATCCCCCCGTTGGGTACCAAAATGGACCCACCCAGAGATAGAACGAACAAATCGCCTTTTTTCATTAGTTTATTTTTTATCATCTTTTAACAAGGCATTGGACACCCAAGATACAGCCCAGAAAATCAAAGCACCACCAAACGCAGCCCAGAAACCATATACATCAAAACCCGGCACCAGATAAGCGGCCAACCAAAACATCAGCGCATTGATCACCAAAGTGAACAGCCCCAAAGTGATTATATTGACCGGCAAAGTCAACAAAACCACCAATGGGCGGATGATGGCATTAATCAAACCCATGACCAAGGCCGTAATCAAAGCCGACCAAAAATTCTGCACATATACCCCGGGCACCAAGTAGGCGGCCAGCATAACGGCCAAGGTATTTACTACCCATCTTACAATAAGCATACAAACAAAAATTACGAATTAAAAATTACGAATTACGAATTAATGACCAATAACCAAATTCCAATCACCAATTAAGGCATCGCAATTTATTGGTTATTAATTATTGGTTATTGGTTATTAAATGATTGATCATTTGATTATTGTTTATTGGTTATTAATTATTGGTTATCAAATGATTGGTTATTTATTCAAACTTTGTATTTCATTAATTTTATTTTCAGCCTGCTCCAATTTCAATTGCAAAGCCTTGGCCAGCTCCATGGCTTGTTCATATTTTTTCAAGCCCAACTCCAAATCAGTCTCCCCTTTTTCAAACCATTCAGTAATAGCTTCTAGTTCAGCAAAAGCTTTTCCCACGTCCAGCTTTTCTTTTTTGCTCTTTTTTTCGGTCATATTAAAATAATTTAGACTGTTTTAGCTGTTTATGCAATTCCAAGTCTT
>JBGSVN010000010.1:0-46806 GCA_041752935.1 Patescibacteria group bacterium
AAGGATGCTGAATAAGCCATTTTCTACTTCTACATCTATATTAGCTGATGTACCTGCCGGTAAGCCATTGGTGGTTGAAGCTGACCAAAGACTGGATCCTCCTGAAGCTTGGCTATAAATGGAGATCTTCATGGAGTAGGTGCCATCAGAGACATTCAAGCCCGAACTGTTCATCAAGCGCCCTTGATAATTGATGCTTTTGCCAATATCAGCCGATGAAAACTCAATATTAGAAGTCAGGATCGCAATAAAAGCTGTAATAACAGAAATAATACAAACGAATAAAATTTGTATTCTATGGTTTTTTGTTAAACGACGCTGTGTTTGTTTGATGCCGATTTTATTTTGCGGCATATGTTTTTATTTTGAGCTCTATGTAATTTAAAACAGGTCCGCAGTACGCAATCCATAAAAATATACCCATAACCATGCGCATGCCTGACCTGTTCTCAAGCTCGTTAGTATTTTAACACGCGTATATATAATTAATATTAAGCAATAAACACTGACGTTATATCGAGTTGCTCATTGTTCATAAGATGTTTACATTAATAATTCGACCCCTCCTCATTCATGATGAACTTTCATACTTATCAACATACTTATCAACAATATTTGTATCAAAAAAACCTTCGTTTTCTAGTGCTCACAACAATTATTTGCACCCCCATATCCCACCATCTTCCCGTTCGAATCCCTCAAGTATAAAAATTGGTTATTGATTATTGGTTATTGAACATTACAAAAACTCGCATTGCTGCGAGTTTTTGCTTGGTGGACCTTGAGGGATTTGAACCCTCGACCCCTTCCATGCCATGGAAGTGCTCTAGCCAGCTGAGCTAAAGGCCCGGGAATGAGCAATAATCAACCTTCAAATATCAATTATCAAATTAGAATAATTAATATTGAAGTTTGAATAATGTAACAGTGGAATGATTCTACAAAAAATGGACTTTTGTGTCAATGGACTTAAAAGATATGCCTTAAATCATCTACCATGGCCAATCTATCTCGTTTTTTCCCGGCTTTTTTGTCCTGTTTTCTTAAAAATTGATATTTATCCCGCATCTCATTGGCCAAACGCAAGGTTTCAATCTGATCCACCACGGGCTGAGACTGATGCCTGGCCAATTCCTTTGTGATTTCGCGAATATGAGTAATTAAGGCCTCTTCATCCACCGTTGTATAGTCAACAAGCTCATCTTCGGGTGTTATTAAAGCCCCATCAACCGAAGCCAAAGACAGGCCAGCCTCCTCCACCTGACCCATGAAATGGTCATCTACCCTGTCCATATCAACAAATCGCGTGTCCAATTCCGGCTCTGATAAATCTTGCACCAGATCCGAATCCTTCAGTCTGCCCCTCATCTTCAATTCAGTAGCCAGCAAATCCACTCTTCTTTGTGCTTGGCCGGATTTTTCTTTATTTAGGCCCCGCGCCCGTCTCCAATCAAGATATTCCCGCTCAAGTTCGGCCGTATCTGCAATCGCAATTTCAGACGAATTTAAAGCCCTTAATAATTCGGCCTGCCTATACTCGATCAAAGATACCAAACCATCTAGATCTTCTGACTCTTTAACACTGGATAACAGCTCGTTAATTTTCTCCAAATGGGATTGATAAGCTATAAAAATTTTATCAGCCAGCTGATTGATGTATTTTTGCTCTTGTATTAAACCATCTAAAGGCAAAGTTAAGCGCCCTAAAGAGTCATTTGAATTAAAAGACCCCCATTTAATCAATGAGTTAAACATGGACTTCATCTTGCCGTTTTTCATCCGTCAATATAATAGCTTATTTGCGCGCGTATAAAAAGAGCCCCGTCTCACTTGAGACGGGGCTTGATTTATTTATTCTGCTTTTTGAATGGGATTTTGCTCTTCAGGACCGGTTATTTTTTCTTCTACCGGATTAGGCATGACTACCGGCGGTTGAGCCTCTTGAGGCTTGCTGCCTTTAGTTATCAAATCTTCCAAATATTTGATTCTATTGGCCACATCCTGATTGTCTTGATTGGTTTCGCTGACAATCTTAACCTGCTCCAGGGCTTGATCAAGCTTACCGCCTTCTTCGTACAAGGCAGACAAGAACCATCTGGCGTTAGCATATTCCGGGGCCATGGTCACAATTTGCTCAAACAAATTAACTGACCTGTCTTTCTCTTCGTTACGGTAATACAGGATAGCTAATTGGAAGGCAACGCCCACATCTTTGCTGTTAGCCACCACTTCTTCCAATTTGGAAATAGCATCCTGGATACGACCCTGTCTTTCATACACCAATCCCAATTGATAATGAGCCGGAGCAAAATCAGGTTTGGCTTGAATTGATTTATTGAACCATTCAGCCGCCTTGTCCAACTCCTCTTTTAACTTGCGTTCGGCTTCTTTGCGCTCGGTTTCGTCCTCAGCTTGCAACAAGGTGCGGTAAGCATCAGACCTTAAAACATACATTTTGCCGATTTCCGCGCTGTACACCGGGTTGTTGGGCTCGCGTGCCAAAGCCTCTTCAAAATTTTTGATGGCAAACTCATCCGCTCCCTGGATAAAGCCCGCAATAGATTGATAAATCACGGCCATGTTCTCCCAATTGTCTACATTGGACGGATTAATTTCACCGGCTTTCTTGGCCGTATCAATGGTAGCGGCAATCACTTGATTGATAATGGCTGCTCCCTCGGCATTGTTTTTCTCGGCTTCAAATACTTGAGCGGCCTTGATCAGATAGGCTTGGGATAAATTTCTGTAATACACGTCATTCAACCTGTTCATAACCACCGATCTATTCAAATGGTTTATAACTTCATCAATGGACTTACCTTCACGATAAGTCATGACCGCTTTGGAATAAGATGCGTCAGCCGCCAACCTCTGGCCGGCCAGCCACACGATCGATAAGGCAGCTACGCAAATCACGATAAACGAAATTGAAATAATGGTAGAGGTAGCCACGCTTTTTTGAGCATCCCAAACAAAAGCTTTTTTGGCGATCAAAGCCGAGAGCAAGGCTAACAAAAACCAGAATACAAAGTGATGCGCGAAATTATAATTATACAAGAAAGCGATAAAAGCCATAGTGGCCCAACCCGCAAAAATCGTCAGATAAGCTTGCCAAGCATCATCATCCTTTTCTTTGATAAGATGCATGGCGCTGGTGGCAATGGCAGAAATCAATAATATAAGCCACATAGCAATGCCCACCAAACCGGTCATGGCAATCAAGGTAAAGAAGGTGGTCAAACCTCTTTCAAATCTGACCGTCCAGAATTGAGACAGGTTCACGGCCGGAGATCTGTATTTGGCATAATCATAAATCCAAGTTCCGGGACCGGATCCGAAAATCGGAGCCTCACTCAAAACATTCTTAGCAATACTCCAAGAAGCCGTAGCTGAAGGTGAAACTTCGGCCGGCAGATTCAAGTTAACCGGCGTCTTAAAGATAAGCAACAAAATCGATATACAGATGATAACCGCCGGCACCACCACGCGTGAAACATGATTGACTTTCAAAGCCCTGACTATGGGCAAGACAATCAATAAAGCCGTCCCGAAAATAATGGCCGCCCAAACCACCCAAAAATCAACGGCCACGGCTACCAGCAATGAAACCAACAAGGTTAACCAGACAATCACATTAGCCGCCACACTGCCTTTGGATTTTTTGCCTAACTTGCATTCATCATCTTTACATCCAAAAACAGTCAGAGAGATCGCTAATACCAATGGTACGGCCATGTATACTCCAAAGGCATTGATCGTACCGATAGTATTGAATGTTTTAGCCGAAGTGAAATCCCCAAGCCAACCCAAGGGATAAATGCCCAATAATTGAAAAAATCCGTATAAACCCACCAAAATGGATGACACTAAAAAGGTTAAAACCAAATTATACAATTTCTTGGTTGTTCCCACGCGGTTCACCACCAACATGTAAAAAACCACAAAAGCTAACATGGTCGCGAAAGACCATTGCATCTGCCCGATGTTACCCACCAAAGAAATGTATTTGTCGTGCGAAAACAAACTGGTGACCAACCAGCCGGCCGCGAACAAGGTCACCACCAAATGCAACCAAGCTCTGGATAAAATAAACCGTCTTTCAGCTAAACCCTTGCCCAGCCAAGCGGCCATGCCAAGCATAACCAGCACAATCAGCAAGGTCTGCTTGTTCAACTCCAGCACGTCCAGAGTAATGGGTAAAAAGAATAAAGGCACGAGCGCCACACTGGCGTAAATGCAGGCGTCTATCAGATAACCGAGTATCTTAGACAGACGTGGCGAGACCTTCTCGCTTCCCTCCCATGTGGCTTTAGCCACTGCGTCTTGGTTTAACATAAGAACGAAGATAATTTTAAATACAAAAGTATTAGTTATTAGTTAACCGCAGTATAGCATATTTATTTATTTTTTTCTAAACCTGACTGTTGAAAATCACTGTCCGATGGAAACTCCCAAGGTATCGCCTTTAATGGTACTGCCGTCCGTAAAATGAGCGACCGTATATAATTGATAAAATCCACCTTCCGGAGGAGCACTCCATTGGATGAGATTAACGAAATTTTGCGGAGCTACTATTGAACCCACTAATCCGATACTTCCTTCGTGAGTATAAAAAACATCTAACTTTTGCAAATTTTGTAAATCATTAACCTGTAAACTCAGATTAATCGGAAAATCAGACAAAACAGGATTGTCTCGAGTAGTCACACCTTCCAAAGACATGCTGAAAGGCGTGGGATCAGCCAACAGGTTGACCGTGGCTTTGACCGAGGCAGTATTACCGATATCATCTCTAACCATTAAAACCATATCATGGTACCCGCGGCTGACCGTATTCGGAATATGTACTCTGACTTGATTATCAGAGCCTTCAGCCGAGCCTATCAACAAACCGTCCAGCTCAACTCTGATGCTTTGTATCATGCGCGAAGTTTGCGCACTGAATGATATGGTTAAATCTCTGGAATAAAGACTGTCATTTTGTTGAGGCGAAATCAAATTCAAGACCGGCCTGTTGTCAGCCGTGTGTATATCATCATATTCCGTGGGGACTGTACTGGTGGTATTCCATTCATTCTTCTTAACCCATTCCTGAACGCCGTACTCCCAATTGGCAAATTGCTGATCACTCTCCGGGCGTGTTGGAGCCGGGCCCATTGGGTCATCCTTATCCAGATACCACAATATATTATGAGCTTCATAAAACTCTTTCTCCTCAATCAAATCTTCCGGGGTAAACTCGGTGGCCAACTTTCCGCTGAATTTATCTATTTTAACCGTGGCCTTAAAAGCCTTGCCTAATAGCACGGGCTTACCGGCGGTTAGTTGGGGCATGGGCGGAAAATTCTCTTTAGGTACATCCGCTAAAGCTCTTTTCATAAAGCTCTGCCAAATAGGCGCGGCAATCACCGAACCGTCAGCTCCGCTTTTCATTTCCGTGGCATCGCTGTTACCCACCCAAACACCAGCCACCAAGGAAGGCACATAGCCCAAGGTCCAGGCATCCTTAAAATTATTGGTGGTACCGGTTTTGGTGGCTGCTTGCCTGTCCGGCAGGGTCAAATAGTTTTGAGTACCGAAAACATAGGCTCTGGCATTGTTGTCCGACAACACATTGGTAATCTCATTGGCCGCGGCCGCGGGCACTACCTCCTTGCCTTCGGGTTGTTGCCATTCCACCAGCACGTTCTGGTTCAAGTCCGTTACTTTTAAAATGGAAGTCAGCGGATACTGTTTACCTTGATTGGCAAAGGCCGCGTAAGCATTGGCGTGTTCCAATAATTTGACTTCACCGCCGCCCAACACCAAAGACAGACCAAAACGTGACCTGTCTTCAAAAGTCGTATAACCCAACTGTTCAGCAAAATCCAATACCCGGCCCACGCCCACCAAATACAACATTTTAACCGCCGGAATATTTAAAGATCCTTGCAAAGCTTTACGCACGCTGATAGGGCCGTGGTATACAGGGCTGTAATTTTTGGGATTGTACGGACCCACATCGGTTTTAAAAGTGGTCAGCACATCCCAAAGAGTGGTCTCCGAGGTATAGCCCTTGATAAAACCAGCCGTAAACACGATGGGCTTAAAGGAAGATCCGGGCTGACGCGGTCTTATGGATACGTTAACCTGTCCGTCAATTTCTTTGTCAAAAAAATCTTTAGATCCGACCATGCTTAATATTTGACCGCTCTTGGGATCCAAAGCCACCAATGAGGCATTGGTAAAACCAAACTTCTCACCGTTCTTCTCTACACCTTTCCTAACTTCTTCTTCAGCTATCTGCTGCATGTCCCAATCCAAACTCGTAATCACGCGCATACCTCCTTGTTCCACGGTTTTTTGCCCGTATGTTTCTATCAATTGCGAACGCACATACATGACAAAATGAGGAGCTTTGATGTCTCCCACCGTACGAGGCACCAACTTTTGCAATGTATCGATCTGTTTGGCTTCATCGGCTTGCTCCTTGGTTATATAACCGTCACGCACCATGTCGTCCAAAATCAATCTTTGCCTGGCTATTAATCCGGGCCGGTTGTCACCATGCAGGCCTGTGCCATACGGAGACCATTTGTCAGGCGCCTGCGGGATAGCTGCCAACAAGGCCGCTTCATCTAAAGTTAATTCATTTACGCTTTTCCCAAAATAACCCTCGGCTGCCGAGCCTACTCCATAAATCATGGAGCCGTACGGAATCTCATTTAAATACATTTGTAATATCTGATCCTTGGTATATCTGCGTTCTATCTGAAAAGATAATAATATTTCTTTGATTTTGCGCGTCACCGTTCTTTCATTAGTCAAAATAGCATTCTTAACCAACTGCTGAGTTAAAGTGGATGTGCCTTCAACCCGCTTGTTTTGCAAAAAGCCGACCGTAAAAGCACGGACCAATCCTTTCCAATAGATGCCGCCATGCTCATAAAAGGCTCTGTCCTCAATGGAAATAGTCGCCTGTTTCATGACCTCGGGTATATCTTCAACCTTTACCAGAGATCTTTTCTCATCTCCATGAATTTCATATAACAACGTCTCGCCCGTGTGATCAAAAATTTTGGTTGACTGCGGAATTTCTCTGGTGCTCAAAGTATTGGGGTTAGGTAAATCCCGGCTGATCCAAGCCATGGCCACAGTGGCTGTTAAAAGTCCTAACAAACCTAAAGCTAATACAACCATCAGTACCACAAAGGCCACTGCTTTCAATCTGCCGGGTCTTTTTTTCGCCCGTTTTTCTTTCCATTCTTGGGGCAATTTTTGGATTTCTTTTAGACCTAGGATTGGCATAAAATTTAGCTTAGATTAGTCAAATTATAGGGTACTACTCTTGACAAAAACCGTAAAATATGGTATGTTTTTAGCCTCTTGAATTGGATGACCTGTATTTGCGAGAGACGTAGAATCAAATGATTTTGCCCTCAAGTGAGCCTTATTTGACAGATTAAACCATATTTTGGCTTATCTGACCAAGAGACTCTGCTAGCGAAGCACAATTCCATCCAAGAGAACAATATATTATGGTCTTACACAAGACACTTAACTCCGTAACAAAATCAATACTAATAGTACTTATAACAGCAGTCACCTTAACTTCAATAAAAATCCAAAGCGCTTCAGCCTTTGAATTATTGCCTCCGTCACCCATGTTTTCAACGGCCACGCAAATTCTGTATGACGCCATGCAAGAACGCGCTTTCACTATTCCTGAAAAACCCGTGGAACAACCTAAACCAGTTGTCATGAGCGTACCCGAGGTCAAATATACACGTACTTATACAGTTACCGCTTATAACAGCGTGCCTTGGCAAACTGACTCCACCCCTTGTATCAGTGCTGATGGATCTAACATCTGTCAATTGAGAGAACAAGGAGAACAATCATGTGCCGCGGCTCTGCCCTTCGGAACCAAAATCAATATACCGGGATTCGGTGTTTGTACGGTTCGCGACCGCTTGGCTGCCAAGTACTCACATAGAGTAGACCTGTACTTTGGTGGCGTTGATCAAATTCAAGCTGCTAAAAGTTGGGGCAAGAGACAAGTAGTGGTCCAGATTTTAGATAAAGAAATATAAATTACAAAAAATAAACACTCGGCCAAAAGCCGGGTGTTTTGTTTCTATCTTTAAAAGATATCAATGATTCTAATATTGGCAGCGCCACGTGAAGCCGCTGGTTGTTATAATGTTGAGAGGCGCGTAAAAACAGCTGGCTACTCACGTGGCATATAAAAAGCCGCTTTATACAAGCGGCTTTTTATATGGAGGCGTGAGCGGGAATCGAACCCGCGAATACAGGTTTTGCAGACCCGTGCCTTACCACTTGGCTATCACGCCTAAATTACTTTTTTAAACCGGGTTCTAAGCGCCCTGATGTTATCAAGCCATAAATAAAACGTCCAGCCAACTATTAAAATTGGGCTTTAAGCGGTTGTCTATTAACCCGTGTTCAGGTAATCTATGGGCCGTATGTTAATCTTTGGTCATCGTGGCATGCCTAACCGGCGAGTGGCGGAAAACACCCTCATTTCTTTTGTGCAAGCCATGCAAGCCGGAGTGGATGGTCTGGAATGCGACGTGCGTTTAAGCCGAGATCGCCTGCCCGTTATCTTGCACGATGAAAATCTGGCTCGCGTGGCCGGTGACTCCAGACGCTGCAAAAATTTAACCGCCAAAGAACTGTCCAAAATCGAATTGCGAGGAGCCGGTAACATACCGGAACTCAATGACATGACCACGGCCATACCCAATCCGTATTTAATCAATTTTGAAATTAAAGATCCGGAAGCCACCTCCTCTGTTATTTCAAAACTTAAAACCAGCTCGAGTCTGCGGGCGCGTACCTTAATTTCTTCTTTTCATTTTTCGGTTTTGCAAGAGTGCCAAAGCGCATTGCCGGATGTAAAGAGAATTGCGCTCATGCATTCTTGGACCGTACCCGGGCGCAAACAAACCGTGTGGCCTAATATCTTTAAGCTGGAGCCCTGGGGCTTTGGAACACGCATCTCCTCCTTGACGCCGTCCCGCATTCGCTGGCTGCATGCCAGAGAACTGAAAGTCGTTGCTTACGAAGATCGCCCGTCAAGCTTGGCTACCAAGCGCATGGTCAAACTCGGGGTAGATATAGCCATCACTTTTAAACCGGATTTATGCCGGCAATTGTGGGATAAAAAGATCCAAAATTTTAGTTAAAAAAAGCCGGCCCTGTAATGGGCCGGAAAGCCGTTGGCCAGAAGGCCAGCCGGTTAGTTGAGGCCGCCGTAGTAGGCTTGCCTCAATATCTCACTTTGTTGCAAAATCTGACGCTGATACAGGGTGCTGTACAGGCCGTGCTTGCTCATCAAGAAGGCATGCGTCCCGTTTTCAGCCACTCGGCCGCGATCGAGCACAATGATTTGATCAGCTTCTCTGATCGACCACAGCTGATGTGTGACGTGGATGATGGTGCATTGACCGCGCAAGCCATCAATAGTCTGCTTCACCTGATACGCGCTTTCCGCGTCCAGATGGCTCAAGGGTTCATCCAGCAAAAGGATGCGGGGTTTGAGCAACAAAGCTCGCGCCAAACATATTCTTTGCTTCTGGCCTTCGGACAAACGAGCACCCTTGTTGCCGATCACCGAGGCATAACCATTGGGCAGTTCGCTGATAAACTCATGCGCATTGGCCAAGAGCGCGGCTTCTCGGATCTGATCGTCCGTGGCGTGAGGATTGCCATAAGCTATGTTTTTGGCGATGCTGGTATTGAACAATTCAGTTTGCCCCACGCACACCACGTGCCGGCGCACCTCTTCGAGGTCCAGATCGCGCACATCGACGCCACCCAACAAGATCTCTCCTTGATCGGGATCATCCATCCGGCGCAAAAGACTGAGCAACGTACTCTTACCCCCACCCGACAGACCCACGATGCCCGTTATGGACAAGGCGTTGATCTTAAAGCTTACTCCGGACAAAGCCGGTTTAGCTCCTTTTTCTATGGCCAGTCCTTGCAGAGTGGCCACCGGGTGCGTGTAACTCACGTCATTGGCTTGGAGACTCAGCCCTTGGTCGGAATTTTCAAACTCATGCATTGCTTGAGCCGGCGGAAGATACTGGGCGTCATACTCAAGAATTTGCAGAGTCCGCTTGATATCCTCTTGGCTCCTAAGAACCTGTCTGTACGAACGGTTGAGTACTTCGGCCATGCCCAAGGCACGTCCGGCTAACATGAGTACGAAGAAGAGTTGACCGAGGGTCAGCGCTCCGGAGAGCATGCCGTAAGCGGCAATCACGAAGACGGTCACCTGCCCGACATCAAAGGTCAGCCGATTGATCTGCCCCCATGTTTCGGTCACTTGATGCTCGCGCTTTTCCAGCAGCTTTTTATGTTCCCAGAAAGCAAGCACCCGATCCAGTTCTCGTTGCTCTTGCCCAAAGGCTTGGACCGTCACAATGTTGTCCATGGCCTGTGCGGCATAGGCGTTGGCATCTTCTTGCAGATCGGTCAGCTCTTTGCGCAAAGGTTCGATGCGATGCTTGAGCTTGCTTTGCGTGTAGACGAAGATGCCTATGATGAACGCCACGGCCAGACCTGCCTGATAACGAACCGCGAACAAGACAACCGAGGTAATCACCAGAGTAGCCAGCGAGGGCAACAAACCAAAGGCCAAGTGCCAGACCGTCTCGATCGATTCTTGGACTCCGCGATGCAGCTTGCCCACCACCTTGCCCGGATTCTCTTTGGCAAAATAAGCCGGCGGCATGCGCAACAACTTGTCCGCGGACTTGGCCAGCACATCATATTCAATGGAGTTCAGCACCCTGAACACCCAGGCGTTCTTGAGCCTGACCGCCAAATAGAACAGGGTGTAAGCCAAGAGCGCCAAACCGGCCATGCCCAGCAAAGACACATGGTCCACCTGCTCTTTTTGGCTTTGGCTGACCACATGATCAATCAGCACCATCATGACGGCCGGCTGAATCAAGTTGAGCAGTTCGTTAACACAAATCCAAGTTAGCGCGCGCTTGATCTGTTGGCGGTAAGGCAGAACCAATTGCCACAGATCCTTGATGATGGACTGGCTTTGCTTAACTTCAGGCTCTTCCATGGATAGCCTCATTTTTCGAAGTTCATCCCAAGGCGCCATGCCAAGGGACGGGTTAAATTAGCAAAAATATGGATGCACGTCAATGGACCCGATTAACGTCCATGACGTACATCACGTACCTAGCGTACATCACGTCCTCTCGCGTACTTAACGTCGTTCGCCTGCCCACCGAAGCTTTAGCGAAGGAGGGTCCTACGTACTGCGTCAAAACCAAAACCCCCTTGATAAAGGAGGAAACGAAGGGGGATTAACCATGTCACTCCGAGGTCGCCCTGTCATCCTGAGTGCCAATGAAGGATCTGGTGCGGGCGACCGTTACTCACCTGACAAGTTTTATGAAGGATCTGGTGCGGGCGACCGAGTGCCGTACCGTGGCAATCTCGCTGCAATCCCCCTTTGCTTTCCCTTTGTCCCTGCTTCGCTAAAGCTATGGAGGGCACAGCAAGGGGGTTTTTAGTTTTTAACGTGGGAAGTTATAGCCTAACTCACCCCCGTATAGGGGGCGTGGCCCCCACGGGGCTTTACGCTCCTACCCCTCTCTTACCCAAGAGAGGGAACAGCTGAGGTTTGCTGAGTGTGTTTGCTACATGCTATCCCGACCACAGCGTCGGGACATGTTTTGTGAATTAAGACGTTATGTACGTGAGAGGACGCTAGGTACGTTATGGACGTTAAATACGTTATTGTGATTTCCCCTATGGTGGTATATATATAATGTAGTATGAACACCCAAACACGTCCCAAGGCTCTGCTGATTGATGCCAATGCTCTGATTCACCGAGCTTGGCACGCCTTGCCGCCCATGACCAACAGCCAAGGAGAATTGGTGAACGCAGTCTATGGTTTTACTTCTGTTTTAATCAATATTCTCAACCAACAAAGGCCGGATGTATTGGGCGTATGCTGGGACACGGCCGCTCCAACCTTCAGGCATGTGGCACGTGAAGATTATAAAGCGCACAGAGAAAAACAACCTGATGAATTTTACAATCAAATCCCCCGGGCCGAACAAGTAGTAGAAGTCTTAGGCGGAACCAATGTCAGCTTGGACGGCTTTGAAGCGGACGATCTTTTAGGAACTTTGGCTGTTAAATTGGAAAAGCAGGGCTATCAAGTCATGATCTTGACCGGTGATAAGGACGCTTGGCAATTAATTTCGGAATACATTTCTGTGATAGCTTTTAAAAAAGGCGTGTCTGAAACCATCACCTATACTCCCGATGCATTAGTACAAATAACCGGTTTAAGACCCGACCAAATAATTGACTACAAAGCCATGCGCGGAGATCCGTCCGACAACTTGCCCGGTATCCAAGGTATCGGCGAAAAAACTGCCACTGATCTTTTGGTTAAATTTGATAACTTAAAACAAATCTTAAAAGCCGCTCATGATCCGGAATCAGGCTTGGCCACAGGCGTACGTGACAAACTTATCCGAGGAGAAGCAACGGCCAAAGAGATGTTGCATCTGGTCACCATTAAAATTGATGTGCCCTTAAAATTGAATGTTAAACAACTTATCCGACAACCCGTGGAACAACCCCGGGTTTTAAAGTTGTTCGCGGAACTGGGTTTCAATTCCCTGATCAATCGTTTATACGGCCGGCAAAAAACGAACCAGACAGAAGACGATAAACGCGCGGCAACCACCAAACCTCAAACTTCAATCACCAAACAAGCCCAAAAAACACAGACTTTGGACACGCCGGAAAAACTCGTCGCTGTCTTAAATGACATTCAACCCGAACAAAAACTCTACCTATATATACCGCAGATTACTCAAACCTCATTTTTTGAACAGCCGGCCACTTTATTGTTGGGCACGGACAAGGAAACTTATCTGGTTTCAGACCATGCCATGCGCGGTAATGGCCTGTCGTGCCTCAAAACAATTTTAGAGAATGAACGGATCCCCAAAATCGGACACGCCACTAAAAACATTTTTCACTGGGCCCGCCAACACGATCTGCAAATTTACGGACTGTCTTTTGATACGGAAATCGCTTCATACCTGTTAACGGCCGGCGAACGCAGTCATGAACTAAAAACTCTGTCCGCATTGTATCTGCAAACCATTATTCATGAAGATAAGCCCGAACAAGAGTTGAATGCTATTAAAAAGCTGGAGACTCATCTCAGCCATGAATTAAAAAAAGAGAATCTATGGCCTGTTTTTGAAAAAATTGAAATGCCCTTAATCCCCATCCTGGCCGACATGGAAAAATTGGGTATTTTAATTGATGTCCCTTATCTTAAAAAACTGTCCCGTGAACTAACCAAAGAAAAACAGTCTTTGGAAAAAACCATGCATGAACTGGCGGGTGAAATTTTTAATCCCCTGTCCCCCAAACAACTATCGCATGTGTTGTTTGAAGTTTTAATAATTTCTGACAAAGGCATTAAGCGCGGTAAAACCGGCATCTCAACCGCAGCCTCTGAACTGGAAAAACTATATGGCACCCATCCTATAATTGAGCTGATAGAACAGTACCGCGAGTTATCCAAACTTCTGTCCACTTATGTGGATGCTTTACCACAACAAGTGGATAACCTGGGACGAGTACATACTACTTTTAATCAAGTGGTAACCGCCACCGGCCGACTATCATCTTCGGATCCTAATTTACAAAACATTCCCATTAGAACAGAAATCGGGCGTCGAGTCCGCCGGGCATTTATCACCAAACCGGGTTACACACTCTTGGCTTGCGATTACTCACAAATAGAATTGCGCATTGCCGCGGCTTTAGCCAAAGATAAAAACATGTTGCTGGCTTTTGAAAATAATGAAGACATTCACACGTCAACGGCGGCTAAAATTTGGGAGTTGAAATTGGACGAGGTCACTAAAGATCAAAGGCGCATAGCCAAGGCCATTAACTTCGGCTTAATCTTTGGGCAAGGCCCCCAAGGCTTTGCGCGCACGGCCGGCATTAAATTCGAAGAGGCTAAACAATTCATTAATAAATATTTTGAAGTTTTTTCGGGTATTAAAGAATGGATGGAACTAAGCAAAGCCCTGGCTTCGGAACGCGGATACGTGGAAACATTGTTCGGGCGCAGACGTTCTTTGCCGGAAATTAATTCACCCCTGCATCAAGTGCGCGCCCAAGCCGAACGCATGGCCATCAACATGCCCATTCAAGGCACTGAAGCTGATTTGATTAAGCTGGCCATGATCCAAGTAGCACGTGACCTGCCAAAAATTTCACAAGATGCCAACCTGCTTTTGCAAGTGCATGATGAATTGGTCTTTGAACTGCCCGAAAAACAAGTGGCTAAAGTTACGCCGCAAATAGTGGATATTATGCAAAACATAGAAAAAATCGGCTGCCCCATCATTGTGGACGCCAAATACGGTCAAAGCTGGGAAGAGATGTCACCTATCAAATAAATCAAAAGCGAGCCAACCGGCTCGCTTTTCAATCCTTCAAAACAGACCAGCTAATCTGTTTTGAAAAATTCTCGTCACTTTGGCGCGGACGAGAAAGCGCGTCGTTTTACTCTGCCTCCAAAGTGGCCAACCGGACGCTTAAATACACACTATATTAGTACTTTGTCAACGGCTTACCTTCAGACTCGCTTCCCTTCCGAAGGATATAGAGCTAGCATTCTAACATGTTAATTATTTGTGCCGGACCGGAAAGTTTTTTAGCCAGACAAAAAGTCCGCGAACTGATTGAGGCCTACAAGCAAAAACACGACCCCGCGGGCCGTTCCATTGAGCATTTGGAGCATCAATCAACTTTGTCAGACGCATTCGGAAGGCTGGGTAACATGGATTTATTTGCCTCCAAGAAATTGCTCAAGTACGAAAATTTACTAACGGGCATCACACCCGCTCAAACTAAAAAATTAAATTTGGCCATTGTTAAAGATGCGGACCAAAATATTATTTTGACCCAAGAAGATAAACTGCCGACTACAAAAATAATGGAGCATTTTTCCAAAGAAAAAGTTTTTGTTTATGAGTATCAAAAATTATCAGCTTCTGATTTGCAGAAAACGGTTTTAAACATTTGTCATAAAAATAATATCGATCCAAACCTGGCTGAACAATTAATCGAATCCTGCGCCAATGATCTTTGGGCCATCAATACGGCTGCGCAAATGATTTCAATTTCGGGTCAATTACCAGGCGAAGTGCGTACCGGCACACAGACCAATGTGTTCGATATGATTGATGATCTTTTGCGTCAAACTAAAAATTATGAGTCAAACTTAAAAGATATGGACGCTCAAGAGATCATGCCCTTGCTGATTTCCCAATCACTCAATTGGCACAAAATTAAGCATCAACAAACACAGGGCATTCATCCTTATGTGCAAAAAAAATTATTAAAGACTATTTTTAAGAATCCAGAAAACAGAAGTCTTAATTTTATCAGATGTTTATTTGCTACGCGCAGTTCATTGGCCAGTGGCAAAGAAATTACACCTTTAATATAAAAATTCCTCGGTCAGACCGAGGAATTTTTTTAGGCTTGTTTAGCCGATATCATTTTCATTAAAGTTGCTTTTTTTCTGTTGGCCTTATTCTTTGAAATGACGTTCACCTTAGCTGCTTTGTCAGCTGCTACTTGAAAAGCAACCGACGCTTTCTTGGCTTCTTCCATCTCACCCTTGGTAGCATGATCCTTGGCCTTGGAAAACAAAGCTTTAAAGTTGGTTTTCACGCGAGCATTGTGTACGCTTCTTTTTTTAGCCTTGCGTAGCTCTTTAATGGCTGCTTGTTTATTTGGCATATATGATAGACACAATAATAAGCTGTTTTGTAATAAGTGTCAATAAACAGCGCTAACCAGCTCATTGACTCTAAATAAATTTCAAGATATCATAAATTGGCTTAAATAAGCAGGTAAAGAATGTATTTATATATTTTACGACTCATCTGTTCCTGTAGTTAAATGGATATAACGAGGGACTCCTAAGCCCTAGTTGGTGGTTCGATTCCACCCGGGAACACCAGACCAACCTAATAACATTTTCAGTCATTCACTAATGAATATTTGAAAATTATTAATTGAAGATTTATATCTGGGCCGATAGCTCAGTTGGTAGAGCGCTGCATTCGCATTGCAGAGGTCGGGGGTTCGAATCCCCCTCGGTCCACCATTAAAAAAGCCGCTCACAAGAGCCGGCTTTTTTAATGCCCCGTGATCGATTTATTGATTTTACGGGCAACCCTCTAACAATCTCACGTCTTTACGTAGCAATCCGGCAAAAATACAGCGATGACTAACACTCATAGCAAGGATAAGCCCATATAGAGTCAAGCTTGGCAAAAAAATACATAATAGTGTTTCACGTGAAACATAATAACTAGCAAGGAATAATAGAAATAAGTCATGACAGCTTATAGCTAGATGCAAAAACTAGGTATTTATATAGTGTTTCACGTGAAACATGGTTGACCACATTAACTCTTCTTAAGATTTACAGCATATTTACTTTAAAGTTTGTAAAACAAATAATTCTACAAACAAGTATTTAGTCAAAATATATGTTTCACGTGAAACGTTGTAACAATTTACTGTTTGTAACAGAAAAATTATTAAATATATATTGTTTCACGTGAAACAATGTTGCTGAATTGACTATTTTAGTTAAAAACATACAAATCAATGTTTCACGTGAAACATTGTTAAGAAAGAAATATATATTTCGATCTTATTGTTCGTATTTGATTATTAATTAAAACTAATTATTTACTAAAACGTTTCACGTGAAACGTCATAATTTAAAAATATACCCATGCAAACATCGCGATGTTTCACGTGAAACAATATTAATACCAACGATTTGTCTTGAACGACACCAAGTGTTTCACGTGAAACAATGTGGGATAAGCAAATTTTCTAGATCGACTGCATAAATATTGTATCTAAAATATTTGTATAAATCCCAAGAAACTATTTAATAAAATCAATGTTTCACGTGAAACACTTGTATTTAAGGCTAAAACAAGTAAAAATTATTATTAATAATTTAGCTTAAATTAGCCAAATTACTGCATTTTGCACTCCGGCCAACCCTCGCCCTGAACAGGGAGAGGGTCTCCGACGTTACATCGGAGGGGTGAGGGTTTCCCCGGTGGCGTTACTCACATAACTCCATTGATTCCTGCCTCCGCAGGAATGACAAAAGAGTGAGAAACAGCCTTCGGTCGCCCGCACCAGATCCTTTACGGAGCCTGCCCTGAGCTTAGACCGGCTCAGATGGTCGGAGTCGAAGGGATCAGGATTAAAGGGCGACCTTGTATTTAGCTTATCAGCTTCAACACCACCCCCGTATAAGGGGCGTGGCCCCCACGGAGCTTTACGCCCAACCCCCTCCTCATCTGAGGAGGGGCATGGCTCTGACGTAGGACGTGAGGTACGTTATGGACGCTAAGTACGTTATGGACGTTAGTTAGCAAGAGTTACCCACACGCTTCCTAAACACCCAAAATTGTGCTATACTGTCATTACCTATGCGCTTTTACCTGTGCGCATTCATCGCGGGTTTTTTAATATTTTCAAGTGCTGTGTCTGCGGCTATGACCAGTACTAATTTTGAAATTCCCTTTGATTCCATCAATAGCGGGGGAACTGATAATAGCAGTTCCAGTAATTATTTATTGTACGACACATTAGGTGAACAAGCTACCGGCTATAATACCAGCACCAACTATTCAATTCACGCCGGCTACAGACAAACCGAGTTTTTTGAATCAACTCTTTCATTTTCAGTCAGCGCTCAAGAAAACAGTACCCAAACCTCATATACAGCCTTGTCCAAAAGCCCGACCACGGTCACCGTTAGTTCAGTGGCTAGTTTTTCAGTTGGTCAATATATAGGCGTAGTGGAAAATTTGGGCTTTAGCCAAAACCTGATAGTCGGCCGAATCACAGAAATTAATGGTTTGATAATCACCGTGGACAAATGGGACGGCATGGTTTCGGCCATATCAATTACTCCGGCAGGAGGGGATGACTATGTTTACAGAATGGAGGATCATAATGCGGATTTTGGCCAACTGGACATTAATTTAGGCAAAACCACGATCGTCAGAACCAATGTTAGTACTAATGCCTCCAGTGGTTATACTTTAAGAGTACAAACCGATGATTATTTAAAATCTTCACCTTCGGCGCACATCAACAATGTCAGTGACGGATTAGTAAGTTTAGGCGCAGAAGAATACGGAGCCAGCGTGTACGGCTATACAGCCACGAGCACGGGTTTTGATTTTGCGGTTACCAGCACTCTGCGAGATATTCAAATTTCAACTACCACGGCCGATAATGACCGGATTGGCATGTTATACAAAATATCAATCACACCTACCACACCGGCTGGTTTCTATACACAAACCATCAGATATTTATTAACAGCCAACTTTTAACAAAAGTCTGTTTTTATTGTATAATTCAGCCCAATTCGAAGGCCGATAACTTTTTAAGCCAAGTAAAAAGTCATGGTCCTTTGAAAGGTCGAAATCAATCTTGATTGAGGACTAATAATTAAAATCAGAAAAAATTAGGCGTGTCTCGATGTTTGCGCCACCATGAGGGGGAAAAACATTGAAACATGTATATTGCTCATGGCTTTATATCGCCTAAAATAACACAAAATCATAAAAAACATCCTATGAAAGGATATATAGTAAGATTATTTTCATTTGTAGCCTTAATCGCCATGGCCGCTGCCATGCTGCCTGCGAATGCAGGCGGTGTGTCCTTGTCCTACACGACTCCGGCTAACGGTGAAATCGATACAGCTGCAGCCGATGGCTATGCCACAACCACTTTTAGCTGGAACGCATCTGGCGCTTATCTAACAAATGATACGATCACAGTTATCATTTCACCCGCTCCCAGCTCAACAGCCAATGTACAAGCTTGTACTCCAGCTCCGGCCACCGCTTTTGGTGGCGCAGGTACACTGGGTGGTTTTAGCTCAACTGGTGCCACTTGGACATTCTCAGGCAATTCCGCTGGAGGTAATGGTAGCCTTTGTCTAAGACTACCCGTGACTGATGCTGGTGTTGTAACCACCACCAATATTTCAGTTGCCATCTTAACCAGTGGCACCAATGTTGATTATGGCGCTTTGCTGTATTACATTGGCGGAGGCAATGACGTACTGGTCACGGCGACCGTGCCTTCAACGTTGTCTTTTGCTATCGTTGATGCCTTAGCATTAACAACACCTGAAAACAATTGTGCTTTGGGCACTTTGACCACTGGCCTCGTTGCCACGTGTGATTATCGCTTGAAGATCTCCACCAATGCGGCCGGAGGTTTTACCAGCACTATTGATTCAGACAAGCTACTGTCAACACCTGGATACGCCACTATTACAAGCATAGCTAATGATACGGCTGTAACAGCCGGTTCTGAAGGCTATGGCATTGCTGTGACGGGCGCCACTGTAGGTGGTCGTGATCCGGCTACCGGTCTCTTCGACCAAGGTGTAACCGAGGAAGGTACTTTCTCGGCTGATGATTCGCCGGTGCCAACCGCACCAACTGCTTTCATCAGTTATACTGATGGTTTTTGGAGCACAACCACGCAATCAACCACTTTAGTTGAACATAAGGCGGCCATTTCACCGGTCACCCCGGCTGGTTTCTACAGCCAAACAGTTACCTATACGGTAACCGGTTCGTTCTAATTGGTTTTACCTCCTATCACGCACTCGTTGCGTGATAGGGATGTAGAATTAATTTCTCATCCTAACCTATGAAATTATTTAAATACTCATTGTTCGCGGTTTTGCTCTTTGTACTTTTCGGTTTTATACAGAACGCTTCAGCCTTAACCGTATCTCCGGTGGTGGTTGATCATGAAGTAGCTCCGGGTATGAGAGCCACGGGCAAAATCATGGTAACCAATGAGAACAAGGGCCCGGAAACTTTATATATTTCGGTCCAATCTTTCGTAGCTCAAGGTGAAGAGGGCGAGCAACGTTATTTGGACGAAGAGGTGGATGTTAACGGCCTGCCTCAATGGTTCAGATTTAATGAGCAATCTTTCGTTTTAGAAGCCGGCAAATCAAAAGAACTGGAATACACTTTAAACATTCCAGCCAACGCCGAACCCGGAGGCCATTATGCCAGTGTGTTTTTTACCAACACTCCGGACACAGAAAACAGCGGAACTAATTTGGGCATATCCGCTAAAACCGGCATTGTGTTTTTAATCAAAGTCAGCGGCAACGTAAACGAGAATGCCACCATCGAATCTTTCACGGTCAACAAATCCACTTTCAGCAGTTTGCCGGCCATGATGAGCTTGCGTATCCGCAATCATGGCAGTGTGCACTTTAGGCCAACCGGCACTTTAACCGTGCGTAACATGTGGGGCGGCATCGTGGCACGCGTGCCAGCCAACCCCAAAAAAGGAGCCGTCCTGCCAAACAGTGTTAGACGCTTGGATACTTGGTGGGCCAAATCAACAGACATTGCAACCGGCGGATTCATGGCCGGGCTGACCAATGAATGGCGTAATTTTGCCTTGGGCAAATACACGGCCACAGTAGATGTTAAATACGGCAGTGCTAACACCGCGCTCGAGGCTCAAACTGTTTCTTTTTGGGTGATCCCTTGGAGAATGGGCTTAATACTGTTACTGGTTATCGTGGTGTTATTCCTAATCATGAAAATGTATAACCGAGCCATAGTCAGTTCAGCCATCAGCAAAAATACCAAGCGCAAAAAATAATGCGGCCGCGGACCAAGCCCTGCTAACCACAGGGCTTTAACCGCGTTCACATTTCACAATAGAACAATTTGGACGCGTAAAACATGTTAAAAAAATTACAAAATCGCGTTTTGGCGTCCAAGGCCATGATCTTGTTTCTGGCCTTTGTTTTAAGTTGCGCTCCCTTGCTGACTCTGGCCGCCAGTGCCAGCCCAGCCTCGGACCAAATCACAACGCACACTGCCGGTGCTAGTGCCAACCACACCATTAAATTCAAAGCTGTCACCGGCATAGATGCTCCAACCGACACCATTACCCTGGATCTGTCGTCTTTTACTTTTGGTGCTCTGGGGGTGGGCGATCTGGATATATTTTACGGACCGGTGACCGGCTTAGAAAACTCACCAGCTCACGCCGCGGCACCGGGCATCAACACTTGGGGTATATCCATGGGCGCGGGTGTCATTACTCTGGCACCGCCCACTAATGCCGTGCCCGGAACAGTGCCGGCCAATAATTTTATCGTCATTTATATAGGTACACATTCCGCGGGCGGAGTTAACCGGCTGACTAACCCAGCCGTACCCGGAACTGCTTATTTAAATATCGGCGGAAACTTTGGAGATTCTGCCAGTGTGGCCATACCCATTGTCAGCAATGGTAATGTTTCGGTTAATGCCACGGTAGCCAGCAGTTTAACTCTAACCAGCATCGCACCCGACACAGTAAATGTGGGTGGGACTGATTTCGTTATGACTTTGGTAGGTACAGGCTTCATGGCCGACTCTATTGTCCGCTTGGACGGAGGGGATAGGGTGACTACTTTTGCCAGCTCAACTCAATTAACAGCTACTATCTTGGCCGCGGACATAGCTGCGGTGGGCACACGCGTCATGACGGTTTGGAACCCAACCGGTGCTCTGTTATCCAACTCCAGAAACCTGACTGTACAAACCACGGTTCCGGGTGGTGGCGGTGGCGATACTACCGCGCCCATCATTTCCAATGTTCAGGCTATCAACATAACTCAAACCTCGGCCCGAATAATCTGGGACACGGATGAACCGGCTGATTCCTTAACTGACTATGGTTTAACCGTGGTTTATACGGACTCGGTCTCCAACGGTTCTTTTGTTTATTCTCATGGCTTGGATCTAACCGGCCTGACTCCAGACACGGTTTATCATTTTCATGTTATTTCCAGTGATCCTTTTGGCAACACGGCTACTTCAGCCGACTACACTTTTAAAACTCTGGCCTTGGATCCACTGGTGATTTCCAATGTCACTTCCACCTCGATTCAAGATACATCAGCCCTGATTGTTTGGGATACCAACCGGCCGGCTGATTCATTGGTCCAATACGGTACATCCGCGCTCCTTGGAGCTTGGAATTCTGTGGCCGGTTATGTCAGCAACCACGCCGTGCCCCTGACCGGATTACAACCTGATACGATTTATTATTACCGAGTTATTTCACAAGACAGCCAAGGAGCCAGCGCCACCTCCTCAATTTATACTTTTAGAACCTTGTCAGATCAGACTCCGCCCACCAACATTACTTTAACGGCCACGGCCGGAGATACGGTCGTCTTACTTGATTGGACGCATCCGCCCGAACCTGATTTCGCGGGCGTCAGACTCATGCGCCGTATCGGAGGTTATCCCACGGGTCCTTATGATGGTGATTTCGTTTACCAGGGTCTTCTGCTGTCAACTTTAGATGTTGGCCTGACCAATGGCGTCACTTATTATTACGCGGCCTATGCTTACGATAATAATCTGAATTTCGCGTCAGGTGCTTTGGACAATGCCACTCCGCAAGGGACCATCCAGCTGCCCCCAACTTCTACTCCGCCCCTGCCACCGGCCACCACCACCCCTCCCGTAGTACCTCCAACCACAACCACTCCGCCTGTAGTACCGCCCCCCATCACACCTCCGGCGACTAGCACTCCACCTGCCATTCCGGGCATCAATATTCATGCTATTTATTACGCGGCCAATGGAACGGTTTTATTGCAACCTGATGAAAACGGACAATACGGAGTCTTGAGCGGCAGTTCGGTTTTGGTTTATGTGCCAACCGCTAACTTGGGCGCCACTCCGCAATTCGCGGTTATGACCGTGGCCGGACACTCCTATTCTTTGACACTCAGCGCGGATGGAACAGCTTATACCGGAACCTTTTTATCACCTGACAGCGGACTGTTTAACTCAAATATACAAGTAACTTTTCAAGATGGACGCGTAGGCACGGCTTTGGATGATTTTGAAGTTCAATATGGAGGACAAGTGGTGGAAGAACCTTTAATTATCGGCCCGGTCACGGCTTTACCCGAAGCCACGGTTACCCTGTATGAAAACATAAACGGCGAGTGGGTACCTTGGAACGGCTCTCCTTACGGACAAAGCAACCCCACCCTGTCAGACGAAAACGGAGGCTTTGCCTTTGTTTTACCCAACGGGCTTTACTATGCCTTAGCTGAAAAATCAGGCTATACCAGCCAAAGATCACCCAACATCAATGTCAGGCAAAATGTTTTTAGCGGACGCATCCCGCTTATAAAAATCGCCGAGCCCTTGGCTGTCACCGGCACTTTTCCCTACATAGAAAATTTACCTGAACAAATAGAATACACGGCCCAAATCATCAAACAAATCATTAGAGAACCTGAAGTGGTAGCCGCGGTTGAAAGCTATGCGGCGCCCGCCTTGTTAAGCTTCTCATTATTGAATACGGCCGCGGCTTTACCCTTATTTAATTTATTGTCTTACTTACAATTCTTTTTTACTCAACCCATCCTGCTGTTTGGACGCCAAAAGAAAAAGCGCTGGGGCTTGGTTTACAACTCTCTAACCAAACAACCCGTTGAATTTGCCGTGGTTCGCTTGATTCATTTTGAAAGCCACTTAATCGTTCAAACACGCGTGACCGATAAATACGGCCGTTATGTTTTCCAAGCCAAAGAAGGTAATTATTTATTGGAAATAAACAAACCCGGCTTTCAGTTCCCAACTCAATATTTAATCGACGTTAAAACAGATGGAGAATTTGTTGATGTCTATCATGGAGAAATGATTGCTCTCAAAGAACAATCACCTATTGCCTTAAACGTACCTCTCGACCCCATGGTGACCGTAGAAACACCTCGTAAAATCATTTACAAAAAAACGGTTCGCAATGCTCAACACTCCTTATCCTTGGCGGGCGTGATGGTGGCTTTCTTGGCTCTGGTTATCTCACCCACCTGGTTGATTGCCATGATCTTTCTAGCTCAAGTGGGCTTTTATTTCTTGTTTAGGCGCCTGGCCCTGCCGGCCAAAGCCAGACCTTGGGGCAAGGTCTATGACTCAATCAATAAACAACCAATTAAAGGAGCTGTGGTTCGCATCTTTGATAAAAAATTTAACAAACTATTAGAAACGATGCTTACGGGAGAAAGAGGGCGTTACGGATTTTTTGCCGACAAGAATACTTTTTATATCACAGTGGAAGCCGAGGGTTATGAAAAATATACTTCCAAGGATATAGACTTGGTGCGCACTAAAAAAGAAACCGTGGTCGACTTTGATGTGTCCCTAAAGGCTATCAATAAAACCAAATAAAAAACACGGGCCGCTGGCCCGTGTTTTTTTTGCCTCTACTGCCTGATAGGCATAACTAAGTATTTATAATCCAGATCATCTCCAACCGGTAAAATCAGCATGGGGGACATAGGGCTAACCGTGGCCAACTTAACCTTATCTGAAGATAAAGCATTTAAACCATCTGAAATATACTTGAAATTAAGCACAATTTTATTATCTTGACCCGTAACCTCTCCGCTTATCACAGTTTTAGTCTTGCCAGTGCCCTCATCAGAAGACTCTATGACGCATGAATTGGCCCCTGGAGAGAGTTCCAGGTGTACATCGTTAATCTCTTTGCGTGAAAACAAACTGGCCGCCTTAACAGCCTTTATAAGCTCTTGCCGGCTAAGCACCGCGTCCGTATTGGAGGCGGTTGGAATTATATTCTGATAATCCGGAAAACTAGCCTCTATCAAGCGCGAAGTTAATTCAACCGACCCATAAGAAACAACCAGTTGATTATCTGTAGTGCTCCAACCCACACTCTCCGGAGAGTCCAAATCATCCTTATAGGAAGATAAAATCCTAAAAATCTCGCTCATGGCTCTGGAAGGAACGATAATCGTGGCTGTCTGATCATTATCCTTGCAATCAATAACTCTTTCAGCTAAACGATAAGAATCTGTAGCCACCAAAGCCACCTTGCCCGGCCTGTCGGAAACATTAAAAAAACAAGCCACGCCGGAAAGCTCGGGTCTGGACTCGGAAACCGAGGCCGCGAACACAACCTGTGAAATAGCCTGCCTAACATCGCCGGCTTTCAATTGATAAGTCGTATTTTTGGTCAGCTTGGGCAACAAAGGAAACTCACTGGCCGGCATACCTCTAAAAACCGTTTCTTGTCCGTTTGATTTAATTTCCAATCCCGAGTCCTTAAGTTCAAATTCAACTTTACCTGAAGGCAATAGAGCAATGTAATCAAATAATAATTTAGCCGGCACACTATACTCACCTTCCGTGTCCACCCGTCCGCGAACCGTGCAACTAATAGATATTTCCAAGTTGGTGGAATGAAAGTGAATACCGCCCTTTTCTGCTTTAATTAAAACATTGCCCAAAACCGGCAGATTGATGTTTTTAGATGTAACGTGACTAACGATAGACAGGCCCTGTACCAGGTTCTCCTGTGTGCAAGAGAATTGCATATTCAATGTGGTTGTTTCCCGGTTATCCGGATTAGATTAATATTTTTTATTAATAATTAATTAAATAAATATAAGTAATAGTAGTAATAAGCCCTGTGTATGAAGTGGAAAACCGTCTTTTGGTGCTGGGTTTAGGCCTTATTCTATTAACACACGTGTTTATTGTTTGGTGAAGGAAAGTAGTTTTCTGTGGTTAAGTTAAGTGTCAGTGGATTGACTCTCTGTAAGAATACAGTTTTTCCACCTAGGCGTACACAGCTTTGCTAGCCCTGTGTCCCCATGTAGATCTTTTCGCGTAAAGTGTTGATATCGTGTTTAAGTTGTTCATCTTTTTTAACCATCGCACCAATTTTACTGCAGGCATGCATGGCGGTGGTGTGATCGCGGTTGCCGATTTGTTTGCCGATGGCCGGGAAAGAGCACTTGGCTTCTTCGCGCAACAAATACATGACCACCTGTCTGGGAAAGGCCAGCCTTTGTTCGCGGCTTTTGCCCAGCAATTCTTCCATTTTTATATCATAATAATTAATAACCACTTCCATTAGCTTGCGCGGGGTGATGTTTCTTTTGGGCATGCTGGGTACAAAGCTTTGTAACAGACTTTGAACAGAGTCCATGGTTGGTTCCGCGCTTTTAAATTGATGGTAGGCGATAACTTTATTCAGCGCACCTTCCAGTTCTCTAACATTGGTTTGCACGGTGCCGGCCACGTAGCGCAAAATTTCCATGTTGAGGTTGTAGTTTTTTTCCGTGCACTTGCCCTGCAAAATAGCCACCCGGGTTTCAAAATCCGGGCTTGAAATATCAGCCGTCATGCCCCATTCCACCCGGGAAACTAAACGTGCCTCCAGCCCTTGGATTTCTTTGGCCGGACGGTCTGAAGTGATGACAATTTGTTTGTTGGATTGATGCAGGGTATTGAAGGTATTGAAAAACTCTTCTTGGGTGCTGTCTTTACCCGCAATAAATTGGATGTCGTCCAACAGTAGAACGTCCAAAGATCTGTAGGTGTCTTTAAACTCGCGCGCGCGTCCGCCCCTGACCGATTGAATATAGTCATTGGTAAAGCGTTCGCAGGTTACATATAAAACATTGGTGTTGGGATTGTTTTTTAGGACATGGTGCCCAATGGCTTGCAGTAAATGGGTTTTACCTAAGCCCGCGCCTCCAAAGATAAACAGGGGATTATAAGTCGTGCCAATACTGGCAGCCACGGCCATGGCCGAGGCGTGAGCCAGTTCATTGGTTTTACCGACCACAAAATTTTCAAAAGTGTATCGGGGGTTTAAACCACCGGAACCGTTTTCCGAATATTTTTGTTGCTTGGCCTCTTCTTGTTGTGAATCGCTCAAAGTAACTTCATAGCTGGTTTCCATGGGTTCGGGCGGCGCAAAACCCGGGATAGGGGTGGTGTTGCGCACCTCAACCTTATAGGTGACTTCGCGCACTCCGTTGTTAGTGGCGTTGCGCAGAGCTCTGACGATGGCTTCGTGGTATTTTTTTTCCAACCAGGCCTTGGTAAAGGTATTGGGTACGGCGATGCTTATCTTGGAGTTTTCAAAACTCGAGATAAAAGTGTTTTTAAACCAGGTGGTGAAATTGGCCTTGGAAAGAGTGAGTTCTAGCTCTCCAAGAGCAGCTTGCCAAATTTCATTGGGATTCATAGAAAAGGTCAGGTTAATCTGTAAGATTGCCTACATATCAACAGGTGCGTCCCAGCATGTCAAACGTGTGGATAAATAGTTGATAGTTTTGGATAAGCATTTCATATCATTCAAAAACATTATTATTTTTTGAAAATTTGTCATGTTTTTTTACCAACATTGTTATAAAGTGTGTTAATATAATGTACAAGTGAGTTTAATTTATTTATTTTTTATCTATGTTTAAGAATAAGTTCCTCTTGGCCTTCATTGGTCTTACGTCAGTTGTGCTCATGTTTTATCTAGGTGCGCTCTCCAGAAATGCTTTGCAGGAATATCATTATATAGGCAGACCGGGCAGAGACACGATTGTGGTTGACGGTGAGGGAAAAGTCACGGCCAAGCCGGATGTGGCTATGATTGAGCTGGGGGTTATCACCGAAGGTAGAACCGTGGATCAAATCCAGTCTTCCAATACGCAAAAAATGAATGCTATTATTGCGGCTGTGAAAGAGTCGGGTATTGCGTCTGATGATATTCAGACCAAACAATATAGTCTTAATCCCAAATATAATTGGGATGACGGTAAACAGACTCTAGATGGATATACTATTAGCCAAAACGTATCGGTTAAGGTGCGTGATATGAACAAGGTGGGGGATGTGATCGGCAAGGCCGGTGAGCTGGGTGCCAATCAAGTAGGCGGTATGCAGTTCGTGATTGATGACCCCAAAGCCCTGGAGGCTCAAGCCAGAGACTTGGCTATCGACGAGGCTAAGGAAAAGGCTGAAATTTTAGCTAAAAAACTAGGTTTAACCGTGGTTAGAGCCATTTCATTTAATGAGTCCACGGTCCCGGTTTCCAGCCCGCGCCCTTATTTAGCCATGGAAAAGTCAGACATGGCCATGGCAGTAGCGCCTACCATAGAAGCGGGTTCGCAAGATGTGATGTCTTATGTAAGTGTGACTTTTGAGGTGAGATAATGGCTCGAGCTTCTGACGCTTGCCAAAACCTGAATTTTCCTTTATCTTAGTGCGGTATGCCAAAAAGAACATATCAGCCAAAAAAGCGCAGGCACATGAAGGTGCATGGTTTTAGAGCTAGAATGGCAACTAAAGACGGTCGGAAGGTCTTATCCAGACGGCGCGCCACAGGACGCAAAAAGCTGACAGTCAAAAGAGCCAGATAAGCAACAAGAGACGCACACTGTGCGTCTCTGTTATTTTTATGGTTATAAAGTATAATTAATCAACCAATTAACAAATACTATAATATAAAATCATAAATTTATATTTGAATATTTGATAATTAAAATTTATTTAGATAATTATGTTGCCCGCGGAGCAAAGATTGAAAAAAACCAAGGACTTTGCGCAAATGGCCACTCGGGGGCGATCGGTTTTTGGTCCTCTGGCCACCATGCGTGTGAGGCGGATTGACGCGACTCCTAACCCGGCCGACAGTCTTATTGGTTTTATTATTTCCACCAAAATTTTTAAAAGAGCGGTTAAGCGCAATCTGGCCAAGCGCAGATTCAGATCGGCAGTCCGTGAACTCTTGGATCAAATCCCCAAAGGCTATCACTTGTTGTTCGTCTTAAAGCCCGACACCTTAACGGCTGATTACCAAGATATAAAAAATGAAATCCTAAGACTGGTGAGCAAAATTCCGGAAACCATGTCCAAGCCCCTAAAACTTTCGCCCAGGGCTCGCAAAGAAATGGGCAAGGGCAAAATAGCCGCCGGTTCCAAATTTGTTAAACCGCGTAAAAAAATTTACAAAGTTATAAAAAACAAATAACAGGTCAGATTGTCCGGACGGGCGGCTGGAACGTACACGCCCGTGGTGATGATTGATGTATTAAATTTTTATGTCTAACATTTTTGGTTGTCTCATATTAATGCCCCGCAGATTGGTTGCGAGCATAATTAGGTTGTACCAAAAAACCCTGTCTTTGGATCATGGGCCTTTGGCGAAATACATGAGCGGGCCTACCTGCAAATACCATCCCACCTGCAGTCAGTATGGGTATGAAGCGGTTATGAAATATGGAGTATTGCGCGGTTTACCTAAAACCATGTGGAGGATTTTGCGTTGCAACCCCTGGAGCAAGGGCGGTCTGGACAAACCTTGAGGGATTTTTGTTAGAGAACAGGGCTCGTGGTTGACTTTTTACAAATTTCGTGTATATTTTCAATACCTATCGAGGCTTGTTCTCCGCCTTGATCAAGTTCTTTGCATGCTAAGGAGAGCGGAGGTGTGTGATGGAACAAAGACTCTTGCTTGTTCCGGTATATGGTTTTGGTTCCATGGAACAGGCGGTGAGCTATCGTAACACGACCCAGGATCAGCGTTGGACGGAGACAGAAAAAACCATCTTCTACAACCAGGGGCACGCCAAGTACTATGTACCCATCCCTGACGGCGGAGGTCTGCCGACCATCGGTTTGATGGAAGTTGCTCGGGTGTTGGCCGGTGAACGTCGTTTTATTTTACGCCGTCGACAAGATGCCAAACCTCCGGGGGCTTACATGGCCATCATGTTGATGTTTGGCGCCAAACGATTCGACTACGTCTGCCGCGACCAAGAGGCACCGTCTTGGGTTAGACGGGTGTCTTCCGGAGCACGAGACTGCTTTGTAGCTTGGCTGCGCAGCGATGGTCTGCCTCATCATCGGATCACACTGCGCTCTACGGAGAATGAGGAACTCGATGTTCACATTGTTCGTGGCGCCAGGGGCATGGTCTATACCAGACGGCCGGTTTTGGGGGAGCGAGGCCACATCGAAGGGTTTGCTTCCAGAGTTGTGGGGCTGTCCCTCAGTGTATTTGACAAGCACCCGGACAAGGATGATGTGTTGAGCTGGCAGATGTTCTCACTGGATGATCAGGATTGGCCCGTGGCACAGCCAGCCATCAGGCTGGGCCACAAATACGATCAGGTTTGGCACGGCTTGGCCGCCCAGGCTTTGGGCGGCTTTAAGCAAGAGTGCACAGCCTGGCCGGTTGATGCGGAAACCAAACGGCGCCTGGTTATGACTCAACAAGCTTGGTCGCGTGCTGACGCACGCTTGCCGTCACAGTCCGGTTTTTACGAGTTGGTCAATCAGGTCAGCTGGCAAGACGCCTTGCGTTTAGTGGAAGAGCCTTGGCAGATGGAAGTTGTCTGTCGAGTTTACGGAGAGTGGCGCAATCACCACGGTAATAACGGCGCGCGCCTGCCGACTGAAGTCATTTCCGCGCTCATAGACAAGACTGATTTTTCCGAAGAGCGTCGAGCGGAACTCCGTGGCTTGCTCGAGTATCCGTCCTTGGTTCTTCCAGTATCTCAAACACCTCTCAGGTCATGACCAAGAGAGGTTTTTTATTTAAATAAATCTTGAATATCAGACGCCCTCCGGCAATGGCAAAATGTCCAAAGTTTTTTTATAAAAATTGCCCGTCTTTCAGTTGACGGGCGAGCTCTCTTGCCAAATCATCTCCTCACGTTCAGGGCCAATGCTGACACCTGTAATGGGTATGCCGGTAACTTCTTCAATTCTCCAGAGGTATTTTTTGGCATTGGATGGCAAGTTTTTGATGGACGAACAGCCCTTCAAATCTTCTTGCCAGCCGTCCATATCCTGATACACGGGCTCGACTCTTTCGAGCAGTTCCGTGTCCAGGGTTCTGTGCGGGTCGACTTCTTCCAAAGGTGTGCCGTAGGCAACAGCGACACGGATCTTCTCGATGCCGGTCAGTATGTCCAGCTTAGTAATGACCAAGTCCGTGATGCCGCCTATGCGGCAGGCGTAGCGCAGAGCTGGCAAGTCGAGCCAGCCGGTACGTCTGTCTCGGCCGGTGGTCGCGCCGTATTCATTGCCTTTTTTTCTCAGCCATTGGCCGGCCTGCCCCGTGAGTTCGGTGGGGAAGGGGCCATTGCCAACGCGCGTAGTGTAGGCTTTGCTGACGCCGATCACGCGGTCGAAACTGTGTACGCCCAGGCTGGCAGAAATAGCTGCCGGCCCACAGATCGACGAGGTACAGTAGGGGCGGGTGCCGTTGAAGACGTCCAGCATAATGCCTTGAGCGCCTTCGAAGAGCAGGCTGTCGCCGCGTTCACGCAGGCGCGAGATAACTTCCCTGGTGTCGATCAGGGCGGGTACGATTTTTTTGGCCCGCTCCATACACCATTCGACCATCTCATCCACGGTTGACGGTTTGATTCCGGCCAATTGGACCAGCAGGGAGCGCTCGTCGTAGAAGCGCCGATCCAACATAGCTTGTTTCAAAGCCTTGGCTGACCTGAGGTTTTGAAGGCTCGGTCCGCGACGCGCCACGAAATCTTCATAGCAAGGGCCGATGCCCCGTTGCGTAGTGCCGATGGCGCCTTTGCCGCTCAAGGATTCCCTAGCTTTGTCCAGCTCGCGGTGGATGGGCAGAATGAGGGGAGCATGCAGGTCCAGATGCACCGTATGCAGTACATCGAGTTCTTCGGCCAGCCGAAGCTCTCCGGAAAGAACTTCGGGGTCGCAGACTACGCCGGGTCCAACCAACTTGAGCACGTCTCGACGGAAGAGAGCTGATGGCAAGATGTGGAGTACCACGATTCTGCCATTGATCGAGAGAGTGTGCCCGGCATTGGGTCCGCCACTGTAACGAGCGACGGCATTGAAACTTTCAGCCGCAACATCCGTGACCTTGCCTTTGCCTTCATCGCCCCATTGAGCGCCAACGATGACCGTTGATGTGGACATGAGCCCGCCTTTCTTTGATTAGAGAAGAGCGGTCACATCCTAGGAGTGGACAGCGTTTGTGTCAAATAACTTCAGGCAAATTAGGAACTTCCAAAGTTTTTTGTTTACTGGCCAGCCCTTTGGTGATTTCAATTTCACTGGGAGAACAATTGCAAGCTCCTGCCAGAAATTTAATCAGTTCCTTGTTAGCCTTTCCCTCGATAGGCGGAGCGCTTAATCGTATCTTTAAAGTCTGGCCTTCCCAGCCCACCACTTCCGTGTTTTTAGCATTGGGAATGATTTTAACCAATAGCTTCATAATAGATAAACCTTACAGCATGCGCCAAAAAATAAAAATGACCCCGTCGGGTCATTTTTAAAAATCAAAGTTGGATTTTATTGCTTGCCCATTCTCTCAAAGGCGCGCAAAATTTCCAAAGGAATAGCGAAGATTACAGTATTGGATTGATCGGATGATAAATCATTTAAGGTGGACAGGGTTCTTAAGTGCAAGGCGCCGTTTGAAGATCCTAGAATGCTGGCCGCTTGTTGCAGGTTGCTGGCCGCCGCCAACTCTCCTTCTGATTTAATAATGACAGCTCTTTTTTCTCGTTCGGCTTCGGCTTGCTTGGCAATGGTGCGCACCATATCGTCAGGCAAAGAAATATCTTTTAATTCCACACTGCCTACTTCCACACCCCAGGCTTGTGCGTGGCTGGCGATGACTTCTTTGATGCGCTTGGCTGCTTCTTCGCGGTTGGAGAGTAATTCGTCCAAAGTCATTTCACCGCAGATGTTACGCATAGTGGTTTGGGCTAATTGCGAAACCGCGTTCATGACATTTTCAACCTCAAGAAATGCTTTGGCCGGATCCGAGATTTTATAATAAATGACCGCGTTAATTTTGCAGGAAATATTGTCTTTGGTAATGGTGTCTTGATAGGGCACATCAGCTGCTTTGATGCGTATATCCAGCTTGACCATGCTTTCAATCACAGGCCAAATCAACCGCCAACCCGGGTCAACTGTGCCTGCGTATTTACCAAAACGCAGCTTAATACCACGTTGATATTGGTTGACTTGCCTGATGGAAGTCAAGACAAGGAACAGGATGATTAAGGCCAAATAATACATATAATAATATTAGTGATTAAGTTCTTTACACTCTAGCAAAAGCAGGGAAGCGGTCAAGAGACAGGCTTGCGGTAAATAGTACACAGTAATACGATTGATATTAATGTATGTCCA
Source organism: Patescibacteria group bacterium (assembly GCA_041752935.1). GTDB lineage: Bacteria > Patescibacteriota > Patescibacteriia > 2-12-FULL-60-25 > 2-12-FULL-60-25 > MWCR01. The sequence continues at coordinate 33,156 of JBGSVN010000010.1, forward strand.
AGCTCGATCTAGCTCAGGGCCATCCGCAAAAACAATATCAGGCGGTTTTGGTACATGGCTGGTTAAGTACCCCGCGCCTTGCATCAAATTATTAAATTCTTAAAATAATATGCGTCTGACCACCCTATGTTACGTTGTTAAGGATGGCCGAGTTTTATTGGCCATGAAAAAACGCGGTTTGGGTGAAGGTAAATGGAACGGCCCCGGGGGCAAGGTTGAAGCCGGCGAAACACCTGAGCAGGCCTGCGAGCGTGAATTTTATGAAGAAACTAAGTCACGAGCTACTGTTTTGGAATTCAGGGGCATAATTGAATTTGTATATGATGCCAAGCCTGATTGGAATCAAAAATGCTATATTTTTGTGGGACGGGATCTAAAGGGTCAACCGCAAGAGACAGAGGAGATGCTGCCAGCTTGGTATAGCTTGAGTGAATTACCTCTGGATAATATGTGGGAAGACGATGTATTGTGGTTGCCGGATGTTTTAAGGGGCGGACAGGTAAACATGAGATTTTATTTTGATGAACAGAACCAGATGGTAAAGCATGAGCAGATATAGTTCAGCATCGGCTAATAGTAGCGACTATTGACGCGTCAGACGCCATGTTTTATAATTGAGCCTCTTTCACGCTTAGCGTGATGCTCTTAAACAAAGAAGAAGAGTTAGCTTAAGGGGATTCCAACGGTTTGTTGTTTGAGGAAAGGATAGAGATCATGAAGGTAGATAACAAAGTCCAGTCCAATGATACGGCCATCAAGCTGGTGACCACCGTTATCGAGCGAGCCGGCATCACCAAGGCGCTCGGTGACAAGCTGATCACGGCTGACCGCATCGTGGGCTGGACGTATCTCAACTCGCAGAGGATCCAGTTCAACTTCGTTTCCGGCAACCTGCCCGAAACCCACGGGGTGGGCATCAAGACGCCTTACGACAAGATCACGCAACGGCCGGCTCTGTTCAACTGGGAGGGTCTGGGCAGCGTCCAGTTCTTCGCCCTGTTCAACTACGACTCCGAGGTCGTGCCCATCGCGCACGTGGTCGATGACATCGCCAAGCTCTCCGGCAACCTCGCGTTCACCAATGGCAAGCGTGCCAACTTCCTGGACACGGTCGTTCCGCTCAAGAATCTGAACGACCTCAAGCAGTTCGCGTTGGTGAACGGCCAGATCGTGGACATGACGATCAACGGGCTCAGCTTGGTGCGTATCGATCGCGTCAACGGGCTGATCACGGCCTTGCAGGTGAACGCCAAGGGCGTGGCGATTCGCTTGGTGGCGCTGCCCATCGACGAGTTCAAGAAGGACCCGACGCTCATCACCAAGCCCGAACGCTGGACCGTGCTCATCGAGGCACCCGTCAACATGCTGTTCTACGGCCGCACGGACTACGCGGACATCTACGGCAAGTCCAGCGTGCACTTCGTGGACAACACGGCGCGCAAGCTGATCGTCGAACGAGACAAGGACGGCCAGATCAAGGCCAAGTGGGACGGTGACGCCATCAAGATCAACTACTTCCTCGTGGGGCAGTTGGCCGGCAACCGAGACCTGCTCGTGGGCTACGACATCCGGGATGATGTCAGCGCCGAACTTTTCTTCACTACGCGCGACGACCAGGCCGTGGACTACATGGCCTAGCTCTTCGCTCGCTCGCAACCCGCCGGTCGTCTCTGACGACCGCACCGGCTCTCGGGGACTGTGCTACACAGCCCTCTTTTTTTATTGACGTATTTTAGACTTTCTGGGAGAATGGCAAACATGCTGAATAACTTGCTCGTCAAGGTCTGCTTCATTCCATAAGGAGTGAGGTTAGATTTGCGACATGTTTCAGCAAACAGCCTCACTAGAGGCGGTTTTTTTCTCTAGCTGCAACGGAGGTGGAGAGAATGTTCGGCAGGACTAAGCAGGCCATCTACATGCATCAGATTGATGGGTTTGGCGAACTAACTACCGTCCCGGTGGTGCCGCATGTCGAACGATCTTTGCTGATGGGCGGCACGGTCTGTGTCACTGAAGATACGGATCTCACGATTTTACCGTGGCTTGGCGAAGAGGGTCTTGCGCCAGAAGAAGTTTGCCGCATCTCCGGGGGCTGTATGTTCAAGGGGCTTTTGGCGGACAAAGTTCAACTGCATGCCTTCAAGGAGCGCCTGCAGAGCGGGGAGAGGCTGCAGCTCTTTCACAGTACTAATCATATAGCCTCATTTCTGGATGAGGCGGGCTTGAACTGGGGCAACACCATGTCCTGCGAGCCAAGCATTGCGGACAAGATTGGGAATAAGGCGTATCTGCGGCGTATGGCCGCGGAGATTGGATTGTCTTCCGCTTTTCCGAGCCACTGGATTCTGACTTCAAGTTGGAATCAGTCGGACTTGGATTGGGCTATCCGTATGACGCAGCCTCCGCAAACCGGACACTGGCACGTGCTGGTTAAGCCGACCGACCTGGCCGGAGGTGAAGGCATCTGTCGCGTGGGTTCACCCGAGTTCCGTTTTTTTGCGAAACGGTTTCGCGGGCGAGAGGTGATCGTCGAGAAGGAAATCATGCACCGCGATTCACTGAGTGTGCAGTGGTTTATCTGCTGCGGCCGACCACGCTACATCGGCATCAACCAACAATTGGTCGAGGGCTTTGTTCCGCAGGGAGAGTTGCTCTCTTCGGGTGATGACGTAGTGCCGTACGAAGTATCCAAGGCTTTTCGGGAAATGACTGAACCGCTGGTGGAGAGAGCGGTTCAGCTCAATTACCAAGGGGTTTTGGCTTATGACGGAGTCCTTGATCGGCGGAGTAACAAGGTCTATCTTCTGGATGCTGACACGCGTGTAACTTCGGCGACTTATGGTTACGCAATCGCTGATCGTCTGGGGATGAAGAAGTGGGCAATCGCCAACAAGATCATTGAGCCCGGTCGTTGGATTGAAACCTTCAACAGGGTTCGCGGTTTGTTGGGCGGTAATATATTGTTCCGCCAACAGCGGGGGAGCGGAGTCATCCCGTACATGCTCGGGGCTTTGCACGCCAAAGTTCGCCGGATTGGCCTCATGGCCGTGGCAGAGGACAAAGAAACCACGGCCTATTATTTGCGGGAAGCCGAACACCGGCTGACCGCCTGACAACTCGATCGAGCTCAGCTCGATTATTCTCCGAGCAGCCCACTGGCTGTTCTTTTTTTATGCGCCGCATTAGCGATTTCTAGATTATCGCTCGAAGTGACATGGTTTAGTGATGGGATCCTGAAACGAGTTCAGGATGACGGAGGAGGGGTTAGTTTTGACGTAGGACGCGGGACCCTCCTTCGCTAAAGCTTCGGTGGGCAGGCGAGCGACGCTAGGTACGTGATGTACGTTAAGTACGCCATGTACGTGTTGTACACGGTTGGGATTGACAAGCCTGAAAATATATGGCATTCTTGTTTATCACTTGAGATCAAAGTCCCGCGGGACTGAAAGGAGACGGAGATGGGTCTGTTTGAAAAAATTCACAGCAACCGTGACACCGTGGGCGTGCAAGAATCGTTTCTTGAGCTGGCTCGCGCCTGCCAAGCTTGGCTGGATGCCAACCACCAGGTGTTCGGACTCGAACCCGTAACCTCGGATGACCGGGCTGTCCAGCAAGGTGAAATCCTGCAAAGGCTGAACTCGGAGCAACGTATCCAAGTGGCCGTCGCCCGGTTGAGCGAACTGGGCGTGGACCTGAGTGATTACCAAGATCTTAGCCATTTCTGTGTTATCGTGGTTTCGGCCATGGATGATCACCTCGCGGCCTAGGCCTGCTCGTTCGCTTCCGTCCCACGCGTTTCTTCCTCGCGCCTGGGGCGCTTTTTTATTTCCCATCCAACAGGTAAAGAAAAATCCCCAGCTAATCCGGCTATGGCAGTGCCACGTGAGGAGCAAATTAAAAGCCGCAGCTTTTACTGCGACTTTTACGTGGTGCGCCCTGTTGGATTCGAACCAACGACCTACAGCTTAGAAGGCTGTTGCTCTATCCGGCTGAGCTAAGAGCGCATGAACTAATTACGAATTAAAAATTACGAATTATCCCGACACAACGATAAAGTATATGTTGATCGGGATCCCGATCGTAGTATCGGGACGAATTAAACAATCAAGGTTTGTTATTTTATATTTGATGTTTATTTTGATGAGTGCAGTCTAGTGGAAATACTAATTTTTGTCGAGAGCTGGCTCTGGCTTTGGCAGTGAGTGCAAATATTGATTAGACAGTCGTCAATTTTTAGGAATTTTGCCCTTGTTATTCTTCTTTTCTTCTTTTGGCGTGAAAGGCTTTATGTACATCTCGCAGTTGTTGGTTGGTAATATGGGTATATATTTGAGTCGTGGTGATGGACGAATGCCCGAGCATGGATTGCACACTGCGCAGATCCGCGCCATTCATCAAAAGATCAGTGGCAAATGAATGTCTTAAACTATGGGGTGAGATTTGCTTGGTAATGCCGGCCATGAGCGCGTAGCGTTGAACCAGCCTTTCTATGGAGCGGGGAGTGATAGGGGAGGCTTCTTTATCCGTGTTTTGAGCCGTGTTTTTAACGGCTCGGTCATGGCGGATAAACATATACGGAGAATCGTCTTCGCGCATTTTTTGATAATTTTTTATCCAATGTCTGGCTTGATGAGATAAAAATACAATTCGCAGTTTGTCTCCTTTGCCATGGATGGTGAATTCTTCACGGTTTAAATTGACCTGCTCTTTTTTTAAGTTGGCTAATTCAGATACGCGCATGCCCGTGGAAAAGAATAATTCCAAAATAGCTTTATCGCGCGCCTGCAGTATTCCGATATCTGCTGTTTGGAGCGGGGCTTCAAGCAGACGCTCCATGTCGTTGGCCTCCAAGAATACGGGCTCTCTGGTGCTTTGCTTGGCCAGCTCAATTTTTTCCGGCGCCAAGATTTTTACATCATGTCTGATCAAATATTTAAAGAACGAGCGTAAAGCGATTAGATGGTAGTTTTGAGTATTTTTTTTGAGCAAGCCTCTGGTCGGATCTTCCAATCTATTCAGATACAGACGATAGTCCAAGATCATTTTGTCGTTTACATCTTCGGTTTTCGGATCTTTGGCCCAATCAATAAAACGCAACAAATAAAATTCATAATTACGGATGGTCATTTGAGATCGTCCTTTTTCAATTTCCAGATAAATCAAGAAATCGCGCAGATGGTGAGAAAGTTTCATATGTGTCGGATAATATTTTACCTGCTTAACTACTTAGCGTCCATAACGTCCATAACGTCCTCTAACGTACATAGCGTACATCACGTCCTCTCGCGTACCTAACGTACCTAACGTCCCACGGGGTGTCGTTCGCGAACGACCACCAAACATCAGAGACTAATAACCCCCTTGTTAAAGGGGGAAACGAAGGGGGATTAATCACATCATTCCCTTGAAAAAGGGAATCCACGGAGCTACGCGTGCAACAGCGCGGGAAACCCTCACCGCTCCGACGTTGCGTCGGAGATCCTCTCCCTGTTCAGGGCGAGGGTTTAGGCGGGGTGGTTGAGTAACTGGGATTGACATAATCAGAAAAAAATAGTATATGAATAGTCGGTCTTTACAAGGAGGACTGTATGCAGGATCAGGTAGATCAGAAATTGGTTAAGCGGGCGACCGCTAAGTACTTGAGCTGCTTGTCGGGCGATATCCGGGAAGCAAGCACACTGACGCCCTTGTTCTTCGTGCATCCCGGCTTGCTGGACGCTGTGATCGGTCAGCTGATAAACGGCGCTCGGGTTACGCTGGCTGAATTCCATGGCAATGTGCAGCGTTTCATGTTCGGCTGGATGTTGGATTGCCTTGAGCGCAGCCGCTTGGGGCAGAACAGGTTGCCTGAACTGCACGAAGTCTTGAAGCAAGCGGCCATCTACAAGACGTGCTTGGCTCGTGAAGATGGTTGCTGTATTTATGTGACTACACAGATGACGAGCTTAATCGCCAACGAGATTGATGAGGCTGAATCCGATTTTTTGCAAAATCTGGGCACGAGTCGGCAAGAGCTGGACGAGTTGGTGCTTAAGTTCGGCCAGTACTATGTGCGGCAATGCCGTACGGCCTTGAACCATAAGTTCGTCGAAGACTTGGGAGCTCTCGGAGAAAGTTGCGGTTTGCGCATCGAGAGGGTTGGCTCAAGCGAACAAGAATATGGTGCCTGGGTAAGGGAATCTCGAATGGTGCTTTTGCGCAAGTGTATGGCTTACTTGGAATCGCACGATTTGCTAACCCTACTGAAACACAGGGAAGATACGCGCACGGTCATCGGCTTGCTGTGTAGTGTCATGGTCTTGTATCAAGTGCCGGATATGGAAGAGTATAGCTTGGGTTGGTATGACTGCCCCAGGCTGACGACGGATGAGACTAGTTTGGACGACACTGATGTAGCAAGGCTGCAGCGCATCCAGCTGGAGCTGGACTCCTAACAGGTCTTCGCGTGCCTTGGCACGTGCTTCTGCCCCCTCGGGGCCTTTTTTATTTACTTTTTAATTTTTCTTTTTAGTCTCTAAGGGTTGACATTTTTATAAAAAAGTGCTATTTTAAACATCATTTCTCGGTACAAGAAAGGAGTTCTCCATGGAGAACGAGCAGTTTCTGGTCTTGATGCGTCAGGTGGCGATTGGTGTCAGTTTGGGTTTTGTGGTCACGTTGGTCTTGGCTGCAGGCTTCAGGGCCTGCCCCGTGGCTTGTCAGGCCAAGATCCTTCGCATTATGGGGCGCAAACTCTAATCAGGAGGGTTGGTGATGGCCGCATTCAGATTGATGGTGGGAATCGTTCTTTGTCTGGTGGTCTTTATCTTTGGGCAGTATCTGGTCGGGATCGAGTCGCCCATGACCCAGTTCATGGGCTTGATGCTCAAGATCTGCGGCGGCCTGGGGGCCGGCTTCGCGATCGCTGAGTATCGCGGTGAAATCTTGAACAACGGGTACTAGCCCGCGTCTTCTGGCCCCGGTTGAGAAGTTCTCGACCGGGGCATCGCTGTCTTGACCATCCCGTCAAACCTTGCTAATCTTAGCTCACTAATTTATTACGCTTTTTCGGCTCAAGGCTGAAAAACGCGCTGACCCGGCTTCTCTGCAATCCGCCCGATTCCCAACAGGATCTGACGTTTAACACAGAAGCTGAACCATATGTTGGATCCCAAGAAGAAGAAGCAGATTATAGAAAAATTTAAGACGCATGCCACGGACACGGGTTCTCCTCAAGTTCAGATAGCCATCTTGACTGAGGAAATCAAAGACTTGACCGAGCATTTGCGCTCACACAAAAAAGACTTCTCATCCCGCCGCGGTTTGATTAAAAAAGTCAGTGAACGCCGCCGTTTGATGAAGTACTTGAAGCGCGAAGACTCGGCTGCTTATGATGAGCTGATGAGCAAACTCAAGATATAGATAGCGTACATAACGTCCATCACGTACCTAGCGTCCCACGTCGTAATGTCGTGGGGCGATTTGTTTGAAAATAGTTTTGACCGATTGGCGTATTAATATTATGCTAGCCTGACATTTAAATAATTCAATTTTTAATAAGTAATTTTTTATGATCAAAAGACCGGCTCAACGCGTGGCGGTTCTGATAGATACGCAGAACATGTATCACTCGGCCAAGCATCTATATGATGCTAAACTTAATTTTCCTGGCATTGTACGCGCGGCCACGGAAGACAGGCAATTGGTTAGAGCTATCGCTTATGTGGCCAAATCAAAAACAGGTGAAGAACTTAGTTTTTTTGAAGCTTTGGTGGGCGGGGGCATAGAGCTTAGAGTCAAAGAAGTACTGGAGTTTTCCAGCGGTGTCAAAAAAGCGGATTGGGATGTGGGCATGGCCATAGACGCGGTCAAACTAGCCGACAAAGTGGATGCCATGATTTTGATTACGGGCGACGGAGATTTTGTCCCGTGCGTGGAATATCTTCAGGCCAAGGGCGTGGTGGTTGAAGTGATTGCTTTTGGGGCATCGACCAGTTCGGAGTTAAAAGGCGCGTGTGATTTATTTATAGATATTTCAGAAGAAGCGGATCAGTTTTTAATTCGTTCATCCAGCAGGCATAATTCTCATGGCCAAAAAAAAATGGATAAAGATGGGATGGGCCCTGGGTTGAATAATGACCGGAAAAGACCGGTTAAAAGAAAATAAGTAAAAAAAATGAGCAGCCTTACGGGGCTGCTTTTTGGAGTTGCACAGGCCAGCGGCGGCCAGGCACAATTGGATTGTGCCGGGTCATAAGTTGCCACTCGGCCGCGCTCAAAAAGTACGTTCGTTTGCCTTCTTCTGCACCGCGGTCAATGTGCACCAGGCAGACGACCTTGGTTGAGGCTCCGGCCTTGATCAGAGCTTGCTTAAGCTCAAGCTTGGCCTGGACCAAGTTATCCAAAATCTGAGCCAGACTCATGCTGATCTTGGTGGCCGCTCCGCAGGGCGCGTGCGCGTACAAGGCCACCATCTCCGTACCCTTCATGCTCCAGGCGTCAACAATATCCTCTATCATATTGACGCCCCGGAAGCCCTTATTCAAAGGCGAGTCGGACGGAATGATGAGTGCCCCGCCATGGCAGGTTAGGGTATGAATGCGGGGCCAGGGCATTTTCTGCAAGCACATGCCGGCCAAGTTCGCGTACAAGTCGTCGAACTGGTCTCCGTCCGCGCAACAGACCAGGGTAGTGCCATTGCGCATTGGAACTCTTTGCGCCTCTTCATCCTTCAGGATTCCTTTGCCACGAAGGAACAAGTAGGTCGCCCTGTCTTCCGCTGTTAACCGCAACATCTATCTCTCCTCCTTGGATACGCGCGGTTCTTGTGAGCCACACTGCTATATACAATAAAAATCGCATGCAGTCAAGCCTGCGTGGCAAGCTCAGATGTAATCTGATATAATAACGGCAGTCATGAGTATAAAGTCTAACATGCGAATTTTATTGATTCTGGGACTGCTGGCCTTTCCTTTTTTGGTGATCGCGGCCACCAGTACGAATTTTGGTTTAACTCAAGAACACGGAGGGCCGGTTGATTTTCAGGCCAGTTCAACCAATTATGAGTTTAACGCGGAGATTGGCCACCCGGGCGCCGGCATTTCCACTAGTACGAATTATGTTTATTGGCACGGTACTTTTTGGGAAGAGGATCTTGAACAAGTAACCGCTACTATCCAATGGGCGGTGCCAGAAATGCGTGTAGGAGCTGTCAGTACCAATGATGACGCGCTTTTTTATTTAACCGTTAAGGATCCGGCTACGCACGCCGTGATTTATACCATGCCGGTTTTAGCTTCTACCACGGTGGCCGGTACTTATTTGACGCCCATTGATTTGGGAACCGTGCCGGTCGGTAACTATGACGTGGCCATCAAGACGCATCAACATCTGACCAAGATCTTAAGAAACGTGCCCTTGAGTATGGGTAACGTGGTTTTAAATTTCACCCAGCCGGATAATTCCGCTCCTTATGGCACCAGTACTTTGTTGGCCGGCGACATCAGCGGGTCGACCAGCACTCCGGCTACCATGGGCGACGATGTGGTCAATTCAGTTGATCTTTCAATTATCATCAATGATTTGGATAGAGACGACTTAACCACCCGCGGCATCAGATCTAATTTGAATCAAGATCCGGTGATTAATTCCGTGGATTTAAGTTTAATGTTGAAAAATTTGGATGTGGAAGGTGATGAATAAGTTATTAAAAAAAATATGACTAAGTTTTTGAATATAATTTTGATAGCGGCCATGCTATTGGCGGCTCTGCCGGTTAACGCAGCCTCTCCCTCGGGCACGGATTGGTTCCAATTGTTAGCTTCTCCTTTTACGGGCGGAGACAACACTGGTGACGGAGGTACAGGCCTTCCGGCGGACCTGAACTATTTTTATGTGGGTCAGGCTTTTACGACCACCATGCAAATTCAATCTGCCAACACTAATGCGTCCAACATTTGGATTGATTATGACACAGTCAAAGTTACTGCTTCTAATTTGACCACAGGCACATACTTTCCCAGCTGGTCAGGTCAGACTATCTCTGGAGGCCGGGTTAAATCCACGGGCTACAGAACCACTGGTTATTCAAGCGGTTTGGGTAGTTTTGGTACGGTGCGTTGGACCATGAATGAACCGACGGCCTTTAATTATGGCACAGGCGCCGCAGAAACTTTGGATATTAATTTAGGCGTCATCGGGCAGACAACGGAAAGTAATATTTCTTTGGATGGCAATGATGTGTTGGATGATGCCGAGGATTTTCAGCTGCAGATTTGGGCGGACACCAAAAAGCCGTATGCCTTAAACCCGGTGCCTACGCATGGCAGTATTAATGTGGCGGTTGAAGATAACTACACTTTTGATTTGCGCGACAGCAAGAATGGTGAGGGCGATAATACCGGGGTGGGCACAGGTGTTAACACGGCTACACCTCCGGGAGCCATTACTTTTAACGGAACAGACTATACGGCCTGGGATGCCTATTCTTGTTCGGGTGTTTGGGGAACAAATCTGTGCAATACTACTATTAATCCTAACAGTCCTTCGGGTATTGCGGGCGATTTAAGAAACTGGGAATACAATACTTTATATAATGTAGTTATCAGTGGTTTTAGGGATTTAGCCTCACCCAGCCAAAATCAATTAGGTGATGCCAACGGACCCAACACTATGGATGCCAAGAACTGGACTTTCACTACTGAAGCGGACACGGTGGCTCCGCGCGTGGTAGCTGAAACCCCCAATCGCGGTAGCGTTAACAACAGTGTGTCCACCAATATCACTATTGATGTGCACGATAAAAAGTTTTATCCGGGCAATATTTCGGGTACGGGCGTGAACGCAGCCAGCTGTAAATTTAATGTCTCTTCTCCATCATTTGTTTTGACCACCTATCAGCAGGGCCATGCGGATGTGACGGTTACGGCCATTGATTATGGTTACAGGTTTACCATTAATCCGGCCAGTGATTTTGGCCAGAACGAAGTGGTCACAGTCAGTGCCTATGACTGCGAAGATTTGGTACCCAATGTGATGGTGACTGATACTTGGACTTTTACAACCGCGGACACGGACCCTCCGTATGTAGATCAGCGTAATCCGGGTAATGACCAGGGCATAATTCCGGCCGGCTCGGTTGTCTTCCATGTTAAAGACGATGGCTCGGGAGTTGATTTGGCTAGTTTAGTTGTTTATGTCAATGGAATTTATTACAAGAACGTGGCGGGCGGTGCGGGCAGTGTGACGACTAATGGAACCCGGATTACCTATGCTTCCACTACGGCGTTTACGGCTTTAGCCGGCACGCCCAATGATTACACCGTAACCATAGATCCGGCTGGGGACTTTGTGGCCGGCGAAAGCGTGCCTGTGATTATTTATGCCAAAGACGTGAGTAATAATTTGATGGAGCGCGATGTCTATGCCATGGCCGTGGGTGGCGGAACCGGTCAAGTCTGCGGTAACTCGGCTGTTGAAGGCAATGAAGTGTGTGATGATGGCAATACGGTGGCCGGCGATGGTTGCAGTGCCAATTGTTTGTCCACCGAAGTTTGCGGTAATAATTTGAAAGAGTTGACCGAGCAATGTGATGATGGCAACACAGCGGTCGGCGATGGTTGCGATGCGACCTGTCAGTTTGAGGGTGTTGCTGGGTCTGTCTCTTGCGGAACTAACACTACTTGGGATGGAGCGCTGTGTGTGGCCAGTTGTCCGGCAGGAGGTTCTACGGGCAGTGGAGGCTCTCCGGGCATTAATCCCTTATTGGGCGTGAGCTTAAGTTCAATTACTGTTAATCAAATCAACGAAACTTCAGTTTTGGTTTCTTGGCTAAGCAATGTGCCGGCCACGTCCAGAGTTATTTATGACACAGACGAACATTTGTCCATGGGGAGCGAGCCTAATTACGGTTATGTAAACTCGACCCGTGAATATGCCAACAACAGCACTTATCATTCAGTGGTGATCGAGGGTCTGCAGGCCGGAGAATTGTATTATTTCAGACCCGTTATCAGAGCTAATGGTCAGGAGATTTATGGTTACGAAGTGCGCATGGCTCCTTTGTTTGCTACCCAAATTATTGAAAAAACCATTCAGACCATCAGCGATCAACCGGCTGTTTGTCTTCCGGTGACTTCGCCCAGACCGGTGTCTACGCCCGCGCCCGTGGCTTCCAGACCGTCGTCCGGGGTTGTTTCAGTGCCCACGCCTGTCACCGAACAGCCTGATTTAACTTGGCCTTGGTCAGCCTTAAAGATAGATAGTATTGAAAAACAGGCTGATCAGATCTTGATTCAAGGTTTTGCTTCGCCCAATGCCAAGCTCAAGTTATATATTTACTAAAAATATGGACACTAATACCAATCAACCGCAAGCCACCATTGATATCCAAACCGATGCGCAAGGCAATTGGGAGGCTCAATTTCCTCAGAATTTGGCACCGGGGTTGCACAAAATAATTGTGGAGACTGAAAACGGTGAACAGCATGATATGGCTTTGCTGAATCTTCAGGTTAGAAGCCAGGCCCCCATCGAATCAGCTCCAGTTAGCTATGGTCACTATCTTTATCCGGTTGCTTTGCTGACTATTTTGGTTTTGATTTTAGCGGTCAATAATTTGAGATTGATGGTTAAGGCCAAAAAAGATAAACGCTCACTTGAAAAAAGGCAAAAAAACATGACTTTGGTGACAGTTCTAGCGGCCTTATTCTCCATTCTGGTCTTTTGTTTTGTAGCCTATCAGTCAGGCTGGTTTAAAAGTCAAGCTTCAAATTCAGACTCTGTACAGCCGATTTATGATGTGCCTGTGGATAAAGAGGTTGGCTTAGTCGATGTTAATGGACTGGTGCTTGATCCCTTGGAAGATGTTGGCGTAGCCGGAGTTGATTTAATGGTTAAAGAGGTCAGTATCAGGACACAAGAGGGTGGGGCTTATAATTTCGCTCAAATACCGGCTGATTCGTATATTAGAATTACGCATCCGGCACTAAAAAAGGCGCTATTAAAGACCGTTTGGTCGGATGGACAACAGCAAATGAATATTTTGTTTAATATTGATATGTTGAATACCTTGTTGACCGTGATTGATCTGGAAGCGGCCGGCAAATATTGGCAAATTTACGAGTATTTGCCTGAAAAAATCAAAGCCACTGTTCATCCCGATATTTTCCACGAGCAGTATGTCGCTTCTTTTACGTCCGGGGACTTGAATCAGCAAAATATTGTTGTTAATAAACAAGAAGTTTTGGATGCGTGGAGATCAGAAGGTTACGACGTTTTATTTGAAAAAGCCGTACATGTTGAATTTTTAAACAGAGAACAAAAAGTCAGTTATTATTTGGTGTACGAAAACAATGAGTGGAAGGTAATTAAATAATTAGCTTAGTAAACACCAGAAAACAGTTTATCAACAAGTTATCAATAATAGGGATAAGATGATAAAACCGCTAATAAAAGCGGTTTTATTTTATTGGACATTACTTGTATATACTTTATATATGCCTGCAATAGGTTTAAAGCTTTAATTGTAGGCAACAAAAACAAAATATGTCTTTTCATATAAAACCGTACTTTTTGGTACGTATTGCGATAGCCGGTGTCATGGCCATGTTTTTTGCCATAACACCGGTTTTTAATATCTGGCAGGCAGACGCGGCCATCCCCCAAACCATCA
>JBGSVN010000011.1:0-1784 GCA_041752935.1 Patescibacteria group bacterium
GACCTTAATTTGCCAGAATATACATTAGACGATCAACCCAATGATTGTAAGACATTCCAACGTCATTTGTCAGTATATTATTGTTTATAATGAATCTCTTTTCAATATTATGGAGTAATTATATTTTTGGCAAGAAATTTACCGCGAAAACCGCTTGCCATCCACCGGGACACCCGAAATCTTTGCATCGAAATTCAATTTCCAAAAGTGCTTGACAAGAAAAACACCGGGTGATATTCATGTAACCTTATATGTACAATTGTGTTGTAATTTAAAGCAATTACCATGCCATTTGAGATAAATTCCAAATGGTTATATTAAGTCAATTTATTTTTTCCTTTAATTGAGCACTTTTAACCCATTCGCTGCTAATTGACAGCGGCCCTCAGCAGCGGCCGCAGAGAAATGAAGGGAGGTGCTGAACAGACCTAATCTTGTGCTACCGGAATTTGCATTCGCGTATTAACTTGAACTTATGAAAAGCCAACAACAGGAGGTATTTTAAATGCCAAGTTTTGTAATTGCAGAAAAATGTGATGGTTGCAAAGGCGGAGACAAAACCGCATGTATGTACATTTGCCCCAACGACCTGATGGTCCTCGATCCCAACGCCATGAAAGCGTACAATCAGGAGCCCGATCAGTGCTGGGAATGTTTTTCCTGCGTAAAGATTTGCCCCACCCAGGCCATTGAAGTCCGTGGATATTCCGATTTCGTACCGATGGGAAGCAGCATCATGCCGCTGATGAGCACCGAAGATGTTGTCTGGACCTGCAAGTTCAGAAACGGACTCATCAAACGCTTCAAATTCCCCATCCGCACCACTCCGGAAGGCCAGGCCAATGGTTATTTGTCACTTAAAGGCAAAGACCTGGACAGCCAACTGCTTTCAACAGAAGAGGCAGACGGCTACAAAATGATTAAACCGACATTGGTCTAACCCATCAGCATCGGATTATTTATTCGATCATCTCTTTGAATCAAATATAATTTTTGAGGAGGATATAACATGGCATTACCGAACAAAATTTTGGGTGAAACCAAGGCCGAAAGAGATCCTAAGGTTGTAGAACGCGAAGTTGATATTCTGATTGTCGGCGGCGGCATGGCAGCATGCGGCACGGCATTTGAAGTCAAAAAATGGGCATCCGACGACACCAAGATCCTGCTTTGCGACAAAGCCGCCTTGGACAGAAGCGGCGCCGTAGCACAGGGCCTTTCCGCCATCAATACCTATATCGGCACCAACAGCCCGGAAGACTATGTCCGGATGGTTCGTAACGACTTGATGGGTCTGGTTCGTGAAGACCTTATTTTCGACCTCGGCCGTCACGTGGATGACTCTGTTCACCTTTTTGAAGAATGGGGACTTCCGGTTTGGAAAAAAGATGAAGCCGGAAAAACCCTTGACGGCAAAAAAGGCCTTGAAATGGGCTCCCTGAAAGGCGGGGCTACCCCGGTTCGCACCGGCAAATGGCAGATCATGATCAACGGCGAATCTTACAAGAAAATCGTTGCTGAAGCTGCCAAGACCGCGCTTGGGATGGACAATATCATTGAACGCTGCTTCATCGTCGAACTGCTGCTGGACGCCAACAACGCCAATCAGGTTGCCGGCGCAGTGGGTTTTTCGGTTCGTGAGAACATCGTTTATATCATCAAAGCCAAAACCATCATGGTTGCCTGCGGCGGCGCCGTCAATATTTATCAGCCCCGTTCCGTCGGTGAAGGCAAAGGCCGCGCATGGTACCCGGTATGGAACGCCGGTTCCACCTACACCATGG
>JBGSVN010000012.1:0-22725 GCA_041752935.1 Patescibacteria group bacterium
ATACTGAACACAGTATAACACGTCGCACGTCGCTCGTCCCTAACGTACCTAGCGTGCTTAACGTACATCACGTCCTCTCACGTACATAACGTCGCACGTCCCGCGTACCGCGTCAAAACTCCTGTTGTCATTCCCGGCTAAGTAGCTGATAGGCTTAATGAGCTGAATAATTAAATCGGGAATCTACCTTAAACGGCATATTTAACACACATAACGTCCCGCGTACCTAGCGTCCTCTCACGTACTTAACGTCCTACGTCGCTCGTCCTGCGTTCTACGTCATGAACCTTCCATTGTCCTGAACCCTCCGTCATCCTGAGTGCCAATGAAGGATCTGGTGCGGGCGACCGTTACTATCTCGCTGCAATCCCCCTTTGATTCCCCCTTTATCAAGGGGGTTTTCAGTTAACAGGTTAGGTTCTTCCGAGTGCTTCACCCTCTCTTAATCTTAAGAGAGGGATAGGGGTGAGTTTATAAACAAGAATCCACTGCGTAACAAGAGGGTCCTGCAGCAACTATCTCGTTTACTTTCTAGGTTGGCAATCAGTTATTCACCCGCCGTACTCGTACTCGCGGTGCTTTCACTCAACTTCTCTACACCAATCAAGCAAACCGCTCCCCAGGGCCGGTAATGGCTGGTAAAAGTCTCTTCTCTGGTACGGCCATCCGCGTATTCAATGGTGGTTGAAAATTCAGCATCTGCCCCGGCATGGGCTGATTCGGTGCATTTTTTCTTACCCGGAGCCAAATCTTCTGTCTCAATCAGCTTGGTAGCCGGAGCTGACACGATATTATAAATTCTGGGCTTGGTTTGCGTTACTTTTCGGCCATCTTTGGTCCCCCATATTTCAAAAACCACTTCCGTGCCCTGAATATAGGCATTAATCAGTATATGCTTGCCCGTATCATTCATGAATTTAAAATCCGGTGACGGTTCATAAATAGTGGCATCTGTGCCGGCCGGTTCATAGTAGCTGACGCGGTAAGAATGATTACGACGTTCCGTGACCAGCAAACCCGAATCAACCGCCCCTCTAAACATAGTGGTACCGATCTGACACAAACCACCGCCATATTCGGGTGTCGTTTTATTGCCCTTAATAACCAATTCCGGCAACCAGCCATTCTTACCGTCTATGGAGCCTAAATTTTTCAACATGGAGAATTCCTCGCCCGGAGCCACCAAGGTGCCATTCACTCTTTCGTAAGTCGCCTTTTTGATATTCAAAACCCTGTTGGTGGGAGAACCGCCAAAATTAGATTTGCCTACACCGATTATTTCTTTGATGCCAAACTGTTCCAAATCATCGCCCGTAATAGCCCCTCGGCTCTCTTCCACTACCAAAGGAAAAGTCGAAGATGCCGGCCAATGGCTCAAAACATCTTCCAAGGTTTTTTCAGTATTAATTTTTTTACCCACGGTGGAAGCCGTAAACGAAACTATTTCTCCATCTTTAACTTCCAAAGTACCATTTTTGCTTTCCACCTCCACTTCGCCGGCCAAGACCCTAACGCTGGAAGCGAACTGAACATGATCAATGGTCACACTATCGCCTCCCGCATCAGACACCAGCCACTCGGCCAAGGTCGAAGTCGGAACCACATATGTTTTATCATCGTACGTAAAACTCAAAGCAGGACGATTTAAAGTTTCTTGAACCTGATCTATCAAGGGCTGCAAATCCTTGGCCAACTTTTCAGCTTCCACATTTTTGAGATGCAAATTGATATTTTGAAAGGCTAAAGCCTCGGCTTGTTGCCTTATTTTTTCAAAAACTCCGTCCAAATCCAAAACCTGGCCCTGCTTTTCCGGCACCACCTTAATAATCGGTTCTTGCCCGGAAGCTGTTTGGATTGAAAAAGTGGCGTTCACGGGTTCCGGCAGTTTGGACGCGTATTGCAGCTTAAGGGATTCTTCTAAGCGCGCGTTATCAATGACAATCTCAACCGGCACATTCTTGGATCTGATTCTGGCTGACAACAACTCAATAATAATTTTGGGAATCTGATTAACCCGCCCCACCAAATAGGCCTGCTCCACAGCTTGATTGATGTCGTACCGAATTAAATCCGGCACATCATTATGCGAAGCCACCTGGATGACAGCCTGATCTCCATCCAAGCTGAACATCAAACCTTTTTCCAAAGCTTGATCAACCGCTCTGTCCAACTGCAGATTAGCCTCTTCCTTGGTCAAGCCATCCAAACGAATACCGGCCACTTTAATACCCGGATAAATTTTCCCTGAGTAAATGCGCGTGTAACCATAGGCACTGCCCGCAAACAAGCCGGCTAAAAGGGTCAAAACCCCCAAGGTAACACCTGTCCAAATAGCAACGGACTTGGCAATCGGCATCCATGAAGGGCTTGTTTTTTTATCAGTTTTTTTATCAGTCATATTGAATCACTCGCTGATTATCTCATTTAATATATCTTTAGCCAATTTTTGTCTGGCAATGTCCTCTGAACCCGGAACCGCCAACAACATGACAATGTCGGATCCCACCTGGATTTGACCCTCAAAAGCAGCCAAAGGCAACCTTAATTTTTGACCGTCCGGTAATTGCACCTCGGCACGCTCATGCTCAATATTGACGATTTTGGCAGGCAACATAGATACGCATAGATTAAGGTTAAAAAAATAATGTGTAAAGCAAGACTGAATCGTACCTAGCGTCCTCTCGCGTCCTTAACGTACTTAACGTCCTCTCACCAAACCTAAACGTCCAGCGTCGCTCGTCCCACGGGGTGTCGTTCGCGAACGACTACCCCACGTCCTACGTCAGGGATAATAAACTCTCTTTCGTCGTCCTCGGGCTTGACCCGGGGATCCAGACTCAGACGCCACATTCCCTCCTCGTAATAACATGGTTTGGTGATGAGATCCTGAACTAAATTCAGGATGACGAAGGGGATACATGGTACGTGGGACGTACGACGCTGGGTACGTTATGTACGAAGACACGCGCGTTCGGTCGCCCGAGGCGACCATGTGTCGATGTACGAGGTACGATGTACGTTAAGTACGTGAAAGGACGCTATGGACGTTAGGTACGTTAGGTACGTTCAATTGTAGCCAAACAAAAACCCCCGCATCAATGATACAGGGGCTTTTTTTTTGACAAAGACCTCAAGCAATCCGCACCCAAGAAACCTTTTTTTAGGAAGAAGCGAGTCCGAAGACCAGCTTGGACCTATGAAAAGATTCCATGCTTGTCGTGGATGCAGATTGCTTAAAGCCTCTGTAAATCTTTCTAAGACCTATTTGAAAGAATGTATTTTTATATCACAATCTTTGGTTTATGTCAAGGCTGTCGACTACTGTTTAACGTTTAAATTTTTAGGAGATTGCAAATGGCGTCTTTTGATTCAATAAGACGCTTAAGGAACTCCTTTTGAGTATGGCACGCTGTTAACCGGGCGTCAAGTATCAAACTATTGGCTTAAGCTAGCCAAAAAATTATCATTTAGCTTGTAAAATATCTTGTAGTTTAACGGATAAAAGCTGTGAAACACCATCTACTCCCATGGTGACTCCATACAATATATGAGCCCGCGACATGGTAGCCCTGTTGTGCGACACCACTACGAACTGAGTCCTGTCGGCCAGGGTATTCAAAATTTCTGCGAATTTGTTGGAATTTGACTCATCCAAGGCCGCATCCACCTCGTCCAAGACCACAAAAGGCGACGGGTTAGTGGCCATGATGGCACAAATCAAAGCGATGGACACCAAGGCTCTTTCGCCTCCTGACAACAAAGCAATAGCCTTTAACCTCTTGCCCGGCGGAGTGGCTAAAATATCTATGCCCACGCGCGCGTTATTCTTATCCAGGCTTTCCACCACCTCACCCTGCTCATTGACTTCAGGCTCCGGGAAAACCTCGACCAACTCGGCCGCCCCGCCTCCGAACAAACGCTTAAAATAATGACTGAACTGTTGATTGAGATTTCTGAAAGAAACCGCACTCCGTTCGTTAATCGTCTGATCCAATTCCTTGATAATAGTTTCCAGCGACATGATGGCTTGCGTCAAATCCGTGGTCTGCTCGTTTAATTCGTCAAAACGCTGTTTGGTTTGTTCGTACTCCTTAAGCGTTTCCGGATCTATCCCGCCTATCCATTCCAATTGAGCGCGCAACTTGGTGATGCGCGGTAAAAACGCTTCGGGCGCTTCACCGGATTGATGTTTATCAGCCAAAGAATCCAAGTTCGCTTCTTGCTCCGGCCTTTGAGCACGTAATTCCTGCAAAAACGCCTCGCGCCTGGTTTCCACGCGTGCCAATTCCACGGACGCTTCGCTCATCTGTCTTTCGGCCATTTGAGCTTCCTGCCGACGACGCGACAACTCATGCTGTACATCAAAAATATGCGAACGTTTCTGATCTTCTTTTTTATTCCACTGATCCAACTCCACTTGAGTGGCTTGAATCTTGTGCTCCACCTCGGCGATAGCCCGGAGCAGACCAGCTGTTTCAGCTTCCAATTTAGGGTCTTCACTGTTCTGTTTTTCGGGCTCGGGCGCCGGGCGTTGCAATTTACCCAGCAAATCAGCTGCCTGATTATGCACTTCCCTGGCCAACTGCATTATCTTGATGGAATCAGGCTTGGGCTTTTCGAGCAGCTCCAACAAATCCAATTGTTTTTTATGCAAAGACTCAATTTCACCGATTATTTTGGATAGAGGCAAAGGAGCCCAAGGTTTTTCAGCCCTGACCTTGGCTATTTCACGCGTCGATTCCAAACGCATTTGCTGCTCTCGCAATCTGACCTTTTCTTCGGATAATTTATTCAAAGATTCACGCAATTCCTTAAAGCCCTGGCTGGGAGGAATAGCCTTTTCCATGTTTCTTAATTCGGACTCAAGCTTATCCGCTTCACCGGCAGCTTGAGTGGCGCGGGCCAAGGCCTTGTCATAGGCAGTTTGCGACAAACCTAAAGATTTACGCAAAGAACTCCACATGCCTCCGTAATACTGAATTTCCAAGGCTTTTAGATCCTCTTCCAAGGTCTCTCTTTGTTGCAATCTTTTAACCTGTCTTTCCAAAGAAACCAAACGCGGGCCTATTTCACGCAACAAGGTTTCTGATTGTCTTAAGTTATCACGCGCGGCATCCAATTTATTGAGGCTGGCGTGACGCTTTAATTGGAAAGGCCTTAAGCCGGCGGCCTCATCAAAAAAATCTTTGCGCTCGGCCGGCGAAGCGGATAAAACATCATCCACCATGCCCTGGCCGATAACGCTGTAAGTCCTCTGCCCGATGCCGCACTGGGCCAACAGCATGACCACATCCGATAAACGAGCTGACTGTTTATTTACTTCGTATTCGGACTGACCATCCCGGTACAACCTGCGCGTAATGACTATTTCCGAAAAATCCAAATCCTGCCGATCATCGTTAACCAAAGTAATGCTGACTTCGGAAAAGCCGGCGCGCGATTTTTTTTCAGAACCAGAAAAAATAACATCTTCTGATTTTTTAGCTCTCAATAATTTAAGGCTCTGTTCTCCCATTACCCAGCGCAACGCGTCCGCGATATTTGATTTACCGGATCCATTAGGGCCGACCACGGCCGTCAAACCTCTGCGGTTTTCCGCGTCCAACTCGAACTGCAGAACTGTTTTTTGAGCAAATGTTTTAAAACCTTGCAAATCCAATTTTTTGAGATACATAATCTTCTCTAATAACATAGGATAGGCTTTCCGCGCCTGAAAAGCAAGGCAGATTCGACAGGTTTTAAGACATGAGTTATCTTACCCGGCATATGGTGACCGAATATCAGAAAAATCAGCATTTTAAAGAAGACATGGCTCAAATACTCGCCCGGCAAGTAGAGTTCCCTTTGGGTTCTTTTGTGACCGTGGTGGACGCCCGTCTGTCTTCTGACCAAGCCAACGCCAAAGTAACCTTAAGCGTTATGCCCGTGGCTTACGAAGAACAAGTTTTGGATGCTTTAAAAGTTTTCAGACACGACATTATTAAAAGTATGGCCGGTTCATTGCGCTTGCGCAAAATGCCCAACCTGCATTGGGAGTTCGACCACACCGAACAAAAGGCTCAGGATCTGGAAGAATACATGAATGAACTCAAGGAAAAAGGCGAATTATAAAGCCTTGACGGCCGGCGCGGTAACGGATAAAGTACTTGATTCCCAAATATGGAAAACCAACGTGCTTATCAAAGGCTCCACGATCTGCTGAACGGTAAAAACCGTTTTTTAATAGCAGCGCATCAAAAACCTGATGCGGATACTTTGGGTGCGAGTACAGCTTTGGCTCATTGGCTCATCAAGCAAGGCAAAGAAGTCACCATATTTTGCAAGGACTTGCCCGGGCGCCAACACGCGTATCTGGATCATTATTTTGAAATACAAAATAAACCAGAAGTTTTTAAAAAAGAATACGAGGCCGTGATCATACTCGATTCCGGCACCTTGGAATATTGCGGGGTCAGTGAGTTGATGGAAAATCTGCCTAACAACCCTCTGACGATCAACATAGACCATCATGCCACCAATACCAATTTCGCTGACTTTAATTTGGTAGATAAAGATGCTGGTTCAACTTCGGAGATTATAGGCCTGTTTTTTGAGCATAACCACCTTATTATTGACTCGGCCATGGCCACATCAATTATGGCCGGGATACTATCCGATACATCCTATTTTACCAATGCGGCCTCCAATGCCACTAACTTGAATCTGACCGGAAAACTGATTGCGAGCGGTGCTCGTTCCACGGAAATTGCTCAAAGCTTGCTAAAAAACAAAGACACTAAAATTTTGCGCTTATGGGGCACGGCTCTAGCCAGACTAAAAATTATCCCGCGACTTGGCCTGGCTGTAACTTATCTTAAAATTGATGATTTACAGCAAGCCGGCGTGGGAGCTGAAGCCACAGAAGGCATTTCCAATTTTTTGGGCGGTGCTTGCGGAGAAGTGGAGGCTACCATGATTCTAACCGAAACAAACGACAACCATGTCAAAGGATCGATCCGATCCATCAAAAAAGACATCTCAAAAATCGCCCAAGCCGTGGGCGGAGGCGGCCACAAACTGGCTTCGGGCTTTAAAATACAAGGCAAAATACTGGAAACTGCCAAAGGCATCAAAATCGTTTAGCACTCCCCCCATTTGACTGCTAACAATCCATGCATTATCATGATCTAGAATTAAAAATTATGAATTTTCAATTATAAATGAGCGTGTCGCTTCGCGAATTAATTTTAAAAACATCGCGCAGCAATTCCTAAATTCTTAATTTTTATTTTTTATTTATTATTTATATTATGAACTTGTACACTGTTAATTCTAAAATTCAAAACAGCTATCTGGTCCCGACCGTCATTGAAAAATCACAATACGGAGAGAGAGCTTACGACATCTATTCCCGGCTTCTAAAAGACAGAATTGTCATGTTAGGCTCGGCCATTGATGATGATGTGGCCAACATAGTCATCGCTCAATTGCTTTTTCTGGAAAGCCAAGATAAAAGCAAAGACATTAAATTATACATCAACTCACCGGGCGGATCAGTTAACGCGGGGCTGGCCATTTACGACACCATGCAACACATCGCGTGTGATGTATCGACCATCTGCATTGGATTGTCCGCTTCCATGGGAGCTGTTTTGCTGGCCGGAGGCCAACCCGGCAAACGTTTTGCTTTGCCCAACTCGGAAATCATGATTCATCAGTTACTGGGAGGCGTGGAGGGCCAAGCCACGGACATCAAAATTAGAGCTGAACGCATCCTCAAAATGAAAGAACAACTGAACGTCATACTGGCCAAACATACGGGCAAGCCGGTTAAACAAATAGAGACGGACACGGATCGTGATAATTTCATGGATCCAAAAACCGCCAAAGCCTACGGCATAATCGACAAAATACTGGAATAAATAAAAGAGACGCTCTACAGCGTCTCTTTTATTTTATGGTTCTTTATTTTTCTTCTCCATCCGTATTCACTAGAGCCGCGCTGGACAACAAATCCCCCACTTCTCTGAATCTCATCACACGCACACCCTGCGTGTCTCTGCCTAAGGTGGGCACGGTTTTATAAGCCACGCGGATAACCACGCCTTTTTTGCTGATCATCATCAAATCGCGCTCATCATCTTTGCTGGCCACAAAAGCAGTGACTACCGGACCGGTTTTGGGCGTAACCTTCATAGTGCGCACGCCCGAACCACCGCGACCTTGAGTCTTATATTCTCTGATGTCGGTTTGTTTGCCCATGCCATTTTCAGCCACGGTAAACAAGGTAAACAAGCCCTTGGCTGCCAGCTTGGGATCTACCAAATCCATACCAATGACCTCATCATCTTTTTTCAACTTAATACCGCGCACGCCGGCCGCCGACCTGCCCATGGGGCGCACGTCCTTCTCGCTAAAACGAATGGACTGACCATTTCTGGTAACCAAAGAGATATCATCTGTGCCATTCGTGGGTTTAACCCACAACAAATCATCGCCCTCGTGCAAGGTAATGGCGATCAAACCGCTGCGTCTGACGTGCTTGAAATCTTCCAAACCGGTCTTTTTAACCGTGCCCTGGCTGGTCACCATGATCAAATACTTGGCACCTTCGATATCGGTTAAGGGCAATGAATTGGCCACTTTTTCTCCGGGAGCCAATTGCAAAAAGTTAACAATGGCCTGCCCCTTGGAAATACGGCTGCCCGGCGGAACCTCATAGGCCTTAAGCTGGAACACCCTGCCTCGAGTGGTGAAAAACAGAATATCAGCGTGAGTGTTGGTAGAAAATAATTGATCCACTTCGTCCTCTTCTTTAGTAGCCAAACCCGCTATCCCTTTTCCGCCTCGGCCTTGCGTGCGGAAAGTATCGGGCGGCAAGCGCTTGATATAACCATCGCGCGTCAACATGATAATAGTTGATTCATCAGGCACCAAATCCACCATGGAGAATTCTCCCACCGGATGAGGTATGACCACGGTCCGACGTTCGTCGCCGAATTTATCTTTCAATTCCTGCACTTCTTGCTTGATAATACTCAACATTTTGGCAACGGATTTAAGTATGGATTCCAATTCTTTGATCAATTCCAATTTTTCTTTATACTCTTGCTCCACCTTCAACCTTTCCAGGTTGGCCAGCTGTTGCAAACGCATTTCCAAGATAGCCATGGTCTGAGCTTCGCTTAACTTGAATTGTTTGATCAAATTTAGCTTGGCCTCATCTTTATCTTTGGACTTTTTGATGGTTTCAATCACTTCGTTGATTCTGAGCAACGCAATGCGCAAACCCTCCAAAATATGCGCGCGGTCCTTGGCTTTGTTTAAATCATATTCCGTGCGCCGGCGGACCACATTTTGACGATGCTTGATATACTCGGTCAACAAATCCTTAAGCGTCAGTACTCTGGGCAAAATGCCATCCACCAAAGCCAACGTATTCACATGAAAAGTTTCTTGCAATTGCGTCATTTTGAACAATTGATTTAAAACTTTTTTAGGATAAGCGTCTTTTTTGAGCTCAACCACCACGCGGATACCGTCTTTATTTGATTCGTCGCGTAAATCCCTGATGCCTTCGATCTTTTTTTCCTGAACCAAGTTGGCAATTTTCTCCAACATGCTGGCTTTGTTAACGCCATAAGGTATTTCGTTGACCACGATTCTAAAGTAGCCGGCTTTTTCTTCTTGAATTTCAGTCTTGGCGCGCATGACAATACCTCCCTTGCCCGTAGCATAGGCTTGCCTGATAGCTTGTTTGTCGTAAATGATACCTCCGGTCGGAAAATCAGGGCCTTTAACTATCTCTACCAAGTCATCAATTTCAATTTCCGGATTATCTATAGTGGCTGTAATAGCGTCACACAATTCATTTAAATTATGTGGAGGAATATTGGTAGCCATGCCCACAGCAATACCCAGAGTGCCGTTCAACAAGAGGTTAGGTAATTTACCAGGCAACACCGAAGGCTCTTTGATTGAACCGTCAAAATTAGGCCTAAAATCAACCGTCTCCTTATCAATATCAAATAGCATCTCATCCGCAATGCTTTCCATTTTTGATTCGGTATAACGATAGGCAGCCGCGCCATCGCCGTCGATAGAACCAAAGTTGCCTTGCCCGCGCACCAACGGATATCTCAAAGAGAAGTCTTGGGCCATGCGCACCAAAGAATCGTAAACAGCCGCGTCGCCATGCGGATGATACTTGCCCAAAACATCTCCCACCACGGTAGCACATTTTTTAAACTTGGCCGTTGAACGCAAACCGCTTTGCCACATGGAATACAAAATCCTGCGGTGTACGGGTTTTAAACCATCGCGTACATCAGGCAAAGCGCGCTGGACTATGACAGACATGGCATAATCCAGGTAGCAATTCTTCATTTCTTCGGTTAAAGATTGCGCCGTAACCGAGCCTACGCCCGACTTTTCAGGTATGATTTCTTTTTCATCCATACTGTTCTTGCTGATAAATTTACTTATTGACTATTTATTGATTATCTTTGATCAAACCCGGAGGAAGAGCAACTTCCGATTGATCTTCTTCGGGGATAGTGGTTGACACGGACTGATCATCAAGCTTCATGAATAGATTAGCTGCTTTTAGATCAGACGCTGAACTGGTGGTGCTCGAAATTTCTGAAGCCATTTCAAAAGTTTTTTCCAGCACCTCTCCAAATCCGCCCTGCATTTGTGTTTCTTCTATTTTTTCAATTTCTCTTAGCATGCGTTCCGCATTCTGCCTAAGATCCTGCCGGATAAGATGGCTTTCCCAGACGGCTGAACCAGCTTGCTCCGTATCTTTATCCGCCGGAAATACTTCAGCCATCCCCAATCTCACGCTATACAGCCAACCCGTGCCTATGGCCAGCACGCAAATGGCTATACCTGCCCATAAAGTGACTTTTTGAGCGTGGTCCACCGGAACACGCTCCGCGGCATGCGCCAATATTAAGCTGCGTTTTTCATCTCCGCTCAAAAACTTCTCTTTGGCAACGTTCTTTTTTGTGGACATAGATCCAGAACGCGGGGAATGACGCCGCTTGGGAGGAGAGTTTGAGTTTTGCGTTTGATCAAAGGACATAGGCTGAATCTTGGTTACGAACGTTCAAGAACCATGATGATTATTTCTCCGGCCGGTAAATCTCTTTTAGAAATTTTAAGTTTGTTCATGTCTTGCCTCTTGCATACACCGACCGCGTCGCAAAAATTATCCACGGTGCCCAACTTGGTTTTAATACCGGGCACATGATAATGAACCGGAATAACTATTCTGGGCTCTACCACGGAAATCAATGAGGCGGATAATTTGGCGTCCATTACATCACCACCACCTACCGGTAAAATTAAAATATCTATGTTGCCCAACTCCTCGAGCTCCATGTCCGTCAATTTTCTGTTTAGCTGACCTAAAAAAGCCACTGAAATATCTTCGGCTTGAATCCTGTAGACCATTGGTCTGGCTTGACCCTGATCTTGTTGCGGATCTTGGATGCCGTTCACGAACACACCTTTGACTTCGTATTCTCCCGGATCAGAAATAACAAAAGGCTGCCCATTAACTCCTTCCAAATTAAATTTTTTTCTATCTTGATGAGATAATAATAAAATATTAGGTTCTGCGGCCCTGGGAAAACGCATGGCCGCCTCATTCTCAAAAGGGTCAGTCATGATCACGCAAGACTCATCCGCGTATTTCGCTTCTATTCTGATAGTGGAATAACCATGCCAATATATCTGCATAATGTAATTTTTACTTAAAAATATTAACACACCAAACCCGTTAAGGCAAGGGGAAAAATAGGCTAAAATCAGTCTAAAACCGCCTTTTAAACTGTTTATAAACCCAGCCGTTTCCTAGTCTTATAAACCCCGGCACCGGCCATGGCTATGGCCAAAGCATCGGCCGCGTCATCCGGTTTTGGAATCTCTTTTAAGCCCAATAATCGAGCCACCATTGACTGTATTTGTTTCTTATCAGCTCCTCCATGGCCGGCCACGGCCTGTTTTATTTCATTGGGAGTCAACTCCACTACCGGCACATTGGCATCAGCCAAGCATAAAAGAATCACCCCCCTGGCCATGCCCACATCAATAGCTGTTTTGACGTTTGATTGAAAAAATAATTTTTCGACCACGGCTACTTCCGGCTGATATTCGGCAATGGATTCAGACAGCTTATCCCGCAAGAGGCGTAACCGCTGGCTAAACGACGAGTCAGCCGAGGTGCTGATGCAAGTATGCCAAACATGAATGTTTTGAGAACCGTTAACAGTAATCACGCCCAAACCCGTACGTCCAAAACCCGGATCTATGCCCAGAACCGTCATGCCGGCCTTCATATCTTTATTCAGCATTGGTAAATACAGCTTGCACATCATCCAAGCTTTCTAAGGCATCAACCAAAGAACTCAAATCTTCCAAAGCTTGGTCGTCCGCCTCCACCAAATTCTTGGGCAGCCATTCCATTTGCACGGTTTTGACTTTGAGAGACAAGGCCTGACAAGCCTCGGATAATTTGGCCAAGTCTGCTATGGCTCCAACAATCACACTTTCTTCTTCATCATGCTTAATGTCTTCAGCTCCGGCTTCTATCAAATCCAGCTCAACTTCATCCCGTTTATCCGGCGGTATAGCTTCAGCTCTGATCACGCCTTGATTATCAAACTGGAAAGAGACAGACCCGGGCGCCGCGAAAGAACCGCCATTTTTAGATAAGGCCAGTTTAACTTCGTTAGCCGCGCGGTTGCGATTATCGGTCAGGCACTCAATGATTAAGCCCATGCCCCCGGGGCCGTAAGCCTCGTATCTCGTAGACTCTATTTGCACTTCGCCACCACTGCCTGAACCGCGCGTTACCGCTCGTTCAATATTGTCTTTGGGCACATTGGCCGCTCTGGCCCGATCAATGGCCAGACGCAGCCTGAAATTCATGGCCGGATCCGGGCCTTTTTCGCGGGCCGCCACTTCCACCTCTCTGATTAATTTGGTAAAACTGGCCGCTCTTTTGGCATCAGCCGCTCCTTTTTTATGCTTAATGGTCGCCCACTTACTATGGCCTGACATATGGCCATAGGTTACCCCAACGAGCTCCAATATTCAAATATTAAATATTCAATCATTCGAAGTATGATTGAATATCAAAAAACCGCGGTTAGCCGGATAAAAACGGCTGCCGCGGTTTTATGATTTTTGCTCCAAGCTATCTGGCTGTTTAGACCAATTCCGGCTCTCCTGCCGGCACTTCATCAATCGTCTCATCAGCATCTTCTTCTATCCGCTCATTCGGATAAAGTTCTGGATGATGGTACGAAAAACCTGTGCCGGCCGGTATCAGACGGCCGATAATAACGTTTTCTTTTAAGCCTTCCAAACGGTCAACTTTGCCCGAGATGGCCGCATGGATAAGCACGCGTGCTGTCTCTTGGAAGGAGGCTGAAGACAAGAAAGATTCGGCCGTTAAAGCCACCTTGGTGATACCCATGAACAAGTTCTCCAATTCGGCTGGCTTACCTCCGCCGGCGATCACTCTTTCATTTTCTTCTTGAGCACGCGCTTTTTCCACTATTTCACCGGGCAATAATTCGGAATCGCCCGAGTCTCTAACATAAGAGCGCGAGAACATCTGACGAATTAATAATTCAATGTGTTTGGAATTAATTTTCTGTCCCTGGGTCGAATAAATGGTCAAAACTTCACGCAATAAATATTGCATAACCGCTTTTTGGCCCTTGCTCTTAAACAGCAGCTGTAGATCCAGATGCCCTTCGGTCAGCTGATCGCCAGCCTGAACCTCATCCCCGGTCTTCACAAAGACTCTAAAGCCAACCGGCACGGGCAGATCCGTGTCCGCCAAGCCCTGCCAAATTACGGTTAATCTGTTTTTAACTAATTTCACGGTACCGCTGTGAGCTGATTGTATTTCCGTGCCATCTTTACGCACGATAATAACTTCTCCCTCACTGACCGAATCACCCTCTTTAACTTTTACCTGATCCTTGGCCGTGACCACATACACATCATCATTCATTTGCTCGGCCTGGATGCGAACCACTTTGCCTGATCTGACCGTGTCCACAATCTTTTGACCGCTGGAAGTAATGATCTCTTTAACCTCGGGCTCCAAAATAGTCACCTTGCCGGACACCGAAGCCATCACAGCCGCATGTTTGGGTACGCGCGCTTCGAACAATTCTTCCACACGAGGTAAACCCTGGGTAATATCCGCACCCGAAGCCACACCACCGGTATGGAAGGTACGCATAGTCAACTGCGTTCCCGGTTCACCTACTGATTGAGCGGCCACCACACCTACGGCCGCGCCCAATCTGGCCTCTTGATTGTAGGCCAAATCATAGCCATAACATTTCTGACACAGGCCTCTGAAATTTCGGCAAGTCATAACCGAACGCACCCGAACCTGCTCCAAAGGAGGATCCATGGCTTTGATCTTCTTCATCTCTTCGTCGCCGATCAAAGTACCGCGAGCCACCAAAGGTTTGCGGGCGCGCGGCGGAACAATATCTTCGGCCAAAACACGGCCCACCAAACGAGTAGCTAAACTTTCTCCGATTTCTTCTGATTCAACACTGGTCAGTAAAAAGCCTTCCGTATCTCCGCAATCTTCAGAGGTGATAATCACATCTTGCGACACGTCCACCAAACGGCGGGTCAAATAACCGGCATTGGCCGTTTTCAGAGCCGTATCAGTTAAACCCTTGCGTGTACCGTGAGATGAAATAAAGTATTCCAACACATCCAAACCTTCACGGAAAGATGATTTAATGGGCAATTCGATAATTTCACCATTAGGACTGGTCACCAAACCTTTCATGCCCACCACCTGCATTAGCTGAACCACAGAACCGCGGGCTCCGGAATCAATCATAGCCGCCAAAGAACCGGACGGGTCCAATGAATTCTTGGACATGGTTTTAATTCTGTCTTGTATGTCAGACCACACCTTAATGATTTGAGTATATCTTTCACGCTTGGTCAACAAGCCCTCTTTGTATTGATCTTCGATGGTGCTTACGCGCGTGCCCGCTTCTTTCATCAATTCACCCTTATCCGGAATGCGAGGCAGGTCTCCAATACCATATGAGAAACCCGAACGCGTAATGTATTTGAAGCCCGCTTCTTTAACTCGATCCAAGAATAAAGCCGCTTCTTCAAAACCATAATCATCAATACATTTTTGCGTAATTTCTCCCAATTGCTTTTTGCCTAATCTTTCGTTGTAAAAAGGCATGCCTTTGGGCAACAAATCATGAATCAAGATTCTGCCAACCGTGGTCTCGGTCGGTTTTTCACCTTTTTGCAAACGCACTTTGATCTTATCTCTGGCTCCGATAAATCCGGCCTGATAAACATAAACCGCTTCGGCCATAGTGCCAAAAGATTTTATTTTTTCATCCGGTGTTTCCAGCATGGTAGTCATGTAATAAACACCCCACACAATGTCCTGAGCCGGCGTGGTCACCGGAGTGCCGGTAGCCGGTTTGAGCAGATTTTTGGTGGACAACATGATGTCGCGCGCTTCGGTTTGCGCTTCTTCGGTTAAAGGCACATGCACAGCCATCTGGTCTCCATCAAAGTCGGCATTGAAAGCCGAGCAAACCAAAGGATGAATCTGAATAGCTTTGCCTTCAATTAGTTTGGGTTGGAAACCCTGGATACCCAAACGGTGCAAAGTTGGAGCGCGGTTTAACAGCACGACCGCGTTGCTGGCAATGATTTCCAAAATATCCCAGACCTCCGGATTATCACCTTCGATAAATCTGTTGGCTGAACGAATATTGTGCACGATTTCTTGCTTGATGAGCTGGGCGATAATGAACGGACGGAACAATTCCAGAGCCATGCTCTTAGGCAATCCGCATTGGTGCATTTTTAAATTAGGACCGACCACAATCACCGAGCGGCCGGAATAATCCACGCGCTTACCGAGCAAGTTTTGACGGAAACGTCCTTGCTTGCCCTTTAAGATATCAGCCAAAGATTTTAACTGACGCTTTTTACCC
This sequence comes from Patescibacteria group bacterium, assembly GCA_041752935.1. Classification (GTDB taxonomy): domain Bacteria; phylum Patescibacteriota; class Patescibacteriia; order 2-12-FULL-60-25; family 2-12-FULL-60-25; genus MWCR01. The sequence goes on from JBGSVN010000012.1 coordinate 16,005, forward strand.
GAAGCCGCGATCACGGTTTTGGAATGACGCGCGCTGTTATCGATCAATGCATCGACCGCTTCCTGCAGCATGCGCTTTTCATTGCGTGTGATAACTTCCGGAGCATGCAATTCCACCAAACGCTTCAGACGATTGTTGCGGTTAATTACTCTGCGGTACAGATCGTTCAAATCCGAAGTCGCAAACCGGCCACCATCCAAGGCCACCATGGGGCGCAGATCCGGAGGGATGATGGGAATAACTTTAAGCACCATCCAATGGGGTTCAATACCTTGATTAATGAATGACTTTAAAAGCTTAACGCGCCTGATGATATGCTCGTATTTGGCACCCGAAGCCTTGGTCAACTCGGCCTGTAGAATCTTCATGGTAGCTTCCACGTCGATCTTCTTCAGTAATTCATCGATGGCTTCAGCCCCGATTTTTGCCTCAAAAATATGACCGAATTTCAGTGAATACTCATGGTATTCATTCTCCGAAATTATTTTCAGAGGCTGTAAGGTTTTGAGTTCTTTTTCCAACTCACTCACATCGGTTTCCAATTCTTTCAGCTTACGTTCCTTATTGCCATGTGCCCGATCCAAGTCCTTGGTCACGGCCGCATCATCAGCCTTAGCTTGTTCTTTGGCTTTGTCATTGATCTGTTTTACTTCTCTTTCATAATCCATTTCTATTTGCTTGCGCTTGCCCTTGTATTCGGTCTGCAGCTGTTCGATGACTTGAGTCTTCAGTTCTTCATTCACTTCGGTGACGATGAAAGCCGCGAAGTACACCACTTTCTCGAGCGCCATGACTGAAATATCCAAAACCGTACCGATACGGGAAGGCACGCTGCGCAAAAACCAAATATGGGTTACCGGCGAAGCCAACTCAATGTGAGCCATGCGCTCGCGGCGAACCAAAGAATGCGTTACTTCAACTCCGCATTTATCGCACACGATGCCCTTATAACGAATCTTTTTATACTTACCGCAATAGCACTCCCAATCTTTGGAAGGACCAAAAATTTCTTCGGCAAACAAACCGCTCTTTTCGGGTTTTTGCGTTCTGTAATTAATGGTTTCAGGCTTGGTAACCTCACCATATGACCAGCCGCGAATAACTTCGGGCGAAGCCAACTTCAGACGAATGCCATTGAAGTCTGTGGTTTTGACGTTTTCTGCTTGAAAAAACATAATATTTTGGTAGGTTAGGAAGCTCTAAATTCATCCGGCTGTGAATCCCAGGCAATATCATCACCTGCGGCCGGAGCCACCGGCTTAGCTACATGCTCGGGTTTAACCTCTTCCAGACGTTGACCATTCTTCAATAATTCAACATCCAAACACAAGCCTTTTAATTCACGCACCAAGACGTTAAATGATTCCGGCACATTCACCTTGGTAATCTTTTCATCTTTAATGATTGACTCATAAGCCTTGGATCTGCCCGGCACGTCATCAGACTTGATGGTCAAAATTTCTTGCAAGGTGTGGGCCGCGCCATAAGCCTCCAAAGACCAAACTTCCATTTCTCCAAAACGCTGACCACCGGATTGAGCTTTGCCGCCCAAAGGCTGTTGCGTAATCAAGGAGTAAGGCCCGATTGAACGTTGGTGAATCTTATCTTCCACCATATGGTTCAGTTTCAACATGTAATTGTATCCGACCGTGGGCTCATATTCATACGCTTCACCGGTTCTGCCATCGTACAATTTAATTTTGCCCGTATCCGGGAAACCGGCCTCCACCAATTGCTCGCGGATGGTCGCTTCAGGCACGCCGTCAAACACGGGCGTAGCCACGCGATAGCCCAAAGCATTGGCCGCCAAACCCATATGTGTTTCGAGGGTCTGACCCAAGTTCATACGAGAGACCACGCCTAAAGGTGAAAGAATTACATCGATCGGCGTTCCATCTTCCAAGAAAGGCATGTCAGCCAAAGGCACGATGCGTGAAATAACACCCTTGTTGCCATGACGTCCGGCCAATTTATCGCCCACTTGAATTTTTCTCAGGTCAGCCACGGCCACCACAATGCGCTTTAAAACACCAGGCTGAAGTTTGTCTCCATTTTCACGCGTGAACACCGTGATACCCACCACTTTGCCATGCGCACCATGTTGTAAATACAAAGAAGTATCGCGTACGTCGCGGGCCTTCTCACCAAAAATGGCGCGCAATAATTTTTCTTCGGCCGACAAATCAGTTTCTCCTTTAGGCGTAATCTTGCCCACCAAAATATCACCGGATTTAACTTCGGCTCCAATGCGCACCACGCCGTTTTCGTCCAAATTTTTTAATTTTTCTTCGGAAACATTGGGGATGTCGTTGGTCACCACTTCCGGACCCAGCTTGGTGTCGCGCACATCCATCACAAAATGCTCGATATTAATGGAAGTAAATCTGTCTTGGCGCACCAAACGCTCGGACAAGATGATGCCGTCCTCATAATTATATCCATCCCAAATGATGTAAGCACACAAAAGATTTTGGCCCAAAGCCATCTCACCTTTTTCACAAGATGTGCCGTCCACCAGAACCTCTCCCGCATAAACCTTCTGGCCCTTGTTGACCCGCACTCTCTGATTCAAACAAGTGGAATGATTGGATCTTTGGAATTTAACTAAATCATAACGGCGGATCTTGCCGTCCTCAGCCTTCAATTCAATGAAGTTGGCTGACAAGCCCACGATCTCCCCGTCATCCGGAGCTAAAATAGCGTGACCAGAATCAACGGCCGCGCGCCTTTCCACACCCGTGCCCACAATAGGAGCTTCGGGCTTGATACAAGGCACGGCCTGACGTTGCATGTTCGAACCCATGAGTGCGCGCTGACCATCATCATGCTCCACAAACGGAATCAGCGACGTACTGATGGACAAAATCTGTTTGGAAGAAACGTCCACATAATCTATTTCATGTACATCAACCATGGTCGGTTCTCCGTTTTTACGTGCCGGGGTTCTTTCAACCATAAAATGGCCATCGCGCGCAATGGGCGTGGTGGCCGGAGCCGTGGTTCCGCGTTCTTCGGTAAAAGCGTTCAGGTAAACTATTTCATTGGTGACAATAGGCACGACCGGCAATTTGTTAATGGATACCTTGGTCATTTTCTTAGCCAGATCTTTAGTGATTTCTTCACCCGCCTTGGCCACTACCTTGCCTTCGCCGTCGCGTACTTCCACGCGCAAAACCTGCCCTACTCCATCCTGACCGTCGTTATCAGCCCAATTTTTAACTTTGCGATAAGGAGTTTCCACAAAACCATATTCATTGATCCGGGAATAGCTGGCCATGTGACCCACTAAACCGATGTTCGGACCTTCCGGAGATTGGATGGGACAAATACGGCCATAATGCGTGCGATGCACGTCGCGCACTTCAAAGCCTGCTCTTTCACGCGATAAACCGCCAGGACCCGTAGCCGACAAACGTCTTTTATGTTCCAACTCGGATAAAGGATTGGTCTGATCCATGAACTGGGACAATTGCGATGACATGAAAAATTCACGTACCGCGCCGATAACCGGCCTGGCATTAACCAAGCGCCCGGGTGACAAAGTGGAAATTTCTTGAGTGGACATTCTGTCTTTCACGATGCGTTCCATACGAGCTAAACCGATACGGAAACGGCTTTGCAAAAGTTCACCTACGGCACGCACACGCCTGTTACCCAAATGATCCACATCATCCGGTTCTTCTTGTGTATTGTTTAAGCGGATGATTTCTTTCAGAATCAAAATCAAATCATCTTTGGATAAAATGCGATTCTCTTCTTTGGTGACCATCTGATCATCCCAAGGCATGCCGAAACGCTGATTGAATTTGTAGCGTCCAACCGGACCCAAATCATAACGTTCGAATTTGAAAAACATGGAATGAATCAAAGACTTGGCATTATCCGCGGTCGCCAGATCTCCGGGGCGGATGCGTTTGTAAACTTCGATATTGCCTTCATCTTCGTTCTTGGCCACATCTTTGGCCACGGTTGATTCCATGTACTTATTTAAAGGATGGATATCCGTATCTTTGAAAGCCTCAACGATATCTTCATCTGTGGTCAAACCAAAAGTTCTAAGCAAAGCGGAAGCAGCCACTTTGCGCTTTCTGTCTATTTTAACCCAAATGACATTGTTGGTATCGGTTTCAAATTCCAACCAAGCACCGCGATTAGGAATAACCTTGGCGCCGTAATACCGGCGGCCGCGCGCCACTTCAGCTGTAAAAAAAGCACCGGCCGAACGCACCAACTGGGAAACAATCACACGTTCAATACCATTGATAACAAACGTCCCCCTATCGGTCATAACCGGCAGGTCGCCCAAATATATTTCTTGTTCCTTGCTTTCCTCGGTGCGCTTATTCAATAACTTAGTTTTAACACGCAGAGGAGCTTCGAAAGTTATATTTTTTAACTTCGAAGTTTTTTCATCAAATTTGGGTTCATCGATCAGATAATCGGTAAACCACAGTTCCAAATCCCGACCGATAAAATCGCGGATGGGCGAGATTTCTTGAAACAATTCTTTCAAGCCTGATTCCAAGAACCAGCGGTAGCTTTGCCTTTGAACTTCGATAAGATCGGGCAAGGCCATGGCATCGCGAGAGGCGGTGAAGTAACGTCGTTCAGTGTCCTGCGTGGGCTGACGACGGAAAACCTGCTTAGGCATGTACAAAATTTTTATAGCCTATCATTATAACCGGCCAGGCCCACGCGCGCGGACCGAACGGGCGTAGGGCAGGGCTGTGGCCAGAAACCATGATAGGGTTTTTAATAAATTATGAGAAAACTCACGAACTCGCGCACACAAAAATCCTCCCGGTTGATGTTTGGAGGACTTATAAATAACTTAAATCAGTGTGCTCATTAAGGCCAAAAGTAAAAATAATGGCACTAATCCTGACAATTCTCTGCTCATGAAAAGCCGGGATTAGGTGATGGAAACGAGAACAGCACGTTCCCTATCTGTCAAACGCAGTTCGCGTGCGGAATTATTCCATTATTGTAGACAACAGTCAAGAGAGCTGCTGTGTACAGCATAAACTTGTTTTTTTGGCTAATCTCAGTTTTTTTTAACAAAAATGTGCCCGACAGACGTTTATTATGGCTCAACTTAGCCATTTTTTTTTAGCTTAACTTAGCCAAAAAAGAGTGCCAATAACCCTTGACAAAAGCCTGAATTTATGATAAAGTATTTTGTTCTTTAAAGTATAAATTCGCCAGGACAGTTATAGAGGAGGATCCCACCAGCCGGTGGGAATACATCCTGCGGCACCCAAACATGGGCTATGTCGCGGATTGGGGAAGGAGGACTTCATAATCCGGTTTCGACTGGAATATGATGTCAGCAACAACCCCGCGGTTTGCGAAGCTTCGGCTTACAAGAACCATTATCGAGTTTATCTTGGTAGCCTCTATAACCGTCCTGGTGAAATGGTGCGGCGCCACTCGTTGAGCTCTTAGGCTCATTCAGTTCGTCGGGCGCGTAAGTCACCTATCCAGGGAGAGCGGTGTCACACTGCAGAGGCCAAAGGGCCAAGACCACCGCTCGGGCGTCAGGAGTAATTCCCATCAGGGAATGTAATGGGTTTCTCAACCCAAATGCTCCAGCGATCAAGGCAGGATATTCTGTCCTGCTGAAGTCGCCCTTCGGAAAACTCCTCAAACGCCCTTTCTGTGCGGCCCTAGTGCCGCGAGCTGGACAGCGAACCGCGCAATCGCTGTACCAGGCTCAAACCAAGATTAGCCCCGCGGGTCATGAGGGAAATCTTGGTAGACATGGCCGGACCGATGCCATAGACCAGGCAGCATCGGTGCCAAAAGTCGGGATCCGTATTAACGGACCACATCCCGGCTAGCGTCGGACATGACTTGTGAGTCGGAGGTGCGGATAGTACCGACAAATCAAGTCACAAATGTTTCGGGCACTCCCGGAACACTCGAGGGCGCAAGCACTACAGCGCCCTCACCCTTCTCGGTATCATGATGGCATAATCGTGATCCCAAGCAGAGTATATTGAAAAAAATAGATCCCCCAATAAAGTGGAGGAGAGAAGAGCTCATGCGCGATCTCGCGCAGAGAGATGCCTAAACTATCTTAACCTGGTGCAAACTGGGTATCCATAGTCAAAGCGTCATGACCGCCCGAGGTACTCCTCAAAGGCGGTCCCCCTTCACTTTATCGGGGGATTTTTGTATCCTTTAGGCAGTTAATATGCCTAAACAAAAAACTTATACCAGTAAAAAGCCCAATAAAAATGGGCTTATTTTGACCTTAAACAAGCAACAATTGGATAAAAAAATCCGCAAATCAGCCGCTCCTGCCAGCCAGGTGCATCTGAATAAAAAGGCTTATAATCGTAAGGAAAAGCACCCTAAGCAGACTGCCGCGGAATAGCCCCTAACGTACATAGCGTCCATCACGTACTTAACGTACCTAACGTCTTCACTATCGTTCATTCTCGCAATGACATGATCATCGCCTTGTCATTCCTGCGGAGGCAGGAATCTAATATGAATAATTGATTATTGATCATTAAATAATTGGTGATTGGTTATTGGTGATTGGTTATTGAAACATTGGTTATTAATAGATTGCCACGGCACGGAGTTCGGTCGCCTGAGGCGACCCGTGCCGCACTCGTAGGACTCGCTCGCAATGACATGATTTAGTAATGAGATCCTGAACTAAATTCAGGATGACGAAAGAGGCATTGTGTATGTTATGTACGTGAGAGCC
>JBGSVN010000013.1:0-29530 GCA_041752935.1 Patescibacteria group bacterium
TGGAGATGAGAGCAAGACCAAAGAAGCTCGCGGTTGGATAGTTTCCGGCATCATCGGTTTGGCTATCATTCTAGCGGGTTGGGCCATCACCAGCTTTGTCATCGGACAATTGATTGAGGCTACCACCAATGTGTAACGTACATAGCGTACCTAGCGTACATCACGTCTATGGTGCGGAAAGGGGAGAAAATTATGAAAATCGCATATCAAACAGCCGGACAATTTAGAGTTTCGTTGGTGTTGGCTTCGGTGCTGATGTTTTTTGTTTTAGTTGTTTCTCCGGCTCAAGCCGAGGAGCAGGCCGGCGGATTATCAGCCATTAAAAAAGGCGTTGATTCCACGGCACAGGGAGCTCAGCTTAAAGCCGGGGAAGGAGTAACGCTGGAGACGGCTGTCGGTAGTATCATTAATTCGGCCTTGGGTTTAGTGGGCATGGTTTTATTTGGTTACCTGCTTTACGGAGGCTATAAGTATATGACAGCTGCCGGTGATTCAGCGGCCGTTACCAAAGCGCTTGGCATCATTAGAAACGCGATTATCGGCATTGTGATTATCTCCATGTCCTACTTAGCCACTAGCTTCATCTTAGAACAGTTGATAACCTCGCAAGGAGCTACCGAACAAACCGGCGGATAGCCAATACAATACAAATAATATTATTAATTTATGAAATTACGCCTTAAGACAACCTATTATACGGCAGTAGCCACGGCGTTAGCATTACCGGCCACGGTCATGGCGGCTGAAAATCCTTTCAACCAAGCTCGCCAGTTAACCAACTCTGTTGGTGATACGGCCGGTATCAGCACATCTCAAACTTTACCCGGCATGGCCGGCAGTATCATTAACGTGGTACTCGGATTTTTGGGAATTTTGCTGCTGTTTTACATGCTATACGCGGGCTTTTTGTGGATGACGGCCGGAGGTGACGAGAAGAAGGTGACAAAAGCCATTGATATCATCAAACAGTCAATTATCGGTTTGGTTATTATCGTAGCCGCTTTTGCCATCTCAAACTTTGTTCTCGGATCATTGGTCAACGTTTCACAGGTCTAAAATTCGCTGCGCAGCGAAACAAAAATCTCACCTTTGGGTGAGATTTTTGATACTCAGAAGTCACGTCCGACCCACGCCATTGTCACTCTGAACCCCGTGAAGAGTCTCCTAATCCCATAACACATATATACTTCCTAGATAGTGAAGTGAAGAGTCTCCTAATCCCATAACACATCTATACTTCCTAGATGGTAATGATGTTTATGAAGCGATGATTATTGATATGTATCTGAATATATGGAACGGGGTAATATATACAAATAAAAAATTATTATGTTTATATCATTACTAATCGATATAATACTGTGTTTTATGTTGGTATGACGAATAATCTATTGAGAAGAATCTGTGAACACCAAAAAAAAGTTTATCCTGATTCATTCAGCAAGCGTTATAATATATATAAATTAGTTTATTATGAAGTTACGACGGATGTTTATAGTGCAATTACCCGTGAAAAGCAAATTAAAGGCTGGATGAGATATAAGAAAGTAGATTTAATCATGTCCTTGAATCCGGATTTAGTCGAGTTGGATGTTCACTAGATTCTTCACTCGCAGACGCTCTTCAGTTTAGGATTCTTCACTCGCATACGCTCGTTCAGAATAAAACACCCGCTGGCGGAGAGAGGCGCTAGCGGGCGTGGGGAAGGGTGACGTAGGCGGGGTTGGGACCCCAGCCGGGTGGGACTGTGCTCATGGCACCGGTTGATCGGTCATAGTACACGTAGCACCGGCCATGGCTGGGCAGGTGGCATGACACTCCTTGGTTGTAGGGCATCGTGCCGTGGCTGTAGCCGTAGCCGAAGCGGCTGTATCCGCCGTAGAGCACGTCGTTGTTGCGGCGTTGCTCTTCGAGGTAGATGCGTTGTCGGGCCAGCATGGCGCCTTCGGCGTCCGGCAAGCCCAGTTCGGCTACATAGCGCGGATACTTCTGATCGTTGGTGTTGATCACGACCGTCGAGCTGGCGATCCCACGATGGCTGTAGATGCCGAGCTCTTCAATACCATTGCGTTTGTGTACCACAGAACTCGAGCATCCGGTCACCAGTACGATACTTATGAGAACCAAAAGGAGCTTGCGCATGACCTTTCTCCCTTCTTGTGCTGGGTCATTTATTCAAACCCTTACCATTTTTTTCAATAAAAGTCAATACGTGTGCCCGCTTAACGTCCATCACGTCCCTAGCGTCCTCTCGCGTACTTAACGTCCTGCGTCACGAAACACGTAGCGTATAACATGTAACAAAGACACTCCGTGTCTCGCACAATCCCACTTTCGTCATCCTGAACTTGTTTCAGGATCTCTACACTCAAATAACTCCTGTCTTTCCGTTAATGGGAAGCGAGATGCTGAACTTAATTCAGCATGACGGATAAAGCACAAGGATGACAAATAAAAAAAGCCGCGAGAATCGCGAGCGGAGAGGGACGGCTTGGCCGGTTACGGCCTACAGCCTGGTGGCCGGCGGTGAGTCCGGCTGTCAGGCCGGCAATGCTGGTCATGGCGAGGCTTGGGCCGAAGGTGCGGAGGCCGGTGAGGATGAGACGGTTGATGCCGGCTAGGAGGATCAGCACGGTGTGAAGAACAACGACCATGTCGGAAGACACCCTGGCAGGAAAATTGTGGACCTCTCCGAGGCGGGCCGGGCTCCCGCACGTGAGGATACGCAGGCTGACGTCTTTGCTGCATGCGCCGATGATGTTCGGCGTAAAACCGTGATCTAGCCAAGCGCTCGGCTTCTCTTTGCCGGCGTATCTCCGAGTAGTCTTGAAAGCGCACATCCTGCGTACTGACCACTAAAGTTGCTCCGGCATAGCCATGACTGTGCACGTGGACAACAGGTGGTCCGGCATACCCTTGAGCCGACCCGCCGGCTACACAGCCGCCAGCTAGGAAAACGCTGATCAAAATCAGTAAGAGCTTGTACATGGCTTTCCTCCTCATGCTTGAGCCTGTTTACATATTATCAGTCACAGAAAATAAGGCAAACTAACCAAAGCCCCCTCCTTGGTTAAGGAGGGGGTGGGGCGTAAAGCCCCGTGGGGGGCTACGCCCCTTTACGGGGTGGTTCGTGACACATTAGCTTTTACTCAGTGCCGCATCGCTCCTCGCAAAGACACGATCATTTTTTCGTCATCCTGTACCGCCCCTGTCATCCTGAACTTGCCATGCCCCTCGAAGTCGTAAGACATAGTGGGGTTTCAGGATCTCATCACTCAAGAACTTCTGTTTTTCCGTTAATAGGAAGCGAGATGCTGAACTGAATTCAGCATGACGGATAAAGCGCGAGGATGATAAAGAAAGAATGGTCGAGATGACAAATTGTGAGCCCCTTACGGTGCCCTCCGTAGCTTCAGAGCGAAGGGGGATAAAGAGGGAAACAAAGGGGGATTAAAAAAAGTCCCACATACAAATGTATACGGGACTAAGTAAGCAAAGAACGAATCCGCCTCCTTTCTGCGCAACATCCCCCGAAGCCTTGGCGTAGGAGGATTCCCCTCTCTCTATGTAGGGAGAGGGCAAGGGTGAGGGTAGGCTACAGCCCGTATTCCGCGCTAGCCTCGGTGATCAGCCAATTGCGCATGATCACCTGATAGTTGCCCTTGGGCCGGGCTTTTACTTCAGGGATCACGACTTGATGACGTCGGCAGCGGTATCCTCCGCAGTCTTCCAGTCCGCTGAACGTTTGAACCGGTACATCCTGTTTGTCCAATCCGAGCTGACTGGCGATGTGCGGTTCGAACCGGACCACGCCCTTGGCCATGCGGGCGCGCGTGGTGAAGGTGATCACCAATTGTTCTCGGCCATTGGGTTGTGACTGGAAGCTGGCTACCGGAATTGAGATGCCTACCGGCGGTTCAGCTTGGGGCCCGTGCCGTTGCGGCAGGCTGATGATGGCCGGTTCTCCGTGATTGGCCGCGCGCGCGATGGGCGCCAGCATGCAAACCAGAGTAACCGCGGCTGCCAGAGCGGCGGCCGGCTTGAACACGTAGTTCAGCCAGTCGACGTCCAAGGCCTTCATGGCCCAGACCAAGGCCACGGCGATCACGCCGGTGATCAGGGCCGTCAGCAAGTAGGTTTTCCAGTCACCATCCAGGATGAGGATGGGTGTCACACCTGCCAGCCTGTTCATGAGCCCGGACCACTCGACCGAAGCCCCGCCCAGGAAGATAGCGAAGAACGTGATGTACTTGCCGTACCGCCAGAACCAGCCCACGGTTTTGGTCGTGTTTTCGTCGACTTCTTCTTTCTTGCCCCGGCTTATGTAGGCTAGAGAGAACAGAGAAGCTGCGACGGTGAGTCCCAGCATGGCCATGCCCACCCAGGGGGTGCAAAACCAGAACATGATGGCCGTGTAGGGCAGCCACATGATACCCGCCACGTTGATCCATTCCTTGATGGCGGCCGCGATTCGGTCCTCTTCCAGAATGTTGATGTCGATGGAGCCGCGCACGCTCTCCAGCGTATCGCCGGGCAGAACGGCCACGGCCATTTGGCTAGCCTTGGTGAGCAGGAACTCGCCCACTTTGGTGCCCTTGAGCAATAGCCAGGAAGCTATTTCGGCCGAGAACCGGGCCAAGGCGAAGACCATGACTAGTGGGATCAAGCTTAAGGCTACCAGACCGCGGTCTTCCACGCTGACCGCATAGATGTGTGTGTACACGCCCAGCGTCAGCAAACTGACGAGGGCAGTACCGGCCCACCAGTGAGGCAGACTGAAGCGGGTTGAGCCAATGAGTGTTGAAACTCGAAGGCCTTCGGCTGCATCAGCCGCGGCGGTCGCTTGCTCTCCCAACAGGCATTGCTGAGTGATCTGTTGAAAGTGGTTCAACAGAATCGGGTCTGTGGGATTGATGGATAGGATGTCGGCCATCTTTTCCACACACATTTCCAGAGTGCCCAGGCAGGCCATGGCTCCATCAGCTCGGTGGATGACGCGGTAGGCGTTGGCTGTCGCTGCGCTGACTTGTGCTAACTGCTCATACAACCCAGCGGTGCCTTGGGCTGAAGTCAGCAGGGCAGGCGAAGGCGGAGCCAAGGGGGTTTGTCCTGGTCCGCGCCGCTCCAAGCAGCTGTTCGGCGTGAGCCGCTTTTTGAGTGAGCGATTCAGCCAAGGCTGACAAGCTGATAGCATAGGACTGCCAGGCTGGATCCGCGTTCGGGGTTGCAATGAATCTCAAGCGCCCGTTGACGAAGTTCCAGACTGCGAATAGCAGCTGGCCGACTGTGGCCACGAGTCCGGCGTAGAGGATGACTGACTCTTCCCATACCAGACCGGGCTCCAACCGGTTCAAGGTGTAGAGCCAGGCGCCGGTGGCCAGGGCTAGGAAGGCGGACAGGAGCAGGGCCTTGCCCACCAAGAAGCTTTTGATGCGCTTCAGATGCCAAGGTAGACGCTCTCCGAGCCAGGCTCTGACGTCTTCGCCGTAGAGGTTGATTTGATCCCGGACTGCGGCCGGGGGGAAGAACACGAGCCAGAGGCCCGCGATAAATCCGATGAAGTCCATGTTGTTCTCCTCCTAGAGCTTGTTCAAGCGACTCCGCCGCGCGGCAGTCACTCTGCGTTGAACCGTTCGGACGTTGGCTCCGTGTTGTGAAGATTTGGCCAAGCCTTGGATGAACGGGTGCTCGGAGAGCGTGCCCGTGACAGCGGCTTGAGCGATTTCGCCGGCCAGCTCTTTGACTTCCGGTTGCCCGAGGGCGAACTGGAAGTAGCTGAGGCGATCCTGGCTGTTGCCCGAATAGTCCAGCATATCCGTGATCACACGGATGCTGGAGATCTTGCTCCGGCGGGCCATGACCAGCTGGCGTTGTGCTGGTGTAAGTTCCTGCTGGAGCCACTTGAAGAAGTCTTCTCGATACGTGTTCGGCCTCTCGGGGTCGGTCGTTTCTTTGAACTTCTTCTTGGCCACAGCGCTGTCGTCGTTGTCCACATCGGACAGTTCGGCCATGAGGTTTTGGAGCGATTGCTTGCTCTTGGCCAGCAGATGCTCGTTGACCGAGGCCTTGAGTTTGCTCTTGGCTTCCTCGATGGCCTTGGCCTTGTCGGCCTCATTGCGTCCGCTACTCTGGATGGCGATGACGCTGGACATATAGTCCTGCGCCAACTGTCCCAGTTTGGCGTCGCCCGATGCGGCCATGACATTGCTTTTCACTCCTTTTAGAGCGTCTTCAATGTCTCCGGCTGTGGCCTTCGCGGTTTTATCTTCAGGCCTCTTGGTGGGGAACAATTTTTCGAAAAATTTCCCTTTGAGGGACGCAAGAGCTCCCGAAGCGCCGGCGCGCATGACGTTGTGAAATGCGTTGGCCGTCACCATCCCTGCGGCGACTTCTGCGATTTCGGCCAAGGAACCGAGCAAGAATGATTGCTTCTTGCTTTCGTCCGTGCCTCCACCGCTTCCGCCTGGTGAACCTCGCTTTGCCATGTTCTGAACCTTTCTACTCTCCAGCTTGATAAGCTCGGAGAGATTTGTCTACGAACAGTTGTTTTTGTTCGTTCCGGGCCGTGTTTTTCAGCCTCGAGAACGTGTTAACATAGCATAAAATCGAGGATTTGTCAATCCTCGATCCGGTAGGCGGCGGCATCCGGCCCGCGGCCTATCTCTATATATCGCTTATCTTGGGCAAATATTTGAGCCAGCTCCGGCCATCTTTCTGTATCAATGAGCGCGTATTTGGCCTGTAGACGGTCGTGCGCCACGCTCCAAACTTGTTCTTGGGTGGTACTGGCTTGATTAATGGTTAAAGTAAAATAATCCAAGGCCAGAACACGGTCAGCTTCATAAAAAAAGGTGGGATCCATCCCGGCCACGTATTTGAATCTTTGGTCATGGGCGAATAAAATTGGAAATTCATCCCACTGGGCATGGAAAATTCTGTCACCGGGTTGAGCTTGATGGGTAATGGCTTGCATAGCTTGTTGGTACTGGTTGTCCATGAACATGGGTTTGCTGTGCATGACGTGATAACCGTTCCAAACACTGCGCGCCAGCAAAGAACCGGACGCGATCATGATGATGACGGGAATTAAAAATCTGCCTTTGGCTCCGCCGTCCAAACTCAACCAAGATAATAATTTTTTCCAATCAATCAGTTGGAATAAAGACGCGACCCAAATTACGAGCGCGGGTTGGAAGTATTCAGCGAAGCGTAAACTTTTTAAAGTCATGGCTCCCAGCACGGCTACCAAGATACCCCAGACAACAGACAGACGAGCGAATTTTTGCAGTTCATCATCAGCCTCAAAAAAATTTATTTTACGTGCCGCGAAAATCAGTCCGGGTACGGCCAGAATAATAATCAGTAAAAAAATAGAGGTGGTGGCCAATAGCTCGCCAATATTTGCCGAGGCCCATTCTTGGCCTATGGGGATGGCTTGGCTCGGAGTCATGACGCCTATTTTAATGACTTGCACCCAAAGAAAAGACAGCAGTTCGCGTCTGCCCGGATGAAGTAAAATACCGGTGGCTAAACCAAGTAGTCCGGCCAGTAATCCGGCCCAGGGGAGTTTACAAAGAACAAGCTTAAAAGGGCTGTAAAATAAGGCTTTTTCGTATAATATTTGGCCGATGAACAAAATCAGGATACTTAAGGGCAGGATGATCCAACCGCCGTGAGATAGACTGAAAAACAATGCAAAAATAAAAAATAAAAAATAAAAAATATAGGATGAAGGTTTGAATGTGTTTTTTTTATTGATGAGTATTAGGCTGATGAGAGTTAGGGAGATTATCCAGAGCAAGATGGCCAGGGGGGAGGCTTTGCCTAAAATTAAGCGCACGGAAAAAGGGTATAGCAGAGATAGTAGAACGGCCCACAGCCAAGCGGGTTTGAGTTTTAATAATCTAAAAATAATATAGATCCCCAACATGCAGATTAAGGCGAAGGTGATCGAAGATAGGCGTGAGCCTTGAGTCAGGCCAAAAAAATTTACGAAAGGAATTTGTAAAACATGAAATAAATAATGTTGCTCTGCAAAGTGTCGGCCCAGAGTGGTCAGGTCCAGCCAGGGAAAGCTGGTAATCGCACCCTGCTCATAAGTCAGCTTGGCCATGGTGGCATGATAAAAAGCATCCGGGTCGGGCAGTTTGTTCCAGGGCATGAGTATGGAAAACCAGGATAAGAAAAAAATAATCAATAAGCTTGGTTCCAATAGTTTTTTATAGTTTGGCTTGAGCATTGACTAACATGATAAGTGATGCGGAGTTTGAAGCCAAGATCGCGCGGCGAACGTACATCGCGTACCTGACGTACCTAACGTCCATAACGTCTATTTCATGTAGCACGAAGCATGTAACATGTAACATATAGCAACCATCACAAACGAGCTTATATTACTCATCCTTCGTCATCCTGAATTAAGTTCAGGATCTCGTAACTAAGCCATTAAAGCGACATCCGTGTCATTTCGAGCGATAGTCGAGAAATCCCTTTTCGGTGTGTTTATTGGCTTAAGGGATCTCTCCGTTTCGGTCGAGATGACAGAGGGGGATGACTAAAGAAGGAATAACAAAAGCAAAATTTAAAAGGCTAATTTTAGCCAATATTTTATATACTTATATTTTCTAACAAATGTTACATGCTACGTGCTACATGTTACATACCCCACGGTTGACAAAACCGCTAAAATATGCTATATTTGTTTGTTATTTAGGCTGACATAGCCGTGCCTAAATAGCATTTCCATAACCCTAAAAACGGCTTTTCGGTCCTTGTGGACCTTGGACAATTAACAAAACTCTTGTCATTCCCATGAAAATGGGAATCCAGTGACTTAGAAACTGGATCCCCGCCTATGCGAGGATGACGGAAGAAAACAAGGAATAAAACCTCGTGCGCGCGAGCGTTCAGAGGTTGGACAATTTTCGCCCTCAAGGGGGTAAGGAGGTTCCGATGAAGATCTGCGTCAAGATGATGTTGTTGGTTGCGTTGTCGTTGATTACCTTCGGTTGCGCCAAGCAGCCGAGCTCTGACGTGCGCGTGGTCAAACGCGGCACGCTCGAGTGCAAGGTGGTCAAAGTATACGACCCGACCTCGCGCTCATACGTGGAGGAGGATACGTGCAACACGGAGTACGGACTGCGCGGACGCGTGGGCATGCGTGCTGGCTACCCCGTGGTACTTGCCAGCCCGGCCGAGGCGGCCCTTATGACCGCCACGCACAACCCGCCGGCCAAGATATGCCAGCCGGTTGAGGTGTTGATGTCAGACGGTAGCACTCGCTTGGAGGAGGAGTGCTTGCCTGCTGACGCCCGTGTTGTTACGACCATGCCGGTTCGACAGCCGGTCAATCTTGGAACAACTAGCAAGCGCTGAAAGGCGCAGGAGAACGATCATGAACAAGTATTACATCGTGTTTCTTGCGCTCGCTGCGCTCTCGGGATGCATCATCAACAAACCTGCGTCGTCGACGCCTCTCTCGGCCAGCGAGCCTCTGCCCTGGGAAACCGGGGAGACGGTTCAGGTCGGGACGGAGGTCGCCGCAACGCCCACTGTCAGCGCGAGTGCGACGGTTGTGGCAAGCGCGTCGCCCGCTCCGCCGCCCCCTGTCGCCACTGCGACTGTCCTCCCCATCCCGTACACCCCGCCTCCGCCGCCTGCTCCGCCTCACATGGTCAGCCGGCGACCGGTCGGGACGCCGTACCTGCAAACAACAGTCGACACCGAGGCTCCCAAGAGCATGTCGGTGAGACTGGTGAACAACACGCCGTTCTACGTGTGTGTTGAGTCACCGACGCTCCCCTCCGGCGAACCGGTCTTCAAGCCTCGCTACGGGGCCTTCGCACAAGACTTCATGCCGCCCCAAACCGGAGTGCCTTGTGCGGCTGTGCTTGCACCCCGAGTAATGGGAGGACTGGCGCCGGAAGCCACTCTGGCAGTGACCCGGCCCGGTGCCTACCGCCTCGGTTTCCGGTATTACACGCACTCCACCGCTCCGGTGCTGGTGCGTGCCGGGCAGAGCGACAGGTGGAGCTTCCCGAATGTGCCCGGCGTGACCAACTGTGGTCGTGTCATGGGCACCTTCGGACTGAACGAGTGCTTGTACAAGTACTCGATCGGGGGAAGATCCTGATTCCCTGTCTCAACGGCTCGCGAGTTCTTCGCTGGAGCCGTGCCACCCGTGTTCTCACGTGTTCAGCCCTAAGCTGACATGCTCGAGACACGGGTGGTTTTTGTTTAACAAACCAAACGTACTTAACGTACCTAACGTCCATCACGTACATAACGTCCTACGTCGTTATTCCCTCTCTTGGGTAAGAGAGGGTTAGGGTGAGTTAGGTTCTCACGTACATAACGTCCCACGTAATCGCTCCCTCTGTCATCCTGAATTCAGTTCAGGATCTCATCACTAAGTCATGTTATTACAGAGGACTAATGTGGAGCTTGGGTCTGGATCCACGCGTTCGCGAGGATGACAATCTTTCGTCATTTCCATGAAAATGGGAATCTACGTTGCTGTGCGACATGGCTTCACCCTCTCTTAATCTTAAGATAGGGATGGGGTGAGTTTAGAAACTAGATCCCCGCTTTCCCCACTTCGCTAAAGCTACGAGGGTCATTAAGCTCCGAGGGACAGGCGCGAGGATGACAGGAGCGTGAAGGCTGTGATAACGAAGTAAAACCAATGTGCCTTAAAAAGAAATCCCCTCGAATGGTATTCAAGGGGATTCCTCCTACGTGCGTCGCTGCCAAGCATGGGTGCAGCGACTGCGTAATTTTTCTCATGCCGCACGTTAACAGTCAATAGATGAGTGGTGGATAAAAAAAGAAGTACGAAATTTCGTACTTCTTTTTTTTAAATTCTGAACGTGGGTTTTTCATCCGGTAATTTTTTTTGTTCATTTTGTTCACGCTCTTGCTCCTTTGGTACTTGAGCGGATTTTTTTTGTTCGCTGGGCATCCAAGGTGGAGTGGAATTTTTTTCAGCCCCGGTTTTTTTTGGTTCCCATGGGATGACTGGTTTTTCAGGGCTGGAATTTTGATATTTGGTGACAGATACGGGCGGTACAACCGGAGCAGACGGCGGAGTTTGAATTTTAGGAGACAAACCCTGTCCGGTGAGCGGAACCGTGGGCGGCTTGGGTTTAAAATCATTGGGTCTGTCCGGCAACTTGGGATTTTCTTGCCACTTAAAAACTATCAAACCGATAATAATGATGACGATCAAGGCGATGATACCAAAGACAATCATCTGTGTGCCAAAAGACAGTCGCGGAAGTTTGTCTAACAGATTGTTGATGGTGGAAGAAACGTTTTGGGTGAGAGAAGTTTTATCTTGCGTGGGTGTGGTGCCCGCGGTGCTGGTGGGAGCTTGGGCAGCCGGTACAGCAGAAGCAAAACGCTGGTCCCATTGGCTCAACATTAATCGGTCGGCTTCAGATAAGTTGGGATTGGCGAACGGATCCGTGGACGGCAGATTGTTGGGATCATCCTGTAAACTACTTTCGCCCGTGTAAGCCACGAGTTTGCGCAAAAATTTGTAATGATTGTCTAGGGCTCGGCGCATATCGGCCGATCTTTGATCCAAGGGCACTTCCAGCAACTGTTTAACGCTCATAGCATAACGCGCAGGGCGCCATTGCAGGGCTGTGCATTCATTATCAGTTCTCATCACGGTCCAGCCGGCACTCCATCTTTCCATGGACTTCATCCATTGCTCTTGTCCTTCGGGCACTTCGGTGGCGATCAGGCCCGTGGTAATGGTTTCATACATGCTGTCCCACCAACTGGCTAAGGGCATGGTCCGGCCAGCACAAGGAATCATGTCGAGCAGGGCGCGGTGGAGCATGGCATAAGCTTCCGGGTCATTGTTATCCATCTTCCATTTTTCATGGCCTTGGTCAAAGTAGGTGATGGCGCTGATATTGGCATGAGTCCAATAAACATCATCAGCGGTACGCGCATCCAGGTTATTGAATTCCCATTTGGCTGAATTGCCGGCATAGACCAACGGAATCATGGTCTGCTCACTATTCAATCGGCGCAGGGTCACGTTCCAGTTGGCCGCCGTGTATGGGAAAATGGCTTCCAAACTGCCGGATGCGATGGTTCCGGACCAGGCTTTGCCGGTTTGAAAAGCAAAGCGGATAATTTCTTGGTCAACGGGTTGCAGAGCTCGAATATCCACTATCTGATCGGCTCCAGGTGCCATAGACAGAGTTAGAGTCATGGAAGGCAAATTCAGATTGGTGGAGGCATAAGTGTGATTGACTGCACCAGACAAAGGTTGTTCCACTCCATTGATAAAAACAGCGGTGATTTCCGGCCGCATGTCTGATTGGCCGGCCAAAGGTATGGCCAGTTCAAAAGTTTGGGCTGATCCGGGGTTGTGCAAGCGATAAGTCATTTGCACGGGTACGGAGTTGTGAGTTTTACCCGCGTCCATTTGATCGAAACGATAAGTGACGCGCATTTCGTTGATTTGGACGGGCGTTTCCGCGCTCGTGCCGATCAGGCCGAGATGCCAAGAGGGTGTTTGGGCAGACGCTCCGGCCAAGGGCAGAACAAGCATGGTAGCGCACAAGAGGACTAGATATTTTCCGGCTTTAAACATGGATTGAAACATAGGTTTGAAAGCTAAGTGAATTAACTACACTTTAGGCTAAAAGCATTGATTTTGTCCACTTTTAGCATAAAAAAACCCGAACCGAGAGTATCGGGTCGGGTTGTCTTTGTATCTTGATATCAGGGCTTAGGCCGAGGCCTCGGGTTTGTCCGGTTCAGGCGCTCCTTCTTCAGTCCAGAGATTCAGTTGTTGCAGGGTTTTTTCAGCCGTATCTTCGGCTTCATCAATATCTAACATCTCTTCCAAGATCATGTGATTGATCATGGCTGCCCGGCATTCGGGTTTGGTTTTAAGAGTGCCCAGTTCGTCGTAACACAATTGTTTTAGAGTCTCATGGTTTGGCATACATGGCAATTATAATGGCAGAAGGTAGAATTTACAATATCTGGCAAATGAGGCAATAATCATCAAATTATAAAATCAAAAATAAAAAAATAAAAATTCAGGATGTCTAATTAGAGATTTTCTTAAGTGAAATGACGTTGGGGACGGATGCGGATGGAATGTCTAAAGTCAGGTCTTGATAAGCGTAAGACAGGCCGGTCGAAGGTCCGCCATCCAGATTAATGGCCACGTTGAATTGTTCAGGTTGCGCGGCTAGCCAGTTGGCCAGTTCGTATAATGATACAACGCCCGATTCGGTTATGATGATGTAATAAGTACTATTAGAATCTTGCGCTAAAACAGTCCGGCGCGCGTATTTTTGAGAATCTTCTTTGACCAGGGCTTGGCCGTCAAAAAGCAAAGTTGGAAAACTTAAAAAAGCTTGAGTCGCGGTGCTTGGTTCCAGGCTGGGTTGTTCGGGCAGATAATTCAGTTTCAAATTTCCATCCGTGATGGAGATGGAGCCCGTGTAACTGTTGGGATTTTTTTGCGAATCCGTGTCCGGCCAGCTGATAAGGTTTATTTGTTCTTCGTCCTGATAAAAACCGGTTGGAGATTGGTTCTCATTAAAATATGAACCATTGATAACCAAATGACTGTTCAGATTTTCTCTCCAGCGTTTAACGGTTTTGGGCTCGGTGGGTTGGTTTTCTAGGCTCCATCGCCACTCATCAGCCGGCAATTTAACCAGGATTAAATTCGTTGTTCGTCCGTCTGAAAATTCAAGGCTTCTGCGCTCCATGTTCGCGGGCAAAGGCTTGGATTGATCGATTGACGCTTGCTCGGCTGCTTGCGGGTTTAAAATCTGTCCCAAGGGCTTGGGCTCTGGTTGGGAGGGTGTTTCAAAAGTTAAACAACCGGCTCCGGCCAAAGTCAGCCAGATTATGAGCAATAGGGGTAAAGTTTTAGGCAACATATTGGAATTATCAGCATACAACAAATAATATCTAAGGCCAAACCCGCAGGGCGGGTGACGACCTCGACAAAACAATTCATTTTCGTTAAACTTGGCTGGAATTAAAGATTAAACCCAGACACTGGTAATACATAATTTTTAATTCGTAATTGAATAGGGAGGGGTGACAGAGTGGTCGAATGTGCCGGACTCGAAATCCGGTGTAGCCGCAAGGTTACCGCGAGTTCGAATCTCGCCCCCTCCGCCACGGCGTTCGCGAACGCCGTGGCTCCGCCACAGTTGACGGAGCTGCGATGTTTGCGAAGTAGTTGGGTCTGGTTCATGTGGATTGATACAGTCGAATTTACGATTGTTTAAAAGCGCTGTCTTTTGAGTGGCTCTGCTACGGGCGTTCGCGAACGCCGTGGCTCCGCCACAGTTGACGGAGCCACGGGGTTCGCGATTTTCTTTTGAAAGTTTTTTATTAAGATGTATTATGATTGAATGTGGTATTTTTATATTTTGCAGAGTTTGAAACAAGATAATTATTTTTATAAAGGTTCAACCAACGACTTGAATAGAAGGTTGAGACAGCATAATGACGGTGAAGTCGTATCATCACGCGTCAACAGGCCGTACCGTTTGGTTTACTATGAAGCATATATCAATGAATTTGCGGCTCGCATGCGTGAGAGTTCTGTGAAAAAGAACGGCAACATCTCTACTCCATTATTGCGCAGAGTACGTGAAAGTTTGAATATTAAAATTGATTCAGGTAATTGATTGATGGTACCGCGTTTTGAATAAGCAAAAGCCGCAGCTTTTACTGCGGCTTTTACATGGTGGACGACAGAGGAGTCGAACCTCTGACCTTCACAATGTCAATGTGACGCTCTAACCAACTGAGCTAGCCGTCCTTAATAAGGTGCGTGCAGTATAAGAAAAAGTCGGGAATTTGTAAATAGGCTGATTTATTGACGTATAAAAAAACTTCGAGAGTATCGAAGTGTTTTAACACCTTGGAATTTCGTAGATCAGAGGTCCGTCCGGACCGGCTATTTCTACCCGGTTGTTACCAGTGTGCGACTCCTCAACTTGCCCAATGATTTGAGCCTCAATGCCGTTACAATCGGCTTCGCCGATGTAGGCTTGAGCAGCACGTTCATCGCCGACCACGGCGATCATACGCCAACCCATGTTGTAGGTTTGGTACATCTCACGCCAGGTCATGTCGCGCACATCTTTGAGAACAGAGAAGAGCGGCGGAACCGGAAATGGTCGATCGATAACATAGCACAGCCCGCTTGTTGCTCGACCACCGTACTTGCCGATTTTCGTCTGCCCGCCTCCACTGCAATGGATGAGTGCCCGCAAAGCATCATTGCCGGCCAGCTTGAATGACTCGATTTCGAAAATGTCGGCCAACAAGGGGAGGTAGGTTCTGGTCGGTGAGAGCAGGGCTTGCGCTATCGTGAAGCGTTCGTCTCCGGGCAAGCTGTCTGCTAAATGGTATTTACCCCGATACACGAGCCCGGGGTCGATTTCCGGAGAATAGGTTTCCTGATAGCGCCGGTAGTCAGGATGGAGCATGTCGTGCCTGGCATTGGTCAGCCCGTTCGAACCCATGCCTGAATTGGGAAAACTCTCCCAAAGGGCTTGGCCTGTAGAGCTGAAACCGACAAGCGTATTGCCGGGCCGAATATTGTTCGTGTTCACGATTTGGTCGCACGGCAAGCGTGAGTCCACGAAACAGTCCACGCTGATGGTGCGCACCAAATCTCCCAAGTCCGCAGTTTCACCTCCGGCTAAGTTGCAGAGTATGCCGTACCCTTCGAGCATAGCTAGAACTCTGACGAAGCCCTGGAGTATGGCTGGCAGTACTTGCGTGTCATCTCCCAGCAGCAGGGCGTTGCGGTTAATGACATTGGAAACATTGAACGGGCCTAAGCAACCCACGCAAGCAAGATCGTCCAGATTCATGACCAGGGCGTCTTGCGCGATGCCTGCCCACCAATGAGCTTGGCCATCTTCGCGCCAAGCGAGATAGGCCAGCCCCGCCTTAGTACCCGCTCCATCAGCATGCAGGACGCTGACGTAGTTTTCCACGTCGCCGGCAACATCGGGAATGAGTTTGCAAAAGGTGCCGGGGTAGAGCCCGTCGTCCAAGTCGCGGGTAGCGGCATGCACTCCGGCTTTGCTGGAAGAAACGCCTCGCCTGCCATAAATGCTTTGATCGTTCATCTGACATTCCTCCGGTCAAGGTTGAAAGGAGCGTGGTTACAGGTTGCACGATAATAGAGGCCATAATATCCGTCAAATAATAAGTTCTAATGATTGAATGTGCTTGACCGGAGATTGTTTTGTAACTATAACTGACGAGTTGTTTAACCCACGTGTCTGGAGGAGAGATGGCTACGGATAAGATGCGGGCAGTTCAGAAAAAATCGGAAAACAGCGGACCGGCTCTGGTGGTGGAATTACTGCTTATGGGTGGTAACCTGGCTCTGGCCATAGCCAAGCACAAAGTGCAGGAAACCATTCTGAACTGGTTGAACGGCCGGCCTCTCCCTGAGCGTCGTGTCAACTAACGGCGCTGTTTTTTTCTTTATTTTTTTAGTTGACTAGATTATGATGTTTTTATGATTTGGCAAAAACGTCTACTACAAAGCTTGTTAATCATCAATCTGTTTATCATTTTGGCCATCTGGTTCCCCATTTCAGGCCGGTTGATTGGGGATTGGTACCTGGAGGGTCACAGCTTTGATTTAGTCTTTAAGTCCATAGCTAATTTGGCCGGCTTGTTGGCTGCTTTTTTGGTTTTACTTCAATTATTGCTGATCAGTCGGGCCGGGTGGCTGGAAGTGTTTTTTGGTTTGGATAAATTGTCTCGTTGGCACCATGTTTTTGGTTTTTTGATTCCCATGTTCATTATTATGCATCCGGTATTACTGGTGACCGGCGCATCCATGACCGGCAAAATGCGACCCTGGGTCCAGTTCATGAGTTATGTGAAGTATTATGAATACGTGAACCTGGCCTTGGTGTCCGGCTTATTGTTTTTATCATTGGTCGGTTTGTCTGTTTTAATTGTCTACAAAAAATTAAAATACGAAACATGGTACTTCGCCCATGTGTTTATGTACGCGGCCGCGCTCTTGGCTATGGCACATCAGTTTGCCATGGGTTCAGATCTGCAATCCGGTATGGCTCGTTATTATTGGGCGGGTTTGTATATTTTTACATTTACCAATTTAGCGGTTTATCGTTTTTGGCGTCCCATTTATCAATCGCTCAAGCATGATTTTAGGGTGCAAAAAGTGGTGGTCGAAAACAATGACTGTGTTTCCATCTATATTCAAGGCCGGGGTTTGGATAGTTATAAAGTTAAAGCCGGGCAATTTTTCATCCTGCGTTTTTTGGATAAGCAAAGATGGTGGCAGGCGCATCCGTTTTCTTTGTCGTGCGCGCCCAATGAGCAATATCTGCGCCTCACGGTTAAAAACTTGGGCGATTATACGGCCCGCGTCCATGAAATTATCCCAGGTACCCGGGTGGTGGTTGATGGCCCGCATGGCGTGTTTACGCCTGATCAAGCAATCACCAACAAATATTTGTTGATTGCCGGCGGCATAGGCTTGACTCCGTTAATGTCCATAGCTCAAGAACTAGCTAAAAAGAATCAAGACGTTATTTTCTTGCGAGGCGTCAAAACCCAGCAAGACTTGATCTTGACCCATGAATTAAACGAAATTTTTAAGCAGAGTCCGAATAACCGGCATGATGTGTTAAGCCATGATGAAACTTGGCCTGGAGAAAGGGGAGTTATAGATCTGGAAAAGATCGAGCGTCTGGCGCCGGATTTACGGCAAAGAGATGTTTATGTTTGCGGGCCGGATATTATGATGAAAAATATTTTGCCGGCCTTAAAACTAGCCGGAGTACCCAAGCAGCAAATTCATTTTGAAAAATTCAGTCTGTAATCCTTTCGTCATCTTATTTAATAACCAATCATTCAATAACCGATAGCCAATCATATATATTGGGTTTCTTCCTTCCTACTTCGTTGAAGCTCCTAGTGATAGGCTACAGGAATGACAGGGTTGTGAGGATATGTGTAATACTTTAATTGGTGATTGGAATTTGTTGATTGGTTATTAATTTTTAATTTATTTTCCCTCTCCCCACAATTCATTAAAGTAGTCATCATAACTCTGATAGAGATGTTTATTTTTAGAGGTAAAAATAATCGGTATATCCCCGCTCCAGTTGGCGATGGCGATTTTACCGCCATATATCCAAATAACGTTGGGATTTTTTGATAATTTGGAGGTGTATCTGGTTTGTGACCATCGTAATTTGGTGATGGCATGGCCGCGCACTTGAGGACCCACCACATTTTTCCAGATAACGCCCGGTGTTTTTTCAGCTTTTTGTTTAATGGCCGTGAATAATTCAGGATAGCGGTCTATAAAATAGCCGCGTGCTCCGATGAATTTTAATTCTTTAGCTTCTACGGCTTCCAGCCAGAGGTCGCGTAAGGCTTCCGGGCCTTGCCTGACATGTGATTCTTGTTGCCATAGGCTGTCAAAATAAGCTCTGAAATTATCATGTACTTCTTTTTGTTCAAAGCGCATGACAGTCGGTTCTTCTCCCATAATAACGGCCATGGCTTTGCCGTGGAACAGATAGACTTGCATGGGATTTTGTATAGCCTGATCCATGGTTTTCAGATGGCTTAATTTCAACTCACTGTCACCTGCACGGCGAAACAGCTCAGATATTTGATTGGCTGATTCGCTGTAAGCCAGCATATTGATGATGACTTTTTTGGCAATGCGCCGCTCATGATATTCGGTGTACAGACTCATCATGTCCTGTCTTTTAAAATGCCCGAAACTCGCCCCTAGGACATGGTATTCTTCATTGGGCTGAAGTTCATCCAGCATGCCGAAGATGGCTTGCTTCAACGCCTCTTGTCCGCTTTCTATGGTGATTTGCTGGTTCCAGAGATATTCGAAAAAATTTTTCAAGGCGGTTGCGGCCTCCGGGTTGCGCAAACTGAAAGTAACAGGATCTTTGGAAGGCACTCCTACTGTAAAAGTATCACCATAAGCCTCGAACCAAGCCGGCATATATTGATTAAAAGGCAAATATTTGGCTTTGGTTAAAGGCCAGCTATTTCGATCGGCAATATACTCGGAAGAGACGGCCCGATCAAACATGATTTTTTGATTAATCCCATTTTCAATTCTATTTTTATGGAAGGGTACCCAAACGGCTTCATAGGCTGGAGTCGTGGACCATTTAGATCCTCCCATAACATAAAGAGTATCGCCGGGTTTTAATGCCAGGCACCTTTCTCTGGCCTGCAAGATACCATCTGGACCATCAAAGACGCGTATGTCACGCGGTTGGTCCTGCGAAAGCTTGGTCAGCTCGCGAGCGGCGGCTTCAGCCGCCTGCCGTTTGGCATCCATCATGGTAATAAGATTGGTTGGACTGGTGAGTTCAAAAACAGATACCCCGCCTTGTATCAGTTTGCTGACCAGCCCTTTGGCCATAAGATCATCAAGATTGGTATAGACGATACTGCGATGTAATTTTGTGTTTTTAATCAGAGCGCCAGCTCGGCATTTTTTTAAATTTAATAATTCAAGATAGATGGTTATTTGATTGACGGTCAGTCCAACTTCTTTAAGTTTTTGGATTAATTCGGCGTTTGTCATAATTATTTAGATAAAAATATAGCATAATATTAGCCAAAAGTCTCCTTTTATAGATTATTTGTGCGTTAATAAATAGATAATATTTGGCTAATATTAGCTAAATAGTATTGACAAATCTAAAAAAATAAGATATTATTATCAATCAAATAAAAACAAAGTTCCTTGGGCAATAGAAAAGGAGTAGGGCTCATGAAAAACTGGTTGATGGTTTTGGCGGGTCTGATCATCAGTCTGACGGCGACGATCGTCATGGCACAAGCTAAGTCGAAAGTGGCCATGGGCCAAGTCTGGGGTTCAACTGTCCGCAGGGGAGAGTTTAAGTCCAATTCCACAGCCAGCACGTTGGGATTGGCTTTGGTCGCGCCCTTGGGCCGATCGTGGGCGTGGTACGCGGAGGGTGGCTTGGCCACGCCCAACAGTGCGTTTTATCCGGCGCCGCGCACAGTGCAGGGTCCGGCCTACAAATTGAGTTCGGGTATCGTGTTGGGCTGGAGTCTAGCGTATCAGTACACGCCGGCGCATGGTCAGGTTGTTTGGGGGCATTCTTTGGGCATGGGGCCTTCCGTGGCTTGGCCGATTACTCGAGAGATCGGATTGACCTTGGTGGTGGGCGCCGGCAAGAATCTGCGCGAACCAGGGCCTTGGTCAGTAGCTTTCCAGCCGCGATTGAGCTTCAACCTGCCGTTTGATCTTTGAGACTGAAGAAGACCTAAGCACGTCTATAAAAGGCTTATTTATTTTATTTAATTAAAGGCTTTAGCAATTAACAAATTTTTAAATATAAAATCTTGTTAACTTTATTATTTGTTTATATTAAATATCGCCCAGCAATTCCTGAATATTTATTTAAATATTTTTTAATTTTGATTTGATTCCTATCTCGGTTCGTTATTATAAGCTCTCATGCGTTCATCGATATAGCGCATGATTTTTTCTGTGCCTTCCAGACAATTCAAGCCATCGTATAAAAACGGCACGCCTACTTTGGCAATATTCAAACCGCATTTTTGAGTCACAGCCAGCATTTCCAAAGCGTTTTGTTCATCACGAGAAATTTCGCGAAACACCACCGGCAGTTTACGATCCACTTGCCCTTTTTTGACCGCATTTTCAACAGTTGAACAATAAGCACATTGTTCGCTGGTATAAATGTAAATGGAGCCTTCTCCATAATCAGCCGTGGTGGTCGGAACTTGGGGCAGAGGCTGGGCATCAGCTCTTAAATCCAGATTATTGGAAAAACACCCGGCGCCCATCACGGTCATTATGGTCATTAAGACAATCAGAGATTTTGGCATGGACGTATTATACAATTACGAATTAAGAATTACGAATTGACATGGACATGGTTGTGTTAATAGCTTGAATATATGGTTTTTAGGCTTGACAGAAATGGATTTTTGTATATGATTAGCGCAAACCTTGCTACTGAGGAGGATGATTATGGAAACGCAAGAGTTTTCGTTCATTGGCTTGCCCGTCATGCGTACCCAACTGGATGGCGGTCTCGAGGTTTTTACGGTAAGGATCGAAAGCATCCTGGTCTATGCCCAGATGAGCTTCAGGGTAGGCTCTTGGCACGACGGCCGGCACCCGGGGATCGCTCATTTCTTGGAGCATCTGATTTACAGCGGGCCGGAACGTGACGATTGGCATCCGAGCCTGCGCCCCTTGATTTTTAAGGGGGTCAAGGGCAATGCGGGAACTTCTGTTCTGTCTACCGAGTATCACTTGATTGGCCCCAGAGCCTTGTACGTTGAGATGATAAAGTGTCTTGCGAACATGGTTTTCAGTCCCATGTTTGACGCCAAGCGCGTAGAGATTGAGCGGCATACCATCATGGACGAGAATCGTCAGGGTATGCCCCAAGCTAAAAAAAGACTGCGCATCATGAGAAAAATTTTTCCTCATGTGGCCCGCTGGCAGATACCTTTGGACGGCACTCCGGCCACCATCAAGGACATCGAAGCTGAGGATTTGCTGGCCTTCCATGACAGGCTTTATACATCGTCCAATGCCTGCCTGGTTGTGGTGGGAGATGTAGAGCACGAGCAGGTCTTGGAAGCGGTGCAAAAAATTCATATGCCGACAGGAAGGCGTGTGATTGAACCTGTGCCAGATATCACGCCCAAGCTCTCCCGTGGCTCTATCCGTGAACACGGCCTGCCGGACGGCATTGAACTATTCTTCGATGGAGTCAAGGATGAGGCGGATAGAGTCTGCATGCATTATGTCCTGGATCTGTTGGATGATACCGATGCAGGTCTGCTCTTCAAGCGGTTGCGCATGCAAGACAGGTTGGTCTATGGAGTGCAGGCCAGTAGCTCGGATTTTCCTCGAGGCATAAGCATTCACACCGACATCTCGCCCTTTCACTTCAACTATGTGGAAGAAGCTGTGTTTGAAGAAGTGGACCGGATTGTGCGCGGCGATTTTCCGCAGGAGTATTTCGAGTTGCTCAAACTGCGTCTAAGCATCTCTCAGAGTCTGCGTCATGAGCAGAACAACCATAAGTCTCTAGCTGACAGAGTGTCCGGTCGTTGGCTCAATCAGGATTATCAAGACCGCCGAGCCACGATTCTTGAGGTAACGCCTGAACAGGTCGGCGAAGTTGCCGGCAAGTATCTGCGCCGCGACAAGTATGGCTGTCTGCATATTTTCAACGATCCGGAGTCTTAAGCCGGATCTTTTTTATTTTCTTTCAGACAAATGCTCGCTAAAGCGGCTAAAATCCAAAACTGCAGGGCTAAATCATTTTTAAAATAAGGCATGTCCACCATCCCGTGAACCAAGACAACAATTAAAGGGATAAGCCAAATCAATCTGTCGTACAAGGTACAAGGTACAAGGTACAAAGCATCTTGATCATTTTTTAACTCATCACGTTGCACTTTGGCACGCGCGTTCGCGAACGCCGTGTCGTTGTACGTTGCACGTTGTACGTTGCACTTTGTACGTTGCCCTAACTTTACCCACGTGATAATAATCCAAACAAAAGCCAAAAGCCCGGCGAGCCCGGTTTCAATCCAAAGCATGAGAAAGATATTATGCGGATGCGGGTAGACTTCCATCCAGGTCGCTGTATGGTAAGGGACAACAGCGGTTTTGTAACTGCGCAATCCGGATCCTAAGATGGGATTAGCCAGCGCCAAGTTGAATGATTCGCGCCAAATGATGGTGCGTACCATGCTGGACCATTTTTTAGTGGAAGCTACCGTGTGTTCCACGGTTTGCGGATGCAATTCGGTTTGATAAATATTAAAAGCCACCAATCCGGCGCCGATTAATCCGATCAGTGACAGGCTTAGTCCTATTAATCTAGTTTTTTTATAGGCTAATAAAACTAAAATCGTGCCTATACCAAAAGCCAGCAGGCCGCCCATGGATTTGGCCAGGATTTCCGCGGCGCCGGCCAAGGCCCAGGCCAAAGGCAAGGCGATTCTGGTCCAATAGGCACCTCCTTGTTCAATCGCTTTAAGCCAAGCGAATAAACATACGATGCCAAAGGGAGCCATGAACAACGACAGGCCGTTGGGAAAACCGAAAACTCCTGTAGCTCTTCGCCCCGGAGAAACATCCCAAGGCGAGGGGATGCCAAAGCCCGTAAAAAATTGGTAGATGGCATAAGCTCCCATCAGGATGGTGACCGTGGCTAGGCCGGCCAGCAGATTTTGGGGCAGGGTTTTTTTAAAGTAATCGTTGTTTTTTGAACGCTCCAAAAGAACGGCGAAAATGATGGCCGGTTCGAGCATGAAGGCACGCCAATGGCCCAGAGCCGACCAAGAATCCGGGGCGATTAAGACGGAGAGTAGGGTTACGGCCAACCAAGCCGCGAGCGGATAACGCCAAACTTCCAAGGCTGTCCAAACGTTTTTCAAGCCCGCGAATTTAACTTGCGCCAACCATAATGCGATCAACAACAAGATAAAAATTTCCAGTGCTGTGGTGGGCAGGGGGCCGATGTCAAATCTAACCACATATAAGGGCAGTGCGAGCGGCAGTAAGCCGATCATCAAACTAAAGAGTCGATTTTTCATGTTGAAGATACTATAAACCATAAAATCAGGCCCGCCAAATATGATTATCAGCCATGATAAGGTGTTTGTTTTTGGGAGTCGTGCGTAATGACAATTAATCTTTGCAATTTCGATTGTGAAGTATATAGTTTTATGATGAAACAAATACTAAAATTAACAGCCGTTATTATTGGTTTGGCTTTATTCTATTATTTATCGGCCAATCTTTGGGTCTGGCTGGTATCATATAAATCAATTGTCGAGCCGGCTAAGGCCAAACCGGCCGACGCCATTATTATTCTTGGAGCCTATGTTCGTCCGGACGGAGCTTTGTCCTGGATCCTTCAAGACAGGCTGGATACCGGCCTCGAGCTTTACCGCCAAGGGCTTGCCCCCAAGATACTGGTCTCGGGTGATCATGGACAAACGAATTATAATGAAGTCCAAGCCATGAAGGATTATCTATTGAATCACGAAGTGCCGGCTCAAGATATTTTTATGGATCATGCCGGGTTTGATACTTACGACTCTTTATATCGGGCGCGCGATATTTTTCAAGTTAATTCGGCCATCATTGTGACTCAAAACTTTCACTTGCCGCGTGCTTTATACATAGCTAAACGTTTGGGTATAGACGCACAAGGAGTTGAAGCGCGTCTTTATTATCCTTGGTGGTACGCTAATACCATTCGCGATTCATTGGCGCGCGTTAAGGCTTATCTTGACGTTGAGATTTTAAAATCAAAACCACACTATTTAGGCGAGATCATTCCCATCTCCGGTGATGGCAGGGTAACGCAGGATTGAATCCGAGTTTTTATAAGTTTTTAATGGGAGGATTGTCTTTACGCCAAGAAAAAATCTCTTTGAGCGTTGATTTGGAGATGGCGCCCAATAAAAAAATTAAAAGTGTATAAACCGCCACGCCGGTCAGCAAGGGGATGGGCAGCCAAACATCTTTGATGGGCAGAATGACCAGGGCCATGACACAGGACGCGAAAATGGTTTTAAAAATTATGCTCCAAGAAAATCCTTGGGGGGCGGCTTTAAATGCGATCCAGGTAGCGGCTAAAGCCACTAAACTTTCTGAAAATAAGGTTAGCCAAGCCGCGGCCCACATACCGTAAGCGGGAATCAATAAGATGTAGCCCGCGACTGTCAGGATGGCCACGCTGATGTAAACGGGCAGCATTTTCATTTGCGCGTTAACAGCCACTACCACGTGAGAAGAAACAGTGCCCAGATAAATAATGGACACGGCGAAAGCCAATATCTTTAAAATTTGTCCGGATTCAGCGAATTCGTGTCCGGAAACAAAAACCATGGCGGGCACACCCATGACCAAAGTTCCCAAGGCCAAAGGTGCGGCTAATAACATAATTACGTTGTTAGCTTGGCGAACTAATTGATTAAAACGGGGTAAATCTTTTTTGGCCCAGGCGTTAGAAAATAAAGGTAACATGATGCCGGCCAGCATAAACGGAAAAGTAACTAAAATTTCCAAGACTCTATAAGCCGCGCTGTAAATACCCACTTCTTCCGGAGAACGAACCAAGGACAAAACAAAAGTATCAGCTTTAAAATATGCCAGATTAAATACAATGGATACGCCGATGGGCCAAGATCTTTTTAAGAGCTGTTTCCAAAAGTCCGGGTCCCAGTTCCAAGCAAAAGAAGCGTAACGCCGAGCTACACCCCAGTTAATCAATAAATTGATGGCACTGCCCAGAGAAACAAAGATAGAGATGGCTAGTAAACCCCAGCCTAACCAGATGGCAGCCAGTAAACCGATTAACAAAACAGCGCGCCCTAGAACTTCGCTGATGGCCACGGCGTACATTTTTAAGTGTCTTTGTTGCACGCCGATGACGACTTGATTCAAGGAAGCTGAGAAAAAAGAGATGGTTAAAGCGAAAATCGCGATTTTTACTTCCCAGGCGTAAGGAAACAGGAGCGCTATGAACGGAGCCGAACCTAGAACAACCAAGGCAGTGATGATTCTAAGCGTCATGGTGGCGCTGACCGCCCGCCTCTCGTAGGCCTCGTCACCTTTGTGCTCGCCCAGCATTTGAACAATCATGACATTGATGCCCAAGTCGAGCAGAATGGCGAATATTTGAAAGAAAGTGATGGCCGTGGAATAATACCCGAAGCCGGTTTGCCCAAGGTATCTGGTCATGAGCGCGATGATGGCTACGCCCAATAAAGTTGAAAACACTTTTCCGATGGCTTGCGAACCTGTGTTCCAAGCAATGGCGCGAGTGAGGCTCATATCCCAGCATTTTGGCACAACTTGGCCGGAAAAGCCAATTAACCAATTAATTAAAAAATAATTAAATATTAAATATAAAATCAGGTGAACTTCGTTAATTTATATTTTAATATTTGATAATTTTGATTTAAATTAGATAACTATGACCAAGATCGCCCCGGGCGGAGACAATATCTCTGACGCCTCACAACAACCCGCTCAACAGATGGTAGCTCAAAGCAAGCAACAAAAAACCACGCACGAAGCAACCAATAATCCTGCCGGAGGAGCCTCAGTAGCGCGTATTTCTTTTGCGGATAAAAAATTTCATATTCCGGAAACGCCGGCTGATTACGAAAAAAGAGTTCGGGAGGATCGGGAATTGCGCGGTATATTGGGTAATGATGATTGAATAAGGGTTGAGCTTGGAGTGAAAGAATGAATACAATTTTTAGACTTGCCTATAATTAGGCAAAATATCGCATTTTCATTGACGGTAGAGCCAAAAAATGCTATTTTTATTTTAGTGTGACTTTGAGGTTGTTTAATAAAATAAAATTATCAATATGTTTAATAAGGAGGAAATTAAACGTCAGATTCGCTCATGTGGCAGTTATTGGTCAATCAAGTCAGTTGCGGGTCTGTTCGTTTTTTTGTTGGCTTTTTGCGTGTTTGGAGTTCGGGGAGCGGAGGCGGTAACTATTGTTGAGAGATCGCAAGTCAATTTACAGCCCAATGAAGTCAAAAATATTTTTGTATCCATTAAAAATCAGACCTCATACACTTGGCAGGGAGGCTTGGATAAAACATCTTTATATTTATACGGAGACAAAAGCGTTTTATATTACGGCACCTGGAAAAAGGCGGACTTGCCGGCCGTGATTAACGAAAAGTCCGTGGCTCCGGGCCAGATGGCCACAGTCGCTTTTTATGTTAAAGCTCCTTCAACGCCCGGCACTTACACTCAAAGATTTTTATTGGGAGACGGCGCGGCTTGGCACAAAAATACGGTCATAGAAATCGCTTTTAAAGTGGGAGGTGCTGCTATGGCGGCGCCGGTTTCTCCGGCTCCCGCGAATACTAATCCGGCAGCCTCAAACGAGCAGGCCTCCAATTTATTAGGCTCGGTTAAAGATTATTTGGCCAAATTGCTGTTAAAACCGGGCGGGCCTTTTATTACTTCGGGTAATGGCACCTTGTATGTTAGTTTTGGTTTGCAAAATATCGGTAAAACGGAATGGAAAAAACAGAGGGTGACATTAAAAGAAGTGGTACCTGATTTGGGCATTCGTTATTCGGACGTCAGACACGACTCTTGGGTTTCGGGCACCGAGGTTAAAACCGTTAACAATGTTACGGCCCCGGGCGCTTTAAGTTTGGTGCATTTTCAAGTTAAAGCTCCGGCCAAAAAAGGTAACTATACAGTTCGTTTCAGCGTGGAAACCGATGGCCAGGAAGTGTCCGGGGGTTTGATTGAAATTCCGGTCACGGTCACGGCCGATGGCATGATTCAGCCTGAACCGCCGGTTAGTAACAATACGACTCAAAATACCACCAATAATACTTATGTTCCGCCTGTTGATCCCAGTAATTTGCCTGCTGAACCTATAATACGTGTTGGTTTGTATAAAACTACGGATGATATTTTAATGGTCAGAGGAGTCAGCACCGGATTCAGCCTAACCCAGGGTTCAACCAATGTTTGTACTTTTAGCGCGGGAGAAATCGCCAAGGTTTTTTATGATCGGGTGAACGGGGTATATAAGGCTACGGGCCCTCGTTGCCAAACTCAGTCCACGCAGTATTATGTGGCCGTGGCTCCGGACGGATTGTCGCCTTTGGAAATCACTGATTTCAGCCGGCCGGTCAGTTGGCTGCCGGGCGCTAATGATAATAAATTCAGGGGTAAATTGGAATTGCGGTTCACGCCCAAAACCGATTCGGTTTGGGTGATTAATGAATTGCCCATAGAGTGGTATTTAAAAGGCATAGCTGAAACTTCGGATGTCAGCCCCATGGAATTTCAAAAAACTCTATTGGTCGCGGCGCGTACTTATGCCATGTATCACGTGTCTCGGGCCACTAAGCACGCGGATGAGTTTTTTATTGTGGATGCTAAGTATGATCAAGTTTACCGCGGGTACGGGCAAGAGGCGCGCAGTCCCAGAATTGTGGCGGGCATCGATGAAACGCGCGGTATCATTGTGACGCATCAAGGCAAGATTGCTATTACGCCCTACTTTTCACGTTCAGACGGCCGCACTCGCAACTGGAGTGAGGTTTGGTATGGAGAAGTGGAATGGTGTATCGGTGTGCCGGTTCCGCAAGATGCGGGCAAAACACTCTGGGGCCACGGAGTCGGCATGTCCGCTTCTGGTGCTTTGGCCATGGCCGCGCACGAAAGTCGGACTTATGACTATATCTTGAAATACTTTTATAAGGGCATTGAATTGAAGAAGTGGTACAGGTAGAGCTAAATATAAAATATTAAAATCAAAAATAAAAAATATGAATCGGAAGAGTTTCATGGATTTTTAATTTTGTAAGTTTTTGATTTATTAAGTTTACGGTTCCAAATGCCGGGTGGTTTTTTCTCGGATAGCGGGATGTTTATCGATAGTTGTTTGACCCATGGTTTCCATAGCCTCTTCCATGTGTTCTTGGCGGTCTATCTCGGCCAGTTGCAAGATGTTCTTGGCGATGCCCGTAGGATCGGGCACGTCTTCAAAGACAAAATAATGTTTTTCACCGGCCGTTTGCACGTAAACCATACCGAAATGCAACATACTGCGCACAAAGCCATCCACCTTGCTGGTCACATCTTGTATGCGGTAAAGGCGCAGTTCGGAGATGGTGCGGGAAAACAGGCCGTTTTGTTCTATATTTATAATGCGACGGTTGGTGACAATCCAAACATCCAGCCAATAATCCATAAAATGCTGGTAAATGAAAAGCAGAGCGAACATAAAGA
The DNA here is from genome assembly GCA_041752935.1 of Patescibacteria group bacterium. Classification (GTDB taxonomy): domain Bacteria; phylum Patescibacteriota; class Patescibacteriia; order 2-12-FULL-60-25; family 2-12-FULL-60-25; genus MWCR01. The sequence continues at coordinate 28,869 of JBGSVN010000013.1, forward strand.
ATAGGCCTCCGCCCAACACTATGAGAGTTGAAAGTGCCTGATTGTTCAGGACTTCGGGGCTGTTTATTTTTATGACAATAAAGCTGGCAATGGGCAAAATCAGAATCACAATCAAAGAAGCGATTAATCCCAGGGCTGTAATCGGATGCCGGCGATGGACTTGGATTAATTTTTCATCGGCCAAGGCATCGGGCAAGTGGTCCAAGTGAATCATAAAATGCTTTGGTCAAGTCTTAAGAATGAATTAAGGTCCAAACTGCCGTTTAAATCAACGCCCGTCAGATAGCCCAAGGTACCCAGTATAATGACGACTGATAAAATAATAAAAGCCGCTGTGCTTATTTGGGTCAGAGGATGTGCCAGTCCGTGGCGCAACATTTGAAAAATACTCAAAGCCGAGAGCAAGAAAAATATACCCAAGAAAATCAGCCAAGCAATAACAAAATAAATTAAAGGAATCATAAGGCTATTATACAATTAAAAATTAAAAATTACGAATTAAAAAGCTGAAAACGTCCATAACGTCCTCTCACGTCCATCACGTACTTAACGTCGCTCGCCTGCCCACCGAAGCTTTAGCGAAGGAGGGTCCCACGTCCCACGTCAAGACCAGAGAATCCTCCCCCTCTCATCCAGCCCCTTTCGTCATCCTGAACTAGTTT
>JBGSVN010000014.1:0-53299 GCA_041752935.1 Patescibacteria group bacterium
GTTGTGCGAAATTGAGTTTGAGTTAAACTTGTAAGCAGTAAATTTAGCCTGATATGAAAACAAAACAATCAATGGACGTATTCGGTGAAGCCCTTAAAGCCTATTATCTAGGTGACAGAAGTAAGTTTTACCTAAAAGAACCTTCCGGTGAATTATCCGAACTTAGTCTAAAAAGATATTTAAGGAAATCGAATCAACTATCAAAATCAGAAAGAAAATTAATTTCTTTGTCTTATGGCGACATTTTGGATGTTGGATGCGGAACTGGCAATTACATTCCTCTTTTAGCCAAACGCGGAAAAGTGCTCGGCTTTGATATATCCAAAAATGTTATTGATGTCGCAAAGATGAATGGCTGTAAAAACTGTATTGTTGCCGATATTTTTACTTTTCCTAAAAAAAAGAAATACGATACAATTACTTTTCTTGAGAACAATCTTGGTCTTGGTGGCTCAATAAACAAAACAAAGAAATTACTAAAAAAGCTTTCAAATATATTGAAAACCGATGGACAAATTTTGGCCATTTCAAAGAATTTACGCAACAAAAAGTATTTTGCAATTGAACTAAATCCTGTATGGAAAGACAAAATCGGGCCAAAATTTGGCTGGATTCATTTCAATATAAATTTTCTTTCTGATTTATGCGAGGAAGCAGGGCTTCACCTCAAAGTACTTCAAGGAAATCAACATAACTGTCTTGTAAGAATCGTAAAAAATAATTTATATAAAAAGAAATAACTCAAACTCAACATCGCACAACAGCGCATTAGCGGTTCGGCCTCCGGCCTCTCCCAAATTGGCCTAAAGGCCAACTTCGCCAATGCGCGGACGTTGTACGAAATAATAAAAAGTTTTAGTATCTCTTACAGAGATACATAAGGGCTATTTCATTTTTAATTTTAAGAGCTATGAAAAAATCAAAAAATTGGATTCAGTGGATTGTCGGCGTAGTGGTAGTAATATTTTTACTTTCTGCCGATTTTACACCAGGAACAAAAACGGCAATTATTGTCGGAATATTTTTATACTTGCTCATCTCCGAGCAAACAAAAAGAGTCAAAAGAGTTGAAGAAACAATTGGCTTGCCCCAAAATCAAAACGCGCAAGAAGAAAATTATAGAACACCTTCTTACAAGTTAGATATCCACATAGAGCCATGGTGGTTTAAACTTTACAAAATCGCTTCGGGGGAAAAATCAGAAGATCAGTTATCAAAAGAAATTGAGGCAAAAGAAAAGAAGTCAGAAGATATTGATTCTAATTTATTTGGCCGCCGATATTATTTTACTGAATATTATGATTCCGCCACAGGGCTTACTACTCGTTTCCAAAGAGTTTTTTTACCTAGTGGAAAGCAAGTTTTTTATCCAGTAGATGAATTTGGCGACAGCGGTTACTTTTTTAATTCGGATAGCGGTCTAAAATCATCAGTCAATGAAAGTGATAAAAAACGTGAACAAAGAAAAAAACTATCAGTGGATATCGGCGACAGTTATATCCGCAATGATATTTTTGATAAATATATCGGCGGCCCCCGAAGCGATTTTGATTACGAAAAAGAAAATTACCTTTTTCAATTCCCATTACACGAAATTTTCAATTTTCTTCTTGCGCTTGGTCAACGCTTTCACGATACGGAAAACAATACCATTATCAAATGGCCAGACCATATTGAGAAAAAATTCAAGGAACTTGGCATAAAATATGAAACATATTTTGATTATGAACCAGAGCCATTTGATATAGAAAAGCACGACAAGGAATTTTTTGAAAAATGGGGCAAGCCAAAAATCTCTTTGTATTCAAGTGATCGTAATAGCGGATACCTAACATCAGAAAAGGACGGCACTTCTTTTGGGTTAAGTCTAAAAATATTCCGACCAGGAGAAAACGACAGAATATCGACTAAAAATTAAAAATGAAATAGCCCTTATATTTTGCTATCGCAAAATTAAAACTTTTTATTACATCGTACAACACGGCATACCTGGTTACGGCTTTTATACAAAGCCTCCACCCATATTTTGTTCCGCTACGCTCCACAAAACATCAGATATGCCGAAACGTTAACTGAAATATCACTCAAAGCTAATACTAAATTTAACCTATGAGTTCAAAAGACGAATCCAATCGCCCTTCAGTGGGTGTTGCCACGGTTGTCATAAAAGATGGCTTGGTTTTAATTGGCAAAGATACGCGTAAAGGTGACGCCGTTTTCGGTGTTCCAGGTGGTCATTGGGAGAGTGGTGAGACTTCGCTGCCAGAGAGGTTAAGGAAGAAAGTGGAGTTTCATGCTCGAATATCCAACTTATTTCTATATACGACTTTTATCGTGAAGATAAAGCCAAGAGTTATATCACGGTTGGCATGAAAGCTGATTATCTCTCTGGCGACTTGACTGATCTTCAAGATGAAGGACGATTGGATTGGAGCTGGTATTCAACGGCTGATGCTCTTAAGTTGAACTTGTTTCCAGCAGACCGAGTTTTAATTGAAAGATTTATCTCGGGAGTAATCTTCGAGTAATTTACCGGGGGCGCTTTGAGTGATGCATCGTCTAACAGCGTGTATCAGGTTACTAAAATTTGCTCAAATGAAATAATAAGGAAGGCAAATTTTCTCCACCCAAATTTTTTCTCATTTCATTTCGAAAAAACTTCTGATACACGCAAACGTTATGTGAAATAACTTAACCTTTTGGAAACAGTTTATTTAAAAAAATTATGGAAAAATTTGAAAAACCTCTACCCGAAGAGATACCAAAGCCCGAAAATGAACCAAAATCAGTTGAAGCAGAACCGCACCCTGATTTAGTGGCTAAATATTCTTTGTTTAGAGAAAACTTCAAGCCTAAAGCCGATGTGGTTTATCACCCTTGTGGCGCAAACGATGTGTCTCCGTCGGTTGTTTTTCCGGATAGCAAAGTTATTTATGTTGATGTTGACCAAAAATCGGTCGAGGCCTTACAAAAAGGTGGGTTTGAAGCACATGCTGCTTCGGCATTAGAATTCGATCCTGGCAAAGTGGATATACTGATTATGTTAAATCCCCAAATTACGCCAGACATTCCTGCTTCTCATGTTATTGAAAACGGTTTTGTTTTAAGCAACGACTATCACGGAACAGCAACCACTTTACACCGAAATGAACAATATCAAATTCGTGCAATGATTAGAGTGTCAAAAGATGGGGAATTGATACTAGATGCCGAAAATCTTGAAGATTGCTGGAAAGAAATAGACACAGAAGAAGAATTCAAAAACGCCCCATTCAACTGGGGAGCGGCCAATTATCAAATGGCGGCCCCAATTGTAGAAATAGTTACAGGAAAAAAAGAAAATGTTCTTGCTGAATACAAGAAAATAATAACTGTTGCAAGAGAGAAGCTACGATAACAAAACGCAAAAATACTACAAGAAAACCCCGAAATGGCTGACTTTATCGGTGACGCAGATAAAGAAGACGTGCTCATATTCAATCATAAGGGGAAACAATTTGTCTTAGCAACGACGTTTCCAAAAAAGAAAGGTACAATTGATGATATTTTTATTTTCCAAAAAATAGCACATACAGAAAATAAAAAATCATAATTCCGGCATGGTGCTGACGAGTGATGATGACATTATTCAATCAAACGTTTCCGATACAGAATTGGGCGCGCTGCCCGCTTTTGGCCTGATCGATATCGAATCAGACCATTGGGATGCGCTTGATTTTACCATCTGGTTTAATTTGGACATCTACGAAGAACAAGGTAAACAACCCTGGAAAGTCTTCTTTAGTCTGCCCAGATATTGGCACATCTATGCGGAACGAACCATGATGCTCCCGGTCCTTAAACAAGTGGGCCAGCTGATTGAATTGAAGAGCAAAGATCGAGAAGAGATCTGATGGCTAAAATAGGACTTGAAGGCATGCGTCAATCAAAAAGCACCGGCCTGATTGAAAAGTTTGTATACATTAATTGACACAATGTATACAAACATATATACTTTGTATACATTAAGATAAAGATGTAACCAAAGCATGCAAAACGTTATAATTGGCCAAAATATAGAACAAACAGAGGGCTTTAAAGCCTTTACCCCTAATCCTTTCCCGCCAAAGGAAAGTTTTCTTTTTGAACCAAAAATCTTAAAAAAGAACAATGAGGCCACTAGACTGCTCGGCAAACTGGATGGCATCACCAAGTTATTGCCTGATTCTGATTTTTTTCTTCTGATGTATTTACGGAAAGATGCCGCTTCCTCAAGTCAAATCGAGGGAACCATGGCGACCATGATTGACGCGATCGAGGCAGAAGTCAAAATAAATACAAATACACCTGCAGATGTAGATGATATTTTGCATTACATCAAAGCTCTTAATTATGGAATCAAACGAGTCACAACGGATAATTTCCCCATGGCGCTTAGATTTATCCGTGAATTGCATAAACAATTGATGCACAAAGCCCGCGCGACTCACTTTTCTGATCCCGGAGAATTCCGTAAAAGTCAAAATTGGATTGGCGGCACAAGACCGGACAACGCCAGATTCGTCCCTCCTGCCGTTCATGATATGCATAAAGCGCTTGATGATTTGGAAAAATTCATACATTCTGATGATGCCGTTCCTACTGTAATTAAAGCCGGTCTCATACATGCTCAATTTGAAACAATCCATCCATTTTTAGATGGGAACGGAAGAACGGGCAGAATGTTGATTACTTTTTATTTATGGAAAGAAGGTTATTTGGAAAAACCGGTCTTGTCTTTGTCATCTTTTTTTAAAAAGCACCAAAAATTATATTACGAAAAATTATTCGGTTATCATAATGGCCATGTACATGATTGGATTGATTTTTTTCTGGACGGTGTCATCGAGATAGCCAATGAGGCTATTGATATTGTTGATAAAATCACTGTTTTACGGCAAAAAGATATGATGAAAATTCAGAATCTTGGCAAGCGCGCCTCTGAAAGCGCAACCATTGTTTTGCCAAAACTTTATGGACAGCCGATTGTAAATGTTAATGTTATTCAGAATTGGATAGGCTTTACACGTGCAGGCGCGCAAACAGTTATTGACAGATTCATTGACATGAAAATTCTATCACCGAAAGATAAAGATAAAAAATACGGACAATCCTATATATACAAAGATTACGTTGAACTTTTTAATGGAAAAAATGAGCTTAAATAATAAAATAATATAATTAATTAATACTATGAAAAAAACCCTTATCATTTTAGTCGGAGGCCTGCTTGTTCTATTGATTGGATCTTTTTATTTTCTTAATAAAGAAAAAACCGATCAACCCCAAGAACAAGTCGTATTAGAGCAAACTCTGACAATTTCTCAAAAATACGCCTCTCTGCGCTATCGAACTGAAAACGTTTTGGAAAAGGCTGAGGAATACCAAGATTATGATAAGTGGCATCAAGAAATGACAGCCATTATTGAAGATTGGAAAACACTGGAAGATGACGCTTCGGTTTTAGAAAAATCAGCCACCGAAATGGCCGAGGAAAAAACGACCTTTGAATTGGTAAAAAGTGCCCATGCTTATGACTCTGTAGAGGTCCAAAAGATAATTGAAAAAGCTCCAGCCGGGAGACAAATAAGAACTCTAGCTCAACACTTGGGAGTGGATGCTAAAATGGCTCAATTAATTTTAAATCAAACACAAGATCAAATCACCAGAGAAGCTTATGGTATGGAGGGGGATGTCTTTGAAACTTGCGAACAGAATTCAATGGGGATTAAGAATAGTGCCAAGGTAACTGTTTTTGTGGGAGGAGTCATATTGACCGGAGGTCTGACAGGCGTGGCCGCCGGTGGAGTGGTGGCCAAGACTGCTTTGGTGGTAGGCGGGGCTGATTTAGTATTGGAAGTGGCTGATGATGAAGCCAAAATTGCTTTGGGTGATAGAAACAAGGTGTCAGAGATGGTGGGCAAACTCCGGGTGGTTACCGAGCCGGCCGCAGCCATTCTAACCATCGCCAATTTGCCTCAGAATCTGACTAAAGCGGTCGACAAGTTGGGCATGGCTATCTTTACGGGTGACCAGTTAAGATCTGTTGTGCAGGACGGAAAAATTATCGGCATCAGCTTAGAGCCTCAAAAAAATGGAGAGCTTAAAGCCAAGGGCGCGGCCTTGAGCGAGGAAGAACTCCCGGCCTGGAGAGAAGACCACAACGCCTTGCCCAGCGGTGAGACCATAGCCGAAGCGCTGAATATCAAAGACGGAAACAATAATGAGACCACAGGTCAAAATGAACAGTCGCCGGCAGCCAACTCCCCGGAAGCTGCCCAAGCACAGGAGACAGAACCTTCCGATACTGAACAGCCGCCGGAAACTGTTACGGGCTCCGTGACAGGGCAGACCATGGCCGGCACTTATAGCGGAAGCGCAGGGCTACAGTATGTCGCAGAAGACGTGGAAGCTCCCGACAGTTTGTCGGTAACACTCCAGCTTAATGAGAATGGGACAGGGACAGCCAATGTGAATGGTTATAGTGGTGATGCGCAATACGGAGGTAGTAAAGTTCATTTTTCCATAACCATGAAGGAGGATGGCGCCGTACTTAATTGCGTGTTTGATGGCAGTGCCAGCAAAAACGGCAGTCAAACAGTAATCAGCGGGGACATTCACCTCTCCATGATGGGTGTTAATTTTGCCACCTACTCCTGGAGTGCACAACAATAAACATCGCTATAAAAAAGCCTTAAGAACAAGACCATCCAGATGAAAAAATGAGGTCAGCAGCCCGGCTGAAACCGAACCAGCTCATCAAACTATGGTGAAATAGAGAAAAGCCAGAATGATAAACAATTTATTTGATTATTTTCTCATTTAGTGAGAACATCAACCATAATAATCCATAAATTTTTTATGAAAAACACCATCAAGCTGGGCGCGGTCATGTTAAGCGTATTTTTTATTACGGGCTGTGGAACAACCGATCCAATTCAAGGTCAAACACCGACGGACAATCCATCACAAAACTCGGGTCCTTCGGCTGTGGCGCCCAAAGCTCAAGCTAACGGCCTAAATCCCACGGTTGTTGTGCCGGAAGGCTGGAAACCGGTAGAGGGCTCTGTTTTAAAGGTTCAATATTTAAAAGGCACCACCAGCTTTATGGCAAAAACGGAAAGTTTTAGCACCACGGATCTGGACGAAGTCGCTGCGCAGGCCTTTTCCATGATCAAGAATGCCTTTAAAAACGTCGAAGCTATCGGCTCGACGGAAAAAATTACCGTTGATGGCCAAGACGCGCGAAAATTTTTGTTTACCGGCGAGGTGGCAGGTATCAAAATGAAGTATGAATATGTTTACGTGCTGGTTGATAATCAAATTTATGCCATCACCTTCGGCGGCGACGTATCCAACTTTGATGATCTGCAAGCAGATTATCAAGCCATACTCGATGGAATGAAGTTTTAAACAGTATTCAATAAAAACATTGGTTATTCGACAATTATTCATTCAATAAAAAAACCGACTCCGCTGAGCTGCGAAGCCGGCCGTGTGAGCAAGGCGTCGGCTGGTATGCCGCCTACTTCGGCAGACGAGTGAGACTGCCAAGCCAGATCAGACCCGGCAAAACAAGAACAAAGTAGCTGATCGCGCCAAAGTACATTACCTCTGTCGGAGCGACTAGGAAAAACATCCCGGTGAACAGCAGGTGCAAAATGATCAGAGCGGCCCAGGCCAGGTGCCGCTTTTTCCGTTGCTTTTCTTCGTCCATGACAGCCTCCGTGCGAGTAGGTGGACGGACATCGCAATATAAACTATTTTTTAAAAGCCTGTCAATCTCAGCCGGGACAAAAAATGTAAAAAGTCCTTTAATTTCAGAGACTTTGGTGAAGACTAGCATTAAGCCGAGGATCTGATAAACTAATAATTAAGTAACTTCGCATAACCAAAAATGCTATTTAACAGAACGAACAGGCTTTATGTCTCAATAAATATCAGTTCGTTCAAAGCAGGGGCAATACACTCAAAAAATATTTTTTGAAAAAACAGAATAAAATTCGATCTTGCGTTCCTCTGCGAAAGCGACACCGACAAATGCTTAATTATTATAAATAATTTACTTTTTACCAATACAACTATGGAATCATCAGAAAGCATATTCGCAACACCTGAAAACAAAGGGTTAGGATCAAGGAATTTAGAAAATGAAGCCAATTTCCAAGAAATTGCGGCTGAAAATTTTCAAAAGTGGAATGATTTGCTGCAAACCGGAGATCCTAAAAAAGTAGCTGAAATCTATACTGATGATGGAACTTTTTTGCCCACTGTTTCAGGAGATTTTAAAAAAGGGCCCAATGGAGCGGAAGAGTATTTTAAAAAATTTCTAGAAAAAAATCCCCGAGGGGAGATTACCGAAAGCGTGATTCAAAAAATAGATGGCAACCATTTCCTGCATTCAGGCAAGTATGATTTTAAAGTCGGGCCGAAAGATCAAGAAGATACATTGCACGCCAGGTTTACGTTTCTTTGGAAACTAGATGAGAATGGAGACTGGAAAATAGCACATCATCATTCATCTTTCATTCCGGAAGATAACGAATAGAACGCCAAAATAACAAGTAAAGTAGCGCTAATAGGACACTCCGCCTTCGCTGAAGCTACAGCTGAAAAGCAGGAGAGGTCATTTTTTCAGCATATGATATTTGAAATCAATAAAATCGCCCATCCAAAACTAGAAAAAGCTTATGAGAAATCAATGAAGGAATTGGATTCTTTTTTTGAATTAGGCTGGAAACGCAATCGACCAAACTTAGTTTTAGTCCCGGATAGAAAAACCATTAATGATTTTAAAGGCAAAAAAACCGAAGCCTGGCTCGTCGGATGGGTCAGCGGGAATACGGTTTACATGCTTTCAGACAAAAACTATGGAGCCGAAAGCAATCATAAATATTCAGATGAAAAGTACTTTAGTTTACTAAAACACGAATTAGCTCATTGTTTTACCAATATTGTCAGTGAATTCACCCAAAAACCGATTTGGTTACTTGAGGGAATCTCCATCTTTTTATCCGGACAACTGGAATTAATGAAAAAACCAAAAAAATACTCACAATTCCTTGAATTTTACGAAAAGGGCGGAAAAGAAGTCTATTCAGAATCAGGTTTTGCGGTTAAATATTTAGTGAACAACAACGGAAAAGAAAAACTATTTCAACTGTTGAAAAAAGCCAAAGAATCCAACTCTAAAAAAGATTTCGCGGATCTATTCAAATCAATTTATGGTTTTGAATTAGAATATAAAAACTTCAAAGTTTTATAAAGTGAACCTGATTTTTACTTTTGCATTGTTTTCTGCGGAAATATTTTGATGGGCCAAGAACCATGAAGAACCATCACCTGTAAATTTATTGTTCAACGAGAATGTAAATCTTAACCTATTCTTGTAAGAAATGGTTGCGATGCACGCTAACATCAGCTATACGACATTAAAACGATTGTATTCAAGCGATTATTAGAGTAAAAAGTGCTCTAAAAAAATTCGGGCCCGCATGGCTGCGGATCCGATTAGGTTAACACCTTACGGCACATAGTTACGGGTCATATTCGAACCCGAGATCCCCGAGCACCTCTTGTCGAAACCCATCCTCCTGTTCCTTGGTGTTCGGCTGCCACAGATGGAAGAAGTTGTTGTACTGCATATACCGCTGACCACAGGGACACTTGTAGAACACGTCGTTCACGGTTCCTCGGGGCGGGCAGAACGGTGCTCGGCTGTGGCTGTTCGTGACGTTCTCGCACAATATACAGGACATGCGGGACCCTCCTATTGAATGTCAGATTTGACTTATCATTATTAAGCGATACTGTCAATGAATACCCCCTCTTGAAGGCAACGCCTAGTCTAACTTCGGACACCTGGTTTAGACCCGACCTCTCTATATTATCTTCATTTATCGTCCGTCGTCAGTCATTCACCAAAATACGTTATCCTGTACAGCTGGCAACACCATCATCGCAATGTTTATAAGCCAGTAGTACCCCTTGTTTGTTTTTTAGACAGTAATCCAATTGTGGGTTACAGTAATTGTAGTCGGGAATCAGACTAATTCTTTAGAAAAGACTTGATTCTCAAAAAACGCTTAAAGCGTAAGAGGAAAAACCAAAGATGCGTCTGTTATTTGCCACAACGTAGCAGAAATTAAAGCTAAAGACTTAAACGTTGTTATAAATACAAAGAGAGACAAATGACGCTGTAAAATCTCAGTCAAAAAAATGACTGCTTTTCAAAATTTTACTAACCTGACTTAGACATATATGAAAAAACTACAATTCAACGTAAAAATCAATGCTCCGGTAATCAAAGTCTATGACGCGATGCTTGGTATTAGCGATAAATCAACCTATGAACAATGGACCGCTTCATTCGGTCCAACATCTACTTACGAAGGCAGTTGGGATAAGGGCAGCAAAATTCACTTTATTGCCACGGATGAGAAAGGCGAAAAGTCAGGCATGGTTTCTGAAATAGCTGAAAACGATCCCAATAAATTTGTTTCTATCAGGCACTACGGTCTTTTTAAAGATGCTAAAGAAATCACCGAAGGCCCGGAAGTCGAAAAATGGGCCGGCGGATTGGAAAATTATTCTTTTGAAGAAATCAACGGCACGTCAGCGGTGACTGTTGAGGTAGATACGGCCGAAGATTATGTTGATTTTATGAATCAAACTTACCCAAAAGCACTCGCCAAGTTGAAAGAAATTTGTGAATAGTGAATCTGTAAAAGATAAAAGCGAACATTGCACTTCTAAAAATATGATTTCAACCATCGATGAATATATCTCACAATTTCCTAAGGAGGTCCAAGATTTGTTAAACAAGCTAAGAAAAACCATTAAGGACATCGTACCTGAGGCTGAGGAAATTATAAATTATGGCATTCCTACGTTCAAATACCATGGGAATCTTGTTCATTTTGCCGCCTATAAAAAGCATATTGGATTCTATCCGGCTCCCTCCGGCATAAGCCAATTTAAAAAAGAATTATCAAAATATGAAACTGCCAAAGGCTCTGTCAAATTTCCAATTGATAAACCGATTCCATTTGATCTGATTAAAAAAATAACGAAATTCAGAGCAAAAGAAAATAAATCGCAATAATTGATCGCGAAAAACACTTATTGGAAAGGAACATTGTAGGAAATATTGCTTGTTTACCTATGAAAATTAATGAAATCTTAAAGACCGTATCTGCTATTAGAGACCCACGAGAAAAGAGGGTTAGTATTTTTAACTTTGTTAGAGATATCCCTTACTACGTTGGAGGTGAGCAGAACTATCAATACGTTCTAGCTAAGGGACATGGGGACTGTAAAGGCAAAGCCGACTTACTCGCGGTACTATTCAATGAACTTGGATACGCAACCCGGCCGGTTATCGTACGCTACAAGCTCCGAAATTTGCCTGCTGAAGCCCAATACATACCAGATCAGATCGATTATCATCATACGCTTGAGGTATTCATTGAAAACCATTGGGTACTTACCGACGCCACTTACGACAGCCCTCTCGGATCAGGCGGATATATCATCAATAGATGGGATGGTGAATCTAATACTCGTTTCTGTGAAAAACCGTTGAGAATAAAAAGAGGCCATAAAAATAACGCATCATTTGATGATGAATTTCGTGCGTTTTCCGAAAAACTCAACACGGCCTGTGAGCGCTACGCCAAGGAAATAAAACAATATACAATGAAATACAACACCATGATTAAAAAAACCAGAGAAAGAGTCTAAACTTCCTTCAACAGACGCATACGACTCCGTTCCGCTCCACCCATACGTTAGCCACGACCTCCCTTAATACGGAAATTCCACGCAATCAAATATTTACGCCAACATTTAAATATTCTTAACTATAAACTGTTAAATACTATGAAAAAAAATATTCATGTTTGGCTATTAAGACTATATTCTATAATAATATTAATCGTATTATTTGGAAAATTTCTAGAAGGCACCGCTTTTAACATTATTATAACTTTAGCGGCAATAGCAATAATCGTTCAATCATTTTTGATTGAAAAAGAGTAGTCTCTGGAAATTATCATGTAGGAAATATAGGTCCAAGCATAATATTTGCCGACTTGCTATTTCCAATAATTGTCATCTTATACTATTTGCATTCAAAAAAATTATTTGGTTCATTGGTGTAGTTTACAAATCAAAATTATTAATTACTAATATGCGCAACACAAGAAGATTCATTGTTTGGACTTTTGTTATAGTTCTCATCCTAATGATCCCTTTGGCGATGCAATTAACAAACGAAGTGCAATGGAATGAAGCCGTTGCCTACATAGTCATGATGCTGGCCGTGGGCGGTGCCTACGAATTGTGGCAATGGTTGAAGACTCGCGACAAAATATATCGTATCGCTTTCGGAGTTGGTCTTATGGGAATATTTCTTCTCGGCTGGGTCAGCGGCGCCATTGGTATTATTGGGAGTGAGAACAACTCTGTAAACTTAATGTACTGGACGGTACCTGCTGTCGGACTCATTGGATCACTTGTTTCGCGCTTCCAGCCACGTGGCATGGCCCGAACACTGTTTGCGACGGCACTAGTTCAATTTCTAATTCCCGTAGCTGCACTGATTATCTCGCCAGAAGTCGGTTGGGGCAATGCGGGCGTTATCGGCGTGTTTATTGCCAATTCCGTTTTCGCGGTAATTTTTGCCGGTTCAGGTTTGCTATTTCGCCGGGCAAGCACTCACTAAACTCAAAAGAAGACCGACTGCATCTTTGATGAATGCCCGCAAACCCTGCTTTCATTTTTCAAGCATGTACCATCGCAATAAATTAATTAATTGATTAAATTTTAAATATGGAAAAAATGCAATTTTCAGTCGAAATAAACGCCTCAAAAGAGGACGTTTGGAACACACTTTGGGAGGACGAGACGTTTCGTGACTGGGCGAATAATATTGACGAAGGAACGTATATGGAAGGAGCTATGCAAGAAGGAAAAGAGGTACAGTTCATCTCTTCCGTCTCCGGTTACGGAGTAACTAGCTTGGTCGAGAAGCTTGATCCGAACAAGTTTGTATTGTTCAGGCACAGCGCGGACACAAAAGAGAGCGGCCGGCAGGAACGCGAAAAGGAATGGACCGGCGGTATGGAGAGCTATTCGCTGACAGAAAAAGACGGCGTCACCACCTTGACCGTTGAACTCGACATCCCGCCGGGGCAGATAGACACTTTTAAGGACAGACTCCCGAAAGCGTTAATGCGGGTAAAAATTCTAACGGAAAAACAATTATGAAAACAACCCCCAAACATGATGAGCGCATAGCAAACATGACATTTGGATCTGTATATCCGCACTATGTAACAAAAGTAGAGAAAAAAGGAAGAACAAAAGAAGAATTACATCAAGTCATTGCGTGGTTGACTGGTTTTGATGAAAAAATGCTACAAAAACTCATTCATGAAAAAGTAACTTTTGAGCTGTTCTTTCAGCAGGCAAAATTGAATCCAAAGGCACGCCTTATTACAGGTGTAATCTGCGGATATCGAATAGAAGAAATCAAAAACCCACTAACGCAACAAGCAAGGTATCTGGATAAGCTGGTGGATGAGTTGGCAAATGGCAGAGCAATGGATAAGATTTTGCGTCAATAATTGTGGAGGTGGGTAAAATTTGGCTTCTTCCGCTATACGAAACACGCTTCTCCAAGTACACTTGATTTAAGATACTTCGCATAACATACAACTATGAATCTTACCTATTATCGCTCAAAGTTAATTATAATTTTGATTATATCTCTGCTCTTAATCGCGGCCTCTGTTCTTATTTTCCTTAATTTACCATCCCCGCCGCCTGCCAACGAAAGCGCAGACTGCCACCAAATAGATCTCCCTTACCAAAACCCGGCATTGTCAATTGACGAAAGAGTGGCGGACTTAATGAGCAGAATGACCGACGCGGAAAAAATTGGGCAAATGGTTTTAATTGAAAAAAACAGCATTCATAATCTTAACGATATTACGCGATATAATATTGGAGCACTCTTAAGCGGCGGCGGAGCAGGACCAAAACAAGATACTCCCTTGGCTTGGCTTCAAATGATAAATAATTTTCAATCGGCCGCCAAAGAGACTTGTTTGGGTATACCGCTTTTGTATGGCATTGATGCCATCCATGGCCATGGCAATGTTCTGGGAGCGACAATTTTCCCGCATTCCATTGGCTTAGGGGCCACCAAAGACCCGGATCTGGTCAAACGAGTTGCCCAAGCAACCGCCGAAGAAATGGCTGCCACCGGTATTTATTGGAATTTCGCTCCTAATCTTGATGTAGTTAAAGATATCCGTTGGGGCAAGACATTCGAAACCTTTGGATCAGATACTGATAATGTAGCGCAACTGGGAACCGCCTATTTAGAGGGCATGCAGGACTCATCTTTTGGCTATTTTAATGTTTTAGCCAACCCCAAACACTTTATTGGAGGTGGAGACATGGAATACGGCACCTCCCGCAATAAAAAATTCAAGGTGGAAGAGGGAAATATAACTCTCGACGAAACAACCTTGCGTCAGACTCACCTGGTTCCTTTTCAAAAAGCCATCACCTCCGGAGCGCGGGTCGTTATGGTGGGTACAGCCAGCTGGCAAGGCAAAATGAACTCCGACAATTATCATCTTTTAACAGAGATTTTGAAAAACGAACTGGGATTCACCGGCTTTATAGTTTCTGATTGGTATGGTGTTTATCAAATCGAATCAGATAAATACAATTCATTAGTCAGAGCAGTGAACGCGGGGATTGACATGGTCATGACTCCGTTTGAATACAAAGATTTTATCTCTAACATGCAACAAGCATTATCTAATGGCGATATATCAAAAGAACGGATAGATGATGCCGTCAAAAGAATTTTAACAGTCAAATTTGAGACAGGCTTGTTCGACCGTCCCCAGGCACAACCCGAGGGATTATCGGTTATAGGCAGCGATCAGCATCGCGAAATAGCCAGGGAAGCTGTTCGAAAATCTCAAGTATTATTAGAAAATAAAAATTCTTTACTACCCCTTTCAAAAACAACGGAAAAAATCCTAATAGCCGGTTCATCGGCCGACAATTTAGGCCGGCAGGCGGGCGGGTGGACAACCGAGTGGCAAGGTATAGACGGCAATTATGGTATTTTAGGGACCACCATTCTTGAGGCCATAAAAAATATAGTCTCCAAAGAAACGGAAGTTGAATACAATAAAGACGGAAATTTTTCAACAAAAAACGCTCTGGCTGACATTGGAATTGTCGTTGTCGGTGAAAAACCTTATGCCGAGGGCTGGGGAGATGCGGCTGATCCGAGCTTAAGCGATGAAGATTTAATGGTGATTGAAAAGGTAAAAGCAAAAAGCAAAAAAATAGTAGTTATCCTAGTTTCTGGACGCCCATTGGATATCAAAGAATATACCAATAATTGGGATGGGATTATCGCAGCCTGGCTCCCCGGCAGCGAAGGACAGGGAGTGGCCGATGTCTTATTTGGAGATTTTCCTTTTACGGGAACATTGCCGGTTGATTGGTAATTCACTGTCAGTACAAGTGCCGACGAACATCAAGGGCACGCAAATTACTAGCTAGGCATAAGAATGATTAAAATTCGGCTTTCAACTAATCATTGCTATGAAATACAATAAACTCGTCAGAGATAAAATCCCCGAAATAATCAAGAGCAAGGGAGATGTTCCAATAACGCACATCGCTTCTGATGACGAATATTGGAATAAACTAAAAGAAAAACTTCAAGAAGAAGTAGACGAGTTCCTAAAAGCGGAAACAATAGACGAAATGGCAGACGTATTTGAAGTAATAACTGCAATTAATAACGTCAAAAATTGGAATATTGAACAGATTGTAGAAATTCAAAAAAGAAAAAGAGAGGCCAGAGGCGGATTTAATGACAAGGTAATTCTTGATGAAACCAAAGAATAAACCGTCTTTCGACACACGACAGCGTTGCGCTTTTACTCTACTGTGTTACGCTTAATCTCGTGAAACACGGGGCTTATAGTTCCGATCTCGGCCCCATCTGCTGCTCAAAATATGCATACCAGTTGAATTAATTAACGACTGTTGATATGAAAAAAAATGAAATTGGTACAGGTGTGGTTCACGAAGTACCTAAAGATTTAAAAGCTGCGTTAATCTCTAACCCGGATCTGCTTTCTAAATGGAACGATTTAACACCTCTAGCTCGCAATGAGTGGATTTGTTGGGTTACGAATGTAAAAAAACCGGAAACAAGAAAAATGCATCTCGATCGCGTATCCACGGAACTATTAGAGGGGAAACGCAGACCTTGTTGTTGGCCTGGTTGTCCTCACCGCAGACCAAGTGCCAAAAAATGGTTTAAAGAATAAATATAATTCAAGAAAAAATTCTATGCATCCGGCAACAGTTATTGAAAAAGGCGGCCTTGAGCATCTAGAGCAAGTCGTCCATTTCAATTATGAGATATTTGAAGGAATGTATGAAGACAAACCGTATTCATTAGAACAATATCAAGATAAACTTAAAGGCAAAGAGCCGGTTATATTTATTGCGAAAAAAGATGGCCAACTTGCTGGCGATTCTATTTCTTTCAAGGATGACAAATCATTCTATATTTGGATCTTGGGAGTGAGTAAAAAGCATAGGGGGGAAGGTATGGGCAGTTCCCTACTCGATAAAAATGAACAATTTGCTCATGAAAATGGTTTTGAGTCGGTATCCGTTAAAGTATATAATGTCTCCGGGGCAATGCAACAATTGCTAAAACAAAGAGGCTACAGTATTGTCAAAACCGAAGAATCCAAAAAAGACCCAAAATACACAGCTTTATTTTTTGAATTAAGATTAGACAAATAATTTATAACTAGATCTGTTATCATTACTCTCCTCATCACTCCGGGCGCCCACCATCTAATACAGGCAAATCGCCCTGCTCTCAATTCTCACATACATCACAACTTCCAAAATTCATAATTTATGCCAACAAAAGGAGCAAGCATCCCAATTTCAAGCAAACAAAAAATTTTTGATTATATTAAAAGTCAAAAGTGGTTTTTTGGAGTAAGAGCCGACGAATCACTCCTGTTTTATTCTGCCAAAACCAGCGGTTACGACTACATTAGACAGGAATACGGAATGAGTTTTGCTGAAACAATACTTATTCCGCTTAGAAAAAGCTCCCCCATAAGAGTTTTCAACCTTGTTCAAGCAAAAAAATTTCACGCCTTCTCATACGAAAAAATTTATAAAAATCCAAAGATTTTATCGGATTTTGTTAATAAAGATAATGCTGTCTATAAGAAAATAGCGGTTAAAGGCAAAAAAATGCTTTTAGCCATTAAGAAGAATGATTATGACCAAAGCCTAAATATATTTAATGAGATACTGTCTCTTTATGAAAAATCTAGCGCGTACTTTATCATTATTTTTTCTTTGGGCTTGAAATTAACTGAAAATTCTCACGATCTCAAAAATGTAAATAAGATACTAAAAGTGCACGATGCCTGGAGAAACAGCGTGGCATTCAAAGAAGAAGCAATGGGCGAAAATTTATTCTATTTTATTTCGTATTTGATAAAAAATAAAAACTTAAGGATTGATCCGTTACTTTTAATGAAATCCTTAACAATAAATGAAGTTAGAGCTTGGTTAAGCGGCAAATTGACGGATAAAGAAGCACTAAAAAAAATAAGTTCCAGGAAAAATCACGGATTCGTCTTTTTAAATCTAAAAAATGATAAACGAGAAATTATTGATGATTTAGCAGAAATTAAAGAGATGCAAAAGTATTTTTTGAAACTAGACAAAGAAACCAATAAACCGAATATTGCCAATAAAATCTTTGGACAGGCCGCCTATGACCCCAAGAAGCTGATAAGAGGCAAAGCTATTATTATTAAAGACAAGTCCGAATTGATAACCAAAAATCATCTAATAGACGGCAAAATCCTGGTCGCCATACAAACTACTCCTCATTTTATTCCGTACATGAAAAAGGCAAAAGCGATCATCACCGATGAAGGCGGGATAACTTGCCATGCAGCCATAGTGTCAAGAGAGTTAAAAATACCTTGTATAATTGGGACCAAAAATGCCACCTCGATCTTAAAAGACGGTGATTTGGTAGAAGTCGATGTCAGTCAAGGAGCAGTAAAAATTCTAAAAAAGCATAAATAAATCGAATACACTCCTGGCGTGCGAAAAGATTCGTCTAAGTTTAGCGCATCGACTGTATTGCACAGAACATATAAATGTGAGTAAATACAATGAATTTCTTAATCTTTGATTATACTCTATGAATAAAAAACTTCCTTTAGTGGCAGTCGTCGGTCTATCCATTTTTTTAGCTGGTTGTTCCTATCAAAAAACCTTTAATATAGGCGCGGAGCAGCCAATTCCGGGACAAGACGCGAATCAAAATCTGCCAGTGATCGAAAATAATCAAAACGCAGAGCTGCCTGATGCGCCAATCGATGGATATCAAGGATGGAACTCATTTTCCAACCCAGATGGTGGTTATAGCTTCAAATACTCTACCGTCTGGAACGCGGCCATCAATCAATACAACACGCACAATTCCTTGTTCGGAGTCGGAGCAACCAGCCAATCCGGAAAAGGCGGAGTTGAAGTGAGCAACTACACCGGCACGTTGGAAGAATACTTAAATTTTTTAGAAAGAAACACCGGAACAAAATATCTCACTAGGGAAAATCTAACCATAAACGGGATTGCCGCCATCCGGACAAAACAAGAAGGCTCTCCTGTCAGTGGATATTCAGTATTGCTTAAAAAAGGAGATCAAATATTTAAAATCTTTATTAACAGCAAAGAAGCTGAAGACATTGAAGTATTTGATAAATTAGCCGAAAGCTTCAAATTTTCCAATTAAAACAGCGACTCCTGGCCCTGCAAGAGTTATGCCGGCCCGCTTTGTCACTCACCCGTATGAATGAAATCAAGCGTAAATGGGATCTGCTTCCAAAAGAAAAAAGAAAGATCTGTATTGACGAAATCATCACTTTTTTCAAACAAAAACGCGATGAAGAAATTGGAATGATTGCGGCGGAAGACGTTTTAGACTTCTTTTTGCAAAATATTGGTACAGATATTTACAACAAGGGAGTGGAAGACTCAAAGAATCTGTTAAAAAGACAATTTGAGGACTTGGAAGTGGATTTGGATCTTTTACTGCATAAATAAACAATGTTTAAATAACTGTATGAACAATCAACCAGTTATAAAGGAATACACCGGCCGCATACCGGCTTGTGGATGCTTTTGCGGCGGTTGTCCGGCTTATACTCGAGAGAAAAATCCTTGCCCAGGTGCGGAAATTAATTTTAAAAGATGTGAAGGTTGTACAAAGTTTCATCTGTGTTGCCAAGAAAAAAATATTGCTCACTGCTATGAATGCGATGAATTCCCATGCAAAAAAATGAAAACTTTCACCAAAAGTTGGTTAAAATATGGACAAGACTTTATTGAAAACCAAAAATTATTAAAAAAACTTGGTGAGAAAAAATTCAGGGAGGCTTGGAATAAGAAAGTTAAATGAAAATTTTAGAATTCCGTTTTTTTTAAAAATTCTTGTCACAACGTACCTATTTAATATAGCGGCCGGGTTTTTACGCTAAAACAAAGGAAAATCTCACGGCTGCAGGCTTCGTTCAAAAGCACCTATACAAAATATCTTTTACACAGTAAGCTTGAAAAAGAGCATCCTATACACCAAGCGTGCGGCACATTAGATATTCACAAACAATATTTTTATAACGGTAAACAGGGAATAATGGACTCCCAAAGGGCAATCCATTTGATTTTTATATTTAACGGGTGGGGATAATTTTGAGTTTTCTTCATTCATTACAAAAACTAATTTATATAATAAAACAAAGTATATAACTGCTATCACTTATAATTAAAGGCGATTAAAAATATGAAAAAAATAATTCCACACCTTTGGTTTGAAAAAAACTTAAAAGAAATTACTGATTTTTACCTTTCAGTTTTCCCGGAAGCCGAGTTATCGAAGAAAACTGAACTGTCGGACACGCCTAGCGGCGATGTGGAAATGGCTGCACTTACGATAGCGGGTCAAGAATTATTCCTGATTACCGCGGGACCCGTTTTTAAATTCAATGAGGCGATCTCATTGATGATCTATTGTGAATCACAAGCAGAAATTGATTATTATTGGGAGAAGCTATCTGCCGTACCTGAGGCTGAACAATGCGGCTGGCTCAAAGACAAATATGGCCTCTCGTGGCAAGTAGTCCCCGCAATGATGGATACCATGATGCAGAATGGAACAAAAGAACAAATTGCACGCCTCACACAAGCATTCTTACAAATGAAAAAGTTTGATATCAAGAAACTTACAGAAGCGTTTCAACAATAATATAAAGGTCAAGAAACGTTTCCGCATAAATAGAGTATCTATCTCTTAATTCAATCTTTAAGGAGACTGCTAATATGGCCAACATGTTCAAACCGATTAGGGCTACAAACGCAAAAGAGTATCTGGATTCGTTGCCAGAGGAGAGAAAAAAGCCCATATTATTTTTGAATGATTTTATTCAAAAAGTATCCCCAAAACTAAAATGTCATTTTGCCTATAACATGCTTGGTTATGGCTCATTTACATATAAAAATTACAAAAAAGAAATGATCGACTGGCCAATAATCGCACTTGCCAACCAGAAGAATTACATGAGCATCTATGTATGCGCTTTAGAAAGCGGTGAATATCTGGCTGAAAAACATAAGGACGAATTAGGCAAGGTAAGCGTTGGGAAAAGCTGTATTCGTTTTAAAAAACTTGAGGACGTGAATTTACCGGAGTTAAAGAAAGTTATAAAAAAAGCAGCTAAAATGCCCGGCCTCGTTGGAATCGGTGAACATAAAAAGGCCCGTGCAAAAAAATGAATCTCTAAAGTAATAAAAAAATAATTCAGTCCACTTCTTTCGGCATAGTACTGCCACGGTTCCCTCTCTCCGGTCGCCTGGATGCATAACATGGCGTGTACATCTGCTGGAATATCATGGCCATATAGTTTTTAATTAAAATTTTATGAAAAAAATAATATTATCGATATTCGGAGTGATTCTGATTGCAGTTATCTCATTTTTAGTATTCTATATTTCAACCGATAAATCAAACGAATCTTTTGCTAATAGCGACTCCCCTGCTCCTGCCAAGATAGCGGAGGAAGAGGAGGAAGAAAGGGAAAAACATCCAATGGCGATTGAAAGTTTAAGAGAAAGAGCATATCCGGGAGGTGATTTTATTATTGAAGAAAAATTACCTAATGGGACTAATTACGAACAATACATCGCATCGTATAAATCTGAGGGTTTAAAAATATTCGGCCTCTTGACTGTGCCATTGGCTCAAAAACCAGCAACAGGTTTCCCGGCCATTATTTTCGTGCATGGCTATATTCCGCCCAAAGAATATTCCACCACCGGCAATTACCCAACCTATCAAGCGCAGCTGGCCCGCAACGGCTTTATCACTTTTAAACCTGACCTGCGAGGGCATGGAAAATCGGAAGGAGAGGCTACTGGAGCGCATTTTTCTGAAAAATATGTGGTTGACACCCTCTATGCCATTGCGTATTTAAAAAATTATACAGACGTTGATCCAAATAGGATCGGTTACTGGGGCCACTCAAATGGAGGCGAAATTGGTCTACGAGTGGTTACTGTTTCTCCGGATATCAAAGCAGCTTCGTTATGGGCCGGGGTAGTCGGCAGTTACATTGATATGTTTGAAACATACAATAATAAAATCGACTTTTTGAACAATATCACTAGTACTGACTTAGTTATTGAAAACGGGCTGCCCAGTAAAAATCCTAATTTTTGGAATAAATTAGATCCGTATGCGTATTTAGGTGATATACACATACCTATCCAGTTGCACCATGGCACAAATGACAGCAGTGTCCCAATTGAGCTTTCCATTGGCCTTAAACAAGAGATGGAAAAATTGAAAAAAACCGTAGAATATTACGAATACGCGGGAGATGACCACAATATTGGTAATAATGTTAGTCTTGCCTTTCGAAGAACAATAGATTTTTATAATTCAAACTTACCCGTAAAACAATAACCGAACCCAAGAATATACCAGTAATGTATAATGCATTTTATGAATAATAAAAAAATCAACCTGGGCATATTATTTGGCGGTAAGTCAGCCGAACACGAGGTGTCATTGCAATCCGCTAAAAATATTTTCGACGCGCTGGATAAAGAGAAATATAATCCTATCCTTATTGGCATAGATAAAAACGGCCGGTGGTTGCTAAATAACGACTCACAATTTTTGCTCAATACGGATGACCCAAAGCTCATCAAATTAAATCAAGCCGGCGACACAGTCGCTTTAGCACCTCAAAGTAACGGAAAAATTTCAAACCTGGTTGATCTCAACCAAAATTTGAGCCTTGATGTAATTTTCCCGATTTTACACGGTCCTTTTGGTGAAGATGGGACAGTCCAAGGATTGCTCAAACTGGCCAACCTGCCTTTTGTGGGAGCCAGCGTCCTCGGTTCGGCTGTGGGCATGGATAAAGATGTCATGAAACGCTTACTGCGCGATGCCGGCCTGCCTATTGGAAAATTCATGACGCTTAAATCTCATGAACCCATCCCGGACTATCATACAATTGTAGATACGCTGGGTCTGCCATTTTTTATTAAGCCGGCCAACATGGGGTCATCGGTTGGGGTAAGCAAAATACACGATAAAAATGCTTACGAGCATGGCCTTTCAGAGGCGTTTAATTTTGATACCAAAATAATTTTAGAAGAAAATATCCCGGGCAGAGAAATCGAATGCGCGGTTCTTGGCAATGAACAACCCCTGGCATCCATACCCGGAGAAGTGGTTCCAAAGCATGATTTTTACTCTTACGAGGCCAAATATCTTGATGAACAGGGCGCTGTTTTAGAAATACCGGCCAACATTCCTGATCAAGTTACTCAAAGAATACAAGAACTCGCCATCAAAACATTTGAGACACTGTCTTGTGAGGGGTTGGGGCGAGTTGATTTTTTTCTGAAAGAAAATAACGAAATAATCGTTAACGAGATAAACACCATGCCCGGTTTCACTAAAATAAGCATGTATCCAAAGCTATGGGAAGCCAGCGGTATACCCTACACCGAGCTAATTGATAAATTAATCCAACTTGCCATAGACAGATTCAATAAAGAGCGTAAATTAAAAACAAACTACGTAGGATAAACTTCCAAACATTATATGATCATCGGTTTTGGCAACGGCGATTTTTACAGACTACATCAAAATAATTGGGATAGATTTTCGGATGAGTATCTTGAGCTTTGCACGGCCGGCGGGCTGGCCAAAGCCCTTGAATTTCATTGCCGTGGCGAGGAAGACCTGGACCATCTTATTGAAACTACAAATCTAGACCTGACACCTTTCGGATATGTATCTTTGCACGCGCCGGCTCATGCTTATCAAAAAGACGAGACCTCCCGAAGCATATTGGACAAATTAACCATTATTGTCGAAAAATACGGCCTTAAAAACATAGTTTTTCATGTCGATCGAGTCAGAGACTGGGATGTATTTTTAGATTATAAAATGCTACCGATTTCCATAGAAAACATGGATGATCAAAAAACATCCGGCAGATCGCTCGAAGACATTAAAATCATCTTGGATAAATATAGTTTTAATCTGACCCTGGATTTACAGCATTGTTTTGTGAACGACCGCGGTTTGCGCCTGGCCGAGCGGTTCCAGGACGAGTATCCATCCAAAATCGTCGAATACCACTTGAGCGGTTATGAGGAAGGTCTTTTGCACTATCCCCTGTTTAAGACAGAACAAAATCAAATCATCGATTGCCTGCGCTATACGGACAAACCCATAATCATCGAGAGCACTTTTGATAAAATCGGCGAACATAAATTAGAACTTCAATACATTTTACAAAGGTTAAACAAGCGATAGCTTTTAACTGAATAATTTTCAAAACAAACCGGCAATGGTAAAATACGGGCTAATATGAACTGGCCAATAGCTGTCATCATCGGAACTCAAATGCTTTTTACGGCCAGCGACTTGTTGGCTAGAGCCTACATGCCCAAACAAGGCTTTGCTTTGACCACGTTCCTAAGCGGTTGGTTCTTGGCTTATTTTTCGATCAGAATGGTCGCTATGTTCGGCCAGCTTTATGTGTTCACCTCAATTGAACTGGGCAAAACCATGGCCATCTTTGGAGCGGTTTCAATTTTACTGGCCAATTTATTGGGCTTTTTGGTCTTAAAAGAAGTTTTATCTCCCGGAGCCTACGTGGGCGTGACTCTGGCCATCATCGCTTTTTTAGTTTTAACCCTGGCCTAAAAACAAACCCCTGTAATTCTCTGACCGGCATTTGACCCGCCGGCTTGTTGTGGCATAATTTGCATATGATGAAAATCCACGTCTTTAGGCTTTTGCCCGGCCAAGATCTCAAAACCAGCCTTGAACAATATATCCGCGACCGCCAAATCAAGGCGGGTGTTATTTTATCGGGCGTAGGCAGTTTAAAAAGCGCCACTTTGCGCCTGGCCGACGAAAGCCTTAAAACCTTTGAACAAAAATTCGAGATCGTTTCCCTGACCGGCACTTTGTCCCAAGACGGCTGTCATCTGCACATCTCACTCGGCGACAACCAAGGACGGGTGGTTGGAGGTCACTTAAAAGACGGCTGTCTGATTTACACCACGGTCGAGATGGTAATCGGTGAATTGCCAGACGTAATTTTTACCCGCCGTCCGGATCAGACCACAGGTTTCGATGAACTAATGGTTGAATAGAAATAACAACCTTCGGGCTTGACCGAGCGGACTGGCCTATTATTATGGGTTTAAGTTATAATCAACTAAACTCATATGTCTAAAACATCCAATAAAACATACATCTTAGCCGCGTCAGCGCTTTTTTTATTTATATTGATCGCGGCCGGCGTCTGGTATTTTACCCGAACGAAAGACACCAACCAGCCGGTGGCCCAAACCACTTGGCAATTTGATAAAGTGATCAACCAACCTATTATGGCCACGGCCGGAGAAAACCCGGTCACCCTGGGGGATTTAAACACGGACCGCGCAAGTATAAATTTGCCGGCCGGGGTATTTGACTCAAATACTCAAGTGGAATTATCGACACCTGACAGCGCGCCTAAATACGCCGAATCCCTAGCCACACCCATCGGTTCTCCGATTGAGATTAAATCGCACGGAGACTTACGATTGAACGACAAAATTTCGGTCACCTTTGCTTTTGACCCATCCGCCCTGCCGGCCGAAACCTATCCTGACCAATTACAAGCCGGATACTACAATGGCCAGTATTGGGACTACCTCATTCCATCTAAGGTGGATTTGGACAAAGGTCTGATGACGGTTGAGCTGTACCATTTTAGTTTACTGGGAGCCAATGTTGTCAAAGACGACACCACTCTGACTAATCAATGGATCCATTCCCAAGCGTTGGATAATACTTTGCGCGACAATATAAATGATGTCTCGGATGAAATTGCCAACAAGATGGTGGAGTTAACCTTGGAGAAAATGGGCATCAGCGACAAATCCATTACCGGCAGTGTGGTGAATGATATTTTGACGGACGACAGCTATAAAGACATGTATGATGATTATCAAAAAGGCGATGTAGCAGGCTTCAACCAAAAACTGGCCATGTTAATGGGTCAAAAAATTGCCACTCGAGTTCCTGAATCGGCCTTTAAATCAGCCTTAAGTGAAATTTCCGGGGACGCGGCCGAAGACATTGAAGCCGTAGCTAAAGCAGCTGGGTACGCGGCCGAAGGGCAATATCGCGAGGCAGCCAAAATTATCGGCGAGCAAATAGCTGATAAATTCTTAATTACAACGGCCGGCAAAATAGCAGTCGAGATGATTGATCATCAAATTCAAAGCTGGAAAAACGACGAAGTTGAGGCAGCCTACCAAGCCTATAAAAACGGATCTGACAGTTACTTTTACGGTTATAATAATGATAAGGGCGACTTTGGAACGGTATGGAATCAAATGCGCGGTGTACGCCGACAACTGGAAATAGAAGCCATTGCGAAACAAAATGAAGCTCGCCGCGATGCGGGCATGCCGGAACTGGATAAAAAAGAAATGGACAAGATTCGCCATGGTGTTCAGCTATCTTTTGAAAGACAGTTCAAAAGCCGATTAAAAAAAGACAAAGAAATAGAAAAACAAGAACAGGATTTAAAAATGTTAATGAGCGCTTTTAAAGAAGCTAATTTTTTGGAAAGAAATTTTGGTCCCAAGGGATTAAGCGAACACACGGAATTAAAAACCCGCATGGATGTTCTGTGGCATTTTACCCAAAGGATGATGAAAGATACCGGCAGATTCAAATTAAATGACAAGCAGGGTTTTTTAGTTGAAGGAGCCCTTTCAATACATGATATAACTCAAGGAGCCCGCTACTATTTTACGGAAACCGGCGGCAAAGAAGCTTATAAAAAATTCCTGCAAGAGCGTTTTGGGATATCCATGTATCCGGATTTCAAAGAACTGGGCGGAGCTTGGCAAAATGGAAAATTGGTTATCACAGACGTAATTTTGTCTGATGAAGCAAAACGCATGAAAGAAGAAAAGATCACCCAAGCTAATGAGGAGGGTTGCGATTTAAACATGGATCTGGACGCTCTTAAAGGACAGACTTCGGATGTAGTCATTGCCATCAACCCTACCGGCGAAAATACGGGCACCATGACTTTTGGCGCGGATGATGAACCAAAAAGCATCAATATTCAATACGAAGCCGGAACCATAACCGGTTCTTTTGCCGAAGACGAAGCCGTAGCCACCTTCTCCCTACCTGTATCCGAGGATGATGCCGGATATCACATTAACGGATCCATTGTTATTAGCTACCAAGGCGACATGGTAAAAATATTGGCCAACTTAACGGCTGATAAAACAAAATAAGCGACTCAAATTCTTAAAATCACCAGATTTCTGGCGATTGAACCGTTCAAACCATTAAGATGCACCCAACTCTGATTGATACAAACTTATTCGGGCTGACCATCCACTTGAGTTCATACCGGTTTTTTATGATACTCGCGATTACTACCGCAATCATAGGCAGTTACTGGTTGATTAAAAAATCCGAGTTGAATTTGCGCCGGTCAGTAATCATACTTTTAACGTCGATAACCGCCTTTTTGTTAGGAGCGAGGGTGTTAAACATTATCGTCAATATCAATCTCTATCTGGACAATCCGGCCCGTATTTGGAGCTTGAACGCAACCGGCTTTTCCGAATACGGGGGTATAATCTGCGCGGTCATTATCGGTTGGCTGGCGGCTCGGAGACTTAAGCTTGATATCTGGCGGCTCGGAGACTTATTGGCGCCCAATTTGGGCCTAGCCATCGCCGTGATGCGCGTCGGTTGTTTTTTAAATGGCTGTTGCTTTGGCACGCCGACCAATTTACCTTGGGGCATTAAATTCCCCATCTTCAGCGACGCGCACCTGCATCAATTAAGCACCGGACAAGCAACCATTTTTGGGTCAATACCGGTCCATCCAACTCAAATTTATGAACTGCTGGCCGCTTTAATCGGATCAGCCATAGTTATACTTATTTTAAAAAAGAAACTCCAAACCGGCATAGCATTTTTAGCTTTCATGATCTGGTTCACGGCCTTCAGACTATTCAATCACTTCCTGCGTGTTATGCCCGCCGATTTTTCAGCTCCCGGCTGGTTTTATCCGCTTTTATATTTAATCATCATCACACTTTGTACAGTCTTGCTTTTTCGCCGGCTTAAACAACCTGGCCGACAAGATTACATTTAATACTCCATACTCGTTGCCAATAGATTATCATTCCTTTCCAATCCCAATAACATTTGATACCTCCCTACCTTTGGCAGTATAATTAAACCATGTCCAAAGAAATAATGCCCAACGCTGAAAATCCGTTTGGCGTAGAAAATAAAGCCGAAGAACTTACCTCCACTCTCGAAGCCGTCCGACGATTGGACGATTATTGCCAATTGGTGAACGAATTCTTGCGAAATATCAAACTGCCCAAAAGCGAAAAGAGATCCGACCGCCTGTCTTTTTATACGGCTGACGAACATACCATCAGCTTACAACTCGGTTCTCAACACAGTTCTTATTATATCCAGGATAGGCACCAAAAAGAAAATGGTACTACAGAAAAGCTTAGCTACGAAGTTATGCCGGAATCCAAACACCCGCGGGGCAATAAAAACGGCTATCTGGTTTATGGTCAAAGTTCGCCTGGGCGCGAAATAAGAACGGACTTTGATTTCAATTATAGGTGGGTTGATTTGAATCCGCATAATTTACCCATAAATTTTAAGGGTATGCACACATTGAAAATTGATGAGCAAGGTCTGCATGTGCCCAGCGCCCAACAAGCGGAATGGGATGATGCTTGGAGGAATTTTCAGAAAAAACTGAATGAAAATACAAAATTTCGTGAATTCTTACTGCGTCTTCATGATGACCATAATATAGGACAGGAAGACCGTGAATGGGCTTGGAGATTTTTAGTTGGGGGCGTCAAAGTAGAAGATGCGAATGCATTCTTAAGGGAGGTTGGAGATTACTGGCGCGCGGCCACAGGCAAGGAATTGAAAGAAAAAAATATTGAGTCACTAAAAAACAAAAAACGTCCGGCAAGTTACACGGTCCCCCACCAGGAAGTTAAGGCCACTATCCGTCAAATTCAAACACGCCTGCAGACTACTATCCGGGAGATTGATAATCATCTCAATCCAAAACAAGATCCTTACCGGACTCCAGCCAACAATCTATTGGATTCTTAATCCGCTCCACACACCATTCTGTGTATTCAGGCTATTGCAGACAGGTTGCAATGACATAATCGATGGTTTATCAGCTTCAACACCGCACCTCACCTAAAGCCAAGCATAGCTTCACCTCCTCATCAGAGACAGGGCATGGCTCCGGAACGAAAAAATCGCCATAAGCGACTTTTTTTATAGGATAAAAACCCTTACCTAGTACCGATTTCCCTGATGCCAGACGAACCAGGCAGAGACCTGTATAGGTCTCTGTATGTCAGATTTCGTTCTGGTAAATTGCGGTAGAGCTTCTTGACGGCTGGTACCTCATCACAGACTTTTACATCGGACCAGCCTCCAGGATTTGCTTTGGCATACACCGGCCAATCCGGATTTGAGCCGTTTATGTCTACGACCCTTAGAGGAACTCCCAATTCTCTGGCCACGAACGCGCGATGAACACCGTCGAGCAATACCTTCCCTCCTTCAGGAGTTGTCTCGACGACCGGAGGGACAAGTTGGTAAGATTCTCCGCCATCGATAGACAGCTCTATTCCGCCGCGCAGATCGAACATATTTAAACCAATTTTTTTCAGCTCTGCGTGTAGATTTTTGATGAAATCCAGTCTGTTCTTAAGTACATAAAATGCCGACTGCTCATAAACTGCATCTGTGGTTATTCTTATATCCGCGTTCTCATAAGGCTTGATTTCACTGTGATTAAGCAAAGACAGTCCATGAAACATATCCATGACTTCTGATTCCGAAATATATCGTCTAACAAATACTTGCATACGTTGTTCATACACTGTTTTTAACTTTTTGGCAAGGGACGGAGTGTACCTGCTAAATTTCAAAACCCGCTAGTGTGCCTAGCGGGTTCGAGTGCTGTCGCCATTTCTGAGAACGGTAAGCGAAGACCGTTATATTTGTTCTAGAACTGTGCTTTTGCCCCAACGACGCCACGCATCGCACTCATGTGCTGATTCCTGGATTCCGGATCGTATGGATTCCAGGTTCCCCAGAGCGTAACCGGCAGACTAGGAGTAGGAAGCTTGACTTCGACCCTCGGGCCGATGCCAACGAAACGCCTGCCGTGCAGCCCGAGGGAAAGCCGGGGCAATGGGCTGTACACCGCTTTAGCATCGTACCAGAAACCGGACGCATCGCGAGCAACGGAATTGTCACCCTCGACGAATCCTAGAAACTGGACCTTTCCTCCGCCCATCCAAAGGGAAGAGGCATACCGAATGCCCAGTTCATTATTAGTTTGCTGGGCACCCAGGCTGACTCCGGCAGTCAGCCAGCTCGACGGCGCGTAGGTCGGACCAGCATAAGCCTCGGCCCAGCCGCTTGTGACGAAAGTAAAGGCACTAACCCCGACCTTTCCCCACGCCGGTTTCTCGAGATACAACTCAAGATTGTGCTTTGGTGTTTGGTTCTTCTCGTAGACGGCCTGATATCCAGCATAACCGTTGGCTTGGGCTGATGCCGTGCTTGCAACCAATACCAAAGTAACGACGAGGCATACGGTAATAGCTTTCATGGTCTTTCTCCTAACTCTCTTTTCAAGGTTCCCAACCGAGCTTTGCTCGATGGATTGCAATGTTGCAACGTCATAATATATCACAAATTGATAGTTTTGTCAATAGTAAAAGGTCATTTTTTTGTCTAAAATAAGCGTAATTATTAATGTTGTTGACTATACTCCAACAAATTGCTATAATAAGCCCATGCTTCAAGATATTCTTAAACAAATCGGCTTCTCAGAAAAAGAGACTTTGGTTTATCTGGCCATTCTAGAAAATGGACGTCTGTCTTTTACTGATATTTCAAAAAAAACCGGCTTAAACAGAACCACTACTTATAGCGTGGCTCAAGAGCTGATTACCCGCGGGGTATTACAAGAAGATTTTTCCACGCCGGTTAAAGCCCTGGTGGCCGCTCCGCCGGAAGCCTTGGCTATCATGACAACTCAAGAAGAAGAACAGTTAAAAAAAAAGAAATTGCTTATCAACAAAGTCATAGACAATATTCGTTCTATGCCCGCGGCTTCCGGCTATGTGGCTCCATCCATCACCTTTATTCCTCAGCAACGCATCGCACAATACTTACAACAGCGCACCGATGAATGGAACGCCCACGCAATGGCTAATGATTCGATCTGGTGGGGCTTTCAAGATGTAACCTTTGTAGACGTGCACGGGGATTGGATAAAATGGTATTGGGAATCGTCCCCCAAAAATCTTACGCTTAGACTTTTTAGTAATGACAAAGCCATTGAAAAACAAATGCAAAGCCAGACTCCAACGCGGAGAGAAATTCGCTTTTGGAAGGGTGAACAAGATTTTACGGGAACGCTCTGGATAAGCGGGGATTTTGTCATCATGATCAACACCCGAGAAAAGCCCTACACTTTAATTGAAATGCGCGATAAACTCTTAGCGCAAAACCTAAGGACTGTATTTACGGAAATGTGGAAATTAACTGATAAAAAATAATTATTGATTCAACTAAAAAAATCGAAAGAACCTATATCCATTATCTTGCGATAAAAAAATATGACCGCCATCTCAAATGAAAAAAACTCTGGATAGCATTCGCCGGATTATTGATAATCTTAAAAATCATCGACCCTTTCCCTGTAAAATGGCTAGAAAGTATTACTCGTAGTAATTATATTTACGAAATATTCGTAATTACTACCGCGATAATTGCTAGAATACTTATTAAATATGTAGTCTTGTTTACAAAAGCTTCAAAACTTCAAAAAGCATTCCTAGTATTATTTATTATATTGGCCGCTTTTTACCCTTCAAGCAATTTAATTCTTTCAACCATCGATTTGGTAATTATACTTTCGACGCCGCAATTCTGGAGACTGTTTATAGCCGGATGGGCAGACGAGATAAAATAAAAAACTAATTGATGCCTTGCCTCTCTGCACCAAAGCAAAGTTTAGCCTCGCCTCCTCATCAGGGGTGGGGCATGGCTCCGGAATAAAAAAGCGCAATAAGCGGCTTTTTATGCAGTATGATTTAGTAACGAGATCCTGAAACTAGTTCAGGATGACAATGTCGGTTTTGACGAGCGACGTAGGACGTGGGGTAGTCGTTCGCGAACGACACCCCGTGCGACGTAGGACGTTAAGTACGTTATTAATTGTTACTTAAGGTGGATTCCCAATTTAATTATTTAGCTCATTGAGCCTTTCAGTTGTTTTGCCGGGAATGACAATGTTGGTGTTGACGCAGAACGATTGAGACGTGGGACGTTAAGGACGTGAGAGGACGCTAGGTACGTTAGTTATGCTCCAACCACTTCTTGGCATCAAGCAAGGCCATACATCCTGTACCCGCTGATGTGATGGCTTGACGATAGACCTTGTCCGCCACATCGCCGGCTGCAAAAATGCCGGGCATAGATGTTTGTGTGCCATTTACTTTAATCCAACCGCCCTCATCTATGTCCACCAAGCCTTTTACCATATTCGTATTGGGCTTATGCCCTATAGCCATAAACACGCCATCCATGGGCATTTCCTGCATTTCTCCAGAGACATTGTTTTTGATACGGATGGACTGTAAAAATTGATCCCCTAAAAACTCATCAATTTCAGCATTGAACATAAACTTGATTTTGGGATTTTGTTTGGCGCGATCTTGCATGATCTTACTGGCCTTCATGGATTCTTCTGTACCGCGCACCAAAACCATAACCGAATCCGCGTACTTGGCCAGAGTCATGGCATCTTCCATAGCCACATCACCCGCGCCCACCACAGTCACCTTTTTGCCTTTAAAGAAAAACCCATCGCAAGTAGCACAAGCCGAGATGCCTTTACCCCTGAACTTGGCTTCTGATTCCGTACCCAACCATTTGGCCACGGCACCGGTAGCGATGATCACGGCCTTGACCTTGCCCGGACGCTTATCCGCTTTAATCAAAAACTCTCCAGCCTGCGGTTCAATGCCCATCACTATTTCATTAATAATTTGGCCTCCAAAATTTTCGACTTGCCGGCGACTGCGATCCATCAGCTCGGGACCCATAATACCTTCCGGAAAACCGATAAAATTCTCAACCATATTAGTAGTCATTAACTGCCCGCCCGGTTCAGGGCCCGTCCAGACAGCCACGGTTAAACCCGCACGCACGCCGTAAATAGCCGCGCTGTAACCAGCCGGGCCGGCACCAATAACGCCAATATCAGCGGTAATCAATTCATTTTCAGACATAACTCAAAATATTAAATGTAATCAAACCATTTTTACAGAGTATTCTTTAATTCGCAAGACCTGATACTTTAACCGCGAGCAAACAACAAACCCGTATAACCCACATAAATCAGGATAAACAGAACGGACTGCCATCTTTGCAGTTTATGTCTTTCTCCGATAAACATCCAAACAAACAATAAAAAGCTGGCCAAGATAGTCATTAAAATATCCATGTTAGCCACCGGATTAAAGGGCAAGGGTCTAATAACCGCACTGATACCCAAAATCCAAAAAATATTAAATATATTTGACCCGACCACATTGCCAATCGCGATGTCCGGCTTTTTCTTTAAAGCCGCCACGGCCGAAGTAACCAATTCAGGCAAAGACGTACCCACGGCCACCACAGTTAAACCAATAACCGCTTGGCTGACGCCTAACCAAGTAGCGATGCTGACAGCCGCGTCCACAACCAATTTACCGCCACCCACTAAACCCACTAAACCGATAGCGATATACAGGATGGCTTTGGATAATTTATATTTATGGATCTCATCATCTTCCACCTCATTGCTTTTAGC
The DNA here is from genome assembly GCA_041752935.1 of Patescibacteria group bacterium. Taxonomy (GTDB): domain Bacteria; phylum Patescibacteriota; class Patescibacteriia; order 2-12-FULL-60-25; family 2-12-FULL-60-25; genus MWCR01. Next base: position 33,672 of record JBGSVN010000014.1, read on the forward strand.
GATGCCGCCCGTGTAATAAAGAAAAATTGCAAAAAAGCACAGCAGGATTAAACCATCTATACGACTAAGCATGGAATAGCCCCGGCCATCCAAAAGCGCATCATTGGCCATAAAACCCAACACCAAAGCAGCCAATAAGCTTAAGGGTATTTCTTTCCAAACCGTGTCTTTTTTGACGGTTAGAGGATAAATAATGCCGGCCACGCCCAAAATCAAAAAAATATTGGCGATATTACTGCCCACGATATTACCGATAGCAATTTCCGTATTACCCTGAAAACTGGCAAATAAGTTAACAACCAATTCAGGCGCCGAAGTACCAAAGGCTACGATGGTCAATCCGATAACAATATCCGATACTTTGAACCTCTTAGCCAGAGCCGAAGCGCCATCCACTAACAGATCCGCCCCTTTAATCAAAATGACAAAACCGATGATTAATAAAATTATTGACATATAATATGTCGCTCATTATAGCAATATACATGCATCATCACAAACCTTGATTAATTACGCGTCCGGCTTTAATCTATAAATTACTTATGCGTAAACTTATTTTTTCCATTTTAGCTCTCTTGACCTTGACCGTAACCCAATGGCCCTTGGCAGCACAAGCTCAAACGCAACCAACCTCTCCGGAAACGGCCTTTGAAGCCAAGGTTATTGAAGTGCTTGAACAAAGACAATCCGATGACCTGCGGAGCAATTTCGCGGTCCAACAAAGGCTCAAACTGATCGGCTTAAGCGGAGACATGAAAAACCGAGAGTTTGAATTTAACAGTATGACAGAGGTGGAAGTTTTTGGTGCTCGTGAATACAAAAAAGGCGACCGCGTGCTGGTTCAGCACTCCGTAGATCCGGACGGACAAGATGTGTATTACGTGGTTGATTTTGTACGCCGGCCATATCTGTATTTACTGGCTGTCATTTTTGTACTCATTGTCATTATTACTTCCAAACTCAAAGGTTTTCGAGCGCTAATCAGCTTAATCATTAGCTTCGCCATCATCATGCAGATTATAGTACCGCTCATTTTACGTGGCTGGCCTCCCCTGCCCGTGGGTATAGCCGGCTCGATTGTGATTTTCATCTTCATGGTTTACTTAACCGAAGGCTTTAATAAAAAATCACATATTTCGATCGCGGCCATTGCCATCAGCTTAACCGTCGTGGGACTTTTATCGGTTATCATAACTTACACGGCTCGCTTTAACGGCACCGAACAAGAAGAAACCATGTTCTTGCTGGGCATTACTAAACAAGCCCTGAACTTCAAAGGCTTACTGTTAACCGGCATCTTAATCGGCACCTTGGGTGTGCTGGACGATATTATTATCGGCCAAGTTCAAGCTGTCATTCAAATAAAAAACGCTAATCCTTTTTTAAACGCACGCAAAGTCTTTTCCATGGCCATGGAAATTGGCAACTCGCACATGGGATCCATGGTCAACACCTTGTTCCTGGCTTATGCGGGCGCGTCATTGCCCCTGATTTTGCTGTTCAGTATCAAACAACCGCCCTTCATGAATTTTTCTCAAGTTATTAACAACGAAATGATCGCCACGGAAATCGTACGCACTTTATTGGGCAGTATTGGCATCGCTCTAGCTATGCCCATCGCTACTTATTTAGCCACCAAATACTACAGTGTGCCGGCTCCGGCTAAAAATCAAAAATCAAAACTTTCATCTCCCGATGGAAACATGCTTCCAACCGATTTCAGTGGCGCGTAAAGGATCAAATAAATTGCGGGCATCCAACAAAATATCGCCTTCGGCCATGTCTTTGAGTTTATTCAAATCCAAAGTTCTAAACTGTTCCCATTCAGTGGCCACCACCACAGCATGCGCTCCTCGCGAAGCCTCATAAGGACAATCCACGTGCTCCAAATCATAACCGCCAATATCTTGAGATGAGACTGTGGCCACGGGATCATGCGCTCTGACTTGAGCGCCTTTTTCCAAAAACAAACGAATCAAATCAACGGCTGCGGATTCGCGCGTATCATCCGTATTGCCTTTAAAAGCCAAGCCCAATAAAGAAATACGCTTGCCTTCAAGCCCGCCCATCACCTTTTCCAATCTGTCCACCACTCGACGGCGCGCCAAAGCATTCATCTCAAAAGCCGCGTTAATGATAGGCAGGGGCAAACCAGCCTGTTCTCCCATGTGGCGGATAGCTCGCACATCCTTGGGAAAACAACTGCCTCCCCAGCCTAGGCCAGCGCGTAAAAAATCTTTACCTATTCTGGGGTCTGACCCGATACCGGCCGCCACCTGCGTCACATCTGCGCCCAACTCTTCGGACAGAGCTGCCATTTCATTAATGAAACTGATCTTGGTAGCCAAAAAGGCGTTGGCCGCGTATTTGGTCAACTCGGCACTCCGGCGGTCCATCACATATTTAGGACAATCAAGATGCTCATAAGCCCGCAACATTGCTTCCGTGGCCCTGGGTTCGGCCGAACCGATCACAATTCTGGAAGGTTGAAGAAAATCAAAAACCGCGTGGCCTTCGCGTAAAAATTCGGGATTGGAAACCACGTCGCAATCTATGCCCGATCCCTCACGTATGATTTGTTCAACTTTTTCAGCCGTGCCCACGGGCACCGTGCTTTTATCGGCAATAACCGCATAACCGGTCAAATGCTTGGCTATTTCGTGAGCCGCGGACCACATATAGCACATATCCACGGATCCATCTTCTGCCGAAGGAGTGCCCACAGCCACAGAAATCAATTCCGCCCCGGGTATAGCCTCTGCATACGAAGTAGTAAAAGCCAAACGCCCGGCATTTACATTGCGCTTAACCAATTCATCCAAGCCCGATTCATAAATCGGTATAATACCCTGATTTAAAGCCTCAATCTTTTCAGGCAAAACATCCAAACACACAACTTGATGCCCCAATTCAGCCAAACAAGCACCGGACACCAGCCCTACATAACCCGTACCTAAAACAGTTATCTTCATATGCCAAACATCTTAGCACTTTAAACAAGACGGGCAAGCGCTGACATGTAACACAAAGCATGTCGCTCGTCCCGCGTCCTACAGGGTGTCGTTCGCGAACGACTACCCCACGTCAAAACTAACATTGTCATTGCGATCGGAGCGTAGGCGGAGCCGCGACACGGGTCGCCTCAGGCGACCGAACTCCGTGCCGTGGCAATCTCGTTATATGCTCGCAGACAGGCACAGCCTGAACCCTCACCCGGTCGCTAGAGGCGACCACCCTCTCCCGATTCCGGGCGAGGGAAACGCTGGGACGTGATGGACGCTATGTACGCTAGATGACGTAGTTGATAATCTTATTTTGAACGTAAATCACTTTTTTAGGCGACTTATCAGCCAAATGTTTTTTGACCGGCTCCTGTTCCAAGGCCATAGCATTCACAACCTCCTGATCCGCATCCAATGGAACGCTTATCTCGGCCCGCAGTTTACCGTTAACCTGGACCGCAATTACCACCATGGACTGCACCAGCTTGGTTTGATCGTATTCAGGCCAAGCTTCCAAATGCACGGATTTTTCATGCCCCAAAGCCCGCCATAATTCTTCGGCCATATGCGGAGCAAAAGGAGCTAATAATTTTACATAAGCACGCACATCGCGCGAACGCATATCCAACCCGTGCAGTTCATTAGTCAAAATCATGAGTTGAGACACAGCCGTGTTAAACCGCAAGTTATCGATATCTTCTCCCACTTTCTTGATGGTGTAATTCAATACATAGTCATACGGCTGAACATCCTCCGCATCCAATCCCGGCGTACTCAAAGTCGGAACCTCGTCTTTCATTCGTAATTCGTAATTCGTAATTGCACCAGGTTCCATGCTTTATCCAAAAATCTTTTAACACCCTGAATATCCCTGTCGCTCCACGGGGCATCAGAATCATATGGCCCAATGAACATCTCGTAGGTTCTAAACACGTCTGCTCCGTACTTTTCCACCATGTCATCCGGATTGACCACATTACCTTTGGATTTGGACATTTTAACTCCGCCTTCACCCAAAATCATGGCATGAGATCGGCGTACCTTGTAGGGCTCATGGCCGCAAACCGATGGTATATGACCCAGATCGAACAACACCTTGTACCAAAACCTGGAGTATAAAAGATGCAAAGTGGTATGCTCCATGCCTCCGTTATACAAATCAACGGGCATCCAATATTTAAGCGCGAAAGCCGAAGCAAACTCTTGATGATTTTGCGGGTCACAATAACGCAAGAAGTACCAAGAAGAACCCGCCCAATTGGGCATGGTATCAGTTTCGCGTTTGGCCGGCTCACCACAAATAGAACATTTGGCAGACACCCAATCTTGAATGGCTGATAGAGGTGATTCGCCCGTGTCCGTGGGTTCGTACTGCTCAACTTCGGGCAACGGCAAAGGCAGTTCCGCTTCGTTTAAAGGCACCCAACCGCACATCTGGCAATGCACCATGGGCATAGGCTCCCCCCAATACCTCTGGCGAGAAAACACCCAATCACGCAACTTATAATTAATCTTTCGCTCTCCCACACCTTGCTTCTCCAGCCATTCAATCATCTTGTCCGTAGCCTTAACCGTTTCCAAGCCATCCAGAAAACCGGAGTTCACTGCAATACCTTCACCCGCGAAACAAACTTCTTTGCCATCCAAGGCTTGCAACCAATATTCCAATTCCGAACAATTCATCCTGTCAGGTGTTATTTCCGCACGCTCCAACCAAACAACCTCGTGTTTTTCTTGTTCTTCGGGTGAAACTTCAATTCTTTTCTCACTCTGTAATTCAAAAACCAAACCATGCGCCATGGCTAAACGATTTTCATCCTTATGGGCTGCAAAATATGAAGCTTGTATCGGACCGCCATAACGACGCACGAATTTAACATCCGTATACCCAGTCTCTTCTTCAATCTCTCTTAAGGCCGCCTGTATTTCATCCTCTCCCTCTTCTACGCCGCCTACTATAAAAGTCGTCCAATCATAATTCTTCCATTTTAAACAAAGAACTTTTTTATTCTTAGGATTATAAATCAAAGCATGGATGGTATTGCGTTTAACCGTCTTTTTACCGGATTGCGGCGGATTTTTATGATCTATATGAGAAGGGGCAACCACGTAGGTCACAGGCAAATCAAACTTCTTGGCAAACTCGTTATCACGTTCGTCATGCGCGGGTACGGCCATAATGGCTCCCGTGCCATAACCAGATAAAACATAATCCGCCACCCAAATGGGAATTTCTTTGCCCGTAGCCGGATTGACGGCCATCAAACCCTCCAACTGCACGCCTGTTTTTTCCTTATTTTCCTGACGCTCCAAATCCGACTTCTTCTTGGCTTCCTCCTGATACTCCTTCACCTGACCGTAATTCGTAATTCGTAATTCGTAATTTTTGATCGCCGGATGCTCCGGAGACAAAACCAAATAAGTAGCACCAAACAACGTGTCAGGCCGTGTCGTGAAGACTTCAAGAGCATCGCTCGTCACCCCATCCTGATCTCGTAATTCGTAATTCGTAATTTTGAATTGTATAAGCGCACCTTCTGATCTGCCAATCCAATTGATTTGCGAGGTCTTAATTTTTTCCAGATAATCCACTTCATCCAATTCATCAATCAATCGTTGAGCGTATTTGGTAATGCGCAACATCCACTGTTCTTTTTCGCGTTTTTCAACCGGCCCGCCACAACGATCGCAAACTCCACCGGCCGCTTCTTCATTAGCCAAACCGATTTTGCACTTGGGGCACCAGTTAATTTCGGTTTTTTGTTTGAAAGCCAAACGTCTGGCGTCGCGGTATTCGCGCACTACTTCCGGACCAAGTGCTTCCACCTCTTTGGGAATATCCAATTCAGCTATGGGACGAGCTTTTTGCATCTTTTCATCAAACCAAGCATCAAAAAATTGAATGAACATCCATTGTGTCCATTTATAATAAGCCGGATCCGTGGTGTTAATTTCCCTGGACCAATCAAAGCCCACGCCCAACATCTGAATCTGACGTTTAAAGTTGGCGATATTTTTAGCTGTCACCACCGCCGGCTGCTGCTTGGTTTTGATGGCAAAATTTTCGGCCGGCAAACCAAAAGCATCCCAGCCCATGGGGTATAAAACATTTTTACCCTGCATGCGCTGTTTTCGGGTAACAATGTCTATAGCAGTATAAGAACGCGGGTGGCCAACATGCAGACCATCACCCGAAGGATAAGGGAATTCCACCAAACCGTAATATTTGGCCTGATTATTGGCCGGAGGCTGTTCCGCGGTATAAGTACCCTGTTCTTCCCAGTATTTTTGCCATTTATTTTCAATCTCATTAAAAGGATAGTGGTTGGACATAACGCCAAAAAGATTATCACGGACTTTCGTGCTCGTCCATGCAGTGGCCGCACATAATAAAACCGCCTCACATTAAGCGAGGCGGTTTTTTTGTTCTCTGATTAGCGGCGAGGACCGCGATCTTCCATGGCGCGAGCCTTGTTGACCGCGATGCTACGACCTCCCATATCAGATCCGTCGAACATGGAGATGGCTTTTTCAGCCGCGGCATCATCTGCCATTTCCACGAACGCGAATCCGCGGGGACGATGTGTTTCTCGATCCATAGGAATGAAGACCGAGACCACTTCGCCGGCCTGAGAGAAAAGCTGTTGAAGCTCGTCTTCCGTTGTGCGGTAAGGGATGCCTCCAACAAACAATTTTGTGGACATGCGTGTAGTACTAAAGAATTAACACGGATATCGTTTGCGCATGACCCTTTCCCTCGACCCGATTTGCGGTCCGATGCGGCTTTTATGTATACACCGATCGGACAGGACGGCATTCGCACGTACTATCCAAAAACAAATTTAGCACAAAACATCGGGCCGGTCAATAACAATACCAACCCGGCTCTTATCTCGATGACCAATTATCTGTTAAAATAACCCCATTATGAACAGAGCCTCAAAAACTATAGTATTTTTAATAGGCTTAATCTTTTTCGGGGCTGGCTGTATTGAGCAGGCTCCGGAGCCGGCCACGGTTATCGGCCAGGCCGAACCCATTGTGCCGGCAGAAATCGCAGCACAAGCAACAGATGAACCGGTTCCCAAAACGGCCATGGCCATGCCTTGTTTACGCTTCAAAAATCGCGACGGTTTCTTAAGCTGGGCCGAAAATTACCAACAAGGGTTGGAACCCATGGCTAAAGACATGGCTGTTAATATTGGCCTGACCGAAAACGCGGATCTTGATCTAACCGGCTATCTCACCTCATCGGTGCCCGAAAATTCAGAATTCATTGACCTGTGCGTTATCCATAAACAGCTTGAATTGGTCACTTGGGGCGCTGAATCCGCGCAAGCCACGGACATATACGCGTATTACAAAAATCAACTGACAAACATAAAACTAGTTTTCCCAACTGCTAACCAGCCAGTCCATTGTTTGCCCTCCATGATCACGGATTCGGAAATGATTTGGAAGTGCGACCCAATAAATGAAAGCTGGAGACAGGTCCATGTTAATCGCAAATCAGGCGAAATGAAGGCTATCGAATGCGACCAAAAACATCCCAGCCCGGGATGTTTGAAATAACCCTCACCCCTACCCCTCTCCCTTTAGGGAGAGGGTGTCCTGAGCTTGTCGAGGGACGGGTGAGGGTTTACTCAATTGCTTCAAAGGCAAAGGTGGACTGACCATCAACTTCACTGATTTTGCATAGCCACAGCTTAACTTCCAAATCAGGCCATTTATTGACTACCAATTCGCGAGCCTCTTTCAAATCACCGGTCAACTTATCATATTCGGCCTGTTCATCCGCAAAAGCCTGCTTGCCTCCATATCCCCCACAATCCGTGTGATTCATCAGGTGTACGATTTTCATATCGTGCAATGTTTTGGATATTTCTATCTGGCGCAAAGCAAAATCGCGAGTTTCAAGCGTGACCAAATTTTTGGCTGAACCGGCCATGGCAACCATGTCAGTGTCATTCATAAGATTGTTTTGGGACATGAAATCCTTAATAGCTTGTCCAAAGCGGAAATCCATACAATGCATCAACAGAGAACTGCAAACATGTGACATATATCATCAATTAAATATTTTATGAACCAGATTTTAAACCTCCTGTTCCTCTAAAGCAAGCCCCGCATATACAAAAGACCTCCCCGTAAGAGGAGGACTTCTGTTTGGAGCGGGTAACGGGAATCGGACCCGTATCTCCACCTTGGCAAGGTGGCATAATAGCCACTATACGATACCCGCGTATATGCTGGGTGAGTAGCCTGCCCTGAGCGCAGTTCCGACTTGCTATTAATCAGTCGGGACGGAGCCGAAGGGATACCCGCCGGCTGACTAATCTTTCATCCGAATACGCGCAATACATTATCAAATAACTTTTGGATACGCAAGAGCCAATATCATGTAACACAAAACGATCGAAGCGTACTTAGCGTACCTAGCGTCCATCGCGTCCTTCGTCAAAGCCATAACCATGTCATTCCTGCGGCCTGTCCCTAGCAGTTTCAGCGAAGTGGGAAGGCAGGAATCCAATATGGATAATTGGTTATTAATAAATTAGTCACTCATCAATTGGTTATTAGGTGATTGGTCATTGGTAATTATGTACTGTAAGCAGATGACCACGGTCGCCCGCACCAGATCCTTCATAAAACTTGTCAGGTGAGTAACGGTCGCCCGCACCAGATCCTTCATTAGCACTCAGGATGACAGGGCGACCTCGGAGTGACATGGTTTAGTGATGAGATACTGAAATTAATTCAGGATGACGGAGGATGGATGATATGGTCTCGTTTGGGAGGGTTGTTACATGTTACATGCTACATGTTTTGTGAATTAGGACGCTAAGTACGATGTACGAGGTACGGTGTACGTTGTGTGCGTTAAGTACGCCAGGTCATTGACTAACCCCAGATTTAATTATATTTTATGTTTCTAACGACAAGGAGAAAAAATGTCGCTTCGAGCAATACGTTTCACACACTTCAAGAATGGATTGTACGGATCCAGCGTCAGCTTGATGGAGCCCATGCAACGCTTAGAGCTGATCCTGGCTCAAGTCGCCCAACTCCCTGAAACGGCGACTGACACCGGCGTTCTCTTACACCAACTTCAACAGCACTCTTTATCCATCTTGAACTCGCTGCGTACCAGCCCCAAGATGTTCCCTCGCCCGCCTGAAGCCTTGCTTGTCTTCGCCAAGGCCATGACCCAGTCCAACCTGGCACGCGAGATCGCACGCGAAATCGTGTCTCTTGATCCAAAAGAGGCTATGCCCAAAAGCGGCCCGCTCACTGTCTCTTGACAACACACGAGAAAAGCTGTATTTTAGCCTTCGCCCCCAAGAACGGGAGCGACAAAGGAGAGAGCGAGTATGCAAGCGGTAGTGCGACATGACAGGCAGTTCGCGAAGTTCGTAGAGATCCTGGGCAAAGGCAGCAACCAATTGCTCCTGCCCGAGTACGGACACCTCTGCGACCAGATCAAGGGCTTCGCCAAACGCGACGGCCGAACGATCAAGGAATATGTACTGGAAGCGGAGTACCAACACGCCAGCTATGCGGCCCGCCTCTTCATGGACGCGGTCAAGCAACGGGTGCCGGCCGACCAGCTGCGTCACTTCCCCCGCGCGCTCGTAACCTTGTGCAACTGCACAGGCATAGTCCCCCGCCAAAAAGAACTGGCGCGGGAGATCAGTCCCTTCTTGGTTCCGACGACGAGCAAACCTTCGCTCGCCACCCCTCGCGGCTAACGCCGTCTTTTTTTATTCAATTACGAATTAAGAATTAAGAATACTTATTAACTAGGCTCGGTCTTATTTATTCATCACTAGCTTGACTAAAAGGCATTTTTAAACAATAATTACCCAACAATCCAAATTAAAAATGAATAATTATGAATTTTCACATCTAATTCCGGTGAAATAATTCATACTAATATCCCAATCATTTTTAATTCGTAATTTTTAATTCGTAATTCGTAATTGAGTATGGGCAGTCCCAGCGAAATCAAAAAAGGCATGGTTATTATTCAAAACAATGAGCTTTGGATAGTCACGGAATTCCAGCATGTTAATCCGGGCAAAGGCGCGGCTTTTGTGCGCACGCGTATTAAAAACGCCAAAACCGGCAAAACCCTGGAAACCACCTACAAATCATCGGAATCCATTGATTTCGCGGACTTGGAATATCACACCATGTCCTACTTGTACCACGAGGCTTCAGGTTATGTTTTTATGGATTCCAAATCTTACGAGCAGGTAACCATGAACGACGAAGAAGTTGGAGATCAGGCCAAATATCTTAAAGAGGGTTTGGAGGTAACCATCTCCATGAATGACAACAAACCTATTGCCTTGCAACTGCCTAAAAAAATGACTTTTAAAATCGCGGAAACCATGCCGGCCGTTAAAGGCGACACGGCCAGCGGCAATGTAACCAAGGAAGCCAAAACCGATAACGGTTTTTTGGTGCAAATCCCCCTATTCATTAATCAAGACGACGAAGTGATTATCAATACGGACACGGGCGAATACGTGGAAAGAGCCAAATAGACATACAACATAAAGCACATAGTACAAAACAGGCGGCGGAAGGCTGCCTGTTTTTTGCGGGTCATGGCTTGACAAACGGGGCGAAATAATCTATTTTAATTAATCCTCTTTCAAAGGAGGGCGCATGTCTCTCATAGTCCACAGATTTGATCAGCGCTTCTTCGCCTGTATCCAAAAAGCCTGGGTGGTTCAGCGAAATAACGAATTCGAGCTGGCTTTGGAAACAAGCCTAATCCTACCTCCAAGCTGGCTTGAAACTCTGGTCGTGATCCTCGTACATGAAGATGGCCAAACCCATGCGCCATGCCAAGCTGTTTGGCAGGACAGACAATGCTCCATAAGCACAGCCAGGCTGTCGCCGGTTGACCGACAACTGAACTTGAAGCAGACATTCGGTCTCGAACAAGGAACTGCCTTGTGCCATGTCGGCCAAGTGCTGTTAAACGGCACTCAAGCCAAACTAGTTTTGGCTAATGGCACAAGCTACACGGCCTACCAACAATCCAAAGCCGCCAGGCTCGAAGAACCGTTGGACGGACAAATCTCATCTCTCGATTCAATCCTTAACAAACAGGGCTGATCGGGAGTATTTTTTATACCTTCATGGACACGGCTGTTATATCATCATCCTTTGATCTTGAAACCAGCAATTCACTTTGTTTTGGACTTAATTTAATTCCATACACGTCATTAAAACGCGCGCGCAAAACTTTAGCCTTGGCCGGCTTTACAGCTTCTAAAATCCGGCTATCATCCCAATCAGGATTTTGAGCTTTTAATTCAGCTTGTAATTGAGTAATTTCCGCTTCTTTAGAAATGCCGGCCACCAAACGAGCGGCACTCACCAGATCTTGATTCACTTTTTGAGGATCCGCCTGATTTTGAGACGCGATCTGGGCCATTAAATCATCCGTTAAATTATCACTGATACCGTCAGACATATTAAGATACAAATCTCCTGGCTCCGAATCATAAGTCTTAACCTGGGGCTTATAATCCAAACCAAATTCAGATTGACTGATTTTTGAGCCTCCGATATTTCTTAACATTTTACTGCGAATATCGCCCACTCTAACTTTATCTTTGGCTGCAAATTTATTAACAAAACCACGGACAATATCCAAAGACTCGGATTCTTCACCTTTACTCTCCGCGGCTTCCATGGCTTTTTTGACTTCCGTTAAATCAATCAAAGCATCAGAATCTTGTTCGTTGATAGGCAGGCCTAAAGCTTGTATGGCCTCTATATACGAATCATCCCGGGTTAATTTTTCCAAAGACCCGTTCCGCCAACGATAAATACGGCTATCTCCCACCTGCCCAAAAGTTATTCTGTCTCTTCCATCTTGACCGCGCCATTTTTTGAGCAAAGAACCGGTAGTGCCAATGGATTGAACAAATTTTTCTTTAGCTAAATCAATAAACTTCTCCGTGGAACCAAATCTGCTCATAAAAGCCTTCAAAGCCTGATCATCCATGTCAGTAATTAATTTGCCCACTTCCCTGGCCGCGCGCTGTCTGGCCGATTCTTGAACCTCGGGATTGTTATCCGCCATATTGATCACTGACTCATTCATTCTGATCAGCACGTCACGCATTGCTGATTCAACACCGGACTGTTCCAGAACAACTTCCGGCTCGGCGGTAAAAACCTGTTTGATATTTTCAGCCTTGACTCTTTCAGCTTCGCCGGCTTCAGATACCCGTTTATCCAAAACTGATGGCAATAATTCAGCCGCCGCGGTCTGTGCCGCCAAGTCACCGCCCGCTATCCCGCCACAGCCATCAAAACACGCCACCACCCCCGCTTTCTGGTTCACAAAGCCTTGATCCTCCCGATTCTCATGCCCTTCACCCTTAACAGACTCCAAACCATACTCCGGCCTGTCCGCCGATTCCATGGCTCGCAATTCCAAAAATGGACGAGTGGCGGCATTCAGTTCACTCAAATCAACTTCTTGACTCTCATCTTCCCAACCAGAATCAATGTCTTCGGTTGTTATATCAAAGGGTGATTGTTCGGCTCGATTATTTTTATACATATTGGTATTCATTATTCACTGTTAGCTATTAAAGCAAAAGCTCTCGTTTGTAGCAATGATATGATTTAGTAATGAAATCCTAAACTTAATTCAGAATGACAGCATAGACACTGTTCGTTATAAACTGGTTAAGGTAGATTCCCGATTCAATTATTTAGTTTATTTAGTCTATCAGCTACTTAGCCGGGAATGACAACGTTGGTTTTGACGTGGGACGCATGACGTCGGGCCGGCTTGTTACATGTTACGTGCTACATGTTTTATGACATGGAGCGTAGGACGCTATGGACGTTAAGTACGTTAGAGGACGCTAGGTACGCTATCCGTTGCCTCAAACGTACCATTTGGCTTGTTGTTTGTATAACTCCGCGTATTTGCCTTCCAAAGACATTAATTCATCATGCGTGCCCTGTTCAGCCAGTTCACCCTGATGGAAAACCATAATTTTTTTAGCTCGTCTCACGGTTGAAAATCTATGGGACACGAAAATCAAACCTCGGTTGCCGGCTGCGGACAGCATGTTCTCAAAAAACTTCATTTCCGCGTTGGCATCCATGGCCGAAGTCGGTTCATCAAAGCCCAAAATCCGCCCTCCATGAATCAATGAACGACTGATCAACAGTCTTTGTTCTTGTCCGCCTGAAACCTGATGAGGCGTAATGCCCGGAGGAGCGGCCCAATCTCCGATAAACGTACCATAAGCTTGAGGCAGGGCTGAAATCACCACATCAGATCCGGCTATTTCCACGCTTTGTTTTAAAGGCAGACCAAATTTATTTTTTCCATTGGGGGATCCGTACAACAGATTATCTTTAATGAAATCTTGATACAGCTTGGCGTCCTGCAACATAAAATGAAAAGCTGATCTCCAAACCCGGGGCTTGTATTGACTTAAATCTTGCCCATTTAAAGTAATGCGGCCCTGGCTCGGCCGGATCAAACCCGAAAACAATTTCAACAAAGTGGATTTGCCGGCTCCATTTTCTCCCACGATGGCCAGGTGCTCATTTTCCCTGATAGTCAAATTCAAGTTTTTGATAGCCGGCTTCTGAGCGCCCGGATATTGATAGGTAACATTTTCAAAAACAATGACTAAGGGTTCTTTGGGCAAATCCAAACCTTCTTGAGTTTCAGGTTCATAATTTAATAGCTGATTGATATAGGCCAAGATTTCCATGTCCGACCACAGACGGGTAACCGACCCGGAAAAGCCGTTCAAAGAATCTCCCATCAAGGCAAACAAATTCAAGGCTACGTAGAGCGTGGCTAAAGCATGAGGACCAGCAAAAGCCTCTCGCCCAAAAATAATAATCACGATAGCGTAAGCCGTCACATGAATAACAGTCAGCAGTAACCTGTTGCGCAGGCTGACCACTGCCACGGCCTTGAATCTTTTCAAAACATGGCCGCGGGCCACGTTCCATTTATTAAGTAATACTTTAACCGCGCCTAACAATTTGAGCTCTCTGAATTCACGCGCGTTAATAAATAAATATCGGGTATATTCCAAACGCCGGCCATCCAAAGAGTTCCAAGTGCTGGCCCAAATTTCTTTGCGCGACTCCAGCCAGTAATTAGCCGCTTGCAACACAGCGTCCGCCAAAACCAAAAGCATCACCCAAAAGGGCGCGGCTAGAGCCAAGGCCACAGTGCCCGCGAATTTAAGCGCGGATCTGACAAACCATTCGCTGGTATCAGCCAAACGATTCAAGCGCCATAAATCTTCGCGCACAAAATCCAAACTCCTTTTAATTTCCGGTTTGCCCAACGCGCCGGGCTCAAGTTTGGACAGATGTTCATAAATGTAACCCTCCATGGCCAAAATGGAAGTTCTGGCCAGCCAATCACCCAAGCGCGAATAAGTAATTTCATTCACCAAATAGCGCAAAGCATAAGACACGATCACCACACCCAGCAAAAATGGCGCTTGCTCGGATCGGCCCGCGGCAATAGCCGCGATGAATTGCGCGAAAAAATAAACTTCGACCGGCTGTAAAAAAGAACCGGCTACCAATAAAATCAATCTAACCAAAGCCAGCCCAGGATTGGCGCGCCAAATGATTAAAATAAAACGCCAATAAGCCTGCACCTTTTCCTTGGTTGGAAAACGCAAAATATTATCTTCCGGTTTTTTGGAATTACTCACAACCACTTCATTATACCTTAAAAAATTGACGTTGTGTGTTGACGAGATTATGATTTAAGCATGGACAATCAAATCGTGAACAAATATTTAGAGCATCCGGATTTTTCTCCTCATCTGCAAGCGTGTTTGGAGCAAGTCTGCGCCTCTACCGGCTTTATCCCGTCCGCCGAAATTAAGCGCCGCTGTATTTACGACCCAAACAAAGTCTGGCGCGTGAGTGTGGCCGGGCAATACCAGGGCCAACCGGCTGTTTTGCGGCTTGAAAATCTAAAACTTGAAGTGGATGATGAACAAATCCGCCAGCAATTCAGATTACAGTGCGGACAAACAGGAGTCAGACCTCCGCAGACCTATTTTTCACAAGCCTTTGATCCTAAAAAAGGTTTCGCTTTTTACATAGAAGAACTGATTCAAGGCCAACCCATTTTTAACCCTTCCAAAGACCCAAAAACCGCAGTTGAAAATTTTTTACCTTTTTACCGCCTGTTGCGCCAAGCCGTGCGTCATCCATTTTGGGAAAAACCCAAAACCACGGAACTGGAATTCAGCGGGCATCAAATGCGCCAATGGTATGATTTGGCCTTTAAAAAGTCCCCGGAGCGCACCACTCGTCTGACTCCGATCACGGATAAGTTAAGAGGACGCTTAATTTCGCATACGCCCGATACGCACCTGCGTTTTCAACACGCGCATCTGACAGGCGATGATGTCTATCTTGACCAACAAGGAGAATATATCGTCTTTGCCAATCATTTCTGGTCTTGGCGCCAAAACGGCTATGATATTACTTTTCCTATCTGGCACATGTGGTTGCAACTCCCCACGGAAAAACGCGGAGCCGAAGCCATAAAAAATATCACACAAACTTGGATGGACGCGGTCTATGATTCAGCGCGCGATCTGGTCAATCCCAAAGATGTTGAACTTATGCTGTTAAACAGACTGTACGGAGCTTTACTCCTGGATGTACCGGCCAAATTAAACTATGAACCGGCCGAAGAAGTGGATCAGCTGGAAAAAGCTTTGATCAGCGAGGCTGAAAGACTGCTGGGTTAGCAATTAAAAAACCCTGTACCTTTTCGGTACAGGGTTGGTGCGCAAGGTGGGACTTGAACCCACAAGCCCTTTCAGGCATTGGCTCCTAAGGCCAACGCGTATACCAATTCCGCCACTTGCGCATTAACTATCTAAAAATTTCTAAAAAATATTGGAGGTCATGTCGGGCCATGCCTCTCGAGCTTGAGTGAACCAGTGGTTCTGCGGCCGTCACAGCCTAGAGACTGCGCGGGAGAACCTCCCGACTGGTTGTGTACGTTGGAGCTTGGCCTGCGGCCTCCCCAGTCAACTGCCCCGAGGAGGCTCTAGTAAGGATACTTGAGCCTCATTTTCTCCTCGTAGGTTTGGCGGCCATCAACTTGTGCTGCGCGTGCTCCTACGGACAATCATGGGTTACTTTCTCCTTGGCCTTACGGCCTGTTTTCGCGGCGCTACCTGACGAAGCCATGTTCATCGCGCGGTAACGTACGGCTAATATACAAATCAATACTCACAGAGTCAAGCATCTGCATAACGTCCTCTCGCGCACATGACGTGCATGACGTCCTTAACGTCCATAGAGTCCATCACGTACCTAACGTCCTACGCCTGCCCACCGAAGATTCATGAACCTCGTAGCTTCAGCGAAGTGGGTTAGCGAAGGAGGGTCCTACGTAAAAACCAACATTGTCATTGCGAGGAATGAGTTCGACGAATGACGCGGCAATCTCGCTAATTAACAGCATGTCATTTCGAGCGATAGTCGAGAAATTGCTTTAGCTTATCGGTCTCAAGGGATCTCTCCGCCTTGGTCTAGATGACAGAGAGACGGTTCGAGATGATATGATATATACACAAACCCCCCATAGCTTTATGCGACGGGGGGTTGTTTTAATGGTCAAGCTTATCGTATAAAACAATATGCTAGTTCCATTTCCAAGCGAGGATGCTTGGATGGAGGTGAAGGGGCGGGATGAACGAGGTCGACTCTAGGCTGCAGCGCGCTTGGTGTTGTCCGCACGGCCGGAGGCCGGGGCGGGACGAAACACGAGTGCCTTAGCGCGTTGGTCGTAGCGTTGTGACCAGCCTACGAGCGGCATGGCCACCGCTTCCTCGGCTTCGTTGAGCCAGACGACAAATTGCGCATCACTCTCGGTCTCTTCGACCACCAGATTGCCGTTGACACGACGAGCCGTAGTGATGAGTGAGCCGAGCCCTGACTGACGAACCACGATCGCACGAACCTGACGACGAGCTGCCTTAGAAATCAATGAAACGAGCATGAAATCCTCCTCATGGCGCAGACGATCTGCACCGGTTTACGAATTGTTTACTAACCCTGTCATCCTCGCGAACGCGGGGATCCAGCTACAAACTCACCCCATCCCTCTCTTAAGATTAAGAGAGGGTGAAGCCCGTGCTGCACAGCTTCGTGGATTCCCTTTTCCAAGGGAATGACGATTGGTTTATGCGCAAAGGACGGTTTTGAAATCACGAGTGACTCATGGTTTTAAAACCGTGGCTGACGACGCGAGTGATGCGTGCGTCGTCAGCCGGAGCGCGATCGAGCAGTTCGTCCTGCCAAGCTCCCGCGATGCTGTTCGAAGCATGGAGCCGTGGTGCTGAGGAACTACTCGACCGTTTTCCAAGGTGCGTTAGGGCCAGTGCATGACTGCACGCCCTCCCTGCTCCGCCTGCGTTTTAGCGGAGCGTTTGTACCGTCGCACGACCCCGGTGGCCGTGTTCGCTTGCCCTTGGGGCGAGGTGCGACGTTTTTTGGGACTGAAGTTTTACTATAGGCACTTCAGCTTGGCCTTGAGTGTCGGAACCGGATCGCCCTGACTCACAGCCTGTGTGCCGGTGCACGATTCGCTTTTTCTTTCGGCGAACATGTCGGCTGGCTGTAAGCCGGGCTAGCGTTTATGCTTCTTCACTTGTACCCTCCCGGTGGAATTACCACCTGGTGATGCGCGTGCCCTAGATCTCGTCGTGATGTTGGGCCGAACGCGCGTTTCTGTTTAGAAAAATTTTACAGAGTCGCTACGGCCAATGCATGGCTGCGCGCTCTCCTCTCTTTGCTTCTTTGGTTTCTGTCAAAACTCAGATTCACGCCTTACTGAGTCTGGCGGGGCCTATGCTTCGGCCCGAATCCCACTCTTTTTGCCGGGAGGCTGGTGGCGCCTCCGTATTCCGTATGTCGTATGCTCCCCGGTTACAAGCCGAGGCCGCCAGTTCATAAGTTCACTATCGCCTCCTTTCGGGAGATTGGATTGATCCACGGATGCCCCGTGTAGGCGCGTGACTGTTTTTTGACGCGGTCCTTGAACCCCCGGTTACAAGCCGAGGGATCTATTGGTTCTGGGCCAATGCATCCCGCTTCCTTTTTTTGTGATCCACGGATGCCCCGTGCAGGCACAACATAGTGCGAAACTATGTTGAATCGTCATTCGGTTGACGCGCGGTTTTTTTAACGCAGTCCTCCAAATTGACCAAGCAATATAACACAAAATGACTCTTTTGTCAAGAGTCGTCAGCACTAATAAAATAGGAATTTTGGCTAAATTAAGGCTTTTTTTATTCTGCTTATTAGTTTTACTAAATACTTGTCGTATCTCTAAAAGTCGTACAAATTACAGAAAATCTCGCTTACGAATGATGTTGATGAGATAATCAGTTAAGAGATCCTGAACTAAATTCAGGATGACGGGATGAAGGCTGTTAAGAGTTGAAGAAAAATTACCTTTTAGATGGTTTTAGAAAAACATCAGATATGTGCTTCCAAAACGGCAAGAGCGTAGCCCAGGGCAAAATGGAAAATACCAAGGGCAATATAACTTCCGGTTTAGGAAAAAAATGTGCAGCCAAATAAATGGCCAAGGTAAAATTCATGTAAGTCAGTGTGATGGAGGCCGTATTTTTATCCTCATGGCTTTTCCACCAAAACGCGAAATAACCCAAAACATGCAAAATCATAAAAAAGACATACATGCCTCCGATAAACACAAATAACTGCCACCAATCTTTAGCAAAGCTTAAGATTTCGGCAGAATGCTGGGCCACAGCTCCGGCGATCAACAAGCCCAACAAAAATATGGACAGAGGCTTGGAGGCGTGCCCGATCTTTTGCACGCGCGGAATAAAATGACGAACCAATAGAGCAATAATAAAAGGCACAAAAATAACCAAAGCCAACTGCCTAAACATACTCAAAGCATCCACATTAACCGATGCTCCGTAAAAAAGTTTAACCAACAAAGGGATAGTAAATGGCGCGAACAAAGATGTGGTCACGGTTAAGGTTAAGGCCGAGGATTGATTGCCGCCCACCACATCCACTAGCAAAGGTGCCGTCATACCGGCCGGCATGGCCGCCAAAAGAAACAGCGCCAAGCCCACATCGCCAAAAGATTGAGCAAAAACCCAAACCAATATCGGAAACCCCAAGAGCATCATTAAATTGGCCAAGAGTAAGAATCTCCAATCTTTGACCGATTTTTTAAGTTGTTTAATGTCAATTTTCAAACAAGATAAAAAGAAAATGATTTGCAACAAAAAAGTATTCAATAGCACCAAATAATTCATGGCCGGAATAAACAGCCCGGCCAATAAGGCTACCACCATGACGAAAATATAAGATTCAGCCAATAATCTAAGAATATTTAATTTCATACACACGGATTATAACATAATGCGACCGTACTTAACGTCCATCACGTCCTCTCACGTCCATCACGTACTTAACGTCGCTCGCCTGCCCACCGAAGCTTTAGCGAAGGAGGGTCCCACGTCCCACGTCAAGACCAGAGAATCCTCCCCCTCTCATCCAGCCCCTTTCGTCATCCTGAACTAGTTT
>JBGSVN010000015.1:0-2006 GCA_041752935.1 Patescibacteria group bacterium
TCAGTTCCCTGAACCGGGCGGTTGTCCATGATGACGGGGATGCCGGCAGCCTGAGCTTTTTTGATGGAAGCAACGATCGCTGCGCCGTCTTTCGGGGCAATGATCAGGGCTGTGACGCCCTGGGCGATCAGGTTTTCAACCTGCTGGTTCTGTTTGTTCGGATCGCCTTCGGCCATGGCTTCGACCATCTCAACACCAAGTTCTTTGGCTTTTTCCTGCATGGCTTTGTGGTTGCCCACCCAGAATGCAGATTCGAGGCTGTCCATGGATAAGCCGATCTTCACCGGCTTGGCAGCGGGTGCTTCAGCGGCGGCGGGTGCTTCGGCAGCAGGTGCTTCGGCAGCTGGTTTTTCAGCAGCAGGAGCGGCTGGGGCGGCAGCGGGGGCGCAGCCGACCATGCCCAATACAAAAACCACAGTCAATAAAGCAAACAAAATACGTTTCATCTTTTTCCTCCAAATAATTTTGGTACAGCACTGGTTTTAGAATTTCGGTATTACGTTTCAATGCGGTTTCAGTTTTGTTCCGGGGGGTTCCTAAGCCAAAACCGCATGGATAACTTGGGTTATGTTACTGGGTGCTTCAAATTTTTGGGTTTTTTCTAAAAACTCTATTGGGATAGTTGGATTATAGCAATCGCTTTACTTTGTGTCAATGACTTTTGTCACTATATCTGTCATATATCATTGTCATTTGTTAATTATCTTGAGAAACGGCCAGCGAATGTGCCCATTTGAAAGTTTTTTCCAGGTCCTTGCTTTTAAACGCCAGCGAACCCATTACAACCCCATCCGCTCCGGCAGCCCGAAGCAAAGGCACAGTATGCTCCCGAATGCCACCATCTGCAATGACTTTGATCTTATTGTGATACCCGGCTTCATCTACCAGGCGGCGCATCTTTTTTACCCGCTCATAAGCCAGCCCTGAAGGCTCCACCCCTTTTACCCCCATGGCGGTACCCATCATGGTGATGACATCCATCAGGTCAAAAAATGGGACAAGGGATTCTGGGTCTACAGTCAATCCAACAGCCAAACCGGCACCAAGCCCCCTTTGCCGGATACGTCCCAGAGCAGCCGGCGCCAAAGGTCCGTTCTCCGCGTGCACAGTGATGATATCCACACCTGCCGCGGCAAAATCTTCAATATGGTCAATCGGATTGGTCGTCATAAAATGCACATGGAATTTCTTTTTGGACAGCGGCCGCAGCGCAGCCACCATGTCTGCAAATATCAGAAAACCAGGAACAAAGTGGCCGTCTGCCACATCAATGTGATACAGATCAGCAAAGCGGTCGATTCGCGCCATTTCTTCTCCCAACCTGGTAAAGTCTGCTGACCAAAGGGATATTTCCACTAACAGGCGGTTATCTGGTAAATCACTCCAAATATTCAATTATTAATTCCTCTTTCATTCTTAATATCCCATTTTCATCGATAATTATAGCAAGCCTCGACAAGGGTTGACAATGACTTTTGTCATTACATCTGTCATATTTCATTGTCATTTGTTAATTTATTTCTCAAAATATTATGGGATCAAGGTTTCCATTAGCGGTTTTTTGTTTCATGTAAACGAACTCGGACAATAGTTTATTCCGGGTTTTCTTTTTTAATAAACAAATGACACACCATCCAAGCCGGCAAAACAATCAACATTTCGGTATTCGCACGTCTTCCATCTTCTCCAACAATGATTATCGTATCAATATACTCTTCTCCATTCAACAGGCGGGGCATTACATTTACCCGACAGAATGCCAGTGTTAACGGCTTCACAGTGCTCTCGTTCTTGTAAGTGCAATTTTTACACTCAGGCAGATCAAATCGTTAGACCAAAGGAAAATTGCTTCCGCCAGGCATTTTCCGTTAAAATCCATCGAAAAAATTCAACGGATCATCATACCCGGCAAATTGATTGTCCCGTTCTCAGTTTCGACGCTGATCAACGGCCAACCATCAACATAGCTGGCTATTTCCGCACCGTCTTTCGATAGGATAACCAAT
>JBGSVN010000016.1:0-1533 GCA_041752935.1 Patescibacteria group bacterium
GGAGGTATTGGTAAATGGGCTTTGGGCAATCCCGGTTCTTGGGGAACGCCAAACTGCCAGGGTTTTGATTACTGGTATGGCTATTTGGATCAGAACCATGCCCATTGTTATTACCCTGACTATCTATGGGAAAATGACGAAATTAGGAATCTCGAAGAGGTGGTTATTGTCGATGAGGTGGGCAAGCTTGTGGGCAACCGGGGAGGAGAAAACCGCTATTATACCCACGATTTGTTCACGGAAAAGGCTTTGAAGTTTATCGAGCAAAGTCGTGAAAAACCGTTCTTTTTGTATCTTGCCTATACCGTCCCGCATTATTCGGATTATCCTGCGGGAACTCCTGAGCATTTTATCGTTCCAAGCGATCAGCCTTATACGAATGAAGATTGGCCTCAGATAGCAAAAAATTACGCTGCGATGATTACTCGTATGGACCGGGATGTCGGCAGAATTATGGATTTGACCAAAAAACTTAAGCTTGACAGCAGCACCGTGATTTTATTTACAAGCGACAACGGCCCGTATGAAGGGGCGCCGATAGATTTTTTTGGAAGCAGCGGCAAATTACGGGGTTGCAAGCGAGATTTATATGAAGGCGGAATCAGGGTTCCCTTTATTGCCCGTTGGCCGGGGGTGATTGAACCAAACACAACGAATGAGCATATCCTGGCATTCTGGGATGTATTGCCGACACTGGCCGAAATGGCAGGACTCAAGCCGCCGGCAAATATAGACGGCCTGTCGTTTCTGCCCGCACTGAAAGGACAAAAGCAAAAGGAACATGAATACCTGTTCTGGGATTACGGTCACGCTCGAAAGACCTATATTGCTGCACTGCGTACTGGCGAATGGAAAGGTGTGAAGATTGGGACATCCCCTATGGAATTGTATAATCTGGAAAAAGACCCGGCCGAGGCCGTAAATCTTGCACAAGACCACCCTGAAATTCTGCGTCGAATCGAATCTTTGATGAAAAAAGCTCGCAGTCAAACAGATGACTATCCAATGCGGGAGCTTTGACAGGCCAATCAGACAAAGAACAAAATAAAAACCTGATATAGCGAAAAGACGCACATAACTTATCTTGCTGCAAAAGGTTAGAACAAACTCTATGCTTTTTTGTCCATCGGTCCAAATAAGACTTGACTTGGCTGGGCTTTGCCTTGTACTATACTGCACTGTACTGACTGTTTTTTGATGCATATTCGTCAAGTTCAGGAAATGTTGATGGGCCGATTTTTATTCAAGCTCAATTCCAAATCTAATCTGCCAAAGTACGAGCAGATTATCAGATGTGTAACCGAGGCAATTCTTTCAAAGCAGTTGATTCGCGGCCAAAAGCCTGCCAAACTTCGCCCATGTTTGGCAGGTTCTTCTTACTCCTCAGCCTTCTCTTTGGCGCCCCACCGAGCCAGCCCGAGGCGTCTTCTCCACGTGTTTTGTGGGTTCCCCTCCATGGCACCGTCGAGCTTGGCCTCTCTCCTTATATAAGGAGAAGTATCGAATTTGCCGAATCCAACCACTACGATGTTC
>JBGSVN010000017.1:0-1602 GCA_041752935.1 Patescibacteria group bacterium
CGTAATTGTCGATCATCAATCCTGCCAGATAGGGTGTCACCAGGTTGGAAAGAGAAATGCTGAAACCCAACGCAGCCATATAACGTCCGCGTTGATCTTCCGGTGCAAATTTGGCGGCAATACTTTGGCTCATCGGATCGAGCACCATTTCTCCAAAAGTCAGGATAGCCATTGCGAGTGCGAACATCCAAATGCCTTTTACAAAGCCGAAGAGACTGTAGCCGATGGTTGCAAAGACTGACCCGATTGCCATGGCCACCAGGGGCGGATATTTTTCTATCTTGCGTGAAACCCAGAATTGCAGCGTTACCACCATCACGGCGTTTAAGCTGAGGATGTAGCCGTAATACTTATTGGGAAAACCGTGCACATCGCGCATATACACCGAAAGCGTGGAAAGCATTTGCATGAGTACGGCGAAGCTAAGCATGATGAAAAGCAGTAATAGAACGTAATTCTTATCGCGCAGCACAGCGGAGTATCCCTTGATATCCGGCTTTTTTTCTTCTTCTGATTTTTCAATTTTGACTGGTTTTGTTTCAGGCAAATATTTCAGCAAAATAAAAAACGTGATCGCGCTGGTGACAGCGTCACCAATAAATAAAAAATTAAAAGAACGGTCGGCAACCAGACCGCCGATCAGTGGACCGATGGCGACAGTTAAATTGAACACTACCCGCATCAGGCCAAATCCGCTGGTGCGCTTGTTTTCTGGCAATACATCCACCATCATTGCCTGCCGGGCCGGGCCGCTCATGTTGCCAAGCACCCCTATGATGGCAGCTGCGAGGAAGAGTGTTGAAAAACTCTTAATAAAAATAATGGTGACGCTGAAGAGCCCACTTACTAACAATCCAAATAACATCAGATTCTTTCGCCCGAAGCGGTCGGTCATCCATCCGCCCAGCAAACCACCAATGATCCCACCGGCTGACATAGTCCCCAGCATCAACCCAACCTGAGTTAATCCGATGCTGAAGCGTGCCGTTACAAAAAGCGCGAAAAACGGGTAAATAAAATTACCACCTAATTGGTCGATGAACATTCCCAACATCATTACCCAAAAAGGTTTCGGGTAGTCCTGCATTGTCGCGCGGATAGATTTCAACACTGATGATCCTAATATCAATATCAGTAAACCGGAACAACCTATTACATATTAAACAACGACACTATGGTATGCAGTTTCCCAACGAAAACAATCGTACAGCTGTACAAGTTGTTTTGTTTGCAGAATATTTGCTTTGTTATGAGGTTAAAACGAATGACTCAATCCGCTTCCAAAACCCCCGCTTTAATCAAGTTCACACGCATGGCAGGCTGCAATTCGCTTTGGCAGGCTGGGCAGGTTTCATTTTTGTAGCTCATCTCGGCGTAACATTTATCACACCAAACTTTTCCGCAATGCAAGCAAACATACCCTCCCCAACTATCTCCTGAGCGGCCCTTGACACCGCTGTACCCGAGGGTATTCGGAAATTCGCCTAACGCCATATTGCACTTGGAACAGCGCACTGCTTCCGTCATGACCATCACCTTCCTGATTTGACTAATCATAATCTATGTTGTAGAGGTCGAATTTTTTACACTTTTTTACACTAT
>JBGSVN010000018.1:0-104066 GCA_041752935.1 Patescibacteria group bacterium
AAACTGCGTAAATAAGGCCCCGCCATAGTAGGACGGCACCCCGTTTAGCCAGAGGAAGTTGGCAAAATGTGTATTATCACTAAATCCAAAAAATGGCTTTGGATTATCTACAAAAGGAGCGGAGGGTAAATTTTTGATGTACGTAACTTGATCATTTCCACCGAGTGTTGTGATAACCCCTTTAATCTCTTTATCTTCAAAAGCATCAATCAAGTCTCTGCTTCTCTCTTCTGCTGACGCACCAAGCTTTCTGGTGGCTGAGAATTCAACCGGTTCAAGTCCAAAAATATCCTTGAGACGCTTTAATCCCATCTCGTGTACATGAGGCCATTTGCCGGGCGCAGCAAAAGAGGGCGACAGGATGGCCACTTTATCTCCGGGTTTCAGCTTTTGTAGGATTTTCATAGATAATTTGTATCATGATTTTCTCTATTCGTCTCCTGTTGTTGAGCTAGTTTATTGAAAGATGACATGGAAGAAACTCTCTCAAGCTTTTTGAAGTGTCGCCAAACAACAAAAAAGCACCACGTTTGTGGTGCTTTTTTGATTGACAGTGTCTGGTCGCCAGACACTGTCTTTCATGGCTCCGGGGGTGGGGTTCGAACCCACGACCAATTGATTAACAGTCAACTGCTCTACCGCTGAGCTACCCCGGAATAGGGTTGAATAGCCGGGTAGCGTCTTGTCCCACGTAGCTATATTAGCGAAGTGGGAAGCTACCCCGAAATAGGGTTTTTGGCTTATTTCTGCGTTGAATATAATAAACCGATATTAAATATTTGGCAAGATCTAAAATAGGCAATTTTTAGGCAAAAATAAAGCGCTGTGTTTTATCACAGCGCGCGAAGTAGGTGGCACTTGAGTATGTAAGAGTCGGACTGAGCAGAGTCGTTTTGGGACCGAACAGGCCCTTTGTCGCTGTGCTCAATGGCGGGTCTGTCGCCGCCTTTAACCGTCTCTTAAGTCGTATTTGCAGTTTATCGCAATTAAGCGATGATTTTTCAATCGGCAGGACACCGATTGCCAGTTATGGACACCTTCGTTGGAGGTGTGGTGACCACATCTGGGCACGTAGTCGGCCGGCTGCTGAAGGCCGCTTCTACGCACTTACTGCGTGCTTTGACTTTTGGGCTTGCGCCCTGGGTCTTGGCGTACAACTACAGACCAAGTTCAAGCTTTGCGTTTTCTCCTGAAATAGGCTCGTCGCCGGGATTAGCTATTAGGGTTTCCCCCATTCGCGTACGCGTTGTATTGTCGCGCGTCTCCCGTTGATTCACCTCGCCACGTCGGTTCCAGCCAGAGGGGCTTCCCTGCTGGATCGACCCATGTGTGACTACTGCAGCGTCAGTTCGGAATTTTCGGTCGCCCTACTTTCCGGACCGGTCGTATAAACTTTTGGGACGCTTGGTTTGCGCCTTAATTTGCTTACCGTACGCTACGCTGTATCAGGTGCCTCGCTCACTCGAACTCATGCCCGGTTTATCTTCGAGCCGTAGCTCACATCCTTAGCGCGCTTGGAAGGTCGTTGTTATGCCCTAGGGGCTGAACCCGCCTTTTTGCAGTGTGGATGGCCGGTTTTACCCGACAAGATCATTCCCGGATTCTCAAGGTGCCGAGAGTGAAATATTAAAGCAAACCAAAAAGGCCGTCAATGACGGCCTGTGGATAAATATCGAACCAATTTTCAAATAATCAGATATAAATTTTTGGATTTATATCATGTATTTGTTAAGTCACTATTTTACGTCATCCTCGCGCAAGCAAGGATCTGTTAGCTCCGTGGATTCCCGTTTTCACGGGAATGACGGGTTGGGTCTTTTGTCATCCTCGCGAACGCGGGGATCCAGCTTATAAACTTTTCTTTCATTTCGACCGTAGTGATAACGAAGTGGAGAAATCCCTCAGCTTATCAAACTTAAAAAATCTCTCGACTCGTCGGACTCGCTCGAGATGATATGTTGTTGTCTAATAATTTAGTGATGAGATCCTGAAATGAATTCAGGATGACGACTAACGTAGAACGTTATGGACGTGAGAGGACGCTATGTACGTTAAGTACGATGAGTACGTTAGTAATCTGCCAAGCGCTTGATCAACGGGTGTTGTTGAATTTTTTCCAGAGCTTTGGATTCAATTTGACGGATACGTTCACGGGTAACATCAAATTCTTTGCCTACTTCTTCCAGGGTATGACCTACGCCATCTACCAAACCGAAACGCATTTCCAGAATCTTTTGTTCGCGGGGCGAGAGATCTTTAATAATGTCTTTAACGTAATCTTTTAAGAGTTGTAAACCGGCCGCGCGGTCAGGAGTGACGTTTTTAATATCTTCGATAAAATCTTCCAAAGCCGAATCTTCATCTTCGTCGCCCACTGGAGTTTCCAAAGAAACCGTATCTTGTGAAATTTTAATGATATGGCGGACCTTGTCCACTTCTTCGCCCATTTCGGCCGCAATTTCTTCGGGCAATGGTTCGCGTCCCAGATCCTGAATCAATTGTCTTTCTATCTGTTGGAATTTGTTGATGGTTTCCACCATGTGCACCGGGATGCGAATGGTGCGGCTCTGGTCGGCTAAAGCGCGGGTGATAGCCTGTCTGATCCACCAGGTGGCGTAGGTGGAAAATTTATAGCCTTTTCTGTATTCGAATTTTTTAACAGCTCTAAACAAACCAATGTTGCCTTCTTGAATCAAATCCAATAAGGCCAAGGATTTGCCCATGAATTTTTTGGCAATGGAAACCACTAAACGTAAGTTGGCTTCGATTAGTTTTTTTTCAGCTTCCTTATCCCCTTTTTCTTTCCTTTTGGCCAAAGCGATTTCTTCATCGGCTTTAAGCAAAGGTATTTTTCCGATTTCTCTTAAATAAATTTGGATGTGATCGGCCGTTAAATCAAAAGGATCAACTTTAATGCCGAATTCAGGCACCGCGCTGTTCATCTGTTCGAGAATAATATTGCGGTCTTGTTTTTTGCCTAAGATACCCTCCTTCATCTCCACCACCGCGATACCCGAAGCGTCGAGCCGATCTATGAAGGCTTCGTAAACGGGTATGTAATCCTCGATATCCGGAAACGCATAAAGAATTTCGTTTTCAGTTAAAAAACTGCGAGTTCTGGCTTTTAAAAAAAGATTCTCCAAATCCTCGTCTGAAGGAGGCGGAGTTTTTATATACGGCGTCTTGGGTGGTTGCTGTTGCTTGACCGGCGCTTTTTTGGGCTTGTGAGTCGGTTTATGTTTGGCGGACGGCGCTTGTTTTTTAGCAACCTGCTTTTTGGGCTGGATTTTTTTAACCTTATTTTTGGAAGGACCGCGAGTTGTGTTTTTTGATGAACGAGACGCGGAAGAAGACTTCTTGTTAGTGGGCATAGAAAATGGTTAGCACTCCTGGATCGCGAGTCCAGTATTTTGGACCGGCGCAAACGGAGAGCGCGCGTAATGTGATTACGTCAATTTGCTAAACTGCTCGAGCAAAGCGTTGATTTTCTCGGTGTCACCGAGACGCTCGGCTTCGCGCATCTGAAGTTCCAATGTCTGCCTTTGAGTATGGATTGAGAGCTCCTTAAGACGATTGTCTATATTGGAGAACTCCAAGCTGATGGCATCATTGGTGGCGTCCTGGAACTCACGGTCGGCCAAAATGGCCAAATAATCCACTAGTCGCTTAACATCGTCCTCCAGGTTGGCTAATGCAGCGATTTTGTCTTGTAAAAGACTGGGTTCCTGATTTTGATTCGGAATGGCCGAATTATAGCTTTGTTCTAAGAGATTGTAAAGCTTGGCATGGGGTGGATGGATCCACTGGATGTCTGTTTTAGCAAACAATTGGGGCTTGGTGAGCGCAATGGCCAGCCAAATAGCTTCCAGCTCATTGGTAGTCTTATCCTGGGTATTGAGGGTTTTGGCCGGTTTGGCGGGCTCTGGCGCCTGGTCTGCTTTGGTTTTGAGCTCTGCGGCCGGTTGCCTCTTGAGAGCTTGTCTCAAGGATTCCGGGTCCACATCCAAAGCTTTGGCCAGTTTGCCGATCCAAGCGTCTCTTTCCACGGGGTGAGCCACGTAACGGCATTCGTTCAATACGAATTGCGCGATTTTTTTCTTTCCGTCCGGAGTGGCCGCCGGGTAGAGCTCAAAAGCTTTAGCATAGATCCATTCCATGATGGGCTTGGCCTGGCTGACCGCCTCTTGCCACAGCTTAACGTCTTTGCGGATTAATTCATCCGGATCCTTGCCCAGGTTTTGATCATAAGAAATTATTTTGATATTAAAATCCATCTGCCTGGCCACATCCAAGCCGCGCAGAGTCGCGGCCAAACCCGCTTCGTCCGAATCAAAAGATATAGCAATGTTACCGGTATAGCGTTTTAATAACTGTAATTGATCTTGGGTCAAAGCCGTGCCCGAACTGGCCACCACGTTAGTTACTTTAAATTGATGCGAGGTAATGGCATCCATGTTGCCTTCCACGATAATAGCTAAATCTTCTCTTTTAATATCTGTTTTGGCTTTGTCCAAACCGTATAAAATCATGCTTTTTTTATAGAGCATGGTCTCGGGCGTGTTCACGTATTTAGCTGCTTTTTCTTGGGACAAGATTCTGCCCGTAAAACCCACCACATGGCCCATGGCATCGCTGATGGGAAACATTAAACGCTCACGAAAACGAAAATATATGCCCGAACCGCTGTCTTTTAAAGAGGCCAAGCCGGCTTTAACCAGCTCATCGGCCGTATAGCCTTGAGCGTAGAATTTCTTTTCCAATTGGTGCCAGTCTTTAGGTGCGTAACCCAACCGCCACAAGTCCGCGGTCAGGTCGTCCACTCCCCTGCCGTCCACATATTGTCTTGCCAGAGCCGCTTCCGGGTCACTGATTAAAACATGGCGCAATAATTTGGCCGCGTAATCATTCAAGTCTTGCAATCTTTTTTTAACGCCCGATGTCTCCGGGTTGTAGGCCGGCAAAGTTACGCCGGCTTTATTGGCCAGGTGCTCCAAGGCATCAATAAAATCCAGCCCTTCGATTTGTTGTACAAAAGAGATCATGTCGCCTCCGATGTTGCATCCAAAGCAGTGCCATGATTGGCGAGATCGATTAACAAAAAAACTGGGTGTCTTTTCGTTATGAAACGGACAATTAGCCCTAAAACTGCCGGTCCCAGCCGGCTTTAAGGGCAGATATTCACCCACAATATCAACGATATCAAGTCTGGATTTTACTTCTTCAACAGTGTCCATGGGACTAGCTTAGACTGTGGTTAGGTGGCTGACAAGAACGTGGTATGGCTAACGTACCTAACGTACATCGCGTCCTCTCACGTCCATAACGTCGCTAGTCGCACGTCCCGCGTCCTACGTCACCCCCCATTGTCATTCCCGGCTAAGTAACTGATAGGCTTAATGAGCTAAATAATTGAATCGGGAATCCACCTTAAATAACAATTAATAACTTACATTACGTCCTACGTCTTCTCCGTCATCCTGAATTCAGTTCAGGATCTCGTCACTAAATCATTAAAACATCCTAATTCAATACCAACATTGTCATTCCCGGCTAAATGGCTGATGGCCTTGATGAGCTAAATAGTTAAACCGGGAATCCAGTACTTAAGAAATTGGATCCCCGCCTACGCGAGGATGACAAAAGAGGGACGCTATCACTAAATCATTAAAACTACACTCATGTCATCTCGTCCTTCCATGCCGAGGCGGTTTTTTGATTTTTGGTTTGTCTGGCTTATTGGGATCGGGCAGGGCGGTTTTCTTTTTATCTCTTTTGCCCAATTCTTGTTTAATAACCACGATTTCATCTCTTAAGATGGTGGCCAGCTCAAAATTCAGTTCCAAGGCCGCTGTTTTCATCTCAACTTCTTTTTGTTTCATGACGTCTTCCAGAGCCTTTGATTCGGCGGATAATTCCAATTTCAATATTTCTTTAATGTCTTTCGGACTGGCCAAACCCAGTGAGCCGCGGATGTCTTTAATGGCTTTATGAATGGTTTGCGGGGTTATGCCGTGTTTTTGGTTGTAGGTGATTTGCTTTTCACGCCGGCGATCGGTTTCGTCCATGGCTCGGCGCATGCTCTGGGTGATGTGGTCAGCGTATAAAACCACTTGCCCGGACACATTGCGGGCCGCCCGGCCAATAGTCTGGATCAAAGAGGTGTCTGACCTTAAAAAACCTTCTTTGTCAGCATCTAGAATACACACCAAAGATACTTCCGGCAGGTCCAAACCTTCGCGCAAAAGATTGACACCTACCAAGACATCGTATTCCCCTTTGCGAAAGTCAGACAGGATTTCCAGGCGTTCAACCGTTTTAATGTCCGAGTGTAGATAGCAGGCTTTGATGTTCTTTTCTTTCAAGAAGGTGGACAAATCCTCGGCCATCTTTTTGGTTAGAGTAGTCACCAGCGTGCGGTTCCCTTTTTTGGTAGTTATTTCAATTCTGTTGATGGCATCATCCACTTGGCTTAAACTATCCTCTTTATTTTTTGGATTTTTAAGAGGTGTTATTTTTTTAATAATCACTTCCGGATCCACCAAGCCCGTAGGTCTGATAATTTGTTCGATTACGCCGGCGGAATTTTTTAGCTCGTAAAGGCCGGGTGTGGCTGACACAAAAACAGCTTGATCCACGCGTTCCTCAAACTCTTTGAAGGTCAGAGGACGATTATCTTTGGCGCTGGGCAATCTGAAGCCATGTTCTATCAGGTTCTCTTTGCGCGATCTGTCTCCTTCGTACATACCGCCTATTTGCGGGACTGTAACATGAGATTCATCCACCAAAAGCAAAAAATTCTTGGGAAAATAAGAAAATAAAGTATCCGGAGCTTGGCCGGCAGCCCGCCCGGAAAGTTGACGCGAGTAGTTTTCGATACCCGAACAATAGCCCAAGGTATCGATCATTTCCAAATCGTAATTACAGCGCCTTTCTAAGCGTTCAGCTTCGAGAAGTTTTCCATTTTTCTCAAACCAAGCCAGGCGCTCGTTGAGCTCTCTCCGGATGGCTTGCAAAGCTCGCTCCTTTTCCGATCCGCCGGTTATAAAATGTTTGGCCGGGAAGATCCACAAATCTTGCAATTCATCGGTGATGCGCCGGGTAACCGGATCCACCCGGCTGATGCCGGCTAAACGGCCGCCCACGGTTTCCATGCGATAAGCCCGGCTTTCGTGCGCGGGCATGAGTTCCAAGACCTGGCCCGTGAGCCTAAAAGAACCGCGCGTCAAATCAGCATTGGTTCTAGTGAATTGCATGTCTATCAACTTTTCTATCACTTGTTCGCGCGTAAAACTTTTGCCGGTCTCAAGATGCAGATTGGTAGCCGCGTAAGCCTGGGGCGCGCCCAAACCGTAAATACAAGAGACTGAAGCGCAAATAATCACGTCATTGCGGGTTAAAAGAGCTTGGGTGGCGCTATGGCGTAAACGGTCTATCTCTTCGTTGATTTGAGCTTCTTTTTCAATATAAGTATCGGTTTTGGCAATGTAGGCTTCGGGTTGATAGTAATCATAATAAGACACGAAATATTCCACGGCATTGTCAGGGAAAAATTCACGGAATTCATTGCATAATTGAGCGGCCAAGGTTTTATTGTGCGCAATCACCAGAGTAGGCTTCTGTAAATTATTGATCACATGAGCCATGGTATAGGTTTTGCCTGTGCCTGTGGCTCCCAGCAAAGTCAGCTTTTTATCGCCTTTTTTTAGCCGTTCGGTCAAATTTAAAATCGCTTCCGGTTGGTCGCCGGCCGGTTGATACGGTTGCGTGAGATTGAACTTGTTTTTATTGATCATGATTGATTACAGGGCCGACCATGGCGCTGACTTCAGGACCGGAAACCGCGGCCACGGGTTCGTAGATCACGATGTTTTGCTGGCGGATCATATCTTTGCCATTTAAACGGATGCTCGTTTCAACTACATTAGCCCCATCTTTAAGCTTGAATTCAACATTATAGGAGCCGTTTTGGTCAAGCGGGATCACAGCTTCATTTACAATAAAATTAATGTCCGGCCATTGTTCTTTAACATCCTGCCAGTCATAAACCTGTCCCATGATGACAATGTCCGGCTCATTGATGGTCTCGCCATGCTTTACCAGTTGCGTTTCGTGATAAATAAAATTCGTGTATTGAACATCTTTCTCTTCCAGCGGAGGCGCGGCTTGAACGGCTTCTTGAGTGGGTAATTGCACGTTATCCAGCCGAATAAAAATAACCAGCAATAAACAGGCTGTCAGCAAGACGATGACTCGACCTTGCCAATTGATGATTTTAATTAATTTTTCCAAGCCCCCGCTCATTTCTTGGGTGGCTTCGTGTTTGACGGGATTTTTCAAAAGGTTCATACAAGACTCGACGATTAATATTTGTTTTGTTAGACTAGTTTACCATGCGTTGGATGGATTATGAAAAGCCGATTATTGGCTTGGCCCCTATGGCGGATTTCACGGATCTGCCTTTTTGTCGTTTAATCCGTGAATGCGGGGCTCCACAGACAGTCATTTTTAGAGAAATGGTCTCAGCCGAAGCCTTGGTCAGAGGTAATCAAAAAACTTTAAAATCCTTGGATATTCACGCTTCGGAGAGGCCGGTGGTACAACAGCTTTTTGGTTCCGACCACCAAGCCATGGCCGAGGCCGCGCTTATCGTAGAAAAGCGGGTTAAGCCCGAAGGCTTAGATATTAACATGGGCTGTCCGGTCCATAAAGCCGTCTCGAATTTTAACGGTGCTTCTTTGATGCGTGAACCCGAGAAAGCAGCTCAAATCATCAAAACCATGAAAAGCGTTGTCAGTGTACCCTTGAGCGTTAAAACGCGTCTAGGTTGGAGCCAGCCGGATGAAATTTTGCGTTTTGCTCAAGTAGTGGAAAACGCGGGGGCTGATGCTTTGGAAATCCATGCTCGCACCAAAGACCAGGGCTATGCTGGGCAGGCTGATTGGCAAATGGTGGGCCAAGTGGTTAAAGGAGT
Source organism: Patescibacteria group bacterium (assembly GCA_041752935.1). Taxonomy (GTDB): domain Bacteria; phylum Patescibacteriota; class Patescibacteriia; order 2-12-FULL-60-25; family 2-12-FULL-60-25; genus MWCR01. The sequence goes on from JBGSVN010000018.1 coordinate 8,972, forward strand.
TAAAATTCCGGTTTTAGTTAATGGTGATATTACGGATACACAAACTGCCCAACAAGCTCTAACGGTTTCCGGCGCTGCCGGTTTGCTCATCGGGCGCGGAGCTTTGGGTCATCCATGGATTTTTAAGGATATTAGCGCGTCATTATCCGGCCGTGGCACAGTGGAGCAACCAAGTGTCCAACAAAAAATGGACTTTCTACGCCGTCACGCAGAACTGCAGATAGAACATTATGGTCAAGATGGATTGATTAAACTGAGAAAACATTTTCCTTGGTATTTCAAGGGCATACCCGGCTTCCGTCAATTCCGAGCACAGGCCGTGCGCATCACAACGCTGGATGAGCTTGAGGGGTTGATCGGGAGGATTGGGCGTACTTAACGTACCTCGCGTCCTCTCACGTACTTAACGTCGCTCGTCGCACGTCAGGAGTATGCCCCGCCTTCGGGGTTTCCTCCCTCTCTTGGGTAAGAGAGGGGTAGGGGTGAGTTAGACTCTCACGTACTTAACGTCCTACGTCTGGGCCATATTCCACTCCTCAGATGAGGAGGGGAAGCTAAGCTTGGCTTTGGGTGAGGGGTGGTGTTGAAACTAATAAACCACAACCATGTCATTGCGAGCGAGTCCGACGAGTGCGGTACGGGTCGCCTCAGGCGACCGAACGCCGTGCCGTGGCAATCTCACTGTCATCCCCCTCGGTAGCTAGTCATCCAGCTCTATTACTTCCGGTAAAAAGCCCATGGGGTCAACCGGAATGCCGTCGTGGCGAACCTCAAAGTGCAAATGTGGTCCCGTGGACAGGCCGGCTCCGGGTTGGCCGGGCATGCCTCCCGAGTAGCCGATAACATCGCCTCGTTCAACATAAGTACCGGCCTTGGCTTGGAATTTGCTTAAATGAGCATAGACCGTGGCAAAATTACCCGGATGAATGATCATCATATAATTGCCATATGATTTGCCTTGCTTGGTCCAGGCCACATATCCCCCGCCGGCTGCTTTAATGGGCGTGCCCACAGAGGCTCGCAAATCAATACCCGGGTGCTGGAACAAATGCTTGAAAGGATAGGTCGGATCATGAAAAGTGGCGGTTACCTTGCGCACCGGCACAGGCCAGAGCAAGAGAGTTTGGCCTTTAGCCAAGGCTTCGTCAATGGCGTTCAGTTTATCTTTTAAAGTGCTTTCCAGATTGGCTATTTCATCGACCGTGCTTTCATTTTGCTGGCGCAGTTCATCCAGCATGCGCCTGAATTCTTCTTGCTTGTTTTGGGTTTGTGCCAATAAAGACTGCTTGGCGTAGCGTTCTGATTCCAGATTGGACATTTCCTGCTTTAATGATTTGCGAGTATTTTCCAGGCCGATTCTTTTGGCTTCGCGCGCGTTTTTATCGTTTTCCAAATTGATTTTTTCTTGTTTCACTCTTTCCATGGCTTGAGCCAAATCACTGTCTAATCTTTTAATTTGTTCGGTTTGATCAAAGTAAGACGAGAGAGAGGGTCGGCTTAAAAACACATGCAGGACATCGATGTCGTCCGCGTGCCGGATGCGTCTGACCAGATCTTCGATCAGCTGCTTCTGGGTTTGCATGCGCCCTTCCTGACGTTCAATATTTTTATTCAATACTTGCAGTTCCATGGTTAAAACTTCGATTTGGATCTTGGCCTCTTCTATACGCAGTTCTTTTTCTTTAATGCGATTATCGAGCAATAAAATTTGATTGCTTAAATTCAGTTGTTCGGTTTCTTGCGAGTCAATTCTATCGCGATAAGTATTAATCATGCCCTGGATTTCTTTGACCCGGCCTTTTTTACTGCTTAAATCGCGATTAAGCTCATCAGCCTCGGTTTTTAGTTCCTTGGCTTGAGTTTGAGCATCCGTGTTATCAACATACAAAAAAGCGCCGGTTAAAGCACAGATGCAAATAATGGCTAAAAAACTTCTTAAATTGAAAAGCATGGAACTATTTTAGCAGAAAAGCCAAGGCTTCGTCGATACGCGCTAAAGATCTTTTTTGACCGTAGGTGGCGATCAGCTCAAATGGGCTGGGTGATTTTTCAGCTCCGGACAAAGCCACGCGCAAGGGCCACAAAGTATCTCCATTGCTCCAACCCTGGGCTTGCAGGTTGTTTTTGATGGTTGTTTCGATAGTATTCACGTCGAACTGCTGGTCTTCCGAGAGCTGTTCTATCCATGTTTTAGCGGTTTTAAGTCGTTCTACAGCTTCGTCCGTAGAATGATCTTTCCAATTCAGTTTGACGGCCGAATAATCCAGTTTTTCGGCAAAAAAGAACTCTGACCAAGCGCTTATTTCAGCGGGCAAAGTCAGACGCTCGCGGAATAAAAACGCGATTCTTTGTTTGAATTCATGATCTTGCTCTTCGGACGGTAAGTGCGGATTTATCAAAGCTAAATATTCCGCATCCGGCAAAAGCCTAAGGTAATGATTATTCAGCCAATTCAGCTTTTCTAGATTAAAAACAGCGCCGGCTTTATTGATTTTTTCCAGATTAAATAATTCAGCTAATTCATCATGTGAATAGATTTCGCGTTCTCCGCTGGGATTCCAGCCTAAAAGCGCCAAAAAATTGATCAAAGCCTGGGGCAGATAGCCTTTTTGCAGATAATCCTCGGCCGCCACGTCGCCCTGACGTTTGGAAAGTTTACTTTTATCCGGATTAAGTATCAACGGGAGATGGGCCATGACCGGCAATTCCCAGCCCATGGCTTGGTAGATGAATATGTGTTTGGGTGTTGAAGACAACCATTCTTCCCCTCTGATGACATGTGTAATGCCCATATCATGATCATCGGCCATGGAAGCCAGGTGATAAGTGGCCATGCCGTCGGATTTTATGATGACTTGGTCGTCAATCAATTTCCAGTCAAAATTAACCTCGCCCCTAATCACGTCATGAACGGTCACCTTACCTTCTTGGGGTAGTTTAAGGCGGATGACATGTTTTTCTCCTTTAGCCAGCCTGGCCTGCACTTCTTGCTTATCCAAATTTCGGCAATGTCCATCATAGCCGGTTGGTCTTTTGGTAATTTCTTGGGTTTGGCGCAGTTCTTCCAAACGTTCGGCAGTGCAAAAGCAAGGATATGCTTTGTCCATGGCTATCAGTTCTTGAGCGTATTTTTGATGGTTAGCTTGGCGTTTGGATTGAGTATATGGTCCGTATTCCCCGTGTTCCATAACAACTCCATTTTCATCCAGCCATACCCCTTCATCGGGAGTAATATTCAATTGTTGCAATGTCCGACACAAATTCTCCACTGCTCCGGGCACTAGTCTGGCCTGGTCAGTATCTTCCACGCGCAATAAAAAATCCCCGCCATGTTTCTTGGCCAGTAATTGGGCATAAAGAGCTGTTCTAACCCCTCCTATATGCAAAAAGCCCGTAGGACTGGGCGCGAATCTGGTACGTACTCGTTTGTCTGGCATAGGCCTTCATCTTAGCCTCCCTGCCAGCCTATATCAAGAGCTTTTATCTCTAATTACAGACCAAGGAAAGACGATCACAGCCCGGTAAATTCTTCTCCATCTTGAGGGTTGTGTTATCAAACGCCAGCTCCATTCAAGACCAAAAGCCCTCAACCAGCGCGGCGCGCGTTTAACCTGACCAGACCAAAAATCAAAAGTTCCGCCTACGCCCATGAATAGTTTGGTTTTAGGAAAACTTTGAGCATATCTGTTTATCCAAAATTCTTGTTTGGGATGTCCGTAAGCCACCAAGATGACATCAGGTTCATATTCAGCTAATCTCAACCTGGCTTTTTCAGCCTCTTCATCAGCTAAGCCTTGTTCACTGACCTGGCCTCCGTTTTCGGCATAGACCTTTAAATCTGGCCAGCGATTTCTTAGATGCCAAGCCGCTTTATCAGCTACTCCGTTTTTGCCTCCGATTAATGCCAGGGACCAGTTATTTTTAGCGCACAAAACAGCCACCGTTTCGGCCAGCTCCACTCCGGCCACACGTTTGGGGCGGGTTTTTTTCAGATATCCGATTAATTGCAAACCTTTACCGTCAATGATTCTTAAATCAGCCTGATGTAAAACCTCCCAATACTCGGGAGATTGTTTGGCATAAAGTAAAATTTCGGGATTGGCTGTCACGATCCAGGTTGTTTGATTGTTCGCGGCTTGGGTTTGTATATGAGTTTGAATATGATTCAGATCATATCCGTGTATCACCAAGCCAAAGCAATTAAAGGTTGAGGCGGTATTCATGTAAAGGTATGTATTTGTGTCCACTGACCGTGGGCTCACTTCTGAACAAGGTTGCGAATTCCGGCACCCAACCGATATTTTGCAGTTGAATTTCCATGGGTTCCAGTAATCTATTATACCGCGAACGCGCTAAATTAATACGTGGGATCCAATCTTTGCGGTCGGTTTGCGGGGCGCTAAGCGAAGAGATATCAATCAGTTGATCAATGGTACGTTGCCACATGACTTCTTGCTCGGGTTCGCACATGGCCGAATATAAAATAGGTTTTTTGTTTGGAAAAGTTTGAATGGATTTAACTTGAAAAGCTCCTTGAGGCGGGGTCTCCATGGCTTGGCCAATAAATTGAACCAAGTTGATCAGTTGATCATAAGCCACCTCTCCAAAAAATGCCAAGTTAATATGCCATTGGCCCTGATCGGTAAACTTTAAATAGGCGCGTTCATGTTCCGGAACGATTAAGCTTTCTCTGATCTTATTCCGGGTATCAGCCGGCACTGGTATTCCTAAAAAGCACCGCATATTATTTGCAGTCCGTTAGGCGCACGGACTACATATAACTTATACGGGTCCGGTATCATCCGTCAATTCCAAATTTTGGCCGGAACCAGTATTTGTCTTAGGTTCTCGGCGGTATTTTAAGGCTACCCGGTAACGGGCCAGCTCTCTTTCAAGTTCGGATGCAGCACGAGCAAAAGTTTCATCATCACCCCTGGCTGCGCTATGCATAACTTCTTCAGCTCTTTGCTTGGCTTTTTCGATGTCTTCCAAATTCAAATTAACGCCTCTTTCCGCCGTATCGGCCAAAACCGTCACCTTATTTTGTCCATCAACCTGAATAAAGCCTCCAGAAACCGCCACATCTTCGCTGTGACCGTTTTTTTTCAGACTGGCTACTCCGGGTACTAATTGCGCCACCAGTGGGATGTGGCCCGGCATAATCGTAATTTCACCGTCCATGGTCGGCAGTGTTACTTGATCGACGTCTGTGCTGAAAACCACTTTTTCCGGGGTGATCAGTTCGAATTTCAGTTGAGAGGACATAGGCAATTACGAATTAAAAATTACGAATTACGAATTATCGTTCGTAATTACTGTTTAGTGACTTCGGAGATATCGCCTTTCATGTAGAAAGCTTGTTCAGGTTTGTCATCATGTTTGCCCTCCAGAATTTCCTCAAAACCCGTGATGGTTTGTTCCAAGGTAACATATTTACCCGGATGTTGCGTGAAGACTTCAGCCACAAAGAAGGGTTGCGACAAGAATTTTTGTATTTTGCGGGCGCGAGCCACGGTCATCTTATCGTCATCCGACAATTCGTCCATGCCTAAAATGGCAATTATATCTTGAAGATCTTTATAGCGTTGCAAAACTTTCTGTACTCCGCGCGCCACGTTGTAGTGCCTGTCCCCGACTACCTTGGGATCAAGAATAGTGGAAGATGAATCCAGAGGATCCACAGCCGGATAAATACCCAATTCAGATAAGGCGCGGGTTAAAACCACGGTTGAATCCAAGTGTCCGAAAGTGGTGGCCGGGGCCGGATCAGTCAAATCGTCAGCCGGCACGTAAACAGCTTGCACGGAGGTGATTGAACCTTTGGTGGTCGAAGTAATACGTTCTTGCAGATTGCCCATTTCAGTAGCCAAGGTTGGCTGATAACCCACAGCCGAAGGAATGCGTCCCAAAAGAGCGGACACCTCTGAACCGGCTTGTGTAAAGCGGAAAATGTTATCAATAAATAAAAGCACGTCTTGGTTTTGAGCGTCGCGGAAATACTCGGCCATGGTCAAGGCGGTTAAGGCCACACGAGCGCGGGCACCGGGCGGTTCATTCATTTGTCCAAAAACCAAAGCGGTTTTATCGATAACCCCGGATTCTTTCATTTCTTGCCACAGGGCATTGCCTTCACGAGTACGTTCGCCTACACCGGCGAAAACCGAAAAACCTCCATGTTCAGTGGCAATATTACGAATCAATTCCATCACCACCACGGTTTTGCCTACACCGGCACCGCCGAACAAACCGATTTTACCGCCTTTTAAAAACGGACAGATTAAATCAACCACCTTGATGCCTGTCTCCAGCACTTCTGTTTTGGTTGATTGGTCTTTAAAGTCGGGCGCCGGTCGATGGATGGGGTATTTTTCTTTAGAAATGACATTTTTGCCGCCGTCGATGGCTTCACCGGTTACGCCAAACATACGTCCCAAGGTCTGCTCGCCTACGGGCACGGAAATGGGCGCGCCTGTGTCAGTCACTTCCATGCCACGTTGCAGACCGTCCGTGCTGGACATGGCGATGGTACGCACCTGTCCTTCTCCCAAATGTTGTTCTACTTCGAGAGTTAATACACTGCCTTCACGCTCCACAGTTAGGGCGTTATAAATGGCGGGCGGTTCCCCGGCGAACGTGACGTCCACTACGGGTCCGATAACTTGTGTGATTGTTCCTTTCATATTTCTAGTAATTCGTAATTTTTAATTCGTAATTCGTAATTTCAACTCTCCAGTGAAGCTTTGCCGGCTGAAATTTCCGAGATTTCCCGAGTGATGCTGGCTTGGCGTGCTTGATTGAAGGTGAAGGTCAAAGTATCCAGCATTTCCGTAGCCGAATCTGTTGCGTTTCTCATGGCTAGCATGCGTGAAGAGTGTTCCGAGGCGGTTGATTCCAACATGGCTTGGTATAAGCGGGTGTCTATCAGCCGAGGTAAAAGCTGATCCAAGACATATCTGGGCGTTGGTTCAAAAGTTACAACCGCGTCAAAAGCTTCTTTGCTTGATTTTTTGCGGTCATAGGCCAGTCTTTGAGTTTCGGTCATCTTCTCTCTAAGTAAAGTTTCTTCGTCAATTTCTTCATCCGTCACCGTGTGCAATTGGTCTTCGGGTATGATAGGCAATAGTTGAACAATGGTTGGAACTTGGGAAATAGCACTTCTAAAGTCGGCGTAACACAGAAAAACTCTGTCAGCTCGGTTGTTTAAAAATTCATCGTAAGCCAATTGGCCAACACTTTTACTGCGTTCATAACCCGGAGCATTTGAAATAGATGGGAAGGAGGCTAAAATAGGCGCGAATTTCTTGAGGGGCGATTCTATTTTTTTGCCCATGGTGATAATCGATACTTTTTCTTGACGCGATTTAATGAATTCCGCGCTCTTTTTAATCAGCTGGGTGTTAAACCCTCCGCATAAACCTCTGTCTGAAGCCACCACAATAACAATGGTGTTCAGCGCTTGTTTCCGGCCATATAAAAGAGGATGAGATTTTTGTTTGATCAGCGGCAAGACATTTTCCACTATACCCTTAACACCCGTACTATAATTACGGCTGTCCACAGTCATTTGCACGGCACGCCTCATCTTGGCGCCCGACACGAGCTCCATGGCTTTGGTTATTTTGCGCGTATTGGAAATGGATTTGATGCGCGCTTTTATTCGGCGTGTAGAAACTGCCATAAGTTATTTTTGGGCAAAAGCCTTGTTCCAATCCTTGATAGCCTTGGTTAAAGCCGCCTTCAGATCATCATTCATTTCTTTCTTGTCTTCGATTTCGCTCACAATCGATTGTTCTTCCGAATCAATATAATCGTGCAAGCCCTTTTCCCAAGCTTGGATTTCTTCAACCGGAACTTCATCACACAAGCCGTTAGTGACAGCGAATAAAGACACGATTTGATGACCCAAGTTCATGGGTTCGTATTGATTTTGCTTTAAAATTTCCACTGTCCTGCGGCCGCGTTCAATCAATGAGCGCGTTGACGCGTCCAAATCAGTGGCAAATTGTGCAAAAGCTTCCATTTCTCTGAACTGCGCCAAATCCAAACGCACCGGACCTGCAATTTTCTTCATGATTTTAAATTGCGCGGCACCGCCCACGCGGGAAACCGACAAACCCGCATTCAGAGCCGGTCTGACGCCGCGATAGAATAAGTCACCTTCCAAAAAGATCTGACCGTCGGTAATGGAAATGACATTGGTTGGAATATAAGCTGAAACATCACCGGCTTGCGTTTCGATGATGGGCAAAGCCGTTAAAGATCCGCCCCCATATTCTTTGGATAAACGCACAGCTCTTTCCAGCAAGCGTGAATGTAAGTAAAAAACATCACCCGGATAAGCTTCGCGGCCAGGCGGACGGCGCAACAGTAATGATACTTCACGGTAGGCCCAAGCATGTTTGGATAAATCATCATAAACCACCAAAGCGTTCTTGCCCTGATCCATAAAGAACTCACCAATAGCACAACCCGCGTAAGGTGCAATGTATTGCAGTGATGCAGGGTCAGAAGCGCCGGCCAAGACCACTACCGTGTAATCCATGGCTCCGGCTTCTTTGAGCTTGGCCACAATCTTAGCCACTTTAGACTCTTTTTGACCGATAGCCACATAAATACACATCACATCTTTGCCTTTTTGGTTGATGATGGTATCTACAGCGATAGCTGTTTTGCCGACCTGACGGTCACCGATAATCAATTCGCGCTGTCCACGGCCGATGGGAATCAAGGCATCGATACACTTGATGCCGGTCATGAGCGGAGTATCAACCGGATGCCTGGTCATTACGCCCGGAGCGATTTTTTCGATCGGATATTCGGTGGTGGATTTGGGTGCTTCTTTACCATCCAAAGCTGCACCTAATGGATTAACCACTCTTCCCAGTAAGGATTCACCTACAGGTAAAGACAAGATGCGACCCGTGCCTTGAACTGTTTGGCCGGTTTTAATGCCCGTGCATTCGCCCAAAATCATAGCCCCCACGCGGTCTTGCTCCAGATTCAAAGCCACACCCATTGAACCGTCCTCAAAGGTTAACATTTCCATGGATTTGGCGTTTTTCAATCCGCTGATGGAAGCGATGCCGTCGCCAACTTCTCTGACAATGCCAATTTCTTCCGTGGTGTTGCGCGGTTGAAAAGATTGTATTTCGCTCTTTAACTGCTCGGCGATTCTGGCGGCCGCCGTCGCGTTGGTTTTAGTGGTTGCCATATATTTTATAGACTAATTCTTTTACGTTGTTATTAGATGTCTGCTTAATTGTCGGAGCTTGGCTTGAACCGTGCCCAGATAGCGCCAATCACCGGAACTGATGGCCAACCCCCCGATCACATTCGGATCCACAATGTATTCCAGGTGAACTGTACCGTTGAACTTTTTGGTTAAAGCTTTATTTATTTGCTCGCGATATTGGTCTTTGATTGGTATAGCTGAACTCACGACGCAAATATGATAGTTAGCCAGCTCACGCGCACTTTTGATTAATAATTCGTAATAATCACCGAATACTCTCAATAAATCATTTTCCATTAAGGTGCAGGCTACCCGGTAGCTTATTTCGTGTAGATCATTATTAAAAGCTTTTTTTAATGCTGTCCTTCTATCTTCCAAGGGCAGCCTGGGATTGGACAGCAGGCCGATAATCTCTTGGTTCTCTTCCAGTATATTTTTAAGCAAAGTCAAATCTCGAACAACTTCGTCCGTTTGATCGGTTGATTTGGCGGCCAAGACAGTGCCTTGAGCCAAGTCCGATAAAAATCGTGTATTTTGCTTAGACATAGTTATTTCTCCAAATCCTGAATTGCCGCCTGGATCAATTTTTCATGCGCCTTTTCATCCAAATCTGTGACGATTTTACCCGTGGCCGCGGTTATCAGTTTAGCAATGTCCTGCTTTAGAGCGTTATATGAAGCCGCGCGTTCACCCATGATCTGTTCTTTCGCATCATTAACTTGAGACTCTATTTCTTGCTTGGCCATTTTTAATTTTTCTTCCTTTAAGCCTTGGGCTTTTTGATCGGCTTGATCTAAGATCCTTAAAGCTTCGGTCCGGGCTTTGGCCAGCACTTCTTCGCGTTCTATTTCCAGCTCTGCGAGTTTACGATCCGCTTGATCGGCATTAGCAATACCCTGCTTTATTTTGCCACGTCTCTGTTCCAGAGCCATAACCAGGGGTTTCCACGCAAAAGCGCGCAAAACCAAAAATAAAATCAAAAAATTGACCAGCTGCGCGATAAACAGCTTGCCATCGAGTCCCAATTTTATGAGCATTTCAGACATATGTTTTTTTGATCCGCTTTTATTCGCGGTTCGTTGCCGGCCACCAGCAACTGATGGCCGAACGCGAAGGCGAATTTGATTAGACGAATTTAATAATCAAAGCCACAACCAAGGCGTAAATGGCGATAGCTTCGATAAAAGCCGCCGCGATAAGCATAGCGGTCATTACCTTGGAAGCTGATTCCGGATTGCGTCCGATTGATTCCATGGCTTTAGCGCCGACTTTGCCGATGCTTAAGGCTGGAATCATACCGCCGATGGCAATGGTAAAAGCCATGGCAATAAGCTTGATGGAATCCATATTGGAAGCCACGATATTTGCTTCTGCTGACATAAGAATAATTAATTAACGCTAGCCGCGCGCTACGATGTTGATTATTTTTTATTAATCGTCGCCGGCCATACGTAAGAGAATGAGGGTCTTACATAGAAAGTCTAAGTAAGACGGCGCAGTCCCCTACTGGTGAGCCCCATTTTCCAAGGTTCTGATGCCTCCGGGTTTGCCTCCAAAAGTGGCTTTGGAATAGTCCGCCCTCGGAGCGTGTTCGTCTTCATGCTCGTGACCGGTAGTGGCCATGCTCAAAAACACAATGGTCAAAGTGGAGAAAACCAAGGCCTGCACAAAACCCACGAACAATTCCAAGAATAAAAAAGGCAAAGGCGCTAAAAACGGTGATAAAGATCCGATAACCGCCAATAATACTTCACCTGCGAAAATATTACCGAATAAACGAAAGGCAAAGGACACGGTTTTGGAAAATTCAGACATGAATTCCAAGAGACCCACAAACGATCCTATGACATAGGGTTTTTTCCAGGGAGCCACGAAAAACTTATTTAAATAAGGTCCAACTTTTAAAAACCGCATGCCCATAACTTGAACCGAGACCATGGCAAAAATAGCCACTACAAATGTAAAGTTCAAATCAGCTGACATGGATCTGATAAACGGTATAAGCACGGTTTCGCCATTATGCATGCCCCAGATACCAATAGATCCCATACCTGGCACCAGCTCCACCAAATTTGACAGTAAGACAATTAAAAAAATGGAGGCTACTATCGGAAAAAAGCGGATTGATTTGTGGTGATCGTTGGTTATGGAGTCAATAAAATCCAAAAATGTTTCCGTAAAAACATCCATTAGGCCGGCCAAACCCTTGGGGGGTTTATCAGACGAAGCGTTTTTTTTGACGGTCCAGGCGATATACATGAACACAAAAAATAAAACAAAAGCCACCAACATGGTATTGGTGATAGGAAAACCTGCGATATTAGCGATGGCTTCCGGTCCGATTGATATGGCTAGCATGTTTATTTATGAGTATTATCTTTTTCCGAGCTATTCTTTGAGACTTCGCTGATTATCTCCATGGCTTTTTTAGCCACCAAAATCGATGAAGCAGCTATTGAGATACCTATGCCGATAAGCAGGAACAGCGGGCTGGTATCCCATCTTTTGTCCAGCAAGCGTCCGCTTAGTGCCAAAACTATCAAAGGGATGGCTAATAAATACCCCATTTGCCAGGCTAGACTAAGGGCTTGCATGAGGGATAATCCGTTATCCACAGCTATTTTTTGGTCATTTTTTTGACCTGTTGGCTCGGTTGTCATGTTTTAAAAGACGCCAAGATTATATGCGTGTCAGAAGGATAAGTCAATGGTCGCATTTTTTTAAAAAAAGCACCGCCTTAGTTTAGGCGGCTTGAAGACTGCTTCCTCTTATTTTCGATGATAGCGGCTTGTTCGGGCGACAAACAGTAGATTACCGGTGTATCAGCTCTCATGTAGGACGTATAGCCGAAATTACCTTCACAGACACAATCCTGGATGCCAACACCGTAGTACTCCCCTTCGTGGATATCGCCTTTGCCTTGGACCATGCTGGCTATGCGAAGCAGGTTCCTAAACGGTACTCCGCCCTCAAACTCTCCCTCACAGCTCACATGCTTATCCAAGGGGTATAACACGGTAATAATGACCCATGTTTGCCCGGCAGCCATCATTTTCTTGGCTGAAGTCGTTGGTCGGACAGGGCAGGTTGGAGCCTGCTCCGTGGCTGTCTGACTGCCGCCACATGCTGCTAAAGAACAGAAAACAAAAAAGAACAGGCACCTAAAACGCATCATTACACCTCCTTGTTGGCTAATTTACAGTTTTAAGGCCGTCTGTCAATCGAAATCATTGTTAAAGCATTGCTTGGCGTTTTCTGTCGTTATTTGATTGGTTTCTTCTTTGGTCAAACTTAAGAGATTGGCTACAAATTCCGAAATATAGCGAACATGACTCGGTTCATTACGACTGCCTCTCACCGGAACCGGAGCTAGCCAGGGACAATCTGTTTCCAGAAGCAATTGTTTCAAAGGTATTTTTTTTACGATATTCGACAGGATGTCTTCTTCTGATGTTGTTCGTCTTGGTTTGAAAGTAACAATTCCGCCAATCCCTAAATAACAATGCAAATCCAAAAAAGCCTGAGCCTGGGGCCAGGTATCGGAAAAACCATGGATAACTATTCGTAGAGAAGGATGTCTGGATCGTAAATCACTGATAGCATCTACCATGTCTTGCCCGGCATCGCGTGAATGTACGATTAGGGCTTTGTCGTATCGCGCCGCCAGATCAACTTGTTGGTTAAAAACATGCCGTTGGTCAGCTTTAGCCTGTTCTATATCAAGATTAGGAGTCTGTGAAAAATAGTGATAATCCAATCCGCATTCTCCAATCGCCAGAACCCGGCTTGAAGAAATGGTCAACTCTTCTAGGACTTTAATATCGTAAGGTTCATCCAAGGCTCCTTTTTCATCTTCATCTTCATAATCACTGGTAACGTGCTCCGGATGATAACCAACCGCAGCCCAAGTATCCGGGTGTTTGTCCGCGTACTCTACAGCTTGCCGGCTGGTATTCATGGCCGTACCTATGGTAATGGCTTTGATTCCAAAATCAGCCATGCGAGCATGCACGTCCGCGCGGTCTTCATTGTATTTACCAAAATGCAAATGGCTATGTGTATCAATTAACATAAATCAAATAATCAAGCTGTAAAGACTTGGGACAGAGCGACTAAGCTGGGCAGTCTTAAAGTAAGATCCAAAGTAAAGAAGTAAAAGCTTTATGAATCCAAATCGCGACAATGGAGTTGGTCAGGTACGTTGATAGAAACGGTAAAAGATTGAAAGTTTTAATGATCCAGATAATACCTCCGATAATGATAATGCCAACGATCAAGCCTAGAAAAGCACCCAGTAAATTATTGGCTGATTTCATCAGCGGCAAGCGGGCCAGAAAATTGTAGGTTTTATCCAAAGATTTAAAAATTAAACCCATGGCCCAAGAGGCCAAAGCGAAAATTAAAACAAAAGCCACCACCTTGGCCCAGGTAGCGGGCATAAAAGGCGCGAAAACAACGGATAAACCCGCATACCAAGCGCGCGCCGCTAAAAAACCAATAACCGCGCCCGTTATTCTGCCCAAGGAAAAAATAAAACCATCTTTCAAACCCTGTCCGATAAAAGCCAATAGAGCCAAAAATAAAACAATATTAAATAACAACATATGCTCTATTTTAGCACGATGGAACGAGTACTGTCTTTATTCGGTCAGCCTAGGAAAAAGGATAGCCGGTTCAGGCAGTTCGCTGTCCGGGACTAAACCTCCCCATTGACGCAAGTCTTTGGCGGTTTTCTGTTCTTCTTTTTTAGGGTCCTGGCCTAATTGCAAAATTATTTTGCGAGCAATGTCCGGCATCATGGGCGAAACCATCCAAGCGAAATGTCTGCAAGCTTCCAATAAAGCATATAACACCAAGGCTGCCTTTTCCGGATCTTCCTTGATAAGCTTGAAAGGCTTGGTCTGTTCCACGTAACGATTAGCTGAATTCAATGAACAGTCACTGCTCGACCAAATGGTCTCCAAAGCCAAATCCGCGCGTGAGGAATCCAAATAGCGGTCAACTGTTTGCCATAATATTTCCAAACACTCGGCGCCACCCCATTCCGTATCAGGCAGAGCTATTTTTGCGTCTTCCGGATTCACTTTAGGAACTCGGCCGTTAAAATATTTACGGCTCATAGCCACGGCCCGATTGACCAAATTGCCGAGCGTGTTGGCTAAATCAGAATTATAACGTTCCGCCAGCCTAAGTTTAGAAAAATCCCCGTCCTCTCCATAAGGAATTTCTCGCAAAATGAAGTAGCGGATTACGTCGAATTCGTATTGTTTAATCAGGTCCAAAGGATCTATGGCATTGCCCAGTGATTTGCTGATTTTTTGGCCGTCAACCGTGAAAAAACCATTCACATGGACGGAGTTAGGCAACAAAGCGCCGCCTTTTTCATCCACCAGCAAGGGATCTGATTTAGCTGCGCTCATAATCATAGCCGGCCACAAAGCACAATGAAACTTGATAATGTCTTTGCCAATCAGGTGCACGTCCGCGGGCCACCATTTTTTAAAGAGCTTATCATCCGTGCCATAGCCCACAGCTGTCATGTAATTCAATAACGCGTCGAACCAAACATAAATGCGCTGCGAATCATCATCCGGCACTGGAATACCGCAAGACAACTGGCCAGATTCCCTGGAAATGGAAAAGTCTTCAAAAGCATCTTTAACATAGCTTCTGATTTCATTCATCCTGGATTTCGGTTCTATAAATTCCGGATGTTCATGATAAAGCTTTAGCAATTCTTCTTTATAAGCCGAAGCTCGGAAAAAATAATTTTCTTCTTTTACCTTGTCCAATTCTTTGTTCGGATGCAACGGACAATGGCCGTCAATTAAATCATGCGCTGTTTTGAAAGCTTCACAGCCCACGCAATAATCTCGTTCGTATTCAGCTTTATAAATATCTCCGGACTGTTGAACCGCCCTCCAAAACCGCTCTACGCCTTTATGATGCCTGTCTTCGGTCGTTCGGATAAAATCATCAAATGTCAGGCCCAAGGTCTTCCAAGTGCTTTGCCAAACTTGAGCCATGTTTTCCAGGTAAGCGGGCATGTCAGCAAAGCCGGATTTTTGCGAAGCTTCCAGATTTTTTTGGCTGTTTTCATCCGTGCCCGTTAAAAACCAAGTCTTATCGCCTCTCAACCTATGCGCGCGGGCTAAAACATCGGCTATGACCGTGGTATAAGTCGATCCGATGTGAGGCTTGTCATTCACGTAATAAATAGGCGTGGTGACGTAAAATTTGTTGGACATGTAGCTTAGATTATGCTTATTTTTCCGATAAGTCAACCATAAAAATGCCATCAGCTGGCATAAGTTTTTTTAAAAAATGTTAGCGGCTCATCAAAAAACCAGCTCCTCCAATCAAGACTCCCAAAACCAAAAAAACAGCCATAACAGCTGCACTGATAATGAAACCTGCAACCAGGCTGTAGCCATAAACTCCAAACGCTCTCTTCATAAAAGAGTCGGAGTTCATCCAGCCTTTGTAACTAAACGTATCTTTTGTTTCTGGCATGTTATCTGTCATATTGTTTATAAATGTATTATACAGAATTATTTAAATTACAACCATAGGAAGGCCTGCCTGGTTGTTTTGACGCTCATTTTCTAACGATTGTTTATAATCCAGATCCAAATCACTCAATTTGATTAATCTCTCATTATTCAACACCAACGGGTCTACATGTCTGAATTTTTTAGGTATTTTAATATCAGATCTGGGATATATACTCCAATCTTTTTGTCGTAGAGCTTGCAAGATGCGGAGCACTTCCGTGTCATTTGAATTTAAAACTTTGCGCATAACAAAACTGACTTCTTCTTTAAAATCAGATAATTCCAATAAACCAATTTTTAAGGCGTGACGCATCATTTTAGCAAAATGATAGTATCTGTTTGAAGCTTCAATACCACCCTAGTGATTTTTTTGAAGTTTCAAAAAATTTCCTGCAAACAACTTAGCTGTGCCTAAATCATTAAAAACAAGTTTTCCGTCTTTAACTATCAAGTGATTTAAACAATTTTGACCGATATCCAACGACATTTCCCTCAAAGCATAATCGATTCGATCAGCGCATATATCAGGAGCCGGTAATTCCAATAGTGTAAAATCGTGGTAATTCGTTATATCCGTATATTTTATCGAAGATTGATTTAAAATATTTGGGATTTCTGAATTTTTAATAAATAATTCATGATTATGATCTTGAAACTCTTCCTGACCACCGTTTTCATTAATTATCCAATCATAAACATGCGAAAAGGCCATGTGTGAAACATCATGCAACAAACCGGCCACTTGTTCCTTTTCATTTGCTCCAAGTATGCGCAGCAACAACATCACTCCCACAGAATGTTCATAACGACTAAAGTTTTTAAAACAATAGAACTCATCCGGCACTCCAAATTGGGCAATGCCTTTTAAGCGTTGCAAGGGCTGTGAATTAATCAGGTCAACCAATATAGGTTCATCGATTTCGTAAGATCCGTATAACCTGTCAGTCACGCGCATAGATCCGGTCTTTATAAAAGCTTAAGCAGTTCTTGGGCCGTGGGTGCGACTTTATCTATCATGGCGTCCCGGCATGGATCCCCTGTTTTTGAATTAAGCGCGTAAATCGGCTTGCTAAGCGCGCTGGCATAGGCCATTTCCATGGTCACACTGATGCCCACGTAGTCATCTTGATTATAAACAAAACAAACATCGGCTTTACGAATCCAGTCGAAATGCTCCAAAGTCAAACCTTTAAAAATGATTTGGGTTATGTTTTCAGAGTCTGCTTTAAAGAATTCGGGCAACGGCTCTTTAAAATTTGGCTCAAAAACCACCACTCCGGACTTTTCCAGTTCCGCGGCCAAAGCCCGCAGTTCATGTCTGAATTTCTTTGACCCGCAAATAACAACTGTTCGCATAATTGTTTATAAAGTGAATTTTTTGGGTGCCACCACGATCACCGCTTCTCCTTTGGCGCTAGTCTGAAGAATTTGTTGCAATACTTGTGATGGTTCTCCTCGATATAAGGTTTCGTGCAGTTTGGTCAATTCTCGGCCCACAAAAATCGGCCGTCCGGGATCAAGCAGTTTGACCAAAACCTCGAGCGCTTTTTGCAAGCGATGCGTGGACTCAAAAAAAATAATCGCTTCTTCGCGCTCGGTCAGCTCTTTAAAAAAAGTTTCCCGGCCTTTTTTATGAGGCGGAAAACCCAGATAAACAAAATTTTCCATGGGAAAACCACAAACCGAAATGGCCGCGGTTATAGCTGATGCTCCGGGCACGGGAACTACTTGGATTCCCTTGTCCTGCGCCAAAGCTGATAATTTCCCTCCGGGGTCATTGACTCCGGGCGTTCCGGCGTCCGACACATAAGCCAGGTTTTGCCCTTGGATCAAAAGCCGGATCACCTCTTCCATGACCTTGTCATCGGATCTTTGCCTCCAAGACTTAAGCGGTTTATGAATTTCCAAAAAAGACAATAGTTTGGAGGTAACCCGCGTATCTTCGCAGACAATAGTGTCCACGGATTCCAAAACCTGTTTGGCGCGCAAACTAATGTCTTGAAGGTTGCCGATGGGCGTGGCGACCACATAGAGTATTCCTGACATATTGATATGGTGCCATGATTACGATTTTTTTGCTATAATCACTCTATATGAACTTAAAAAAATACTTAATCTGGCTGATCATCGGCCCCTTGGTTGTGGCTTTGGGCTTGTTGAGCTGGCAATACATGCGCCATAGAGCCCTGACCGATAAACAAAATGAGCTGGCTGAACTTTCGGGACCACAACCATTTTTGTATGACGGCGACCAACAAAATCAAGATCCGGAAGTTGTTAAAAAAATGATTTTGGCGGAAGCTATCAAGAATTTCAGAACAGCCAAAAGCTTCAGGGTTAATATAAAGCAAAGCATTGAAGGACAAGAAGTTACCGGACAATTGGAATACGTTAAACCTCTGCGCTTGCGAGCTTCTTTGGTTTTACCGGATAATCAATATTTCGACACCATTATCATTGGTGAAACTGTTTATCTGCGTAAAGGTTTGGATCAATGGGAAATGTCAGATAACGCCTTTGCCAAAGACTTTGGCCTGAAATTTTTTGCTTCCATGCTCACATCGGATGATACGCCGGCTTCTTTTGGTATTCCGGACAACGCGTCCATAGACATCAAAGAAGACTTAGCTAACAAATGCACTTTATATAAAACGCAATACCATTCAAATGACACCCCATACGATATCCAATTTTGCATCGATGAAAATCTGCAAATCGTAAGCATAAAAACCACTATTGAAAATGGCGAGGTCTTGTCCGAATACCAGGATTATAATGCTCTATTTTTAATCGAGCGCCCGCGGTTGCCTTGGCTTGAATTAAGATCTCCGGAATTGGAGTCCACTCCTCAAGATTGAGTTATAACAGACGGAGCGGTTATTTTTCTATTCCAATAAAACAGGGCCAAGACTAAAATAACGGCCAAGATGGAAAATATTTTGATTAATGACAGATGCGTGACGTGCGACACGGACAGGCTTAGCAAACTTAAACCCAACAAGACACTCAACAAAGGATTGAGGGAAATTTTTTGATCCATAGAGGGTTTGATCATAAAAACAAATAGCGAACAAGCTACGAAGCTGACGATGAACCAGCCTACAAAACTCGAGAAAGGCACTCCCAGAACAGTCCCCGGTATGGACCAGGTGACGGCATAAGTATTAGCCAAAATCGGTTCCACGATGAAGGCCGCGGCCGAAACCAAGACCGAAGAATCAAATGACCAGGAAAAAAGTTTTTTGGGATCAGGAGTTATTTCTTTGGGTTTGTTGATTAAAAGGGCGGCAGCCGTCATAAATGACCAAAAAACCGGTATGGGCCAGGAGATGCCCCAAGATAATTTCCAGCCTAAAATATCATGAAATGTTTTAAAGCCAAAAGGCCAGCCTCTTAACTGGTTTAAAATCAAAAACAAGGCGGTAATTCCCAAAATCATCAACAAGCCGAGAGCGCCTTTTTTTAAACCGAATTGCCTGACAAATAAACCCAAGATAAACAGCCATAAAAAAACCACGCCTAAACCCACGCCCCAATAAGATGTCACGTTAAAGGGCGACATGAAAACACCGACCAAAGCCCAAATTATTAAGCCCCAACAAATGGTTAAGGTTGCTTTTTGGTATCTGTGTTGCCAATCTGTAATATTCATATGTCTGAAATAATAGCCAATCCGCATGCATTTAACAACCTCTAGAATTGCTAAGATTTTGGGAATATGATATTAATATTAGCACTCTCTTATATTGAGTGCCAACCATATGATCCCCCAAAATTTTACTACCAAAAGCCAAGAAGCCTTGCAATTGGCTCATAAAATAGCTCAAGAAAACGGCCAGCAGGCGCTGGAACCCGTGCATTTGTGTTTAGCCTTGTTGAATCAAGAAGGCAGTGTGGTGCCATCCATTTTAAAAAAACTGCAGATAGATGACCGGGCTTTACGCGGTGAGGTGGAATTCATGTTGACTCAAGCTGCCCAAGTTTCTTCCAGCATGGGTTCGGTTGAACAAATTGTTTTCAGCCAAGACCTGGCACGGGTGATCGTACAATCAGAAAAAGTTGCTCAATTTTTTAAAGATGAATACATCTCAACCGAACACTTGTTGCTAGCTTTGGCTGATTCCCCCACCAAGGTCGGTGAGCTGTTGAATCGTCATGGCGTGGTGGTGGATTCGGTTTTGAGCGCTTTAAAGGACTTAAGAGGCAGTGCCAAAGTCGATTCTCCGGAGCCCGAAGGCAAATACCAAGCCTTGGAAAAATACTCACGTAATTTAACCGAGTTGGCTCGCCAAGAAAAATTAGATCCGGTGATCGGACGAGATGATGAAATTCGACGAATAATGCAAGTATTATCTCGCCGAACTAAAAATAATCCCGTCTTGATCGGTGAAGCGGGCGTTGGCAAAACAGCTATCGTGGAAGGCTTGGCACAACGTATCGTGTCCGGCGACGTGCCTGAATCACTTAAAAACAAAGAGGTCGTTTCCCTGGATCTGGGTTCTTTGGTTGCGGGCACTAAATTCAGAGGAGAATTTGAAGAACGACTCAAGGCTTTGATCAAAGAAGTCCAAAACAGCCATGGCCGGGTGATTTTATTTATAGATGAATTGCATACTTTGGTGGGAGCCGGCGCCACGGGTGAAGGCGGGACCATGGACGCTTCCAATTTACTTAAGCCGGCCCTGGCGCGTGGTGAATTAAGAGCGGTCGGAGCCACCACCATTAAAGAATATCGTAAATACATCGAAAAAGATGCGGCCTTGGAGAGACGCTTCCAACCCATCATGGTCGAAGAACCAAGCGAAGAAGACGCGGTTACTATTCTGCGCGGTATTAAAGATAAATACGAATTGCATCACGGAGTGCGTATCACGGACGCGGCTTTGATCGCCGCGGTTAAACTGTCTTCGCGCTATATTACAGATCGTTTTTTGCCGGATAAAGCGGTTGATTTGATGGACGAAGCCGCATCCGGACTTTGCATGCAGATCGGTTCAATGCCTGAAGAATTGGATAATTATAAACGTGAAATGATCAAGCTGGAGATTGAAAAACGCAGTCTAATTAAAGAAGATGACGCTGATTCAAAAGACCGATTAAAACAACTGGATAAGCATTTGTCTGAAATAAGAGAAAAATCAGATGACCTGGAACTGTCTTGGAAAGCCGAAAAAGATATCTTGAATAATATCAGGAGCTTGAAACAAGAAATTGAAAAACTGAAAAGCCAAGCCGAAATAGCCGAAAGGCAAGGAGATTTGGAAAAAGTATCGGAAATAAGATACGGCTCTATTCCGGAAAAAGAAAAAAATCTGAAAAAAGTGGAACAAAAGCTCAAACACTCGCAAGGCAAAAGAGGGTTGTTGCGAGATTCCATCACTGAAGAAGATATAGCTACCGTGGTCAGCCGATGGACGCATATACTAGTCTCTAAAATGCTTGAGTCAGAAGCGCAAAAACTGGCGCATTTAGAGGGCGAGCTTGGCAAACGCGTTATCGGTCAAAAAGAAGCGGTGCACGCCGTAGCCAAAGCCATAAGACGCTCCAGGGCCGGCTTGTCAGAACCCAAAAAACCTATCGGCTCATTTTTATTCTTAGGGCCTACGGGCGTGGGTAAAACTGAATTAGCCAAAGCTCTGGCCCAAACTATGTTTGATAATGAGGATGCCATTATCCGGCTTGATATGAGCGAATACGGAGAAAAGCATTCGGTCGCCCGCATGATTGGTTCGCCTCCAGGCTATGTGGGTTATGATGAAGGTGGGCAACTAACCGACAGAATCCGCCGGCAGCCCTATTCCGTTGTTCTACTGGATGAAATCGAAAAAGCCAATCCAGAAGTCTTTAATACTCTGCTTCAGGTATTGGACGATGGCCGGCTGACGGACGGCAAAGGACGAACCGTGAGCTTCAAAAATACAATTATCATCATGACATCCAACGTGGGCTCTGACATGATTTTGAATTTTGGCACCAAAGGCCAGGTGATTGGTTTTAATGACGGTAAATCAAGTGCCCGCCAAGATGAAGACGATTTGAAAGAAAAAATCATGGAAATGCTGCGCGAGTTGTTCAGACCTGAATTTTTAAACAGAGTGGATGAAACCATTATTTTCCACGCTTTATCAAAAATAGACTTAAAGGCCATAGTTGAACTTCAACTGAACGAAGTGGCCAAAAGATTAAAAGAAAGGAAGATCGAAATTGCTTTCAGTGAAAAAGCCGAATCATTGCTGATTGAAAAAGGATATGAACCGGCTTATGGCGCCCGGCCATTAAAACGAGCTATTCAAGATTTGATTTTGGATGAGCTATCGCTCAAAATCATTGAAGGTAAATTAGCCGAAGGTGATAAAGTGCTGATAGATGCCAAAGCCGGTAAAATATTCATCACCAAGAAAAATAAATAGAGAACACAAATAAAAATCCCGTCGTCTGACGGGATTTTGTTTATTTGACGGATTTGTATTCTTTTTCGATCTGCTTGTACTTACTCATCAGATAATCACGTATTTCCGGCACCTCGTTAGCACTGATGTCTTTAGTTTTGACGTAATAAGCCATTAGTTTCTCAACTATCTCTTTATAACTTTGCTTGGTCAACTTCTTAGTTTTAGACAACTCTACCATGAGTTTCTTTTGTAATTCCAAGGCTTTCTTCTCGGCTTGCTGAAGCATTTTTTTACCCTTGGGCGTGTTGAGATAATAAGCGGTAGCTACGCCTAAGGCGGCACCTGCTACTAACCCAGCAGCCAGCAATCCTTTTTTGGCATTGGACGTGGAGCTTTTAGCTTTGGACTTAACTCCGGCTGTGACGGCCGGCTTCTTTTTGGTTGTGGCCATATAGATTATTAATTAATTGTTTAATGACTATATATTAACACTAATCCGATTTTTACGCATGTTAGTCTGTTAACAGTTGTTTGGCGCGTTGTTTACTTTCTTCCACTCCAGGTTGGTCGAATGCGTTAATGTTATAAAATTCTCCGGCCATGGCTGTAGCTATTTCAAAAAATACAATCAGTGCTCCCAATTGAAACTCATCAATTTTTGGCAACTTGATTAATGAAACGGGCCGCCTGGCTTGAATTAAGGCCTGCATACTGCCTAGGGCTTCAGCTTGAATTATTGAACTAAAATTTTTTCCGGCGGCTTGAGCCAAGGGCAAAAATTTAGCCGTTGATTTGGGCACTTTAATTTTAGAGCTAAAATTATCAATTGTTAAAAAAGTGTATATCTTATCATTCGGACCTTCTTGATACAGCTGAAGTTGCGAGTGCTGATCGGTGGGACCGATAGAGGCTACGGGCGTGGGAGCATGTTCATTTTTACGTCCATCGCGTCTATAGGCCTTACCTAAAGACTCGGCCCATATTTGCCGCCACCAATAAACCATGGATCGCAGATTGGCTGAATACGCGAACATAACGTGAATGTTCCTTTGTTTGTATTTATCATGTGCTAACTGCCAAGCCGCGAATCTATCAGCCATATGTGAACCCGAGCTTTTCAGCCAATCGTTTTTCATGGCGATGGCTCCCTGTAACAATAATTTGCTGTTGATGCCCGCCAATACCAGAGGGAACATGCCGACCGAAGTTAAAACCGAAAACCGCCCGCCGATGTTTTTTGGAATCGGTAAAGTGGCATAACCCATAAGACGAGCGTAATCCAGCAGATCTCCATCTTCCGGATCAGTGGTGCAGACAATACTTTTACAAGCTTTATTTTTACCCACGGCTTTTTCCAGCCTTTCTTTGGCCGCAAAAAAAACAGCCATAGTTTCGAGCGTACCACCTGATTTACTAATAACATTGATACAGGTTTGCTTCCACGGGATGGCGTTAAAAATCTCTTCAATTTTATCCGGATCAGTGGTATCTCCGGCAAACCACAATTGTGTGTTCCCGGCTTTGGGATTAACCGCCGATAAAATTGCCCTGGCACCCAAATCCGACCCGCCAATACCCAAAACCAAACAATGTTTGAACTTTTTAAATTCAGCCGTCTTGTGTTTAACTACACTCCAATATTCTTGGTCTTCCAAAATATTGAGCCAACCCTGTTCGCCCGACTCATGTAGTTTAATGACCGCCAGTCTGGCCTTACGCATGTCTTGAGGGCTGATACGGCTGTTAGCGGGCAGATCCGCTCTCATTTGATCATCTTGGTATTCAAAAAGCTGATTTATCATAGATTATTCAACCGTACCCGAAACCACGGGACTGTAATGGCTGCACTTACCTTCTGCTATGGTACAAATTCTAAAATAATAAGTTTTGCCCACACTTAAACCTGTCCAAACAAAAGATCTGGATTGTGTATTCTTCAGTTCATGAGTGTATTTGGTTGGATATTCAATATTCTCGTCCCCCGACAACATGACATAAAAACCTTCTGGCGCTTTCACCCCGTTGGTTGCCCATGAGTTCACCAGCTCGCCGGACTCTTCCCCCGCTTCTACGCTCAACTCCAATTCATTCTCATTCTGTATTTCAGCTGGCTGTTTGATAACTGCAGCTTCTTCCTGATCAACCGATTCTTGAGGCGCATTTTCCTGACCCTGACCATCATCTTCTGAAGCATCGGAATCAACATCTTCAGGCTCTGCTTCTTCTAAGTTTAACTCCTCTTCATCTTCTTTAGTTTCATCGTCTTTCGCGGCTTGTTGTTTGGTTGGACAGTCACCCTGATAATGAGCCCAGACTTCACAAGTGATATTATTCGGCAGTACGCAAAAACCTTCAGTCGCCCCATCCAGTGTTTTTTTCATCACAAATTCTCCGCCTTCCTGCAAACAATAAACTGTTGCCGGATTACTCAAAGCCGTATCTTGCGCCAATTCGTTGGTTTTTGAAGTATCTATCACTTGTGTTTCAGTAACTTCATCTAACGTTTCAGGTAAAACTTCCGGGCTCTCCTTCCCACAACCCGTCAACGACAAGGTACACACCAAGCCAAGGCTTAATAAGGCAAAAATTTTATTACTCATGTCCAGAATTGTAGCATATCTCTTATGCACAAGCCATGTGTCAATAAAAACTTGATGGCATTGATTCTAAGCGATATTTGGTGTATCTTATGGCTCTGAAAATCACAACTCATATATGCAATTCAAAAAAGCCATTCTATACGCTCTCCCAATTATTCTGGCAGCCGGTTACGCTCAAGCTTCAGGCGGTGACACGGAAAGTTGGGCGTGATTATTTTATTATTTCAAATCGGGCTTGAATCAAACATCAAACAAATGGCTAAAGTCGGAAAAACGGCTTTTCTGGTGGCCATTATCGGTGTTATTTTGCCGTTTATCGCAGGGACATATTTAATCGGACCTTGGCTCTTGCCCGGGCTCTCTTCCAATGCCTATCTGTTCTTAGGTGCAACTTTGACGGCCACCTCGGTTGGCATCACAGCTAGAGTTTTTAAAGATCTGAATAAACTGCAGACCAAAGAAGCGCAAATAGTATTAGGTGCCGCTGTTATTGACGATGTACTAGGCTTGATCATTCTGGCCGTGGTGACCGCTATTGTCACCATGGGTGCTGTAAGCCTGGGCCTGGTGGCTTGGATTGTGGCCAAGTCAATCCTATTTTTAATTGGCGCCGTTGTTTTAGGACAAATTGGAGCCACCTGGATGGGCAAGTTATTATCCAAAATACATACCGGTGTGGCCATGAAATTCACACTAGCCATTTGTTTCTGCTTAGGTTTTGCCTATCTGGCCCAAAAAATTGGCTTAGCGCCCATTGTAGGCGCTTTTGCAGCCGGCTTAGTCCTGGATCCGGTCCATTTTAGATATTTTAAAGATCCAAAAGCTTTACGTGATATTAAGGACGAAATACAAGATGCTGACCCCATACTAAAAGACAAGGTGGGTAAAGTCATGGAAAAACACTCGCACCGGCATATCGAAGATTTGATAGAACCTTTGGGTAATTTTTTAATTCCCATTTTTTTCGTTATGACCGGTATGGCTGTTAAATTGGAAACCTTATTCAACCTTCCCATACTCACGGTGGCTCTGGCGATTACCTTGGCCGCGTTTATCACCAAAATGATGGCCGGCTTAGCAGCTGGGAAATGCGATAAGTTAATAGTTGGAGCCGGCATGATACCCCGCGGAGAAGTAGGCCTTATATTCGCGGGCATCGGCAAGTCCTTGGGAGTTGTGTCAGATGCGGTTTTTTCTGTTATTGTTATAGTGGTTATCTTGACCACTTTGTTAACACCCCCTATCTTAGCATTTTTGCTTAAAAGACAGCGGTTAACTGCTTAAATAATATGCCCTTCAACCTCCAAAAGATGGCTGAAAAAACTAACGGTTTGGCCATCTCAACTTTTGGTGTGTTTTTATGGTTAACCCTGTTGTATCTGTCAATGATAGATGGAGAGGCGTGCACGGTATCAAAGATTATAACTTGGCTTTTAGCCGGTCTCTTGACTATTGGACTGATAGAAACAGGCATTTTTTGGATGAACAAAAGCCGGACTATCCAAGCCGATAATCTAAATACCTTGCCTGAAAAAAACACTCTATCCAGTATGGCCGGTGCCACCGCCCTTTCTCGAGCCTACTTTAATCTCATCAGTTATCCTGTTCTGGTTATATTTTTATCAGGAATTTTTTACTTAGTAATAACTTCCAATACCGGCCAGCCTTTGGTTTTTTGCGCTCTGTCTTACTCGTACCTGATTTTAATGGCGTTTTATATCTTTATACGTAAACGGCTTGTTCTGGCTATGCACCCATGGCTCCAAAAAGCCATTGATTTTATCAATTCACAATTACCGAGCTACCAAATACAAGACAACCAAATCCACCTTGACCTAAAAATTAAAAATATCCATCGTCCGAATTCACAATCATTGGTATCGATAGACTTGGCTGAGCTGGATGAAATTAAAATCCTCAACTATCCGGAAGCTAGAGCTTTATTAAACTATAAAATAGGCCCGGATCTGATCTTGGCTTCTGAATCGGTTAAAGATTTATATAAATACTTAAAAAACGAAATTCCCAAGCCTCGTTACTATTCCAAAGTCAGCTCAACGGGCTCTATTTTGCTGCTTAAGGGGCCGGAAATCTTTTATCTGTTATCAGTAGCCAATCAAGACCATCAGGACTTGCTTGGAGCATTTAAACAAGCCAAGAATTTATAAAATCTGATAATACTTTGACCGAACGGTCTAATCCTCCGGGCTCAAAAGAATTGATAATCTCCAAATCAGGCTTTAAATCACTCAAGGCGCGCAGTTCGTCGGCTTTTTGGCGCTTAGCATCTGATGTTAAATCGTAGGCCAAGGGCTTTATTTTAACCACTCTCACCCGGTAACCTGCTTGTCTCAAATATCCCACCCCGGATTCAACCAAAGCTGCAATACCGTAATAGTCTTTGACTAACGAATCAAGGTACAATCGGTCGTTGGTATAGTAATTACCTGCATATTCAGACACGTGAGTCAGCCTGCCTTCAGCTTCCATGGCCCGCAACTGCGGAAGGCTGATAAAATCGTAAAACAAATCATCTTCCTCCCCTCTTCTTGGCCTGGTGCTTAAAGATTTAGCTATTTTTAAGGTCGGGTAAATCCTAGTCATCTCTTGTATGAGGGTTGATTTGCCGGATCCGCTGGGTCCGACCAAGCCGATAATGGGATGCATAAGTTGCATATTTTATATCAAAAAAACGATCTGAAGTAAAAACTATAATCCCTCGTCAAAAAAACCTCCAGGCTATTTAAGCTGGAGGATGGCTCCGGGGCAGGGAATCTCACTGCTCGTCGTTTCACTCCTGTGCTTTCAAGAACCTTCGGGTTCTCGAATAACTCTCCTCCACATATAAGAGGAATATCTTCCCCTTACCATCCCCTGGTTCAAGTCCCTGCAAAAAAACCTCCAGGCTATTTAAGCTGGAGGATGGCTCCGGGGCAGGGACTCGAACCCCGATAAACAGATTCAGAGTCTGTTGTCCTACCATTAGACGACCCCGGAATAGGGCTGATTTTGCCACTTATAAGCCACGCTGTCAAGAAACAATCCTACCGCCAAAAGCATTGAGCAAGTTGCTGATCATGTCTTTTTTTTCCGGTTCGGTTTCATTCGGCGAATTATTGATCATGCCATCAATGCTCAAATCTTGAACATCGCTTATTTTGCGCAAAGCGTCTTCAATCAACAATTTATTTTTTTGATTTTGAATAATCGTCTGCTGGTGATAGGGATATTGAAACTCTAAAATAATTTTTTTACCTTCAACGCTTCTTGGTCTGCAAAGCTTGAGAATAAAAACTAAGGATTTATGATCTTCCAAAGACTCCAGTAATTTACTCCATAATTTAATCATTTTATCCAAAGATAGGCTCTGGCTGCCAGCGCCTTCTCGTGACTCAATCTCTGGCTGTGTTTCAATCGCTTTTGGTTCTGGAGACGGAGTTGAGTCTATTGGCTCGTGTTTCTCTAAAATATTCACTTCCTGTTCTTTGGTTGCACTAGTTTGGGGTTTTGGAGGCATGGCTGGAGTTGTGTTTTGGAGCACGTCTTTGGCGCCATCCGAAGCCATAGATTCTCCGGTAGCTCCTACGGCCACTGCAACCACTGCCATTTCCATGGCAAAACGAGGATCTAGACCCTGTTTCGCGTCTTTGCGCCTTTCCATGATCAACAATGAAATGCTGATTAACTCTTGATGGCTGAAGGCTTGGCAAATATTTTGAATATCTTCCATGGATTCAACTCCCATATCCAATACATCTGTCTTGCCGCCGGCTTTAAAAAGCATTAATTCGCGTACAGCAGTCAACAAATCATCAAACAGCGGCACCAATGAGATGCCTTCATCCTCCAGTCTTTGGACCTCTTTCAAGGACTGTTCTACATCTCTTCGAGATGATACTGCTAACAAACCCAAGGCATACGGAAGATTTGAAGGCGGGATAATCAAAGACGCTATGTCTGAAGTGATCTGTTTTTCGCCCAAACTTAACAATTGGCCAAGAATATTTTCCGCGTCTCTTAAGCAGCCTTCAGATTTGACAGCTACATTATTCAGAACAATTTCTTCAACCTCGCAATTTTCATTGGACGCCAACTCTTTGAGGCGCTTAACGATATCTTCACGGCTGACTTTCTTAAAATCAAACCTCTGACAACGGGATACGATGGTGGCCGGGACCTTGTGTTTTTCAGTGGTCGCAAAAATAAACATAGCGTGCTCGGGCGGTTCTTCTATGGTTTTGAGCAAAGCGTTCCAAGCTGAATTGGACAGCATGTGAGCCTCATCCACGATATAAACTTTATATTTGAGTTCAACGGGCACGAATCTGACATGTTCCACGATCGCCTCCCGTACGTTATCAACTCCGGTATGTGAAGCCGCATCCATTTCGATAATATCAATACAACCGCCAGAAGCGATTTTTTTACAGGCCTCACACTCCAAGCAAGGTTCACCTTGCTTAGGGGTGAGGCAATTAACGGCTTTAGCGAAAATTCTAGCCGCTGTAGTTTTGCCCACACCTCGAGGACCTGAAAACAGATAGGCGTGGCCCAGTTTAGTTTGTTCAACCTCTTTACGCAAAGTCTCAACAATATTGCTTTGTCCGTAAATATCTTGAAACTTTTTTGGCCTATATTGCCGGCTTAAATTTGCCATACGGCCAAAACTTTACTCTTGTAATTATAAAATATCAAATTTTCAAATAAAAAATTTTGAACGTTAAACGACAATTTATATTTTATATTTAAATATTTTATAATAACGAGTTAATTAATCTCTTTTTATGATATTCTCCACCGCCGCCCATTTTGAGGGCGCATTTTTCGGGATTAAAATCACTATATCATCACCCGCATTGCCTTTAAAATAGGTAACCGAAGCGGTTAAGATGTTGTATTTACGCCCATCAGCCACCACTTTCCAGTCAGCTGTGACTTCATCTTTGGTTAAGACGCCCATGACTCTTTGACGTTCTATCGGGCCGATCTGTTTATACATGAAACTGCCATTCGGTTGGATATACAGCTTCATAATATCACCCTCCACCAGTTTGGATTTAGAAGCATAATTAGGCGGAACCATGTAAAGCTTACCATCCGAACCAATCATGTTTTGGCCGTCAAAAACACCCTCCAAAATCTTGCCCTCGTTAATAGGATGCATCAATTCGCCATCTTCGGTATTGGTATGCCTGATAAACTGTTCAATATCAGCTGATTCGGCATCGCTGGCCAGTAAACGCTCCAAATTAGCCAAATCATTCTTTAAGTTACTGATAATCTTTTGAGCCAAGGCTAATTTTGTGTCTATGGAGCTCAAAACCGGCTCACCCCCCGCCTGATCATCATCCTGCGTCTTAGGCTCTATTAACTCCAATTCTTCATTTTCGGTATTTTCTTCCATATCGAGGAGATTGTTTTCGTCTTGAGGATCCGTGTAAGTAGTCATATTTTGTTTGGTTGCGCGAATAATTGCTCATTGGCAAATTATCCACATTTGTATTTTTATAACTTAAAGTTTACTCGACCATTGAAAAAAGTCAAATGTCTAACAGATTATCAGGCGGGCTTATTCGTTGATTATTTTATCTAAAGACGAGTATCTTTCCATGGTTTCCATCTCAACCAATTCACGTTTTCGGCCATATTTATAGCGCGAGAGTTCTTTTATCATATTGGCCAGCTCCTTGTTACCGGAAGATGGCTTGATGGTTTTCATGTTAAAGGCCTTGCTGGCCGTGTTATCAATCAGTAATTTAATATTGACCGTAAAGGCTTCGGTATTAACCAGATCGTATTTGGAAAATATAGGCGCAAACTCCTTTTCTAAAAATTCGGCATCATCGGCACCAATCCTAAACGCGGCCATAGTACCCACGTTGCCAAAAATCGCGTCTCTAATGAGGGTATCCCCTCCCTTGCGTGTCAATTGGCTGATGAATTGATGAGCTATGATTAAATTCAAACCGTACTTTCTAGCTTCAGATAAAATGGAGGTAATAGAATCAGTTAAAAAGTTTTGAAATTCATCAATATACAAATAAAAGTCCTTACGTTTGGCCGGGTCCATATCTGTGCGCGACAAAGCAGCCATGAGTATCTTGCCAATCACGATCATGCCGATTAAATAAGCGCTGATATCTCCCAATTTACCTTTATTCAAAGCGCAAAAAATAAGCTTGCCTTCATCCATAGCTTGCCTGAAATTAAAGGCGCTTTTTTGCTGTGAGATAACCGGCCGCATGAAATCATTGGCGATAAAAGGCGTCAATTTTGAAGTAATGTACGGCACCATGTTGGCCAAAGAAGCTTCCCCGCCGGCTTTTTGTGCTTCCTTGGTCCAAAAATCTCTAACCGTTTGAGTTTTACACTTTGATAATTTGTATTTCCTAAAGTTCTCATCAGCTAAAACTTTGGGTACATCCAGCAGAGTTGAACCTGATTCCGGATCATCCATAATCAACATCATGGCATTACGCATATACTGCTCAAACATCGGGCCTCCGGTTGACTTAAGATCATACAGTTGATCAAAAATTTTAAGCATTTCTTCGGTGGCAAAGGTTTTTTGGTAGGGTTGAGAAGCATCAAACTCCAACATATTCAAGCCGATCGGCCGCTCAAAATCTGAAGGATCGAAATAGATGACGTCTTCCGCTCTTTCTTTAGGCACATATTCCAAACATTCAGCCGCCAAGTCTCCGTGAGGATCAATAACACACACGCCTTTGCCGTTTTCTATGTCCTGTTTGATCATTGAAACCTGCAAGACTGACTTACCGCCACCGGATTTACCAATGATGTACATATGGCGGCGTCTGTCAGGATCTTTCATGCGAATGTCGTAAATATGCCCTCTGTATTCAGATAAGCCCAATAAAAGCCCTTCCCGCGGAAGATTAGAGGGTGGTACCGCTTTTCTGGCCAACAGCCAATCAATATTGGGTGTTTCGGTTGAGGCTAAAGGCAAGTGGTACAAAGAGGCTAACTCCTCGCTGTTCAAAATTATTTTATACCTTGGATCAAAGTGCCGATGGATAAAATGAGCAATGGCCAGCGTATGATTGCCGGGCGTTCTAACACTGAAAGTATTTCCAAATTCAAAAACATTGTATTGGCCAAAAGCATTCAGAATATCATCCAAATAACGCCGCGAAGTCTCGGCTGATTTTGAACTGGTTACCACCCTAACATTCACTTCCAAACCGGCTTTGCTGGCTTTTTCTTGCAATCCCTTAACCATTTCCTCCTCCAGAGGTGAAAGCCGATAAGCTTCTTCTTGAGTTTTATCTTTAGGGCCGCGGATAATGTTCATGGCCTCTTTGGAAAACGCATTGTTGCTTGAAACTTCAGTAAATTTCTTACCCTGTTGCATTTCGCGCGCTATTCTGAGGCCTTCGCTGTTCCAGCTCCTGGCCGCCGGACGAATCATGAACTGTATAGCCGCTCCATCTTGGTCTTTAATCTTGGACAAGGCATTAGTAATACTGTTCATGGGGTCGCTCTCCATCTTTTTGTAGGTTTTAATCGGCAAATAGCTGGGACGCTTAAAGGTCAGATGTGAAGTTAAAATCACGCTGTCCGGTTTGAAAATATTATAATCCTCAGCCTCCTCAATAGAGGCGTGAGGATACTGAGCTTGAATTTGAGATTCTACAAATTCATGCATGGAGCGCGGACAGCTGATATAAAAACTGATCAAGCTTTTTTCAGCCACCATTTCAAAACTAAAATTATCGTTCCGGCCAAATAACCATGTTTTTAAGCTTGTTTTGGGCGTCAAACTGCCTATGGTTTGAAATATGGTTTCTGTAAAACCAATTAACTCCTGCATTTGCTGCAAGCTTTTGGAATGTTCGACATCCTCTTGGCGTATCTCTTTGGGTACCCTGACCTTAAGCACCATGATCTGGAAGGTTCTTTCTGAACGGATTCGCAATAAAAAGTAACGACGCAGTAAAAAAAAGGCTGTAAAAATGACCGTTATCAAAATAAATAAACCTAAAATTTCCCACCACAGTGTTTGATTGACAAAAGAATTGACTGTAAAAGCAGCTGACGAGTCCGTCATCAAATCAGCTTGCAGGGCTAAAGTACTAAAACTAAACATTGTTATTTGGTTAAGCGATCTTGTTTTATTTGTTCGGCCAGCGCCACGATGTGGTCTGACTTAATTTTGGCTTCCTGCTCCAAGTAAAAACGATTCACTCCGGGAATAATTTTAAGCCAATCCATCACGATTCTCATTACTTCGCTCATTTTGACAGCCGCTCTTTTTACCATATCCGTAATAGCCAAGGCAGTTTGTTCTCCCTTTTTCTTAAAAACCGGTTTCACATCATCAGGCAAAGAATTGTAAATTTCCGACAAATTTTTTTCCAATATTTGCTCCACTTCTATGGTCACCTGATCTTTTTCGAGTGCAGTCACTTGATCTTGGGTGGGAATTGAAGAGGCAATATGGCCCGTAGCGTTTGATCCAGCCTTTTCTTTTTCAGCCTCAAGAATGGGTTTTTCTATTTCTATGGTCTTTTCTAAGGCCAATTCATCAGCTTCTAAACCCGAAATTTCCGTGCTTTTACGCGAATTGAGTTTCGCCAAATCCGGATTTTCAAGACTGTTCGACGAGGACTGGCTGGGTAAAGTCATACTAAAAAAATAACGCGTGTTTATAACCAGATTATAGCACAAAAAGAGCCAAAGATTAAAGCTAAAATTAAAACCACAGGTGCTATGATTTTAATCTAAATTTTTTTGTTTATCTGGAAGGCTTAAGACTATAGTCTGATTCGCGATCTTGCATGAGCCAGCCCAGGCTTTCCAATTCATTTCTTAACTGATCAGCTACTGGCCAATCTTGTCTGGCTCGCGCTTCCCAACGCCTCTGGGCGATCTGGGTAATATGCTCGGGGATTTGTACCGGCTTAGCTACATATTCATCCAGTTTCAAGCCCAATAATTCATCCATTTGCAACAAGGTCGCAGACTTTCGTTCACTGGCCAAATCTGACTTAACCATATCCCACAAAACACCCAACGCGGCTGGTGTGTTTAAATCATCATGCAGATGTTCATTAAATTCAGCCAAAACAGACATGTCCGCCTCAGCGGGCGCTTCCCACTCCCTGGCCATCAGCCTTAATTTGCTTAAAGCATTTTGCGCGGCCTCGGCCGCTGGCCAGGTAAAATTCAATTTGGAACGATAATGTGCGCCCAAATAAAAATATCTGACAGCCAATGGTTCTACGCCGTGCTCCACGCAATCATCAAGTGTATAGACATTACCTAAAGACTTGCTCATCTTTTGCCCGTTTATGGTCAAAAATTCGTTATGTAACCAAAATTCAGCCAAAGGCACGGAATATGCAGCCACGCTCTGCGCGATTTCATTTTCATGATGTACCGGAATATGGTCCACGCCTCCGCAATGAATATCAAAAGGCTGCCCCAGGTATTTTCGACTCATGGCCGAACACTCCAAATGCCAACCCGGAAAACCTAAGCCCCAAGGGGTTTCCCATTCCATGTGACGTTTTGGGTAAACGTCGTCCAGCGTCCCACGTTGCTCGTCCCACGTTGAGGACAAAATTTCACGGTTAACTCCGCCCGGGTAACTGAACTTCCATAACGCAAAATCCGTGGGATTACGTTTTTCGGCATTAGTTTCTACGCGCGCACCCTCCTTTTTTTCTTCTAAAGATTGGCCCGAAAGTTTGCCATATTCAGGGAATTTGGCCGTATCAAAATACACACCATCACTAGTGACATACACATAACCTTTATCCTCCAGAATTTGAATGAGCTTGATCTGTTCTTCGATATGTTCCGTGGCCCGGCAGAGCAATGGCGCAGGCGGCAATTCTATATTTAAAGCTTGAGCGTCTTTAAGAAACAAAGCCTCGTATTCTTTAGCAATTTGCCAAGCATCTTTGCCGGTTTTTTGAGCCGTGACCTGCATTTTATCCTGACCTTCGTCGCCATCCCCTACCAAGTGCCCCACGTCCGTTATATTCATACAGTGCGTCACCTGCAAACCCTCGGATCTCAACAGCCGCTTTAAAATGTCCCAGCTGACATAAGATCTGAAGTTGCCGATAGAGGCCCGTTCATAAACCGTGGGGCCGCAAGTGTACATCCTGACTTCGTGCGGAATGATGGGCCCAAAAACTTCACGTGTTCTAGATAAAGAATTCCAGAATTTAAGCATATTTTTTATGATAATTAACATGTTATATGAGCCGGAGTGGAAAAGCAACGATGTGGAAAAACCATATTTAATCCAGTTTGAGCTAACTTCAATTATTTTCTTCCATCCAGTATGATAAACAATATGCCTTCAACCCGTCTTTTTAATGTTCTTATAATAACTTTTTGTTTATTGATCCCCTTACCATCTTTAGCCGAAACGGCTCCATACAGGGTCTCGGAAGCAAATTTTAGCTTTAAAGACACGGATTTTGCGGCCGCCATTGTTATGGACGCTAAAACCAAAAAGATATTATTTGAATATAACGCGGATAAGCCTTGGGTACCGGCCAGCTTAACCAAACTGGTTGGCGCACTAACCTTTATAGACAGGCAACCTTCCTGGGGGGCTATTGTGTCCATTAAAGCCTCGGATGAGGTTGGAGGCGGGCGTTTGCGGGTGGACGAAGGAGCTACTATGTCCATCCAAGATTTAATGTACGCCAGCATTACAGGCAGTGCCAATAACGCAGCCACAGCCTTCGGACGCTTATCCGGCTTAGGTTACACGGGCTTTATTACGGCCATGAACACCAAAGTCAGGTCCCTGGGTTGTGATAATTCTAGTTTTGAAGATTCTTCCGGTATGAACCCGGCCAACATAACCACGGCACGAGATATGCTGACCATTGCCACGGCCGCCTTCAACACCAGTAAAATCCAAATCCCGGCCAGCACAGTCAAATACACTTTTACCATTCGTAACACGGGTGAGATAAAAACCATCACCAACACCAATCAATTGTTGCTTGATCCCAAAAATGGGCTGTATGTCACAGGCGGAAAAACCGGCTATTTGGATGAATCACTTCATAATTTGGTCTATCGTGTGCGTCCAGCCAAAGACGATACACGCGAGCTCATGATTGTAGTTTTGGGTGCTCCGACGCGCGCCGATATGTTTAGCGTCTCCGAAAAATTAGCCAAATGGGCTTGGGCCGCGCACAGCTGGGACGAACATGTAGTGCCGGAGGTCACTAAAACCATAACTTTACCCGATAAATCATTGATCAAAACAGCTGATTCGCCAACCGTGTGGTATGTGTGGAATAACCAAAAATTTATTTTACTGGATGGTGTTTTTTTGGATCATTACTTTCCTGCAACACCCATTACAGTCGTATCTCCGACCACAGCCAGCTCTTTGGAATCAGCCAGACCATATACTTTTGATGATGGAGAACTCTTGAAATCCCCGAAGAGCCCGGTAGTTTATTATGTTGAACGCGGACAATTACGACCCATCTCATCTGAACAAGCTTTTTTGTCCATGGGCTGGCAATGGACGCAAATAGTCACCGCGCCTCAATGGTTGTTGGATACTTATACCCGAGGCTTGGCTATTAATACTCAAAATACTGGCTCTGTGTTATTGGTTAGTCGTTGATAAGAATATATACAATGATATTTAAATCCCCTCTAGCGAGGGGATTTTTTATCTTATAACTTTGCTGTGCTTACTTAATGAGAGCTTCCAACCTTTCCAAACGAGCTTCCAGTTCTTGATTCTTGGCCTTAAGATCCTCTATTTCTGCCTGCTGTTCTTGGATGGCTTTCACAGTAACCGGGATCACGCCTTCATAAGAAATATGATAATAACCCGTTTCAGAATCCAACCTTACGAGATCTGGTAATACAGTGTCTACTTGTTGGGCTATAAAACCAAAATTCTTTTGTTCGTCATCTTTTTGGGTTTTAAACTTGTATGATACAGGGATCAAAGACATGACACTCTCCAATCCTTTACTTAACTGAGATATATCTTTCTTAAGACGAACATCCGATGTAACAAGAACTCCTTTGGTGTACATGTTTCCAACCGGTACATAAAAATTTCCATTATCTGATCTGAGAGCTAATAAAATAGTACTTATACCAGTTGGATAATATTTTCTTACTTGAAATTCATTGTTATTTACACCTCCATCCGGAATAGCCATACTTAAAACATTTGATTCGTAAATCATTCCATATCTCGCAAAACCCGTTAAAGTACCATTACTAAAATACGAATCTGTATCATTATTAAGCATGAAGGCTTTAGTTGAAGAAAAAACTCCACTTGAGGTTAAATTGCCTGTCATTGAATCACCTGAATAGTTCACCCAATTATCAGTAACATTAAGAGTAACAGCTCCCGTTGTACCACCACCAGTCATATTAGTTCCTGCAGTTACGCCAGTGATGTCACCTCCACTGTTTGCATCCAGTTGACATATCATACTAGTGCCATTTGATTTATAAATATAGCCATTGGCGCAGGTAGCTAAACCCAATGTAACATCACCCGATAAACCACCGCCGGTTAAGCCGTTACCGGCAGTTACAGCTGTGATATCACCACCACTATTTGTATCAGTTCCGCAGTACCATAAATTTGAAGCATTGGTTTTTAATACCTGACCGTTAGTACACGACATAACCGAAACCGTATCAGCGGCTACTGAAACTCCATTACCAGCTCCTACGTTAACTGTAACATCACCCGATAAACCACCGCCGGTTAAGCCGTTACCGGCAGTTACTCCAGTCATATCTCCTGTGCCGGCTGTTGGCCAAGCAGCTCTACAGTCAGTGCCAATACATAGTCTTCCACCCTGAACATCAGCACTTGTCTGAACCTTGCCGTTAGAGAGCAGGCCATATCCTTGTCCACCCACATATGAATAATAAGTTGAATCCATGAAATGCCCGCCATAACCATTGACCGCGTAACCCTCCACGCCATAGCTTCCCGTACCTGCATTTTGACCCAAAATACCGACACCGCCCGCCATATTCCCAATGGCATTCACGCCTCCAGAATAACCATCAAAATAACCCGCGTAAAAACCATTAGCATTATTGGGTGTGGAGGCATAGACTCCGTATGCTCCATAAAACTGCCCGCCGTAGCCACGGGCTGCAACATTATTTCCATAAACAGCAGCCGTGCCTCCATTACCGCCATTTACAGTAAGAGCGTATGGATAACCAGTTGTGTCAAGTGTCAATGTTCCAGTCATAGTATCTCCCGCAACATCCACATAACGTCCGTCAAAAGTAGTGTAGTCAGCTGAAACCGTTGCTGTAGGACCAGATCCATTGGTAATAGTAATTCCACTACCATTGTTTATAGTGCTGATCGTACCTCCGCTATTCGTATCATTATCCGTTCCGCAATACCACTGGTTGGACGCATTTGTTTTTAAGACTTGACCATTAGTGCAGGCCATAACCGCTAATGTTCCGGCAGTTGTAATCGGCCCGCCTGTTAAACCATTACCAGAGCTAATACTGGTTACCGTACCACTGCCTCCACCTCCGCCTGAAGGCCAAACATTGCGGCAATCTTCTGATCCCGGATTACCCAAACATAGCCAAGGCGTATGCAATTGCGGAACCGACATGTTGTCTTTTTGTTCTACTTTTAAATCACCATAGATCACTAAATCACTCCTCCATTGCCCGGTACCACCCCAGTTGCCAATTTTTATAATAGAATCACCTGCTTTGTCTACTCTTATTGATTTTGTATCAGGAATATAAAAATCTCCATATCCTTTAACGTCGCTATTAATAATCGCTTTTCCCTGTACTTTAAATCCCCCTGTATTCGCTGGTACATTTACGTCTTCTGGGTTTGCTCTGTTCCATACAACTCCGTCCGTATTACAATCTGTTTGTCCTGGATAAGTACAACCCGTGGGCGGGCCTTGCCAAGTAGTGGCTGCATTGGCTAACTGCCAAATGCCAATGATTCCCACGGCGATAATCAGGGAACCAAGATAAATTTTTTTATGCATATAAATTTCTGTTAACAGTATAGCATATTTTCAATTCAAGGCGCTGTTTTATCCACACTGGTGAGGGCCCTCACCCGCTCGCCGTAGGCGAGCACCCTCTCCCTGTTCAGGGCGAGGGTTTGTTTGCTTAAGCAATTTGAGAATATCTTGAGCTACAAAATTATAATTTAGCAACACTTGTTCATTTTTATATCTGACAACTGTAATTTTCATATTTCTCATGTACTCATCTCTAATTTTGTCATATTCAATTTGTCCCTTTGAGCTATGTATTTCACCATCAATTTCGATTACCAGCCTGTGGGCGGTACAATAAAAATCCACAATATACCAGCCAATTGAGTGCTGACGTCTAAAAACATAACCCTGAATACGTAAACGCCTTAAATAATTCCACACAATTATTTCAGAATCAGTTGCATTTTTCCGAAGCAATCTTCTCCGGTTCCTCATTCTGCTTTTAATATTCATATTCTCTATATTTCACCCCTAACATTTATCACCAAAAAACTCAATCCTCCCCTCGCCCGGAACCGGGAGAGGGTCTCCCCGCAGTTCTGCGGGGAGGGGTGAGGGTACAAAAATACCCCTCTCGAGATCCCGCAGGAGCGGGGTGAAAGGGGTTTGACTATTGACAACTAGAACTCATGATATAGCCGGTTGAACCTTCTCCGGCAACCATGAGTATGTCGCTTCCAGGGATCGACCAGCTGGTGCGTGGTTTATAGAAATCCTCGGTGGGATGGAACCAGTCCAAGGTACTGTCACCATTACTGGTTCCGATATCCGCGATCCAATCCCAACCATCAAATGACTGGGCTGTCACGAGGTATTTGAAGGAAGACCTCTTGACCAAGGACGTTAGTTCATTGTGCCCTGGGTACGTCTGAGACACCCAGCTTGACCCGTTGCGTTGGAAGCTAACTGCTTGTGAGTTCTGGTTGACGTCAAGGTAGTAACCGCCCACCATCACATCACAGGCCGAGGTGCCGTGCAGACTCTCAAAGCCACCTTCGAACACGGGCAATGAGACCTTGGCCCAACTGACGCCGTCCCAATGCGCCAACACGGCATAGGAGGTTTGCGAAACTTGCTCCCAACCGGCTGAGTACATATTGGTCGGACCTGTCCCGTAGAACTGCGCTGTGTAGAACACTCGATCATCGGCCTGCAGGTACGGAGTCTTGGTCAAAGACGTGCCATTCCACTTGAACACGGCCGTATCTCGTTCGCCCAACCACTTGAACCCGAAGATCCAAACATTGGACGAGTCGAAAGCCCAGCCAGTGGTGGCATTGTAGCCCTCGGCCGAAGGCGTATTCAGACGCTGGAACTGACTGCCGGTCCACTTGGCCAGCACAATACTGCCTTGCGGCGAGTTGTACTGGTTGTAGACCGCGTACACCGTGCTGGTGCCGGGCACGCAGAAGATATCACTACCTCCCGGCTTACCGGGCACAGGCAGAGGAACAGCAGTCCAGCTACCTGACACCAACCGCATGACCGTGATCTGATCATAGTCCGCGGTCACGGCCCATTGATCGCTGTCCGAGAAGGCACAGCCTCGCAATACGCGCTTGGGCAGTTGTTGCGTGCTCCAAGCCGAGCAGTTCAAGGCGTCTCCGGTTAGTTGAACCGACCCGCAAGTACCAAAGTTGTGCGGGCAGGCCGCCGTACCCCAGCAATCCGGATCTACGCAGTCGATGAAACCATCGCAGTCGTCGTCCTTGCTGTCACCACATTTGGTTTCTTTGGCCGGTGCCACGCACGCGTTCCAGGTACAGGTTACTGTGTTGCACAGCTGGTTCCCCTGCGACCCGCAAGCCGTAATACAGGTTTGGACATTGCCCGACGTACCCACGCACGTCATGCCCGGACCGTTGTCCGGCACTCCGTCCGAGTTGTCATCCAGACCATTGCAGACATCAGACTGACACTCGGGAGCAGAAATGCAGGCGTTGTCGTCACAATCCGTAAGCCCGTTGCCGTCGTTATCCGCACCATCACTGCAATGCTCATCGCAGACAGGATTGCCGTAACAGTCCGTATCCAAGCAATCCTTGTACCCGTCTCCGTCGTCATCCGTCCCATTGTTGCAGTTTTCTGGATCCAGGCACCAGAAGCCACCGTCTACCGGATCATCCCATTGCAACTGGCAATTACAACGCCAGGTATCATTACAACTGTACATTCCGATGGACCCGCAAGGATCCCCAGGAATACCATTTACGCATTGACAGTTACTGGCCGAGGCACACAACGGATCCGCACAGTCCTTCTTTCCATCCCCGTCGTCATCCACGTTGTTATCGCAGATTTCCGGCGGTGTTTGGCAAGCGCCGAACGTGCAGCTCGGAGACTGGCAGACCTTGTAGCCAGCCTTGCCATTGACCGTGCAATTGGACTGCGAGCCCAACACACAGGTCATGCCCGGACCATTGTCAGGAATGCCGTCCGCGTTATCGTCCAACCCGTTACATGTATCAGGCTGGCAATTCTGAGCAGATGCGCACTCCGTATCGACGCAGTCCTTCTTTCCATCCCCGTCGTCATCCACGTTATTGTCGCAGATTTCCGGCGGAGGAGGCGGTGCATCGAACGTGCCGGTCTCCTCAACTTGAGAATCGCTTCCCGAATCATTCACGTCCGGCACATCTGAATCCATTCCTGAATCCGCATCTTCACCAGCTTCAGGTTGGTCAGCATCCGATTCGGCCTCGGGCTGGACATCGGGCACGTCCGCATCAGCATCAGGGCCTGCATCAATCTGAGGGCAACCGGCATGCGAAATGCCTGAATCACTGTTCATAGCCCACAGGCCATCCCAGCAGATCAAACCTCCGCACAACAGTCCTTCAGGCGAACACGGATCACAGACACTATGCTCACAATCCGCATCCGGCTCCGCGTCAGCATCCGATTCGGCCTCGGGCTGGACATCGGGCACGTCCGCGTCCGTGTCAGCTTCAGCATCCAAACCAGCATCAGCAGCGTCAACACCAGTTTCATTTCCAGCTTCGGGCACATAGGCATCGGGTTGATCAGTATCCACCTGACCATCCTTCTGCGGTTGAGGATTATTGGTCGCCTCCCCACCGCCGCCACAACCCACCAGGGCCGCAGCGACGATCAGAAAACAAACCAACACAGCGATCAGCTTGGTTGATGGGTTGCGGTTCATGATAACCTCCCGCGCTTAGTAGCGCTTAGTTACGTTGTCAAGTTACAACACTGCCCCCAGAAATGGGGCAAGCAATGTACTACTACAGCATAAATCAAGGCTCATGTCAAGGCAAGCGACAGCACTAAAATCCTTTGTCATAAGAATGACAAAATAAAAAGACCACTCGAAAAATGGTCTTTATCTTCCAAAAATACTTACTCAACCGCAGTCGTAGTTGCTATCTCAGATATCTCTGCCAAAGGCGGTATACTGCTTTCATACGCATTGTACAAAACGATTTCGGTAGCATTAAAACTTGACAGTAATCTAATATCTTCAGCCGCTGTTACAGACACAGTCTGTCCTTCACTCAAATCTTTTAAAGAAATTAATTTTTCCGTATAAGGAATGGGTGGCAAATCTGAAGACCGATTCTTATTCCAATCTTCTATTTGCCTCATGTGTTCTTCAGGTGGTAACCCCTGCCTGAAAAAAATTTTAGTAGTAGTGGTAATTACAACGGTTCTTTTGTTCGATACACCGTCTACAATTTCATCCACATCCAAATTATCGGCTAGAACAACCAATTGTTCTGACCCAATCGATTGAATATGACCATTCAAATTTTGCGTTATTACACCTTCCGGCATAGGAGCCATTCTTTGATACTTGGATCTGGCTGCCTGGTAACCTGCTTTGTATCCATCTTCAAAGGATTGGCCGAATAAAACTTGATCTATGGCCGGTATACCTAAACTTCCAGCCGACAACCTCTTATTTTGAACCCAAGAATTTAAAATTATAAGAACCAAAGCCGTAAAAACTATAGAGATGCACAGAATCACTAAAATATACCGGCTTAAAGAAACTTTATCGTTATTCATAAACACTTATTTAATTCAATGGAAAAATTATAACACATACATGCATTTAATCGGTTTTGCCTTTTGGCCCCAAAGCCATCACCACAATGGGCGCAATCAGCCAAGCTGATTTACCGATATCACTGACAAAGAAGTCTCTGGTAAACTGACTGAAAGAAAATAATATATCGTTGGGCAAGAAAGACATGGTAATGCTAATCAATAAACCGATTTGCAAAATACTGAACAGAATAACCTGCCACCATCTGCCAGCCGCGTTATTTTCTCCAATCGTCTTAAGCAAAGCACTGCGTGACAACAAGAAAAACAAAACCACGAACACGCCCAAGAAAAAAGAAATCTTAAGTACTACGCTTTCATTTATATTGAAGGCTAAATTGATTTGATTGATGATAGGAGCGTTACCCACAACCGCCAAAGCCATGTAAACCGCTACCATGATGACGATAATCCTGTCTCGGCCCAAAGAAAAACCGTATAACAAAGAGCCGATGATAAAAAACAGGAAAACAAAAAGATCCCAGCTGGGAGCCGCCCAATTGATATTGGCTATAAAAGCCGAAACTGAATCCATACCCGGACATTATAGCACATATCGTGCATCGCGTCCCTGACGTACTTAGCGTCCTCTAACGTACATAACGTCCTACGTCGCTCGCTTGCCCACCGAAGCTTCATGACCCTCGCAGCTTCAGCGAAGTGGGTCAGCGAAGGAGGGTCCTGATTCACAAAACATGTAACAAGTAACAAGTGTCCTTATCATCCAACGTAAAAAACAACATTGTCATTCCCGTGGAAACGGGAATCTAGTTACTTAGAAACTGGATCCCCGCGTTCCCACTTCGCTAACCCAACTTCGCATAAAGCTTCGATGGATTCAGCTTCGTGGGACAAGGCGCGAGGATGACAAAAAGAGGGACGTCATCCTGAATTAATTTCAGGATCTCATCACTAAACAAATCATTCAGGGCGGTCTTTTTTACAACCCGGACTTATTCAGTTCCTCCAACATCTTCTTTTGTTCACGAGTTAACTTAGTCGGCACATGAGGCATGGTCGTTACCAAGTGATCTCCC
This sequence comes from Patescibacteria group bacterium, assembly GCA_041752935.1. GTDB lineage: Bacteria > Patescibacteriota > Patescibacteriia > 2-12-FULL-60-25 > 2-12-FULL-60-25 > MWCR01. The sequence goes on from JBGSVN010000018.1 coordinate 52,903, forward strand.
CGGCTTTTACCGTTGGTATATGGGACGCCTTTGCCGCGCAGTTTGAATACAGTCCCCGCGGTTGTGCCGGCCGGAATCTTCAAATTCACTTGGCCCTCTATGGTTTCGATATCAATGTCTCCGCCCAAAGTCATAATGGAAAACGGCACTTGAACGGCAGACAATAGATCATTTTCAACTCTTTGAAATACCGGATCTTTAGCCACCCTGATTCGAACATAAAGATCGCCTGACAATCCACCACGCCCGGGGAATTCCCCTTCTCCGCTGATTCTTAAAGCTTCGCCGTCATTCATACCGGCCGGAACCTGTATTTTTAAAATCTTCTCGGTTTTATCCAAGCCAGTACCACTGCAGTGTCGGCAGGGTTTTTCGATGCGCTGACCCGTACCTTGGCAGTCAGGGCAAGCCACCACCGTGTTCATAACGCCAAAAAAAGTGCGTTGAGCTTGCTGAACCTTTCCTCGGCCGCCGCAAGTTTGGCAAGACGATATCTTGCCCTCTGGATCTGAACCCGTACCCTGACAAATGGAGCAAGGCGCGGGTTTGTATAATTTTATTTCCTTTTCAACTCCAAAAACAGATTCTTTAAAATTTAATCTAACTTCTGTTTCGATATCACGTCCCCTCTTTTTTTTACCGCCCCGTCCACCAAAGCCGAACATGCCGCCCAAGACATCGCCCAAGTCACCAAAATCATCAACATTGATATTAAAGCCTTGCCCAAAATCAAAACCACCAAAGCCTTGAGCTCCGTTAAATCCACCGCCTTGCTCAAAAACTGCGGAACCGAATTGATCGAATTGCGCGCGCTTTTGTTTGTCGCCCAACACCTGATAAGCTTCGTTCACATCCTTAAACTTTTGCTCATCTCCTCCGTTTTTGTCGGGATGATGTTGATGCGCCAAACGACGATAGGCTTTTTTGATCTCTTCTTCCGAGGCATTTTTTTCCAAGCCCAGAATTTTATAATAATCTTTGGACATGTCTTCATGTCATTTCGAGCGATAGGCGAGAAATCCCTTAGGCTAAATCATTTCAAGCGATCTCTCCGCTACGGTCGAGATGACAATTTTTAATTCGTAATTCGTAATTTTTAATTAGATAGCAGCTTAGGTTCTCCCGCTTCTTGAATCGGACCAAACTGTTTTTCGTACTTGTTAATGTTATCTTGCATGGCATGCACAATACGCTTCATATGCGCCGGGCTCACGATCAGACGCGAAACCAATTCGCCCATGGGCGGGTGTGCAAACATAAAATCAAGTACAAATTCTTCTTTGGCATGCATGACCTGCATCATATTAGCATACCTTCCCTGCAAAAGATCATCCGGAGCTTTAATGTTTAATTCGTTGGACATAGATATAGTCATCGCACGTCAAGTTGAACAGACGCAGGACGTTATGGACGTTAAGTACGTTATGGACGTTTTAATCATTCTTCTTCTCTTCAAAATCAGCTTCTTTAGGTTGATCGGCCTTTGGTTCCTCGGATGATTCATCCGCCTTAGGCTGTTCAGCCGGTTGCTCTGCCTGTTGCTGCTGATACATAGCCGCGCCCACCTTTTGCGCTACGGTCGCCAATTCATCAGCCGCTTTTTTAATAGCTTCAACATCTTCCGAATCTTTGAGTTTCTTTAAAGCTTCCAATTTTTCTTCCGTGGCTTTTTTATCATCTGCGTTTACTTTATCGCCCGCTTCTTTGAGCATTTTTTCCGTGGTATAAACCATGGTTTCAGCCATGTTCTTGGTTTCAATCAATTCTTTACGTTTTTTATCATCAGCCGCGTGCGTTTCCGCATCTTTTTTCATCCGCTCGATTTCCTCTTTGGATAAGTTAGTGGAAGCCGTAATAGTTATTTTAGCCTCTTTATTAGTAGCCTTGTCCATGGCTTTAACATTCAGTATGCCATTGGCATCAATATCAAAAGCCACTTCTATTTGAGGCACGCCGCGCGGAGCAGGAGGGATACCGGATAATGTGAAACGACCCAAACTTCTATTATCAGCCGCCATCTCACGCTCTCCTTGCAAAACCACGATTTCCACTGATGTTTGACCGTCAGCGGCCGTGGAAAAAATCTGCTGTTTGGAGGTTGGGATGGTTGTATTGCGTTCAATTAACTTAGTCATGACTCCACCCATGGTTTCCAAACCAAAAGACAAAGGCGTCACATCCAGCAGCAACAAATCACCTTTAAGGTCGCCCTGCAAATTGCCGGCCTGAACCGCCGCGCCGATAGCCACCACTTCGTCCGGGTTAACGCTGACGTTCGGTTTTTTACCAAAAAACTTTTCAACCGCCTGTTGCACCAAGGGCATGCGCGTCATACCGCCGACCAAAATAATTTCGTTGATATCGCCTATGGACATTTTGGCATCGGCCAAAGCTTTTTTACATGGCTCCAAAGTTTTATCTACCAGGTCGCCGACCAGTTCTTCCATTTTGGCACGCGTCAGCTTAAGCATTAAGTGCTTGGCTCCGCTGGCGTCGTTAGCGATGAATGGTTGATTGAGTTCAGTCTCCAGGGCCGTAGACAATTCAATCTTGGCTTTTTCAGCCGCGTCTTTAATACGCTGTAAAGCGATCGGATCATTGGATAAATCCAAGCCTTCTTCTTTTTTAAATTCATCAATAGCCCACTTAATAATCACCTGGTCAAAATCGTCCCCGCCCAAATGAGTATCCCCGTTAGTAGCTTTAACTTCCACCGTATTCTGTTGAGTAGCTTCATCAAACGCCACTTCCAAAACAGATACATCAAAAGTACCACCGCCCAAATCGTAAACCACAATTTTTTCATCTTTTTTGCGGTCAAAACCATAAGCCAAAGCCGCGGCGGTGGGCTCATTAATGATGCGTTTGACGGTTAAACCAGCGATTTCTCCGGCAACCTTGGTTGCCTGTCTTTGAGAATCATCAAAATAAGCCGGCACCGTGATAACCGCTTCCGTGATCTTTTCGCCTAATCTGGCCTCGGCATCAGCCTTAAGCTTTTGCAAAACCATAGCCGAAATTTCTTCGGGCGAATATTCTTTGCCGTTCATCACTACTCTAACCGCGTCTCCCTGTTGAGCAATCTTATAAGACAGCCAATTTTTATCGCGTTGCACTTCAGCGTCATCCCAACGGCGGCCGATCAAACGTTTGACCGAAAACAAAGTATTCTGCGGATTAACAGCCGCTTGTCTTTTGGCCAGTTGACCAATAAGTCTTTCATTGTTTTTGGAAATAGCCACCATGGATGGCGTAGTACGCGCACCTTCGGCATTTTCAATGATTTTAGGCTGACCGCCCTCCACCACCGCCATGCAGGAATTAGTGGTTCCCAAATCTATACCCAGTATTTTACTCATAATTATCTGACTAATTTATTAAATATAAAATATTAAATTATTAAATCAAGAGAACTTCGTTACTTATTTAATTTATAAACGTTTTTGATTTGATATTTTTGATTTGCAAATTTTTTATTTATGTCCGTCAGCGCCATGCCCGGCGCGATCCGAAATCCATGCAGTATAGATTCCGGACAGCGCGGGAATGACTATTATGTCATTGCCCGCTCAACCAGCTAAACTTAGTCCGTATTTTTGACGTCAATTTTTACGGCTTTGGCTTTGGCTTCCGGTGACTTGGGAATAGTGACTCTCAAGATGCCGTTTTCAAAAGCCGCTACCGCCTTATCATCCTCTATACGTTTAGGCAAAGTGATTTGGCGAAAAACTTGTCCTGAACGGATTTCACGACGATAATAGTTTTTCTCGTCCACCTCGGTCTTACGCTCGCAAGATCCCTTGATAGTCAAAACTCCGTTTTCAATTTTCACGCTGACTTTTTTAGGATCAGCTCCGGGCAATGTAGTTTCTACGATAACCGAGTCTTTGGTTTCGTACATATCCACCGGCGGAACCAATCCTCCTTTAGAGGCTAGCGCCATGGAAGAGTCTTTAAAGAACTCATCGAAATTTTCGAAAGGCTCAAAAAACGGAGCCCACTTGATTAAAGATGTCATATGATTGATGTTTAATTACGAATTACGAATTAAAAATTACGAATTATCCCGACACAACGATAAAGAATATGTTGATCGGGATCCCGACTTTATGTCGGGGAAAATTATGAATGCAGGTGAAACTTCGTTTTTTTAATATATATTGCAGTGCGATTCCTAAATTGATAATTTTTAATTTTTAATTTTTAATTGATTTACAATTACTTGAGCCGGACGCAGCACCTTGCCGTTCAATTGCCAACCGGGCTGGATAACTTTTAGAATCGAATCATGAGGCTTACTGTCATCCTCCTCCTTTCCCACGGCACTATGCTTTTCCGGGTCAAAGGCGCCGGCCGTATCAACGCCCTGTAAACCAATTGACTGAAAAGTCTGTTCCCATAACTGTTTGACGGCCTTGATACCCACCAACCAGCTGTCCATTTTTTTCTTGTCCTGATCAGACAGTCCACTCATGTCCGGTAGATAACCTAAAGCCATTTCAAATTGATCTATGGCAGGTAGGAGCTCATACAATAAATTTTCATTGGCATACGAAGTAAATTCTTGCTTCATTTTAACCAAATCTTTTTTTAAATTGGCGTAATCCGCCTGCGCTCTTTGCCAACCGGCCAAATATTCAGCGCACTTAGCACAATCCGCGTCGTCCTGCTCAACATCTTGCAAGACATCATCCAAATTCTCGATTGATTCATCCGGTTGATTGCTTATGTCAGTTTTATGCTTCATCATAATTTTTATTGGAGATTAAAAGCTGAATTTTTTTCATAATAGCCATGGCTTGAGCATAATCCATGCGCATGGGGCCCAAAATACCGATCATATAACCCGGCGGCAAAGAAACCACTACCGATCCACACAAAGAACCAAACGGACAATCTGCGCCGATTAAAACGGTCGGCTGATCAAATCTGACGCTTCTTAGTTTAGCGAGCACATCATCCATTTTGTCCAACACATCGCTCAATGAAACAATACGGTTCCAATCTTTGAATTCAGACTGAGCGAATAAATTGGATAAACCAGTGTAATAACTGTCATGCGAGCCAATACCCACTACTGTAGCGTTTTGCGCCATTTCAGCCACAGTCTTGGCCAATGATTTTATCGCTCTATGTTCTTCATCATTGAGTTTTAAAGCTTCCGTCAAATCAACTGCTTCTTTGCGAGACAGGGTGTACACAGGCATCAAATTCTCAACATAATATTTATAGCCTTTCTCGGTCGGTAGTCTGCCGGACGAAGTATGCGGTTGCATGATGTATTCCAAATTCTCCAATTCAGAAAAATAATTGCGCACCGTAGCTGGGCTCACATCCAAGTTGTAATGATCAACCAAAGATTGCGAACCTACCGGCTCCCCGGTTTTGACCGCCTTGTCTATTACCAGACCCAAGACATGCTTCAAACGTTCATGCATACAATATTAGCACTCAAACAAAGTGAGTGCTAATAGCATACTGATTTACAGAATTAACGTCAAGACTGTATTTTTTTGCTTAAACAAAGCATAAAAATATCCACAGTTCTATTCGTATTGCAGTGCTTCTATAGGATCTAAATCTGAGGCTCGCTTGGCCGGGAAGTAACCAAACACCACCCCGATCAAAGTCGATACGGTTAGACCCATAACCACGCCATCCATGGGAATACTAAAAATCCAATCCGGAGACTGCAACTCTTGTAAAAGTTTTATTCCCAGCCAAGATAATCCAATGCCGGCCGCCACCCCGATTAACCCGCCCGTGAGACACAGCATGATGGCTTCGTATAAAAATTGGCTTCTGATATCCGCTTTTTTAGCTCCCAAGGCTTTTCTTAGGCCTATTTCTCTGGTTCTTTCCGTAACCGTCACAAACATAATATTCATGATACCTACTCCTCCCACCACCAAAGAGATAGCTGCGATGGAAGCCAATAGAACCTGCAAAATACTGCCGATCATGCCAGCGGCCGCGGCCGTATCTTCTTGGCCGGCAATAAAAAAATCATCTTTGGATAAATCTCCCTCCGGATTATCCAAGTTATGATTTTCACGCAACAGAATCCTTATTCTCTCTTTAGCTTCATCCGTATCCAAACCGCCGATCTTCAGATACATGAATTGCAACCGGTCTTTATTCATATCCTGCATCAAGGCCGTGGTTGGTACATAAACGCTTTTATCCAAATTAGTAAAAAAACGCGTTCCCGCCTCATTCATCACGCCTATCACGCGATACATTTTTTTCTGAATCTTAATGCGCTTATTGATCGGATCCTCTTGCCCGAATAAATCATTAGCCACGTCCCTGCCCAACACAGCTACTTTGGCGCCTGAATCAAATGCGTCTTGTGAAATAAACGCACCTTGAGCCAGCGTGGTATTAAAAATAATCATGTCATCCGGACTCACGCCTGATATCCTCGTGGTTAAAGTCGAAGCTTCATATTCAACCAGCAAATCCGATATGACACTGGCATTGACCGCGGTTATCCAACTTTGTTTTTTTAATTCTTCGTAATCTTTAAGCGTCAATGTTTGCTTAACCGTCATAGTGGGCGGCCCGCTGCCCGTTCCGCCATCGCCCGGCCCATTACGCACAATCAACAAGTCTGATCCAAAAGACGACACTTGAGATAAAATATAATTTTCAGCCGCTTTGCCCACGGACAGCATCAAAATAACCGACATGACACCAATGACGATCCCTAGCATGGTCAAAGCCGCCCGCCTGCGATTGCGCACTAAATTATCCAAACTTATTTTTATAACATCCGTAAATTTCATATTTAATCGCCGCTTCTTAAAGCGACTATAGGATCCAAATTAGCAGCCTTTTTGGCAGGCGCATAGCCAAAGATTAGCCCAATAATGGTTGAAACGACCACCCCAAAAATAACGCCCTGCAAAGAAACGATATAGTCCCAACCAGGCAGATAGCCATTGATAATCTGAATAATCAACCAAGCCAAAGCACTGCCTAAAGCCACCCCGCCCAACCCGCCGGATAAAGTCAGAATAACGGCTTCGACAATAAATTGATTTAAAATTTCTTTTTGCTGGGCGCCCAAGGCCTTCCTTAATCCGATCTCCTTGATTCTCTCAGTCACGCTCACATACATAATGTTCATAATGCCAATGCCACCCACCAGCAGAGAAATGGCGGCGATGGCGGCCAGCAAAATCTGTAAAACTCCGGTTATCTGTTCCACGATCTGCACCGCATCTTCTTGACTGGCCACATAAAAATCGTCTTTGGATAAATCCCCTTCCGGATTATCGATATCGTGGAGTTCTCGCATCAGTATTTCCAACCTGAATTTCGCCTCTTCCAACGGCAAAGGTGTTTTGATACTGATGTACTGGTAGGTATCATAATTATAATTTTCCATCATGGTAGTGGCGGGAATAAAAACCATTTCATCTAAATTTTGAAAAAATTTTGTTCCGAGTTTTTCTAAAACTCCAATCACTCGGTAATTTGTTTTTCCGAGCTTTAATCTTTTACCTACGGCATTGCCCTGTCCAAAGTACACGCGTTCAACATCATAACCAATAACCGCGACCGGCGCCCTGCCATCCAACTGGTCTTGAGCAAAAAAAGAGCCTTCTTTCATTTTATAGTTGCTGATAATCAAATCATCGGGCGTGGTGCCGGTGACATTGATATTTTTATTTTTGCCATCAACTTGCAATAAATCCATTTGAAAAATATTGCCGGTGGCGGCCTCCACCCAAGGTTCTCTCTTTATCCTTTTCAGATCATTATGCTTCAAAGTCTGCTCTACGAAGGGCGAAGGATTATTGGTTTGCCCTTCAAGCGTACCGCTTTCCATAAATAAAACGTCTGATCCAAAACCGGATATTTGAGACAAAATAAATTTTTGTGCGGATTCACCGATCGATAACGCCAAAATCACGGCTGTTATGCCGATTACAATACCCAACATGGTTAACAAAGATCTGCCTTTGGTCCTGAGCAAACTTTGATAAGAGCTGGTCAATAAATCCTTGATCTGCATGCTATTACTTTAACAGTTCCCCATCCTTGGCAATGCGGCGATTTTTAATTGGCTGATCCGCGGTTATTTGCCCATCCAAAATCCTTAACACTCTTTCCGCGTGTTCAGCCGTATATGTCTCATGCGTCACCAAAATGATGGTCACGCACCTTTCAAGATTTAAAGCCTGTAAGATTTCCATTACTTGAGTACCGGATTTTGAATCCAGGTTGCCCGTTGGTTCATCCGCAAAAATAACCGAAGGTTCTCTGATCAAAGCGCGCGCTATAGCCACCCTTTGGCGTTCGCCGCCCGAAAGTTGATTGGATAAATTATTGGCTCTATGAGTCAAGCCCACGGCATCGATGGCTTTTTGAGCCAGTTCATCCCGCTTGCCCGAAGGGATATTCGAATACAAAAGAGGTAATTTAACATTTTCCAAAACCGATGCTTTTGGCAACAGATTAAAGGCCTGAAAGACGAACCCTATTTTTTCGCCCCGCATATAAGCCAGTTCATCATCAGACAAACCGCTTACGTCCCTGCCCTCAAACAAGAAAGTGCCGGCCGAAGCTTTATCCAAAAAACCCAAAATGTGCATCAAGGTTGATTTACCGGATCCGGATGGGCCCATGATGGCTAAAAACTCACCTTTGTTCACCCTAAAGTTAACCCCATGCAAAACCTTGGTTATAATCTCACCATTTTCATACTGTTTTTCCAAATCTCTAACTTCAATAACAGCGTCTTGTCTACACTGGTCGTTATTATTTGTCATACAGCTTATTGTCCAATTTTTTCACTCAAGATGACTTTCTGCCCCATGGTTAAACCATGCAAAACTTGGACACGGCCTTCGTCGCCTCTTAATCCAAGTTCAATCTCTTTGGTTTCAGGTTGGTTATCAACCAATATGCGTACGGATTTGGCTCCGGTTTCAGCGTCTGTTTTAACTGCTCTAACTGGAATGACAAAAGCATTATCAGCCATGTTGGTGGTCACAATAACATTGGCTGTCATGCCGGGTTTAATATCTTTATCGGTTTTTTCCAAAGACACGCGAATTTTGTAATAAATAGCATCCAGTACTTTAGTTTGATCCGGATTTTCAGAGGTAACCACACCCTTAAATTTAATCTCATCTCCGTAAGCATCCAATGTTATTTCGGCGTCTTGCCCAACCTGCACCTTAACAATATCCGCTTCCGGGACTTGAGCCTCAATATCATAAACTTCAGTGCCAATCATCCTGATCTGCGCCACATTGGGTGTTATTTGCTCACCAATATCAGACACCACATCAGTTACCGTACCATCGACCGGAGCCACAATCCTGACGTTGTTCAAATTATTTTCTGCTTGAGCCAAAGATACATTAGCGTCTTGCAATTGAGCCCGCAACGGAGCTACGTCAACCGCTCTGGGTCCTACAACCTTTAAATCCAAGGCCGCTTCAGCCGAAGCAACGGCCGCCTGCTGAATATCTACATTGGTTTGAGCTGTAGCAACTTTTAAATCTACATTAGTTTTGGCAATTTCATAAGCCACTTCAGCGGCCCTAAAAGCGTCCAACAACCTTGCTTTATCGGATAGATTATTCAAATCAGCCATATCTAAAGCCTGTCTGGCGGCAACAATGGTTGATTTTTGGGACGAAACTTGCACGTAGTCAGCATCAATAGCTGACTTCTTAGAAGTTAAAGCAGAAGCTGAAAATTCCGGTGTGGTGATGGAAGCGGTCAAGATAGCTTTAACATCCAACAAAAACAATTGAATAGCTCCAATAGCCGTTTCGGTTTTATCAGCCGCGTCGAGCACCTCTTGCTTACTGGACTGCGAAGTTAATAGATTGATGGCTTTCTCAGCTTCAATCTTCAAAGCTTTGGCCTTCTTGTAACTATTTTGAGCCGTTGTTACAGAGCCCTCATTCAGAATCCCCAAAGCACTGGCATACATTTTACTGGAATTAGTATCATCCACCCCAGCCACCGAATCGCCATCCACCAAAGCCGTCTCCATGGGTCCAATGGTGGTTTTTAAAGATACTCGAGCTGTTTCGACCGCGTTTTTTAAAGACTGGTCAGTAATGGGTAATGAATTATCATAATTATTTTGGGCGGTTTGCATGGCTATCAAGGCGCTTTCTAAATCATTTTGAACTTGCACCTTGGTATTTTCCAAATCAGATACAGCTTTATCATAAGCCGCGTCCGCCTGCTCCAACTGTGCTTCAGCCATTTTAATGGACTGGACCGATTCTCCAGCTAAACGCGAATTTAAATTGGCGTTAGCTATAGCCACCATGGCTTGAGCTCTCTGATAGGCGAAATACAAATCATCCGCCTCCAGTTCAGCTAAGACGTCCCCGGCTTTTACCTGATCTCCGGTTTTGACATACACCTTCTGTAAGGTGCCGCTTGTTTTAAAAGCCAGGTCAATCCTCGCGGCCGGTTTAATTTCGCCGGTTACTTCGACGGTTTGCAGTAATCTGCGTTGCTCAACTTCGGCCGTTTCATAAGTTATCTGCTTGGCCTTTTGAGCATTTTGCCAAAACCAATACCCGCCTAAAACAACCAAAATGAGGACGATATAGAAAATCTTGCTTTTAAAAATCTTGGGTATTTTCATATTTTACTGTCTTGAATAGCCTCCTGTATTTTAGAACTCATGTTTTGAATAAAATCCTGCATTTGATTAAGTGGAATAAAAGCGATCGGGCCATGATCGTGCCCCAATACAAAGAACTTATCTCCAGCTTTCAGTTCATAACGATCCCTGATCTCTTTAGGAATAACCAACTGTCCACGCTCCCCTAATACCGCAGTGCCCATTACCGCTTCATGGCAAGTTAGTTTATCTTTTGAGGTCGTATTTCGCATAAATATGAATTTTCAGAATAGTATGATAGTCCATAAATTCTGTCAATGACAGAAAATTTTTACATATTTTTTAAATTCCTCGCCTTTATGCTGAAAATTTTTCCAAAGTGAATAACTGGGCGAAGCGGTTGAAAGTAAGCAGATCCTGCCTTTAGCCGTATGCTGATAGGCGAACCTGACCGCGTCCTTCATATTCTTGGTCTTAAAAACATTAAAACCTTTGTTTGATTGTAAAATCCTACGGCCTGTATCCGGAAAAAGCACAATGTTCTTAATGCCGCTGCTCCTCAATTCTTTTTCAAGATTTTTGAAATCATAGCCTCTATCTTCGCCTCCCAACAAAATCGTATCCACTTTTTTTAAAGTTTTAATAGCCTGAATAGTTGATTCCGGGGTAGTGGAAATTGCATCATCATAAAAATCAACCTTTTTAAAATTTCCTATATACTCCAAACGATGCGGTAAGGGTTTGAACTCCTTAATAGCGCGAGCAATGGCCTTTTCCTTTATACCAAGCAATCTCGCGGCTTTAACCGCGGCTTTAATATTGTTTTTATTATGCTGGCCCAACAGAGGAATATCCACGTCTTGAACCGGGAGTTTAACCTCATGATATTTTGTAAATGCAGTATCGCCCGGAGTTTGAAATTTAAAAATATTTTTCTTGGCCGAATAATAGTTCTCCAAGCCTCCATGATACGGCATGTGCTCCGGGAACAGATTGAGCAAAACCGCCACGTTGGGCGAATACTCAATATCATCCAACATATAACTTGAAAGCTCAATCACGAATATTTCTTTAGGATCTGTTTCGCCCAATAATACTTCCAACATGGGATGGCCGATATTGCCCAATAATCTGACTTTTTTACCGCCCGCCTTAAGCATCTCGTAGATTAAGCTGACCACTGTACTCTTACCTTTTGTGCCAGTCACGCCAATCGTATAATTATCAATATTCGCAAAAAAAAGATTGGTGGCCGTAACATAAGGGATGGTGACCTTGGTTTTTGGCAAGCCCGGAGTTTTAACAGCTAAATCGAATTCGTTTTGGCGCGATAAATAATCTTTATCCTTTTTTTGATCTAAGATGCTGATTTTCAATCCGGGATAAAATTTTTGAACAAATTTTTTGTTAACTTTGCCCTCATGGCCAAAACCCAGGATAGCCACGTTATCGATACCTAGAAACCTAAAAGGAGTTGGCAAGGTCGGAGCCAACGAAGTGCGCATGACATCCCGCACCAGTGCATCCGGTTGTTTTATTTTCATCAAAAAATTTTTAACGACTATCGAGTTTTTATATTTTTTTGAAGCCAAATACAGGGCAGCTTTTGACTCATCAAATGTACCGACACAGTCAAATGGCTTCATTCGGCCGTAGCCCAATAAATCACGGTAAAGTGGTAGCAAAGACTCATCATCCAGTAAATTTTTATGAAAAATGCTGAGCAATTCTTTTTTGGCTGTGAAAGGAGCCAGCATTAAAAAAACGAAAGCGCATTTCGGGCACTGTCCGCACCATAAAGAATCGGGCCGCTCTTTATGCACTTTAAAATTGCGGTTGCAACTGGCAAATAAAGGAAAATATTTTTTATATTGCGAAAACATTTTCGCCACCCTGATTTCATTAAACTGACGCAAAATAGAAAAATATGTTATATGCGGGGTAATAAAAAGCCGAGTGTATGCCTGCAGCATGGCTTCATATTCCATAGACTTGCTCCACTGATGATTGATGGTGATCCCACGGTACTTTAAATTACCAAAATTACTGCTTTGCTCGTTGCCCACAACGAAATACCTGTATCCATATAATCTCGCGGCCAGTAAACCCATAAACGAAAAAACGGCTGAAATCGGAATATGCCCGTTATACGAACCCTCGTGCTGTACAAAAATCTTTTGATCTAAGAAGCGTTGGATGATTATTTGATCATTCCCAATCTCTTGCATCACTTTTCTGGTCAAAGGATCTTCTTTTTGAGTTTCCACCAAAAATGAAGCTGTTTCATACTTACCTTTTAACAACTCGGCCGCCACAATCGAATCTTTACCTCCGCCAATACCCAACAAAACACGCTTATTGTCCGGTTTGAAATTAAAGCCGTTTAAGTTATCAGGGATTGCATTCTTTGAGCTTCTCTTGGTTGGAAAACGGGCTATCATTTTTACATCCAATTTATTTTTATACAAAAATTCACCCAAACCCTTGGCATAAACCGTATACCAAAAATCCGCCTGCTCCTTGGAAAGATGGTATGGGGTTTGTATTTTTGAAGGGCAATACAGCTTGTAGTAACTAATACCTAAAATTAAATGCAAGGGTTCTAAATAACGAGACAACTCAGCCGAAGAAATATTTTTTACTTTTTGAGGCAAAATGATCTTATCCGTGAAATCTAAAGATTCACGGTTAAAAAATTCCATTCGATAATTGAATTCTATTTCTTGGCCCGAAGCATCCAACTTATAATCAAGAAACTTAAAAACCTTGGCTTTGGGAGCAGGCTTCAGCCTAACTTTCCGACTGATTTTTTTTTGCCGATCACCTGGATAGGTCATAACGAATATCTTCTATTTTGCGCAGATGCTGTTTGGTTTGATCGAATTTAGATCTTAGAGAACCCGTCAAATCCAAAATCGCCAGCCAATCGACAATTTTTAAAACAATTTCATGCGCCGTTTCCACGGACTTGGCATCATGTTCCGTAGCCCGCAAAACCGAGTAACGTGCTACTTCACCGGCCAAATCAGCCAAGCCGCCAATAACCGCTTCCGGATCTTTGGAAATTTCAGTTGGTATGAATACTTCACCTGATAAATAACCTTTAAAAAACACGGCTTCGGCGTACTCTTCCAGAGCCGAACGATAAGCTGACTCGTTAGCCAAACTTGAATTCTTTTTAATCAGTGACTGGCATTTGGCTAAATATTTTTCTGCTTGAGCTAAATCCACCTCAGCTTTTCGCGCATCGCCTCTTTGCAGGGCAAAAATTGCCACCTTGGCCGTCTTGCGCAAATCATTGGCTATCTGATCCAAAGCCCGCTTTTCTTGATCATTGGATTTTTTTAACTTTTCCACGTTTTTGAAACTAAACATCTTCATATATTTCTGGCTGTAATTGTTGATTATAAACTTTTTCAACTCTTTTGGTGACTGACTCCCATGAGTACAAGCGATGCACAATCTCCTTAGCTCTATCCCCTCTTTGCTTAACCAAAGCCGGATTTTCCAAAGCCCAGCCCATAGCCGTGGTTAAGGCCTGTACATCTCCCACCGGAATAGCTATACCAGAATGATCGATCAGTTCTAAGTTAGGCTGAATATCGCTCATGATAACCATTTTACCGTAAGACATGGCTTCCAAAATAGCTATGGACAACCCCTCGCTGCGTGAAGGATGAATCATAGCTCTGCAGTTGGCAATCAACTGTTTTAAGATGACACCGCTTTGATGTCCGGTAAACACGATCCGAGAATCTTTTTTTGATAATTTTTTAAGCTCTTCGAGATACTTGGCATCATCAAAAGCCGCGCTCCCCGCTATCACCAGCTTATCCGGCGTATCCAGTGCCAAAAATGCTTTGATCGAATCATCTTGAGCCTTGTGCGGCACTAAACGAGCCAAATGTAAAAAATAACGGCCTTTTTTCAACCCAAAACGCTTCAATTCTTCAGCACCCGGCTTTTTTAGAGACAACTCAACTCCATTGGGAATATAGTAGGTTTGTCGGCTTCGAAAAAGCATGGAACAGAGTAACTGTATACTGTGCGAAACAGCAATCGTAGCATGAGGAATTTTAACCGAAGCCCATTCAGCAAAAGCCAGATACGCCTTGGCCAACAAGCCCCACTTCTCATGAAACTGATCACGGCTATGAAAAGTTACAATAACCCTCGAAGACCGGCTAAAAATCCTGGGGATCCAAGCCAAGGTAGCCGGACCAATGCCATGGTAGTGAATTATGTCATAATCTTGCGTTATGGCATGGCAACTAGCTAAAAAAACGTGAGTAATGGTATCCAAATTCTTTCTGTTCCAAGAGGGTAAAGTCACCACTCTCAAGCCTTTCCAAGTCTTCTTTTTGAGCGGATTAGCATATTTTCTAACATAAACCGTCACTTCGTGCCCTCGCCTAGCAAGATGCCAACCAAGCCTTTCAACATGCGCCTCAATCCCGCCGCCTACAGGCCGCAAACCGGGGAGCCCCTTGGCTCCAATCATAGCAATCCGCATCTCTTGATTAATTTAGATAAACTTGGTACTATTTTAGCGCAAAATTAAGAACTGCACAAAGCACCTCATATAACACACAACAAGAAGATTGTTACATGTTACATGCTACGTGTTACATGAATAGAGCGCCTGTAGCTCAGTGGTAGAGCAGTGGCCTTTTAAGCCAATGGTCGTGGGTCCGATCCCCACCGGGCGCACCACGTAAAAAATCGCGGAGTTATCTCGGCGATTTTTTAATACATCTAGTTGTCAGCGAAGCTGACTTTACGTGACAAAAATTTATAACAGCGATTTCACGTGGCACGCCAGATAAATAATGGAATTTTGTTTTAGGTGGGGATTGGAGGAAACGAGAGAACGCAATGATTAGCGTTCGGTACGTAGCGACGCGGACCACGAATCGGATGTGAGCGGTATCCCCACCGGGCGCACCATAAAACTCCCCCAAGAGAGCTTTAAGTTTAATCTGAATTTTTATAGAGTTTTGACTGAATTCAATGAACTGTTTTTATTGCCTATTATATAAATGTATGTTAATAAACCGTAAAAACAAGGAGAGAAAAATGCCGAGTTCAATCACTTTACGAATCCTAGGCTCAGCCAGCTTTACTCTTGGTTTAATGATGGTATCCGTCATCACCGGCGTAAGGTGGAGCAATGGAGAACTTACTCTTTCTGACTTGCTTCTAATAGGACTCGGAGCCATGGTCATGGGAACTTATGCTAGTACAATCAGCATCTTGGACAGAGGCTCAATACTCCGTCCGACCCCACGAAACAACAAGGAGAACTCTAACCGCTAAAAGCGGATTTTTTTTAATCATCATCTTCAGGCAAAAACTTTTGTATCAATTCAGCCCATTCAGTTCCATCGTCCGTTAGAACCGAACGGTGCAATTCATCAGCCAGATGTCTGGCCTCATCCGGATTCTTGATAAGATGCCCGACTTGTTTATATACATCATCAAATAGATCAGCCCCTTCTCTGACCTCTAGTACACTCAATGGCAAATATTCTGCATTTCTTTCTTGTGAAGAATTTTTAATTGGTACCAAAATACTTGGTTTGGACAGAGTTGCTAAATCGGTAATCGCTCCCATCCCCGCCCGCGACACTACAACATCTGCCGCCATATAAGCATTCAGTAAATCTTGTTCATCTAAAAATTCTCTTTTTATATAACCCGGGCGTTCCAGCGCTTCCAGCCCCCTGCCTTTACCCGTCAGATGAATGATCTGAACTTTTGATAACCATTTGTCCAAATTACTCTCAACCACTTGATTTAAAACCGAAGAACCCGTTCCCCCACCCGTAAACAGAACCACCGGCAGATGCTCTTCCAATCCAAAATGACTCACGGCCATAGTTTTTTCCGGCCATCTCAAGCCCACATATCTATTGGGAGTAGCAATACGTTTCTCTTCAATGTTTTTTTTATTATATTTATCCAAAGGAACGGTTAAACGTCTTTTATGATAGACAAAAGTTGTGGTAATCAGTCTGCAATGCTTGGCTACCAACTTATTAGATAATAAAGGATCATAATCCATCTGGTGGATGATGCACGGTATGCCTCTCCTGGCCGCGCTGCGCATAACCGGCACCTGAGTGAACCCTCCGGCGCCTATAATAATCTGCGGATGCCAGTCATCTAAAAAAATATCCGCTTGTTTTTTAGCTTTCAAATAATCAAACGGCCAAGTCAATAATTTCCAAGTCAAATAGCGAGGCAGTTTGGCTACATGCAAAGGCACAAAAGCCATTTGACTATTTTGGACCACTCTTTTCTCCGGCCCATCCGGCGTACCAACCCAAACAAATTTATCTGAGGGATGCAAAGCCGCTAATTTTTTTTGCAATGCCAAAAGAGGCACCACGGGGCCCATCGTCCCTCCTCCGACCAAAGCTATAACTCGAGGCATATTTTAAGCCTGACGGCTGATTGAAGCCATAATACCACAAGCCGCGCTTAAGGCAACAAAAGCCGAACTACCGTAACTGATAAAAGGCAGAGTGACACCGGTTATGGGCATAAGACCGACCATAGAAGCTATGTTGAATATGGTTTGTATGCCGATCCAAGCTCCTATGCCGACCGCTAAAAAACGCCCAAAATAATCGGGCGCTCGCCGCGCTATAATAAACATGCGGTAAACCAAATAACCGATAGCTACTAATAAAAGACAGGCCACTATAAAACCCATTTCTTCAGCCACCACGGCAAAAATAGAGTCTCCGGCCACTTCCGGCAAATACAAATATTTTTGCCTGGAATGACCATAACCCAATCCAAATATGCCACCCGAACCAATGGCTAAAAATGCTTGGTTGATATGATAGCCAATACCTTGAGGGTCTAATTCCGGGTGCAGAAAAGTTAAAAATCTAGCTGCTCGATAAGGAGTCAATTTAACCAGCAGAGCTATCAACAAAGCCGAGGCCAAACCAATGGCCCCAAACCAAATAAGAGGAGCGCCCGCGACAAAATATACGGTTAAAGATGCCCCTACGATCACGGCCATGGATCCGGTATTGGGTTGCAAGATCAATAATCCCATAATCACGGACAGTGATAATAAAAACGGGATCAAACCGCCTTCTAAAGTTTTTGCCTCATACTCATGCCTCTTAGCCAGCCAGGCGGCCACATAAATCAAAAATCCCAGCTTAACGAATTCAGAGGGTTGGAACGAAATAAATCCCAGCTGCACCCAACGCCCGGAGCCGCCAAAATGCAAACCTATACCTGGTATGTAAACCAGCAAAAGCAGAACAATCGAGCCAATCAAGGCCACCGGCGCCAAATATTGAAGTTTACGATAATCCAAACGAGAAAAAAACAAAAACAAAAGCGAGCCCGGCAATAGGCCGTAAATCAATTGATGTTTAAAAAAATAAGAAGAGTCTTCAAATTTTTGATAACCCAGAGGGCCGCTGGCTGATAAAAGCATCAATAACCCAAAACCAATGATTATTCCAAGCATCAATATAAATTTTCGATCGATCGGTTTTTTTTCCTCCCTCATAATCCGTTTATTTGTCTATGGTATGTATCAAGATACCCAAAGCTGAAAAAATAAAAGAGACGACCCAAAATCGCATAACTATCTTGGGTTCTCCCCAACCCAAGGCTTCCAAATGGTGATGTAAAGGAGAGCTTTTAAAAATCTTTTTTCCGTTTCTCAATTTTTTAGAAATCACTTGCATGATAACCGAACCAGATTCTATAACAAAAGGCAGGCCGATGATGGGCAATAATAAAGGCTGATTGGTAAGCATGGCCACAATACCCAAAACAGTTCCCAAGGCCATGGCGCCCGTGTCCCCCATAAAAAAAGCGGCCGGGGTTATGTTGTGCCACAAAAAAGCCAGCAAAGCACCGATGATAGCCGCGCAAAAAGCCGCCAGATCTGTTCGGCCTTGCATAAAAGCAATAGCTGCGTAAGCTCCAAAAGCGGCCATTAAAGTCCCGCCCGCCAAGCCATCCAGGCCATCAGTTTCATTGACCGAAAAAGATGTAGCTACAATAATAAAAATAAAAAACGGAATATACAACCAGCTTATTTCATAATTGCCCGCAAAAGGAATATGCACCACATCCCAATCAAGCTTGGCATAAAACCACCAAGCACACATGGCGGCTACGGCCGTATAGGCCAAAATGCGATAGCGTTTGCGCAAACCTCCGCCCCTAGGACCCAAACCGCGCACGTTTAAATAGTCATCCAGCAAACCAATCAAAGCCGCGGCAATCATAGCTCCAAACGGAACATAGGTTTGAGTACGGGATAAAATATTCCAATCACACCACGCGCCGCCCGCACCAAACTGGCAGAGCAACCAAATCAGACCAACTACCAAAACCACTGACCCCCAAATAACCACTCCCCCCATATTGGGAGTCCCGGCCTTATGAGCGTGCAGTTTACTCATAACAGGCGCCGAATCAACATCTCTAATATTTTTTCCTAACTTATATCGACGTAATAATTTTATAATTACGGGCGTGCTGATAAAAGCCACCATGAAACACAAAAAGGCAAAAGTAATAATGCGCACAATCTCCCAAGTCATGATGGTCATATTTATTTTAAATATTTATTTTAACTAAATTATACAGATGCCAAGACCAAAACAGAGCGGACATGCCGGCTAAAGCCAACAAAGCAAAACCCGCTATACTGTCTTGACGATAAAGCATAAAACTAAAGAAGATAGTAGCAAAAATTAAGATAATTGGCACGCCGACTATCAACACCAACCAAGGTAAAGATAAAATTTGATCTATTCCCAGATACACCGTGTAATGAGAAACGATATAACCAGAAGACAAACCAGCCCGCGTCAAACGAACGGCAGAGATCGTAGAATTAATCAAAAGAGTGACTAAAATCAACAAACTCATGAACTTCAAAAATCGGTTTTCCCAAGCAAACCTAAGATTAAAGCGCCACTCATCCCACTTCATAAAACCATGCTACGGCTTGGGCAAGACGGTGTGTAGTGTGGATAATTTCATTCCACGGCCACTACCTGTTTTATTTGAGGAAATATAGCCGTGATTGTGGCTTCGATACCTTCTTTCAAGGTTATTTCAGACATGGGACAGCCCACGCAAGCTCCATGTAGCCTTACTTTGACGATCCCTTGGGCTTCGTCCACCTCCACCAGCTCAACGTCTCCACCATGCAATTTTAATCCTGATCTTAAATCATTTAAGGCATTTTCAATTTCTTGGCGCAAATTAGCTTTATTTTCACTCATAGAAGCCAATCTTAACCCGTTTATTTAGCCTTGACAAGCCCTGATTAATGACATAAGATATCGCCACATAAACATATGGCTCATACCAAAGCAGGCGGCTCTACCAAACTGGGACGCGATTCACAAGGACAAAGACTCGGCACCAAACTCTATGCTGGTGAGTACGCTAAAACAGGCAATATCATAGTACGTCAACGCGGCTCCAAAATCAGACCCGGAGTTAATGTTCGTATTGGCAAAGACGACACATTGTATGCCGTGGCTGATGGTTTAGTGAATTTTACACATAAAAAAGTCAAAACTTTCACCGGTAAACCGAAAAAGACGGTTTACGCCAATGTTAAACCCATTGTTAAGCCCACTAAATAAAATCAAAAAAACGAGCCTAGGCTCGTTTTTTGGTGTTTAAAGAGGCTTTGATAAAACCGACGAACAAAGGATGCGGGTTCATGGGCCTGGATAAAAACTCAGGATGAAATTGCGAAGCTATAAAAAATGGATGATTTTTCCATTCAACTATTTCCATCAAATTATCATCCGGAGAAGTTCCAGAACAGATCAGACCAGCTTTTTCCAATTCGGCTCTATATTGAATATTATATTCATACCTGTGTCGGTGCCTTTCCACCACAAATTCATGCCCATACAAATTGCGTGCCAATGAACCTTTAGCCAGCACGCAAGGATAGTCACCCAATCTCATGGAACCGCCGTATCGAGCATTTTTCAGTCTCTCTTCTTGTTCATTCATCAAGTGTATAACCGGATTTTTGGTTTGCGGGTTAATTTCGGTGGTATTGGCGTCTTTATAGCCCAAAACATGACGAGCTGCTTCTATGACGGCCATTTGCATGCCATAACACAAGCCCAAATAAGGCACCTTCTTTTCTCTGGCATAACGAACAGCCATCAGCTTGCCTTCCACACCCCGATTGCCAAACCCTCCGGGAATCAATATACCATCCAAGCCTTTAAGTACTTTATTTACATCCTTGGGATGTTTTTCCAAATTTTCGCTGTTAATCCAGATTAATTCCGGTTTAGCGCCCAACTGCCAAGAGGCGTGTTTAATAGCCTCCAGTACGCATAGATATACATCTCCCAACACAAAATCCCCCGTGGAAAAGTATTTACCAATCACACCTATCCTGACAGGCTTGCCGGTTTGACTTATTTTTTTTGAAAAGGCTGTCCACTTGGAATTAAGCGGGCAGGTCTTACGCAAGCCCAACTTGGACAATATATTTTCAGCCACATGTTGTTTTTTGAAAGCGGAGGGCACATCGTAAATAGAAGAGACGTCAGGTGCGGCTATCACATCTTGCTGAGCCAAACCGCAATTGCGTCCTAATTTTTCTTTGCGCACATCATCAATAGCATGCGTGGAACGAGCCACGATCAAGTCCGGGAAAAGACCGGTTTCGTTCATCAATTTGATGGCATATTGAGTAGGCTTGGTCTTCATTTCACCTAAAGTGGCCGGTACAGGCATGTAACTGACCAAAACCGTCAAAACATCATTCGGCGCGTCACGCTTCATCATGCGGGCAGCTTCCAAGAATAAAACATTTTGATATTCACCCAAAGTGCCGCCTATTTCCACTATTGTAATATCAGCCTGATTTACTTTTTGAGCTGTTTCGATACGCTTAATCACCTCGAGTGGAATATGCGGCACGGCTTCCACGGTTTTACCGCCATAGCCCAAAGATCGTTCGCGTTCAATGACTGACTGATAAACCATGCCTGTCGTCATGTAATTAGCTCGCGGTATGTCTTGATTAAGAAATCTTTCATAATTACCAATGTCCTGATCAGTCTCCAATCCGTCTTTAGTCACGAAAACTTCACCGTGTTCAATTGGATTCATGGTACCTGCATCCACATTGATATACGGATCAATTTTCATGGCCGTCACCTGTAAACCACACTCTTTGAGCAAAGTACCAATGGTAGCAGTTACCACTCCCTTGCCCACTCCGCTCATCACCCCGCCAACTACAAAAATCGTCATACGACGATTTTTTAAATTTTTTGTGCTTTTCCCCATACGGGATCAAAGTATATCACAAACGAAAGACTAGGTCGCCCTGCTCTTGGTAGATAACCTATCTTCTTTTTCATCTTCCACAATCAAACGCAACGCTTTAGCCAACAATCTATCCATGTTTCTGTAACTCAAAGTAGCAAACGCTCTATCCGCCCTAACCCAAGCAGCCTCAACAATACCTTCGGTTCCCGGAAGTTTATACACAGCTATGGCCGGCGCTTCGAATAAGAAAAAATGAACCACCTTCGAAATAGCCTTAACCGGACCCTGGTGCCTTTCCATGTACCTGAAAGCCGTTGAACCCAAGGGTGCCAGATAACGCAGTTCATCTATCCCTGTTTCTTCTTTTATTTCTCTGATAGCGGCCACCACGTAAGATTCTCCCAACTGTTGCTTGCCTTTAGGGAATGTCCAACGCCCATCCTCCCTTTTTAAGAAAAAAATCTCGATCCTCCCGTTTTTTCTACGAAAAATAATACCCCCGGCGGATATTTGCCGCATGGGTCTAGCCAAGCCTCTGGTACTCCTGCTTTGATAACCTGATTTACGGGGTTTGCGAAGTGCTAGTGGCATGGGTTGCGATAAAGGCGTCTGGGTCGGTGATGAGTTCGATCGCTTTATCGAGTTGGGGGTCGAGATTTTCATTGTAGTCTTCTATAGTTCTATCAACTTCGAAATCAGGTTTAATACCGCTCTTATTGATGGATCTGCCATTGGGCGTCAGCCACTCGGCAATTGTTATTTTAATGGCACTGCCGTCATCAAATTCAGTATAATCTTGAACCGAACCTTTGCCATAAGATGGCATGCCCATGATTTTAGCTAAACCGTAATCCTGTAAAGCCCCGGCCACAATTTCGGAAGCTGAAGCCGAACCTTGATTGATCAGCACTACGGTGGTCACACCGTTTAAACGGCCGTTGGCCGTACCTCTGAATTCATCCACAATCTTACCTTTACGTCTTTCTGTCACCACCACTTGCTTACCCGTCCATTCTCCGGCCATGGCCGTAGATCTGTCCAGATAGCCGCCCGGATTATTCCTCAAGTCCAAAATAACTCCTTTGATATTTTTCGATAAAATTTCAGTCACCGCATTTTTAAATTCAACATCCGTATCCTCATTAAAATTAGATACTTGAATCATGGCGATATTTTCTTGGGGCCATGTTAAACGCACGCTTTTGACCACAATGGTATCCCTGACTATGGTCACATCTTTGATGTCCGGCTGACTACCAACAATCACCCCTTCTTCGTCAGCCTCAGCCTTGACCAGCCGTCCAATTTGCAAGGTGACTGATGTCCCCTTTTCTCCGCGGATCAACATGACCGCTTCCTCTGTCATCATGCCCTCGGTACTGGTGCCATTAATTTGCAGAATATAGTCACCGGCGATGAGCCCGGCTTTTTCAGCCGGTGTGTCCGGCAAAGGGGCGATAACCTGCAATTGGCCTTTTCTGACCCCGATTTCCGCCCCGATACCTTCAAATTCGCCTTTCAACGAATCAGTAAATTCTTTGGCTAATTCCGGTTCAAAAAAAGTTGTATACGGATCTTCCAAAGACTCGGCCAAACCCTTCATGGCTCCATAAAACATCTTTTCTTCCGAAGCATCTTCATAGTATTTCAATTTTAGTATCTTCCATAGCTCCCAAAACTGTTTAAATTCTATATCCTCTTCCACAACATCGGCCGGCGCTTTAGATCCGATACCCAATACCTTCTTGGTTACTGTTCCGGGCGACAGAGCTTCGGACACGCCCACCCGGCCAATCAGCAACCCCCCCAAGAAAGCAAAAAGAATACAAACAAAAACCAAAATCAGGCCTTTTTTGCTCTTTTCTCTTGGATATCCCTTAATCGGCATGTGATAAGTTTACTCGCCCTTTAAGCGCCAGTCAAACCCTCGAGCCAGCCAAAATTAGCGCTAAAAAACCATAACACCCTGTCTCAACCTTGAGCCGCGGCCCGGTCTTTGCACTTTCATCTGTATGTCTTTATACTATATCAACATGTATAAAATACCATTTCATCGCAAAGTTTTGCCCTGGCTGTTTACCATAATTTTTTTAATCATGGCTCCGGCTGTGGTTTTTTATACCTCGGGCTACAGATGGAACGCCAAGAAAAAAGTGATTGAACGCAATGGCACGTTAATTGTGGACACAATTCCAACCGGCGCTTCCATCAAATTAAACGGCAAAAAAATACCGGAAACCACTTCGGTCACTCTGCAAAACATGGCTCCGGGCAGTTACAAAATTGAATTGGAACTCAAAAATCATCATCCTTGGTCAAAAACCCTTTGGATTGAACCGGAAAGAGTGACTTTTATTTCCGGGGTTTATCTCTGGCCCGTAAACGAACCTGAATACTTGGGATATGCGGACCTGATTAATTTATTCGGTGACGCGGATACCTCGTCCTCACTCCTGGTATCCAAACCCGCGGACAACCTAACCTCTATCTGGATGCTAGACAGCAAAACATCGACCCCCTCCAAACAAATATCCATCAGAGAAAATATCGATGTATTTCAGGTCGATTGGAATCCATATGTCGCGGCCCAAGCCTTGATTTACGGTTACGCCTCAAACACCAAAGCCGCTTGGTTGATCAACTTTGAAGATTTAAGCGCCACTAAACTGCCTTGGGGCAACTATCATTGGCAGTCCAAAGAGCTGATTGGATATACGGATGACTACAAACTATCCATTCGCAAAGATCAAACAGTGACCAGAGAAACAAAAATTCCTTCAGTCAAAGATGAAATCCAAGATTATAAAATCTTAGAACTCCCACAAGCCACGGGTTTGATTCTAACCAAAGGAGAAGAGGCCGAAGAGGGATCTATTTTACCCAATGGGGCTTGGAATTTTTGGAACATCCACAATGACATTATTGTTCTGCGAGACCAAAATAAATGGCTCTGGATAGATACCAACCAAGAGCCGGCCACCATCAGCCAAGCTTACGGCGATTGGCTGAATCCGGTCACCGTCAAAAGAAAAACCAAATATGCGTTTAAAATCAATAACGAGGCTTGGATCTGGCAAGAAAATAATCCTGAGCTGATCTACCGCCAAAGCGACCCCTTGGTAGGCGTAGCTTGGCACCCTCGAGGCAGAGACTTGGTGGTAGCCGGTAAAAACGAAATCACCATGTTCAACCTAGACTCCAGAGATGGAAGATGTAAAACCACCCTCGCCCAATTCGATAACCTGCAAGCCATCACCATCTTGCAAGACTCGATTTATATCATCGGCCAAAAACAAGACCTCCAGGGTTTATGGAAAATGGATTTATCAGCCAAAAAACAGAACGTCATTCGGCCGTTAAGCAATTTGGGATTATAAATTACCTTCGCCACTTAACCAAAGATTTGAACTCTGCATTGAAAACCGAAATAGCATCTTCAATATCAGGATGGAAATTTTTTCTGAAATCCGATTTTTTAACATAGTTGGAAGCTTCGAGCAAAGCATCCGGCGTTCCGGCATCAAAATACCCGCCCTCGATAACCCGCACGTCCAATTCGCCGCGTTCCAAATAAGTATTTTGTAAGTCTACAATTTCCAGCTCCCCTCGTTCAGACGGCTTGAGTTGTTTAGCCATACTGCAAACCCGGTTATCATAAATATAAATACCCGGAATGACATAATCGCTTTTTGGATTTTGTGGTTTTTCTTCGATGGATATGACCTGCCCTGACTCTTTATCAAACTCCACCACTCCGAACCTTTCCGGATCCGACACGCGCCTGGCAAAAACACGCCCGCCCCGCTCAAAGCTCCGGATATGTTCCGTAAAATCATTTTCAAAAATGTTGTCCCCCAAAATCATAACCACCGAATCCTGATCCAAAAAATCTTCCCCTAAAATAAAAGCATCAGGCAAGCCTCGAGGCTCTTTTTGAACGATGAATGATAAATTTATACCATACGGCCGTAACATGGAGCCCAAAAGATTCAAAAAACTGCCGGAATATTCCGGCGCCACAATCATAAGGATGTCTTTAATGCCGGCTTTGACCAAGGTGTTTAAGGGATAAAAAATCATGGGTCTATCGTAAACCGGCAACAACTGTTTGGTTAAGATAGCGGTCATGGGCAACAAGCGAGTGCCTGTTCCTCCGGCTAGAATAATGCCTTTCATATTTATTTTGATCTCAAAGCCTTCTCATCCCATTCAATTTTCCGTTGACGCAACTTCTCAACCCATTCGGGATTGTTCAAATACCATTCAATGGTCTGTTTCAAGCCAGCCTCAAATTTATCACGTGTATATTCCGGAGACCAACCCAAAGACTTTATTTTAGTGGCATCAATAGCATAGCGCCGATCATGGCCTTTGCGATCTTCGACGAACTCCATCCTATCATTCCCTTGGCCGAAATACCCCAATATCATGCGGGTCAACTCCAAATTACTGCGCTCATTATCTGAACCGATATTATAGACCTGCCCGGGTTCACCTTTTTGCAACAATAAATCCAACGCCCGAGCGTGATCCGTTACATGAATCCAATCGCGAACATTCAAACCGTCGCCGTAAATCGGGACTTTCTCATTGGCAGATAACCGGAAAATAAACGAAGGAATCACTTTTTCCGGAAATTGATAGGGGCCGTAATTATTGGAACAATGTGTGACCACCACCGGTGTCCCGTGCGTCACAAAATACGCATTGCACATCAAATCACCACCCGCTTTGGCGGCCGCGTAAGGCATGTTGGGCATGATGGGTGTTTTTTCGGTAAACAAATCTTTAGACTCCAAGCTCAAAGCACCATAAACCTCATCCGTAGAAACCTGCACGTACTTTTTTATGTCATTGGCTCTAACCGCATCCAGAATCATTTGCACGCCTAAACTATTGGTTAATACAAAATCTTTGCACCCCCCGTGGATCGAACGGTCCACATGTGTTTCAGCTGCAAAATTTATGACATGATCAACTCCTTGCTCACGGATGACTTTATTAAGAGCTTCTAGATCCGTAATATCACCCTGTACAAAAGTATATCTGGAGTCACCGGCTAAATCTTCCAAATTATCGAGATTGCCGGCGTAAGTTAATTTGTCAAAATTCACAATTTTACAATCAGGATCTTGAACCAATTTGTACCTAATGAAATTGGAACCAATAAAACCAGCTCCTCCGCAAACTAATATGATCATAAATTTTTTTATTAAATAAAATAAAATTACTGCGAGCTTAAAGCGCTTTTAATTTTGGCAGCCATAATGGCCTGCTGACCAGCTTCATAGGCCGTGCCTCGCCAATGCGCATGACCATCACCGCTTTTACGCGGAATGACATGAAAATGCACATGCGGAATAACCTGCCCCGAAGCCGGACCGTTATTCTGTATCAAATTTACTCCCTCATAACCCAAATCACGCACCAAGACATTCATTATATTCTGAATAACAAATGAAACCGGGCTGCAGGCATTGGCTTCAAGTTCCCAAAAAAACTCTTTGTGCTCTTTAGGAACGACTAAGGTGTGCCCCGGATTGACCGGATTAATGTCCAAAAAAGCCATGACTTGCTCATCTTCGTAGATTATTTCAGCCGGGATGCTCTTGTTGATAATTTTGCAGAACAAACAGTCAGACATATTTATATTCATTCAATTTTTGTGGCCATGTTTAGATACAACCAAACGCCGATAATAACGCTGGCCACGCCCATGAGTAAAAGTGATTTGATATTATAGTTATCCAGATATAAGGTCAACAATCCCAACAGGGCCAGAGCAACCAATAAAACCGACACAATATGCAAATACTTGATAATCCGAGATTTAACCAACCCATAAGTTAGCCCATAAACAAGCACCCATATAACCAAGACCGGCAACAACCAGGCAAAAATATCAATAAAAGGTAAAACGGATTTAGGTAAAATCCACTCCAGAGCCAATAAACCGAGCAAGGTAGTCAGAGCGGCTGACAGCAGGCTTTTGACAACAAAGATAATCGCTTGAAATATGGTCATAAAATAATTATCTGATTCTCCTCCAGGCCATTTTAGCTTCTTGAATCAGCAGCTCCCACCAACTCTGCAAATCCATGGGAGCGCGTCGGAAAGTTACGGAGACCCTTTTCACGTCAACTGCTCCGGCTCGCGATGCTATACCAGGAGCGGACAAGACAAAGCGTAAAGAACCAGCATCCAAAGAAATGGGAAAGCTATATTTGGCCCTCATCCAGCCATCACCCAAAGCCTCAACTCTCTGATAACCAGTCAAAACAGCCTCAATGCCTTCACGGCTGTCTAAGGTGGAAGCGGTCAGCCTCCTGGGCTGAGGCTCAAAAAACGCACCTTGATCAAAGCCAAAGTAACCATCCGCAATCACCCGCACGTCACCTCGCGGGGCGTTTATCTTAACCAACTCAACCACTTCATCCATACGGTCTATTCTGACGGGTGTATGCGTCCTTCTAATAATACCCTTGGCCGTCCCCAAACTGATTTCTTGAAAACCCTCTTTATGAAAGGTCTCTACCACAATATGGCGCGCATTTGTCCAAGCCTGCAATGATTGAGTGGTTGTGGCATAACCTACCACATCGCCGATCACCAGCCTGGGGCCAACCACCCACCGCCGG
Organism: Patescibacteria group bacterium; assembly: GCA_041752935.1. Lineage (GTDB taxonomy): Bacteria > Patescibacteriota > Patescibacteriia > 2-12-FULL-60-25 > 2-12-FULL-60-25 > MWCR01. The sequence goes on from JBGSVN010000018.1 coordinate 81,460, forward strand.
TTATTGGTTTCAACCCGTCTGATAAAAATATCATCATCCGCCACCACCTTGATTCTGTAGACTCCGGGAGATAAATCTTTCAGATCTATGGTCACGGGCGTTAAAGCGCCATAACCCACATCCCGGCTGCCACTCGTGCCAATCGCATCCTGGGACACCAAAACATCATTCAATAAAACCTGTACAGCCACCACTCCTCCGCTGCGATTGCGATTCACATCTTGAATGACCAGTTTAAAATAAATTTTGCCATCCGCCGAAATAACCCAAAAATCATGCGCGCCCCTCAAAGATAAGGCCGAGACGGTTCTTTGATCGCTCCAAGCATCGGACATAATCGGACTGGTGGTGGACGCCAGCCACACGGCCAGCCCTCGAGTATCATCACTGGTCAGCCTGGACTCGGGAATTCCTTGGGACACATAGCCCTTAATCCCTCCTTTGTCCGAAACCGCCTTCCATGATTCTTGCTCCAAGACCTCGGAATACCAAGGATGCATCTCCAATTGTTTACCCGCGCTGTCCTTAACCAAGCCGAATTCAAGCAATGGTTGACGCAAGACTCTAAAATCCATTTCAACCTCGGCTGATTCATAAGGACCCGGAGTCATGACATTCATGTAGACCGGATCATCTAACAATCTTTGGCCTTTCCAGCCCTCTTCCCGTCCATCTAACAACACTGTCCTTTCGGCCGGTAGAAAAGGAAAAATAAATGCATTATTACCGGTCAAATTATTCTCCACTGTGAAGACGCCGTCCAAAGGAAAACGTAAAAACAAAATCCAAATAAAAATGCTCGCCCCCAAAAGCCAAGGCAACACGCACAGAATCACCACCAGCCATTTTGGAATTTGATATTCTAGTATTTTATCAATCATGTCTCTAGTCTTCGATTATTTGGATATCATACAGGCTTTCATTACCATCTGTGAACAGCAGATCTAAACTCAAGCCGAAAGCAGCCCACTTGGCCATCCCTTCTTCATCTTGAGTAGTGGTAAATAAGGCTACCGGAATACCATTCCAAAGCATATAGCCGATCGAATCCAACTCGGGAATCGGAGAAACCGCGTTGAAAATCGGAAAAAATATCTTATCACTCCTGTCTGACACGACCACTGTATCCTCTTTCAAATATGCCTTGGTTTGAGATCGAATATCAGCATAACGTTTAAGTTCGATTTCATTGGATGCTAAACCCTCATTGTCTCTATAGGTGGCGGTCCACAAACCACAAGACACCAAAGCGGCCGTTAAACAAAACGACAATATTCTGGTGCTCCAATGCCGGCGTAAAACATCAATCACAAAACCCGCGGCCACGGCAACAATCACTGATAACGGCAAAATGTACCTTAAAAAAGAATTACCTAAACTTGAATGATTGACCAAAACATGATCGTGATACAGACCATTGCCATAAAAACACACCAAAGCCACAGTGGTCCAAACCATGGCCATTAATGGCCATTTACCAGACCCTTTCCATATTTGGGCGCGCCACGCAAAGAACAAAGCCACTAACATTACCAAGGTCCACGGCCATAAAAACCAAAACATGTAATGACGCACATTCCATTCAATGTTTCTGGGATGAACGGAAAACGGTAATATTTCCCAAGCGGATAATGCTTTTTCAGTCGTCTCATCCACTCCCGGCGCCTGCGTTTGAACCACCGGACGAATCTGGTATCCGGACACCAGCCAACGGTCATAAGTTTGCCAACCGGCCAAGGCGCCCAAACCGGCCAGCGCCAACCAGCCAAGCATGAAAAACCAAAGAAGCTTCGTTTGAAACTTAATTTTAGAGGCTTGGCTCTCGTATTCACTATACAGCCAGGCGCTGATGGCTACCGGTATCAACCACAAAGCTTCCGTGGGGCGAATGGTCAAGCTCCAACCCAAGGCCGCGCCGCTTAATAGATATGCCCACCAGCATTTATGTTTGGTCAGTAAATACCAAATCCAAATGGCCAAACAGGTAACAATTAAATTTGGGAAAAGACCGCGATTGGCATATAAAATCACGGTCGGGAAACTCATCCAGACAGCCAGCGTCATAAGCTTGGTCTCCGGCAACCATGTTTTAGGCAAACATTTCCAAAAAGCCCACAGAGTCAACAAAGCGAAAAAAGGCGTAAAAAACAGCAGTCCGTAAAGGCCAAAAAGGGCATAAATCGCCCCCATGGTTAAAGCCATGCCCAAAAAGCCCACGGGCACCATCTTACCTTGGCTTAATAGGGGCACGAAACTGCGCGGAAAAGCCCACTCATATGATTTAACTAATGAATTTTCCACTTTAAAATCACCTGTTTTCACCCAGTTGATGGCTGTAATGGCATTGGCTGTTTCATCCGGGCTCATCCAAACCCCATCAAAAGCCAAAGGCAACCGAATCCATTGGGTAAACAAGGCAAAAACCAATAAACAAGAAGCTATCCACAGAAAATATTTCATAAACAGGTAAAATCCTACATCTAAGTGTGCATTTATGATAGGTTATAGGTTATGAAAGGTAAATATTTTGAACTCAAACCTGTCTTGATCGGCACATTACTGGCAATCGGAATCATGTTCTCCCAACCTGCCATGGCTCAAACCGTACCTGACCTGGATCCTGCTTTTAACCCCAATCTAATCATCAGCGATGACGACATGTTCAATGTTCATTCCATGACCTATGATTATTTTATCAGTTTCATTAAAAGCAAAGGCGTCTTAGCCAGCCTAAAAGTAACTGACATCGACGGGCTGGAAAAAACCGCCGCCGATGTTATCTGGCGCGTAACTCAATCCTATAAAATTAATCCTAAATATTTATTGGTCTTGCTCCAAAAAGAACAATCCTTGGTCCAAAACCCTAATCCCAGTGAACGCAGTTTGGATTGGGCTACGGGTTTCGCAGTCTGTGATGCCTGCAGTAAAGACGATCCGTCAATCCAAGAGTTCAAAGGCTTCGCCAATCAACTGGAATGGGCCGCTAAGCAACACCGTGAAAAATATTTGATGCAATTGCTGACTTTTGGCGTCACCATCGCCGGCCGAGGCGTAGGTAAAAGCATGGATATCAATGGCCAAATCGTCACCCCGGCCAATAATGCCACCGCCATGCTTTATACTTATACCCCGCACATCAGGGGCAACTATAATCTGTGGCAAATATGGCGCCGTTGGTTTTCTTTATCCTACCCCAATGGCACGATTGTCAGAGGCAATCCCAGCCAACAAGCCTATTTGATTCAAAACGGCTTAAAGAAAAAATTTGCCAACGAATCCGTTCTCCTATCCATGGCCGACATGGACAAAGCCATCGATGCGTCAGACACTGAACTTTCAAATTACCCGGATGGAGAAACCATTAAATTCACCAAATATTCTTTAATTAAAACCGAGAAAGATAATCTTTACCTGATAACAGGATCCGGCAAACGTCAATTCGAATCCCAAGCGGCTTTTTACAAATTCGGCTTCATCGAAGACGAGCTGATCCCGGCCCAAGAACAAGACTTGGCTGACCTGGCTTTATTGCAACCCATTACCGAAAACGACATCTTTCCCATGGGTGCCTTGGTTAAAACCGATAAATCTTCAACCGTTTGGTATGTGGAAAACGGCGTAAAATACGCTCTATTGGATGAAGTTTTCTTAAAACTGTATTTCACCCGAAGACCGATAAAAACCGTGGCTCACGAAACAGTTGAAGCTTATGAAACCGGTCAGCCTTACACTTTCAACAGCGGAGAACTGGTTAAAGGCAATTCGGACCCTGTCGTCTATGTGGTTGAAGACAGCTATTTGCGCCCCATACCTTCAGAAGAAGTATTCGAAAAAATGGGCTGGAACTGGAACAATATAGTTATCGCTCCGGATCGCGTGATCGCCGTACAATCAATTGGGCAAGCCATAGAACTGCCTCATCTTAATCCATCAGAGACGGTTCAGACGGCCCAAGAATAAAATATGATAGTTTTCGCAGCCATTGTCCCTCACTCTCCCTTGCTCTTGCCCACCATCGGCAAAGAACATCAAAGCAAATTAGCCCAAACCATAGCCGCTTACCAAGAGGTTGAACAAGCTCTATATCTGGCTAAAGCCGAGACCCTTTGCATCATCGCACCGCACGGCCCTCGTTATCCGGATTCTTTCAGTGCCAACATGGCCGGCTCATATCAAGGAACTTTAAAATCATTTGGTGATTTTTCCACCACGGTCAAAGCCAAAAGCGATTACATGCTGATCGACAGAACGCACCGCAAAATGAGAGAAGAAGGCTTGCCCTTTACCTTGACCTCCAGTGAGGAATTGGACTACGGCTATTCCATCCCTATCATCATGCTGGCCTCGCACTTACAAAACTGGAAACTGTTCCCCATCTCGCCCTCCATGATGGACGGTAAAGCTCACTATGAATTCGGGCGTCAGCTCAAAAGAGTTTTGCACTCTGAAACCAGAAGAGTGGCTGTAATCGCGAGCGCTGATCTATCCCACAAACTATCAGCTGAATCACCGGGAGGCCCTTCAGCCGAAGGGCCAAAATTTGATGAAGCCGTGAAACAAGCCATTCAAACCAAAGATCCCAATCATCTCCTGTCTCTACCGCTTGAAGTGATTGAAAATTCCGGCCAATGCGGTTACCGTCCCATTACGACTTTGTTGGGCACGCTCGAAAACATGAACTACGAACCAAAAATCTTGAGCTACGAAGCTCCCTTTGGCGTAGGTTACTTGGTCGCTAAATACGACATAGGGTAACAATCAAATCAAAAATAAAAAATTATCAAATATAAAATCAAGAAACCGACTCCGAAAATTTTTATTTTTAAATTTTTTATTTTTGATTTAGACTAGATTAGCATGTTCATCTCCGTTATCCCTTGCGTAAAAATGCCTTATGGCAATTCATTTTTTGATTATAAAATTACCGAGGGTACGGCCCATGTCGGAGACTTGATCATGGTTCCTTTCCGTAAAAAGATGGTCCCGGCTCTCATCTCCAAAGTGGCGACCACCAGCGCTTATGAGGATAAGACCATTTCTTTAAGCGAGGTCAAAAAAATCATCAAATTCCCTGACATCTTGCCGGAAATTTGCCTTAAATCAGCTCAACAAAGTTTGGTTTCACCGGCCACCATGCTCAATGCCTGGCTTAGAAACGTACCCAAAAGATTACCCGATCTGGACCCTCATGTTTTGAGGCGTAACTCACATCGACCCAAAGACAAACCACGGAGTCAAGAGTTTTACCTCACCAACAGGTACCTGGGCGAACAGGGCTTGATTCAAACAGCCCAAAACGAACAGGCTAATGGCCGAGTATTAATAATCACGCCCTGGCAATCCAGAGTTGATTTTTTACGGCACAAACTGGGCTGCCCCGGCCTGACCTCCAAAACCGCGGATGGAGCGGCCTGGAAAATTTGGAACGACTTCATGGCTAACCCGCACGGTGTTTTAATCACCACGCGTTTAGGCGCCTGGCTCTGCTCCTGCGCTGATATCGTCATCATGGACGAGCCTGAAAACGATGACTATAAACAAGACGAACTAACTCCCAGATACGACGCTCGGCGCATAGTTGAAATCACCGAACAAGAAAATCCTGCTCTACGGGTCATAAAAATTGGCACCACACCCAGCCTCAAAACCTTAAAAAACGGTCAACTGCCGGCCAGCCAAACTCTGGAACCGGAAATAAAAATCGAAGCCTTTGCCTCCGCCGGCCGGTCTTCAATCAGCTCTCTGACGGCCGCCACCCACGAGGAAATACAGGCCGCTGTTTTACGCGGACAAAAAATTCGCATATTGCACGCAGTTGGCGGTTCCAGAGGCAGAGTCAGATGCGCTGACTGCGATTGGATCTTAACATGCGACCGGTGCGGTACGGGCATGAATAATTATTCACAATACGCGCAATGTAAAAAATGCAGCGCTAAAACACAACTGCCAACCTCTTGCCCTATTTGCCAAGGTTCAAATTTTTCAAAGGCCATGATTGGTTGCGATGAAATGCAAAAACAGGTGCAAAGAGATTTTCCAGAGGCAGACATTAAAATTCTAGATCTATCTAATTGGTCTACCGCTCCAACACCAACCAAGTCACTGCTAATTATAACTGAATTAGCCTTTATCGGTGGCTGGACCGAAGACATCCGCAAGAAAGAAAGGCTGGTCATAGCTTTTAGACGGATAGCGGCCCAAGCAACTAACACCCAAAGTCGGCTGATTATACAAGGTAATGATATACTGCTCAATCAATGTCTGAATTGGTTAACTCCGGCCGGGCTGCTCAATGCATGGAAGCAAGAATGGCAAGATAGAGATAGTTTTGAATTTCCACCGGCCCACCAACTGGTAAAATTAATTGTCATTAACAACCAAACAGATTTAACTGACATAATTAAACAGAAGCTTAACCAACCGGACTGGAAAATCAACGGTCCTTGGCCCGTGGAAAACATGACTAAAACACGAGATTCTAGGCTAATATATCATATTTTACCTCCAGACAACTTAAGCCAAGAACAAGTCGCTGAGCAGGTGACATGCCTGATCAAATTAGGTATCATAGATCTTGACCCAATCGCCTTTTTCTGGTAAAATCGCCAATCAACTAACATGTCTGAGATCTTCCCGATTGTCACTATCCCAACACCGTCCCTGCGCGAACGGTCGATTGAGGTTGATAAAGAGGAAATTACTACCCCAACATTCCAAGCCTTTTTGGACAAGCTGGAAAAAACCATGGACATAGCCGATGGCATCGGCATCGCCTCCCCGCAAGTTGGCATCAATAAAAGAGTTTTTATTGCGGTCATCGGCCATCAAGCCACAGTTTTTATCAATCCTGAAATTACCAAAAAATCAACCTCACTCATTCAAACCGAAGAAGGTTGCTTAAGCGTACCGGGCGTCTTTGGTTTGGTAGATAGAGCTAAACGTATAACCATTAAATTCATCGACCGGCACGGACGCCGGGCAGAGCTTGATTTAAAAAACATGGATGCCGTGGTAGCTCAACATGAATTGGATCATTTGGATGGAATTTTATTTATAGATAAAATGACTGAAATCACCCGCGGGCAAATGCCAAACAACAACTAAAAGTCAAAACAAAATGAAAGTCTTAAAAGTAATTCACGACCAAGAGCCCAAAGGTGAGGGCTATCAAGAACGTCACGCTGTCCGGGCCGTGATACTGGATGACAAGGGCAAAATCCCTTTATTGTTTCTAGCTAAATATAATTTCCACAGCTTGCCAGGCGGAGGCATTGAGGAAAGCGAAACCACCGAACAAGCTCTGATACGAGAAATCAAAGAAGAAACCGGCTGCCAAATCAACCTCATAAAGCCTATCGGTAGGATTATTGAGTACCGCTCAGTCCTAAAAGCTAAAAGAATCAACGACGCCTACCTAGGAACAGTTACACAAAAAGGAACGCCTATGTTTACCGAGGGCGAAATCGCTGATGTGAGCCAGCTTGTCTGGAAAAATTTAGATGAAGCGATTCAAACCATTGAGTCGGATGAGCCCAATATTTATAAAGGACTTTTTATTCAACAAAGGGATCTGACCTTTTTAAAAGAAGCTCAAAGAGTGATTAACAGTCAAAAACCCGAAAACTCTCATATGGTATTAAAAAAAACCGAGCTTTCTGCCAAAGGAACCCTGAGATCTAATATCAAATCCGGACTCAAGGTAGCTATCGTGCTCAAAAAAGACCAACCGACCGGCAAGCTGACTCAAGGGGTGGTCAAAGATATTCTAACCAGTTCAGCTGAACACCACCGAGGCATCAAAGTCCGCCTGCAAGACGGCCAAGTTGGACGCGTCCAACAAATATTCAACTAAAATATGCCATATAAAATTGTTTTCTTTGGGACATCGGAATTCTCTATTCCGTCCTTACAAGCCTTAATTCAAGACCAGCGTTTTGAAGTTACGGCCGTGGTCACCAAACCCGACATGCCCATTGGAAGACATCAAACCATGACCGAACCGCCCGTCAAACTCTTGGCTAAAAAATTCAATATTCCCTTTTTTCAATTCCAAAAAATTAAAACTCCGGACACTTATCAAATTTTAAGCGACTTGCAACAAAATCATGACATAGATGCTTACGTGGTTGTATCTTATGGAAAAATCATCCCTCAAAATATACTGGATCTGCCTAAAAAAGGCGTTATCAACGTGCACGGTTCACTTCTGCCTAAACACCGAGGCGCATCGTGCGTGCAAGCAGCCATCGCAGCCGGAGACCAACAAGCGGGTGTCAGCATCATGCTATTGGATGCTGAAATGGACCATGGTGCTATCTTAGCTCAAGCAGAAACAAAAATACCAGAGGCTGAAACCGGCGGCGAATTGCACGACCGCTTGGCTCAAATGGGCGGTGAACTGCTGACCGACACCTTGGTTAATTATTTTGAAAACAAGATAACTCCCCAACCGCAAAACCACGCGCTAGCAACTTATTGCAAGATATTAAAACGCGAAGACGGCCAAATAGATTGGAACAAATCAGCCAAGGAAATAGCCAACCTGATAAGAGCCTACAATCCATGGCCCGGAACTTGGTTTGAATGGCAAGGAAAAAGAATTAAAATCCTAAAAGCTTTGGCCGTTGACCAATCCATCAACATTCAACAACCAAGCATCAGACAATTAATACAGGACCAGAAACGGCTTTTAATCTTATGCGGAGACCAAAATTTTATTGAAATACTTGAACTCCAACCCGAAGGCAAAAAAACCATGTCCAGCCAGACATATTTAGCCGGTCATAAAATCTAGTACAGCCATGCCTTCATGTTTCAATAAATTAAGCTTACGCTTTTTGCCCCAAGCATAACCGCCTAATTCCCCGTTTTTCCTAATTATCCTGTGACAAGGTACGATCAGGGCTATTTTATTTTTACCCACGGCCCCACCCACCGCCCTCACTGCCCCCGGCCTGCTGATACTTTTGGCGATGTCTGCATACGAGGCCGTTTCACCATATTTGATTTTACCAAGCTCCAGCCAAACAAGCCGCTGAAAATCAGTTCCCTCTAATTTACTGGGCAAGGAAAACGCCGTTCGTTTACCTTCAAAGTATTCTTTTAATTGCAAGCTGATTTTATGGGTTAAAATTTCATTTTTAGCCACGGTCATTGAATCTCTACCTTGCGTCGTAAAACATATTTCTGTAATAAAACCATCCAGGATTATGATCTTAATCCAACCCAACGGCGACTTCCAATAAAAGATTTTGTTCATAAATAATCTTAAGCCGACCCTCGGTCGCCCGCACCAGATCCTTCATTGGCACTTAGGATGACAGGGCGACCTCGCAATGCCATACCACTATGCTCTCCTGCCTAACCGCTAAAACAATTATTATTGCCCATAAACGCCATCTAATAACCTGTTGAAAAAAGGAAAATCCTGCTCGCCGTAATACTCTCCCAACATGGTCAGAATACCTTCCCTACTTTTACCTTGTTCTTTTAAGTATTGAAATTGCTTAGTAAATGCATGCAGTTCAACTGGATTATTGGGGTATGGATGCTCAAGCTTTAAATCATCAAACGCAAATTTCCGCATGTTGTCTTGATATTCTTCAGGCGACTCAGCCTCCAGAAGATTTTGGCAATGAGCCAATTCATGACACATCCAAGCAATCTCATCAGGATTTTCCCGGGCTTCAAAATAACTTTCTTTAATTAAAATCAGCTGTTTTTCCGCGTTGGATTCAGACGGCTGGCTTCCCTTTATCCACAAAGCGTCCGGGACAATAGCAATGGTGACTCTATCCAGTCTTTCATCATGAAGAGCCTCGCGCTGAGCTTGATAGTTTTGTGGTAAATCCATTGCTTCTAATAATTTTATCTTTTCAATATCACCTTCATTAAAACCAAGATACTCATGTAAATATTTTTTGATATTTTCCCGTTCCGTTACTCGCTCTCCACTAAGTTCATCTCTAATCTGTGTTTTTTTAGATTCATCTTGTTTATTTGCCTTTAAACGTTCCTTTTCTAAAAAGAAAGTTGCTAGTCCCGTTGGACCACCAGTTAATATTTCATCCGGTGTTTCAGTCTTTATTGATTCGGATTGCTGATCAGTTAACTTCGATTCACCTTCCACACTCATATTTCATGTTCATTAAATATAAATTTGTGCCTCAATATTAATTGGATGAGATGTAGACTGCCCCGTCTCTTAGCTATATATATTTGACTACGAATGGTCTCCCGCTAATTCCGTGGGGTTCTCCTGTTCTGACTTCAGAACTAACAGGCTCTCCAAACCTAAAATCCAGCCAAAGCCCAAAGGATGATCCAGATAAGGAGTCCAAAAATGTACAATGGCCAAAGCCAACGTGCCGGCCACCACTCCGGTTCTAATCCACCAGACATAACTCGATTTCCAGATTCTCCAGCTCAATGATATCAGCAGCCAAACCATGATAACAATCCCAAAAATCCCAAATTTTATCCAAAAACTCAACCAGCCCCACTCAAAAGCATAAGTCGTGTGCCAGCCCTCGGCATTATTCTTCAATATTCTGGGGTCCAAGCTTTGATAAGTCACGGTACTGCCAAGCCCGCTGCCCAAAACGGGTTCTTGATTTATTTTTTCCCACATAACCGGCCATAAATTCCACCGGCTGGCACCGGCCGCATCAGAAACCGTACCTCGGCTAATCAGCAAGTCAGCCATATTCACGCGCCCACGAGACGGCCACGGAAAATAGACTGCTGTCCCTACCAGTAAAAAGCCGGCTATCAAAACTCCACCCAAACATAAAGCTCCACGCCACCTCCGGCCTTTAAACTGTATCAATCCCATGATCAAAACCAAAGCCAATCCAGCTGCCGCCCCCAACCAAAAACTGCGCGACAAGCTGATAATTAAAGATCCAAAAACTAACACACCCAGGATATAGGTCCAATCATGAAAGACCAACAAAACCGGCTGATCATCATTTAACTCGTCCGTCGATTGAGCTTGTCTCGAATAAAGCCAATAGGCCGCTAAAATCACTAAACTCAGTAGCCCAAAAATCCCGGATTGCAAAAACACTCGATATAAATTACCTCCGGCCGGAGTTATTTCCCCCACCCTGGTATCTCTAATAAAAGTATATAAGCCATCAGCCACTCCACCCAGACCGTGGCTGAAGACGAACAAAACAAACAAAGACTTAAGACTTAACCAGGCTACCCCGGCCACCAAACCAGTCACGGCCAAACGTCTTAACTCACGATGATAGCGATGCGAGATGTCCAATACCGGAATGAAATATAATAGAAAAAACCAGGCATTGATATCCTGCCAAATATAAGCCTGGCGCAACCATAAGCCGCTAAACAAGCCACTGGCAACCATTAATCCAACAAAGACCCAAACCTGAAATAACAACAATTCTTTGATTTTCCAATATCTCCAAATTTTATTTTTGAGTGCATTTAGGCACCAACCCGCCATAAAAGCCGCAAACAAAATCATGCGTAAAGAAATTCCCAAGCCTTGCCCATCCGTAGCAAAATTCAACAAATATCCAAAACCACCAACTAACAGTTCCACGGTCACCATTAGCAAGGCCAAAGCCGGACGTTTATAGGCCACCACCCCTACTCCTAAGCCCACAACCACTGCCAGCAAGCTTCTGATGCCGGCTGCCTGCAAAGTTAAAAGTGAGATTAATTCCAGCGCTATTATCCCGCCTATCCAACAACCAAATAATTTTAGGTTGCCAGTATCTAACCCACCCGAACGACCGTTTTTATCGAATATACTCTTCACTAAATCTTTAAGTCTTTTTTCAGCTCCAAAAACTTTAAAAACTCCCACCAAACCGGCCAGCAATAATGAAATCGGATGCAAGAGAGTTACCAGCAACCACGCCCATTTGCCGTGCCACTTAAGCATATATTGGCGCAAACTGTGGTTAAGATATCTCTGCTTGTGTAAAGTAAAGGCCTTATCAAAGGATTGCCCCCCATAATGAACCACGCTCACCGCCGGCTCATACCATACGGTCCACCCATTGGACACGGCTTGTTTGCAAAAATCCACCTCTTCATACCAAATAAAATATCTCTGATCCAAGCCTTTCAACTGATCCCAGCATTCACCCCTAACCAAAAAACATGCCCCCATTACTTGGTCTACAGCTTGCGCCTTATCCTTAACTAAGTCATGAAAAAAATAAGTGGCCAAAGGCTTTAAGTTGGGTAAAAAATTATGCAATTTCAAGAGAATCAAAGCTTGATCGTTCAAGGTTGGGAATCGGCGCACGCTTTCTTGATAACGACCATCCGGGTAGATTATTTTAGGCCCCAAAACCCCGGCCAAAGGTTTTGATTCAGCCGTTCTGACCAGGGCGCTGATAGAATCGGGAGGACATTCAGTATCCGGGTTTAATAATAATATATAACTGGCATGATGATTGCCCGCGCCCTGATTGCAAGCTTGAGCGAATCCCAAGTTTTCTTTATTGGTTAAAAGATCAATACGCTCATCCTCAGCCATCATCTGCTTAACCACAGCCACCGAATCATCAGCTGAATTATTGTCCACTACCACACAATCCCAATCCAAACCCCTGCACGCTTCCCTAAGTGAGAGAAGGCACTTTTCCAAGAGATCTTCTACATTCCAACTAACGATAACTATTCTTAAATCTCTCATATAGCATGCTTAGCTCTTATAATCTGCTCTGCTTTTTTATACCCACTGATAGTTCTAGGTATCCAACCAAATATGGGCCAGGGCAAGCCATAAACAAAAGCGGGCAACCATTTACTAATACCTGCTTTACGTTCCCCTAAAACCTTAAACAATACTTGCGGAATATACACTCCCTGGCTTCCCCTCTGAGCCATACTTAACCACAAGTCCCAATCTTGAAACTTTTTCAAACTCTCGTCAAAAGGCACCAAATGACCACGCCTGATTAACGCCGTAGTATGGATATAATTAGTTTGACGCAAAGCCTTCACATCCCATTCTTTGGCTTTAAACAATTTAAAAGACCAATAAAAGTCGCTGTAAGCCAAACCGGCTAGGGGCTGATTTTCCAAAGCTTCACGCATCAGCAATAAAGCCCGAGGCTCTAAAATAACCTCCGCGTCTAAAAATAAAATAAAATCAGAATCAGTCAATTCAGCTCCTTTGTTTCTAGCCGCCGGTGCACCGCTGTTTTTTTCCAATCTAATATATTTAATGGGCAGTTTATCTTGATATTTTAAAACCACAATCCGTGGATCATCCTCCGACGCATCATCCACCACCAGCACTTCAGCCGGTTGCAATGTCTGCAGGCTTAAAGCCTGCAAAGTCAAATCCAATTCTCGGGCATGATTCCAACAAGGAATGACCACGGCCACATCTTTTTTATGTTTAACAGCCGAGTCGCCGTTTATCAACCGTTCAAAATCAGCCCATCTGTCCGCCCAGTCGAATTCGGCTACGGCCCGTTGTCTTCCGGCCCGGCCCATCTGATCGCGCAAAGACTCATTAGTCAGCAAACGCGCCAAAGCCTCTTTAACCGGCTCAACGGCAGGCAGTACAACCAAACCCGTCACTCCATCCAATACGGCTTCAGCCACTCCCCCTCCCTGCCCGGCAATTACGGGCAAACCATGCGCGGCGGCTTCCAAATAGACGATGCCAAAACCTTCTATATCATCTGTCTTTTCCTGTCCGGGCAAACAAAAAACATCGGCCGCCGCATACCACTTATTAACCAGCTCATCGTCCGCTTGGCTGACCCAAGTAGTAGGCACTTGCAACAATTCGGCCAAATCAGACCAAGCTTTATGCAAAGGACCATCTCCGACTACCACTAATTGAGCCTCAGGAAATCGAGCCTTCAACTGCTCCATGGACTGAATTAAAGTATCAATACCTTTTCTGTCCACCAGCCTGCAAACAGCCAGCACCACTTTTGTCCGTTCATTCACCCCCAGCTCCTCTCGACACAAAACCTTATCTTTTTTATGACTGGGCCAAACTCCGGGCGTGATAACCGTATATTGAACACCGGGCATGAGACGGCTTAACAAACTACCCATAGCCTGACTGTTGACCACTAAAGCCTGTGCTCGGCTACAAACCCGTTTTAACAACCATAATTTCCAGACGCTTTTTACTCTTTGCAAATCAGTGCCATGAAACAATAAAACATATTCCGGCCCGCCTAACAGCCGAGCCAGCCAGGCAGCCGTACCAACCGGAAATACATGGGACACCAATAATCCTCCCGACTGTTTAAGCTCCAATATTCTTTTAATCAAGGGCAACCATGTTGGCCACACAGGCCACCAAAATTTTATCTTTTTGACTTCCGAACCAACCGGCTCTGGGTGCTCCGCCGGCACATAAACACTCATTCTAAAACCAGAGGCTGCGGACAAAGAGCTCAAATAACGAGCCACGCCGCCCTTCATGGGCGGATAATCCGGAGTTAGGCAATTAACTCGAGTGTTTTTAACCGGCATGAATTTGATTTTGATCTGGTTTATTAAATCTCTGAAGCAATTGACTATAAGCCATTCTCATATCCTTAACCTGCAACAGTCTTAGGCCCATGGCCACCAAAATAGCAAAGCAGGCTCCAAAGACAAAACTGACGGGCAAGGGCATATAAGCGCCCACATACCGCCACACGCACCAAGACAAACCAGCGCCCAACAAGGCTTTTGAGGTTAGTATCAAATAGTACCATAATCCACCAGCCATGCCATAAGTAAACACTGCACCCATAGCAAATAAAGCCCAAAAGCTCCCCACCCCGGCCCAAGCCGCTCCCAGAGGCCCAAATTTGGGGACCAGAACAAAGTTTAGGGCCGTATTGATAATCATGGTCACAACCATGGCCAAGGTCTTTAAATGAGCTTTTTGCGTGCCATTCAACAAAGCGCCTACCGGGAAATCCATAAAGATCGGGATCAAGACCCACGGTAAAATTTCCATGGCCGGGATGGAACCTAAAAACCTTTGTCCGTAAAAAAACTCAATCAACCTGGGCGCTAAGGCCGACAAACCAGCCGCTATCGGAAAACCGGCCAAAGCCATGAATCTCAAAGAACCGATAAACACCTTTTTCAATTCTTGATCTTCTTTTTTGGCATAAGCCGAACTTAAAGCCGGATACAAAGCCGCGGTAAATGTTAAAGGCAGAAATTGCATGGCGTAAGTCATTTTGTAAGCAACGGCATAATAACCCACGGCCACGGACCCTTGATACGCGTGCAACATCAGACTGTCTATGTACGAATAAACTTTTACAGCCAAACCGGCAACCGCAAAAGGCCAAGCTTCATATGCCAGCCGTTTAACCAACAACCATTCACCCGGCAAAATACGAATATTATAATTTTTAAGATTTTTATAGGCCCACAAAACATTCCACAGACTACCGAACATCAAAGCCCCAGCCAAACCCATGGGACCCCAATGCATCAAAGCGGCCGTCACTCCGGCCAAACCGCTCAACACCTGGCCCACGAACATGCCCAAGGCCTCGGGCTTTAAATTTTGCCGGCCGCGCAAACTGCCGTATAAGACCAAATGAAAAGCATCTGCTGACATCACCACACAAGCCAAGGCAATGGTTCCCATGATCACGGGGGGCTGATTGGTTAAAAACCCGTAGCTCAAAGAGGCCAAGATGGAAATCGGCACTAAAAAAAACTTCAACCTCAAAGCCGTACCCAATAATCTTTCCGAGTCCTCACGGTTGCCGGCCAAAGCTCTGATAATCACTGGCGTCATGCCCAAATCCGAAAAAACTACAAAGATAGACGTGACGGACACGCCAAAAAAATAAGAACCCGTGATTTCCGGCCCGGTTAACCGGGCAATCAGATAGAAAGCTAAAAAAGCCACTACCTTTTGACCCATGGTAGCCAGCATTAACCAAACCGTATTTTTAACCAATGGACTACCCGCAGACATCATTAAAGATTACTGTAAATCAAGCAAAAAGTCTAACTCGTACGACATGTAGCATGTAACATGGATCATGAAACAAAAAGCCGTTGCGTAACCGGCCTTTTGGAGAAAAAATCAATTTCTACTACACCTGTCCCAAGCACCAAAAATTTTTGATGCGTAAAATAGGTGGCACGAGAGTTGAGAGGCTGTGATATATCGTACCGAGAGAAACACGCCTAAGCATGCCGTGCGAGTGTTATGGCGTTAGACCGCGCCACGCGGTTGACCGATTAACGATCTTGAGCGGACAAATAATTAAGCCAGTCCATGTGGTCAAAGACCACCGCACCTCCTTGATCTATCCAGTATCTTCGCTTACCGGATGGTTTAAGCGCCTTCTGCTGTTCAGACTTTTCAATAAATTTGCGATCATCGTCTAATACATTGGGTTTAATAAGATCATCGCGCTTCTCAATTACATAACCTGTATTTTCTAATTTATTATCTGTCATCTTGCTCCTTTGCAAGGGCGGCTCGGGCCGCGGTTGTGATACTAAAGAACGTTTTGCCTCTCATAGCCAATATATCTTTCCGCTCATTAATCGTCAAACAATAAACCGGCCTGTCGTCATCCTAAAATCTAGCGTACCTGACGTACTTAGCGTCCTCTCACGTCCATAGCGTCTTTATTCACAAAACATATAGCACGTAACAAACAACCCAAAATCCCGTGCACTCCCCCTCCGTCATCCTTATCTCGATTCAGGATCTCGTCAGTCAACCATGTCATTGCGAGGAGCGAGTCCGACGAGTGACGTGACACGGAGTTCGCGAACTCCGTGTCGTGGCAATCTATTAATAACCCCTCCATCATCCTGAATTAAAAAGACCGGTCTCAACCGATCTTTTGTCTTTTTACTTATTTGTTCTTTTAGCGCTTTGACCACTAAGGTTCACGGTGCAAACCTTTTCATCGGGCCGCTCGCTGGCGGCAATTTATGTAAAAATGCTCCCAACCTTGCGTAAAATATACTACCTACTTGAGCTTTCGTCAAGTATTGAGGGTTTAAAGGGGTCTCTAGGCAAGTTTCGCCAAGGTATGGCCTTGGCGAGCATTGCGGCGATGTCTTTGGACGATTTTATGGATCGTCGTCCAATGGAGGCTGAATTCGCCGGCGACCTCCCGGATTGTACTACCTGACGAACACTTTTTCGCGATTAGCAGATTCCGCTGCAATTTTTCCGGCCTCGGCATAAGTTTGTTCGATTAGCATACCGCCTTCAGTTTTTGTTTTAGCTAGCTTGTCCACTTGAGCCTCGAGTTGGGCTTCGAAGATCTTCCGATACTCGCTTTCGACGTCCGAGTTCTTGTACCCCATATAGATGGTGGTCGAACGAATGTTTGCATGCCCCATCATGACTTGGAGATATCGGAGATTCACATTCCGTTTGACGCCAAGCGATGCAAATCCATGTCGACACGAGTGAGGGGTGATTCGCTTCTCAATACCAAGTTTTGCACGAGCCGCGCGGAACGTCTTCTGTACCGCGCTCCGGTCCATGCGCTTCGGGTCAGTAGCCGTGTTGAAGCTGATAAAGAGCGCCTCGGTTCCACTATCCTTTCTTCCAAGAATCCTCTCCCGTACCTCCAGCCATCGTTCCAGCAGCCGATTCGTCTCCTCATCCCAATATACCTCGCGCTTGTGATGCTTTCTTTTGAACGTCTTCGCTACCGCCTTACGCTCTTTCATATCGAGACAATCGATATTCAGATTCAGCATCTCCCCAAGACGAAGGCCCGTGTTGTAGAGGAATGCGACGATTGTTTTGTCGCGCAACTCCTTTGGGTACATCTCGTCATAGAGATTCATGATCGCACGAAATTCTTGAGGTTCAAGGAACGGGTGCGATTCTTTCTCAACCCCCTGCGGAACAGGGATCAGATCGTCATTGATCTTTACCTTGCCCTGACGATAGCCACTTCCAGAGCGTACGGAGCGATGTGATGTAGAGAGCGCGAGTACCCCCGCGTAATCCTCTATTCTCCAACCAGATGTGATACCTGGAGAGATCATCGAGGTCGCAGTCCGTAAGCACCTTGCCGAGCTCGTTCAGATACTTCGTGAGTGAATAAATTGCGAACTTGTACGACTGAACTGTCGCTGGCGAGCGACTGCCGCCAAGCCAGACCAAAAAGCTTTCGATGATCGCATCATTTTCGATCATAAACCGCCCACCCTACTCCCACCTCGGATTACAGGCCTTGGCGGTTTCAGATGGACGGTGGTATGCCGCCCTTGTATGGATATACAAGGGTAGAGCGATCCTATCAAAGGTCGCTCAAAAAAGCATAGCCCACCGGCACCACGCCGTCTGTAATAGCATTCTTCACAGAACGCCACCTCTTTCGAGGCACGAAGCGGTTCGCGGGTTGGAAACTAAGGAATAAGTACTTAAGTGCTTGACAAGCGGCTGTACCGTAGCTTGGGTTGGGAAATAGCTCAAATCCCTATTTGATATTGATTTTAGGAATGTTTTATTGAAGTTTTAACCAAAGCAACCACCAGAGGTTCTCCAACTTCCTTGACATCGCATAAGCATCGCCATGTGACAAAAGACCGAGGTATGATTCCACGGATTGACGATTCGGACTGCTGCCAATTCGTGCGTTCATGCGCTGCCGTGTCTTCGTGCGTGGTACGCGATGATGAGAGAAGTGTATCCATCCTAAAAAGTCAACGCCGGAGGCGAGAGTTTTTATAAACACCTTGTCGGGATGAAGATTCAAAGCAAGCAGCCCATATAAAAATCCTGAGATCTTGGGTAGACAACTCAACAACTCTGAACGGTCGCCCGATAAGAAAACAAAGTCATCGGCATAGCGGGCGTAATATTTCATGCGAAGATCGTGTTTTACGAACTGATCGAATTCGTTCATGTATACGTTTGCAAAAAGCTGGGATGTCAAATTGCCCAAAGGTATCCCCTTGCCCGGGCTTGTTTCAAAACTTCTGATAATACGTATGAGCAAATCTGCCACTCGCGGATTGATTACGCGATCACGCAAGATACCAATCAGAATCTCATGATCTATACTGGCAAAAAACTTACGAATATCACATTTCAAAATCCAACAGGTTCTCGAATTGTTTTTACTCACTTTTCGAGCAAGAACTTCAAAACGCGAGAGCGCTCGATGCATGCCCTTACCGGCTTGGCATGAAAACGAATCGCTTATAAAAATGGAGGCAAAGAACGGATAAAGTTTACGATGTATGGCGTGATGCAACAAACGGTCGCGTACCTTCGCTTTGTGAATATCGCGCGGCTTCGGATCGTTGATACGAAAATGAGCGTATTGACCGTGTACATATTGGCCACTCATTAAATCCGCATGCAGTTCGGCGATCTCATCGCTCAGTCGCAGCATGAACTCTTGTACGTCTTTCTTCTTTCGTTTCCCTCGGATAAACTCTTGCCATGCTTCGCAAAGGTTTTCCACCGAAGCGACCTCTTCAAAGGTCACGCTGCATAATTTTTTCATAGAGGAGTATATGTTACCCCCCCCCCGACAAAATCACGTCAAATCTTCCCGTTTTACAAAAGGTTGTTGATACGTACAAGATCTGGCACGCGCATTATTCGAATTTCCCGCGCCTCTCAAAATTTTCACTCGGCGCTAAAATCGATTCGTTGTTCACTGACGTGATTGAGTTGATCTTTCTGGCTGGCTACGCCGGAACGGATCAAAAATACACATTCGTAGTAAGGGCAGCGACAAAACTCGATCTACTCAAATTTTTCATGCAGGCCGCGTGGGAAGTAAAATGTTTGGATCAAAGAAAATACGCGGCCCTCGCCGTTCCTTTGAACGATATCGGAAAAGACATAGGCGGTTGGCAAAAATATCTGCAAACGAAACAACCCCCATCCAAAGGATGAGGGTGTTTGAAAAAACTTGAAGAGATTTGCGCACGGCGAGGAACCGGTAGTTGTCGTTCCAGTCGTTGTCGATCCAGTTCAGGTTGAGGTTCCGGCCATTGTCATCGTTCCACAGATACGCGACGTTACGGTTACCGTTCACGTTCGTCTCGGAGCCGAGAGGACCGTATCGAAAGCCATCTGGATCACCACCGCTTGAATAATCTCGCGGTTGAATTTTATTCGGGGCGTTTAGCCCGCCAGCTTTCGACACCAAGTATCTTCAGTTTATGGACAAACCGACGCACGCTGCCGACCGGCGTACCGCCCGACATTCTGGCAAACGGATCCGTCCAGATTTCGACCGCCCGAAGCCTTGGCCGCGGACTGTTTCGTCTACTATCCAAAAAGGATTGTACAAAATAAAAGCGACCCTGCCCAGTGTACGTGAATCCAAGTTGCGGATTTCGTACACCAGACAGGGTCCAGAGCAAATGGCCCAAGTGTCACAGAGCCTTTTTTAAGGGCCGAGTGACCGAGGGTCCAAGTGCTACTTGCGCACGGCGAGGAACCGGTAGAGGTCGCCCCAGTCGCGGGCGATCCAGTCCAGGCTGAGGTCCCGGCCATGGCCATCGCGCCACAGAGACGCGACGCTACGGCTACCGTCCACGCGCGCCCCGGAGCCGAGAGCGACGATCGGGTACTTCCGCTGCTCGTCGGGGTACTTCTCGGCGAAACCGAGAAGCTCCTCGTAGAGCGCGGGCCGCAGACCCTTGCGGTCCATCTCGGCGAGCACCTCGTCGGTCGACGCGTCGCGGTCCATGTGGACGTACTCGAAGGCGACCTCGCGGTTCTCCTTGGAGACGGCCTTGCAGCGCTCGATCGGATCGAACCGCTTGCCCTTGTAGTCGGGGTTGACGTAGGCCGGGAACCGGCGCTTCAACTCCTCGAACTCGGGCTGGACGTAGACGATCGGAGCGGAGAACGGCGCGTTGCCGTTCTGCGGTCCGCCCCGGTACGGGTGGCCGCCCTCGGGCTGCTCGATCGGCTTCGGCTGCTCGGCCTGCCAGTCGGCGTAGGCCAGGTCGACGATCTTGACGAGCGTCGTCCTGCCGCCGGCCGTGGCCAGACGATAGATGGCCGCGAAGGGATACGCCTTCTCGCGGACCACGTCCATCGTCGCGCCCACGAAGCCCATGAAGAACCCTGCGCCGGTCTCGATCTCGGAAACATTTCGCTTCGCCATGACTCACCTCGTTGGTTTGGCTTGCCCCTCATCCCAGCATAATTGCGGGACCCCGGGCTTACAGTTCCGTTCGTTTCTCTGCGTAAGTAAGCACTTGGAATGTAAGGTTCAGTACCGTAGTCTGAATAAAACAAGATATCACAAAAAGAGCCTTTTGTCAAGGGTGATTCGACAAGATTTGGCTAAAATTAAAAGAAAACTACAAAAACGCTTAAAAAGGGTCAAAGCTGCTACTCTTTTTCAAACTGCGCCTCAAGATTGCTCCGGAATTCTCCTTTAAACATCCTTCCGTCGATCGCGTATTCAATGAATTCCGCATAACTAGACGGACTCAAAAAATGAAAAAAGTATCGTTGCTTGATATTGTTCTTATCGAGTTCTGCATTCAGCGTTTCAAAGTGTTGCTTTGCCCAGCGATATTTCGCCTTGTTTTCATCAGCATCATCATCGTCGGCCTTAATCTCAACAACGACAATATTATCACCAAATTTTAAGAAAAAATCTGGGTTGAAATTCCCCTGAGTCGGATGCTCTCCCTTGCGCCATGAATATTCGATACTGTAAAAATTTTGGTCGCGAGATTTTATCCAGGCATCTATTTTTTCACATGCTTTTAAACTGACGATAGCTTCTACAAATCTCCTTTCTGGTTCTTGCTTCGTCAAAACAATACTCACCGGAGTCTTGAAACAATAGTGGTTTATCTCCTTGCTCGCACTTCTAGGCAGGTTCTGGTCAGCTATAAGATCCCTCATTACATCGATCTGATCTGCTGCACATTCTTTTTCAAATTCATCACTGTAAAAGACAGTAGCTCCGTGCTTAATTGAACCAACCGCAATACTCTCACGCTCCAGGTCTTTGGTGCTCATTTTCTTAGGCGTTTCTACTTTGCGTTCAAAAACAATTGTCGAACCGCGCGCTCTAAATAACGTCTGAAACGCACTAAAAATACGATTCGCATTATCCTCAGTTACAACGCCACTCTTAATCCCAACTCGCCGCATGGATTTTTCCACGTACTCCCTGATTTCATCCTCGGGAGGCAAGTTCTCTTTTTCGTAAGTCCCTTTAGGGAAACGGATCTTTGCTTCAAACGCTCTTGTATTGAATGTATCTACAATCTTGGCGACAACTTCATCGATCGTATACGTTTCCTTCTGAACAGTTGTCGTTTTGTACATTATACCGCCCTTCAAGTCCTCATATTCAGTCTCTTTATCATCACGCTCAACTTGACTCACGAGATTAGTGTACCCCTTAGAATAATCGAACTCTACGGTGTCCTTATCCGCCTCTACCTCTTTTTCGTCTTTCGTGAAATCAATATTATAAATATCAAAGTGATATTTTGCGCGTTCACCAGAAGTCAGAGCTACGCTTGCCAAACGAACCTCAATTTCCAATATCTCATCAACAAGGCCACGGATATTTCTACTCCAAGAATCATGATTGAAAACACGAACCTTTGGCTGTGGTGACTTATAAGCTTCCGGCACGCGTAATCCGCGA
>JBGSVN010000019.1:0-102811 GCA_041752935.1 Patescibacteria group bacterium
ATGCTTTGCAGTGCATTCATGCGGGTAAACTTTTATCCGACAACAACCGCTTTACTATCCGTACCATGGATCATTCTTTGCGATCTCCGCAAGAAATGGTGGAAGCTTTTAAAGATGTACCCGAAGCCATTGCTAACACCAGAAAAATTGCGGACAGGTGCCAGGTGAATTTGCAGTTAGGGGTCAATCTTTTGCCTAAGTTTGAAGTGCCTGAAGGCGAGACTGAAATGACTTATCTGCGCCGTTTATCAGAAGATGGCTTATTCCTAAGATATGGTGAGAACCCTCCGCCCGAGGCTCGTGAAAGGCTGGATTTTGAATTGGGCGTGGTGGAAGGCATGGGTTTTCCGGGCTACTTTTTAATCGTGCATGATTATGTTAAGTGGGCGAAAGATAATGGCGTTATCGTGGGCCCGGGGCGCGGATCGGCAGCCGGTTCGATTATCGCGTACGCGCTTAAGATCACTAATTTGGATCCCTTAAAATACGGCTTGCTGTTTGAGCGTTTTTTGAATCCGGATCGCATCAGCATGCCTGATGTGGACATGGATTTTGATGACGTGCGCCGAAAAGATGTAATTCAATACGTGACCGAGAAATACGGTCAAGATAAGGTAGCCGGCATTATAACTTTTGGAACCATGGCCGCTCGGGCCGCGGTGCGTGATGTGGGCCGGGTTTTGGGCTGGTCGTTTCAAGAGGTTGATGTGGTGGCCAAAGTCATACCTCCTCCGGTGCAAGGCAAAAATATTCCTATCGCCAAGTCGCGGGTTGAGAATCCGGAGCTTAAAGCCCTAGATCAGTCCGACCCCAGGGTGAGACAGCTTTTGGATCTGGCTTCCAGATTGGAGGGCACGGCCCGTCATGCCAGCCAACACGCCTGCGGCATTGTTATAGCGCCCAGTCCTTTGGATGAATATACGTCTTTACAAAAAGCGCAGGGTGGGGACGTGGAGCAAGTCATCCAATATTCTCTTCATCCTTGCGAAGCCGTGGGTTTGCTCAAGATGGACTTTTTGGGTTTATCCAACCTGACCATTATCCGTGATTGTTTGGAGATTGTGGAAGCCGTGCATGACGTTAAAGTGAATTTGGATGATATTCCGCTGGATGACGAAAAGACTTTTGAGTTATTGGGTAAAGGCGAGACCACGGGTGTGTTTCAACTTGAATCCGACGGCATGAAACGATATATCCGGGAGCTTAGGCCGTCTTGTATTGATGACATTATCGCCATGGTGGCTTTATATCGTCCGGGCCCCATGCAATTCATTGAGTCTTTCATTAACCGCAAACACGGCAAAGAAAAAATAGTCTACGCGCATCCTTTAACGGAAAATGCTTTGAAAAGCACTTACGGTATTCCTGTTTATCAAGAACAAGTTATGCAAGTGTCTAAAGACATGGCCGGCTTTACGGGCGGCCAGGCTGATACTTTGCGTAAGGCTATGGGCAAAAAGATAGCTAAACTCATGGCCGAGATGAGAGAGAAATTTATTGACGGTTCGGTTAAAAATGGAGTGGAGAAAAGCGTAGCTGAATCAGTTTTTAATCAGTTCGAAGAGTTTGCGGCCTATGGTTTTAATAAATCGCACGCGGCTTGCTATGCCATGATCGCTTATCAGACGGCCTATCTCAAAGCCTATTACCCGGAATGTTTCATGGCCGGCTTGCTTAACTCGGATTGTCTTAACATGGACCGTATTACCATTGAGGTGGAAGAGTGCCGGCGCATGAGCATGACCGTCTTGCCGCCAAGTATCAATGAGTCATTTTCTGGTTTTTCAGTGAACAAAAATACTGTTCAACCATCCAAAGAACGAGAAGCGGGTGCCAGAGGGACTATTCGTTTTGGTTTGTTGGCCATCAAAGGGCTGGGCCACGACGTGGTGGAAGTGATTATCAAAGAACGCAAGCAAAACGGGCAGTATAAAGATTTAGCGGATTTTGTCACGCGTATTCAAGGTAAATATATCAATAAAAAGTCCATGGAATCTTTAATTAGATCCGGTGCCTTGGATTGTTTTGGTGATCGGGGGCAGTTATTTTATAATGTGGAAAATATTTTGGATTATCATCGGCAAAAAGAACGCGAGCAAAGCTCTGGTCAAGTTAACCTGTTTGCGTTGGCACCTGAAACTGAGGCTGGCAATCTGGTACTGAAGCAGGCTCCGATCGTTAGATCTGAAGAAGTTTTGCGCTGGGAAAAGGAATTATTGGGCTTGTATGTGTCAGAACACCCTTTTAAGAATTACGTGGCGCAATTAGGTGATTTTATCGTGCCTCTGAACAAGCTGGCTGAATATAAAAAGGATAAAAAAGTTAGAGTCGGAGGTGTAGTCACCACTATTAAAAAGATTTTAACCAAGAAAAATGAGCCCATGTTATTTTGCCGCTTGGAAGACGGAGTGTCTGACTGTGAAGTCGTGGTTTTTCCGAGGGTGTTGAATGATAATGTGTCTCTTTGGGTCTCGGACAAAGCCTTGATTATCAGCGGGAGGCCGTCCGAAGACGCGGGTAAAATGAAAATTTTAGCTGAAACGGCTTTTGAAATTAATGGGGATAACATCAAAGAGATTCTTATGACCAGAGCCAACGGCGTTGATGAAAAAGCAGCGGTCGAATCCGCGGAAGTAGCTTTTGCTGAACCTGAATCAGTGGTGGCTTTATACGTTGGCGCCACTTTGCCGGAATCGGCCATTAAGCGGCTGCGCGAAATTTTCGACGCCAATCCGGGGCATCAAAAAGTTGAATTTATCATCGATGATGTGGGCGGCAAAAGAAGAGTTAAGACAAATTCATCCATTAATTTAACCCATCAGCTGATTCAGGAGATGGAAACCATTCTGGGTCCGAGAAGCGTGGTCTTTTAGAGTGCCATTGTTATAAAAAAGTGCTATACTATGCGAAGTATGGGTATAAAAATCACTCGCGGTCATACCGGTGGCTTTCCTCAGCCTCCAACGCCTAAACTTTTCAGGAATATCGCGGTCACCTTTGTGTTGGTGACTTTGGGCGTCATCGGCGTGGCCTTGTGGACATCTTCAGTTAAGGCCAAAGTCATGGTTAAGGTCAAAAGAGAACCTGTGGCCATTGATACGGTCATGGATATCTCTTCTTCGCCCATTTCCGGCCAGATAAAAGGCAGGGTGGTCAGCGGCACATTTACCGAAGCTAAGGAATTCGTGGTTTCAGTAGTCAGTAGTACGGTGGCTGTCGATCCTGTGCCCGCCAAAACCCTGGGTACGGTCAGAATTATCAATAAATATTCTAAAGCTCAGCCTTTGGTGGCCAAAACGCGTCTTTTAACAGCTGATAACAGGCTTTTTAGAATTACGGAGTCGGTGAATGTGCCGGCCGGAGGTTCGGTAGAGGTTAAGGCTGAATCCGATGAGGTAGGGGAAAAATATAAATTACAAGTTGGTACCAGCTTTACCATCCCGGGATTATGGAAAGATCTGCAAACTTTAATTTACGCCGAAAGTGCAACTGACTTTAATTCCCCGGGCGGATCTACAGGTCCGCGTAAAATGGTTACCGCTGATTCTTTAGCCAAAGCACACGAAGAGTTGTACGCCACGGCCTTGGAAAAAGCTAAACAGACACTGATTGTGGAAGCCGGGGCTGATCCGGAGTGGGAGTCCATCTTTTTGATCAATAATTATCAAAAGCAGAGCAACGCGGCCACCGGGCAAGAGATTGATTCTTTTCTGGCTCAAGTCAGAGTGGGAGTGACGGCCGTTTTTTTTCCCAGGGAGGACGTAGCGGCTTTAATCAGAACCAGGTTAAGCGAAAAGATACCTGAAGGCTATGCTCTGGCTGATTTTGATTTCTCTCAAGTTAGTTTTCGTCTGGAAAGCGCGGATGCAGACAAGGGCAGTGCGCTTTTAGCTGTGTCGGCCGAAGCTCAAAGCAAGTTAACTGATGCCAGCCCGGTTCTGCGTAAAGATTTGATAGTGGGTTTGCCAAGTGATGAAGTTATCCGCAAATGGTCGGCTTTGGACGGGGTTGAAGAAGTGGACGTGATTTTGGAGCCCAGTTGGGTGCATCGTTTGCCAACCATGAAAGATAAAATAAATTTAGAAATTTATTGATAATTGACGGTTTTGAGCGGTTGGTTTATCCTGATTATGTTCCGGCCACCAACCGGATAAAGGCTGAAAATTTAATAAAAAGAGCCCCGAAGTCAATCGGGGAACACGGGTGGAACCGCGGTTAATCGTGCTATACGAAAGATCGTCCCGACGAGTCACAAATAGGCTGGTCGGATTTTTTTAATTTTTAATTCGTAATTCGTAATTGATATCAGTATGTCTAACAATATCGAAATGATGCGTCACAGCGCCGCGCATGTGATGGCCGCGGCCGTTAAAAAGCTTTTTCCGGAAGCAAAATTCGGTGTGGGGCCGGCATTGGACTATGGTTTTTATTATGATATTGATATCGGCCGGGCGGTCACATCAGAAGATTTAAATAAGATTCAAAAGGCTATGGATGCTTTGGTTAAAGAAAAACTAACCTTTGAAAGGACTGAAATGAGCTTGGATCAGGCGGTGGAATTGTTTAAATCCATTAATCAAGACTATAAAGTTGAACTTTTAAACGGCATTAAAACTAAAGGTACTACCAAGCTGTCTGAGGATGAAGCCGGGGACATAGACCCAAGCGCGCCGGAGAAGGTGAGTACTTATAAGACCGGAGATTTTATTGATTTATGCCGAGGCCCGCACGTGGCCAGCACGGCAGAGATTGGCGCCTATAAAATTTGGAAAACAGCGGGTGCTTTTTGGCGAGGCAAAGAAGGCAACCCGCAGTTGCAAAGAATTTATGGACTATGTTTTACGACGCAAGATGAATTGAAAGCTTATGAGCAAATGTTGGAGCAAGCGGAAAAAAGAGATCATAAAAAATTGGGCCGTGAATTAGGTCTGTTCTCTTTCTCGGATCTGGTGGGCAGCGGTCTTCCATTATGGAGCCCTAAGGGCACAATTTTGCGGACCGTCTTGGATGATTTTGTGTGGCAATTGCGCAGGGAAAAGGGTTATGCCAAAGTGGCCATCCCTCATATAACCAAAAAAGATTTATACGAAAAAAGCGGGCATTGGGCCAAGTTTAAAGATGAATTGTTTAAGATTGTTACGCGCGAGGGGCATGAATTCGCTTTAAAGCCCATGAACTGCCCTCACCATACCCAAATTTTTGATTCTCAGATGCGCAGTTATCGTGATATGCCTCAGCGCTATGCCGAAACCACCATGGTTTATCGGGACGAACAATCAGGTGAACTGGCTGGTTTGTCACGTGTGCGTTGTATAACGCAGGATGATGCGCATGTTTTTTGCCGCAAAAGTCAGATTGAACAAGAATGTTTTGCGATTTGGGACATAATCGATGTCTTTTATTCGACTTTTGGTTTTGACTTATCGGTCAGACTATCAACTCACGATCCTGATAAGTTTGAAAAATATTTGGGTACCAAAGAGGTTTGGGCTGAGGCCGAATCGCAATTAAGGCAGATGATAGAAAAACGCGGGGTTAGTTATGAGGAAAGCAAGGGTGAAGCCGCTATGTATGGTCCTAAGATAGATTTTATGGGTTTGGATGCTATTGGACGCAAACATCAGGTGGCCACGGTTCAGTTGGATTTTAACATGCCTGAAAATTTTGATTTGACCTGTGTTAACGAAAAAGGCGAGAAGGAACGCGTAGTCATGGTCCATTGTGCCATCATGGGCTCCATAGAACGTTTCTTGTCCGTATTGATTGAGCATTATGCCGGAGCTTTCCCATTATGGCTGGCTCCTGTGCAAGTAGCTGTCTTGCCCGTGGCTGACAGGCATGTGGACGCGGCCCGCAAGTTAGCCTCTGAACTGCAGGCCTTGGATATCAGACCAGAAGTAGATGAGACGACTGAAAGCGTGGGTAAAAAAATACGTAACGCGGAAAAGCAGAAGATGCCCTGCATGATAGTTTTTGGTGATAAAGAAATGGGCGGTGAATTAACCGTTCGTTGGCGCGGCCAAGCAGAGCAGCAAACTTTAACTGTGGATAACTTTAAACAAGAGATTGTACGTAAAATTAAAAGCAGGGAATAGACCTTGATAATAAAAATCCCCGTTAAACGGGGATTTTTATTATCTGGCGGTTCTTTTTGTTCTGGCGGTGCGAGGTTTTTTACTGGCCTTAGGGGCTTCTTCTTTATAACGAGATAATAGCTTGATGATGGTTTTGTCTTTATTCAGGCCGAGAGCTATCGCCTCTTTACGCAATCTTTGCTGAGCCAAGACCGTGGACTCATTTTTGAGATCCAAGGATCTGAGATAGTCATCCAATAGCATGGCAAATTGTTTGGCGTTTTTAGCTCCTGCCTTGGCCAATAATCTCAACCTGTCTTCTTGTGATAAAAATTTATTATTTGATTCACGGCTGATTGTTTCTTGGCGCTTATCTGCCTGGGCTAGTTCAGATATTGATCTGTCTATGGTTTTTGCTTTATTTTTTTGTTTGAATTGTTCGGTCACTCCTCTTAAGCTTACTCTCGGCTTATCGGCTGTTTGGCTTTTTAGTAGATCAAAAGCTCTTAGGCTTTGTCTTCCCTGTCTGGCTTTTCTACTTACCTCTGATTTTTGAATGAAATTTTCAGCCACGGGTTTGATGTCTAACATTTGCGCATCTATGGCTTTAATGGCGCGGTCTATCAGGGGTTGAATTTTTTTGTCTTGCTCGTTTTTGGGTTTAAAGGCTTTTAGTAATACATAGGCCGAGGCTTCGGGTGACGAAGTATAGGCGGAATCAGCCCTCACTTTATTGAGTAATTCGGGTAAAGCTTGATAGTCAATGGAGGTTCCTTTTAAATTCAAATGACCGGCTTCTTGCATTAAGCTTTCCAATCTTTTGCTGACTGCTGGTCCCAGATTCCTTTCAGCAATAATAGGAGCTACTCGTTTCCAAGTATCCGAAGCTGACTCTCCCAAATGAGCTTGAGCCCAAGACACTGACAAAGTGGGTGCTTCAACTGTTTCTAAGTGTTGAGGATGCTTAAGTTCTCTTGATCTGCGAGCCGTGGGAATTACCTTGGTGTAGAGATCCGAATTTTTGGTCAAAAAGTCTCCGCCTAATACTTTCAAGCCTTTAGATTTACCGCCTGAATGCATGGAAAGATCTTCCATGTCGCCTACCACACCGGCTTGATTTAAGACTTTGTTGAGTTGATCTATTGATACCTGATAAGCCTCGCCCTCTTTATCGTTGCCTGCGGCATAAGCCCTGTCCCTGTTTAAGGCTTTTTCAGCATAGGTTTTACTGTCGAAATTCAAGGCTAGACGATCTTCTTTAGGCAAGAGTCCAAGCCGGTCATTGATTAGTTGTTGCAGTTCACTATAAGCTTGAGGTAATTCCTTGGTTGATCTGGCGGTTGGCAGTTTTTCTGAAACTGGATAGCCTTCAAGAGGTATGATAACACTTGGTTTGGGTCGTCTTAAAGTTTGTTTTTTAGGTATATTAAACTGTTCGGCCGGAGCGGTTTTCTTAGCTGCTTGGCCGGCGCTTTCTAAGATTGTCTGCGTTTGCGCAAACAGCTCCTCGTCATCTTCAACCGTACGTGGTTTTTTTAAGGTCCGCGGTTTTGCTCTATTCTTTCTTGGTCGTCCCGCAATGGCCGCTTGCAGGTCCAGTCTTTTTTCTCGTTCGGCCTCAGACGGCGGAGGCGGCGCTTGGGATGAAATTATGTCTTCGGGTATCAGTTCTTCCAGATTATCATCAGACACGCTGATTTTTTCAATTTTTTCTTCCAATTCTGAAATCTGTTGTTCATATTGTCTAATGGCTTTCAAATTCCGGGCGTCGCTTTTCTTGTCCTGCCTGGTTGAGGTTTCCATGCCCAGCTCCTCCAGCATTTCTTGATGCGCTTGTTTCAATAATTTGAGCTGATTTTTTAAATCAGCAGCCTGTCTTGTTTCTATTATATCTTTTTCTGTCAGCATTTCCGGTACTTCTTCTTCTCGAGCGTTTTTGTCTGCTTGTTCTTCTATTTCTTGAAGAATTTGGTCCGTGGTTTGGTCTTTTATAGTGTTCCGTCCCACTTTCGTCTTAGCGGGAACTTCGTCAATCATATCTTCGGCCGTCAACTGCTCGGTTTGATCGATGGAGGCGTGGCTTTCAACTTGATTCAAATCTTCCAGCCCAAAATCTTTCATGCCTTGAGCTTCTGTCATATCGACAACCTTTGTCCCCCTGACGCGTTCAGCTCTGACCGCAGAGGAGGTGGCTTTTTCGGATTGAGAAAACGACTCCAGTTCGTTAAGTTTGTGTTGAATGCTCACTCTCTGTGCTTGCACTGATTCCAGTTCGCCAATCAGCTGCATAATAGGTTTTTTACCGGCCATCACTGCCAGGTAGTCTTTGATTTTTTTCCACGGGCTGATTTTTAGATTATTTTTTATCTCCTCGGCCGTATTGCCCATAATAGCATTGCCTGTGGCCGCTTCTATTTCTTCGCGTAAAGCAAACTCTCTCTCTTGTAATTGGTCGTCTTGCTGGTTGTAGTCTCCAATTTTCTTGCTAATGGCTGCGCGTTTCTGCTGTTCTCTCCAAGAAGCAAACTCATTAAAAGCGCCGGCTGAATCCTGTTTAGCTTGAGATGGATTATCTGATCCCATCAGTTCGGACAATATTTTTTCCAACTGTTCTCTTTGACCTTCGAATTCTTGTTTTTTTTCAACTTTTAGGGTTTTAGACAGACGCAGAGTTTGAATTTTTTCCGTACGTGCCTGATATTCGTACAATGCTTTCTGCAAAGTGTCTCTCAAATCTTTAAGTTCTGACTCGTCTGGTTGGTTTTTTGGATTATGAAAATTCCTTAATGCTTCCCAAGCGTCAATCAAGGCCTCCGGATGTTCCAGAATAGCTTGCTTGTCTGTAAGTTTAGCTCTTATTTTACTAAGTTGCTTTTCTGCTTCCGAAGCAGCTGAAGTGGGCGTTGGGCGCAGAGTCGGTCTCTTAGGACTGCCTGTTCTAACAGAGCGTAGAGTACGTGGTTTTTCCGGCGGAGCGGAGTTTTCGATTCTGGCGGGGTTTTCTCTGGGTGAAGGTTTTGCCTCCAGCATGTTAAAAGATGGCATAGAATAATGTAATTATACACTAAAAAATCACTCCGTTGAATTGCGGAGTGATTTTTTCTGTGGATTGTTTTTAAGCTTGAACGACTTTTTTAAAGACTTCAGGATGTTTGGCTGCCAATTGTGACAGTATTTTTTTGTCGAGCGCGATATTCCTTTTCTTTAAGCCATCCATTAGTTTGTTGAAAGAAGTGCCCAAGGCGCGAGCCGCGGCATTGATTCTGACTTGTTGTAAACCACGGTTGACGCGTTTCTTGAGTTTGCGGCCAACATAAGCATTAACACCGGCTTTATTGGACGCTGTTTTAGCTAACGTGATTTTGGACTTGCGTCCCCACATCATGCCCTTGGTGCGGGCCAATATATTTTTTCGTCTCTTGATACGGTGAGTACCTCGTTTAACTCTCGGCATATTTTTCAGTGTAAATCTAGGTTTAAATCAAATATCTTTGATGATTAGTTGTGGGGTAAAAGATCCTTGATATTGCGAGTATAGCTGGCGCTGACTTCGATATCTCGTCTTTTGTTGCGTTTGGTATTGCCTGATTCGCGGCTGTTAAAGTGATCTTGGCCGGCCTTGCGCTTCAAGACTTTGCCGTTTTTGGTTATTCTGACCCTTTTGGCTACTGCCTTGCAGGTCTTCATCTTGCTTTTCATATTATTATTCGTAATTTTTAATTCGTAATTTTTAATTGATTCGTTTAGCCTTTACGTCCCACTATGGCTGAAACATTCCCGCCTTGTCTTTTCGGAGGTTGCTCTATGAACAATTCATAGGTTTGAGTCAGTTGGTTGATGAAGTCCTGTATTTTGGCCAGTGCCAGATCTCCATGAGCTTTTTCCCGGCCTCGGAGGATGATTTCTATTTTAAGTTTCTGTCCGTCTTCCAAAAATTCCGTAGCTTGATTGATTCTGTTGTCCAAATCATGTTGTCCAATTTTGA
Source organism: Patescibacteria group bacterium (assembly GCA_041752935.1). Classification (GTDB taxonomy): domain Bacteria; phylum Patescibacteriota; class Patescibacteriia; order 2-12-FULL-60-25; family 2-12-FULL-60-25; genus MWCR01. The sequence goes on from JBGSVN010000019.1 coordinate 10,060, forward strand.
CCGAAAGTCTGATGCCTTTGACTTCCACTTTTTTAGCATGCGCTTTTTGCTGTTTCAATTCCTTTTCCTTTTGATACTTGAAGGCTCCAAAGTCCAAAAGTTTGCAGACCGGGGGTTGTTCCTTGGGGGAGACTTCAACCAAGTCAAATCCGCGCTCTTCGGCTATGCCAAGAGCTTGGCTGGTTGGCATGACTCCCAAAAATTCACCTTGTTCATCAATCACTCTGACTTCGGGAACGCGTATTTGTTGATTGTATTTGTATTGAACGCCTTCGGGCTTAGGTGGCAGGCGTCTTCTACGGAAATGTATGCGCATCGAATTTAAATATCAATTATCAAATATTCAAATAAACAATTCAGGTGCCGCCGTGCGACTGATACCGGATTTGATATTTGAAATTTTTTTATTTTGTTTAGTTGGTGGTGGAGATGGGGGGAGTCGCACCCCCGTCCGACAACGAACAACGTATCCTTCGTTCACAGGCTTGCCCGGCTCGGATACACGGGAATCGCGACGAACCGGCGAGGACCGATTCCCGGCGGCATAAGCCTTGTCGTTTCGAATCACATGCCATGATTCGATTCCAAGCCCGAAAGTATGACGATCAGTTTATTTCAACGGGCGTGAAACAAGTGATCGCGGTGGTCGATTAAGCGAGCACCGGTTGTGCTACGGGCATGCTAAACGCGTTAGCGATAGCTGCCTTGGCACGTGATAAGACGTTGGCAATTGTCTTGTTTGACGTAGTTTAACGAGTTGCGTCGGCTCGGCCTGCAGAATACGGGGTATCGCGCCGTCAAAGCTCGGCATCCCCGTGTCGTGAGCATATAGCATATAACATGTAGCATGTAACATTTACATGTACTTTGTTGTATGTTTTGTGCTGTGTGCTATGTGCTTTGTGAAAATCCGCTGATTTAGATATCCTCACCGCGCAAAAAACGTTTAGTTTCACGTTCCAGGTCGCGGTTTTTTATCTTTTGGCGCTTCTCGAAAGCCTTCTTGCCTCGAGCCAGCCAAAAATGGATTTTAATCAGTTGCCCCCGAGTATATAGGGATATAGGCACAAGTGTCAAGCCTTTTTCACCCAATTTTCCCGCAAGATAACGTATTTCTTTGGTATTTAATAGCAGCTCGCGGGTGCGTTCCGGGTCATAGGGGGCCAAGCTTGAGGCTTTGATGTATTTGGCTATGTTAGCGCCAATCAGCAGAGGTCGATTGTTTCTGATCACAATATGAGCCTGGTCTATTTTAGCGCCCCCTTGGCGGATGGATTTAACTTCTTGGCCAAGTAAAACAAGCCCGCCATCGAATTCTTCCAATGGTTCATAATTGAAATGCGCTTTACGATTACTGGCCAAAGTGGGCATGGGGGATATCTTAGAGGTTTTTTGGCGAATAGGGAAGCTGTTGGATACCGCCGGTTATGTTATAATCAAATCCATTGTTAATGGATTTAGAACATGGTGGCGGGTCAGACTAAATTATGAGCATTACCCCGATTATTGGAGCGTCTTCGGGCGCCAGACAGCCGATTCCGCCGCAAGCGGCGAGCGCTAATCTTAAGGCTAAAAAAATAAAACCCAAGTGGGGCAAGAATCTGGTGAGCTGCGCGGTTTTTTTGGTTGCTTTTTTAGTTATCTTGATGGTTTTTTTGGGTGCGGCTTTGGCTAAGACGGGTTTGGTTGAGGTGCCTTTGTTTTCTTACCTGTATCATGGTCCTCAGCCCATTAGATTGGTTCAAGGCGAGGCTGTGACTTGGGATGAATTCAGGATTCGTTTGGCTGGACGCATTTACGAACAGCGCGATTATAAAACTGATGTTTATTCCATTCAGATTAGTGAAAGGGAAATTACCGGCCTGCTCATTTCTTCGGTGGATGGAGCTTTAAGAGATACTGATTGGCAACCACTGGTCACTCAGATTGCTGTCAGCCCGGCCGGCATGGAAATGTTTTTAAAATTCAAATGGCGGGATTATCTGAATCTTGATTTGTTGTTTGTTTTTGAGCCCAAAGTTGATGAGCAGGGTAATATTTATTTTGACATTAAGAAAACTCGTTTTGGAGATTACCCTTTGCCCGCGTCTTGGGGCAGAACCATTGCCGGGTTTGTCCTCTCTAGGGATTTGGGTACTTGGGAGTTGAAGATTGCCGGCGAAAAGGCCATCAAATCCATCTCGTTATTGGAAAAAAGTATTAATTTGATTATTGATAAATAAAACACGAGCATGATTTTTATCTATCGTTTGTTGCCGGCTACTACTGCTCTCGCGGTCGGTATTTTATACTACGTTCAATTTGAAAATTCATTGGCCTATCCTTGGATTGCTATCCTTGGAACTTTGTCGGTTGTGTTCGTGGCCTGGCTCATGTCGCGTACCAGGGTGAGCTTGGTGGATATGGTGGAAAAAATGCTACCCACCTTTTTGCTGTTGGGCGTTTTGGTTTTTGGCATGTTGCTGAGCGAAGGCGAATTGGCCAAGTGGTCGATCATTGTTTTATCAGTCCTGTCGTCATTTCTATCTTTGGAGCTTTTGTTCTTATTGTCTTTTATGCCATCGCGTTATCCGGTCAATGGCTTATCGCATGTGAATATCGCCCTGGTACCGTTTATATTATGGTACACGGTTTCAACTTCCGTGGGGTTGATTGCTTTTTTGCACAGCTCCAAATGGATTTACGTGGCCTTGGTGGCGGTTGTTTCCGTAATTTTGTTCAGAACCACAGGCCACCCCGGAGCCACCAAAGAACAGAATGTGATCTGGATGTTTATCGGAGCGGCGGTTGGTTTGCACATTGGTCTGTTAAGCGTTATGTTGCCGCTTTCCATGGCTGTGCAGGGCGCCATGGCTTGCCTGATTTTTTGCATTGTGTTACGCATGAGGCGCTATTTGTATCATCCCATACCCAGCAAACAGCAGGCTTGGATGGAGGGTCTGGCCGCCTTGGTGCTTATTTTAACTTTAATTACAACTTCCAGGTGGTTATAAATTATGCCAATCAAAGAATTCGCTAAAAAAAATGTGTTAGCTCTGTCCGTGGCCGGGTTTTTTTTGTGCTTGGCCATGAGCGCGATGTCGGGTGCCGTCTCGGGCATGGTGGTAGCTCAAAGAATGGTGCCGGGCTTGGTTTCACATCAATCATCTTTCAAGATTCCCAATGCCAGCGGCACGGTGGCCGTGGATGAACCGGCGAGCATGCCCACCACCACACAGATACGTTTGGTGCCCCTGCAAATGGAAGATTTTACTTTACGTGCCATCCCTGAATCCATTTTTAATCGTCGCAGTCCGGTGGGCGTAGTGTACGCGCACAAAAAGACCGCGGTCAGCCAGAATTTTTTGCCCGAAGACGAACAATTAGGCAGAGCTGTGGCTTTAACTTCGGATGGTTGGTTTGTGACCACGTTTAGTATTTTGGAGAATTCCAGGGTAGCTGATCTTTTGATTTGGCACGCAGGCCGCGCTTATCAAGTGGAAAGAGGAGTTTTGGATAAGTCTACGAACACGATTTTTTTGAAAACCAACGCGCGGGATTTATCAGTCACGGCTTTCGCAGATTATTGGTCCGGGAGAACGGGGTTGGCCGCTTGGCTTGAGCCGTCAGCCGAGCAATTCGCTCCCTCGTCCATTATTGCCGTCAGGCATGTGACTCATTCTGATCCTGTCTTAAGTGATAAGCCGGAACGCCGGATTGTGGCCATGGGTGACTTGCGCTTGGCTGAACGCGGCAGCCCGTTGTGGGATGCTAAGGGTGCTTTGATTGGTGTGGTTGAGGAATCGGCTGACGGTCGTTTGTTGATCGTGCCGGGCAGTTCATTGTCGTCATCTTTGCAGAGTGTTATGGCCGGCGGGGAAGTGGAGCGCGCCAATTTGGGGGCATATTCCATAGATTTGGCGGTGGCTCGTCTGATCGGAGAACAAGCAGAGGATTTTCCAAGCCGGGGTGCCTGGTTGCGTGAAGATAAAAAACTGGGACGCGCGGTAATTAAAGATAGTGCGGCTGATCGGGCGGGTTTAAAAACTGGCGACGTGATTCTTCAAGTAGATCGTGATATACTGGATGGAAGTTTGGACTTGAGCGATATCATTATGCAATATCGTCCAGGTTCGACCGTTAATTTGCGTGTGTGGCGCGCAGGCCAGGAAATGGAAATACCCGTAACCTTGGGCTCGCAAACCACCAGTGAACCTTTGCTCTAATACAAATGCCTTCCATTAATATTTTGCACATTTACGGACGCGGTTGGAAAATTTTAACCGCCGCGACTTTTTTTGGTTTAGCTTTAGCTTTGATTTTTTCGGCTATTCAGCCCTTAAAGTTTTCTTCCATGGTGCGTTTGCTGATTACGCAAACCAATGCCACGGGCGTAGATCCTTATACGGCTATTAAATCCACGGAACGTATCGGGCAAAATCTATCCGAGATTGTTTATACCAGCAGTTTTTTTAACGCGGTCATGCATCAGGAAGGTGTGGACTTATCATATTTTTCAGCCGATGAAATTGATAAACGTCGAGAATGGAAAGAGACGGTTGAGATCGGTGTGGTGCCGGGCACGGGCGTTTTGCAGGTAACGGTTTTTCATAAAGACAGAGCGCAAGCCACTTTATTATCCATTGCCGTGGCCAAAGAGCTGGCCACTCAAGCTCCCAATTATTTCGGCTATTCGGTCCGCCTGCAGATTATAGATGACCCCTTACCCTCCAGATTTTTTGCCAAACCTGATTTTGTGAGAAATGGGCTTTTGGGTGCAATTTTTGGTCTGCTGGTTGGGTCACTTTGGGTTTTAGCTAAGGTTAAGGAACTGAGATAAAACCCTCACCCCGTCCCTCACTAGCTCGAGACACCCCTCTCCCTAGCTAGGGAGAGGGGAAGGGGTGAGGGTTTTTAATTTGGCTTATCTAAGCCATTTTTTATTTTAAATAATTCGGCTAGTCAGAGGATTGACAAATTAGGCCTGAATAAGGTAAAGACTATTGACAAAAGTCTGGTTTTGTGTTATTTTATCGTGTTCTTTACTACCAGGTGTGTGTGCGGCTTTAAAGCCGTTCCGTGCTGAGTGGGAAGCTTTCCTCCTCTTCTCATAAGGCATGGAGCGACTTTAGGGCCGCACCGGTGTGGCTAATCTATTTAGACCACACTGGTGTGTGTCTAAGCTCGTTTGAGAAATTAACTGAGGGAATTTACGCCCCACGACATGTGGACGGCGGGACAATTGGTTCTGCCCCTGCGTGGGGCGAGGAGGATTCTGATGAAGGTTTCGTCGAAGATGTTTTGGGCGGTGGCGGCTTCGGCTGTCATCATGATCATCAACCCGATCAGCGCTTCGGCGCAGGTCCCCAACCAGCCCCAAGGAGGGCAGTGCGTGGCGGTCGATACGGCCGTTGCGACCTTGGCGTCTCTGTGTGCCATGCCCGCCTACGCCGGATGCCCACGGTGCGCTCAGATGCGCCCGTGCTTGGGCAACGGTTGTGGCGGCACTACGGTCGTCACGCCCCCCGCGCCCACCACGACACCTGTTGATGGATGGGCAACGGCCCGGCGAGAATGCCGCGGCGAACCAGTGAGCCAACCCGGCGAGAGCAATGGTGAGTGTGTTTGCGGAAACGACAAATACAAGCCCGTTCCTCTCAGCCGGAGCTCACAGGTGGTCGGAAAGACGGCTTCGGGTGGCAACCTCCGACGGCTCACGGCCATCTACTTCTGCTTCCCGGTCGACAGGAACGAGGACGCGATTAAGCAATTGACGGATCGCATGTCCGAGTTCGAGGCCTGGAAGAAGGAACACGAAGCCGACATCGCGTCCATCCCGGATTTGCGTCGGCGCGTCGAAGAGCTTGAGAGGAATCTGAAGGCAACCTGGCAGATGGCGGTCAACGCTAACGTTTTGGCCACGAATCTGGCTCAAGACGTCCAAGCGATCTCCATGGCGTTTGCGGAAGTTCAGAAGGAAGTCCGTGCAGTTGGGCGGTTCGTCCCCAAGATGGATCTGGGCTACAGCCTCGGTGTGATGTTCCGCGGTAGCGATGCCGGATCGGGGATGACCCACCACCTCGTCCTGGGTTTCACCCAGAACTTCGAGGAATCGCCGGTGCAGTTGTGGGCTCAGGGTCGCATCGGCTACCTGACCTGCGACGGCTGCGATCCGGCCACGGCCGACAGCGCCACCATGTACACGGGTGGAGCGGCCGCGGGCGTGGGGGTTGGTCTCGGTGAGACTCGCGACTTCAGCTTGCGTGGCGGAATGTACTTCCAGCTTATCGCCCCCCCGGACAGCCTGCCGCAGAACGGCATGGGCCGGCAGATCGGCATCGAGGCGCAAGTGCGGTACGACATTCCGGGAGCGCCGGTGTACGTGGCTGGTGTTGGAGACCTCGGAGTCTACAATCACCAGAACTACTTCGGCGCCGCGGGAGAGCCCCCGCACAACGTCCACGCCGGGCTCGACAAGAGCATGGGCGGAGCTCTTATGCTCCAGATCGGCTTCTCACCCAAGCTCAGCTTCCTCTACTAGCATCGACCGCGCGCAACGCGTTGGTCTTCCCTCGGTTCTCGAGGCAGTACACACTTGTACCGCCTCACCCGACACGAGTCTCCAATTAATTTGAAGATTCATGTCGCTGCATAATTTACGTTGTAGGTTGTGCGGATGCTCAATAGACAATTAAATTTCTCCTCCTAATTTAAGGTGTTATGGCGGATAAAGAGGCTTCTAGCAACATTATTTTGAACAGGTCCGATATTATAAGTTCATGACATCTAGGACTAGGAGGGGAAAGGCAACGATCCCCAGTGTGTCAACGCAGGGAAAATGCCCCGTATGCACATCATGTGCGTTCGGTGGCGAGATTCGTTTCGCCCTCACGGGGCAAGGAGATTACGATGAATACCATGAAGAGCGTCTGGGTGTTTCTGGTAGCGTTGGGTGTGGTCATGTCGGGTTGCGCTTTCGACCCCGAGCAGTTCGACCCGCAATGCGACGACGGCTCGTGTGCGGGTACGGGCGGCACGGCAGGTTCGGGTGGCTCCGCCGGTTCTGGCGGTCAGGCTCCTCAAGCTTGCGTCCCACACAGCAAGGCGCCCTGCGTCTGCGCCAGCGGAATGCCCGGTGACAAGTGGTGCTACGAGGACGGCAGTGGCTACGGCCAATGCATCTGCAATACGCCCTCCGGCACCTACTGTCGCGATGCGGATTGTGATACATACGGCGATCCCGCGTCTTGCTTGCAGACCTCGACGCCCCCTGCGGGGTACGTCCAGAACGCCAACGACTGCAATGACGCCAATCCGGGTATCAACCCCGGAATGAGCGAAATTCAGTGCAACGGCGTGGACGAAAACTGCGATGGCAGCGACTACTGTCCGCAGACCGGAGGCTCGGGCGGCGGCACCGGAGGTAGCGGTGGTAGCACGGACGCCTGCAACAACGCTTGCGGCCCCGGAACCCACTGCCAGAACGGAGCTTGCGTGCCTGACAACACCGGCGGTACCGGAGGTAGCAGCTACCATCCGACGGACTGCACTGACTTTTCGGGGCAGAAGAAGCTTCGTTTGGTCGTGCACGCTCGTTCGGGCGTCACCATCCAGGTCCGTGGGGCCGCGGTCCACTGGGCCAACTACAACCAGGATGACTCGCAGGCCATGGCCTGGTGTGGTTACTGGCAGGCGGCCGGGCATTACAACAATGCGCCGGTTGCCCAGGCGGTTCAGCATCTGGATGTCGAGATCCCGGTGGCCATCCTGTCCGCTGACGGACAGCAAGATCTCCTGATCGACGGCATCCCCGAGTGGATGGCTTGGCGCGGTCAGGTGTATCTCCTGGACCCTGGCAACACCGACATCTGGCATGCGCGGTACGGCTTTACGGCCAACGCGATCAACACGGACGCTGCCCTCCAGGCGGACGAGTCCTGCACGTTGTACTTCGATGGCAAGGCCATCACGGACAACTACTGCCGGCCTCTCTCCGGAGGCGGTCTCCACCTGGTTCCGAACCTGACAACCGGTCAGAACGGGCAGGTGGACAATCCGCTGAACTGAGCGAATCAGTTCGCTCCGTAACGCCAACATCCCTCATACTTGAGCTCACGGGATGAAGGCTAGAAACTACTACCGGAAGGGTAACTCCCAACCGGGAAGCACCAGCTAGGCTGCTCAACCTAGACTGGTGCTTTTTCGTTTAGGGTGTTTTACCCTCACCCCGTCTCTCGCGCCGGCTCGCGACACCCCTCTCCCTGGCCAGGGAGAGGGGAAGGGTGAGGGCCCAAACCCTTGACAGAACCTCATTTTTTTGCCTAAATAGCTACACAAATGGGTCAACGGCGCCAAAAGCGCCATTACGGCAGAGGAGGAACCATGAGAACATTGACTTTTTGGCTCTGTGTAGCCATCATCACGGCCGCCACCGGCTTCGCGAACGCGCAAACACCGGGTGCTTCGGCCTCGGCCGCACCCCCAGCCTCTGGGTTGGACAGCTGCGCCGCAGCCTGCTCTAGTCAATTCAACCAGTGTCTTACGGGAACGGCGCCTGATCTGCAGGACATTTGCGGCAAGTTGCCTGAGTGTTCTAGCGTGACGGCCACGGATTTCGGGCACTACAACGCCTGGTTCCAGGCTTGCCTGGACTCCCAGACGCGTAACTGCCCGCCGGTCTCGTGCGTACCGCCCGTGGTCACGCCTGCTCCGCCCGGAGGAACGGGGACGGGTACCGCGACTCCGCCTCGTCGCCAACCGCCTCGCGCGCTGAACTACCAACAGCGATGCGAACGCGAACGCGGGTACTACGTCCGCACCGAAAGCGAAGACGACACCGGTGCTCGGGCGACCAAGGAAGAATGTCTCAAGATCGGCGATGCGTTCGCGCGCATCGCGGCCCTCGAAGAGGCAGTCAAGAACATTCAGTCGCCCGAAGCTCTGACGCAGATCCGCGAGGAGGTGCGGCAGATCAAGGAAAGCAGGAATGCAACTGATCAGGTCTTGCAGACGCGCTTGTCGCAGTTCGATGAGCGGGTAAGCGCTAACGAGCGCAACATCTCGGGTCTGGGCGCGCGCGTCACGGAAATAAACGGGCGCGTACAGCGCCTCGAACTTCAACCGCCCAACGTAGGCGGGTCCGTTGCCACCTCCCGCATTCCGTTCTGGTTCTCCAACTACGGCTTGACCCACGCCAAACAGATGTGGGGCCAGCAGATGTTTGGCCTGGGAGCTGAATTAGCCATCGAACCCGTGACCAGCCTGGATGGCTCGCGCAGCTTCTTTCTCGCTCTGGGCGGTGGCTATGGCGACGAACTCCAGGGCTACAAGCTCTACGAGCTGCACGTAGCTACTGGCATGCACTGGCGATTTCAGAGCTGGGAATTGTTGACCGGCCTCATGGCCAAGAGGCTCAACACCACGGCTTGGGAAAACGGGTCAGCCACGCACTACGCTTGGTTCCCGGAAGTGCGCTTTCCCCTGACCAGCGACAACGTCTGGCGCCCGTTCTTGAGCGCTCGCGGTACGTTGGGGTTCACTCACTACGCCCACCCCACCATCGTGGGCCGTCAGGGGACTGAGTTCGATGCCACTGTCTGGGCCATGTTCGGGGTTGAGTTGGATCCGGTCGATCCGGCTACGCGGCACCAGCCGTCAACCACCGAAGCGCCACCCACCTACACGGAGGAACGAGTTGTAAACGAAGAACAGTACGAAGGTTCGTACGGTTACGCTCTCGAGGATCGTTGATCTCTCTCCTCATGATTCCTCCTCACGCAGCCTGACCAGCTGCTTTTTTGTTTGCTGAATAACGTACCTGACGTACTTAACGTACATAACGTCCTCTAGCGTCCATCGCGTACATAACGTCCTACGTCAAGCTAAAAACCCCCTTGATAAAGGGGGAATCAAAGGGGGATTAATCATGTCATTGCGAGGAATGAGTCCGACGAGTGACGTGGCAATCTGCTTAATAGCCTAACTCACCCCCGTATAAGGGGCGTGGCCCCCACGGGGCTTTACGCCCTACCCCTCTCTTACCCAAGAGAGGGAAAAAAAGCTTGAAGGCAAAACATGTCCCTAACGCGGGACGTGCGACGATTGGGACGCTAAATATGCTATTTAAGGTAGATTCCCGATTTAATTATTTAGCTCGTTAAGCAAATTAGTTTCTTAGCCGGGAATGACAACAGGAGTTTTGACGCATTACGTACGACGTAGGACGTTAGGTACGTTAGGTACGTTATGGACGCCAAGGGCGCGAGTGCTATACTGTTTTTCATGTCAAAAGATCATTGGGCCGGAGTCATAGGCCATGGATCAATCATAGGTCTGCTTAAGAAGTGGGTGGAGCGACCGGCTTTTTCGTATATTTTTTATGGACCGGGCCATATCGGTAAAAATTTATTGGCTCAAAAGTTTGTTAGGGCTTTATTGGATTATCCTGAAACGCCGGACCTGCAATTGCATCCTGATGTGGTCTTATTCATGCCCGAAGAAGGCAAAAGAGATGTGTCTGTGGAGGTGGTGCGGAAAAATCGTTTACGCTTGCAAGAACGCCCGCAGTTATCAAAACGCGTGGTGGGTTTTTTGCCTCAATTGGACAGGTTGAACGAGGCGGGCTATAACGCGCTCTTAAAAATCATGGAAGAACCTCCGGCAGACGGTGTTTTTGTGGGCGTAGCTGAAAAAATATCACACCTTCCGGCTACCATTATCAGCCGTTCGGTGTGCGTGCCTTTGTCTTTGGTGCCTCGCCTGGAAATGATTGACGGCTTGATGGCCGGCGGCTTGAGTGCCAAACAGGCTGAATCTTTGGCTTCAAAAAGCCGGGGAAGGCCAGGTCTGGCTCTAGCTGAAGATGATGAAACGCTTGATTTTGAAGATATGGCGCGCGCTTATGTGGCCGGGCCGAGTATCGGTCATCGTCTGTCAGCCGTGGACAGGATCAGAGAGGTTTGCGAGTCGCAAGAAGATCCTTTGGCAGCCTGGAATAACGCGCTCACAGCCTGTTCTGTGGAAATCGGCCGGCTGTGGCCTAAGGAAGTGTTAGTTAAACTGATTTTAGCTCAAGGTGTGGCCGATGCTTTATCCGTGGTGGGAGGAGCCGTATCTCCACACTTAATGTTAAGCGCGGCCGCTATCCGGGCACCCGGCCAAAAAATAATTTTACCCGGTCTGTGGCCTAGATATTTTCCTCTAAGTTTGGCTCAAGGGTAACGATCGGCCGTCAAATCTGGTATAATAATTTTAATATGAAATTCAACAGCACATTTTTTATGAGTTCTCGGGTTTTTTCTTTGGCTTTAGGCCTGGTTTTACTCGGTGCCGGCTGTTTTGGCCAGCCAACCGCGCAAGGGCCCACCGGTCCGGACAGCGGAGCGTGGAAAACATCGGATCATGGGCAAACTTGGGTTAATAAAAAAGCCTATGTGGATGGCCCAAAGTTATCCGCGGGCGCGGCCGAACTTTCGGTGCAAACTTTGGCTATGGATCCTCAAGACAGACTGGCTGTTTACATGGGCACTAATGGGCAAGGTTTGGCGTATTCATTGAACGGGGGAGACTCATGGCAAATTTTTAAAAATTTGGAAGCTAAAAATATAAAAAGCGTAGCCGTGGATCCCAAAAATAAGTGTACGATTTATGCCACCAGCCAAAACAAGATTTTTAAAACCAATACTTGCGGACGCGATTGGGAGATGATTTTTTTCGATCCCAGAACCGACAAATTTTTTACCCAGATACTGGCTGATTGGTTCAATCCCACGATTTTATATTCGGCCACCAATGATGGAGATATTTTTAAATCTTCGGATGAGGGCGCAACTTGGCAGGTGGTCAAAAGAGCCGGCGCGTCAGTCACGTCTTTGGCTATCAGCCCGCAAGATTCTCGCTTGATTTACGCGGGCACGGAAGGCGATGGTTTGTGGAAAAGTTTGGACGCGGGTATTACTTGGTTGCAGATAAGAAAAGAATTTGGAGATATCGGAGATGCCAGGCGCATTTATCAAGTGGTAGTTGATCCTACAAGTGCCAATCGTTTATATCTGGTTCATAGGTCAGGCATAGCTAAAAGTGAAGACCAGGGGCAGACCTGGGAGGCTATGAATCTGTTGACTGATTTAGGTGAAGGCAAGATTACGGCTTTAGCCGTCGATCCTAACAACAGTCAAAATTTGGTTTACACCGGGCCCACGGCCATAGTTTTTAGTTTGGATGGCGGTAAGACCTGGGAGGCTAAAAAATTGCCCACCACCAGCCAGGGCACGGCCTTGGCCATTGATTCGAAAGACGGCAATGTGATTTATCTGGGCACGGTGCCGGTAAAGAAAAAATAATTGTTTTTGACTTGAAAATTTAATATAAATAGGCTGTTTTTTGTCTTATAAACAGCAGGTTTGCGGTTGACGGATGAGCCTGAATTGGGCATACTACAACATACTATAATATGTCCCAATATTTAAATTCCGCGGAACAAGAATTTGAGCAGTCCTTAGAGCATTTTATTAAAGAATTAAAGAACTTACGGACCAATCGGGCCAGCGCCGAATTGGTGGAAGATATCCGGGTTCAGGCTTACGGCTCAAACATGGAGATGAAAGGCGTGGCTTCCATTACCACTCCGGATGCCAGAACGATCCAGATAGAACCTTGGGATAAAAATTTGGTTAAAGAGATTGAAAAAGCCATCATGGGCAGTGGTTTGGGCATAAATCCTAAAATAGCGGGCACGGTCATTCATCTTAATTTGCCGCCCATGACCGAAGAAAATCGTAAAGAATTGGTTAAAATTATCGGGCAAAAGGCTGAACAGGCCCGTATTGTTATTCGCAACATCAGGGAAGACGCGCGCGCCAAGATTATGCAGGATGAAAAATCCAAACTGATTACTGAAGATCAAAGATTTTCTTTGCTTGAAGATCTGGATAAATCAGTGACCAAGATGAATGATAAAATTGAAGCCGTGGCCGAAGAAAAAGAAAAGGACGTCATGTCCATCTAAAATTATGGCTGACAAAAATGATTTGATGGATAAAATTGTCTCACTCTGCAAGCGCAGAGGTTTTGTTTTTCCATCCTCGGAAATTTACGGCGGTTATGGCGCGATTTATGACTTGGGTCCTTATGGGGTTGAACTGGCCAACGCGGTTAAAAGCGAATGGTGGAAGTACATGGTGCAGTTGAGGCAGGACATCGTGGGTTTGGACTCCAGTATTTTTATGCACCCCAAAATTTGGGAGGCCTCGGGGCATGTGGCCGGTTTTGCGGATCCTTTAACCGAATGTAAAACCTGTCATGTCAGATCGCGGGTTGATCATTTGCTGGAAGAAGCGGGTATAGAAGCGGATGAAAAAATGTCCGAAGAGCAGATCAATACCTTGCTGTTTGATAATTTGGATAAAATAAAGTGCCCCTCTTGCGGCAAAAAAGATTTTACACCCGTCAGAAAGTTTAATTTGCTGGTTAAATCCAATTTGGGTGATTTTACTGATGATTGGAGCAAGGAACCGGCTTATTTGCGGGGAGAGACTTGCCAGGGGATTTACGTTAACTATAAAAACGTTTTGGATTCTTCGCGCGTGCAAGTGCCTTTTGGTATCGCGCAAATCGGTAAAGCTTTCCGTAATGAGATAACGGCCAGGCAATTTATTTTTAGAACCAGGGAGTTTGAACAAATGGAGATGCAGTATTTTACGCGGCCGGAAAACGAAATGTCCGAATATGAAAAATTGAGAGACTATCGTTGGCAATATTATACCCGCCATCTTGGTCTGGCCGAGAAAAATCTTAAATGGCACAAGCACGAGAACTTGGTTTTTTACGCTCAAGAAGCTTATGACATTGAATATGCTTTTCCGTTTGGATTTAAAGAGCTGGAAGGGGTGCATGCGCGCGGAGATTATGATTTAACCCAGCACGCTAAATTTTCGGGCAAGGATTTGAGTTATACGGATCCCAAAACCGGCGAAAAATTCTTACCGCATATAATCGAGTCGTCAGTGGGCGTGGGACGTACGGTTTTAGCGGTTTTAACCGAAGCCTATACTGAAGAAGACTTGGATGGGGATCAGAGGATTGTGATGAAGTTCCCCAAAAAATTGGCTCCGGTGAAAGCCGCGGTCTTTCCTTTGCTTAAGAACAAGCCGGAACTGGTTAGCTTGGCCAAGGAAATATACGATGCTCTAAAATTGGATTTTATGTGCGAATTTGATGATAACGGCAATGTGGGCAAGCGTTATCGCCGGCAAGACGAAATTGGCACGCCTTACTGCATAACCGTGGATTTTGATACTTTGGAGAACCGAACCGTTACCGTGCGCGACCGCGATACCATGGAGCAGACCAGGGTCGCCATCGCCGATTTAGCCGGTTGGTTGTCCGTTAATTTGAATTCCACCAACAAATAAATATGGAAAACGTAAAACGTACGACATTGGCCAACGGCATGTCTTTGATTAAAGCCCCCATAAACGGGGCTCGTTCCATGACTTTGCTGGTTTTGGTTAAAGTCGGATCGCGTTACGAAACTCCAAAATTAAACGGAGCGTCGCACTTCATTGAGCATATGATGTTCAAGGGCACGGAAAAACGGCCCACGACTCTGCATATCTCTCAAGAACTGGATCGTTTTGGCGCTGAATATAATGCTTATACGGGCAAAGATATAACGGGTTATTACATCAAGATAGACGCGTCCCAGGCGGAAATGGCGGTTGATTTGATGTATGACATGCTTTTTAAGTCGAGATTTGACGAGCACGAGATGAAAAGAGAGCGGGATGTGATCATAGAAGAAATCAAGATGTACGAAGACAGCCCTCGGGATCATATTTCAGAACTTTTGGAAGTTAGTTTATTCGCCAAATCTCCCTTGGGTAGAGGCATAGCGGGGACTCGGGAATCGGTAAAGGGTTTAACCAGAAAAGATTTGATGGATTATCATCGGGCTTATTATATACCCGGACGGTTGACAGTAGTGGTGGCTGGTATGATACCCTCGAGCATAGATGGTTTGGTCAGACAAACTTTTGGCAAGATCTCCAAGCCGCGCGCGGCCAATGATCAACCGTTCGTGTGCTTTAAGCCCCCGGCCTCCATCAAAGAAATTCTTGCATTGCAAAAAAAGAAGACCGAGCAAACGCAGTTGGCTTTAAGCTTTTATTCTCTGCCCTATGGGCATTCAGACCGCTATGCCGTCACTTTGCTCTCAAATATTTTGGGCGGAACCATGTCTTCCAGGTTGTTCACCGAATTAAGAGAGAAGCGGGGGTTGTGCTATGCCATTGGCACTGCCAGCGAATCTTTGGAAGATACGGGGGCCTTCACTGTGGGAGTGGGTCTTGATCATGCACGGGTGAAAGAGGCTTTACAAGCTATCTACACGGAGTTGAATAAGATTACTCAAGAGCAGGTTGGCAAGCAGGAGTTGGCTCGCGCCAAAGATCATATGAGCGGGCGGCTGGCCCTGGCCTTCGAAGATTCGGCTAATCGCGCGGAATGGTATGGCCGTCAATGGGTTTATGTCAAAAAAATGGAATCACCGGAAGTGGTATTGAAAAAAATAAAACAAATAACCGGCGCTGACATTCAAAGGGTTGCTCGAGAAATACTCAATCCTAAAAGGATGGTCGTCGCGGCTATTGGGCCGGGCGCCAAACCGGAAAAATTTAAAAAATTAGTTAATTGGAAATAGGTTATGCGTACACTTTTAATCGCCAATTGGAAAATGCATTACGGCCCCATGAAGGCCGGTGGTTGGGTTCGTGCTTTCAGGCGTGAAAGACTGCCCAAGGAGATAGATATTGCCGTGGCTGTACCGCACGTATCTTTGGCCGCGGCTCGGGCTTCTTTGGGGCGGGCTTCAATCCCGGCCTTGGCGTCTCAAAATTCATTTTGGACCAAAGAAGGAGCTTATACGGGCGAAGTATCACCTGACATGTTACAAGAGTTTGGAGTGCAATATTGTTTGGTTGGCCACAGCGAAAGACGGGCTTTGTTGGGCGAGACTGATGATATGGTCGGTAAAAAAGCGGCTGCTTTGCAAGCGGCTGGCATTGTGCCGGTTATTTGCGTGGGTGAGAATGAAGCTCAAAATAAAAAAGGTGAAGTCAATAAGGTTTTACGCCAGCAGGTTACGGCCGCTATTGCCGGGCTTAAACCAGAAGGTAAGACGTCATTTGTGTTCGCGTATGAGCCTATTTGGTCAATCGGCACCGGCAAGGCATGTCCGGCTCAAAAAGCCAAAGAAGCCCATGAAGCCATTAGAGCGGCTATTCAAAAGAAATTTAATGCCACCTTGGCCGATAAGGTGAGGGTTATTTACGGCGGATCCGTGGATGCGAATAATATTTCGGAATACATTACCACCACGGGTGTGAACGGTGCTTTGGTGGGAGGAGCTTCTTTAGATCCTCGTGCTTTCGCGTTTTTGTGCCGAACCGCGAATCCCAGCTGACGAATTAACATGATTCTGTGGATATTTATCTTTTTGGCGGTCGCTAGCTTGGCGGTGGCTTTTTTTATTGTCTTAAAGCATTGGTCTGAAGTTAGATTGATTAACCCGGATTCCATCAGAGAAGAGATGGAAAGACAAAAAAGAGACGCCTTGGTCATGCAAAGGTTTTCGCGTGTTAAAAGCGGCAAAATAGCACCTTTTAAATACTTGTATCAAAAAGGCATATATCAGACCAAAAAAGCTTATCATCAAGCCTATTTACGGTTGATTAACTTGGACAAGCTTTATCAACAAGCCAAAAAACCACTGGCCAAAGTGGCGCCCAGCGAACAAGAGCGTATTAAAAAATTATTAGACGAAGCCAGAAGCTTGGCTAGAGATTTAAAGTGGGCCGAAGCTGAAAAAAGATATTTGGAAGTATTATTACTTAACAATCGCAATGTAGATGCCTATAAAGGTATTGGTTTGTTATATTTAAAACAGAAGATGCACCCGCAGGCCAAAGAAACTTTTGAATATTTGGTAAAAATAAAACAAGCGGACGATGTTTCGTTTGCGGCTTTGGCCGAAATCGCGGAAGCTGAAGACGAAGTGGGCAAAGCTGAAGAAATGCGGCTTAAGGCTGTTGAGCTTAGACCTCGTTTGGCTTGCCGTTATGCCGAGTTAGCACATCATTATGTTGACCGCGAAGATTATGCCAAAGCATGGCCGGCCGCGAAAAGAGCTAGTGATCTGGAGCCCAAGTCGGCTAAATACACGGAGCTGGCTTTGGAGTGTGCTTTGGTTTTAAGTGATGTGCAAGAGGCTAAGAGAAGGTATGATAAGCTGCGCTTATTATCTGACGACTACCCCAAGCTCCAGCAGTTCAGAGTACGTATTGATAAAATTCAGCCCGTGGGGTAGAGTATTCGCGCACTTTTTATTTACGTTTTGTTTTAACAGCTCAGCTGGTAGAGCACCCCGATGGACATCGGGGAGGTCACCGGTTCAAGCTGCAGTGTTAGTCAATTCAAGCCGTTGTAGCTCAGCTGGTAGAGCATCTCCATGGTAAGGAGAAGGTCACCGGTTCAATCCCGGTCAACGGCTCCATCACGTCACTCACAAGTGGTGTGATTTCGGGCAGGTACCGAAGCGGTCAAACGGGGCAGACTGTAAATCTGCTGGCATCGCCTTCCCAGGTTCGAATCCTGGTCTGCCCACCAATAAAAATATCCCTTAGGGGATATTTTTAGTATTCAGCAAACAACATTTAATAAAGCGCAGGCCGGAATGAGAATGTGGAGAGTGGAGAATAGTCAGTACTTTTGATAAAATATAATGATGATCAGCTTGTTGTATTTACTGATTGAAATTTCCATTTTGTTGTTAATTTTAGTTTTAGGTATTTTTTATGCTTTTTCTCTGATTGCGGCTATATATTCGGCTCCTTATGTAGGATCGGGCAAGCAAGATTTGCGGGATATGCTTGAACTGGCGGATATCAAACCCGGTTTGAAGGTACTGGAGCTGGGATCGGGCAAAGGTGCTTTGTGTGTCTTGTCAGGCCAAAAAGGCGCTCATGCTTTGGGGCTTGAAATGAATCCGGTGCTGGTTGTTTACAGTAAAATCATGTCTCTTGTGTACGGAGTCAGCGAAAGAGTGGGTTTTAAGTGGGTTAATTTTTGGAACTTTAAATTACCACCGGAAACAGAGGTGGTTTATCTGTATCTGTTGCCTGAATTCATGTCCCAAGTCTGGGATAAATTGGAGCGTGAGTTAAAGCCCGGTACCAAGGTAATTTCTAATGGTTTTGTCTTTAAAGATAGGTCAGTCTATCAAACGAGAGGCAGCATCCGGCTTTATAGGCTTTAACACTTAATTTGACGATGTAGCTCTCTTGACACCCATGGGGGGTGTATGTTAATCTAGCACCAGCATATGAAAACTTACGATCAATTACTGAATAATATTGTCGGGCAACTGAACGGAGTCGGGCGCATGATGGAGAATAAAGAAGATTGCTTTCAGACTCTGACTCAAATGAAGGCCGCCAGGTCGGCTCTGAATTCTTTAATGAATAAGTATATGCGTGAAAATTTTCAAGCCTGTTTAATTCAATGTAAACGCAAAGGTGAACATGATGATGTGTGTAAAAAATTCTTTGACGAAATTATCAATAAATTTTAATCATGTAACATATAACATGTAGCATGTAACAACTTAGTGAGTGCAAATTAATTTTATAACTTTCAATTTTATGTCAAAAGTAATCAATGCCAACGCCTCTAATTTTGAACAAGAGGTATTAAAATCAGAACTGCCGGTTTTGGTGGATTTTTGGGCTCCCTGGTGCGGTCCTTGCCGTATGATGGCTCCTGTCTTGGATGAGTTGTCCGATGATATGGGCGATAAGCTAAAAGTAGTGAAAGTGGATGTGGAGGAGGTTGACAATCAAGGTTTGGCCATGCAATATCAGATTCAAAGCATACCTAACATGAAACTGTTTAAAAACGGTCAAGTTGCGCACGAATTTGTGGGTTTTAGGCCTAAGGATGCTTTGGTGAGTGAATTGAATTCTTCATTGTAAAAAAATATGTCGGGTAGCTTTTACAGTTCAGTCCTGCAAAGACTGGAGGCTCTTAAAAGTGTCATGCCACTCTCTGACCGGGAGGCCGAAGTATTGTTGAAATTTCAGAGTATCAATCGGCAAACATTGGATGTAGACGGTCAGAAATATGATGCTTATAGAATACAACATAGCCGAGCGCTTGGCCCGGGCAAAGGGGGTATCAGATTTCATCCGGCAGTTTCCGAGGATGAAGTAAAGTCCTTGGCTCTATTAATGAGTTTAAAAAATTCTTTGGCGGGTTTGCCTTATGGCGGCGCCAAAGGGGGAGTAGCCTTCAATCCTAAGGAAAAAACACCGGTTGAATTGGAAAAAATCAGTCGAGCCTATGTTTCGGCTTTTCACGAGGTTTTGGGCCAGGACAGGGATATTCCGGCGCCTGATGTCTATACTAATGATCAGATTATGGGTTGGATGCTGGACGAATATGAAAAAATAAAAGGTTATCATGAACCGGGCATGATTACGGGCAAGCCTTTGTCTTTAGGCGGCCTAGCTTTGCGTCAAGATGCTACGGCCATGGGGTGTTTTTATATGATTGAATCCATGATTAAAAGTCTGGGATGGTCGTCTACAGGATTAAAAGTGGCGGTCCAAGGTTTTGGCAACGCGGGCTCATACATCGCTCAAATGCTGCAAGCCGCGGGGCACAAAATCATAGCGGTCAGTGACAGCC
Source organism: Patescibacteria group bacterium (assembly GCA_041752935.1). GTDB lineage: Bacteria > Patescibacteriota > Patescibacteriia > 2-12-FULL-60-25 > 2-12-FULL-60-25 > MWCR01. The sequence goes on from JBGSVN010000019.1 coordinate 29,779, forward strand.
AGGAGGCTGTCATGCATCCTGATGGCTTGGATATCCAGGCTTTGATGGATTTGAAAAAACGGAGATTGCCGTTAGGTTCCGGTGATTCGGGTTCAAAAATAGATAATCAAACCTTGTTGGCCTCTGAAGTTGATTTACTGATTTTAGCCGCCTTGGAAGATCAGATTACGGACCAAAATGCGGGTAAAGTTAGGGCCAAGGTCATCATCGAGATGGCTAATGGGCCGGTTTCAGCTTCGGCGGATAAAATTTTGTTTGACAACAAGGTTTTAGTGGTGCCGGATATTGCGGCCAATGCCGGTGGTGTGACCGGTAGTTATTTTGAATGGGCTCAAAACAGAACCGGGCATATTTTGGATGATGAATATCTGGTGAACAAGTTAAAATCAAATATGCGATCTGTTTGGGAGCGTATTTATGGTCTATATGAAGCCAAAGATAAGCAGGTGGATTTGCGTACCGGGGCCTATATTTTGGCTGTACAGCGTATATTGGAGGCGGAGAAGGCCAGAGGCCACATTTGACTAATCTAATGGCTTTGGCTATACTAAGGCACGCTATTGGAGGATAACGGTTGAGGGCTTAAGCGCGCTTTTTGGGCGGATTTATAGCCTTCCTGCTGTCGCCCGAGCCCAAATAGCTCAGTTGGTTAGAGCGACGGTTTTGTAAACCGTAGGTCGTCGGTTCAAATCCGACTTTGGGCTCCAGCGAAAGCGGAGCAGATAACATTTATCAATAATTATATTGGCCAAATATGTCTCAGGATAATATGATAAAAATGGAATGCACGAGTTGTAAAACCGTGGGTTATCATTCCAAGAAGAACAAAAAGATTTTAAAGCAACGTTTGGAGCTTAAAAAATTTTGTCGCAAATGCAGAGCGCACAACCCGCACAAAGAGACCAAATAAAAACAAGCCCTCTGGGGCTTGTTTTAATAATTTGATTAATGCTCGTTATTAAAGCATAATGGGCAATATTATGCCGGGTAACATATATTCGCCTTTATTGCATCGGGCCATGGAATATGCGGCCGCCAAACATGACGGACAATATCGCAAACATCCGATTATTAAAATACCGTATATTGCTCATCCAGCCTTGGTCGGCCTCATGCTTAGCAGGCTGGGTTACTCTGATGAGGTGGTGGCGGCCGCTTTTTTGCACGATGTGGTAGAGGATTGCGGCGTGACTTTAGAAGAAATAGAAAAAATGTTTTCCGCCAGAGTGGCCAGCCTGGTGGGTCAGGTTAGCGAACCCGAGAGGAATTTGTCTTGGCACGAGAGAAAGGATGCCTACAGAAAGACAATGCGGACGGCTGATTTGGAGGCTGTGGCCATAGCCGCGGCAGATCATTTGCTTAATTTGCAGAGCTTGAACACGGCCTTTGATATCAACCCGGATTCGGTGAATATATTTGGAGCCTCCTTAAAAGAAAAACTGAGTAATGAAGGAAAATTAGTCGCCATCTTTAAAAAAAGATTACCCGGATCTTTGGTGGATGAACTGGAGAAATCGTTTAAAAATGCAAAATCCAAGATGCTTTGAGTATGCCTAAGAAAGATTATTTAACAGCGACCGACTATTATTATTTTTTGCAATGTCCACATTGGCCGTACTATGAGCGTTTTGCCTCTGCAGAGGAGCAAAAATTGAAAAGAAAGTTTACTCCCGGAGAAAAAACACGTTTGGAAGACGGTCTATTGCATGAGCATGAGGTGGTGCGTGAACTGTTTGCAAATCAAGAGGTGCTTCAAGCACAAACTTCGGATGATCTGGAGGCTGACTTTGCTTTGACCTTGGATTTGATGCGGCAAGGCGTGCCTTTGATTTATCAGGGTACACTGCTTGACCGGGATTGGGCCGGACGGCCGGATTTATTGAGGCGTGTAGACGGTGAAAGTTCTTTGGGAAGTTGGTATTATGAACCTATAGATGTTAAAAGCGCGCATCATCTGTCAAAATATCATAAATTACAGTTAATGTTTTACGCCGTTTTACTGGAACGCGTGCAAGGCAGGTTTCCGGCTTTTGGTTACATCATGAATAAAGACAAAGCTGAATTGGCGGTTGAGCTGGGTGATAATATAACTGAATTTGAAGTGATCACCCGTGAGCTTGAAAGCATTCGCGCCGGTGAAAGGCCGGATCCGGTTTTGCGTAAAAGTTGTTTGGATACCAGCCCTTGGGGTGCTCTATGCGAAAGATTAGCTGAGTCCACCAACGATATCGCTCGTTTGTTTAACGTGGACATCAAGCGGTTAAACGCCTTGCGTGAGTTAGGCATCAGAACCGTGGACGATGCGGCTGGCATGGATATTGTGGATTTGGATGGTCGCGCGCCGGGCCTGCGTTTGCATGGCTTGGAAGTAGCGAAATTACAAGCTCAATCCTTGCAACGGAATCAGGTTATAATTCGTGAAGAGGTGCTGTTGTCAACTCCGCCCTTGGAAATCCATTTTGATATTGAGAGTGATCCGCCCAATGATTTTGATTATTTATATGGCTGTTTGATTCGCGAAAAAGGTATATCCAAATACAGACCATTTTTGGCCAAAAGGATTGAAGATGAAGGGGCGATGTGGCGGGAATTTCTGGATTGGATTAATACTTTGCCGGCTGATTACCAGGTGATTCATTACGCGGCCTATGAAAAGGTGAGATTGGCAGTTTTGGAAAAACGATATGGAGGCAGTCCGGCCTTGGATCGCTTCAGGGAAAACATGGTAGATCTAAAAACCATAGTTACGTCTTCTTTGATATTTCCTTTATATTTTTATGGCTTGAAATATGTGGCAAAATTTATCGGTCACGCCTGGAGAGGTGAGGTGACCGGAGGCGGGCAATCGGTAGATGTTTTTGAAGAATATTTGGAGACTAAAAATCAAGCTTTGCTGGACCAGATTTTGATTTATAACGAGGATGATGTTTTGGCCACCGCGTTTTTGGCGGATTGGTGCCGCCGGTTCGCGGCTCAAAAAACAGCTTATGATAAGCCCTATCCTTGGGCGGATGGTTTTGAAAGAGACTATTGATTCGCGGGTGGAGCGCTCGGCGGTTCATTATCCTGACGCCAACTCACGGCCCGTCTTAAAGGATCCAGGTTGCGAGGCGCGTATTCCGTCCAAAAAAATGCCGCCACGGTTGAAGCTATAAAAATAGCCAAGATTAAGCCTATCAGACCCCCAATGGGTAAAATAAGCGCTTGGCTGACGGCATCGCTATTAATGTTTTTAATGAAGGGGTTTTGCGAAATTGAGGAATCTATAAAAAATACAAAAGCCAGGCCCAAATAGGCTAGGCTGATAATCGGAGCCATGGAAGCCAAGTGTTCTTTACCCATATCCATGGAAGCGGAAAATATTTTTTTAAAACTTAAAATCAGATTGGCTTTTTTGAGCTCATAGACGGCGGACATAATGGGAGCCGCCATACTATGGATCGTGCCGATAAAAATCAGCATCGTTCCCAGAACAACCATAAATTGAGTGTCTAAAGAGGGATTCTCTTTAAATAGGTCTATGGCCAAAGATTGATTGTAAATATTCAGATTGGCCCATTCGGACAGCAGACGAATCAAGATATAGCTCACAATGGAACTTAAGACAGTCGTAACGATGGAGGCTAATGTTTTTCGGTTATAGCCCTGAAACAGCAATGAGTGGGCCGAGGAGTAGACCAGTGCAATTAAGAAAACGATAAGTAAAGCCGGGTATTTATGAGTATATAGCGGGATAATAATCTGAAGCAGTAATATAAGGGGAGCGAAAAAAAACAAAAAAATCTTTATGCCTTTGGAGCCGGCCAGCAATATCAGTAAAATAAATGCGCTTAAAGTTATCCATAAGTAAATATCGCGTCGGTCGTGATTTTCTAAAAAAATGGTGGGATCGTCTTGATTTAAGCCGGGTTGAATATAGATTATAACCATGTCACCCATCTGAGGGTTGAATCCAAAGTTCATCTCGCTTGGATCCATGACCGAAGTGCGTTTGGTATTTTTGTATGTTCCTGAAAGTATTTCCAGCTCGTATACAAAGACCTGTTTGGCTTGTGAGCCGTTTTTTACGAGCTGTGGATTAACTTCCAGGATTAGGGCTCTGGCATAATCACCGTAACGGGATTTTTCAGCCGCCGGGTCACTCAGGATTATGTTTGAGCTGGTTGATAAGGCATCCACGGTTATGCCCGGACCCAATATTTCGGGTGCGTAGACCGAGCCTGTGTTTTGAGCTTGAACCTGATAGCCAAAAAATCCGGCGCTTATGGATACTATAATGGCGATAAGTATTGATTTAGGGTTAAACGATTCCAGCATGTTCATATGCTATAATGCGGTCACGGATCTTGCCAGAGGGCAAGCAGTTTGATATAGTCGGCAAGCTAAGAAAGACGGGCTATATCTTCACTCTTTGAGAGATCGTTCGATATAACCCTCCTCATTCGGAAAGGAATAAGCATAGACTGATTCCTCTCTCTCACTTCGTCGGGCTATAGCGCAGTTGGTAGCGCGCGTCGTTCGGGACGACGAGGCCGTGGGTTCAAGTCCCACTAGCCCGACCATAATTAAAACTCCGCAAGGGGTTTTTAATTATGCGTGGGACGCTGAACCTTTGAAGGGTTAAAGGTCTTTTTATTATTGACAATTAAGGATTTAAGTATCAAATTACAGTCAGATCTTTTAGCTGGACGGCGGGAGAAGCCGTAAACACGGGAGAGCAACATGAAGCGGCTCATTGTTGTGCGTCATGCTAACTATAAAGGGGATATGACGATCAGCGAGTCCGGTGTGCGCCAGATGAAGGAACTGGCTAGGCGGCTCAAGCAACACGTGGAGGGTAGAGTGGTACGTATGCTAACGTCCACGGCACCGCGTGCAATTGGGAGCGCTGATGTACTGGCGGCCAGTTTGAACTTGAGCGGCTATATAGAAGCATTATCCCTGCGGAAGGACGATGAGCATTGGTCGGATCTTAGGGAGGTGCTTAAACTCGTTCGAGAGCAACTCCAAGATGTTGATGTCTTGATTGTGGTCACGCATCTCGATCACGCCGAAGAGCTTCCCTCCTTTTTTGCAGAGGAGGTCCTTGGCAAGCAAGGTATTAACCCAGTTGGATTGATGAAGGGGAATGCTGTGATTGTAGACTGTGAAACAAGTGAGATGGAATTTATCCGTCCTAAGATATAAAGGAGGTTGTCTCGCGCGTCTATGGCTTGTAACTTAAGCTGGCCTGGGCTGCGCTTTTTTATTTTGTTTGTTTTTAGGTTAAAATAGATAGATGTTTAAATCTACACCCACTAATAAAGTCGTAAATATCAGACAGTATATTTTAGGCTCAAAAACAGAACCGGCTTTAAAGCGTCAATACTTGTTGGCTATGGAAATCGCTAAAAGGGTAAAACGTCAAAAAGGGGAGGCCTTATTGGTTGGTGGCGCGGTTCGAGATGCTTGGCTTGGCCGGCAGGGGAGGGATTTGGTAATTAAAGACTTGGATTTAGAAATTTTTGGCTTGCAAACCACAGAATTGCGCGCCTTGCTCATAAAATTGGTTACTGACCCCATGATCAAGCGACGTTTGAATTTAAAACAGATAACGTTAAATGAGGTTGGTCAGCAATTTGGAGTCTTCAATATTTTGGGTTTGGACATCGCTTTACCGCGTACAGAGTCACGTACCAAGCTCGGGATGGGGCGGAAACCTCAAATAACCAGCCAGTCGGATTTAGATTTTAGACAAGCGGCTGCTCGCAGAGATTTGACCATTAATGCCCTGGCCTTGGATTTGAATAAGGGCATGATTTTGGACGCGTATGGCGGTTTGGAGGATTTGCACCAGGGTATATTAAGAGCGGTTGATCACCAGAGTTTTGGTGATGATCCGCTTAGAGTCTTAAGAGTCATGCAGTTTGCTGGTCGTTTTGGATTCGCCATTCATCCGAGCACTGTGTCTCTTTGCCGATCTATCAAATTAAACCATTTGGCCAAAGAAAGGGTGGGCCAGGAATGGCACAAGATGTTAATTTGGTCGCGACAACCGTCGATCGGTCTTCAGGTCGCCTATAAGCTCGATGTTTTGGAAAAATTAAATCCCGGTTTGGCCAAGCTGTTTAAGCAAGGTAAAAAATACAGTACTTGCCTCGGAAAATCTCTTGACCATGTGGCTGATAAAACAAGCGAGTTTAAATTATCTGATAATAAAAGAAAGCTCCTTTTGTTGACCGTCTTAGCCTATGCTCTTGGCCAGCGGAAGGCAGTCTCGTTTTTAAAGCAAATTAACGCCTCGGGAGCTGAAATTAAAGTCTGCATGAGCTTGCTTAGGCTGTTAAATGGGTTGTATAAGCCCGGAGGCAAGAAGCGAAGTAATTTTGACCTTCAGTACTTGATCAAAAAAACCGCCTTTGATTTATCGTGTGCAAACACGCCTTTGGTCTTGTTTGATTTTATTATCGCTTTAGAAGCTCTATCAGTCTTGGATAAGAAAAATAAAATGATCGGGCCATATACGATTAAAGATTTTAAATCAGAGGCCGGATCCTTGAGGATCTTACTAAAACCCCCGGCCGCTATTTTAAGCGGTCGTGATTTGCTGGCTCTGGGGGTTGAACCTGGACCAGGGATGGGTAAGCTATTGGAGCTGGTTATGGATGCTCAGTTTAAGGGCCTATTTGACGATGCTCGCGGCCGACCGTCTAAAAGTCTGGCGATTAAGTGGGTTGAAAACAAGCTCAAATAGCGGGCTGGCTAAATAGGGATTTGACCAGCGGTGGTGCTTGTTCTATATTTGTTCCATATGCAAACTGATCTGTTCCCGAATAATAAGGATGATAAAGAACGAATATCTCCTTTGGCTGATAGAATGAGGCCTTTAAGCTTGGACGATATTTTAGGGCAAGGCGCGCTGGTGGGTAAAGAGGCGGCTTTTAGACAACTGATAGAAAAAGGCAGTCTTCCCAGTTGTATCTTTTGGGGTCCTCCGGGTTGCGGAAAAACCACCTTAGCCGAAGTCATAGCTAGGATTGGTTCCGCTGATTTTATCAGTTTGTCAGCTGTAACCTCCGGAGTGGGAGAAATACGTAAAATAGTTCAAAAAGCTCACCTGAATTTATCTTTGAAACAAAAGCGCACAATTTTGTTCATTGATGAAATACATAGGTTTAATAAAGGACAACAAGATGCACTATTACCGCATATCGAAAAAGGAACTTTGATTTTTATCGGTGCTACCACGGAAAATCCCAGCTTTGAAGTTAATCAAGCTTTGCTTTCACGAGTTAGAGTTTTTGTTTTGAATGCTCTGACAGAAAAAGATTTGATCAGTATATTAATCAAGTCTATCAATGATAAAACGCGAGGTTTGGGAAATCTTAATTTAAAAGTTTCAGAAGATGCTTTGTCCGTCATGGCTGGTTTGGCGGATGGCGATGCCAGAGCGGCTTTGAATATCTTACAGCTGTGTGCCGAATCACTGGATACGACCACGAGTAATCTAATCGATTCGAAAATGATTAAAAAGATTGTTCAAAGGTCTCAATTTAAGTTCGATAAAAAAGGAGAAGAGTACTATAACGTTATCAGCGCCTTGCATAAGTCCTTGCGCGGTTCTGATGCGGATGCAGCTCTATATTGGTTGGCCAGGATGCTGGAGGCCGGGCAAGACCCCATGTATATCGCGCGCCGTTTGGTGCGTTTTGCGTCAGAAGATGTGGGTTTGGCCCAACCCGAGGCTTTAATACAGGCGGTGAGCGTCATGCAGGCCGTACATTTGGTCGGTTTACCGGAATGCAAGGTTCATTTGGCTCAAGCCGTAGTTTTTTTGGCACGAGCTCGTAAATCCAATGCCTTATATACAGCCTATAATCAAGCGGCTGAAGTGGCCAGAGAAACTTCGGATCTGTCCGTGCCTTTACATTTAAGGAATGCACCCACTCAATTAATGAAAGAATTGGGTTATGGTAAAGATTATAAATATAACCCGGACTTTGCGAGTCCTGTTGTGCAGGCTTATCTGCCGGAACAATTAAAAGATCATAAGTTTTTGAATGACAAATTTTGATGCTCTGGTATACTGTTTGAGTTGTGAACCAATTGCTTGGACGGACGATTAGACTGGAAGATAAGCGCATAGGACTGCGTTTTTTGGCATTGCTGATTTTTTTAATCATTGTAGGTTTGATTTTTATTTTAAGATTGGCGAAATTACAAATTTTTGATCATCAAGTATATACGGTTTTGGCATCCAATCAACATGATTTACGTTCCAAGCTTTTGCCTCAAAGGGGCAGAATTTTTGTTAGAGATAAATTGGATGGTAAATTGTACCCTTTAGCCGCCAACCGAGAAGCCTGGCAGGTTTATGCGGTTCCTAAAAACATGAGTGACCATGTGCGTGTGGCGCATGAATTATCGGCTGTTTTGGGTTTGTCGGACGTAGATTTAATTGAGCAATTAACCAAAGATGTGGAGGATCCGTATGAGTTGCTAGCCAAAGACGTGTCTTACGAATCCGTCCAAAAGTTGAGGGATATGCGCTTGGAAGGCGTGGGGTTTACGGCCTATGACGCACGCATGTATCCGGAAAAAAATATGGGAGGTCAGATTATAGGTCTGGTAACGGCTGATGAGCAAGGCTATTTGGTTGGAAAGTACGGCCTTGAATCAAATTATCAAGAGTATTTGGCTGGCAGAGCCGGTTCGTTTTTTGGAGAAAAAGACGCTACAGGCAAGAGGATAGTATCGGCAGACGCTAAGTTCAGAGAGGCAGTGCATGGATCTGATATTGTGGTTACCCTGGACAGAGCGATTCAATATAAGGCCTGCGAAAGAATTAAAAAAGGCGTTTTGGATTATGATGCGGACAGTGGCACGGTTATTATCATGGACCCTAAAACGGGTGCTATTTTGGCCATGTGTTCATTTCCTGATTTTGATCCAGGTAATCTTAAGGATATAACAGATGTAGCCGTCTTTAATAATCCAGCGGTTTTTGTGTCATATGAACCGGGTTCGGTTTTTAAGGCAATAACTGTGGCGGCCGGCATCGAGGCGAATAAGATAAATCCCAATACGACTTATGTGGATAAAGGTATTGAAGAAATAGATGACTATAAAATTAAGAATTCGGATAATAAAGCTCATGGGGTGCAGACCATGCAACAAGTGTTGGAAAAGTCTTTGAATACGGGTCCTATTTTTGTACAACGTCAGCTTGGTAAGCAGTTGTTTTATGAATTTGTGCAAAAATTCGGCTTTGGGGAAAAAACTAATTTGGGTTTAAGTCCGGAAGCCGCGGGTAATATCAGCTCCCTGGAAAAGAAAGGAGATATTTTTGCGGCTACGGCTTCTTTCGGACAGGGGATTACGGCCACTCCCGTCCAGCTGGTGGCAGCTTACGGAGCCATGGCCAATCAAGGAAAATTGATGCGCCCTTATATTGTTTCTGAAATTATTCACCCTGATGGTACCCGTGAAACCATTGAGCCGGAGGAAAAAGGGCAGCCCATCAGCCCGCGAACCGCTCGTTTAATTTCAGGTATGCTGGTTTCGGTTATTGAGAACGGACATGGGCAGTCCGCTCGTTTGCCGGGATACTGGGTGGCGGCTAAAACCGGAACCGCGCAAGTGGCCAAGGCCGGAGGTTTAGGCTATGAAGCCGGCAAAATCAATGCCAGTATGTTGGGCTATGCCCCGGCGGATGATCCGGCTTTTGTAATGTTGGTCAAATTTGATAACCCGCGCAAAGCAGCTTGGGCTGAGGAATGCGCGGCGCCTGTGTTTGGAGATTTAGCCGGCTATCTGCTGTCGTATTTAGGTATTAAACCGGATAGAGAAACGGATTAAGTATTCGGGGGACTCGACAAAAATTGGTGGACGGGATACTTTAATTTTTGCGAATTATGAAAAAAAGATTGGAAAGATATTTGGGCGCTTGCGCCAAAAAAGCTATCTTGAGAGATAAACCTACGGTGGTGGCTATTGGCGGGTCGGTGGGCAAGACATCTGCTCGACAGGCTTTGTCTTTGGCCTTGGAAGCCTCTTTGCGCAAAGATGAATTCCGCGCTTCAAAGAAGAACTATAATAATGAATTGGGAGTACCTCTGTCTGTTTTTGGTTGTGACGCGCCTGGCAGTGATCCTTTTAAATGGTTGTCTTTATTGTATACGGGTATGGCCTATGCCTGCGGTCTCAAGAAATTGAATATGCGTTATGTGGTTTTGGAGATGGCGGCTGATCACCCTGGAGATCTGGATTATTTGATTAGCTTAGCTCGGCCTTCGATCGCTATTATGACGGCTATGGGCCCGGAACATACCGAGTATTTTGGATCAGTGGAAAATGCAGTCGCCGAGGAGAGGAAATTGTTGCAGTCTTTGCCGCCGGATGGAGAGGCTATTTTAAACGGAGATGATGCGGATTGTCGTGATTCGGCCTCTTCTACTCAAGCTGAGGCAATTTATTATGGACGTGGACCCCAGTCCATAGTGACAATCGTTGGTTCAAAGTCGATTTACGATTCTTTGTTGCCGGACAAGGCGGGGACGGAAATTGAATTGGCGGTTTTACAAAACCATTCTTACAAGTTTTTTTTAAAAGGAGTATTTGGAGATATGCATGCTTATGCTATTGCTTCGGCTTTGGCTTTTTGCGTGTCCATGGATCATATGTCCGGTCCGGTGATTGGTTATCTTCAAGAGCACTATAAAGGCATGCCCGGCAGGAGCAGATTGGTACCGGGTATTAAAAATACCATGCTGCTGGATGATAGTTATAACGCGCAACCACAGGCTATGAAAAAAGCCATTCATGAATTGGCCAAGTTTCCGGTGGAGGCTGGTTCTAAAAGGATTGCGGCCTTGGGAGAAATGCTGGAGCTGGGGGATTTGGCCGAAAAAGAGCATCGGGAAATCGGGCGTTTGGTAGCAGCTAATAATATTGACTTTTTGGTTTGTTGTGGTAAACTGGCGCGTATCATTGGTGATTCGGCGGTCAATTCCGGCTTGCCAAGCGATAGAGTCGTATATTTTGAAAATAGTTCTGAAGCAGGGCTGTATATTCAGCACCAAATACTCAAAAAAGGAGATGTGGTGTTGATTAAAGGCTCGCAAGGTTCGCGTATGGAGAAGATAACCAAAGAATTGATGGCTGATCCTCTTCTGGCATCAACACTGTTGGTTAGGCAAACATCGGAATGGCGGAATAAGTAATATGTCTTTGTAAACGATAGTTGTTTGCAAGTAATAGGGCCCGTTCGTCTAGGGGCTAGGACGTCACCCTCTCACGGTGAAAACAGGGGTTCAATTCCCCTACGGGCTACCAAAAAAACTTCGTATTCTCGAAGTTTTTTAATAATCAATTATAAATTTCCAATTTTTTAAATAGCTGGGGGAATTGAACGGGCGGCGAGAAAACGCAATGATTTGCGTTTGGTGCGAAGCCGCCCAGGTACCCGAATCGGAGTGAGGGGCAATTCCCCTACGGGCTACCACGTAAAAAATCGCTTAGTTAATAGGCGATTTTTTAGTGCTGTGTGATCGAGCTTGGCTCGATTTTACGCGGCCTTGTTATTAATGCGAATTCACGTGGCACTGCCTTAAGTTTATTAATATCTAACATTCAACATTTAACATTCAGTTAAGCGTGAAAATATTATATAATTTGATTCTTAGTTGGAGTGGATAAGATAATTTGACATTAAGGTCATTGGCCTATTTAATATAGTTTCATGAGCATCAGATCTGTATTTGCAGCAGTATCTTTGATGTCAGTTGTATTGATAAGTCTTTTTGGTATATGTTCCATGGAACATTCTTCCATGAGCGGTCATGAGCACCAAACACTTATCAGTGAAAGTGGTTGTGTGGATAGTGAATGTCCATTAACACTGGTGGTTGATTGGAGGCCTTTGGAAAAATTATCTCAAGTCGATACGGCCAGGAATTTGAAGCTGTTATCATCGCCAGGTATCAATGGTTTTTTAGTTTTTAAAAGAAATTTAAGACTAGATGACGTATTAATAATAAAAAATAAGGCCGGTCCCGGTTCTCTTGATCGTGGTGATTCGATCGTATCTGACAATTTAAGGCAAGCATTTAGTCAAGGTATTTTACATGCCAAAATTTACGCGTAAAAGCTGACACGCGTTTTTTTGGTTGTGGTGCGATGCGATGCTATTAATATTTAAAATTGTCAGCTTTTATGAGTCAAGATTCAAATATTGCAAAAAACAACAAACAGCCCGGAGTTGCGGATAGTGAGACGGGTGTCTGTGTGGAAGGCATGACTTGCTCCAGCTGTGAAATGCTGGTTGAAAGGTCATGGAAGGATTTACCGGGTGTTAAAAGCGTTAAAGCTAATTCTGCAGATGGAACGGTTAAAATTGAGAGCGACCGAGTCATTGGCCTGGATGAGTTGCAGGCCTCATTATCCGATCAGAAATATAAAGTAAGGTCTGAAAAACTCGGTCAAGCGCAGGAACTCCTCGATAAAAGGCCCGCGTCGCTTGAGTTAGTGGGTTTATTCGCCTTAGCTGTAGCCCTGACCTGGATTTTTACCAGAATGGGAGCCCTGGGTGCCGGAGTTGGTATGGGAGCAACTATTGGCATTGGTACAGCCTTATTTTTAGGTCTATTGGCTTCGGGTTCATCTTGTTTGGCCGTGGTCAGCGGTTTGCTGCTTTCTTGCGCTGTTCCGTCGCCGCAAAATTCCGATAAAAAGACAGCCGTCAAATTATTACCCACTGTTATGTTTATTGTGGGACGGGTGGCGGTTTATGCTTTGCTCGGAGGTGCTTTGGGTTGGTTGGGTGCCAGTTTATCACCTTCGACTTTAGTCACTTCGGGTATTTTAGCACTGGCTTCTTTGTATATGGTGGTTGCTGGTTTGGACATGCTACATATATTGCCTGCGTGGCTAAAAAACCGCTTACCGAGATTGCCCAAGAGCTGGGTGCATGGGGCTTTGGATAAGACGACTTCTAAAAAACACTATGTGCCGCTGCTATTGGGCGGGGTAACTTTTTTTCTGCCTTGCGGTTTCACCCAGGCTCTTCAAGTGTATGCTCTAACCACGGGTAGTTTTATGGCCGGGGCCTTGGTTCTGGGGGCTTTTGCCTTGGGTACGGCGCCGGGATTATTTGCCTTAGGCGCTTTGGCCGGATCCATGAAGGGCGGACTTGGCAAATTCATCATTAAAACGTCCGGCGCTCTGATTATTGTATTGGGAATATTCAACTTGCGAAACGGGATTGTCTTAGCTGGCGTGACTTTTCCTACGGAGCCTTGGGGAGCCGCTAATGCTTCGGTGAATAATGCCGTAACTCCATTGGATGCAAGTAAAGTTCAAGTAATTCAAATGAAGGCCGGACGAGGTGGTTATTCCCCAAATAGATTCACTCTTCAGCGAGGTGTGCCGGTACGTTGGGAGGTTGATGCTACTAAGGCAGCCGGCTGTGAAAGAGCCTTAGTATCCAGAAAACTTGGGATCAACACAGTCTTAAAGCCAGAGGTGACGGTTTTTGAGTTTACACCGACTGAATTGGGAGTTATTTCCTTTTCTTGCTCCATGGGCATGTACACTGGCCAGTTTAATGTGGTTGAGCGATCAGGTGTTCAGCCATCCGAGGCTGTGGTGCCAGCAGCAGCCGGTTTGGAAGATGAAGAACAGTTTACATGTGAGCACGGAGTGGAAGGTGGTTGTGGGTTTTGCGGTGCATCAACCGAATAACATTAAAATTATGCAATATACATTTACTATTTCAGGCCTGCATTGCGACTCGTGTTTAAAATTAGTGCCCATGTTGCTCAAAGATATTAAAAGCGTTAAAGAAGTTCAAATCAGCGGTTTGGATGGTCATGTGGTTTTGGAAGCGGATGAGACAGTCCGGAAAGAGGATGTGGTGCAAGTTCTGGAAGGAACTGATTATAAAGTAATATAAGCAATATGACACTTAAACAAGATACAGAGAGAATCAATCTCTCTCTTTATGGCATGCATTGCGCTTCATGCGCTTTATTGATTGAAAAAAAAATAAAGAACCTGCCCGGAGTAAAACAGGTTGGTGTAAATTTTGCGGGCGAAAAGGCTTCAGTTTTGGTCGACCCACAGCAGGTTAAGCCTGATGCTTTATTAAAAGCTGTAAGTGACGCGGGTTATAAAGCGGAGGTTGTTATGGGGGGTGATGGTAGCCATGATGAACTAAAGAAGCGTCAAGAACTAAAGACGGCTCGCCGATTATTCTTGGTAGCCGCGGTTTTCAGTTTGCCGTTTCTGTATTTCATGTTAATGGATTTTTTACCTTTCATGCCGGGATCTGAAAATATTGAGCCGTGGATGGGTTTAATCTCTTTTGTTTTAGCTACGCCCGTGCAGTTTATTTTGGGAGCTGGCTTTTACAGGGGTTTTTGGTCGGCTTTGCGCCTTAAAACTTTTAACATGGACAGCTTGATAGCCATCGGTACTTCTACGGCCTATCTTTTCAGCGCTCTTAATTATTTTAACGGCGTTTTAAGTCGAAAGTCATTGATCGGCATGAGCGGAGAGTCGGGGGATTTGTATTTTGAAACAGCTGTATTTTTGATCACCTTTGTCTTATTGGGTAAATGGTTGGAAGTCAAAACCAAGGCCAAAACATCGGATGCTATCAAAAAGTTGATGAAACTTCAATCCAAGTCCGCCAGGGTTATCCGTCAAGGAGCTGTTTTAGATATACCCATAGATCAAGTTGTGGTAGGCGATAGAATTATGGTTCGTCCCGGAGAAAGTGTGCCGGTTGATGGCAAGATAATTCAAGGGCAGACATCAATTGATGAATCCATGATGACGGGTGAAAGCTTGCCGGTTGATAAAAAAGCCGGCGACAGGGTGACGGGCGGGACGGTCAATCGATTTGGTGGGTTTGAATTTACGGCCACGCGGGTGGGTAAAGATACCATGCTGTCGCGCATCGTCCGGTTTATTGAAGATGCACAAGGATCCAAGGCACCCATTCAAAATTTCGCAGACAGAATATCATCGCGTTTTGTGCCCGTGGTTATCGGATTGGCAATTCTGACATTTGTGACGTGGTTCTTTATTCTGGGTGCCGGTTTGAGCTATGCGCTTTTGGCTTTTACGGCCGTTATAGTTATCGCTTGTCCATGCGCTTTGGGATTGGCTACTCCCACTTCAATTATGGTGGGTACCGGTAAAGGGGCTGAATATGGGATTTTAATCAAGGGAGGGGAGCCCTTGGAGATGGCACATAAAATTCAGGCTGTAGTATTTGATAAGACGGGCACTATCACCAATGGCCGGCCGGATGTGACGGATGTCGTGTGTTTTGGTGATATGGATCAGGAACGTGTCTTGGAAATTGCAGCCGGTATGGAAAAAAATTCCGAGCATCCTTTAGCTGAAGCTATTTATCAATACGCCAAGAATAAGGGAGTGAAAGCTGAAGATGTTAAAAATTTTCAAGCTGTTTCCGGGCTAGGGGTGACCGCTGAAATTGGAAGCGATAAATACATGCTTGGCAGCCGTCGGTGGTTTGGTGAGACTTTGAATTTATCAGATGAATCTTTGGGCAAGATTCAGAGTATAGAAAAACAAGGTAAGACAGTTATGTTGCTGGGGGTTGGATCAAGTATACTGGCTGCTTTGGCTTTGGCCGATACGGTTAAAGCAACTTCCAAGGACGCGGTTTCCAGATTGAAACAAATGGGTTTGAAGGTGTATATGATTACCGGAGATAATGAGAATACGGCCAAGGCCATTGCCGATCAAGTGGGCGTTGAACAGGTTTTGGCTAATGTTTTGCCTGAAGACAAAGCTAAAGAAGTGTCTAAACTACAGCATGACGGCCTCATGGTCGCTATGGTGGGTGACGGCATCAATGATGCCCCGGCTTTGGCTCAAGCTGATCTGGGGGTCGCTATGGGTTCGGGCACGGACGTAGCCATGGAAACCGGTGGCATAGTTATCATCAAAAACGATCTTAGAGATGTGGCCACTTCCATTAAATTGTCACGCGAAACTATGGGCAAAGTGAGACAGAATATGTTTTTTGCTTTGTTTTATAATAGTCTGGGCATTCCCATCGCGGCGCGCGTGTTCGCGGGTTTTGGTTTGATTTTAAAGCCCGAATTGGCCGGCTTGGCCATGGCCATGAGCTCTGTCTCCGTGGTGGCCAACTCATTGCTGTTAAAAGGATTCAAGCCGGACAAGCGCAATTGGATATCTGACATTTCACCGTATGTTATGACGGTTGTATTTTCAGCTGCTTTCATCGCTCTTGCTAAGATCAGCGGACGATAAAAAAATCCCGTCATATGACGGGATTTTTTATGTGTTGTTAGACGATCATGGGGAGTTCTTCTACGGCCATCTGTTCACCCGTTACAATGCCCTCTATTCTATAGGCACCATGTTGGGGAGCTTCCATGTATCCATTCCAAGCTGCGCGGGCAAAGCCTCCGCTGTCGATCCAGTCGAAAAGCCATTCGTTGGTATATTTGGCGTCCGTTTGTTTAATGCCGGCTCCGATATACATGAGCCAAGTACGGTTAAAATCTTCTTGTGAGCCGATGGTGGGTGCCATTAAGATAGGCAAGCCTAAGGCGCAGTAAAAAGACATTTCGCTGGGCTTGGTCCAAATAATATCGGTTTTTCTGATCAGTTTGCTGAATTCTTTAAAATAAGTGGGCCTGTCCGCGTAATAATCGATAAATAATTTTTTACCCAAAAGATTATTAAGCTTCAAGCTGGTAACGGCTTTCATGAAATCTTGGGCTACGGATTTTTTGGTGCCGGCCATCAAATGTAAGACAAAACCATCCCGGCGCAAAGTGCTTTTTACACTGCTTAAAATATCAATGGCTAATTGTTGTTGCGCGCCGGCGCCGCCCACCGCAAACATGAGAGTCAGCGGGTGATCCTTTTTGATCTCGCATGATCCGGTGCCTATTTCCGTTTCTATGGTTTTAAAGTATTTCTTTATAAAAATGCCTTTGGGATCCAGATTGCAGATTCTTCTCATCAAATCTTTTTTACAGATGCTGTTATCCAAGCCTCCGATTACCTCGCGAGGCAAGGGAAAGCCCGTATGATAAATATTGCCTTCTTTGACTCCGTAAAGTTTCAGTCTTTCCACTACGCGTCCATTGGGAGCAAAGTATTTAATTCGGCTTTTCTTGGGGTCTCTGGGCACCCAAGCCCTGGCCATGTCCGCGTCACATATTTGTAGATAAATGTCACCCGGGTAATCGTATACTTCAGCCGCGAAAGCCGCTGTAAAGAAGGTGCAGATCAGGGGCTTGGGATCTTTGGACAGTTTTTCAATTAAATGTTTGCCCAAACCCATGTTTTCAATCATGTAATAGGTTTGACGTGTTTGATAGTTGGGGTCAGACAAGTCTCGGCGTGGATAAAAGTCTGCTATCTCTTGAATTTTGTCCATGATAGCAAACGCGAGGTCTCCGATTACGGGGATGGGTTTTAATCTGGACACGGCTTCATAGCCTTTGCGGCTTTGCAACCACAGTTTTTTATCTTTTTTGGGTATGCCTGGGTAATCATTGGCCTCGATTATTCCTCCGTGGGCCAATTCTTTTAGGGCGAAGGCGGCGCGGTCATGGCCATAACCCATATTGACTGAAACCACATAAGCGCAACCTTTTTGGTTGGTGCGGTTGTTACTGCTTGTCATAGATGACTCTATTTTAGCATGAAATAAAAAAAATATGTGTTGATAACACATATTTAAATTTTGTGTGGCTTTAAAATTTAATACGCCGGATTTTTTCCATGATGGGCTGATAGACATCATCGCGAATGTCTATGCGTAATTCTTTCTTATCTATTCGGTTTTGAAATTTTACCGGAGCGCCGGTGATCATGGCCAAAGGCTGACTTTGATTGCCTTCGCCCATCAGCAGAACAGAAGCCGCGGCCAATGTGTCGGCCGCGTCCGTTCTGGCGGATTTTAGTTTACGCCCGAACAAATCTTTTTGTCCTCGGTAATCTAGGATGCCTGAAAATCCGCTGTAGCCCAAGGCAATGCCCACGGCACCGTTGCGCAGGGGATACATCAAACTATCGGTAATCAGAACACCAAATTTTTTGAGTCTGAATTTTTTAATAAAATGTTTTCTGATTTGGTCGGCCGACTTAAAGCTGTCGGTGGGCAATAAGATATATTTACCGTCGGCATTGGATTCATCTATGCCCGCTGATTTAATCAGCATGTTGTCTTTAATAGTCAGCCAAGTGTAGCGAGTACGCATTACATATTGGCTCTCTTGGCGGATTAGCTTTTCTTTGGTTTTGTCGTTTTCCTTGGCGTGTGTACGTCCTTCGGACAAGGCGACTATTTTTGAGGTGATCACGATAATCGAGCCTTCACGCGGTTTGGAGATATATTTATCCAAAAAATCAAGCAGGTTTTCGTTTTCTTTAAAGATGCGGGTCTTGATGGGTTTGATCAACATAGGCCTGATAATATTATACTTACCGGCCAGGATTATCAATATGTATTCATGGTCAATAATTCAACCGTGGTTTTGGTCAATTGAACGTCCGCCGGGAGCATTGACTTATGTATTTATGTTTGCTAAATAAATCATACCTAGCCGGGAGGAGGCATCATGAGTTCGAAAATAACGTTGGCCGAGATTCATTCGGACGGCCGAGGCGCACGCTTGCAGTTGACGTTTTTCGACAATGAACAGGGCCGCTCAGCCAGAGTCTACATGAAGGGCAAACTGGAAATGCAAGGCGTGCGGGTCAGCGAGAGCGGGCACACGATTAGTTTTCGGGTGCCGACTAACTTCGACAACCGCGATTTTCAGCGCCATGTTGCCAAAGGCGTCCGGCAGACCAGAACTGTGTCCATGCATGGCGGATATGTCATGGAAACGCGTTTCATCATGACCCAGCACATGTACGCTGGCAGTGATCATGCTCCGTTTGTCGGCTTCGTGGAGTTGCTGGAGATTGCCAACCCGCCGCCCGGACAGCATCCCTTGGTGATTTTTGAACACTGGAACGGCCAGGCTCGTTTCTATGAGTTTACAGATCTGTCGGCGGCTGAACAGTGCTTTGGTCGGATTTTCGTCCGGCTTGGAAGCAGTTTGAGCAAAGCGGACGGACTCATCAGAATTGTTGACTGCGGAGCGCATCGTCCTTGGTTTTACGCCGGTGATGAAGATGCGGTTGATGGCGACTTCGTCGTGAGGAGCAAATCTACTCGGTCATCCTAAAGGGATGATTTTTTTTTATTTATATTATTTTTTAACACGCGATACACCTCATCTGAATCTCTAGTGATAAAATCAGTTTTAAAAGTGACTTCTTTTCCGGGATGTACTTCAAATTCATGCACCGTCATGCGCTCTACACCGGTTGTCGGACCTTGAAACTGCAACAGATCACCATTGACGATTTCTTTCGTTACAATCAGTTCCGCGATGCCTGTCTTACGATAATAATTATTCACTTTACCTATAAGTTCTTTTTTTTCGGTCGCTTGACTATTGCCCTTGCGCGCCCAGGCATCCTGCGCCGGGCGCCCAAAAAGAAACCCGGTTGAAAAACCGCGGTTATATACTTTTTTTACCTCCTCCATCAGCTCATCCTTCAGCGCATCTGTATACATTTTCGCCCCAATCGCATCTACTGCCTTTTTATATGCCCCGACAACCGTCTGGATGTATTCCGGTGATCGTCCTCGCCCTTCAATTTTAAGATAATCAACGTCTGTTTTAATCACATCTTCAAGAATCTCGATGGTACATAAATCCTTAGGGCTCATAACATAGCCATTGCTCACATCCAACTCGTGCCCGAGTTCTTTGTCGCGAATCGTGTATTCTCTCCGGCATGGTTGAAAACAAGCTCCTCGATTAGCCGATTTACATTCCAAAAAATTAGACATAAAGCACCGTCCTGAAACGGAAACGCACATCGCTCCATGCACAAAAACTTCCACCTTCGCCGTCCTCATCTGTCTTTTTATCTCCGTGATTTGTTCCAGTGTACACTCCCGCGCCAGTACCACGCATTTCGCTCCCAAGTTTTCATAAAATCTGGCCGCTGAATAATTCGAAATACTGGCTTGTGTCGAAATATGAAAGGGGATGCCCATCTTTTGGCATAAGGTGATGACAGCAAAATCCCAGCAGATAACCGCGTCTGCTTGAGCGTCCTTGATTATTTGCAGAATCTCACGCACGCGCTCAAGCTCTTGATCATACACAATCACATTAAGCGTAATAAATACTTCAACACCTTTTTCATGCGCGGCAGACACAATACGCGGCAATGCTTCCAGGTCGATACCCCGTGAACTGATACGCATATTCAATTCCCCAACTGAAAAATATACCGCGTCCGCACCGGCCTGCACGGCCGCGACAAACGAGGTTTCGTCTCTAACGGGCGCTAAAACTTTGGGTTTCATATGATTGGTCAATATAACACAATCCATGAGGTTGTATAGGTCAGCACAAATAAAAAATCCACTTGGTTATTACCAGGCAGATTTTTTATGGCAGGGGCGGCAGGAATCGAACCCGCGCTAGAGGTTTTGGAGACCCCCGTACTACCATTATACGACGCCCCTATACTGCTCAATTAGTTCACCATCAACCTTAATAAGCAGTCATTAAAATAGCAGGATATTATAAAATTCGCAAGGTTGCTGATACTGCCCAATCAGAAAACTGTATTTGCGTTATCAGAGTATTTTCTCGATGTCGTTGATTTTATGAGTCATGGATATTATTTTGATGTATAATGCATAAATAATGTTAATTTGTTAATTTATATGAAAAACAGCCATTATCTGTACTTGAAGATTACTGCTGCGGTCGGGTATATCGCCATGGTCTATGTGAATTATCTAGCCAATGCTTTGCCGATTGGGGGAGTGACTACGGGTGAGGCTTCGGATGCCTATGCCAATTTGTTTACTCCGGCCGGGATAACTTTTTCCATCTGGGGTTTGATATATTTGTTGCTGGGCGCATATGTCATTTTTCAGTTCTTTTATCCTAAAAACAAACAGGATGATAAAACAGAAAAATTACTAGCCGAAGTCAATAAATATTTTATTTTGTCCTCCTTGGTCAATATAGCTTGGATTTTTGCTTGGCATTACGGTGTGATTTGGTTGTCTGTTATTATCATGTTGCTACTACTGACCTGTTTGATTATATTGGCGGAAATTCTCAAAAAACAAAGCTTAAAGGCCTTGGATTATGTTTGCATAAAATTGCCCTTCAGTCTGTATTTCGGCTGGATCAGCGTAGCGACTATCGCTAATATTACAGTCTTATTAGTTAGTCTTAACTGGAACAGATTTGGTTTGTCAGATGTCTTTTGGGTGATTCTGATACTATTTGTAGGAGCGGGAGTAGGTATTTGGCGGATGCTAAAAGATCGCAATCCAGCCTATGGCTTGGTGTTCGTCTGGGCTTACTCGGGAATATTGTTAAAACATCTATCGGTTGACGGTTTTGCGCGTAGCTATGAGAATGTTATTGTAGCTGTGGTTTTCTGTTTGTTTTTAATTTTAAGCAGTGTAGGTTTTTTGTTCTTTAAAAGAACCAATGAGTGATTCATTAAATAAAACCGCCAACACGGTTAACCAAAAAACCATATGAATATCATGACCTTTATCAAGATCTATCTGGTGTCGGTCCCCATTTTCTTTTTGATCGATTTAACCTGGCTGGGCGTTATCGCCAAAAACGTCTATCGGAAATACATGGGCCACTTGATGCTGGACACGCCCAATTGGACGGCGGCCATTATTTTTTACCTGGCCTTTATTGTGGGTTTGGTGATTTTCGCCATTTATCCAGCCTTACGGAATAATTCTTGGTCTTATGCACTTATTTATGGAGCTTTGTTCGGATTTTTCACCTACATGACTTTTGATCTGACAAGTTTGGCGGTTTTAAAAAATTGGCCATGGCAAATAGTGATTATAGATATCATCTGGGGCATTGTTCTTTCCGGATCGGTTTCCATTGTTTCATATTTGATTTGCAGTAAATACTTGGGCTTATGAACTTGGAATTGCTGACGGTTCAATTTTTAGGCGTGCTCCTGTACATGCACGTTTGGTTTATCTACGCGGTTATAAAACGCAGGAATGATATTGCTGATGTGGCTTGGGGGTTGGGTTTTGTTATGTTGGCCTCCATCGGTTTGATCGCCAATTTCAATTCCAAGACGCTGTTGGTTTGGCTATTGGTGACTTTTTGGGGCCTGCGTTTAGCTTCGCATATTTATAAACGTTTTCGTCGTGAAGAGCACGAGGATCGGCGCTACATGAATTGGCGGCAAGAGTGGGGCAAAAACTGGCTGTTTTGGTCTTGGTTTAAGGTTTTTATGGTGCAGGGTTTTTTTATGTTGCTGGTGGCCGCGCCGATTATTACTCTCGCGCAATATAAAGACACTTCGTGGGGCGTTTTGCAGATAGCCGGCCTCGGGTTGTGGTTGTTTGGTTTTATTTTTGAGGCAACGGCCGATAGGCAGTTAAAAGCGTTCATTACCAAGCCTAAAAAGCAGGGGGACGAGCATATCATGAAGATCGGTTTGTGGAAGTATACCCGTCATCCTAATTATTTTGGCGAGTCTGTTATTTGGTGGGGCGTTTGGCTGATAGCTTTTGGCGAGTATTGGTGGCTGGCTTTGGCTGGTCCGATTACCATTACATTGTTGCTGCGTTTTGTGTCGGGTGTTCCTCTGGCTGAAGCCGGATTTAATAACGATCCCGAGTTTAAGGAATATGCCAAAAAAACTCCGGCCATGTTTCCGAATTTTTTTATTAAATAATTTTATGAAAAAGAAATTAGCTATCGTCGGCTCTGGCATTTCGGCCATGGGTTGCGTGTATTATCTGCGAGATGATTATGATATCTCGATTTTTGAAAAAAATGATTATCTGGGCGGGCACACTCATACGCACCGCTTAACAGAAGATGGCCGGGAGTTTACGGTTGATTCTGGTTTTATTGTCTTCAATTTGAGGACTTACCCCAATTTGGTAAAAATGTTTGATGAACTTGGTGTCCAAAAGCAAAAATGCAGTATGTCTTTTGGGGTCTGGAACATGAACACCGGCTTGCAGTATTCCAGCAACAGCTGGCTGCACTTTTTTGCGCAAACGAAAAATTTACTTTCTTACAGGTACTGGAAACTGTTATTTGAGATTGTTAAATTTTTCAGAGTGGCTCTTAAAGACAGGGAGATAATAGAAAGTAGTCCGTTGACCATCAAGCAATATTGCCAAAGCAAGGGTTTGTCTGATTTTTTTATAGACAATTATCTGGCGCCCATGTCTTCGGCTGTTTGGTCCACGGAGCAGGGGAGCGTCTATGATTTTCCCATCTCCATCATCATACCTTTCTTTTATAATCACGGATTGTTAAGTCTGACGCGCCCTCTGCAATGGTATTCGGTTGTCGGGGGATCCGATGATTACACAAAAAAAATTGCGGTTGCCGGTAATTTTGATATTCATTTGAATGAAAAAGTGACCGAGGTCGGCGAGATCGGAGAAGGCGTGAGATTGAAGACAATCAAAGGTGAATACGATTTTGATTATGTCGTCATGGCCAGTCATTCGGATGAAAGCTTGAAAATAGTTAAAGATATGCCGGTTCATAAAAGAGATTTACTGGCCAAATTCGGTTATAATGCCAACACGGCGGTTTTGCATACGGATGAATCGGTTATGCAGCCGATTAAAAAAGTTTGGTCAGCCTGGAACCATTTGATTAAACGTCTGCCCGACGGCACAACTCGATCATCGACCGTGTACTGGATGAATCCTTTACAGCATACCGCTTCCAAGCAAAATTATTTTGTGTCCATCAATCCGTTTTTACCCATAGATCCTGCCAAGGTGGTTAAGGAAATTCATTATCACCATCCCAATTTTACGGTGGAAAATTTCGTCTTGCAAAAAAAATTGCCCGAGGTCAATCAAGATTCCAAAATAATGTTTGCCGGCGCTTATTTCGGATACGGCTTTCATGAAGACGGGCTTAAATCAGGCTTGAAAGCGGTTAATGTCTTAAAGCGATTAAAGTGATTTAGTTATGAATTCCGTCATTTATACCGGAAAAATCAGCCACGTCAGAAAAAAACCGCGTAACAACACTTTCGTTTATTCGGTTTACATGGCGTATATTGATTTGGATGAACTGCCGGCTTTGAATAAAAAATTAAAATTTTTCTCTCACAATCAGTTCAATATTTTGAGTTTTTATGATGAAGATCATTTTAAATTCATACAACAAAAAGATGACGGTAAACAGTTGATATCAAAGGAAAATGTAAACTATCACCCTGACAAATATCTTAACTTGGATACCAGGGCCAGAATAGGTGTTTTGCTGAAAGAGGCCGGTTTTGATTTTGAATTGGGGAAAGTCTTCGCTCTGACCAATTTGCGGGTTTTTGGGTATGTTTTTAATCCCGTAACTTTTTATTATTGCTTTGATAAAGAAGGGAGTTTTAGAGTACTGGCAAGCGAAGTCAATAATACTTATGGAGATCAAAAAATGTATTTTGTACCCATAAAAGATCCCAAGGCCAAGATATTCACTTCTTTACAGCGCAAGAATTACTACATTTCACCTTATACCTCTTTTGATAATGATTTGGCTTGGAGATTCGGTTTGCCGAATGAAAAAATATTAATGATCATTGAGTCGCTTGAAGGAGGGGGGACAGAAATCAACGCGACTTTTGTGGGTGAAAAGCGGGAGATGACGGATTGGCGGATATTATTTTTAAATTTACGTTATCCTTTATTTACATTGATGGTCATTTTCAGGATTTATTATCAGGCATTTAAACTATATCTTAAAAAAATTCAATTCCGAGACAAAAAAGAAACGGATAAAGAAATTATTCAAACAATTAAAAAAAATTGACGCACTATGTTTAAAAATATCATATTCGGATTTTTATCCAAATCTGGTTTCAGGGGGGTGCTGGAAGTGGAGTATAAGGGCGAGAAGATGGTCTTCGGCCGGCCCGCGGAGGGTCTGCGGGTTGAAAGGGCTGATTTGCGCATATTGGACGACGTTTTTTTCAGGCGCGTGGCTTTATATGGTTCCACGGGTTTTGGCGAGTCGTTTTTTTTGGGCGAGATACAGACCAATGACTTGAAAAACTTGTTGCTGTATTTCATGCAGAATCAGGAGCTTCTTCCTGGTTTTGGATCCAACAAGGCGACTACTGCCAATTTTGATTGGGCCAACGGATTATCGCGTTTGAGTAATTGGTTAAGAAAAAATACCAAGCTTGGCAGTAAAAAAAATATAAAAGCGCATTACGATGTGTCCAATGATTTTTATCAGCTGTGGCTGGATCCGATCATGACATATTCCAGTGCGTTGTTTAAAGATGATGAAGATCTGCAAACGGCTCAAGAGAATAAATATCGATCCATATGTGAAAAATTGAATCTTCGGCCCGAAGATCATGTTCTGGAAATCGGTTGCGGATGGGGAGGTTTTTCGATTTTTGCGGCTAAGAATTACGGTTGCAGGCTGACCATTACCACCATTTCTGACGAACAATTCGTTTTTGCTCAAAAACGTATCAATGATCAGGGCTTGAGCGATAGGATTACTTTGATCAACAAAGATTACAGAGATCTGGAAGGTGAGTTTGATAAGATCGCCTCAATTGAGATGATGGAGGCTTTGGGCCATGAATATGTGACCTTGTTTATGGACAAGTGCCACAGCTTGTTAAAGCCGGGCGGTTCGCTTTGTGTGCAATGCATTCTATATCCGGACGAACATTACCAAGAATATTTGGCCAGAACCGATTATACCAGAAAGTATATTTTTCCGGGCGGCGAGCTTTTGTCTTTAAAAGAAATAGAGTCGAATTCAGTAAGACTGGGCATGGAGTTAATGTCTGTGGAGCGCATGGGACATAGTTATGCCAAGACTCTAAATTGCTGGGCTAAGAATTTTACAGCCAAAAAAGAACAAATTAAGAGTTTGGGCTTTGATGAAAAGTTTTACCTTAAGTGGTTGTATTACTTTATTCTATGCGAGGTTGGTTTTGAGGTTGATTATGTAGATGTGGCACAGATATTAGTTCACAAGTCTAAATAACGATGAATAATTATATGAGACACTATCAATACTTATTACTGGGTCTATTTGTTAGCATTTGTTTATTACCTGCGCGAGCCATGGCCGGGGATTGCTTCGTCGATCCTGTGCATCAATACACGGGCACGGGCAATGTCAGCTCGGCGGTCTTTTTGAGGGACCAAGCCTGCATGGACGGTTCGAGTGTCTTAACCACCTTGAGCGCGGGGACGGCGGTTAGCGTCTTAGGCTACACGGATGGTTGGTACAGCGTTTCGGCTAACGGGGCTCGCGGCTGGGTGGGCCAGCAGTTTGTCAATCATGGAGCCGCCAAGACGGGAAAAGTTTGGAGTTCTTATCAAACCTACATGTCCGAATATCCAAGTTCAGGCCCGGCCGCATCCGTTCCAACCTCCAAGCCTCCGGTTTATGACTCAAATTTCATTTCTCGTGTTAAAGGCTATATCCTGCTTCAGGTACAAGAACATGGTGAGGCTTGGTACGTAGACCCTGTATCACAAGAACGGTCTTATATGAGAGATGGAACGGTCGCTTATCAGATGATGCGTTCTTACGGATTGGGTATCACGGACGTTGATTTGAACAAGCTGCCGAAAATGAATACCACGGCTGAGATAATCAACGCTTCAAGCATCTGTGCCTCAAATTCCTTGGCCAATAGATTAAAAGGCCGGATTCTTCTGCAGATTCAACAACACGGCGAGGCTTATTATGTTTACCCCAAAAATTGCCGAATGATTTACATGAAAAACGGCGCCGCGGCTTATGAAATTATGAGGTATTTGGGGTTGGGGATTACGAATGCGGATTTGGATAGGGTGGAAGTTAAATAAATATAATAATAAAATATATTAAATCGTATGCCAAGAAGAAAAAATGAAGAAGATTTATTCGGTATAATTCCGAGGATTTTATCCCTAGCCTTCTTTGGTGCTTTTGTTTCTTTGTGGGCATTGAAGTACAAAAATCCAGCCCTATTTAATCAATATTTATACATTATTTTTGCATCAATAGTCGGGCTGGGTATCATGGTTGCAATTCTTTGGATTTATCGTCTAAAAAAAGACGTTAGACTTAATAATTTTATCAAATCCAGCGGATTTGCAGTCGAAATTGATAATTTTATCAATCGTTTTGGCAAAGAAAAAAACAAGGAATCATGGAATTATTTAGGTTATTATTTTGACGAAAATCGTTTAAGTAAACTTGTGGAGTATTTGAATGGAAAAGGTTTGCGGATTAATCAGAGACAGTTTAAAAATTATTTGAAGAAAAGGATTGATAGATTGGAACTTGATTTGACAGTGAAAAGCATTGGATCGGAAACAAAAGATCTAAACTCTTTATCTGGCAGTGATTTTGAATTATTGTTAAAAAGATTATTTGAAGCCATGGGATTCAGTGTGCAGCTAAATGGTAAGGCGGGTGATCAGGGTGCGGACTTGATTGCTAATTTGAACGGGAAGAGGTATATAATTCAAGCCAAGCGCTATTCTGGGTCGGTAAGCAATTCAGCTGTTCAGGAAGCTGTGGCCGCTAAACCGTATTATGACTGTTCGCATGCCGTGGTTATCACTAACGGGGAATATACACGCGGTGCCATGGATTTGGCCAAGGCTAATAATGTCCAATTGGTTGGTAAAAAAGAATTGCAACAAAAGTTGGCTGAGCATTTGCATGAAAATTGGAGTTGAGTTTTAGTTATAAATAACGCGCGGTTGATATAAAGACCAATGAATCATATTGCACTTATCAGATGATGCAAGGTTCTGATTTCACTTATGGATATGGATACCAATTGGAAGTCCCGGCTGGCAATTATCAAGTTTATTCAAAAATAAATGATCAGTTTGAAGATTATAAAGCTTACTATTCAGAGTTTGTTAAATGCGGAGGGGAGTACACTTGTACTGATCATACCCCGATAACCATTCAGGTTTCGGCTGATGAGACTGTCAGAGAAATTGATCCGATAGATTGGTACGCGTCTCAATAAAAATCGCCCCGGAGCCAGGCTGCTCGAGGGCAAAAGTATCGTCAGTCGCCGCAGGCCAGTCCGCAGGCGGCGATTTGTCTTAGGTTGCCGCATTTTTCGCATTCGCAGACATCCACCATTTCTTCTTGAGCCTTGTTCTCTAGTGTTGGATCGAGAACCGCGCGTGCAGCTGCGAAATCCTGGTTGCGCAGACAGCAAGCTTCCTCGGGAGCCAGCTCAACAATGGTCGTTGCAATGATCTTTCGGGCATGTTCAGGATCTTTTTGGTATGCGTTATAAATGACATCGGAGACAGCTGCCGCTACCAGCAAGGTATTGCGAATGTATGCCGGATTCACGCCTTGGAATGATGTGAAGGATCGTTGTTCTTCAGTCAGGCGCAAGATGTATAGAACGTCTTGGATCTCAGGAAGCCTCTGAGCCCAAGTATTTTTCGGGTAGGCTAGGGCGAGGCCGAGTTTCTTGAATTCAGGTAGACTCATGGTCGTATCTCCCAGGCATGAAACGTTTCAAGGTTCTGAGTGAGTTTAAGGGCTGTGGGCTGGTGAGTCAAATAAAAAAACCTCTAACGATTACTACTATGTTCTTGTCGAGCAAAAGGCCGTCAAGGAATAAAAAGAACCAACGTATTTGTCGTATATTGGTTTTTCGGCCGTATTCAATTGTCAAAACAATAAGATGAATCAGGTTGTGAACACTTGCCATGCCCGTTTTTTTCTGGTTTAATGCCAGCTCCTTTATGGATCATGGAAATGTCATAATTCGTTTCAGCGGAGTCAAATTCGGCTATGACGAAGAAAAGCCTCTTTTGGATGAGGTTGATTTTTCGGTCAGGGAAAATTCAAAAATAACGCTCATGGGACAAAATGGAGCGGGCAAGAGTACGATATTTAAAATATTAACCGGAAAGCTTAAACCGCAAGCCGGTGAGGTGCATATTAAAAAAGACGCGACCATCGCTTTGGCTGAACAGGTCATGGCCCGTGAGCACCTGGAAAATACGGTGCGTGAATTTTTTGCCAAAGCCTTTGAAGAAGTCCCTTATAATTTGGATGGCAGTATCCGGACTTATTTGGAGATGGTAAATTTGGATACAAGCTTGGATAAAAAGGTTAAAGAGCATTCGGGCGGACAGCAAGCTCGTCTCTTGCTGGCATATGCTTTGATTCAGGAACCGGATATTTTATTGCTGGATGAACCGACCAATA
Source organism: Patescibacteria group bacterium (assembly GCA_041752935.1). Lineage (GTDB taxonomy): Bacteria > Patescibacteriota > Patescibacteriia > 2-12-FULL-60-25 > 2-12-FULL-60-25 > MWCR01. Next base: position 59,103 of record JBGSVN010000019.1, read on the forward strand.
ATTTGGACAAAGAGGGGGTAGAACATCTGACTTCTTTTTTAATCATGTACCCCAAAACTGTTTTGGTTATTTCGCACGACGCTGACTTTTTAAATTTATTTACTGAAGGCGTTCTGCATCTGGATGTCTTTACCCGCAAGATGGAACAGTACGTGGGTAATTATTTTGATGTGGTGGAAGAATTGGCCGCGCGTTTGGAACGTGAGCGCATGCAAAACGCGCGCATGTTGAAAGAGATTCAGGATCGTAAAGAAAAGATCAATTTTTTCGCCAACAAAGGAGGTAAAATGAGGCGTTTGGCCAGTAAACTGCGCGATCAGGTGGTGGATGCCGAAGAAAATATGGTGGAGGTCCGGCGCGATGACCGTACTATCAGGGACTTTATCATTCCGTGCCAGGACATTTCCGGGACTTTATTGACCATGACAGAGGTATCTTTGTTTAAAAAAGGGGAGTGCGTGCGCCAGCCCGTGGATATTGAAGTGCGTAAAAGATATAAATTGAGAATAACCGGTTCAAACGGCATTGGTAAAAGCACTTTACTTAAAACCATAGCTCAAAACATGGATTCGGGTTGTGTCTTAGCCGAAGATGTTTCGGTGGGCTACTACCGCCAGGATTTTTCGGGTTTGGATTTTGAAGCCACGGCTTATGAATCTTTGGCCGAAGTGATGTCCATTGAATCCAACGAGAAATTGCGCGCCGTAGCGTCAGAATTTTTATTAACTTCGGATTTATTGAAAAATAAAGTCGGATCTTTATCCGAGGGTCAGAAAGGCTTGCTGTGCTTTGCTCGTTTTGTTTTACAATCACCAGCGTTGCTTGTGCTGGATGAACCCACTAATCATATCAATTTCAGACATTTACCGGTCATTGCCCGGGCCATCGGTGAGTATAAAGGCGGGTTGATTCTGGTCAGTCACGCACAAGATTTTATCGATCAAATAAAAATTGATGAAACTTTAGACTTGGGATTTTTGGCCGATAAATCCAAATAAAAAAAACAATTGTATGCAGGAGGGCGATTGGTTTGTGTACATGGTTCGTTGCTCGGATGGAACTTTGTATACCGGTATGGCCACGGATTTGGCCGACAGGCTAGATAAACATAATTCTGGCCGGGGTGCCAAATATACTCGTTCTCGCCGGCCTGTTTGTTTGGTATGGAGCGAAAGAGTCGATAGTCGTTCTTCAGCCGCTAAAATTGAAGCGCAGATAAAAAAATTATCTCGTCTTGAAAAAGAAGAATTAATTGGAAAAGCTGTTTAGTTAGAAACAAAAAAATCTTCGTTGAAGATTTTTTTGGCTGTGTCTAACGCTGAGTTCGCTTATTGGGCGAGTTTGACGTTGATGGCAGCTTCTCCCTTATCAGTTTCTTCGATGTCAAAGGTGACTTTGTCGCCTTCGCGAAGATCCTCATATTGGGCGTCGATCAGTGATTTGCTATGAAAGAACAAATCCTTAGGTCGACCTTCGATACCGATGAAGCCGAAGCCACGATCGGTAAGCTTTTTTATTACACCTGTTTCCATAGGTCTTTTGAAGATTCTTACTAAAATTGCTGAGTTAAAAATAAAATGCTGAACTCGACTAGGTTTAGAAGTTATTACAATTTTATGCTCCTAATTATAGCGCATTTTTGCCAAAATGTCAATAGAAACTCGGATTTGGAATTAAAATGACCCTCCAAACTGTGGATTGTCCACTTAAAGCTTGGAGGGAGAGAAAAGTGCTAAGAAGCTCGTTTTTTGAGCTCTTTTTTAGCTTTTAAGGCTTCACAACGAGCGCATCCGCAGAGACGTGCGAGCTCCGCGGGACGGCGGTTTTCAATGTCCACCAGTCCGAGCATGCTTTTGGCCTGCGCAAAGCCCGGAATACGCAGACAGCGGGCATTTGCGGGGCACAGATCCATGATGGTTTGAGCTACGGCTTTGTGCATGTCTGTCCGGCTCACGCGTTTGGGGCCGGCGATCTCATGGGCTACAGCCGTTGCTATCAACAAGGTATTGGCTACGTAGGTCGGATGTCTGAACAAACAAATGTCATAGAATTTTTCTTCGCCCGCCAAATGCATGATATAGAGTACGTCTTGCACGTACGGGATCTGTGGAGCCTGTGAATCTTGATCGTATTCCAGCCCAAGGCCGGCTCGGACGAAATCTTCTCTGCCCATCTTCTCTCTCCTTGAAGTTTGGCTAAGAATTTTCAGTTTTCTCCGGGCGTGAATGAACTGTCGGTAGAGCGCATAGCTTGTTCCGTTTGCTCGGCCAGTCGCAGTATTTCATTTTCGGCTTTTTCGTACCAGCTCGGCAAGCGCCCTTGATTATGTGCTCCCCAAACCAAGAATCTGATCATGGTTGGCAGATAGTGATCATCAGCCGGCATAGCGGATTCTCCCTTGGCTAGGAGCTGCTCCGGATTGCGTCTTAAATAATTCAAGTAGGCGGCTTCCAGCGAGGTCCTTTCGTGAGCGTCCAAATCCTGCCAACGCATGGCGTACCGTGAAGATTCCAAGGTAGCGGTAATTACGTAGATGACCAGCTCACAACTCTGGTCATCTAGTTCTTCTTGAGCCTCAAGCATGATTCTGATGAGAGCTTGCTCAAGAAAATCGTCTTCAGCTAGGATGGTTCTCGACTTTTCATCAAAGCCGATATAGCCGGAGTTAATCATGGCTACCATAAAGCCCAGGGTCTGATCCATAATGGGCATGAAAAGTTCGTGAGTCACAATCTCCAAGAGAAATTCACCACCCATTTGCTCTATGGCGCAGGCCCAGTCGCACGGTTCGTGTGTTCGCATGTCAAACTCCTCCAGTTATGGATATAACCAGAGTGCAAAACCATTGTCAATTTATAAAAAAATCCGCCCGCATTCGAGGTGTGTCCTCCAATGGGGCGGGAGTGAGTCAATCGTCGCAAGCGTTCAAGCGGTTGGCTTCTACTTGCCTGGTGCGGCAATGTCGGCATCCGCACCGCAACCAGAGTTGTTCCGCACCGTTGCCGGGCGGGCGCTTTCCGGACGCGTACAACGCATTGGAGTAGGCCTGATTGAACAGGCAACGAGCCTCTTCCGGGCAGAGATCTATAATCGTTTCCGCGATCAGTTTATCTCTGGCGGCATCGTCCTGATCGTTTAGCTTGAACAATCGGTCGGCCACTTTGGCCGCGGTGAGCATGACGTTGAAGATGTAGGGAGGGTGATGCTCGAGTGCAAACTCGTAACGAGCATCATGATCCGAGAGCCGTAAAGCATACAGAACGTCTTGCACGGCCGGGATCTCGGGGACAGTCGAATCTCCAAAATAGGTGTAACGAACCTCGTTATCCGCCATCTCTCCTCCTTTGATTCTCAAGCAAAGATCCTTGAGATTGGATATTTTAGGTTTTACCCAGGCTCTTGTCAATAGTCATTGTCTTTCTTAATCGTGGCATTAGAGAAGGCCGTTCTTTGTGCAAAGTATAAAAATGTATTAATATTTAAATAGTATACATATATGCCTGATTTTTTTAACAAGCACCGTCTTGTTTGGAACAAAAGGGAATTTATTGCTTCGGCTTTATTAGGCGTCTTGATTTTATTTTTGAGCTTAGTGCTTAATTTTTTTGCCGGCACATATGCTAGTGCCAATGCCAGCCAGCCGGTTAATGACGTTATCTTGGACAACTTGCCGGTTATTAATGTTGATATAATATTTATCGAAGGCTTTGCTATTTTTGTTGTCTTTATCTTCGTTCTATTAATGTATGAGCCAAAAAGCATTCCGTTCGTTTGCAAAAGTCTGGCTTTGTTTATTATTATCAGAGCCTTCTTCATGTCATTAACTCAAATCGGTCCTTTTCCGGAACGATCGCCTTTGGAGGCTGGTCCTATTTCCGACCTGCTGAATTTTACAGGGGACCTGTTTTTCTCCGGTCATACGGGTGCGCCTTTTTTGATGGCCCTTATTTTTTGGAATTTAAAATACGTCAGACTGGCTTTTCTAATCATTTCAGCTTTGTTCGGGGTTACGGTTTTGCTGGGCCATTGGCATTATTCAATTGATGTCTTTGCTGCTTTTTTCATCACTTATACCATTTTCCATCTGGCTCGCAATATCTTTAAATCGGATTACAAAATGCTGCTTGAGGAAGTGAAATCGTAAACAATCCTTCTGATCAGGTCGGTATTAATGACATAATGTCAGTTTTAGGCTACACTGCTCAAATATGACAAATGTTACACCTTTGGAACCGGGTTTTTATGGCATGGGTATTGCTCCCAAGCTATTGGATATTTTATGGCAACTCCAGTATAAAGCACCGACTCCCATACAGCATAAATCCATTCCCGTGGCCATGGAAGGCAAGGATTTGATCGGCATAGCTCAAACCGGCACGGGCAAAACTTTAGCCTTCAGTGTCCCGCTTATCCAACGCCTGGCACAAACCAAAGGACGGGGTTTGGTTATTCTGCCTACCAGAGAACTGGCTTTGCAGGCCGAAAAAGTGATCCAGCAATTGGGCAGGCCCGTGGGTTTGCGTACCGCTGTCTTGATCGGCGGAGCGTCCATGCACTTGCAGATGCAGCAGATCAAACGCAACCCCCATGTTTTGGTGGTCACGCCTGGCAGATTGATTGATTTCTTAGATCAAAAAAAGATAAACTTACATGATGTAAAAGTCTTGGTTTTGGACGAAGCGGATAGGATGCTGGATATGGGTTTCGCGCCTCAAATCAAACGTATATTACAAAGCGTTCCCAAAGATAGACAGACTCTGTTGTTTTCTGCCACCATGCCGGCCGAGATCGTTAAAATCGCCAGCTCTTACATGAAGTTGCCCGTACGCATAGAGATTGATCGCTCGGGTACTACGGCCGAAAAAGTCACGCAAGAATTATATGTAGTCAATAAAGAAGATAAGATTAAATTATTGGAAAGATTGCTCAAAGAAAATCGCGGTTCTATTTTAGTGTTTACACGCACCAAATACGGAGCCAAGAAGATCGCTAGAGCCTTGAGAGGCGTAGGCCATTCTTCAGCTGAGATTCACTCGGAGCGGTCCTTGTCTCAAAGGCGCGAGGCTTTGGATGGATTCAAAAACGGCAAATATAGAATTTTAGTGGCCACAGACATTGCGGCTCGGGGTTTAGATGTAAAAAATATCGAATTGGTGGTTAATTTTGACTTGCCGGATCAAGCCGAGGACTATGTACACCGCATCGGTCGGACAGGACGAGCCGGACAGGTCGGCAAGGCCATTTCCATTGCCACTCCGGATCAACGCAAAGAAGTGGAGGCTATAGAAAGGTTTACCAGGTCGTATTTGCCCGTCTCTAAGGTACCGGATATGCCGGTGGCTAATTTAGCTGGCAGCATGTCGTCTGCCGGCGGTCGCAGGTCATCTGGACCAAGACGAGGTGTAAGACGCGGCATGGGAGGATCGGGCAGGCGCAGACGTTAAATTTTAGCTCGCGCCTGGTGCGTGTGGTAGAATTAGCGTATGTGGTATGTTTTTTTAGCCAAGCATTTTTCATTAGCTGTTTTTTTAGTTTTAATTTGGTGGCTTACCAGACCGGTATATTTGGATTTCAGACGACGCCACAACGGTTATGGAGTGGTGTTTGATGTGTATACGGGAGAGCCTCAAGCCACAACCGTCATCAGGTTGAAGAATCTGATGGGCAGGATTGTCAGAACCGTGGTAACGGACAGAGAAGGTCGCTATCGCTTAATGGCGCCCAAGGGGGAGTATTATGTGCAGGTTGATAAGCCGGGTTTTGTTTTTCCATCGCCAGTTTTGGCCAGACAAAAACAAAGCCGTTTTTTCAATAATCTATTGTCAGGCGACCATATCTTTGTTCAAGATTATGGAGTGATTACCAAAAATATCGCTATTGAACCGGGAGCCTTAAAACGCGAGCCTCTATTTTTAAGGGGCATGCATTTAGGAAAAAATACCCAATATTGGATTTTGTTGATAGGTAGTTTGCTGGGGTTGGGATTGGTGTTGATTCAAGCAACCTCCTGGACAGCCTGGCTCTTGTATTTGGCCTACGTCGCGGTCATGGCCGGCAGATTGATGTCTTTTAAGCCGGCTCAACCGCCTTTCGGAACCATCCGCGACAGCATTACCAAACAACCCGTGCCGCAGGTAATAGTCCGCATTATGGACAAGCAATATAATAAACTGCTTGAAACTCAGATTACTTCGGCTAAAGGCAGATATGCATTTATTGTAAAAAGGGGAGCTTATCGGTTGATGATTGAGAAAAAAGGTTACCGTAAAGTCATTCTGAATTTTCCGCAGATCAAGCAGGATGGGTTTTTATTGGCCAAGGATGTTTTCATGACCAAGATAGATCCACGTGCTTAACTGCGATATCGAATCATCAGGGGTTGACAACCGCCGAATAAAATGTAAAGAAATACAGACTAATTAGCAGAATCGGAGGAAGAAAGGGGATGGCATGTATTTTAAATCATTGATGGCGGTTTTATTGTTTTCGTTTTCATTTATTGGTGCAGGAAAAAACTTATTAGATATCCCTCAAAGCGCGATTAACAAAGCTGCGGGCGCATATATCGGAAGCATTCAATCGTCACAAGCAAGAATAGATGGAACTGGTCAAGATTTGCGTCTGGCCGTATCGATTCACCGTGACCAGGTTTTTGATTTGCCGGCTTTTTTACCAGTCAATAATCCGAAGGCTGATTCAGATCGTGATGGCGTGATTGATGAGTATGACCCATATCCCAATCGAGCGGGTTTACTGCGAAATATTATTTATGAAGTACCTTATGCCGGCAAGATTTACGTTTTTCGGTTGAATATACAAACAGATTATTTGGATATTTACCGCCTTCATCTGCCGCATGAATTAAAAGAAACGGGTGAGAATGTTCGTGATTTTGTTTTGGTGGCTGATCCATATGTTGAGGAATTGGTAGATCAAGCCAAGCGATACGCGTCCAAAGATAAAAAAATTAATGCCCGCGAGCTGTTATTATCCTTAGTTAAGAATATTCCATATAATCAGGATGGTTATACCGGACAGCTGGAATATCCAAAATATGCGCTGGAAACTTTGATCGATCGTTCCGGTGATTGTGAAGATTTTAGCATTTTGGCTATTAATTTATTAGGCGAGTTGGAGGGTTATGATAAGACGGCCTTTGTATTCTTCCCCGGTCACATGGGAGTGGGCATCAAAACTGATAAATCCGGCATCAGTGCCTTAAAAGCAAAGCGTTTGCCTTCCGACTATGTCGTATCCGGTCAGAACATGTATTTGTACCAAGAGGCTACCAGCCCGGTTTGGCGGTTAGGCCAGATACCCGTGGAGTATGACAAGAAAAAAGCTGTCATATACCCAATTTTATAATATTGCTTTATAATACTTGGGTTATGATAAAGAGAGTATTGTTAGTGATGGCGGCGGTTTTTTCATTGTCAGCTGTCTTCTTGCCCGCTTCAGTGCAAGCTTCAAGGTCGCCTGTGGGTTTTGAGGTTGGTGAATATGTCGGTGATTTCGTCAAAGAAGAGGAGACCGGACGAGTTTGGTATATCAGTGCTCTAAATTCAAGACGGTACCAAATATCTGAGGATGATGAACGCGTCTTTGAAGTACTTAAGGAGCAAGCGAAGGTTGAACCCTGGTACCGTATAGTCACGGTTCCGGACGTAGGATCTGAAAATGAGTCGAAAATAAAAATTGGTCTCAAGGGGTTGGTTTATGATGAGAACGCCCCTGATTTGCTGTGGCATATACAAAAAAGAGCGTATTTACGCCAAGCATTGCGCGCTCCGGAAGATGTGGTTGATTATGCTGAAGGAGCGATTACGGTGGCGGAAAGGGATTTGTATGAATACCCCATTGGTTATGCCGTGTATGATTACTCAATACCTGAACCCAATAAAGACAAAGCTGAAAACGGTGTAGACGGTAAGCCTGAATTGAACAAGCATATTAGTATTTCTATCAAAGAACAGCGCTTGCGGGCGTATGAAAACGGTCAGCTGGTTAATACTTTTTATATTTCTTCCGGCCGATGGGGCTACTATACACCGCGTGGAAATTTTTCAGTGTTGAATAAAGTACCGGTCGTGCGTTACCAGTGGAGTTATGGCAACAATCATCCGGATAATTATGATTTGGGTAATGTTCCGTATAATTTAAGAATAATGCCTCATATATATATTCATTATGCTTATTGGCATAATAATTTTGGTAAGCCCATGAGCCGAGGTTGTATCAATGTTAATTTGAAAGATTCAAAATGGATTTACAGATGGGCGGATGAGGACATATCCGTGTCCATCGAATAGTTTTTTCTGGATTGCAAAGAATAGACGCACCCGCAATAATTTTGACGATAAATGCCCGCTTCACGGGCTTTTATTTGTGATATTTTTTCTCCGTTTTCTTTTTTCCAGTCCTTGCCTAAAAAATTAATTCTGTGCCGGCTCGCTAATTCAAATCCCAGTGTGTTGATTAGTTCAGCATTTTTTCTCCGGCTGACACTTAGAGTTGTAGCCACCCAAGAAAAACTATTTTTTTGAGCGAAGATCATGGTTTTATCCAACCTGGAGGCAATGCACTTGGTGCAGCGTACGCCTCTTTCCGGTTCTTGGCTCAGTCCGCGTACCTCGGCGTACCATTTGGCCGGTTCATAGTCGGCCGTGATAAACGGCAAGTCAAATTTTTCAGCCATGGTCCGGGCCGCTTCCATTCTTTTAAAGAATTCAGTTTTAGGATATAGATTGGAGTTTTCAAAATAAACGGTTACTGCATACTCTGGCAATAGTTTTTCAGGTACATAGGCACTGCAAACTCCGCAACAGACATGCAATAACATTTTGGGCTTGGGCATATTATTTGGCTGCACGGCGCAAGACGTGTAAGGCGGGCCAGTTGTACTCAGGATAACTAGTTGTCATGGACAGGGTTCCGGTTAAAAATGGCCCCTTGTGGTACCAATAGATCCAACCCATATCAAGTTCTTTGGCTGCTCGGATAACGTCATTAATCCAAAAAAGCTGTCCATTGTGTTTTTTGGTAAAAATGGTACCGAACTCTGACATGATGACAGGATGTTCTCCGTGAACCTGGGTTTTTGACTTGAGAGACTCTAGGTTCTTTAATATTGTTGCATAATTCCAGGCATCAGTTTGGTTTGGTATTTTTAACCCGGGATAAACCAATGTGCTGGTAGCTGATGAAACCAGCCAAGGAGCTCCTTGCAAAGAGAATTCAGTGGGCAGGTAATAATGCAAGGAGTAAATAATTTGGTTATCCGGTATCCCCGGATAGGCCAAGTCCCAGCTCTGATCCGCTTTAACGTACATGCCCAGCTGAACAATCAGCAGATGGTTGGCGTCATATTCGCGGATGGCTTGGGCCGTTAAACGCATCAGCCTTTGATATTTATCAAAATCCAACGTGGCCGGTTCATTCATTAAATCATAACCCAAGATACTGTCATTTTTTGCATGGCGTTTGGCTATTTCGCGCCACACATCCACGAACCGGCCGCGCATCCAGTCATCTTCCCAGAAGATTTGATTGGCCGGATGAATCTGATAATCCTGATAAACGCCGCCCGTGGGTATGTGCATATCCAGAATTAAAAAAATGCCGTGCTTATCGGCCCAGCCGACAATTTTATCTAACCAGGTAAACGATGATTCCCGCCAAGCATAAGGAGCCTCTGATTTTTGAAAGTAATCACTTTTGAGCGGCAGGCGCATGGTATTAAGTCCGAGATTCTTAAACAACACAAAATCATCTTCTGTAATCCATTCGTCCGTGGGTTCAAAGCGGTCAGTATACCAAAGACTGTCCATGTCCATGTGGTTAATACCTTTAATAGAAAACTTTTCATTTTTTAACTCTAGGTTTCGGCCGGAAGCGGAAATAAAATTATTTTCCAGTGCCTTGGCCGGGAAGGGGATGGCTGAGAAACATGATAACAAACCGGTTATGAGTATTGGTATGAGAAGTTTTTGATTGGTTTTTAATAGCATACTTGACGCTGGGCTTGAGGTTGCCTATTATGATTTTTATAAACACATGCAAACTGAATTTATCAATCTGTCTTTGTCTAAGAGTCAGGCCATGGAATGCCTGGGTGCTTTGATGATGAAGTCCGTTTTGGAGGATGAATTGAGGTCCGAACGCGGTCAGGAGCCAGTCGATACATCCCCCTTGATTTTAAGGTTGGCTACTCTGTTGAATATCAAAGAAAAAGCACTGGAGTCTCAAATGGATTTAGCCGAAGAAGCTCTTTGGGAGTATAGCTGGTTTGTGTTTACAAATGAATGGGCTTGGTTCAGAGCTCAGCAAGAAGCTAAGAAGTCAGTTGGTCGTGTGCCGGGCAAAGAGGCTGATCTTGAAAAGCGGGCCGAGAGAATATATAAGCTAAAATTTAATGAGTTTGTTAAAGAGTTGGATATGTATTCACAACCTCAAAAAAATCGGAAAAATAAGAGTGTGGAACAACGCAAGGGCGCTGACAGACGTTAAGGCCCGGTGCTTAAATCCAGTTCTTGTATGGGCTGGTCTACGACATAGGTCTGATCCTCAGATGATCCTGTTCCTATTTTTTCAGCATTGGCATCTTTCAGGCTGTAGCTGACGAATATGGCCGCTCCTATGTACAATGTCAGAAATAGGCCTATGATGGCAAAAAAAGAATTTCTAAACTCAAAAACCTCGTTGGCAAACGATTTGATAAGATAGGCTAAAGCCAAGATTGTAATTGATACAAAAATAGGCCAGAACATAGCCTTTTTTTTATACCTTAAATATCTGGATTGATCAAGGGCTCGGGGCTGGTCAAAAACCTTGTTTTTTGGTAGGGTAATCTCATTCGCCGATAATATGTCAGCAACTATAAATGGCCGTAAACTTCAGCAAATTTTAATCGAAAACAAGCCCAGAGATTTGGAAGAGGAGGATAAGATTACCGTTCATGCGGGCATAAGCCGCATAGCTTTTTTTTATGAAAGAATTCGTAACGTGGTTGACTACAAGGATGAGCACCTGATACGCAAGTCGGCTATATTGCGCATTTTAAAAAGGCAGCTGTTATTGGAGCAAGATCCAAGGGTCATTTCCGAGCGTCTGATACGCGAGCTCATCGCGGCCAGATATTTGTCAAACGGTGTTTTGCCGGTATTTTTGATAGATCAGGTGGCTTGGGTTATTTATAAATATCAACTGGTCTCCAAAATAAATGCCGGACCGGATAGCCATCAAGAATGGCTGAAGGCCATGGCCTCGGTGGAAATTGAAGACATCTTGGTTGATTCATCCAAAGAAAAAGCTTTGGTGTCCTATTTGTTCGACAGGATCAGCAAGTCTGTCAAAGTACGAGGCACTGCCTTGGATGAATCAGAACTGCGTTTGCAAATATACGTCGCTTGTTACCGAACTCTGGTTAAGGCGGATGATGAGATATTGGGCTATAAGCTTTTAAGAGCTTATTTGCCAGAGTGGCTGGCACCTCAATCTTGGATGGATGATCCGCGTCCCATAGCCGAGCGTTTGGTGGCCGTGGAGCATAGAATTAAACAAAGGTTACATTATTCTTTGTCTCAAAAATTTCAAAAAGCGGTCAAGCCTTGGGCTGTGGCTTTAAATTTTTTGGTGGAGTGTTTAAGTAAAAAGCCGGATGAAGCATCCATGTTGCTAGAAAAACCAGAAGCCATGCAAATCGCTTTAGCTCGTTTAGCTTCTGAAAAGTACGCATCTGCTAAAACTCGTTTGCGCCGGGGCACGGTTAGAGCCATGATTTATCTGCTTTTAACCAAAATGATTGTGGCTTTGCTTTTGGAAGTACCGATCGAATGGTACTGGTATCAGCAGGTCCACTTGGAAGCCTTGTTGGTTAATTTATTGTTTCCTCCCTTCATCATGTTTTTGGTGGGCGTGTTTATTAAATTGCCGGGCAGTGATAATACCTCGCGTATACAGCAGGCAGCTGAAGAGCTTATAGGCGATCTACCCCCGGTTACGCGCATGATTACGGCGCCTAGGTCGCGGAGTACTTTGGCTGCCAGCCTTTTGATGCTCACTTATCTGTTAACCTTTGTCATCACCTTTGGTCTGATTTGGCTGATTTTGAATAAATTTGAATTTACTTGGATTTCTTCTTTGATATTTTTGTTTTTCTTATGTCTGGTCAGCTTTTTTGCTTTCCGCTTAAGGTTGAATACACGTGAGTCAGTGGTGGTCGACGGCAAGGTTACTCTAATTAATTCATTGGTGGATTTTTTTTCCATTCCGATTTTGCGGGCCGGAAGATGGTTATCACAGTCAATTAACAGAATTAATATTTTTCTATTCTTTTTTGATTTTATTTTTGAAACGCCATATAAATACTTTTTATCTTTATTGGAAGAATGGTTTGCCTTTGCTAAAGAAAAGAAAGATGAATTGCAACCGTAACTTGTAACTTGTAACATGTAGCAAATAACAAAAAAATATCATGCGCGGAGAAAATAATTTTAAAATACTGAATGCATCCAATGTCTCATCGGCCAGGAGGGGAGTTTTAAGTACGCCTCATGGCGACATACAAACTCCATTTTTTATGCCTATAGCCACTCGGGGAGCGGTTAAAACGTTGTCCAGCTTTGATATGGAGGGCTTGAAGGCGCAGATTTTGCTGTCCAATACTTATCATTTGTATTTAAGGCCAGGTATGGATGTTATTAATTATTTCGCCGGCTTACATGGCTTTATGGACTGGCAAGGCCCAATCCTGACAGATTCCGGAGGCTATCAAGTATTTTCTTTGGCCAAGCGCAGGAAGATCACAGAGGAGGGGGCTGAGTTTGCTTCGCATATTGATGGCTCTAAGCACCTGTTAACGCCTGAATTATCTATCAAGGTTCAGCAGGTACTGGGGAGTGACATCGTCATGGTTTTGGATGAGTGTACGCCTCCTGATTATGATGAAAAGACATTGAACAATTCTATTACTCGAACCACTAGGTGGGCGGAACGTTCTAAAGTAGCTTTTGAACAAAATCGTGATACATCAAATAACCCAGGCGCTTTATTGTTTGGTATCAATCAAGGCGCGACGGATGTTGATTTGAGAATCAAGCATGCCGGTGATTTAATTAACCTGGGTTTTGATGGTTACGCGGTCGGTGGTTTATCCGTGGGTGAACCATTCGAAAAAGCCTGCCTGGTGTTGGAAGCGCTTCATCCGGTTCTGCCGGCTGATAAACCGAGGTATTTTATGGGCGGAGCCAAACCGCATGAAATCGTTGCTTATGTTAAAAGGGGGATCGATATGATGGACTGCGTCTTGCCCAGCCGGAATGCTCGCCATGGATTAATCTATCGTTTCGTCCACGACGATCTCTCCAGGCCGGATTTTTACGAAACCATTCATATAACCAACGCTAGGTACGCGCAAGACAAAACCTTACTGGGTGATGATGGAGAATTGACGCGTTATAGTTATGCCTATTTGCATCATCTTTTTAGTGTTCAGGAAATGCTGGCTTATCGCTTAGCTACCCTGGTAAACATTCGTTTTTATCTGGAATTAATGTCTCGTCTGCGAGTCGGAATTGAGCAGGGAATTATTTAAATGAATTATTGACCATTAGGCGGTTAAATGATTGAATTATCTGGCTTTACCGTGCCCACGCGGATCATGGGTTAGTATGGCATGACATCCGGCGCAAAAGCCAAATGAGATCTGCCGGCCAAGGAGAGGAACATGGGTCAACCAACCTTTAGACAGGCAGCGCGCTTGATTCAGCTGGCAGTTGATTGCGGTTGGGACAGTGAGCTGACACAGTTCACCTTGATCGAAAGATGGCGTAATGTCAGAGACTTTGTCATGTGCCTGCATGCGGGCTTGATCAGTGAAGATGAGATTAGGCGTTTACGCAAAGCCTTGGATCCAGAAAAGGCCGACTGGTCGGCTTTCATTCGAGCGCAAGCTCGAAGATATTACACGGCCGGATGGCGCGAATACTCGAGTACGCTGTATTTCGGCGATTACTTGACTCAATGTCCGCATATTCCCATGGAGATGAGGGTTTATGATCAGCGGTACCCATACTTGGTGCTGGTCGATTCTCGTCCCGGGCTTGATGCGATATGTGCCATGCTGCGTGTTGATAAGCGGGACATGGTATCGCCAAACGAGACCCTCATTCTGGACAGGCCTTATTGGATTCGGTGTCATCGGGGTTGGCGCAATCGCGATAAGTGTCCGATTAAGCTGGCCGAAAGGCTGGATCCTTCCAGTGAAATGCCCTTGAGCATCATCGAAGCCTTAAGCCTCTATGCCCAGCACCCCAGAATTATGAAGAGTGTTGATATAGACATTATTCAACACGACTCCGAAGGAAGGGTCTTGCATTACGGATTGGCCATGGAGCGCAAGGGCGTGGCTGTCCTGTCGCAGACCTTGGCGCAGGAGAATGTCAGCCCTGATCCGCGTTGCGGATTGGCTACCAAAAAGGTCTTCTCGTCCGGCTGAAAAGCCGGTTTTTTTATAAGTGGACGAGCGTGTGACCAAAGGTTAGTATAATTGGCATGCATGATTTCTTGGATAAGTTGAACGAAGCGCAGAAGAAAGCGGTTGTACATGAAAAGGGGCCGCTTTTAATCGTGGCCGGGGCCGGGACCGGAAAAACCACGGTTTTGACGCAACGCTATCTCTGGCTTTTGAATGAAAAGAAACATCGAGCCGAGGAATTGGTGGCTCTGACTTTTACGGAAAAGGCGGCTCAAGAAATGGAAGATCGGGTTTTGGAACATATGCCCAACGGAGCTTACGATTTTTGGATTCACACGTTTCACGGATTTTGCCAGCGTGTTTTGGAGCGTCATGGTTTGGAGATTGGTATACCCAATACTTTTAAGATTTTAACCGAAACCGATGCCTGGATTTTGCTTAAAAAGCATTTGGAAGATTTGCCTCTGGATTACTATCGACCGTTAGGCAATCCGGTTAAATTTTTGCATGCTCTGATCCGGCATATCAGCCGCGCCAAAGATGAAGGTATTACGTCCATGCAATATTTGGAGTTCGCGCAAAACGCGGTCTTGGACGGAGATTCAGCTGAAGTGGTGGAGGACGAACGCCGAAGGCTTAAAGAATTGGCCGAAGCCTACTTGGCTTATCAAAAAATATTGCGAGATTACGGTTTTTTGGATTTTGGGGATGTTATCATGGAAACTCTGCGTTTGTTCAAAGAGCGCCCCGCGGTTTTGAGTATGTATCAAAAGCAATTTAAATATCTTTTAGTGGATGAGTTTCAGGATACCAACTGGGCTCAATATGAGTTGATTAAAATGTTAAGTCAGTTAGAGCGCAATATAACCGTGGTCGGGGATGATGATCAGGCTATCTATAAATTCAGGGGAGCGTCGCTGGCCAATATTTTACAGTTTAAAGATGATTATCCGGATACGGTGACCGTGGCCCTGACTTCCAACTACAGATCGCATCAAGATATTTTGGATACGGCTTATAAGGTCATACTAAACAACAATCCTCACCGTTTGGAGGTTTCTTTGGCAGACCAGGGCTTAAGCAAGCGCCTTACATCTCACATCCAAGACGAGGCTGACGTGCGCGTAGAGTGGTTTCCGACTTTGATCAAAGAAGCGGGTTGGGTGGCTGAAGACATAGCAGGACGCCATGGAGCGGCTCCTAAAGATCAGGGCTGGAGCAAGTACGCCATTCTGGTCAGATCTAATGATCAGGCCATTCCTTTTGTGGAAGCGTTGGCCGCGCGGCATATTCCTTTTAGATTTTTTGCTTTGCGCGGGCTGTATGCCAAGCCTATCATCGTGGATATCATGGCCGTTCTTAAGTTGGCGGTTAAGCCCAATGACTCCACGGCCGCGTGGCGTGTAATCAGCTTGCAGTGTCTTAAGATTCCCTTGTCAGCCATCCATGAAGCTGTGGTTTATGCCTCCAGAAAAGGGATTTCTTTGTGGAACTCTTTAAGGCAATCGCCGGTTTATTATAAAGAAGATGAAATATCGACCAGAGCTGTGTTAAACGCGGTGGCTATTATCAGTAAATTGAGTGAAAGCGCTAGGCGGGAGCCGCCTTTGGCGGTTTTGCATAAGGCCATAGAAGAAACCGGCTATCTGAATCACATCATGTCTTTTAACGAAAGAGACAGGATCGAGAATATCGGGTATTTGAATGAATTCGTTAATCGTGTCAGACGTTTTGAGGCCAATAATCATGCACCGAACTTGGTTGATTTTATGGATGAGCTGGAAATGGAGATCGAGAGCGGCGAACAAGGATCGCTGAAGAGCGAGGTCGAGAGCGGGCCGGATGTAGTCCGTATCATGACCATACATGCTTCCAAAGGTTTGGAGTTTGAAACCGTTTATTTGGTGTCCATGGTGGATCAGCGTTTCCCGACCCGCCAAAGACATGACGCCATTCCATTGCCGGATGGTTTGGTGCAGGAAAGGCTGCAGGAGGGTGATGTGCATTTGCAGGAAGAGCGCCGTCTTTGCTATGTGGCTTTGACGCGCGCTAAGAGGCATTTGATTTTGACCGGAGCGGATGATTACGGGGGAGCGCGCAAGAAAAAGCCGTCCGTATTTATTTATGAGACAGGCCTGGATATACCTCAAGCGTTTAGTCCACCCGAAGAACTGGATACGTCGGCTTTAAAAACCACGGAACAACAAGAAGAGACCGCAGCTTTACGGGAAATATTCAAGTTAAAACGCAGGTTCTCTTTTACTCAATTAGTGGCTTATAAAAACTGCCCGTTGCAATATAAGTTTGCTCATGTTTATCGCATCCCGGTTTTGGGCCGGCACCAGAAAAGTTTTGGTCAATCCGTGCATCTGGCTTTGCAGCGTATTTTGAAAAATCACCAAGATCGCACCGGAGCCAAGCAGGTCAGTTTATTTGTGCCTGCCGATACTTCGCATCAAGTTTCGGGGACGGGCTTTACGGTTTCAGAAGATGAGGCCATGAATATATATCAAGAAAGTTGGATCGATGAATGGTATCCGACCAGGGAGATGCATGATGAATACTACGCGGAGGGCAGGGAAGCTATAAAAAGAATGGTGCGGGCATGGCTCAAACGGACGCCGATTATTAAATCATTGGAGGCTGATTTCGATTGGCGTATAGGCGAGCACAGTATCAAGGGCAAGATAGATCGAATGGATGTTTTGGACGACGGGGTGGCGATTTTTGATTATAAAACCGGTGAGTATAAACCGGGCCAAAAAGCCGCGCCCGTGGACAAAGAACAATTGCATTTATATCAACTGGCCATGGAGGCCAAGGGAATAAAGGTGAATCGATTAGCGTATTTGTTTGTCAGGTCAAATTTGGATGCTGAAGAGCATGGTTGTTCCACTCTGGAGGTGCCGTTGCTTGAAAAAGAGGCTAAACTGGATTATGAGGAGAATTTAAAGAGTCGCATGGACGAGATTTTGATTTCCGAATTTCCGGCCACACCGTCATCCTTTTTATGCGCCTATTGTGATTTTAAAAATATCTGTGAGTTTAGAAAATAGATAGACCGGTATATGTGTAATCAGATAATGATTGATATAGTGACTCAGAGCTTCTATTTAACGAATAATATTTGATATGGCTTGGGATTCTTTAAAGTCCATCATGCCCAAGGCGCTTAGAACGGCGGGCATACAGGAAAAGCTGACCGCGGTTCGTGTTTTGCAAACCGCGCAAAAAATTCTGACAGCTCGGTGGGGGGAGGAAAAGGCAGCTAAGGTTGAATTTGTATCGTTTAAAGCCGGATGTTTAAAAATAACCAGTCACTCACCGGGTGCCATGCAGGCTTTACGCTTGGGTCAGACCGCGTTTATGAATGATTTAAACAGAGAGCTGGGTCAAAAAGCCGTTCATAGAATGGATATCCGCAGTCAAGGCTTTTAGCGGAGCATTGAATGAGGTATAATGTAGCTATGGTCAAGTTTTGGATATAATTTTTTGATTGACGTTTTTGTTTTCTATGAGTTTTCGTTGGTATGTTATTTTGATGGGTATTGGTACGGGTCTGGCATGGATCTCTTGGCTTTTTGTTTTGCAAACCATGAATCCCGAAGAAGCCGGTTTAACAGCCTTCATATTTTTTTATACGACTTTATTTCTATCGTTAGTGGGAACTTTGTCTTTAATCGGATTGCTTTTCAGGATAGGTTTGCGTCGTGAGCCCGATATGTTGACCAGGGTCGTCCGTATTTCTTTCAGACACGCCTTGTTATTGTCTTTGGGAGCCGTAACTGCTTTATGGTTGTCAGCGCATCGTCAGTTGGCATGGTACTGGATCCTGGTTCTAATATTAGTAATTGCCGGCGTTGAATATCTGTTTTTGATGGTCCAATCTTCCAGAAGGCAATGATGCATTTAGTTGTTCATTAGTATTTCCTTTTAAAATAAGGTTTTTATATATATCCACACTTGATATTAAAGACTCATTGCTTGTAAGATGAGCAGGCATTTATGTTTCAAGCGTTACGCGGAAGGTTTTCTACGGATTTGGGTATCGACCTGGGTACGTCCACTACATATATATATGCCAAAGGCAGAGGCATTGTAGTTAACGAACCATCCGTAGTGGCCGTCAATTTAAGAAACGGACAAGTGTTGTCCATCGGCCATGAAGCCAAAACCATGCTCGGCAAAACACCGGCTCATGTGCAGATGTCAAAACCCATACAGAGAGGTATTATTTCTGATTTTGAAGTAGCTGAAAAAATGTTACGTTATTTTTTTAATAAAATTACCAGAGAAAATTCTTTGTTCGTGCCTCGTCCCAGAGTGGTGGTGGGAGTTCCTTTAGACGTGACCGAAGTGGAACGTAAAGCTGTGGGTGATGTGGTTATGTCAGCCGGCGCCAGAGATTTTTTTCTGGTGGAGAATCCTTTGGCTTCGGCCATAGGCAACGGTCTGCCTATATCTGAACCGATTGGCAACTTGATAGTGGACATGGGCAGTGGTAATACGGAAATAGCCGTTATCTCTTTAAACGGCATTGTCACGGCCAAGTCCATACCTATAGCCGGAGATGAGATGAATCGCAATATCATCCAATATGCCCGTGATGTATTTAATTTGTTGTTGGGAGAGAGGGTGGCTGAAGAAGTTAAGATTGCGGTTGGATCAGCTATCCCGTTGCAGGACAGATTGGAAGTTTCCATGCGGGGACGTGATTTGTTATCCGGCTTGCCCAGAGAAATCATGGTCAATGATACGCAGATCAGGGAAGCATTAGCCAGATCGGTCAGAACCATTGTTGAGCATATAAAATCTATTTTAGAAATTACACCGCCCGAACTGGTGGCGGATATTTACAGAAGAGGTTTGATTCTTACGGGCGGTGGAGCGTTATTGCGGGGCATGGATCAGTCAATCAGCGCGGGTACGGGCCTGCCTGTTAGAGTAGCCGAAGATCCAGGTTCGGCTGTGGCACGCGGGGCCGGTACTTTACTGGATTCGCCGGCTCTCTTAAAAGACATCGCTTTACCCAAGACAGATCGTATTTTTTAGAAACTTGAATCATGAAAAGACGCAACCAAACCATTATCTTGGTCTTTGGAGCGCTTCTGACGCTGGCTGTTTTGCGTGTTACCAATATTTTGATTCCCTTCGAAGACTTGATCAGATCCGGGCTGGCGCCTTTGGGCAAAACAGCCACTTCTTTAGGTACGTCGTTGTCCGCGGTTTTCAATCAAGATCTGCCGGCCAAAGAATGCAATGAGGCCTTGGTTGACTCGGAAAGCCGATTGGCTGGAGTGAGCGTGGATTATGTAAGATTAAGAGCACTGGAAGAGGAAAATGAGGTTTTAAGAAAGTCTTTAGGCTATTTGCAAAAACAAGGTTACGACGCGGTTATGGCTAGAGTCATCAGTAGATCAGCCGTGCCCAATAAAGCGGTGGTTATGATCGACAGAGGATCAAAAGATGGCTTGGAAGTCGGTATGGCCGCTATCGTCAATGATGGTATTTTGGTGGGTAAGATAACCAAGATTCAGGAAAGAACAGCCATAGTAACTCTGTTTTCAGATCCTGACAGCAAAGTAGCTATTTCCAAGGCCGGAGAACGCAAGCTGATCGGACTAGTGGAGGGCAGGGGTAATTGGGCATCCGAAGCCACGCTTATACCGCAGCAAGAATCTTTGGAAAAAAATGATGTACTGGTCACCTCGGGCACTGAAGAAAAAATTCCCCCCAATTTAATTGTTGGCTTGGTTAACCAGGTGATTGGACAGCCAACCGATCCGTTTAAAAAAGCGGCTATCGAAGCTCTGGTGCCTTTGGAATACTTGGAGGTGGTGGCCGTGCTCAGGCCTCAGGCCTTGCGTCCGAATTAGCTTATGCGCAGATCATCTTGGGTTATTGTTATACTGTCCGCCGTCTTGGCAGGTATTTACGAGAGTGGTTTTATCGGTTCCGCGCCACCGATTTTTGTCTATATACGACCGGTTGTTCCGATTTGTGTTTTATTTCTGTTGCTGGATAAAAGATCGGCCGCCTATGCCATGGCGGTTATTTCCGGCTTCATAATTGATTTAATGAGCGCTACGTCTGCGGGTTTTGTAACCGGCAGATGGCTGTTAGCTCTTTTAATTGTCGATTTATTAGCCAGCCGTGTAACAACCAACCGTTCTTTGTATGCCAGCATGGCTTTGGTGGTGGTGGCTCGTTTGTTGGACAGAATATTGTGGCAAATTCTTTCTTGGTTTGGGACCTATGTTTTAAATGGTGTTTATTATCTTGAGCCATGGTACAGGTTATTAGGTGTTTTTGTATTTGACGTGATTTTTACCACTTTGGTTTTTATATCCATTACATTATTTACCAAGCGGTTTGTGATATCGGTTAATGCATATAAAGGCAGATATGAGTAATAAGAAAAACGAATTTTTTGCTTGGCGGGAAGACGGGGGCTATGCCTTGGAAGTTAATATAAAAGATCAGGAGAACATAGCTCATGAAGTGTTATATGAAGATGAATTGGTTAAAATAAAAGACAGACCCATGTTTTTGGGAGCTCCGTTACCGGCCAAAAGATTTATTTTGGCCGCAAGCTTGGTATTAATAGTGCTGGTCGTCCTGCTCTTTAGAGCCTTTTCAATGCAAATCAAAGATCATGACCGATATTTGGCCTTAGCTGAACGTAATAGACTGCGAACATCGGTTTTGCAGCCCAAAAGGGGAGTTATTAGGGATAGAACAGGCGTCATTTTGGCGGACAATGTTCCCACTTTTGATATATCGGTTATTCCGGTTGATCTGCCCCAAAACCAGGATGCGCGTAATGATTTATTGGGCAAGATTGCCAGAGTATACGGTATTCCCATTTCAGACATAGAAGCCGATATATTAAAAAGTCGTTCACCTGATATAAAGATAATTATCGCCCGGGACGTGGACTATGAGCAGGCTGTAGCCTTGTTGATTGATTTGGGTGAATCAAGCGGTGTATTTATTGAGCAAGGAGCTAAGCGCCGGTATCCGATATCCACTGAATTTCAAACTTTTTCTCATTTTTTGGGTTACACGGGCAAGATATCGGAAGAGCAGCTACTTGAAGAAAAATTTCGTGATTATAAAAGAACCGATAGTGTTGGTAAAATGGGCGTGGAGGCTTGGTATGAGGATTCACTCAGAGGCCGGCCGGGTGAAAGAGTGGTGGAGGTGGACTCGCATGGCAAAGAACAGAGGGTGATTCATGAGCAAGATCCTGTCCCCGGAGAAGATTTATATTTGTCCATTGATGTCAATCTGCAAAAAGAGGCTGAGCTGATATTAAAAAAGCATTTACAAGAAAATGAAATTCAAAAAGGCACCCTGATAATGCTCGATCCTAGGGATGGGTCTTTACTGGCGGTCGCTTCTTGGCCTTCGTATGATAATAATATTTTTTCAGGTCATGTTTCCAGTACGGTTTACGAGCAATATGTTCAAGATCCGAACAATCCTTTTCTGGCGCGGGCCTGGGCCGGCCTTTTTCCATCCGGTTCATCCATCAAGCCTGTTTATGCGGTGGCATTGCTGGCGGATAATATTATTACCCAGCACACGACAGTCTTTTCGAGCGGAGGAGTGTGGGTAGGCTCCAGATTTTTTCCGGATTGGCAAGCGGGCGGTCATGGAACAACTGATGTACGCCGAGCTATTGCCTGGTCGGTTAATACTTTCTTTTATATCATGTGCGGCGGTGGAAATGGAGTAAAAGGCTTGGGAGCGGAAAGTATGGCCGTCTGGCTCGAAAAATTCGGTTTCGGTTCAAAAACAGGTTTGGATTTGCCGGGAGAAGTGCCGGGCAGCGTTCCTTCGCCGCAAAGAAGAGAAGAAATGACCGGACAAAAATGGTATACGGGTGACACGTATAATTACGCCATTGGGCAAGGTGATTTGTTAGTAACGCCCATGCAAATAGCTTTGGCTACCGGCTTGGTGGCTAATGGTGGCAAAAAAATTACACCGCATTTTAATCGCGAATTTATTGAAGCTGAAAACAAGGTTGAAATTGCCTCTGAATCGGTTTTCGAAGTGGTCCGGTTGGGGATGCGGGATACGGTTATTTATGGTTCTGGCAGGGCTTTGGCTAACTTGCCGTTTAGTGTGGCAGGTAAAACCGGTACGGCTCAATGGCGGCAGGATAGAGCTAATCATGCTTGGTTTACGGCCTTTGCTCCGTTTGAAGATCCTCGGGTGGTAGCCTTGGTTTTATTGGAAGAGGGTGAAGAGGGTTCCAGAACAGCCGTCCCGGTCGCCAGAGAGGCTCTGATGGCCTGGGATAAGTATTTTAATACAACCAATTGACAATGTTTTGGTAGCTTCTTATACTAGTTTAAAGCCACCGTATAAAGGTGGACAAATATTTTTGTCTAAACGGACATTATAGAGAATATGAGTGAGAAAATTTTATATATCAGCCAAGATGGATTAGATAAATTGAAAGCCGAATTACACGAGCTTAAAACGGTTAAGGTACGAGAAACATCTTCCAGGATAGAGCAAGCCAAGGCTTTGGGCGATTTAAAAGAAAATGCAGAATACCATAGCGCCAAAGATGAGATGGGCTTTATTCAAGGCAGGATGCGGGAAATTGAGGAGATGTTAAAAAATGTTTCCGTGATTGAAGACGTGGCCGGCAGCTCAACTGTTAGGATTGGTTCAAGTGTGGAAGTTGAAGCTAGGGGACTGGTCAAAAATTATAAGATAGTGGGCTCTGAAGAGGCGGAACCGGCCGCGGGTTTGATTTCAAATGAATCTCCCATGGGCAGAGCTTTTTTGGGTCATGCCAAAGGCGACAGTGTGGAGGTTGAAACGCCCAGCGGTTTGGTTGTGTATACCATCTTGAAAATCGCTTAAATATGATTGATATTAAATTTATCAGGGAAAATCCGGATATTGTAAAAAATAATTGTCAAAGCAGAAATGTAAAAATTGAGGTTGAGGAGTTGTTGGAAGCTGACAGGGTTTATACAGCTTTATTGCGCGAGATAGAGCAAAATAGAGCCGAACGCAATTCCATCGCTGAGCAGATACCTGCGTCAAATGATAAAGCAACTTTGGTTGAAAGGGGTAAGTCGATAAAGAATAAATTAGCCGAACAAGAAGAAGAGTTCAAAAAAATATCTGAAAAAAGACAGGCTTTATTGCTGAGTATCCCTAATTTAACTCATCCTGACGCGCCCGTGGGCCGAGATGATAATGATAATCTTGAAATTAGGCAGTGGGGTGAGGTGCGCCAATTTCCCAAGCCGCTCGATCATGTTCAGCTGGGAGAGCGTTTGGGTATTTTGGATTTTGAAAGAGGGGCTAAAGTGGCAGGGGCTAAGTTTTATTTTTGGAAAGGCAAAGGCGCTTTGCTGGAACAGGCTTTAATTCGTTTTGCCATGGATTATTTATATAAAAATGGTTTCACTCCCATGAGCACGCCGGATTTGGCCAAGGATGAAATCTTGATCGGTACAGGCTATCAGCCGCGCGGTCCGGAAACTCAAATATACTCCATAGACAATTCCGATCTGTCATTAATCGGCACGGCTGAAATAACCTTGGGTGGTTATCATAAAGATGAATTTTTAAACATGGATGATTTGCCGGTTAAGTATGCAGGCATATCGCACTGCTACAGGACTGAAGCGGGCGCCTATGGCCGAGAATCATATGGTTTGTACCGCGTGCATCAGTTTGCCAAAGTTGAGATGTTTGTTTTATGCCGGCCCGAGCAATCCGAGGCCTTGCATCTTGAAATACTTAAACATGAAGAACAGATTTTACAGGCTTTGGAGATACCTTACAGAGTGGTGGATATTTGCACCGGTGATTTGGGCGGCCCGGCTTATCGAAAATATGATATTGAGGCTTGGATGTGGGGCAGGAACGAAGGCCGGGGAGATTGGGGAGAAGTAACTTCTGCTTCCAATTGTACGGATTTTCAGGCCAGGCGTTTGAATATTAAATTTAAGTCCGATCAAGGGAACGAATTTGTACATACGTTAAACGGAACCGGTCTAGCCCTATCCAGAATGCCTATCGCTTTGCTGGAAAATCATCAGCAAGCGGATGGATCCATAAAAATTCCAGCAGCACTGATACCATATTGCGGCTTTGATAAAATTGATTGAATTTTATTGAATAAAATTATTGTTCATTATGACAGAAAAAACAGAAGCCGTTCCAGCCCCAAAAACATGGGTTGAAATTTCAGTTGAGGCCATCAAAAATAATATTCGAATTTTCAAAACATCTCTCCAAAAAGAGGTGATCCTCATGGCCGTCATCAAATCAAACGCTTATGGCCACGGGTTGTTGGAGGTTGCGCGCATTGCGAGCCAATCGGGCGTTAAATGGTTTGGTGTCGATTCAATCTCCGAAGGTTTGATTTTGCGCGACGCCGGCTTTAAAGAGTCGATTTTGATCATGGGTTACACCCGGCCATCACAGATTGAAGCAGCCATCAAAAATAATTTGGATTTTGTGGCTTATGACAAAAATGTTTTAAAAGCCGTACAGCATTTGTCGGAGCGGGGATTGCTTAAAAAATCACCGGCCAATATTCATCTTAAAGTTGAGACCGGGACTGTCAGGCAAGGTTTGGCCGGCCCAGCGCTGATTGAATATGCGCGCCAAGCTATGGAGATCAAAGGGCTTAAGATCAGGGGCATATACACTCATTATGCCAACATTGAAGATACCACGGATAATACTTTAGCCAATCTGCAACTGAAAAATTTCAATCAAGCTTTAAAACAACTAAAAGACGTGGGCTGCGAGCCGACAATCAAACACACGGCTTGTTCGGCGGCCGCCCTTTTATTCCCGGAAACTCATTTTAACTTGATCAGAATGGGCATCTCTCTCTACGGGTATTGGTCTTCCAAGGAAACACGAGCCGTGGCTCAAAAGCAGCATAAGGCCATTGCCCTCAAGCCCGCTTTAACTTGGAAAACAATTATCGCGCAAATCAAGGATGTGCCAAAAGGCACGGCTGTGGGCTACGGACAGACAGAGAAGGTGACCAGAAAATCTAAAATCGCGGTTTTGCCCGTGGGTTATTGGGATGGCTATGACAGAAAACTGTCAGGCTTGGGAAATGTTTTAATCAGGGGCAGACGCTGTAAGGTGGTCGGCCGCATCTGCATGAATATGATGATGGTGGACGTAACCGATGTTAAGGGTGCGGCGGTTGAAGATGAAGTGGTGCTCTTGGGATCCCAAAAAAAAGACATAATTACTGCTGAAGAGTTTGCGGGTAAGGTTGGAACCATTAACTACGAAGTAGTCACCAGAATCAATCCTTGGTTGCCCAGAATCAGTGTTAAATGATTTTTTGATGACAAGCTATTTGGAATGTGAGAATATATCGGCATGAGATGGTTTAGAAAAAAAGAAGCCGGCATGTTTACCGAAGATAGAGCCGGACGTCAAAATAAAAGCCGGTGGGTAAAGCGTTCTTTGTTTATCAGTTTTTTTGTTATCAGCTTTTTATGGTTTGTTTTTTATTCAGGCTATTTTGCGGTTAGCCAGTATGAGGTAGGGGAACTAAACGTTTTAAGCAGTGAGGCTGTAATAGGGGAGATGGAAGCATATTTTAACCAACCCAAAGAATGGCCGTGGGGCAACAGAAATATAATAATTTTGGATCCAAAAAAAATAGAGGATCATTTAGCCAGCAAGTTTTTTATTGAAAGCGTTATTGTGGATAAGTTATATCCTAATATTTTACGACTCAATATACAAGAGAGGCAGAGGAGTGTGGTTTTGGTTACCAAGACCGGAGTTTACGTGATTGATGATTATGGCGTGGTTACAGACTTGGCGGATACGAATACCGCGTCAACAACCCTAAAGGTTTTAACTGATCCGTCTCCCGTAGACATGTCTAAAGAAGTTTTAATTATTTCTTCGGTTACGAGTACTTATGACAAGGGTCAGATATATGTGGAGTCCAACAAGGTTAGACAGTGGCTGGATTTGACCATTAAATTGAGAGATGCGGGTATATGGTTCAAGGGCTTGGATATCGGCTCAGAGCCTAATACAGATACCCTGAATTTGGTCCTAAAAGAGAATATAAGCGTTTTAATCGAATTAGACGATACATTAGACCTGCAGATAGAGACATTAAGGCAGTTTCTAAATACCAAGCCTGATTTAAGCCAGGTACAAGACTATATAGATGTCAGGGTTCCAGGGAAAATATACTACAAATAGGTGAGTAGAGGCGCATTTGAATAATTTGGCTTAAATTAGCCATTTATTGCTTATAAGCCAGATTTTAAAACCCACCATGTTTCGTATAAGGTATATTGTGCGACGCATCCACCCCTTTATAAAACCGCTTTGATCGGTTGTGAAAGTCCCCTGCCCTACCTACTTTTCTGCTTGGTCAACAAGATACCTTACCGTTCCGTAAGGGTCAAATAATCAATTCCCATACGGATTCTGGTGGAATTTAGGCCGCGATCTTTTGGTACGCTTTGACGACATCTTCGTCATGCACGTCCAGATAGATTTGGCTCGAGTTGATATTCTTGTGCCCGAGGATTTTTTGGATGTAACGAGGGTGTATCCCCGACTTTACGGCCCGCATGCCTAAACCGTGTCGGAACGAGTGAGGCGAAATGTTTTTATTCGGCCGCAGATCCGCTACGAGCCGCTGGACCGATCTTGTTGAGAGCTTCCCTCCCCTATTCTTGCGGTCCATAGAGATGAACAACGCGTCAGATGATGCCCAGAGCTCACGTTGGGGCAAATAATCGTTCAGGAGCTGGGCTGTCGCATCGTCCCAGAACACCATACGAAGCTGACGGTTCTTTTTTGAGATGATTGAACCGTGGCCTTCTTTGATTCGTAAGTCCTTGGTTTCGAGGCAACAGAGCTCCGCCACACGGACACCTGATGAATATAGGAACGACAGCATGACTTTATCTCGCAAGCCGCGAAAATTGTCAGCACGCAGCCCATCGATCATGGATCTGGCGTCTTCAGTTTCAACGGGCGCATAGGATCGGCTGACGTACTTTGGAACCGACACCAGCTGGTAGTCCCAAGTGATTTCGTGCCGTAGGAACAGGTACTTCATGAACTGGCGCAGCGCGACCATCATGAAGGCGACAGACGAATCGGCGTAGTCCTTGTTTTTGAGATAGCCATGATATTTGGCGATCTCGGTCACCTTGATATCCGCCAACGGTTTATCGCCGGCAAACGTGATGAACCGTCCGATGAGGTCCGTATAGGTCCGCACCGTGTTATGGGAGTACTTACCCATTCCCCACTCCGTAAACTCTGAAAGACCCTCTTGGAGCGTTAACCCTGTAGGTTCACGCATATGAAACCGCCCACCATACTCCCGCTCGGATTCCAGTCCTTGCGGTTTCGGGTGGGCGGATTACAGACGCCATGCATTCGCATGCGTGAAGCCTGTACCCTGGAATTTATTGCACCTAACCAAAAGGCGCAATGCCCAGGGGGAATCTGGCCCAAACGAGCGCTTGCTGGAATATCATCCTCCGTTTTGTCAGAGGACGAGCCGTGAGGCTCAAGCGGTTCGCCGGTGGGGAGCTAGGAATAATGACTGGCACAGCCATTTGTCGCTTGAAGCACAGATAGCGTCAAGTCGGGTTATCCACTCCAGCTGGATCAAAGAGTAACGTTTTAAAATTAGCGATGTCCTTCATGTATTCTTCCTGCAACCTCGTATTTTTGTAGCAAAGATTGTTATTTTGCAAAATTACCATCCAATTTGCATTGTGATAGTTTTTGTCTGACCTTTTTATTTTTATTAGATCAACCAGACTGACTTGAGGATTTTTGCTTAGATATGCTTCGATACATTCGAACTCCGCAAAATCCATAAACTCCGGTTGAGCGATATTTCTATCGGTTTGATATAGCTCAGGGAGAACTCTCTGATCAAGATTTAGTTTATCCCATGCCCCGGAAAATAATGGAGGTCCCAAAGGACAGATTATTACTGGATAGATTAGTGCGTCACTCTCAACCCCTGACAAGCTATATTTTTTAGATCTAAAATCCGCGATTCTGTCGCATATCTGTTTTAGAGGTTTATAAAAGAATTCATTTAAGCGCTCATAAAAAAGAGCTGTATTCCCATTTTGTAAAAAATCAAGATTATGGAATTGTCGTTTTTTGCATTCGAAGAAGATCACTCCACCATTCTGAATTGAGATGGCGTCTGTAGTCTTTTGACCGACTCCGTATTCAAATTCTCGAATAGATTTTTTATCGAAGCTTGTAATCAAATCAAAAAAGTAATCTTCAATGGCATGGCCATATGCATTTGAAAATGCCTTTTTTTCTGCTTCAGTCGGTAGATAGTCAAGTACGTCAAAATAGACGGAGTCAGTCAACCCGATCATTAAGCGCCTCAGAGATAAAGGAATAACCACACTGCTAGCCAATTCGATGAAAGGTCTCTTTGAGAGATCAGTAAGATTGTAAAAGCTCTTATCGATTTTTTTGAAGTTAATTTTATTGATGAGCAAATCTTCAAGAAGATGCTTCTTATATTTTGGTTTTAGATTAATTAGCGCCTGACTCATGTCAAAATATGGCATTTCAAAATCCTCTTCCTCGGTATCTTTTATTATGAACTGTGAATATACCACGAACAAAAAAGCAAAATATTCCGGTAGGGTCAGCTGATACTTTAAAAGAAAAGCCTTTTCTATATCGAAGAGACTTTTGTGTTTAGGTAGATATTTATTGAATAAAAAGTAATTCTGATATAATTTTTGAATGACGTCGAAATTTTCATCCGTGATCAGCTGTTTAGTAAAATTTACTGCCATCCCGTCTAAGTTCTGCTGACTCTTATCGACAAGTTTTAGTTGGTTATCGGTCATGATGGAATTCATAACCAACAAAGACTCACCTATAGATTCTAGAGTTTGACGTGGAAAATCTTCGCTTCTCGTATAGCCATCCCTTTTACAGGTCGTTAAACAGAGCTTTATTAAATTAGCGACAGACAGTTCTGGAAAAATAATGTCGTATTTTCGTCCGAAGTTTTTTTCAGCTTGAGCTAAAATAAACTTTGTTTCAGGGCTCAATAATTCCAGACACCTGTCTCTATATATGTCTTTGTCGTTATTCAGCCCACTAGATAATTGGCAGTATTTTACGTAATGCCGAGAGAGTTTGGACAATATAAATATACAGTCTGTTAGATAGAGATTCTTGATCTGCTTGGTTATATATTTTTCACCGACCGCTCCAAATCGAGGAAACAGATCTCTGAAATGCGGCATTATTCCATGCAGCTGTATCTTATCTTCGGGCACATTATTTGATCCATGCGCGGACCACTTCGTTGAAGTTTTTTGGCTTCCGGCTGATGCTCTCCCAAGCCTCTTGCTTGATATACAGCATCTGATATTTGGCGTCTTTCTGATTTTCGTTCACGTCAACGCACCATTGCTCGAGGCGCTTGATTTTTTCGATGTCGTCTAAATCTTCTCGTCCCTTGGTTTCGACAATGTAGTATTCCTTGGGTGACACCTTCACGATGAAGTCTGGATAATAGTCGGAGATGCTGCCGTCTGCATTACGATAATCGATCTTAAAATGTACCGCAAAGTAGTTTTTCGCGTATGAGACGATGTCCTCGCAGCTTTCTAAAAAACTAGCGAATTCAAGCTCGAAGTGGCTATCGCCGATAATCTTATTGAAGACGCTTTTCTTCGGTACGATGTATCCCTGATCCTTCACCACGAACGGCCGGCTCTTGCTGATCTTGATGTAGTCGCGGATCTCGGCTTCTCCCTTGTCCAGAACCGTTAGAGCATTGATTTCCTTTTTGAATGTCTCTACCACTGTTCGGGATGCTTCGATCTCCGAAAGATTTCGTAACGAGTTGAGATTATCGAGCTCAATTGGTTGGCTGAAAAGTTGCCCCTGAATAAAGTCCTTTACCTTTCCGTAGAGGACGTCATATCCGCTGACAAGACGTAGCTCCTTCATTACAACCTGAGTAAAGTAGCCGATGACGCTTTGGTAGTTCGGGATGAAATTGCTATCCAGTTCGGTTTTGTGAGTCACGTCTCCGCTGGTGATATCTCGGAAAACAATCTCCCGTTTCTCTTCCTCGGTAAATTCTTTCAGAGTGACTTTTTGGTGCTTAAAACCAGCAACGTTTAGATTTGAGAGGTTTTTGTACTCTCGATAAATACGAGGCGTCAGAATCGGAATTTCGATCTCCATGGCCTCGATGTCCTTTTTCATGTTCTCGCGGTCAATTTCGACCACCAGTGGTGCTTTAGGCCCCGTCCCCTCCCCCATCTTGCGATGCTCGAGCTCCGCTCCTTCGCTCTTGATAGACTCCACGAAGTCCATGAACGCGTCCGTGCCCACCACGCTAACCATCTCCGCCAAATCAGGATCGCGGTACATGCGGCGCAAGCCACGTCCGAGCGTCTGCTCGGGCAGGATGTTGCTCTTCGAGCTGTAGGCGCGCAGACCGACGATTGTGGTAACGTTTCTCACGTCCCAACCTTCTTTGAGCATGAGAACGGAGACGATGACCTTGTACGGGCTATCAAGCTGATCAATGGTGTTGGCATCTTGTCGTAGTTTCTTTAGCTCTTCTTCTTTTTTGCCGCTGACGCTTTCCGAGATTTCTCCATTGTCCTTCGTGTGAATCACGAGCACCGCGCCCTTCAAATCCGAGTAGGTATTTTCGAGGTATTCTGCTACCTCATCGCAGTTTTTGGTGTCGTCAGTCATTATGAATAGCACTGACTTTTTATCAAGCTTGATGTGCTCGTCGTAAACCTTTTTCCATTCCAAATATCCGAGATGGATATAGTCCTTGTACCGTTCGGTGTAGTCGGAAGTCTTGTGCTCCTGTAATTTGGCGCGACTTGCAGAATCCGGCAGCACGGGATGCTTGACAACGTTCTGATGGATCGCTTCGACGAGTGGGTAGTCTGAAACCGTCTGGATAAAAATCGAACCGTTGTTGTGTTTGGGGGTCGCCGTCACGTCGAGCTGAAGTGCTAATCGGCCGCCCTTCATTACAAGACGATTGTGAATGTCTTCGATGGCTTTAAACCACGCCAAACGTGGATCATGGATATGGTGAGCCTCGTCATTCAATATCACCAGTTCATCTATGTCGCGCACGATATCACCGACATCGACTTTGGATTCGTTGGTTGTGCCGGATGGCTTTGTGCCGAGAAAATAGTTGGCCGTATCTTCATCCTCGAAGCTGGCTGATTCCGTTGCTCCTTCGTAGATGCGATGAATGTTTGTCAAAAAAATATTGCCAGTTTTTCGCACCGCTCCAATTTCATCT
This sequence comes from Patescibacteria group bacterium, assembly GCA_041752935.1. Taxonomy (GTDB): domain Bacteria; phylum Patescibacteriota; class Patescibacteriia; order 2-12-FULL-60-25; family 2-12-FULL-60-25; genus MWCR01. The sequence goes on from JBGSVN010000019.1 coordinate 90,923, forward strand.
TGGATGTGAAGCGTCATCTGAAAATCTGAACGCCAATCCTGACCCGCATATCCATTATCAGGGAGAACAGGATCGTTAAAGAAGATCTTCAGGCCGTCGAAATCAGTACGGATACGATCAAGAACGATAATATTCGGCGCGATCACTAAAAAGTTGCGTGCAAGTTGGGAATCGTCCTCGTATAGGCGATGAAAATAGCTCCACGCCAGAATAAGGCTTAGAACCTTCGTCTTGCCTGAACCCGTAGCCATTTTTACGATGTAGCGAGTCCACGTCTCATCGAACATGCTTGGTGAAACCGCGCCGGAAACATCGAAACGGATCAGGTTGTATTTATCCTTGGCTTGAGCGACCTCGTACAGCCAGATGACTGTTTCGACGGCTTCACGTTGAGCGAAATAGTATTGGAACAAAAACGTTTCACCGCCAGCCGTCTGCGTTGGGTGATCGGTGAGAAACCACCATTTCAAGAGAGCTTTGCTCGTTTCGCTTGCTCCATCGTAGCCGGACTGACGCCAGTCGTGAACTTTTTTTCTAAGCTCGGCTACCAATGGAGGGAGTAGTTTTTCATAGCCTTTCTCGCGCAGATTCTCATCAGCAGGAAACCAGCGAATCGCTGGATCGAGAATCGCATAAGGAGACTTTGGAAATTTTTGGTGAAGTGCCATAGTGGTTACAGTTTTGAAAACTTGAAGTCCTCGACGGTCCGCAGTGCTTTCAATTGTGGGAAAATATTATCGAGCAGGAGGTTCCATGCTGCGCCCAACTCATTCACTTCATGAATTGATCGTTCTAACTGACTGGATGTAAGAAGGGAGCGAGCTTCCGTTAGTCCCGCATTTCCTTCTGAATCAGACCATGCCGATACTTTGTGTCCATGAACAAAGAGATTGCGGATGTCGCTGATAGGGGCGAGGCGTTCTCTTATTGAATCGATAAAATACTGAATGTTTTCGGGTTTTGATGAAAAGAAAAGCGAGGCAAAGCCTTCGAGCTTAGCGGATACGGGGCGCTTCTCCTGGTTATTCCACCCTTCACGCGCGCTATTTCTGGGTGGTTGAAATTCCAATCCAACAACTCGTCTCATATTTTGGTGCAGGAAGCACTCAACGTATATCTGCAGCATCACGAAGGTCAAAATCAACTCGGCTTCGGACTCTGTCTTGCGGTACTCCTGACGGTGTCGTTCGAATTCATTTCGATAAATTACAGCATCGACTTCAGTCTCCGCCCGGAAGGTATCTGAAATGTTTACATTCTCATGCAGGCTAATTGAGTGATGCATATCAGACGGTAATTTCGATAACCTTCATCGTGTCGTTGCCGAAAATATCAACGACCTTAATGGCAATTTTGTGCTTACCCTTTCCGAGTTCTCTTGATACGCTTGTAAGTTCGATGCTTCGGTCTTTCTTCGTTCGAAATGTCTGCCATTCATTTTCAAAAACATAATCACCAGTCCAAACCTCCTCGTACTCTCCTGAAATGCTTGAGACGTTCGTTGCGGCTTTCGCTTCGCTGGTGGGTGATCCTTTTGGAACGCGGATGACCTCTTTTTTGCTCTCGAAATTAAAGTCTACCGCCCAATAGTCAATCCAGTCAGTCCATTTCTTGGTAAGAATTTCGCGTGTGAGGATCCCATCTTTATCTTTAGCGACTTTGATGATTTGCCCATTCTCAACAAGCAGCTTCTTACCGCCTGCTTTGAGATTCTCTTCTACTTCTTTGATCGAATCTTGGTTGTAGAATACTGAGAAGTCGACGAGCTCCACCGCGACTGATCCCTTTGTGACGATAGGCTTTGCCTCGATATATGACACATCGTTAAACACTACCTGATTTTTTTCGATTGCTCGTTTATCGAAGACATCGCGCGGGATGTATTTGAGAGCAAGATCAATCCCCTGACTTTTTGCTTCCTCCTGAATGTTTGGAAATAAACCCATCTCAAATTCGAATGCCAGAACGTCAACTTTGGTGATCTTCTTTTCAACGCTCTCTCTTATGACCGCATCGACAAAAAGTCGAGACACTGGAAGATTGATGGGACCGATAGCTACAAGACGAGACGCCTTCTTCCCGTGAAACGTTTTGAAGCCGTCAAATGGTTCGGCTTTATATGCGCCTAAGATGAGGTTGATAAAATCGTGCTCTTTCTTGGCGATTTGTTTCTCCTGCTCTTTCTCTCTTAGGTTTGGATTTATGCCGATGTAGTGTTGACGTTCGTATTTTCCAAGGTTGAGAATCTCAAAGGCTCTGTAGTCCTTTCCTTCTTTCTTGAGATCGCGCTGTACGCCAATCATTCGTTTTCGCGCTGTGTGTGGATTGCAAATTTTCCAATATCTGTACCGATCCATTTACGCCCCAGTTTCTCAGCGACAGCGATTGTAGTTCCCGAGCCACTGAAAAAATCTGCAACGATGTCACCTTCGTTTGAAGATGCTTTAATAATTCGTTCAAGTAAAGCCTCGGGTTTTTGGGTCGGGTATTCCTTGGAAACTGAAGATGATATGTCATCCCATACATCTTTGCACCGCACACCGTTTTCGTTCATGTGTTGTTTTCTGCTCGGAACCTTACCAGCCTCTACGATCAAGATTCCTTGCTTCAACCACTCATCGGCTGTTTCTTTTGGCATTCTATATCCGTTTGAAGGAAGCTTTTCACCTTTTCCAAAACTGTAAATGTAACCGCCACCACCTGGGTTATCCACGGGCACTAAACGGTAAGTTCCTTTTTCGTCAGAATACTTATAGAGTTTGTTACTCGCCTCACCATATGCTTGAAAAACATCATTCCAAATGTAGGCATCTGACTTTGCGTACAAGAAAATCGTGTCGTGAGACTTGATGAACTTTTTATTTTTTGCAGAGGTATCACCAACCGCAGCCTGCCAGATAATTTCGTTCAAAAATTGACTCTTATCAAAAAGTTCGTCGAATACCGAACGTATATAATGCGTAAGGCGATAATCGCAATGCAGATAGATACTTCCGTTGCTCGCCAAAAGATCGCGCATCAGAGACAATCGCTCGTAGATCATTGCAACAAAACTGTCTGCGCCCTTACCCCATGTGTCTCTATAGGCAAGCTCTTCGAGCACGTTTGGTTTCTTTGTAAATTCCTCGTCACCGATTTCGATGTTCATCGAAAAATCAGCACCGACATCAAATGGTGGATCGATATAAATCAATTTTATCCCGCCCTGCTCTTCGATCTGTTGGCGGAGCGGTCCATTCTTTAAGCTGGCAAGAATCAGCTTGTTGTCGCCCCAGATGAGTTTATTGGTCCAGCCCTTAAGCTGACGGCCGCGAGAATCGACATCAAACAGTGAGCCTTGTAGCTTTATCTCCTTTTCGCTTCTCGGTTCGTCTACTTGTTCGATTGTTTGAAAGGGTAAAATAACATTTGTCACTTCACTGGTTTTGCCGTTCCAAACAAGTTCGATTTCTCGCTTGTCCTCAAATAGCATGAAACGGTATTTATCCGGTAAAGGTTTTTCCGCTTCCAGATATCGGATGATATCTCGCTTTTCGTTTTCGGTAAGTCGCATAGTTTAGTCAGTCCTCATGAGTTTCAAGATGTCCTCTTTCCGGTATTTCCGGTCCCCGCGCTCCCCTATCCGAACCGCCTTTAATATTCCTTTGCGATCCCAGTTACGCAGCGTGTTGGGGTGGCATTTCAGTATCTCACATGCCTCGCGAAGCGTAAGCAATGGTGGGATTTGATTTTTGTCCATAAAGACAGGACCATTCTAACTCACTTACTAATCCCGTACAATAAGTACCACCATCATGGGTTCTTCGGTTTAGGCTTGACAAAACCCTTGTTTTCTGCTATATTAGGATGTCGAACATTGAAAAGAAAAGAGCTTGAAAACGGCATATTGTGGCCAAGAAATTGGCCTTAGCATGCCGTTTTCAAACCAAAGGCAAGTCCTAAAGCCGCGAATCCTCGCGACCGGACCAGCCGAACGGCACCCAAAGGAGGCAAGCCACCATGGCCAGCCTTTCGACCGCAACGGACGGACAGATCACGGAGTTCAAGGGTCGCCTCGCTCGCGCGGGGTTCAGCGCGGAGATCATCCGCGAAGTGAACACCGGCGACGACAACGAGCTGGCGGAGGTCATGTACGAGGCCTTGATGCGCCACCCGCGCTTCACCCTCGTCCACGGCCTGTTCACCAGCACGGAGAAGCAGATCGCCCGCGTGCGCGAGTGGAACAAGGAGTTCGGCTGGGGCATCACCGACGAGGCGTTCACCGCAGCGGAGAAGTCCGTTCCGGCCTGGCCCGAGGAGAAGCTCGTCGCGGTCGTGCTCGTCCCCTACCTCGCCGACAAGGCGAACGAGGACGAGACGGTCACGACCGGCCTCGAGCGCACGTTCCACGAGCTGTGGATGCGTGCGAAGGCCGAGCAGGACGCCAACTGGCGCTGGGACGGCTATGACAAGGCCGGCTCGGATCGCCTGCGGCTCCACAAGGGCATCGAGCACAAGGTCGGTCTGCGCTGGGAAGTCATCGATCTCGGTTGCAACCGCAACAAGAAGCCGATGGATGTCCGCAACGCGAAGTCCTCGCCCAACGCGGGAATCCTCGCCGCCGCCGCGCTCCACCCCCAGTGGGTCAAGAGCATGGACGGCGACAAGGTGCCCTACGTCTTCCTCTCGGGCTACGAGGTGCAGGTTCCCGACGGGAAGCCGTGGACGAGCGTGCCGAACCTCGGCTTCGATAGCGACGATCGCAGGATCCAGCTCGACTACAGCTGGTGCGACGACTACAACTCGCACTGGGCGGTGCCTTCGTTCTTCCGGGAGTAGCTCGGCTCTCGGCACTCGGACACTTGGGGCTTGGAGGAACCTTGGTCTTCGGACCTTGGTTCCTCCGGTCCCACTTGGCCGGTATCTACAGCGCAGGCTTCATGAAGAAGCTCGCGTCTCTCGTAGATGCCGGCTTTTTCATTTCTAATAATCTGCTACAATCCCACATGGAAAGTAGGCTCATGTATCGGCGTTTACGGATGCCGGTCGCCGAAATCTCTTATCACTCGCATATGCGTCAGAATCGCCGTGTCCACGGATGCGACGAGCGTACGCCGCGAATGATGGGTACTCCGTGTTTTCTTTTGGAACAGGCTGCGCGAGGAGAGCGCAGAGTTTGTCCCGCATAAAATTCAGGACTTGGACGCGTCTGAGTCCGGTGTCATGGAAGGAGAAAACACCTCTCGCGGTTCCCGACGAGAAGCCGTGGACGAACGTGCCGAACCTCAACTTCGATAGCGACAATCGCAAGATCCAGCTCAACTACAACTGGTGCGACAACTACAACTCGAACTGGGCGGTGCCTTCGTTCTTCCGGGACTCCCCATCACAAACCCCTGTCATTGAGACGGGGGTTTGCTTTTATGAAACCGATTTTGACCATCCGCCCAACATACGCCCGATCTCCTGAAGTTGGGATTCCATCTGCAAGTAGGCGGAATTTGAAACGCATTTGCAGTTTTTACAAAGTCGGATGAGCAGTTTGAGCGTATCCAGTTTCACACTCGCTTGTCGCAGGGGCGGTGCCTTTTCTTTTGCATCGCTCGCTTGAGCCGCTGATAAAGTCAGTTCGAGAATTTCCAAAAGGTACTCTGCACACTTCGTTCCAAGCACGTGACGCTGCGTTTTTGGAAACTTATTCAACACCTCATTCCAAAACGCGTAGGCGACGTAAATTGAGCGAACGATGGGCACGTCACCTGGGTTGCGAGAATTTGTGTTGTTGCTTTCGCGGGGGGGGGGGTAACATAATGGCTCTTCAAAGAATTCAGAATGAGTAAAAGTTTATTTGAGCAAATTTGCTCCATCGAAAATATATTCGCTGCTTGGGCAAAATTTAGCGATGGCAAACGCTCCAAAGCCGACGTGATGGCTTTTGAACTGCGCTTGATCGAAGCCTGCGTTCGTAACTGTTCCCGACGTTCCGACGCCTATCGCGGTTTCGCCCACGACCATGGAATTCGTAAACGCCGGAACGGCCGAAGCTGACTCGCTCGCGTACCTCACCGTCGTCACGGCGGGAACGCTTTCGCAGATCGTCTGGGAGAACACGACGAACGGCGACAAAGTGACCATCCCTTCCAGTTTTTCGAACGGCGACCAGATCGTGATCGTCTTCGACAAAATAGTAGCAATCAACCAAAAACTATTAATCAAAAATAAGTCAGCTGTACCAGCCTGCAAAAAAATCAAGTCTTATTTAGATACTGTTTTCTTTCCTTTTCAGGAAATTTTTCTATGGCGTAACGCAACATGGTGCGGGGCATGGTCGAAGCATGCAGCTGCAGAAAATTTTTGATGGCTGCCGGTTCTTTTTTTGCCGCTTCTCGCAACATCCAGCCCACGGCCTTATGCATTAAGTCGTGCTGGTCGTTAACCAGCATATCGGCCAGTTTTAGGGTGGCGTCTATATCGCCTTGTCTGATAAAAAATAAAGTGGCCAACATACCGATTCTTCTATCCCAAAGCAAAGGAGATTTGGCCAGCTTTTCCAGTGTCCGGGTGTCGTTACGTTTAAAACAGTAATGCCCAACGATTTGAGGTGCTGAAGTGTCCACCAGGTCCCAATTGTTAACGCAGGTGGTGTGGTCCAAATAGGCTTCAAAGATCTTTTTTTGATTATCGGGCTGGGTCTGATATTGATAAACCAGCAAGACCAAAGCGGTAAAACGTTCTTCATGAATTTTACCCCGCAACAGCTTAATCACATCATTGAGCGCCAGATGCCTGAAGCTTTTGGTTGTTTGGCGCAGCTCGGGCACGGTAATGCCTAAAAAAATATCGCCTTCGCCATATTCACCCCGGCCGGTTTTGAAAAAACGTTGATACACCTCGGCTTTTTGAGGATTGGCTTTTTGACGCAATATTTTTTTTAACTCTGGCAATTCGTTCATAGTCAAATAACCGGCGGTTTGGGAGTTTTGATATTGATGTCCAGCCAGGCTTTAAAACTGGCCAGCCAATCACGCACCGTAAACCAGCGGATGTCTTTATAGGTGTGCAGATCGGCTGAGACGCCTACCGAATCCAGGCCCAATCGATGACAGAGATATAAGGCGCGTGGTAAATGAAATTTTTGGGTTACGATAATCGCTTGATTGATATGGAATGTTTTATTGGCTCGAGTGCAACTTTCGTAAGTCCTGTAGCCTTGTCCGTCGGTAAAAATAGCATTTTCCGGCACACCCGCATTCAGAACATAATTTTTCATAACCGTTATTTCGTCGGCTCGGTTGCGTCCATCATCCCCTGTTAAGAGAATAAGCGGCGCTTTGTTGTTTTTATATAGATCAATGCCCGTATCCAAACGATCTTTGAGCGCGTCAGACGGTTGTCCGTTTGACTTGATGGAAGCACCCAAAATCATGATCGCTTGGCTTTGAGGCGCTTCCGCAGGTTGAGTTATGAGTGATCGATGAACCCAGCGCACATAAGTGGTGCTAATAAGGATAAACAAGAAAACGGCCGTTAAAAAAACGACTGACAAACCTATAATTTTTTTATAGAAGGGTCTCATTTTATTCTACGGCGATGGTTTCTTCGATAAGGTCTATTTCCGGATTGTTGGTTTGTTTGGTGATACGATAAATATCCTTATCGATTTTAACAAATTCCTTAGTGCTTAAGTTGTATTGGTTAACCACAGTTTTTAAGTTTTTGCCCACGCTGACATGATGTTGCTCATAGGCTTTTAAATGCATTCTAAGCTCATCCACTCTCTTTTGAATCTCTTTAGCCTCTTCTTCTATTTTGAGGGCTCTAAGCCCCTGTAAAACGGTTTGGAGATAAGCTAGGAATGAAGTTGGTGATACGACCAACACATGATACCTGGAAGCCGCTCTTTGGATGATGCTTTCCGTCTCTTCGGTCACGGATCCAATTTTATTAATCAGTAAATCATAGTAGATAGCTTCGTGCGGGATGAACATGAAAGCAAAATCCATGGTCCCTTCGTTGGGGCGAATATATTTGGCTGTTTCTTTGACCCTGTCCTTAAGATCATTAACAAAAGTTTTTTCCAACTTTTCTCTTTCAGCCGGGTTTTCTTCTACGGCCAAACGATTATAATTTTCCAGACTGAATTTTGAATCAATGGGCACGATTTTGTCTTTGATAAATACCACGGCATCCACTATTTCTCCGTCTTTGAAAGCATATTGCATGGCAAAATTTTCCGGCGGTAAGATATTTTTTAAAAGCGTTTCTAAAAAATATTCACCCAGCACGCCTCTTTGTTTTGGGTTTTTTAAAATTTGTTGAAGTTTCTGGAGTTCGGTTGTTTCGCTTAGCACCTGCCTGGAGATTTCTTCCATTCTGCCCATACGTTCCGTAATGTCGCGCACAATACCTGTTACGGATGTATTTTGTTCTCTAAAAGCTTGATTGGTTTCGTTCAGACGGCCGCTGATAACGTTTTGGAGCTGAGCGATTTGTTGTTGCATCATGAGCATACCCTGAGGCTCCTCTTCGGCCGTGATTTTTTTCTCAACTTTTAGCATTTTCCACAGCAAGATTGATGTTACCGCGATCAGTATTAGCAAGCCAATAAAGGCTAAGATGCTCATGAATTCCATAGTTGGGATAGCATACCTGTTTCGCAGGTTACTTGACAAGTATTTGCGTGGTATTTATTCTCTTCGTCTATTGCTGCCAAGCGCAGATTTAACATAAAAACGTTCTTAATTCTCAAGGTGAATATGACTACATTACCCTTTTCCTTGGGTCCGACTAATGATTGGGATCCACAGGGCTATAGTGATGAAGAAGAGCTCGAAGACGAGCTCATGACTGCTGGCATGACCGTCAAAGAAGAAGATGAAGAAGAAGATGAGGCTGATGAAGCGGCTGAGGAAGATGAATTTGATGAAGACGATGAGGATGAGGATGATGAAGACGATGAGGATGATGAAGAAGACTACGAAGAGGGTTTAGTTGATCCGATTGCGGCTTTGGATGACCTGGCAGATCAGGTTAACCGCGAAGAACGTGAGACGCTCAAATTCAAAGACTTCGACGAATAATAAACCGGCCCTTGGGCCGTTTTATTTATGTAATAAAAACTCTTCTCTTTTTTCATCTCCGGCCGGGATGATGACCGGAGCGATATTCATGATCATGGCCTGTGCCGTGAAAAGTGCGATTATGAGCCATAGCAGACTGCTCAAGGCCCAAGATTTCATGAATCTGGAAGTATAGCTTAGGGCGGAACCATAGCCCGCGATAGGCATGGCCATGGTCAACACCCAGTCGTTTCTTTCCATGGCCGTCACGTCCGTGTTTTTTGTTAAGTGCAAAACTATGGCCAGCTTCAAGACGACCGGATAAATCATGAGAATGGCGAACAGGATAACCAAGCGATTGCTGCCCAAAGCAAATAAAGTATTGGTAAACGAAGTGGCGTCAGCTTTGGTCATTAAAGATCTGATCACAAAAGGCAGGGCTATAAAAATACCTAACAAAGGTGTGAACAGGGACCAGAAGGCCCAGCGTTTCCAAATGCACCAATACCAGACCGTGGCCGTTGGGTTTACTAATAGGATGCCCCAGATCAAGCGTTGTCCCCAATTGGCGCGCGGTGTTCTGACAGCGTGCCAAAAAGCCCAAAACCAAAAAAATATAAAAATTGCTAACGAGATAACGAATAATACATAAACCACCCATAGCCATGGGTGCATGGGGCCGGTTGGAAGCACCAAACTGGGTAATCTAAACATGTGGCTTGATGCCGTATTCTAACATTAAGTCGCGCGCGAATAAAGAGGCGGAGGTGGCTGGGCTGGTAATTAATGAACACTGATTATACTCTTAGTAATCAAACCCCGGTCTGGCTTTGACTCCCTGATAGAAATAATGTTTTTGCAATTGCATTTCAGTTATCAGATCGGCCAGATTCATAAATGACATGGGTGCGTTCCTTCCGGTGAAAACCAGCTCCATCTCCGCGGGTTTTTGTTCCAATAACTCTAAAATAATTTCTTCGTCCACTATGCCCAATTCAGTCGAACAGTTAATCTCATCCAAGATTACCAAGTCGTGCCTAGCTTGAGAAAAAATTTGATTCAATATACCAAGTCCCCTCTCGCCTTCATCTATGTCTTGAGAAGTAACTCCCATGCGAAAGCGTCCGGTTTGAGGATCGATTCTATCCAGCCCGGTGGCGTAAAAATTAATCTCAGGGAAACGTTCAGCTATAATTTTACGTTCTGAATAATGGGCGTCCCCTCCCTTGTCAAAGGCGATCCAAGCCACTTTTTTACCCGCTCCCACAGCCCTAACAGCCAGGCCCAGAGCGGCCGTGGTTTTACCTTTACCGTTGCCCGTGTAGATTTGGAGCATATTTGGTTTTATGCGAATCGTCTCATCCTTAAATTCATTTGACGGCTTGGTCGCCGGCTAAGGCTATTCTCTGACTGATATAGCTGGTCTCAAGTTTTGGATTGGTGATCACCCATTTATACAGCAGCGGTGAGAAAACGCCGGCCAGCACTATATTCCCGGTAAGATGATAAATGGTAAACGGTATTTGGCCGGTCAATGTGGTTATAAACGGCATGTCGAATAGAAATACACCCATGCCAATGCCCGTGATGGCGTCATAAACAAGTGTGCCTGCAATGGCGAATAAGACATAATGACGCACTTTGTTTTCTCTGTTTTTCAAAAACAGACCGGCGCCCGCACCCAAGGCAGCATACGTCCCGGCCGTGATCAGCGTCCATGAACCAAACGTGCCTGTGATCAGGTCGTAGCTGACAATGGCTAAAAGCGCGAAAAGCATACCCGAGGCCCAGCCCCACTTTTTAGAGAAAGGCATCATAGTGGCCATGATAGGCTCCACATTGGGTGGATGGGGCACTAGTCTGAAGGCGATGACTGTAATTAAGCCGATTATGTATTTGAGAGTGTTTTGCGGGATGGACATAGGGGTTATTAGCTTTTAGTTAGTTTTGATAAAACCAAACGCGAAAAGTAACACAGCCATAATCAAAAGACATAAAAGCAATTCAGGCCAATATTTAAATAGTTTAGGCTCAGGCGTCTTTAAACCTTTGCCTGGCTTTAATTTTGGTATTTCTTTTTGTACTAGTTTTATATATTCACCTTCTTTTCGCGTGTGTGACAGGTATGCATTTGAGGATGATATGAAGACGATGAACGTCAATATTAAAGAAAGCCATAAATAATTATTCATTCCTTGTTCTGAGGAGCTTATGACTATTCCTAATACGGCTATTGATACGCCGCTTATAATTGTCAAAAATTGATATCGTAGAATACCTAGTTGTCCAATAACATTTCCGTAAAAATAAATTTGATTAAATTGTTGTTCACGAAATTCTTTTCTGTTTTCGTTATATAATTTAAAGCCAATTTCTAATATTGGTGCTAGTACCGATATTAGCTGTTTGGTGAATTTTTTCATATTCATTTAGCTTGCCACTCTTGTTTTAAGTCATGATAATAAGGTCCTCGATATTCTATGAGCTTATCAAATAATGCCTCAACATTTTTGTTTTCTTTTGGCAAACTTTTTAGTAGCTCTATAGATTCTTTAATTCCTTGCAAACTAATATTGCTTGGTAGTTCATTATACATTTCCAACGCCTCTAAATATAATTCGTCTCCAAGATGAGCTTTAATCGTTTTTATTATTTGGTCATGATAAAACTCGATCCAAACTGGATTATTATCTTCTTTTTTAATAAATTTAATTAGCTCTTTCATCCATAATTTCCATAATTTATATGATTCTTCAAAATTATTTTCAATATTATCAGCTATAAAATTTAATATATGACTAAAAGAATACTGCTCAAAACCTTGTTTAATTATCTTTTCTAAGTACTGAGC
>JBGSVN010000020.1:0-11461 GCA_041752935.1 Patescibacteria group bacterium
GTTCTTTTAGGTAAAACTTACTTCTGTCACCTAGATAATAGGCTTTAAGGGCTTCACCGAATACGTCCATTGATTGTTTTGTTTTCATATCAGGCTAAATTTACTGCTTACAAGTTTAACTCAAACTCAATTTCGCACAACTCGTTTCTATGCGAAAACATTTCGTATAGAAACCGGTAACTTGAATGTTATAGGAACTGGTATATACTGTAAACAAGGTACAGACGTGAAGCCTCACTTAATTAGTTTAAGCGAGGTTTTTATGTTGCAAAATTATATTCAAAACGCCAGAGAGGAGATGCTTTTGCGGAATTACAGCCCCAAAACCATCAAAGCCTACCTAGGCGCAATCAGTGATTATTTGTCTAAATATCCGGAGGATGCAGGCAGGCTGGATATCGGGCATGTGAGGCAGTTTTTATTGGGCAAGCAGGCCAAGGGTTTGGCGCCGCAGACCGTTAATTTGTGCCTAAATGCTTTAAAATTTTACTACGGTGATGTTTTGAAGACGAGCGGTCGGATTGATTTAAAATTTGCTAAAAGATCAAAGAAATTGCCCGTTGTCTTGTCCCGTCAGGAGATCACTTTGATCGTGGAATCCATCATCAATCCAAAACATCGGCTGATGGTGGCTCTGGCCTATGGCTCTGGCCTGCGGGTGAGCGAAGTGACGGCTTTGCGCGTACGGGATCTGCAATTTGATGAAAATATTATTCATATTAAAGGCGCCAAAGGCAATAAAGATCGTTTAACTCTCTTGCCGGACAAGGTGAAAGATGACTTGAAGGCTTTATTGGCCGGTAAACCGGGCGAGGCTTTTGTTTTTGAGAGTGAAAGAGGCGGCCGATTAACCTCAAAGACACTCCAGCTGATTTTTATCCGGGCTTGCCGGCGGGCCGGCATCACCAAGAGCGCGACTTTTCATTCTTTACGTCACAGCTTTGCCACGCATCTTCTGGAAAACGGCGTGGACATCCGCTATGTCCAATCTTTGCTGGGCCACCAAAACATCCGCACCACCCAACTATACACACAAGTCACCAAACATAATTTATCCAAGATACCAAGTCCATATTCCGACCTTTAAACGCCGTTTTTTATCTATCAGCTTAATTAACTACTCCCTCTCTTAATCCCTTCGACTGCGCTCAGGGCAGGCTTAAGAGAGGGCCGGGGTGAGTTTACAACTAACAATTATGTCCCAGACTAAATGCCCCCTTGTTAAAGGGGGAACCAAAGGGGGATTAAACCCCAATAACCTCCCATACTTCATCCTCTCCGCCTTCCTTTTAGGCATAGGCCTGCATTCTTTTTACCCGACCATCAGAGCGCCGGTTCTGGTTTGGTATGTTTTAGGCTTGGCGCTGTTGTTGGCGGTTTGTATATCTTACAGCTTAAAAAATTATGCTCCGTTCTTGATCGTCTTGGCCCTGGTACTGGGTGTTTGGCGGTTTGATATCAGCCTGCCGGACATGGATGAGTTGGCTTTTGGGTGGAATCATAGAACCGGGCGGGTGGAGGAGCAGATGACCGGTTTATTCGGACGACAATTTTATGTAACGCTTGATTCGGGGCATAGGATTTTGATGAGCACGGATCAGTTTTTAATTTTGGGGGAAGCCATTGTTTTTGAATGCGCTTTATCGGGTTTGGCGCGTCGTGAACAAGATTCGGATTCAAGGTTTGCGGCTTTGTGGCATCGGGCGCAGGCCAAATGCGGGGCTTCCAATTTACAGAGAACGGCTCTGCCGGCTTGGTGGGATACCCGGCAAATGTTTTATGACTGGCGGGTATGGAGCAACAAACGGATTGCCGGTGTTTTGCCCGGCGACCAAGGAGTGTTGATCGCGGGGATGTTGTATGGCGAAAGGAATATGACCCAAGAATCTCAAGATATGTTCAGGCGCGCGGGGCTGACGCATTTGATTGCCGTGTCCGGATCTAATATTACTATTGTGGCCACCATTATGTTCGCTATTTTTTTAGGCACGGGTCTGTGGCGCTCGCAAGCTTTTTGGTTTACGTCCGGAGCTTTGCTGGCTTACGTGGGCCTGACCGGTTTTTCCGCCTCCGTGGCCCGGGCTGCTTTTATGGGTTGGTTGGTTTTATTAGCTCGTCATCTGGGGCGCAAACCCAAGATTTGGTATTTATTATTGTTAGCCGCGGTCATTTTGTGTGTTATCGATCCTTGGATGCTGTTTTTTGACGCGGGGTTTGCTTTATCGTTTTTGGCTACCATGGGTTTGATGCTCTGGACGCCCATCATGACCAGGAAATTGGATTTTGTGCCGGCCTTCGCGGGTTTACAGGAAGCCGCGGCCACCACTTTTTCGGCCACGCTCATGACCATGCCTTATTCGGCTTTGATGTTCGGTAAAATTTCTTTAGCCGGTTTGTTTACCAACTTGGTAGCCGTGCCTTTGGTGCCTTGGGCCATGTTGTTTGGCACGATCGCGGCTGTTTGGGGCAGATTTCAGGGTTACACCTTGGTCAGCTTGCCCGCCTTGGGCGTGAGTCAGACTATTTTTTTATCCGCGCGCATCGCGGATATTTTTCCTTGGCTGTCCGTTGAAGTTGAAAATATTAATTGGATGTTAATAATTTCAATTTACATTTTGATCGTCTATTTTTGGTTTAAGCTTCGCCAAAAAAATCAGCTTTCCACAAGATTTGAGCTTTTCTGTCAAAAAAAATCTGAACAATAGCGAATGTAAAAAATTTATAACAAATTTTTTGGTTGGGAAATTATACAACCCTACTACGTCTTACGACTTCGAGGGGTACAGTAAATTCAGGATGACGTCCCTCTTTTTCGTCATCCTCGCGTAGGCGGGGATCCAGTTTCTAGGTCACTGGATTCCCGATTTAATAATTTAGCGCCTTAAGCCTACAAGCTTTTTGGCCGGGAATGACAATGTTGGTTTTGACGCGGGACGTTAAGTACGTGAGAGGACGTGATGTACGTTATGGACGCTAGGTATGTGCTACATGTTTTGTGATGAACGACGTGCGACGATGTCAGTTGTCATTAACATCATAAATTGACGCTTCCACCAAATCTGCGCACGCTGTAAGTGAGGCTTCACAGCTTCGTACCTCGACAAAACAAGCATCGGAATGCGCAAGACAAAATTTTAGCGAAAGACTATTCTTGGGCGGGGATAAAGAGATAACCGGCTTTATCATCTGCCGCGAATCGGTACAGCGACTGATTTGCTGATAGTCACTCATCGCTTTTTCATAAACATAAGATGGAGGGGATTTTCATCTTGGTTGAAGCATCTGTCTTGCTGAAGAGAAGCGGAGCGGACGTGCGTTGGCTGAACAATTAGTTGTTCAAACATCATATCCGTGGGAGACGCCGCTGAACGTCTTATTAGGCATCGGCATTCCGGGCTTGTTTTTGCCGCCTCGGTCTCCTCTACGACGCGTATTGGAGGGAACCGGAGGCAGTCATGAGAAGTAATGGCACATTGAAAAATTACACAGGCAAGTCGAATCGCGCGGTCAAACTTTGGAAGAGATTCCGGCGGGCCGGAGTCTGGCGGGCGGGTTACATGTTCGTGGGCGTGATCATGATGGCCGTGACTTGGGGTTGCTCTCCAGGCGACGACTTTGAAATGCAACCCGTGGCCGCTTACCGCCAAGATCAAAACACGGCTCCGGCCTGTTTGGCCGCTTCCATGCGCTACCCGACCACAGCCTCTGATTTCAAACAGACGCTTTACGGCAATCGCGGGTTCTTGAAAGATTATCAGGGCTATAAACACTTGGGGCATGACGTGGTCTACGCTCAAGGCACAGCCATCCATCCTTTGGCTTGCGGTGTCCTGCGTTTTTACGGGCCGGCCACGGGCTATGGTTCTTTGGTGGCCGTGTTGGAACACAAACTCGAACAACCTTTGTCAGCCGAAAACGGAGAGGGCGAGCAGGTTACTTTTTCATCCTTCCTGACCATCTACGGTCATTTGCGTAAAACCTCGTCTCTGAATGGCGGCGACGCTTTGACGTGGCGGGTAGGCGATACCATCAAGCCCACGGATACTATCGGCTACATTCAGTCAGACGACTTAAACGGCGATGGGCCCGAGCACTTGCATCTGGGCATCAGGTTGCAAACCATGGCAGCTGCTCAAGCCGTGGACAGTGCTTGGTTCCGGGGCAATGACACCTATGGCGAGGGTGCTTACAAAAGTTACTACACTGATCCGGCTACCTTCATTCCCAATATGGAGATGTACCTGGAGGGCAATGAGTTTGGCGAAGGCGATCCGCAGGGTTCGAGCGTGGCCAATAATCATCCGGTGGGGACATTGTTGCGCGGTGCATCCGGCGGACCAACTTGGATGGTGGTGAGCAAGGGTCATCTGCTGGACGTCTCGTCTTATACTCATCTGCCTTTCAATTGCGCAGTCGTGGTGGCCGAACAGGTCTTGGATTGCTATGAACCCGTGGTCTTCGATCCGGTTTCACTGGAATTGGATGGCCGGGTCATCAAGTTTCAAGGGGAGCCGCAGGTTTACAAGTTGTACCCGGGGGCAGGCTTTACGCCGTCAGCCTTCCAGGTCTTTCTGTCTTACGATGCTTTCCTGTCTTGGGGTTATGATGATCAAGACATCCAAACATGCGCCTTGTCTGAAAAGACCGCGCTTCTGGGTCAATTGCAAGACAAAGGCGGTTTGGGTTTCAGGCCCGGGACCTTGGTCAAAGGCCAAGGACAAAGCGAGGTGGCGGTGGCTCATCAGTCCGGGAAGCGTCGTCCGATTTTCAATTGGGATGTGTTCGAGGAACTGGGCTATGACGCGGATTGCGTCTACGAGATCGAGCCTTCCACTTTGGACTTGGTGGCCGGAGCACGCTCCGAGCAGGTCATAACCTTGGACGAGATTGAACAATGTTCGTCCGGCCAAGCGTCAACCGTCTGTGTTCCGGGTGCTTACATAACTTGTGATTGTGTCGGCGGCCAGATCGGTTCCCGGTCTTGCAAGACTGATGGCTCGGGCTACGAGGACTGTATTTGTCCGGTTGTGGAACAAGACGCAGGCGTGCTTGATTCGGGTCAACCTGAAGCCGGCTTGGAGGCGGGCTCTCCTTGCGGTGGTTGGTGCGGAGCAGGTACGCATTGTGACGAGGTAACCGGCAATTGTGTTTTGGATGAACTGGATGCGTCTACTGACGTACAGCCGCTGCCGGTTGAACAATGCAATGGCTTGGATGATGACTCTGACGGGCAGGCGGATGAAATATTCACCTGTGTGTCCGGTGAATTCGCATCATGCTTAACAGCTTGCCAAAGCCCGGGTGTGCGCCGTTGTCATCTCACGCTCTGCGCTTGGGAAGACTGCCGGCCGGCTTATGCTGAAATCTGTGCTAATGGCGCGGATGAAGATTGTAACGGCCTGGCAGATTGTCAGGATCCGGCCTGTGTTTATGATCCGGTCTGCTTACCGGCCGTGGACGCGGGTGTGCCTGATACCGGCTCTTGGGACAGCGGTCCAACGTCGGCCTGTCAGACCCACGGTTTGCCCGGTCAGATGACGTTCGTGGTACAAGCGCCCGTGGTTTCTCCAGAAGTCATTTCCGTCTTTGGCTGGATTGATTATCCGGGCTGGAGCGGAATAGCCGACGTGCCTTGGAACGGTTGGGCTTGGGGAGCGCCCGGCGTGCCGGAGCTGGTGTTCCAAAAAGGAGGCGTCTACCAGGGGACTAAATTCGTGTTCGCGCCCGGTGTGTCTTCATCTGCCGGCCAAGCGCAAACAGCGTGGTACTGCGACCAATCAACTTGCCCGGTGGGTACATATATAATGTGCGCCGGTCAGCAAGAAGTGTGCAGAGTGCAAAATAGCTTGGTATCCGGCGGAGCTTCTTACGTGCCCAATTCATCAGGCTGGCAAAACATTCAGTGTCTTGTGCCCTAACCGTCTTTCGCTCTTTGTACTTCCAAGGAGCGAAATTTTTGTTCGTAACTTATATCGCGTACTTAACGTACTTAGCGTACATCACGTACATCACGTCCTCTCACGTACTTAACATCCCGCGTCTGCCCACCGAAGCTTTAGCGAAGGAGGGTCCTACGTCACAAAACATGTAGCACGAAACATGTAGCAACACTCGCAAACGAGCTCATATTGCCTATCCTTCGTCATCCTGAATTAAGTTCAGGATCTCGTTACTAAACCATTAAAGTGACATCCGTGTCGTTGCGAGCGAGTCCGACGAGCACGCCACGGCGTTCGCGAACGCCGTGGCGCGGCAATCTGCTTAGATACTAGGTTGATCGGTGAGATTGCCACGGTACCGCACGGCACTCGGTCGCCCACACCAGATCCTTCATTAGCACTCAGGATGACAGGGCGACCTCGGAGTGACAGGGTTGGTTTTAAGGCGTGGCTTTACGTCTTGTGACGAAGTTATACACAAGACGAGTAAAGGCGGGCTTGCTAAGATTGCGCAGTAGAACAATAATAGAACAAGTATTCAATTAAAAATCAAAAATTCTGGTGGCCTTCGGCTTAATAATTCATAACTCATAACTAGTAATTCATAAAGTATGTCTGCAAAAAAAGTTGTTGATGAGCGTGAAGCTCGTAATCAAGCGGCCCAAGAGGCGATTGATCAAATTAAAGAACGTTTTGGAGAAGGTTCCATCATGCGTTTGGGTGAAGCTAAAAAAATGTTAGTGGAAACCGTGCCCACAGGTTGCTTGTCTTTGGACTTGGCTTTGGGTGTGATGGGCGTGCCGCGCGGTCGTATCATAGAGATCTACGGTCCGGAGGCTTCGGGCAAAACCACATTGGCGCAACATATCATAGCTGAAGTCCAAAAATTGGGCGGTTTGGCCGCTTTTGTGGACGCGGAACATGCTTTGGATCCGGATTATGCCAAGAAAATCGGCGTCAATATTAATGACATGCTTATTTCTCAGCCCGATACCGGTGAGCAGGCTTTGGATATCGTGGAAACTTTGGTGCGCTCCAATGCGGTAGATGTGGTAGTGGTGGACTCGGTAGCCGCTTTAACGCCCAAGGCGGAAATCGAAGGAGAGATGGGAGACAGCCACATGGGTCTGCAGGCCAGATTGATGAGCCAAGCTTTGCGCAAACTGACGGCCGTTGTTTCGCGTTCCAAGACCGTGGTTGTTTTTATCAATCAAATCCGTCAAAAAATCGGCGTCATGTTCGGTAATCCAGAGACCACCACCGGCGGTATGGCCCTTAAATTTTATTCTTCAGTGCGCGTGGAAGTTCGCCGCAGTGCTCAAATTAAGATGGGAGATCGTATTATCGGCAATCGCACCAAGGCTAAGATCGTAAAAAACAAGATGGCTGCGCCTTTCAGAAGTTGCGAGTTCGATATTATGTATAATGAAGGCATATCCATTGCCGGCGATTTACTGGATTTGGGCGTGGAATGGAATGTAGTCAAAAAAGCGGGTAACAGCTATACGTTTGGCGAAGAAAAATTAGGAGTCGGGCGAGAAAATGCCAAGCTAACTTTAAGACAGCGCCCGGATTTAATGAAAATTATCCGTGAGGCCGTCATTGAGGCTTGGAAAGTCAAAGAGAGTGAAGGTGCTCTGCAAACGGTTCCATCTCCGGAGGATAAAGATGAGGATGATGAAACCAGCGAATAAATCATCTAGATGACAATGGGTCTAAAAAGTGCTAAAATAAGCATTAAGCATGCCTTATCGCAGAAAAAAACGTTTTTCGTTTAATTTTCAATTGGATTCCCAAACCAAAAAAGGAATACTGACGGTTTTTTGTTTCGCTCTGGCTCTGTTCATGCTGGCTTCTTTGTTTGATTTGGCCGGATCGGTTGGTCAGGGGCTGGATCAAGCTTTGTCGCATGTTTTTGGCTGGGACAAGATTGTGGCGCCTTTCTTTTTGTTGTCCGTAGCCATCTTTTTGCTGTCACCCGATAAGCTGCCGTTAAAAATTTCCAATGGCATTGGTTTTCTTTTGTTTTTTGTAGGGCTTAATCCCTTGGTGCATTTATTGACCTTTGGCGAGGCGGAAGCCGTGCCTTCAGCCATAGATGCGGCCGGCGGTAAATTGGGTTTTATGTTGGGTGCGCCCTTGATTCCTATTTTCGGGCAGGCCGGGGCTTTGATTTTTTTTGCCGCGGTTTTGGCCGTGGCCTTGGTTTTAATCTTCAATACGTCATTAAGCACTTTAGTTGATTGGATGATGTATTTGTTGGATCTTTCCAAGCGGGCTCTTTTGTTTGCGATCAGGCCTTTTATTTGGTTGGGGATTAAAGTAAAAGATGGTTTGGCCAACAGGCGATCGGTTCAGCCCAGTAATTTATCGGATAACACGGAGGGTGAGGAAGAGGAACCGGACGAAGAAGAGATTGATGCACAAGATGATCAAGAAGAGCTCCCGCAGAATAATGGAGCCACGGCCAATGTTCACATTCAATCAAACCCTAAGCCACGCAAGCCTCGACGCAGATTGCCCAGAGTGGACATACCTTTGGAATTGTTAAATAAGCATGATCAAAAGCCGACTTCCGGCGATATCGAAGCCAGGCAGTCGGTTATTCAGCGAACCTTGGAAACTTTTGGTATTCCGGTTGAGATGGGGGAAGTGTCCGTGGGCCCAACAGTTACCCAATTCACTTTTAAACCGGCGGATGGCATCAAATTGAATAAAATAACAGCCCTGCATAACGACATGGCTTTGTCGCTGGCTGCTCACCCGATTCGTATCGAAGCGCCCATACCCGGCAAGTCTTTAGTGGGTATAGAAGTACCCAATCAAAGTGTGGCCATTGTGGGCGCTCGTGCACTGTTGGAGTCGCGTGACTGGAAAGACAGAAAATCATCCGTGTCATTTGTTATTGGAAAAGATGTCAGCGGCAAACCGCATGTGGGTGATATCACACGCATGCCTCATTTATTGGTGGCCGGTGCCACGGGTTCGGGTAAATCTGTGTGCTTGAATACCATCATCATGTCTTTGTTGTACTCCAATGGTCCGGATGATTTAAAACTGATTTTGGTTGACCCTAAGCGTGTGGAGTTCCCGGTGTATAACGGCATTCCGCATTTGATTACGCCGGTTATTACCGAAGTCGATAAAACGGTTAATGCCATGAAATGGGCAGTACGGGAGATGAATAAACGTTTTGACATGTTGTCTAAACTGCAAGCGCGTGATATTGCCTCGTATAATCAAAAAGTACAAGACAAACTGCCCTATATCGTCATGATCGTGGATGAGTTAGCTGATTTAATGGTCAGCAACAAGCAGGAAGTCGAATCTCAGATTGTGCGCTTGGCGCAAATGTCTCGCGCCGTGGGTATACATTTGGTCTTGGCTACGCAAAGGCCTTCAGTGGATGTTATCACGGGCTTGATTAAAGCTAATATTCCGGCGCGCATTGCTTTTTCCGTGGCTTCGCAAATGGATTCACGCACTATTTTGGATCAATCGGGTGCTGAAAAATTGATTGGCCGCGGAGACATGCTTTATCTGACAGCCGAGATGTCTTCTCCCAGGCGCATTCAAGGCGTATATGTGGCGGATGATGAAATTAACCGCGTGGTTGAATATCTTAAATCCAAATACGAACCTGCGGACTATGATGAGACCGTGGTGGAAAGAAATTCCGGCACTGGTACCTCTTTTAGCGGAGGCATGATGAGTGAAGACGCGGATGTTTTATTGCCGGATGCCAAAGAAGAAATTATCAGAGCCGGCAAAGCCAGCGCCTCATTGCTCCAGCGTCGTCTTAAAGTCGGGTATGCGCGGGCCGCACGCTTGTTAGATTTATTAGAAGAAGAAGGTTTTATCGGTCCGGCTGATGGTGCTAAACCGCGTGAAATATTAAAAGTGGAATTTACCAAGGGCTTGGATCAAGTTCCGGCTCCCAATTACAGAGCGCCCGAGGAAGAAATCGAGGAAGATGACGAAGAAGAGGTTGAGTATGAAGAGCCGGACGAAAAAGAAGACCGGTTTTAGGGCTTGACCTGCTTGCTATTTAGACCCAACATAGGCCTTATGTCTTTTATTCGTAAAACGGTCGACACGCAAAGGGGTTTTGGCTCTGAAATGCGCGAGTTGCGTGACTTGCGCGGTTGGACCGTTGAGCAATTATCAAAAGCTACGGGTATCCATGCTTCCATTATTAACGCCTTGGAAGGGGAGCGTTTGGATGAATTTAAAGATCATCTGTATGTTGAACGGCATATCAAATCCATCGTAACTTGTTTGGATGGTCGGATTGGTTTTATTTTGGGCAAGTACCGTGATTATTTAAAAGATCAAGGCACGCTGGAAAATGCTCAGCCGCTGACCTTTTACGCGCGCATGAAGCGTACGGCCTTGTTCGTGCCATCCAAGTACTTATTATTTTTTTTACCTTTGCCCTTGGTGATTATTTTAGGCTGGTATGTTTGGCATCAGGCGGTTTATTTGTCCGCGGCGCCTGATTTGCGTGTCATCACACCTGTAGATCATCAGGTATTATCAGAGCCCATGGTGACTGTTACCGGCATCACAGATTCTTCGGCTAATGTAACGGTAAACGGCATGCAGGCCATCATAGAAAACAGCGGAGCTTTCAATTTAACTTTATATATACCCAGAGGCATGACCAAATTGGATATTGTGGCCAGAAGACGCTATGGAGGAGCTTCTCAAGCAGTCAGATATGTTACTTACGCGCCAGAATACGCCCCGGCTGTTTTAAACCCTAATGCCTTTGAAGCATCTCCGGCTACTTCAACCGAAATGACTACTAGTACTGAACTTTAAGTTTGAGTCTTAGCTGTATTAAACGCGAAACGAGGCCACGAAAGAAAGCTTTGAATCTCACGGAAGGAGAGAAGAACTCGGATCATGAGAGACCGCGAGTAACCATGGGTTTTAAAGCTCGAGTTGTGCTTCGCTTCGCGATTAACCTAGCTAAAGTATTAAAAATATTAATGCCAAATATTTGTTTCGTCAACTGATCGAGTACTTACCTGGCGTACCTAGCGTCCTATCACGTCCCTAACGTCCATCACGTACTGCGTCAGGGCTTTGAGGCTCTCCTCAGATGAGGAGGGGTTGGGGTGGTGCTGAAGCTGATCAACTGACAGTTATGTCATTGCGAGGTCGCCCTGTCATCCTGAGTGCTAATGAAGGATCTGGTGCGGGCGATCTCGCGATGACATGATCATCGTCTTGTCATTCCTGCGGCCTGCCCCGCAAAGCTGAATCCATCGAAGCTTTATGTGAAGTTGGGTTAGCGAAGTGGGAAGGCAGGAATCTAATATGAATAATTGGTGATTGGTTATTAATCATTTATGCATTGGTTATTAATAGATTGACACGGCACGGAGTTCGGTCGCCTGAGGCGACCCGTGCCGCACTCGTAGGACTCGCTCGCAATGACATGATTTAGTAATGAGATCCTGAACTAAATTCAGGATGACGAAAGAGGCATTGTGTATGTTATGTACGTGAGAGCC
>JBGSVN010000021.1:0-103760 GCA_041752935.1 Patescibacteria group bacterium
GTCCCGCAGTTGCCGTTGCAGGGGAGTCCGGCGTCGCTGCCGGCTGTTCCGGCTGCACCCGCACTGCCCGCTGCTCCGGCCGAACCGCCCGTTCCTCCGGTTCCGCCCGTTCCGGCGTCCGTCTCGAGGACGCAGGTGTTGCTGACTGGATCGCAGACCGTGCCATTGCCGCAGAGACCGTTGCACGGTTCATCGGGCAAGCAGGTGTCCGTGGCTTCGTCGCAGTGGGTTCCGGTGCCGCAGAGACCGTCGCAGGGCAAGCCTGCGTCCGTTCCTCCAGTGCCTCCAGTTCCGCCCGAGCCGCCCGTTCCTCCGGTTCCACTGGGCACACAGGTGTTGGTGACCGGATCGCAGATCGTGCCGGTACCGCAGAGTCCTCCGCAGTCGTTGGGCACGCAGGTGTTGGTCGCTTCGTCGCACATGGTTCCGGTCGAGCACAGTCCATCGCAGGGAACGCCCGCATCACTGCCGGCACTGCCTGCTGCGCCTGCCGTGCCTCCGGTACCACCCGTGCCCGCGTCTGCCTCGTCGACCACGCATTGGTTGGTGGCTACGTCGCAGTGGGTGCCGGTCCCGCACATGCCGTCGCAAGGAAGTCCGGCGTCGGTTCCTCCAGTGCCTCCGGTTCCGCTGGTTCCGCCCGTACCACCAGTTCCGCCTGTTCCGCCGGTGCCGGCGTCTTGCCGCGGGTCGGGGCAGTTCTTGTACACGTAGTTCGGGTTGTTGTAGACGGCGTTCCAGGTGGTGACGTTTTCGATGATGGCACCATCAGTGCAGATGCCATTGCCCTGTTCGGTGTCCAGGATCTTGCCTTCATCAGCGCAATCGCAGCTTGCACCGCGCACGAGCGCGTTCTCACTCGAACCCGTGGGCTCGAGCGTGTCGAGGTTGCCGCAGGCGCTCGTCTGGAGCATGATGCCGCCGAGTACCGCTACGCCGCCAACGCTTCCGAGAATGCTCACTGCCTTGACCATCTTCATCATTCGGTTCGTTCCCATTGGGGGTCCTCCTCTTTTTTGTCCTCGAACTGTCGAGGTACGAAATGTATTGGTACTTAAGGCTAAAAATAGGTTTTTGTCAAGCCCCGCGGGTGCTTGACCGGAGTTATCCAACCTTAAGCATTCAGAACCTATAACACGAATATAAATTGGATATGTTATAATGACCTAAGATGGAGGAAGAAAATGGCCGTAATAAAGCTAAAAACAGCCTTTCTAATAATTGGCGCAGTTTGTTTTGGGTGATATTTTTAGTCTTGTTTTTAGGCAGTATATTCGTGGCTTTTGAGCTTAACTTAGCCCCGTTTTTTTTAGTCACAGTCTTGCTAGGCCTCTTGTTCGCCTGGCGTTTTACGTATTTTACGCTTTATTTAGCCATTTTCTTCTTACCTTTTTTGGGTTTTACCATCTCCATCCCAACCGGCAGTCTTAAGTTCGGAGAAAGAGCGTTTGGCGGATCCATAGACTTATTTTTGGGGGAGACTATCTTGTTGTTTGTGCTGGGAGCTTGGGCTATCAAGATTTTTTATCTTTGGTATAAGCGGCGTGACAGCAATTGGCAGCCGATTTTACCTTTGTGGCAACCATATCTGGCTTTAACCATGGCGCATTTGGTTTCGATTTTTAGTTCATACGCGCCTGATCCGGTTATGGTTTTAAAATTTGTTTTACGACCCGTCCTGTTTTGTTACGTGTCTTTTGTGGTTTTGCCGGTTAATCTGATTCGTTCTCGCCGAAGGCTGAAAGCTGTGTTGGGCATTTTGACGGCCGTGGGCGTGTTGGCCGCCTTGAACGGCTTGTTATCTTTGGCCAGCGTTGAATCGATTGGTTCATTTGTCAGGCGCGCGCATCCCATAGCTTTGTTCGGCTTGAGTCCGATAGGTGAAAATCATAATGTGCTGGCTGAACTGCTATTAATGACCGGGCCTTTGTCCATGGCCTTAGCCGTCTTGGCCAAGAAAGATCGTTGGAAAAGTCTTTTGTTCGGCTTGGCCGGCTTGCAATTGCTGGTGGCCTTGATGACTTTTGCGCGCACGGCTTGGATTGTGTTTTTCGCGCAGGCCGTGTTTATGCTGGCCACGGTTTGGCGTCCCATGGTTAAAAAATATATCAGCGAATTGCTGTTTTTGATTATTTTGTTGTTGCCTTTAGCTTTAATCCAAATTCAATTCAGTTTTTCGCACGTAGCGCAGAGCTCCAATTCAACTCGCTGGATGTTGACCGACATCGCGTATCAGGCTTTCTTGGAACATCCCATCATAGGCAGCGGCGCGGGAACCTATGTGTGGCGGGTGGGCAGTGCTCAAGTATTCATCCAGGAGTTCGGCGATCCATTGGATGCGCACGGTTTTTTGCAAAAGCTCATGACAGAAACCGGATTGTTGGGTATATTGGCCTATGTATGGTTATTGCTGGCCGGAGCTGAAATGATCAGGCACACGCTCAAATTTATACCCAAAAATAAACAGTTGGCGGCCTATGCTTTGATCTGTTCGGCGGGCGGCGCGATTTTGTATCAGTTTTTGAACACCGCTTACTGGACGGCTCACATGTGGTTGCCCGTGGGTATTATGCTGGCCGGCGTTTCCATTTTGCGGTATTCGGATCGTGAGCTTGAACCGCCTTCACTTATCTAACATGCGTCCTTCGCGTCCATATCATGCGGTTACCGCTTATCATCGCGAACCAGGAGGTCTGCGGCGTTTGGATTTTTTTATGGATCGCATCCAAAATTTTTTGGGCGATGATGACCCGGCCGAATGCAAGATATTGGACATAGGTTGCGGCAACGGCAATATTTCCATTCCCTTGGCGGCCATGGGTTTTAAGGTGGTGGGCATGGATTTTTCGGATGAGGCAGTCAAAGCTGCTACGCAAGCCGCGGAAGAGGCCGGAGTGGTGGCTACTTTTGTTGTGGGTGATGAAAACGCGGTGCCGGATAACAGTTTTGATATTATTATCTGCTCCGAAGTCTTGGAACACCAAAGCCGGCCGGGAGTATTTTTACAAACTATTAAAAGTAAGCTCGCGCCCCGGGGCATGGTTTTGTTTTCTCTGCCCAATGGGCAGAGTCTGGAAGAACGCATCCGTCGCTTGCTGGACAGGAATCAAGGAGGGCGTTGGGTAAAAAAAATTATCAAACGTTTGATCGGTATTTCCACTATTCAAAGTTTGGCGCAAGACCCGCACAAACAGTTCTATTCTTATCGCCGGCTGATTAAGCAACTCAAAGAGGCTGGGTTTATGATTGTGTTTTCAGACAATGCGTCCGTTTGGTTTAAAGAGTTTTTTTATCTCATGGGCCGGATTTGGATGAAGCGCGGCAGCCGAAGTTTTCATGTTTTGGACGGCTGGGATAATACAATGAGTGATTATTGGCCCAGAAAAATCGCGGATGGTTGGCTGTTGGAAGCGCAGTTATCACAAGACAAGCCTTTGGCTGTGCAAATTATTCCCACGCTTGAGCTGGGCGGAGCCGAGATTATCGTAACCCAATTGGCCGAATTACTGCCTGAACATGGTTTTAGTGTGGCTGTTTTAGCGCATGTCAGAACAGGGCGATTGCATAAGATTTTAAAAAATAAACATGTGACGTACGCGGTGCTGGAGAGGTCGGGATTTTTTGGGCGTTGGAAATCTTTTTGGGGCATGCGTCAGTGGCTCATGGATATGGAACCCGGCTTGGTGCATACGCATCTTTTTGGAGCTGATACCTGGGGCAGGCTGGCCGCGCGTTTAGCCGGCATAAAAAACATCGTGACCACGGAGCATAATGTTAATTCGGATTACAGCCACACACGGTCTTTGGTCTTGCGTTTGATGGCCGGCTTTTCGGTTAAGTACGTAGCTATTTCCAAGAGGGTGAGTTTTTATCTGCAGGATCGGGTGGGCGTGCCTCAAACTAAAATCCGTTTGATCTACAATGGTTTGGATCTTTCCAAACTAAAAAAAAGATCAGGCTCTTTGTTGCATGATATTCCACGCATTATTTATGTTGGTCGCTTGGAAGAACAGAAAAACCCCGAGCTTTTATTGCGCGCCTTGTCTTACATTAAACAGCCTTGGCAGTTGACCATGGTGGGGGACGGCAGTTTACGCCAAAAGCTATGCAATCTGGCTTATGAACTGCGCATTGCTCCCCGGGTTAATTTTTTGGGGGTCAGGGAAGATGTGCCGGATTTGCTGGCTAATCATGACTTGTTTTGCTTTCCTTCCAAGTGGGAAGGTTTTGGTTTGGCGGTCATAGAAGCCGCGGCCACTGGCATTCCGGTAGTGTGCAGTGATTTGCCGGTTTTGAGAGAGCTTTTGGATGATTCTCAAGTGACTTTTGTGCCCTCGGACGATATCCAGGCTTGGAGTCAGGCTATCAGAGGGGTTTTGGCTGATCCTATGCCATACATGAAAAAAGCCGAGCGAGCCATGGGATCTGATTGGCAAAAATTTGAACAACAAAACATGATGGCTGAATACGCGGATTTGTATCAAGAAGTTTTAGCCGCCGGTTTAAAATCCAAGATCGTATGAAGATTCTACATGTTAATAAATTTTTTGATTTGAATGGGGGAGCTGAAGTTTATTTGCATTCATTGATTAAAAAACAACAGGAGGCGGGGAATGAGGTGCACGCTTTTTCCACCCGGTCAGAGCGTAATTTGCCAACTGTGGATAAAAATTATTTCATAACTCGGTATGCGTACGAAAAAGCGCAGGGCCCGGGTTTGGATTTAAAAAAGGCCAAAAACTTTGTGTGGAATACGGAAGCTAAACTGGCTTTTGAAAGGCAGATTATGGATTTGAAACCCGATGTCATTCATTTGCATAACATCTATCATCATTTGTCCACCAGCATCTTAAGCGTAATAAAAAAGCACTCTATCCCCTGCTTCCAAACTTTGCACGATTACAAGCTGGCCTGCCCTAACTACAAGATGTTCGTCGGCGGGCGGCCGTGCGAAAGATGCCTGGGAGGCAAGTATTATAACGCGGTGTGCCATAATTGTTTGGGCGGATTTTGGCCCAGTTTACTGGCCTCTTCCGAAATGTACATGACCAAGTTTTTTCAGAGTTATGAAAAAACAGTGACGCGTTTTATCTGTCCTTCGGAATTTATGCGGAGAAAAATGGAAGACTGGGGAGAGCCCCCGGGTAAATTGGCTTACTTGCCCAATCCGGTTGAAACAGTCAAACAAACGTCCGCTGATCGGGGTACAGGAGAATATGTGTACGTGGGCAGACTGTCGGCTGAAAAAGGCCCGGAGGTTTTGATCAGAGCTTTTTTGCGCGCCAATACTCAAAGTAAATTATTAATTATCGGAGACGGGCCGCAAAAATATGAATTGCGTAAACTAGTGGAACAGTCAGGCTCGGACAAGATAGAGTTTTTGGGATTTCTAGACAGCGATCAGGTAGCCTCGCATGTTTCCGTGGCCAAGGCCTTGATCCAGCCGACTTTGATGTATGAAAATTCTTCTTTATCTATTTTGGAAGCCTTAGCTTGGGGTACGCCGGTGATAGCCTCCAATTTGGGAGGTATCCCCGAACTCGCACAAGATGGCATCGATGGATTTTTAGTTGACCCCGGCAAGATAGAGTCTTTGATAGAGGCTATCAATCAAATGGAAACTTTTACTTTGGAACAAAGATTGGAAATGGGTGATGCGGGGCGGTCCTTGGTTAAACAAAAACATACCTGGGAAAAACATTTGGCCGGGTTGGAGCAAGTTTACGGAAACGACTAGCGTACCTAACGTACCTAGCGTACATCACGTACATAACGTCCTCTCACGTACTTAACGTCCTACGTCGCACGTCCCAGTCGTCCTACGACAGAGCTGTGCTCCACTTTCGAGCTTACTTTCCCTCTCTTAATCTTAAGAGAGGGTTAGGGTGAGTTTATAAACTGGATCCCCGCCTACGCGAGGATGACAAAAAGAGGGACGTCATCCTGAATTTAGTTCAGGATCTCATCACTCAATAATTAATACACCCTACGTCAAAACTAACATTGTCATTGCGAGGAGTTCGACGACGCGGCAATCTCGCTTATTGGCTAGTCGTCTAAGCAGATTGCCACGTCATGATTACATTCCTCGCAATGACATGATTGTTGTTTTTTTATGAAAACGGGAATCCACAAAGCTAAGCTTTTGGCGTCTCCGGTGGGCGAGGGGCGAATTTGGGGTTTTTGATTTTCCATTTTTCTACCCATTGACCCAGGCCTTTGGCATCTCTTTTTTTGGCCACTTGGGGATTGTACTGCGACCAATTGAGTAAAGATTCAAAGTTCAGTTGATAACGGTTGCGCGCCACTATGTATCTGATTTGTTTTAAGGCCAGAGCGCGGCGGATGGTGCGATCTGAAACTCCAAATAATTTGGCGGCTTGCGAAACGCTTAATCTAAGATCTTGGGTATCCATATTATAGATGTTTTATAGCTTTAAAATAGATAATTGTCAACACTATATTAGACAAACATGGGAAAAATTCTGGTTATGCCTTCCACCCGGTCCAAACCGGAGCTGATAATAGGGCTGAATGATTGTTATTTTTGTGCGTTTGTGGCAAGCTACTGGTCACCT
This sequence comes from Patescibacteria group bacterium, assembly GCA_041752935.1. Classification (GTDB taxonomy): domain Bacteria; phylum Patescibacteriota; class Patescibacteriia; order 2-12-FULL-60-25; family 2-12-FULL-60-25; genus MWCR01. The sequence continues at coordinate 6,579 of JBGSVN010000021.1, forward strand.
GTATTTTGCGTTTGTTAGGTTAAATTAGCCCCAATTCATGACGCAATTGATTGATCGCTATCTACTCTACCGACTGAAGATTAAGAGAGATCCGGATGCTTTTGCTAAGATATACGATAGGCATGTTGAGTCTATCTATCGTTTTGTTATTATCAAATTACCGCGCAAAGAAGACGCGCAAGATATTACGGCTGAAACGTTTACCCGGCTGTGGCAACATCTGCAGAATCAAAAAGAAATCACCAATCTTAGAGCTTTTCTATATCAAATAGCACGCAACTTGGTAGCTGATTTTTACCGTAACAGAGATATCGTGACCGAAACCGAAGATGTAACGTTTGGCTTGGATTTAACGTCTAATAGTACACAGACAGATAGGGGCAGAGGCATGGATCAGATTGAAGCCCGTACTGAGTTGTCTTTGGTGCTTAAGCAGGTAGAAAGATTGAAAGACGATTTTCGGGATGTGCTGGCCTTGAGATTAATAGATGGTCTGAAATTTTCAGACATCGCTACTATTTTAGGCAAAGATGTAGGGCATGTCAGGGTCATCTACCACCGGGCCTTAAAGGCCATCAAAGATCTGAATTAATTAAACCAATGAGCTATTATCAGCTGCTAAAAAAGATTCGCAAGATTAAAGCCATAGTTCAGCGATCCAAGCCGGATCCGGTTTGGTTGTTATCCACGCGTTCAACCCTGCTCATGCAGGTGAAGAATACTTTGCCTGTGGAAGCGCCTCGTAAAAAAGAAGTGTTGGGTGAAATGTATAAGTTTCTGTCACCGTTTTTTAATTTTTCAAAAATGGTTCACAAGCCGGTGTTTGCCGCATTGGCTGTGATTGTCGCTTTGTTCGGAGGTTCATTATTTTCCGTGTCAGCGGCCGAGCAATCTATTCCTGGAGATTTTTTATACAGTGTTAAACTGGCTACCGAGCAAGCGCGTTTGGCTCTGGCCAAGGATTCAAAAGATAAAGTTAAATTAAAAACCGAATTCACGGAACGCAGAGTGGATGAGATGAAAAAGGTGATAGCCGCGCCCGGGGCGAATAAAAAAGAAAAAGTTATCCAAACAGCCGAGGTATTAAAGCGTGATATGGATACTATTAAACAACAATTGGGAGACATGCAAAGCGAGTCCGGAGCGCAAGATATTAAAGATACGGCTAAGATGATAGATCAGAAGACTAATGCCGTGGTTCAGGCCTTGCAGGATTCTAAGCTTGAGATGTCACCTGAAGAAAAAGCCAAGATTACGGAAGCTCAAGAAGCCGCCTCCAGTGCGTCGGTTAAAGCGATTGAGATTTTAGCTGATACGCATAAGACAGATGGAGATGTGGTTTCGCAACAAGATGTGGCTGACGTTTTAAAAACGCATGGTGAGATGGTGTCCAAAACCATGTCCCAGTCTTTTGGTTCAATGCCCGCGATAGACGCGGCCAGTTCTACCACTTTGGGTTCGGCCAGCGGAACGGCCATGACGACCACCACTTCATCCAATTTACAAAAAGTGACTGAAGCCCAAAAATCTTTATCCGAAGTCGATCAGTTAGCTGATGAAAATAAAATGGACGAAGCCATCGCCAAGTTGAAGGTAGGGACGCAACAGGCTTTTGACGCGCAAAAAACTCTGGAGCAAGAGTCTTCATTGGCCGATGACTCGGCCGTTGATGGTACGGTTTTACCGAACGCCAGTTCTACCGAACCGGTTCAAACTTCCACCACCACTCCAAGTACTTCAACTTCAACAACTGGAACCACACCCGTTAATACGGGTCAGGGAGGGTGAGGTCGGTCTTTTAGGCCTCTCACGCTAAACAGGGTATCTGTCCTAACATAGGAGGGATGTCCTGACGGGCGGGGGAACCCCGAATCAGTTTCATGTCTCATGTCAAAGTGAGACCTGAAAAATGATACGAAAAATGATATATGTTACTTGTTACAAGTTACATATAGCATGCGCCGGTTCCCATGGGATCTCGAACTCCAGCGCCCGAAATGTAAAATCCTCGCCAAGATCCTCTAATCAAGGTCGATGCCGGTGCAAGCCGGTGAGAGTGATCGCCTCATTCATAAACAATCTTATCGCGAGGCCAGCATTCCAAAAGGATGCCCCTCGCACAGAATCGTGTGTCGCAAGACACTCGATAACAATCGAATAGTTAATCTATGGGTAATTACTTAAAGAAAGCTTTCTCTTCATTCGTCGCTTTCGTAACCATTTTTGGTTCCGTGGGCGTCGGTGCTTTGGCTTTCCCTGTAACAGCTCAAGCCGCCACGCTTAATGCCGGCGATTTGATCAAGGCTTCAGGCCCTGCTGTTTACTTTTACGCCAACGACGGAATGCGCTATGTATTCCCGAACGAGAAAACCTTTTTATCATGGTTTTCAGACTTCTCATCCGTTAAGACCATTACGGACGGAGAACTCGCAGCCATTTCTCTTGGAAAGAACGTGACCATGCGCCCGGGTACCAACCTGGTCAAAATCACCACGGATCCCAAGACCTATGCCGTTACCAAATGTGGAACTTTGCACTGGATCGAATCAGAAGCCATTGCTAAGGCCCTGTATGGTGATGCTTGGAACACACGCATTGTGGACGTGCCGGATGCTTATTTCGGCGACTACGCAGTGGGTGCTTCCATCTCCAGCAACGTTCATCCGAACGGTCAGCTGATTTCTTATTCCGGCGACGCTGAAAAGTATGTTGTCTGGGATGGTTTGAAGCGTAAGATCGCGGGTGACACAGCTTTTGCTGCCAACAAATGGAACATGACCGACATGGTTATGACCGCCATCGCTTATACCAACGGTACGGATGTTACAACCGCTGAATTGGATAATTTCTGGACAGTGGCTTGTGGCGGCGCCGCCCCGCAAGTAGGTGGTGACGTGACAATTTCTTTGGCTTCCGATACGCCAGCCGGCGCCACGGTGCCTAAGAACGCCATGTCCGTTCCTATGATCAAAGTCAACTTAACCGCTGGTAGCACCGGCGCCAATGTAAGTGGTTTGCACTTCCATCGCGTGGGTGTAGGTGTAACGTCGGATTTCGCCAACGTTTACCTGTATGACTCAGCTGGCAACCGTTTAACCACGGGCCGCTCTGTTAATGCCACCACCAACATGGTTGAGTTCAATTCTTTGAACATCTCCATTCCTGCCAACACCACCCAGTCGTATTACATCTATGCTGATTACAGCAATCCTGCCAACACCGGAGGCAACCATGCTTTCGAATTGGGTGACGCTGCCAGCGTAGTGCTTTCCGGCACGGGCACGGTCAGCGGTTCCTTCCCGGTCCGCGGTAACGTGTTTGTGGTCGGCACGGCTTTGGCCGGCACGGTTGACATCCAAAAGGGTCCTCAACCCGCCAACCCAAACATTGGTGCCAAGGATGCTGAAATTTCCAGCTTCAAGCTTACGGCCAGCATCAATGATTTGCGCATTCATCGCGTAACCTTGTACCAAGGTGGCGACATCAACAACGCTGATCTCAAGAACTTCGCCTTGTATCAAGGCACAACCAAGGTGGCTTCGTCCGCTGCGGTTAGCTCCAAGGGTCAAATCGTGTTGAATTTCGACACCCCGTATCTTCTTCCTAATGGTGTAACACGCGTGTTCTCACTCCGTGCCGATGTGGCCGGACGTGCCGGACGCACGGTTCGCACCTATGTGGAATATGCCACGGACATCTACGCGGTTGACACTGTTTACAATTCAGGCGCGGCTGTGACCATCGCCAACTTCGACAACTCCGGTTCCAACTACATCGAAGTTACCACGCAAGGCGGTCAATTGACCTTTGCGTACAATGGTCCGGCAGCTTCCAACATTGCTAAGGGCAGATTGGGCACAGTTCTGTACAAGTTCTCGCTCACCTCACCTGACAATGATTTGGAAATCCGCAACTTGCGCATGCAATTGCAGGCTGTTAGCGGTAAATTGCGCAACGGTACACCTACAACCTTGTTCTTCCGCAACCTCAAAGTAGTCAACTTGGCCAATGATAAGACTTTGGTCGGTCCTAAGGAACTTTCCACCACTGCTTCTGATACGTTGCAAGACCTCGTGTTCAACGAGACTTTCAACATCAAGGCCGGCGAGACCGTGGACTTGGCTTTAGTCGCTGACTTGGCCAACTCGGATGACGCTTTGTACATCGACAAACAATATCGCGGTATCTTCCAGCCTTTTGTGTTGGGCGATGTCAAGATTGTTGACACGGGTGAGAATTTGGCTTTGGCCAAGATCGTGCCCAATGCTGTTACCAATGGTAACAACATGACTGTCAAAGCTTCCAGCTTGGAAGTTGGTTTGTCTTCCACTCCGTATTCCGGCACTTTGGTGAAAAAGGCTCAAGATAAGCCCGTCACAGGTCTTACTTTGACTGCCGGTTCACAATCAGATGTGACCATCACCAACTTGTTGCTGAAATGTCAGGCTGACGTCGGCGCCGATAACTTCGGTTCAGCCGGTGCTTTGGCCAACTGCGACGAACGTGTGACTTCATTGTCCGTTTGGGACGGTGACACGCAAGTCGGTTTGGCTCGCGTGCCTGACACAACCTCGGGTGAAGCTTCCATCACCAACATGAACCTCAAGATTGCCAAGGGCACAACCAAGAATTTGACTGTCAAGGCCACTTTGAGTTCAGCCGCTTCCACCACTCACCAGGACAAACTGGCTGTGGGCTTGGCCGCGACCAATGGTGTGACAGCTCAAGACGAGGATGCCAACACCATCGATCCGACCATCGACACTAAATTAACCGGAACAGCTGCAGGCCAACAGTTTGGCAGCACGCCTTCGGTTTCTCATGTGATTTTGAACTCCGGTTCCATCACGGTTGCGGCTGAAGGCCATCCGGCCCAGTCCATCGTGATTGCCCGCGGTTTGGAAAAGGACGTTTGGGTACCGTTTGCCAAATATAAGGTAACGGCTCAATTCGAGGACATGAACATTGATTTGGTTCGCGTCCACTCCTTGGCTGGTGGCGATAACGCCAACTTCCGCATGGTAGCCATCGCTCAAAACGGCGATGTTAAGGGTACGGCTCAATTTGAGTCCGGTGCCACAGGCGAAAAAGACGTTCAACTCACTGGTACTGAAATCACAGTTCCTAAGGATGGCAGTGCCTCCTTTGAATTGTGGGCCAAGATGAGCAACATCGAAGCTTCTTCCACTGTTAACGGAGCTTTGACCGGCGTAACCCGCACGGGTCATCAACCGGGCTTAGGTTTGGTCAGCGCCGTCACCACCACTGGTGATTGGGATGCTAACTACACCGGCATGATCAATGTCCGCACCACAGGTGCTGCTTCCGGTGAACGTGTTTACTTCGCTTCAGGCGACTTGGATGCTAACAACATGGTGCTCCGCAAGAGCAAACCGGTTGTTACCAGACAGAGCTTGACCAACACGGTCTTCAACTCGGGCAGTGAACAAGAACTGTACCGCGTGCAGATCGGCGCTGATTCAGCCGGCAGTGTTGCCCTGAAACAGGTTGTCTTCAATGTGTCCAAATCAGCCAACGTTTCTTTGAGCGGCTTCAAGGTGTACCGCAACGCTTCAGAGATCACGGCTGCTGACTACACTGTTTACAACGCAGAAACCGGTGCGAACTTAAAGACCACCGGCGTTCCTGCCGCTACCTCTTCAGTTAGAGTTGCCGTAGCCTTTACGACCTCCAACTCGCAAGAGAGCTCAATCAGTGGTTCGGGCAACACCTACTCGCTTCGCGCGACGGTCAGCTCGACTGCTGGTACAGGTAACAATGTAACCACGTCGCTGTATCGCGACCCGACCCCAACCGTCGTGGCTCGCGCGTACCTCAAGAACAGCTCAGCTGTCGTCCCGTTTGTGTCCAATGCCAATGTTTGGAACTTGGATACAGGTGCCGCCAATGGCGCCCCGGATGGTGCAGCTAACAACTTGGGTACCTTCCTGTGGTCCGATAACTCGGAAATCAACCACTCGGCAGCTGATCAGACTTCATTCGACTGGACAAATGATGTGTTAGTCGAGGATCTGACTCAGACCTCTTCAGTGAGCAACTAATTCGGACTTCAGACTCGGCTTTCGGCTTTGGCTGAAAGCACCCCTCTCCCCATACGGGGAGAGGGGATGGGCTGAAGAAAGAATCGGGCGTTCGGTGCTCCGGATTAGTCTGGAGCAATCTCCAAAAGCTTCGTGCCTTTGGACTGAAATTTAATCTTGAAATATCAAGGTTAAAACATCGGACCCATGGTCCGGTGCCAAACCCCCCTTCGCATATGCTTTGGGGGGTTTTGGTTTGGATGAGCGTTTGTGCTATTCTATGGGGCATATGCAACGTCAAACCGCTATAAAAATACTTAAAACCATTGTTTATGGAGGCATCTATGGAGGCCTGCTCATGCCTCTCATGTTTGTGCCCGTGGTCATTTTTCCATTCGTTTTTTCCAAGCTGATTTTCTTTCAAATATTGATTGGCTTAACTTTTCCGGCTTATGTGATACTAGCTTGGATTGAACCCAAGTACCGGCCCCGCTGGTCTTATCTGTATTTGGCCATAGGCGCTTATTTTGTAGCTTTGTTACTGTCTGTTATTTTTGCGGTGGACCCTATCAGAGCCTGGTGGGGCAATCAGGAACGTATGAACGGCTTGTTTACGTTGTTGCACTTTTTGGTTTGGCTGACCATGACCACTTCACTTATCAAGACCTGGGATCAGTGGAAGGTTCTTTTGAACTATCAAATAATTTTAGGTGTGTTCATGGCTTGCGTGGCTTTATTGCAAAAACCTTTCCCCAAATTGTTGATGTTTCCGGCCGGCCCGCGCGTGGGCGGGTTGCTGGATAATCCGATTTATTCTGGTGCCTATCAGTTGTTTATTTTATTTTTTATCACGCTTTTGTGGTTTAAAACCAAGAGTAATGGCTGGAGAACTTGGTATGTGATTGCGTTTATCACCTCGCTGACAGCTTTGTTCGCGGCCGGCTCGCGCGGTCCGTTTATGGGTTTGATTTTTGCCATGGTTATCTCGGCTGCCACGGTCGGTTTGTTGCATCACAGTAAAAAAATTAGAATTGGTATTATCGCCACTATTTTAGCTGGCGCCTTCTTGTATATCGGCATAGTGACCGTGGGCGTCAAAACACCGGCTTTTGAGTCTTTTTCCAAATCTTTTCCCACGGCCAGCAGAATGTTCTCTTTGCAGACCGGCACTGAAGGTCGTTTTATAGCTTGGAATATCGCTTGGCAGGGTTTTCTTGAGCGTCCGCTGACGGGTTGGGGTTTGGATGATTTTCATATTTTATTTAATCGAAAATACAACCCTCAATCTTTGCGTTCTGGTTATTATGAAACTTGGTTTGACCGGGCACATAACACGGTCATGGATGTATTCAGTATGACGGGCATTGTGGGCTTTGTTACTTTTTTGGGCTTGTGGATCATGTTGTACGTCACTATCATCAAGGCGCGTATCAAAAAGTATATAGATATTCCCACCACAGCCGTGCTCATGGGTTTGCCGGCCGGTTATTTTCTGCAAAATGTGTTTGTGTTTGATCATCCGGCGGCTTTTAGTATGAGCTATCTATTGTATGCGCTGGTGATTTGTATTGCCTTTCCGGTGTTCGCGGGCAAGGAAGAGTCTCAAGTTAAAAATGAAAAACCGGCTCCCACCAATCCCGTCCCCTGGATAGCCTATGGTTTGTTGCAGGCAGTTTTTATCTTGTTGATTTATCTGACGTCTGTTATGCCGGCTTATGCTTCGTATTTGGTGATTAAAGGCAATACCTATTTTGGAGCGGGTAATTACCAAGCCTGGATGGATTATTCTAAAAAAGCGGCCGTCATCCAGACGCCTTATTTGGATGAACAAACTTTCTTGCATTCCAGGAATTTAATCAGTTTGGCGGATAGCGGACGTTTAAAACAATGGCCCGAGTGGCGGGAGATGTTTGATTTGTCCAAAGACGTTTCAGACAGACATTTGGCTTCGCATGGCATCAACGCGCATCCTCGGTTTATCTACGCCAATTTATTGCAGGCCGTGGGACGCGCGGTGCAAGATCCGGAAATACAAAAGCAGGCTGAAGAGCAGTTTTTGGAAGCTATCAAAGAAAGCCCCAAGCGCCAGCAATTATTTTTCAGCTACGGGCGTTTACTAACCGAAATGGGACGCCCCGAAGAAGCTGTGGCCCAGTTTAAAAAAGCCGTATCTTTTGACGAAGAAATTGGAGAAGCTTGGTGGTATTTGGGTATCAGCCAATGGTATGACATCAGGGATATTGAAACCGGCGCGGACAGTATTATCAAGTCCATGCGTGTCAGTCGGCCGTACTTAATGCACGGCGCGCAAGATGCTTTGATGGTGGCTCAAGCCTATAGCATAAGAGGGGATAAAGACGGGCTTAAGTCATTGATTGAATTGTTGCCGACTTTGCCGGCCGCACCGGCCGCCACTTATCTGCAAATTGCTCAAATCATGGAAATGCAGGGTTTGATGGATGAAAGAAATTTGATTCTGGGCGCCGTGGTGCAAATGGATCCCAAATCTAAAACTCAATTACAACCTTTGATCGACGGCAGAGCGACTACCATAGAACAGTCCTTGGAGATGTCTACAGCCAGCACTACAGAAGCCGTGGCTCCGCCCGTGGTGTCTAACACGGTTACTACAACTGAAGAGGAGTATAAGGGACCGAGGAGGTAAACCGACGAACGTACCTAACGTACCTAGCGTCCTCTCACGTACATAACGTCGCATTCCCCTCCTCAGATGAGGAGGTGTAGGGGGTGGTGTTGAAGCCGATGAACTACCGATTCTGTCATTCCCGTGGAAACGGGAATCCAGTGGCTAAGAGACTGGATCCCCGCGTTCGCGAGGATGACGACCATTTGTCATTCCCGTGCTGTGCCCACCAGAGCTTTGTCAGTGAAGCGTAGGTGGGAAAACGGGAATCCACAGAGCTGGGGGCGGAACCCTCACCCCTCCCCGCAGTTCTGCGGGGAGGCCCTCTCCCGGTTCCGGGCGAGGGTGGGTTTAGAGGAGTTCTTTTATAGTCTGATCAGCGGTATTTTGCCAGGTAAAATTTTGAGTAACTTTTTGGTAGGCTTGATGGCCCAGTTTTTGGCGTTTTTCTGCGTCAGCGGTCAGATCCAGAATAGCTTGAGTCAAGGCTGATAAATCATTGGGCGGGACAATCAGGCCGGCGTCCGGCTCGAGCATTAGGCGGCAGGCGCCCACATCAGTGGCGATAATCGGCAGTTTGGCGGCCATGGCCTCTAAGATAGTGATGGGCATGCCTTCTTTGCTTGAGGGTAGGACAAAAATATCAAAAGCTTGATAAATACTGGCCGGGTCTAATCTGCCGGTCAGTAAAACATAGTCTGCTTGCTCAAGTTCTTGGTGCTTGGCCTGCAGTTCGTCCATTTGCGGACCATCGCCCGCGATCACAAAACGGATATCAGGATTCTTAGCATGCACAGCTTGGCACACCTCCAAATACCAAAGTAGGTTTTTGGGCGGATAGGCGTTGGCGATCGTACCGATTAACGTACATCGCGTACTTAGCGTCCATAACGTCCTCTCACGTCCATAACGTCTCACGTCAGGGTGATCTGTCGTGCCCCTCCTCAGATGAGGAGGGGTAGGGCGTAAAGCCCCGTGGGGGCCACGCCCCTTATACGGGGGTGGTGTTGAAGCCGATAAACCATCAACCATGTCATTGCGAGGAATGAGTTCGACGAATGACGCGGCAATCTCACTTAGTGTCCGGCAAGCCTCTTCCCGTCCGGCAAGGTTTTTTTCAAAAGTTATAGCATCAATCCCGTTGGGAATAACCAGTATTTTTTGTCGTGGTTTAATTCCGTGTTTTTTAGCCAGCTCCAAATCTTGATCATGCAAGCAAATAATTACGTGCTTTAAACGAGCTGATATTTTTTCTATCCAAATATATAAAGTTTTTTTCCAGTTCGGCAATTGTTCATTAAAAACCCAGCCATGAGCTGTGTAAACTATCCGGGGGACTTTTGTCAGATACCCGGCTAAAGAACCGATGGCGCCCATCATGGAGCTGTTGAGTTGAATGGCCCGGGGTTGGACGCGTCTAAATAATTTTATCAGTTCAAACAGAGCCAATAAATTATTAATGGGATTGATGTCTCGGGCCATGTGCTTGAGGTTCAGGAATTCAATTTGAGCTGACGCGCATTTTTGGCCCAAAGAGTCGTCGCGCGTCGGGGCATGACCGGCGCAGATGATGACGGGTAGGCCTTGTGATTTCATTTCAAGCGCCAAATTAAAAACATAGGCTTGGGCTCCGCCCCAGTCTTGGCTGGTAACCATGAGCAGAATCGGCTTAACTTGGCTCATAAGCATAAATTACAATGTATTGTGAATAACGTCCATCGCGTACTTAACGTACCTAGCGTCCATAGCGTCGCACGGGGTGTCGTTCGCGAACGACTACCCCACGTCCTACGTCAAAACTATCATGTCATTGCGAGGAGCGAGTTTGACGAGTGACGTGGCAATCTGCTTAGAACACCAGACTGATTAGCAAGATTGCCACGGTATGGCATTCGCGAGTGCCAGTCGGACTCGCTCGCAATGACATGGTCGTCATTTTGTCATTCCCGGCTGAATAGCTGAAAAACTTAGATGTGCTAAACAATTAAATCGGTCCCGACACTCGCAAAAAAATATACGCTCAGTCGGGATCACGATCGAAGCATCGGGAGAATCCAGTAACTTGGAAACTGGATCCCCGCTTTCGCGAGGATGACAAAGCAACTAACCGTCATTCCCTTGAAAAAGGGAATCCACGGAGCTCAAGACGATGATAAGGAAGTTATTAAGCAGATTGCCGCGTCCTCAGCTACGTTCGTCCTCGCAATGACATGGGTGTTGCTTTGTCATTCCCGTGCTGTGCCCACCAGAGCCTTGTTTGTTGAGCGGAGGTGGGGAAAAGGGAATCCACGGAGCCCTCACCCGGTCGCGGAGCGACCACCCTCTCCCGATGCCGGGCGAGGGTTGGCGGAGAATTCCTTGATAAAGGGGGCTTTTCGCGAGCGGTCGATGGGGGACTTTTCTTGCTTTTTGCGCCTAATTAAGCTAAATTGGCTGTATTATGGATACAAAGACCATCTTGGTGACGGGCGGTGCCGGGTTTGTGGGGTCGCATTTGTGTGACAGGTTGATCGCGGACGGGCATCAAGTTATCTGTCTGGATAATCTGGCTACGGGATCCAAGGATAATATCGCGCATCTTCTGTCCAATCCGGCGTTTGGATTCGTGGAACGCGATGTGCAACAGCCTTTTTATGCCAAGGTGGATTGGATTTTTAACCTGGCTTGCCCGGCCTCTCCTCCGCAGTATCAAAAAAATCCCGTACAAACCGTACGTACCAATGTATTGGGCATGATTAATATGTTGGATCTGGCTTTGGCTAATAATGCCAGAATTTTGCAAGCCTCGACCTCCGAAGTTTACGGAGATCCGAATGTGCATCCGCAGACCGAAGAGTATTGGGGCAATGTCAATCCGATTTCGCGCCGGGGTTGTTATGATGAAGGTAAGCGCTGTGCTGAGACTTTGTGTTTTGATTATCATCGAGAGAATGGAGTTGATATTCGGGTTATAAGAATCTTTAACACTTATGGTCCACGCATGGCTAAAGATGACGGGCGGGTGGTATCGAATTTTATTCTGCAGGCCTTGCGCGGAGAACCTATAACTATTTATGGTGACGGTTCATATACGCGTTCATTCCAGTACGTCGATGATTTGGTTGAGGGTATGGTACGCATGATCTCTCAAGATGAAGTTGCGGGTCCCGTGAATATCGGCAATCCCGGAGAGTTCACCATCAAAGAATTGGCGGAAAATATTATAGAACTGACAGGCTCAAAATCTGAAATAACTTATTTGCCTCCGGCGGAAGCAGATCCTAAACAACGCAAGCCCGATATTTCTTTGGCTAAAAAGGTTTTGGACTGGGAGCCGAAAATTCAATTGCGCGAAGGGTTGGCTAAAACCATTGAATATTTCAAGTTGGTTTTATGAGCAAAAAAATCATCATTTTTTCCACGGCCTATTTTCCTTTGGTGGGCGGGGCTGAAGTAGCCATTAAAGAAATCACGGACAGAATCAATGATTATGATTTTGTGATGGTGACAGCCAAGATCCAGGCCGGACTGCCGGATCACGAGAGAGTGGGGAGGGTGGATGTTTATCGTTGCGGTTTGGGCAAGCCTGTGGATAAATATTTGCTGCCCTTTTTAGGTGCTTTTAAAGCTTGTCGTCTGGCCAAACAGGACGAAATAGCCGGCATTTGGGCCATAATGGCCAGTTTTGGAGGCTTTTCGGCTTTATTTTATACGTGGCTGCGTCCTAAAACCAAGATGCTGTTGACCCTGCAAGAGGGTGATCCGCCGGAATATATTCTTAAAAGAGTCAGGCCTTTTGGTTGGGTTTTTAAAAAGATATTTACCCGCGCCAATCAAATACAGGCTATCAGTCAGTTTCTGGCCAATTGGGGCAAAGACATGGGTTTTAAAGGTGAGCCGGTTATCATCCCTAATGGCGTGGATGTGACGCGTTTTACACAATACATTACTTCGGATGAAAGGCAGGCCTTGCGTCAGGCCATGGGTTTTGCGCCGGACGACGTGGTTTTGGTCACGGCCTCGCGCTTGGTGCTTAAAAACGCGACCGATCATCTTATCCTGTCTTTAACTAATTTGCCGGACAATTATAAAGTCTTGGTAGTGGGCGACGGCGAAGATATGCCTAAGCTCAAAGAATTGGTCGCACAAAATAAATTGGAAAATCGCGTGGTCTTTTTAGGCCTGCGCGGACACGCTGAACTGCCGGGTTTGTTGCAAGCATCTGATATTTTTTGCCGTCCATCTTTGTCCGAAGGTTTGGGCAATTCGTTTTTGGAAGCCATGGCTTCGGGCATCCCTATCATAGGCACGCCCGTGGGCGGTATTCCTGATTTTCTGACCGACGGTGAGACCGGCTTGTTTTGTGAACCCTCCAATCCAGAATCAATCGCCAAGGCAGTACTGCGTTTTCAAAATGAACCGAGCCTTAAAATGAAAATAATAGAACAAGGTAAAAATCTCGCGATTAATGGTTATAACTGGGAAAACATCGCGGTTGAAATGGGTAAGGTTTTTGCAAAGCTGACAGCTTAAATATGCGACTCTTGATAGCTACTGGGATATATCCCCCCGAAATCGGCGGACCAGCCGGGTATGTTAAGGGTGTCGCGACCGAACTCGCCAGCCAAGGTCACGATGTTGCTGTTGTGACTTATGGAGATAATCCTGAGCTCAATGACAAATATCGAATCATGGGCGTACCTCGTACAACGTATACCGTACATCGTTATTGGAAATATTTTTTAGAAGTTTACAGGCTGGCAAAGAAATCCGATGTGATCTACGCACAAGGGCCGGTGTCAGAAGGGTTGCCGGCTACTTTGGCGTCAATTTTTGCTCGTAAACCTCTTATTCTAAAAGTAGTGGGGGATTATGCGTGGGAACAAGCGCAACAACGTTCAAAGTACAAAGTACAACGTACAACGTCTGTTGAATTGCTGGATGAGTTTGTGACGCGTCGGCATGAGGGGAAGATTTGGTTGATGGAGGCGGTTGAGAGGTGGGTGGCGTCGCGGGCTAAACAGATTATTGTGCCGTCGAAGTATCTTAAAACTATTGTTACCAAGTGGGGTATCCCGGCTGATAAGATAAACGTTGTTTATAATAGTATCGCGCCGTTGCCGGAAATCCCTCTAAATCTCCCTTTGGCAAGGGAGACTTCTGAGCCGGTTAACAGCCCCCTTGTCAAAGGGGGTGGGGGGGATTTGAGCGGTACAAAAATTATTCTGACGGCCGTCCGTGCGGTGCCTTGGAAGGGCGGGGATTTTTTGTGTGATGTTATCAAAGATTTGTCGGAAGAATATGTTTTGGCCGTGGCGGGCGATGGACCGGAGTTGGAGAATTGGAAAAGGCACGCACAAGAAATAGGCGTGGCGGATCGCGTTATGTGGCTGGGCAGATTATCACGGGCTGAATTAACCGAGTGGTACCATAAAGCTCATCTATTCGTCTTGGCCACCGGTTATGAAGGCTTTCCGCATGTCGTGGTCGAAGCCGCCAGCACGGGCTTGCCTTGCGTTGTCAGTGACAAAGGCGGGAATCCGGAAATTGCTGAACTTTTTCCGGGCTTGGTAATGGTAGCCGAGTATTTAAATAAACAAGTGTGGGTTGAAGCGATCAATCGTGCAACGTACAACGTGCAACGTGCAACGTACCCCGACACGGCGTTCGCGAACGCGCGTGTCAACGGACAGCGTACAACGGACAAGGATGGGTTGCCGGAGGTGTTGGGGTTTGAGAGGATGGTAAATGAAACGCTCTCTATTTTATCATCACACGTCCTGCGTCCCGCGTCCCGCGTCGAAACTAGTTCTACTGTCATTCCTGCGGAGGCAGGAATCCAGGGGCGTGATTCAAATCATGACCAGCGTCAGCGCATCCTGTCTATCAGCCTTGAGCGTAAACTGTTTGAGCCCGGAAAAGTGCGGGATAGAATTGTTGAACAACTCAAAGATTTTGATGCTACGATTATTGTTTTTGCCAAACAAAAGTTTGATGAGCAAATAGCGCCTAACGTGCGCGTGATCTCCACCAATTCTTGGCATAAGCTTTTTTATGTCTGGGATGCTTTGGTACAGGCCTGGAAAATCAGAAACACGGATATCAAAGTCGTTATTACACAAGATCCCGTGGAGACAGGTTTAGTGGGCGCCATATCAGCCAGATTATGTAATTCAGCCTTAGCGGTTCAGGATCACGGCTATCATTTTCATGGAAAGTATTATTACCAAGAGTCGTTTTTAAATCATTTCAGATATTGGTTGGCCAAGTGGTTGGTAAAACGCGCGGACGCCATCAGAGTCGTCAGTCAAAGAACTGAAGATGCGCTTGCTAATCTTGGTATCTCGCGAGAAAAAATTGTCCGTTTCCCGCTGAATTTAATTACCAATAACCAATTACCAATTACCAATAACCAATCATCAATAATCAATAATCAATTACCAATAACCAATCATCAATCATCAATTATCGGGAATACTTCGGTTGACGTGGGACGCGGGACGAGCGACGTAGGACGATATTTCCTCTTGGTTTGTAGGTTCGTTCCCATTAAACGCATCGACCTGGCCATCCATGCCTTCAGTCTTGTCGCTAAGCAAGATCCTGGTGTTAAGCTTAAAATCGTGGGTGCTGGGCCGTTGGAGGGGCAGGTTAAGCAATGGATAGCTGATTTTGAATTACAAGCCGGAGTCGAGATCATCCCTTGGACCGATAATTTGACCGAACTATATCAAGGCGCCGTAGCCACGCTCATCACCTCGGACGGAGAGGGTTTTGGTATGACAGCCGTGGAGTCGCTAATGTGTTACACGCCTGTTATTATGACCAATGTGGGTTGTGCCGGGGAGGTGGTTAAAAACGGTGAAAACGGTTATGTTGTACCTGTGGGAGATGTGCATGGTTTGAGTCAGGCTATGCTGGCCATGCTCCAAAATCGTTTGCCGGTTTACCCGCCGGAACTTCTTGGCTCGCACACGTTTAAGGATTTTGTGGATAGGGCTTTAGGGAATTATTCTAACAATAAGATCGTTCATGATTAGAATTATGCCAAACGAAAATGTAAAATTACTGTTTATTACACAAAAAATACATCAGAATGACGATGACTTAGCCTTTGTGATTCTTTGGATTAAAGAATTTTTGCGTCAAGGGGTTGATGTTAAGGTGATCTGTTTGCAGAAAGGGGATTTTGACGATTCTTTCCCGGTTTATTCTTTGGGCAAAGAGAAGGGGTTGGGAAAAATTAAAAGGATCATGAATTTTTATAAATATATTTTTACTTTGGATTACAATAGAGTGTTTGTTCACATGAATCCTGAATATGTGACTTTAGGCGGGTGGTATTGGTTTTTAAAGAGATCTCCTATTTATTTATGGTATACGCATTACACAATGCATATTCATTTATTTATTACCGGCATATTGAGCTCTCGGATGTTTGCGGCGACCAAACAAAGTCTTCCACAGTACGATAAGAGTCCAAAAAAAGTAATCCTTGGTCATGGTATTGATGTTGATTTTTGGCTTAAAGAAACAGATATCAGCCGAGGATCAGACGATGAAACAAAATACAACCTCTTAACCGTGCATCGTATTTGCAGATCAAAGCGACTCGAATTAGCTATTTTGGCGTTAAAATATTTGCCTCCGCCATATAACTTAACTATTTATGGCCGGGATGTTGAAAAGGATTACGCGGATGAATTAAGGGCGCTGGTCGCCAAAGAGCAGTTGGAACCGCGGGTTAAGTTCATGGGACCTGTTCCCATGCACGAACTTAAAAAGGTTTACCCCAAGCACAGATTAATGGTTAATATGGCCTCCGAAACCATAGATAAAACCATGGTAGAGGCCATGCTATTTGGCATTTATCCGGTTACCACCAAAGGTAATTCGGAGGCGATTGGCTTGCCTGCTTCTATCCAAAATGATGATCCTCAAGAAATAGCCGACTTTATACAGGCTGAAAAGTGGAAGGATTATGACACTGAATATTTAAGAGATATAATTAAAACAAAGCACAGTTTGCCGGTTTTAATTGCCAATATGAATAAATATATTAAGCCCGGTAATTAATATGAAAATTGCATTAATCTGCGGAGCTAGGCCGAATTTTATGAAAGTGGCACCATTATGCCATGAGCTTGAAAAGCGGGGCATGGATTATACATTGATAAATACAGGCCAGCATTTTGATAAAAACATGTCGCAGGATTTTTTTGATGAGTTTAATATTAATCCGCATTATCATTTAAGTCCCTCAAGAGAGACGGTTGTGAAGCAATTGACGGATATCATGTTGGGCTTGGAGGAGATATTTATAAAAGAGAAATCGGATTTGGTCATGGTGGTGGGTGATGTAAATTCAACGCTGGCCGGGGCTTTAGTGGCTAATAAGATGGGTATCAAATTAGCGCACATAGAAGCCGGTTTAAGGTCATTTAATCGTTTAATGTCCGAGGAACATAATAGAGTGCTTACGGATCGCTTGTCGGATTTGCTGTTTGTGACCATGGAAGAGGGGGTGGAAAATTTGGCCAAAGAAAGTATAACTGAAAATGTATATCTGGTTGGTAATTTGATGATAGATACTCTGGCAAAATTTGCAGAACAAACGCCCGTAGTTCAAGAAGAATTTTATTTTTCAACTTTGCATCGAGCGGAAAACATCGATAATAAAGAAGTATTTAATGAGATTTTAGATGCACTTGAAATTATCTCCAAAGACGCGCCTATTTATTTACCGTTGCACCCGAGAACGCAAAAGATGGCTGAAAAGTTTGGTTTGATGGATAAGCTGAATAAGATTTTTAAAATTTTACCGCCACTAAACTATAAAGATGCTGTTTACTATCAAAAAAATGCCAAGCTGGTGTTGACTGATTCCGGTGGAGTGCAGGAAGAGACATCGTATCTGGGAACGCCTTGTATTACTTTACGAACAGAAACCGAAAGACCGATAACGGTCACTCAAGGAACAAATATAATCGGAGGGATTACGAAAGAATCAATTCTTGAAGCTTATAAAAAAATTGACATGAATAAAAAACAAATCTCGATTCCACTTTGGGACGGAAAGACGGCGGAGAGGTTATTGGAATTATTGCTTAATAAATAGTATGAAAAGAACAAAATTTATAAATTTAAAAGATGCCAAGTTCTATAATACCCGTACTGCTTATGTTAAAGATGTCATTCAAGATAAAGCGGTCAAATTATTGGATGTCGGCAATTTGGGAGATGGTCCTGTAAATGTTGATTTGAGGACACTGATTACCAATAACGGCGGGGAGTATTACGGTTTGGATGTCAATAAAAATTTGGCTGATTCGTTAGGCTTTAAGAATCAATTAATAGGGGATTTGCATGATCTAAACGGAGTCGTTGAGAGTAATAGCTTTGATGTTGTTTATGCTGGTCAGGTTATTGAGCATACGTGGAGGCCCGATTTAATCATTAAAGAATGTTGGCGTATTTTAAAGTCTGAAGGCATATTGATTATGGATACACCAAATATTTATGATTTTACCAATATAGGAAGATATTTTTTCAAGTTTCAAGACACGGTAGGTATGGATGAAGCGGATTTAGTATATCAAGAAGCATTAGATAATTTTCAAAGTTATAGAAACGCGCAAGAAGAACTATTATCACAGCCACAGCATAAGATATTGTATAGTTCCGCCATGTTAAGGCAATTGCATAACATGCATGGTTTTGAAATTAAGGATTATATATTTATCGGCAAACCAAGGAACATATTTCATAAAATCTTGCTAAAGATTTGGCCTCAAGGTTCACAAAAAATAGGAATTGTATCAAGAAAGTCTACAGTCCAAAATATTTTTGAAAAGGTTATTTAAAAATAGTTAAAAAATGTTGATAGAATTAAAACAACAACTCTACAACCTCCTCCGCCAATCTGAAAAATTTACCAAAACAGATATGGTGTATTTGGCTAAGGGTGGAGGGTGGTTGTCTTTGGGTAAGGCTATATCCATGACATGCGCTTTATTGCTATCTATTGCGTTTGCTAATTTATTGCCCAAAGAGGTTTATGGCAATTATAAATATGTCATATCAGCTATAAGTTTGTTGTCTCTTTTTACCTTGTCAGGTATGGGCACGGCTATGGCCAGATCCTCGGCTCAGGGGAAAGATGGCTCTTTGGATTTGGCTATTGAAACAGAGATTAAATGGGGCCTTTTAGGAGGCCTGCTTTCCGTGCTTCTGGCCATATACTATTGGTGGAACGGCAACATGATTTTATCGTGGTCTTTTGGGATTGTGAGTATTTTTGTTCCTTTTTTTAATGTTTATAATCTGTACGCTTCCGTACTGCAGGGCAAAAAACGGTTTGATCTTTTAGTCAGATTTGAAATTTTTACGCAAATAACTAATTTTATACTCGTTTTACCGGTCATCTTGCTGACTCAACAAGTTTGGATTCTGATAATCCCGTATTTGTTTGTTAATTCATGGTTGCAGAAAGCCTGGCTTTATTTAACTAAAAAAACCATAAGCTTGAATGATGTCCAAGACCATGAGGCTGTTAGTTATGGCAAAAATCTTAGTGTTTTAAACATTTTAAACATGGGCGCGGCTTTGATTGATCAAATACTAGTCTTCCATTTTTTGGGAGCTGTTAACATGGCTATATATAACATAGCTTTGGCACCAACCGAACAATTAAAGAGCGTATTTAAAATGGTTGGGCCATTAGCCTTTCCAAAATTCGCCGAGCAAAAACATGATATTCCGGCTGGTGCGATGTATAAAAAAATGTTTAAATTTGGCTTGCTTGTGCTATCTGTCTGTCTTTTGTATATTGTCGTAACACCATATTTATATTCCATCTTATTCCCGGCATATAAAGAGTCGGTGGTATACACACAGATCTTGGCTATATCATTAGTAGTTATGGTGTCGATCTTGCCGTTAACCGCATTGCAAGCCCAGCAAAAAATAAAAAAATTATATCAATGGAATACTGCAGTTGCCTTGATCCAATTAGTATTTGTTTTTATAGGTGTATATTACTTTGGTTTATTAGGTGCGGTGCTGGCTAAAGTTTTTACCAGATTCTTTGAAACTATTTTAATGATTATTATTTATCATGGTGAAACAAATTATGCTATTCGTGGATCGTAAATTCAGATTGCCAAGAATTTGGTCAAACAATGAATTAAAAAAATTTGCCCCTTTATTTGAAGGGGACATTGTTAATGTTAGCGGTTGGCAGGACAAAGATAAGGAGGGCGATGAATATAAAAATTATTTTAAGAATAAAAAAAGTTACACTATCACCAATTATAAAACCGAGGCGATGGGTTTTCAGGGTATGGAAGGTGAAATTTTTTTGGATCTGGAAAAAGAATTACCTGATGAGCTGGCAGGTAAGTTTGATGTGGTTTTTAATCACACTGTTTTGGAACATATTTTTGAGATCGAACAAGCTTTCAAAAATCTTTGTTTATTGAGTAAAGATATTGTTGTCTTGGTTATGCCATTTCTTCAGCAAATGCACGCAGACTATGGAGATTATTGGAGAATGACACCTTTGGCCATTGATAAATTATTTATTAAAAATGGATACAAATTGTTGTATTTAAGCTTTAACGATCATGCGAGCGGCTCCGTGTATATCTTTTCTATAGCCAGCAAGCAACCGGATAAATGGCTTGAAAAACTGCCAGTCAATGTACAACAGTTTTCCAATGTCAAAACTTATGATGGCTATACGAATTATGCCGGATCCAACGCCATTGGGAATATATTGTACTCAATTAAATTACAAATTATTAGATTTTTTACAAAATAATAGGGCTAATGCTTAATTATTTTTGAGAGTATGAGAGTGCTTCTTTGTTGCCATGAATATTGAAGTGCTATTTTTTTCATTTTTGAAGTTAAATCGTTTAACAATAATTCATCGCTTAATGATTTAAGGATTGTTGATGCTAAACTTGATGCATCGTCAGCCGTGAAGAAGATACAATCGTTTTGATCAAGAATTTCATTCACGCTCGGCAAATCACTGGCAATTATCGGCGTGCCGCTTGCCAAGTATTCAAATAATTTGAGCGGTGAAGTGTATTTGGCTGAAATTTTTTCTTTGGCGCTATTTGGCAGTATTAATAAATCTGCGGCCTTGAGCCAAATGGCCACTTTTTCTCTTGATACGGCGGGAACAGAGATTGTTTTATGGTTCAGATTCCTTTTATTAAATACCTCTATCTCTTGCGCGTCACCGCCAACGGTATAGATTAGAATATCAGCTGGTAAATTTTTGGATGCATCAGCCAAAGTATCAACGCCTTTCCAGGTATATAGATGGCCTGTATATAGAATGATTTTTTTGTCATTCGGCAAGTTTAATTTTTGGCGCGCTTCTTGTTGGGTTATTTTTGTATCAAATGTTTCCAAATCAACCCCGTCAGGCGCGGTTAGTATTTTATCGCAAGGATAAGCATAATCGGCTGTAAGGTCTTGTTTTAAGCCATTAGTAATGGTGATGATGGCGTGAATTTTTTTTATGAAAAAATTAAACATTCCGGATTTGTTTTTCGGCAACTGATGACATTCAAAAAAAGTATTATAACCGCGCGCGCCAAACAGCCAGGCTATTTCCGGACTGCGCGTGTAAATGATGTTTTGTTTATCGATTTTTAAGAACAGGGAGAGTAAAAAAAACTCCAATATATTTAAGGTAAAACCGATTTTATGATTCAACCATGACCATGAAAAAAAATCAATAAATTTTAGATAACGAAGGGTGAAATTATTTCTGGCATGGTAATAAGTGAAAACGTCATCTTTTATATGATTGCGTCTCTTGGGCACGATCAGTTCAACATCCACCCCGTTATCCGCAAAAGCCTCGCACATTTTAACTATTTGATAGCCATGTGCTTTTTCGGTAGGCATTCTGCAGTTATGGATGTAGGTGATGTTCATGATATTTTTTCAGCCACTAGAAAAAAGGCGCCACTAAAAGCATCTTTTTCAGTTTTAGTTTTTCTGATATCTCCATATATATTCTTAAATAGATACGGAAGTTTGAATAATATGTAAGACACCAAATAGATAAGTGTTTTAAAAATATAACGCATTTTGATATCGGATTGGAATCCGAGTCTTTGTAATAAAGAAGCTAGACTTTCTTGTGCATTTGTTTCTCCTTTTAAGTCAATGATCCGCCAATCTTTGAATAGAATTTGTAAACCGTATTTAGTGAATCGCCAATAATCATTTGGTGCATCGTGGATTGGAAAGAGAAAGGGGACGGAAACAATTATTTTACCGTTTTTTTTCAGGACACGTTGCATTTCGGCAATAGCCTTTTGAGGTTCGACCAGATGCTCAAGTACGGAGATACATAAGATATTATCAAAATGATTATCCGGGAACGGCAGGGCATAAACGCTCGCCAATTGGTCGACGCCTTTGCCTGGCCTGATATCGACTCCGATTCTATTGGCAAAATATTTTTTATAGTCAGACGTACCATAGGAACCGATTTCTAAGGTCAAACCTTGGTGCGCATAGGCGGAGATGGCTTCGTCTAATTTTAGGCGTGTTATTTTCTGCATAGTTATTTTATAGCTAGCAGATAATATCCAGAAGTCTGTCGAGAGTTAATTTTATTAAACAGTCCGTCCATATATCTGGCTAACCGGCAGTTTATTTCCATGCGTCCGATTGGAGTGAGGCGAATAACTGTTTCAATAGCTCCTCTGACATTTTGTTTTTCGACGACGGAAAATTCTTTAAATAATTCGTCTAAACCATCATTGGTGAATCTCCAATAATCATCGTAGTAACCTTTCATGGGATGATAGTAATACAAGAAAGGCACGTAAACAAAGCACTGACCTCCAGGTTTAAGCACGCGGTGCATTTCCTGAACAGCCTTGAAGGGATTTTTGACGTGTTCCAGAACAGCGTTGCAAATGATGGCATCCAGCGAGTTATCCGCCATGGGCAGATTATGGATATCGCCCACAATGTCCGGGTTGTAGTCAGCTACCGGGTCCAGAACTTTGTAATCCACCTTGGCCAGCAAGGGTATTATCCATTCGTTTTTAGCTGAATAACGGTTGTTTTTATCTTTGGCAATCCGCAAGCCTCCGCCTATATCCAACACGTTTTTACTGTCCGTGAAAATTTTGGTTATTTTAGCCCTAAAAAAATCTTCCCAGGGTGATAGTGGCATAACCCACCCATCATACCCATTTTGGCGCCCATTATACAAGTATTTACGGCCCAGGGACGGCGGTTTATGTAAGGCTGTCTTGAAGCTCATCATGCCCGGCCATTGTGTTTTTGAGGAATGTGTATATAATTTTGTTGTTACAACGGAAGTTTGGTCCAATTAATTAAACTGAATAATTATGCAATTAGAGGAATTATTGTCTGAAGGCGTTAAAAAAGAAGGCTTTTTTTACAAAAGAGAAGATTACATCAGTCCTATAAAAAATTGGGACGCGCTTTCGGCCGAGAACCATATGCACGCGGCTGTTTCAGCCAAGGACGAAACTTCGGAAGCCAAGAAATCCGAATACGCGGTTGATAAGCTGATTAAGGAACTTGAAAACGGTTATATCTTGGATTTGGGTTGCGGTTACGGGCGGTTGGAAAAATATGTTTTAAAACAGCGGGTGTTTAACGGTTGGATCGGCCTCGATAGTTCGGCCAACATGTTGGATATTTTTAACCAGCGCTATTTAGCCGAATCCGACGAGCAAAGAACTCCCTTGTTTTTGATCAATTCGGATATCAATCAAATACCCCTTAAAGACTCCGTGGTCGACAACGTGATCGTGTCCGCCGTGTTTTTGCATAACCCCAAGGAATACACCAAAAAATCTTTGGAAGAGGTCTACCGGGTGATGAAGCCGGGCGGGAAGATTTTTATTTTTAGTAATTTCCCGAATGCCAACAGTTTGTTGGGCTTGGAGGGCAATGCTTATCTTTGGCTGTTGAAATTGCTGGGCAAACAAGACAAAAACGGTCCGGTCAGGTATTTCAACCCGCAGGAAGTTGAGCGTATGTTTGGTCAATTCTCTTCGGTTAATATCATCAAATACGGCTTTCAAGTCATACCCAAAACCATCATCGGCTTGCCCGAAATAATCAACAAAGCTTACCGCGCCATCATAGCCAACCCCTTAAACTACCTCTTCGAAAGAATTTTACCCCAAAGCATTAAGCGGGATTACTTTTTTACACACATCGACCTAGTTGCCACCAAATAGTTGGGCTCTACAACGTCGCACGTCAAAAGCTAAAAACCCCCTTGATAAAGGGGGAATCGAAGGGGGATTGAGCGAGATTGCCGCGCTCGTCGGACTTGCTCGCAATGACATGACCGTTGTTTTGTCATTCCTGCGACCTGTCCCAAGCAGCTGAATCCATCGAAGCTTTATGCGAAGTTGGGTCAGCGAAGTAGAAAAGCAGGAATCCACAGCGCTTCTGTGTGAGATCCGGTACCCTCGCCCGGACCCGGGAGAGGGCCTCCCCGCAGTTCTGCGGTGAGGGGTGAGGGCACCGCCAGCCCCCAGATTGTACGATGTACGGCGTACGTTGTACGATTATCGTAAATGCTCCACCTAGTGATCCCCACCCGCAACGAAGCTCCGTATATCCAGAGCGCTATCCGCCGTCTGGTTCGTTCTCTGGCTGAAATCAAGGCTGATTGGCAAATAATAGTAGCTGACAACGGCTCAACCGACGGAACAGGCAACGTGGTCGAAGAATTAAGAATTAAGAATTATGAATTAAGGGAAAGAATTCAGTTATTGAGTTGTCCTAAAGAGGGAAAAGGGACAGCTATAGGCTACAGCGCGAATCAATTAAAAATTAAAAATTACGAATTACGAATTTCAGATAAAAAAGACGTTAAGGACGCTATGGACGTTAGGTACGTGATGGACGTTTTTTTCGGTTTCATCGATGCCGACCTGTCAGCCGATCCGGATGCCATTCCCGGGATGCTTGAGAAGTTGTTGGCTGATGAGGCGGATTTGGTGATTGGGTCCAGGTTGTTGAATGTGAAAACCACTAACCGCGGTTGGTTAAGGACGGTTGCGTCCAAGCTTTTTAATTGGCTGACGGCCTTGATGCTGGGCCTAAAAGTCAAAGACGCGCAGTGCGGTCTTAAGCTGATGAACGCGCGGGGCGTGGAAGTTTTAAAGCAGTGCCAAGAGCCGGGTTGGTTTTTGGATATTGAGCTTTTGGCGCGCGCCCGGCAACAAGGCCTTAGGATCTTGGAAGTACCCGTGGTCTGGACTGAATTTCGTTTTCCAGGCCGTAAAAGCCAGATCAGGCACATCCAAGACGGTCTGGAAGCGGTCAGAGCCATGTGGCGCGTGCGCCGCCGGCTTCACAATTGACGATTCTATACTAATTTGTCCCGAAGCTTTAGGATGTTGAGGGCAATCCAACCCGTTAACCGAAAACCCCCTTGTCAAAGGGGGAACCGAAGGGGGATTGCAGCGAGATTGCCGCGTCACTCGTCGGACTCGCTCTTCGCAATGACATGGTTTAGTGATGAGATCCTGAAATTAATTCAGGATGACGAAGGAGATGTTATGGACGTTAGGTACGTGATGTACGTTAAGTACGTTAGGTACGTTAATCAAAAATCTATGCTCGACAAACCCGCAAAATGGTATTTACTACAACGTCTGCTGGAATACGCGGACGAACATAAGGGGCAAGTTTCCATCCTGGAGTTAGGGGCTGGGCGGGCTTATGTGATTAAAAAAGTGCTGGAACAATTTCCCAATCTGCGTTATGTGGGCATTGAACCGGATCCGGTGAGTGCTAAATATGCTCAAGAGCAATTGGCCGGTTTTGAAAATGCCAAGATTGTTCATAGTTTGGCTTATAACCAAAATCAGCCCATTGCCGAACAAGACCGATTTGATTTGGTCATGTCTTTAAGTGTTTTGGAACATGTTAAAGATTTAAAATCTTTTTTTGCTTTCGGCTCCGCGCATACCAAACCTGATGGTGCGCATATCCATGTCTATGATCTGGGCCACGCGCTTTATCCGTCAAATCTCAAAGAAAAATTGCAGGTGGCTTTGTGCAATTCAGTTTTGAGACAATATGTACCGGAGCATAAAATCGCGCGCTATGTACCTTTGGAAGAAGTGGAAACGGTTTGCGGGGAACATAAAATTATTATTGAACAAGTAACCTATCACAATTTGCCCGGGCATATCAGTTGGCTAAAAAAGGCGGGCAATGAAGAGCTGGTAAGCCTCATAGCTGATTTGGAGATTAAAATGGCTCAAAAAATTCCTCCTGGTTTGGATAAGGAAAAGCTTTTCCCCTCGGTTTGCGTCTGGGGTCATTTGCACGGCGAATAAGCCGGCCAATCCTTGAAAATTAACCGTATCTATGCTAATTAAGGCACAGGGATTAGGATATTGATGGCATCCTCTCAACCCTCGCCCTGAACAGGGAGAGGGTGGTCGCTCTGCGACCGGGTGAGGGCCCCGTGGACGTGATGTACGCGATGGACGCTATGGACGTGATGTACGCGCGATAAGTCAATCAGTTATGTTCAACTTCCGCATCCGTTTAAAACAAATCATGCTCTTATTGGGCGACTTTTTAGTCTTCCAGTTGGTGGTGCCCATCATGCTTTTGGTCAGATATGGAAAGCTGACGCCCGAACTCTACGATCAGCATGCCGTACCGTTTTTTGTTTTATCTTTATTGTGGCTGGTGGGTAATTATATTGCGGGTTTGTATGATCTGCGTTTATCGCGTGATTCATTAAAATTTTTTAGAACTTATTTTGAGGGAGCCTTGGCCAACTTGGTGATTTCTTTGGGCTTCTTTTATTTGGTGCCTTTGTTTGGCATCACTCCGCGCACCAATTTGATTTTGTATTTTGTGATTGTTTTGGTTTTGAATTATTTGTGGCGCATGGCTTTTAATTATTTTATCGCCAAGTCTCTTTTTAGAACGCGCGTGGTGTTTGTGGGTTCGCCGGATGACGCGGTGGCCATCGGCGAGCTGATCAAGGAGACGGCGCCCGGTTTTGAGCTTAAGGCCGTGATTCAGACCGCGCCGGGCACGCGTTTTGATGACGGGTCCGTAGTCTGGTACGCGTCTACGGATTACATCCGAGAATTATCCAGCAGTAATTTGGTGGATTTGATTGTCATCGGGCACAGTCCGGAGCAAGTGCCGGGTTTGCAGGATGCTTTGTATGAAACTATTTTTTCAGCTGTTAATTTAATGGACCGGGCCACTTTTGAAGAGATGGCCTCCGGGCGCATACCCTTGGAGCATATTTCCCAGAGTTGGTTTTTGTCGCATATCAGAGAAGCGGAAAAAATTGCCTACGAAAGTTTGAAAAGATTTTTTGATTTCGCCTTGGCCATACCCATCGGCTTGGTGACCGTGGTTTTGTTTCCGTTTTTAGCCTTGCTGGTCAAATTGAGTTCGCCGGGCCCCGTGCTAATCCGTCAGGCCAGGATTGGAAGAGGGGGACGACCCTTTGTTTTGTATAAATTAAGATCCATGAGGCAGGACGCGGAAGTGAATGGTTTGCAATTCACGCAAAAAAATGATCAGCGCATCACTAAGATTGGTAAATTTTTGCGCGTTACTCATTTGGATGAATTGCCGCAAATCTGGAATGTTCTGCGCGGAGATATGTCGCTCATCGGACCGCGTCCCGAACGGCCGGAGTTTGTGGTGGAGCTTACCAATCAAATGCCGTTTTACGCTTTGCGCCACCTAACCCGCCCGGGCGTTTCCGGCTGGGCCCAAGTCAGTTTTCCGTACGCGGCCAGTTTTGAGGATAATCTGAAAAAATTACAATACGATTTATATTACATTAAACATCGCTCCTTGATGCTCGATCTGGCCATCCTGCTCAAAACAGTCAGGATCGTGCTTAAGCGTATAGGGCGCTAACTGATTAACGTTCATAACGTACAACGTACAACGTACAACGTGTCCTACATCAAGCTAAAAACCCCCTTGATAAAGGGGGACTCAAAGGGGGAGTAATTATGTCATTGCGAGGAGTGTAATCACGACGCGGCAATCTGCTTAGAGCGCCAGGCTGATTAGCGAGATTGCCGCGTCTTCACTATCGTTCATCCTCGCAATGACATGACCGTTGTTTTGTCATTCCTGCGACCTGTCCCGCGAAGCTGAATCCATCGAAGCTTTATGTGAAGTTGGATTTGCGAAGTGGGAAGGCAGGAATCCACGAAGCTATTTAGTGACGCCGCTACCCTCGCCCGGAACCGGGAGAGGGCCTCCCCGCAGTTCTGCGGGGAGGGGTGAGGGCCCGTTCTTTCTCGGTGAAAGATGAGTTTATAAGCTGGATCCCCGCGTTCGCGAGGATGACGAAGGTTCGCTAACGCGGGACGCAGGACGTTAAGTCCGCGATGTACGAGGTACGGTGACACGCGCGTTCGCGAACGCCGTGTCGTTGTACGATGTACGCGATGGACGTTAAGTACGTGAGAGGACGCTAGGTACGCTAGGTACGTTAGAGGACGCTAGGTACGCTAGGTACGTTATGTACGCCAGGTACGTCCATGCTAATATGTAATCATGTTGAATAAATACTTATACACAGCTGTTTTGGCTGTGGGTTTGGCGTTTAGCGGCCCTTTGACGGCCTTGGCCGCGGAGCAAGAGGCCTTGATCCCAAACGACACTTTTTTTAACCGGCAATGGAGCCTGGAATTTATCAACGCGCCTCAAGCTTGGGCTATGCTGGAACAGTCTTCGGCCACGCCTACCAGGGACATTGTAGTGGCCATGGTGGATGGAGGTATTGATTTTACCCATCCTGATTTGAAAGATGCTTTATGGGAAAACCCTGATGAAACGGCTGATGGCCAAGATAACGATCGCAATGGCTTGGTGGACGACCTGCATGGTTGGAATTTTGCGGACGGCAACAATCAAATTAAGCCCTTGGGCAAGACCGTGGTGGATACGGGCGCTTGGGAGCATGGCACCATCGTGGCTTCGCTTATTGCCGGGCGTGGCAATGATGATATCGGTATGGCGGGCGTGTCTTGGAAAGTTAAACTTATGCCTTTGGTTATTTTGGGGGAAGATGGTTTTGGCGGAACTGAATTACTGGCTCAAGCTATTCGTTACGCGGTTAGAAATAGAGCGGATATCATCAATTTGAGTTTGGAAGGCCAAGAAGAAGATTCGGACGTGGCCAAAGCCATTAAAGAAGCCACGGCTCAAGGGGTGCTGGTGGTGATTGCCGCGGGCAACGGGCATGAGGGCCAAGGTTATGATTTGGATGCAACGCCCTTGTATCCTTCTTGTCATCAAGGAGCAGCCAATGAAAGCGTTTTGGTGGTGGCCGGTCTAAACGCGCAAGGCGCCAGGCACGAGACCAGTAATTATGGGTCGTGCGTGAGCATCTCAGCTCCCGGGCATGGTGTTTTTGCAGCTCGTCCCGCATATGAGGCGGATGGCAACCGGGTGGAGGTGCCGGGTTATGGCACTTGGAGCGGTACATCGCTGGCCGCGCCTTTGGTTTCAGGCGTGGCCGCCTTGGTTAAAGCCCAACATCCTGCTTGGACGGGTGAACAAATTGCACGCAAAATCATGGCCACGGCTCGTCCTTTTGAAATCGGAGTGAACAGCCAAGGTTTGGGTGCCGGTATTTTGGACGCGCAGAGAGCTTTAAGTCCGGAAGAAAAGGATGATGAGTTGTACGGACCTTGGAAGCTGTTGGCTTCGGCCGCCGGTCAACCGCCCATGGCTTGGGTGGTGAACGATCAGGGTAAAACTTTGTTTACTGTGCCGGTTGGCAATCCGGGTGATAAGCGGGGGGTTAGGTCATCGTTTGTACGCTGGGACGAAGATCGCCGGCCAGAAGTCATGGTTAGCTCGGAAGGAGACGAAACCGGAGCTTGGAGGATTTATCGTTTGGATGGAGTCTTACTGGCCGCGGGGCAGACGGCAGCTGATGCTAACGACAAAATTAAGGGTGGAGTTTTACTGGCCGCGCAAGATGTGGACGCGGACGGACGGGATGAGATTTTGTTGACCGAGGCTCAAGGTCATCGGTTGTGGCAGTTGACCTTGGATGGTTTACTGGATGGGCCTTTGGATTTGGCGGATGCGACCAAATCTTTGGGTAATATGGCCGTGGGTTTGCAAAGACCAATTCAAGGTTTTGCCTTGTTGTCCAAAGAACAGCCCGTATCCAAGCTGTATGTGCTCAGTGATTATGGATTGAGCGACAGTCAGGATATTAACACCTCTAATCCCGAGCGTTTGGTCATGACCCAAGGACGGTCGGATGACGGACGTGAAGTCGTGGTTTTAGTGCAAAGCGGTAAGCCGACTTATATGCTCGAACGCCAAGGCTTGTTGGATGTGGTGGATTATGAGGTGCCGGTGGTTTGGTGGAGACACGCGCCTTTGGGCATGGCTCAACTCGATGTGCCCGGTGCTTTGTTTTATGATGTTTGGCCTAAGTAAAGAATTATGATGTTTGGCCGGCCAGAGCGTGAAATAAAAAAACTAATCAAGTTCGTCATTATAGGATCCACGACTTTTCTGATTCAAGCGGTTTTGTATTTGATTTTTTCGCGTTGGCTGCTGGCGGACATGAACCGGACCTGGCTGTACACTTTGGCGGTTTTGTATTCTTTGATTTTTAACTATGCGGGCAACCGCGCTTGGACATTCGGCCGGCAAGAGGCGGCCAAGGGTTCGGCTTTCCGGTATGTCCGGGTGGCTTTTATGGCCAGTGCTATAAGCGCGGGCTTGTTTTGGCTGGGTCATGAGGCCCTGCATATCTTTGATTTATGGGTGCTCGTGGGCGTGAATCTAATTATTCCATTTTTTACTTTTATCATGCACCGGATTTACACTTTCCACTCGGAACCGCATAAAATATGGCACACGGTTGTGCGTTAGGGTGTTGATTCGGTATAATGCGAATCATATGGCAGGAGGATCTAATTTTGAACGAAAAAATATTTTGGTAACCGGCGGCGCCGGTTTTATCGGTTCGCACTTGTGCGACCGGCTGATAAAAGACGCGAATGTGATTTGCGTGGATAATTTCATCACCAGCTCGGTGGCCAACATCGATCATTTGTTGCGCGAACCGCATTTTGAGTTTATCAATCACGATATCACTCAGCCCATGGATTTGAGCCGGTATCATGAACTCGAAAGATTTAAACTGCCTTATCAGGGCGTGCAAGAGATTTATCATCTGGCCTGTCCCATTTCCAAAAGACATTTTGATGATTTTAAGATTGCTACCGTGCTCACTAATTCCATTGGGGTTAAGCATGTACTGGATTTAGCCGTGGCTAATCACTCCAAGGTTTTATATGCATCGTCGGGCGTGCTTTACGGGCATGGAGATGAGGCGAGAAAAACGGTTAAAGAAACGGACGAATGCCGTTTGGACCATCTGACCACGCGCGGAGCTTATGATGAGGGCAAGCGTTTTTCCGAAGCTATTTTGCAGACTTATGCTGATGTTTACGGCTTGGATGTTAAGATCGCGCGCATTTTCAGGACTTATGGTCCGCGCATGAAGATTTTTGACGGCAATTTGATTCCGGACATGGTTTTGAATGCTTTGGATGGCAAGGATATTTTGATTTCAGGCGACGAAGAGACCAGGGTGTCTTTGGCTTTTGTCCAAGATATTGTGGATGGCATTATCCGTCTGATGCAGTCACCCATTGAGATTACAGTGGTTAACTTGGGTTCGGATCAAGAAGTGCGTTTGGTGAATGTGGCTCAAAAAATACTTCAGATTACGGGTTCTGATTCACGCGTGCGTTTTGAACCGCATGTCCATCAATACATAGACCCGGGCCTGCCCGATACATCCAGAGCTAAAGATCTTTTAGGTTGGATCCCATTGGTACGTTTGGACGACGGCTTAAAACGCATGGTTGATTACGCCAACTCAAATAAAAACCTGGTAACTTTCTAACTAATTAAAAAATTAAAAATTAAAAATGCTGGAGAAACTTCGTTTATGAATAATAATAAATATCACGAGGTGATTCATGAATTCTTTATTTTTGATTTTCTAATTTTTGATTTAATAATTATTTAAGTCTATGCCTGCTGTCTACGATAAAAAAAATATCCTGGTGACCGGTGGAGCCGGCTTTATTGGTTCGCATTTGTGCGAGAGGTTGTTGGCCGAAGGGGCCAGGGTAATTTGCTTGGATAATCTGGTATCCGCCAATTTGAATAATATTGAGTTCTTGCTCAAGAATCCGGAGTTTGAATTTATCAAACAAGACATCAGTCTGCCGTTTGACCCCGAGCTTTTTCCGGAGCTGGAAAGATTTAAAATTAAGTTCCAGGGCATTCAGGAAATATACAACTTGGCCTGTCCCATGAATCCCAAGTTGTTTGAGCAAACCCGCATGCAGACTTTATTTGCCAACAGTTTGGGCATTAAACATGTGTTGGATTTGGCCTTGCGTTATAAAGCCAAATTATTGCATACTTCTTCATCTTCGGTTTATGGCCCTCGTCCGGCGGATAATCATCTGCTTAAAGAATCGGAAATCGGCTGTGTGGATATGCATTCTCCGCGTTCGGCTTATGACGAAGGCAAACGCTTTGCGGAAACCGTGTGTCGTACTTATCATGATGTGCATGGTCTGGATACAAAGATCGCGCGCATTTTTAGAACCTATGGTCCACGTGAAAGGTTGTTTTCAGGCGAGATGATTCCGGATTTTATTTTGAATGCCTTGGACGGCAAGGATATAGAAATTTATGGGGATGAAACTTTCAGCACGTCCTTGTGTTATGTGACGGATGTAGTGGACGGTTTATATAAGCTCATGTCGACGGACGGGGATTTGGGAGCTGTTAATTTAGGCAGTGATTTGGATCAGCCGATTTTGCAAATCGTACAAAGTATTTTGGAAATGACAGGTTCTACCAGCCGGGTGGTGTTTCAGCCTCCGCTGACTTTTATGACGCCTTTGGGCTTGCCTGATTTAACCAAAGCTAAAGAAAAATTGGGCTGGATGCCGCTCGTCAGAATGGACGAAGGCTTGAAGGGGATTATTGATTACACCATGGCGCATAAAAATTTATTGATGGCCAGTTTTAATCCGGCAGTGCAGGCGTTTCAGCAGACCGCGGAAGGCGGTTCGCCTATTGCGCCGTTAAACTAACTGGACGTTTGCACTTGGATTGCCTAAGATTAAGCCATGCGCGTGATTGGAGTCATTCCGGCCTACAACGAAGAATCTCGGATTAAAGATGTTATTGAAGCCTGTCTGCAATATGTGGACGGGCTGATTGTGGTTGATGACGGATCCAAAAATCGGATGCTGGAAGTTTGGCAAGCTCCAAACGTGACGGTTTTGCGCCATGAGATTAACCGGGGGCAGGGAGCGGCCCTCAGAACCGGCACCAAGGCGGCTATTAAACTGGGAGCTGATGCTATTATTCATTTGGACGCGGATGGCCAGCATGATCCGGCTGATATCCCGGTCATGTTAAAACTTATTCTGGAAAAACAAGCGGACGTGGTTTTGGGCTCGCGCTTTATGGGTATAGATCCTACGGGCATGCCGCTTGTCCGGCGTTGGTTACTTAAAGCCGGGCGTTGGTTTAACACTTTGGCTTTGGGCGTTCCGCGTTCTCTGACCGACCCGCAAAGCGGATTGCGCGCCTTAACTTCAGCCGCGGCTCAACAAATTAATTTTAGACAAGACCGCAAAGCCCATGCTTCGGAAATTTTGCGCTGTGTTACACGCTCCGGTTTGCGCTGGGTGGAAGTCCCTATTCACGTCAAATATACAGCCGATACCTTGCGCAAAGGCAATCGCACAACTGATGCTTTAACCATCGTCTGGCAACTGTTTATAGGGTTGTTCGCTAAATGACGTACCTCGCGTACTTAACGTACCTAGCGTCCATAACGTCCATCGCGTCCTACGTCAACAAACCTTCGTCATCCTCGCGAACGCGGGGATCCAACTTATAAACTCATCTTTCACCGAAAAGGAACGGGCCCTCACCCCTCCCCGCAGAACTGCGGGGAGGCCCTCTCCCGGGTCCGGGAGAGGGTACCGGCTGTCACTGAACAGCTACGTGGATTCCTGCCTTCGCAGGAATGACAGGAGCATGTTTCGTCATCCTCGCGTCTTGTCCCTCAAAGCTTCAGCGGAGTGGGAAGGCGGGGATCCAGTTTCTAAGTTACTGGATTCCCGATTTAATTATTAAGCTCATTAAGTCTATCAACTACTTAGCCGGGAATGACAATGCTGGTTTTGACTCGAGACGCTGGATCCGTTTGTTACATGCTACATGTTATATGTTTCGTGACGTAGGACGTTAAGTACGTTATGGACGTTAAGTACGCCATGCATTAATATGATAGCGCTATGTTGATTCAATTTATTTTGATTTTAGGCTTTGTTTTTGCCTTGTGGATAACTTGGCGCCGCTTTAGGCAAAGGGTTATCAGCTTGGGTGAGAGCTTGGCTTGGTCCTTGCTGTGGTTGGGCGGAGCGGTCGTGGCGGCCATGCCTAAAATAACCGAATACTTGGCTGCTTTTTTTGGTGTGGGCAGAGGCGTAGATTTTATCCTGTACGCAGCCGTAGCCATTCAGTTTTTCTTGATCTTCAAGTTGTTCATCAGTCACGAGAAGCTGGAACGTTTACTAACTAAACAGGTAGAGGAAAAGGCGCTTCAAGAACTGACGATTAAGGATGAATAAAGTACCTAACGTCCTGCGCCAAGCTAAAAACCCCCTTGATAAAGGGGGAAACGAAGGGGGATTAACCATGTCACTGCAAGGTCGCCCTGTCATCCTGAGTGCTAATGAAGGATCTGGTGCGGGCGACCGTCCCACTTCCACGAATTTGGTGATTGGTAATTGGTTATTGAATATTAAATTATGTTAACTCATGTTGATAGTTTAGTGGATGTCATAATCGTTTCGTATGATCATGCCAGATTTTTTGATAATTTGATGGAATCTTTAACCGCTGTCACTTATCCCAAAAACTTATGGCGCCTGCATGTGGTGATCAACAAAGACGGGGATGGGACCTTGGAAATTGTTAATCGATTTAAACAGGCTCGGGCGGCTGTTTTGCCCGAAGTGATGGTGCACGAACCGCATGCTAATTTGGGATTTTCCGCGGGCAACAATTTGGCTATTGATTGGGCCATGCGCCAGGGTGCGGAATATGTTTATTTGCTTAATCCGGATACGCAAGTCAGCCCGGATTTTTTGGAACAAGTTTTGCAATTGGCGCGCCAAGAAAAAAATATCGGTGCCGTGCAATCGTTGCTGATTCGCGGGCACGAGCCGGATCAGCTCAACTCTCGGGGCAATGCTTTGCATTTTTTGGGTTTTGGCTATTGCTTGGGTGATCATGATCCTGTGGCCAAGGCTCCGTCAGAAGTCGTGGACATTGGATATGCTTCGGGCGCGGGCGTGCTTTATCCGGTGGAGGTTTTACAAGAAGTGGGTCTGCTGGATGAAACTTTATTTTCATATCATGAAGATTTAGACTTGGGTTGGAGGATTTGGTTGTCCGGCCGGCGGAATGTGCTGGCACCCAAAAGCGTGGTCAAACATTTTTATGAATTTTCTCGTTCCATCGCCAAATGGCAATGGATGGAACGCAATCGCTTGATTGTGCTGTTGAAGAATTATAATTTTTGGTCTTTGGTGGTTTTAACGCCCGCTATCATAGCCACCGAAACAGCGATTTGGGCTTTTGCGGTTAAAGGCGGTTGGCTTAAAGAAAAGTTTAAAGCCATGCTTTGGTTTTTTAAGCCAAGTGCTTGGAAGTATATTCTTAATGGACGCGATAAAATCAAACGTATCAGGCGGGTGCCGGATTGGTTGATTTTGCGTTTCATGGTTTCAGGTGTTGAATATCAAGATATGCGCAGCGGCTGGGCCGAAAAAATCGCCAATCCTTTTTGGCGAGCCATGTATGTCAGTGCTCGTTTTATAATCAGATGGTGATATGAAAATAGTGCATGTTTGTTGTGTGGCCCCGCCGGAAATAGGCGGTATGGGCTTGGTGGCGGATAAGGAAGTAGCCTATCTGCGGTCTTTGGGCTGGGATGCTTGGCTGATTGCGCCGGAAACTCAATTGGATAAAAGCCAACAGCCCGAGTATGTGGTTAGATTACCGGCTTGGCGCATAGGCAATGTGGCTCGTTTGTTCGGCTTAAAAGCATTGCTTAAAGACGCGGACGTGGTTCATTTGCATTATCCGTTTTATTTTACGGCCGGTTTGCTGGCAGGCTGGCGCCGTAGGCATCAAATTAAACGTTTGGTCATGACTCTGCACATGGATGCCATGGATAAAGGATGGCGTCGTTGGGCCGCGGAAGGACACAGAAAATTATTTCAACATCATGTTTTAAAATCAGCAGATCTGTTATTGGTATCCACTCTGGATTATGCCAGTCATTCTTCTTATGCGGTTTGGAGTCATAACTCTAAGCTGCTTGAATTGCCTTTTGGAGTGGAAAGTGAGAATTTTTGTCCTGGTCCATCTGCTAAACCGGAATTCGATATTCCAGCTGGAGCCCGAGTGGCGGGCACGGTTGGTTCAATGGATCGCGCGCATCCTTTTAAAGGAATTGATATCTTGATCCGCGCGCTGGTGGATTTGCCAAGTGACGTGCATGCTTTGCTGGTGGGAGAAGGTGATCGCCGGGCAGATTATCAAGCTTTAGCTAAAGACTTAGGTCTGGCTGAGCGAGTACATTTTTTGGGTCGGTTGGACGATGAAAAATTAGTGCGTGCTTTGCGGTCCATGGATGTGTTTGCATTTCCGAGCACCAGCGGGGCTGAAGCATTTGGTTTGGCTATGCTGGAAGCCATGAGTTGCGGAGTGCCCGTGGTGGCCAGTGATCTGCCCGGAGTGCGCCGGGTGGCTGATCAAGCCGGCTTGTTGGTTCCACCTGGGGATCAAGTCGCCTTAAGCCGGGCGCTTAATACTTTGCTCGAAGATAAAAAATTGCGGGCTGAACTGGGTCAAGCGGCGCGCGCCAAGGCCGTGCTCTACGACTGGCGTGAGCATCATGCTCAAAAATTAGCCGGTTTATATCAAAAAATATGCGAATAGCCATCCTGACCAATGATTATCCGCCCGCCTCTCAAGGTGGTGCCGGCCAGATTGCCGAACTCCAGGCTAAGTGGTTGTACGCCCATGGCCACACAGTCAAAGTCTGGCGCCCTGGGCCTGGCGCCGGGTCATCGGCCGGAGATGTGGAAGTCGAATTTTTCGCGCCCCGCACCAGTTTGCCTTTTTCGAAGCTGGCTTCGGCTTCAAGTTTCAGCCGGTTGTGGTTTCATCTGGAAGACTTGGCGCCTAACTTGAAAGTGGTCGACAGCATCAAAGCCTGGAAACCTGATGTTTTGTTAACCCATAATCTCACGGGTTGCGGTTGGGGTACGCCCAGCTTGTTGCGTCAATCGGGTTTGAAATGGGTGCACTATTTGCATGATACACAAATTTTTGAGCCGTCCGGTCAGGTGCTGGCCTTGGAATCAGCTGCGGGTTGGCGTCGGGTTTGGAGAAGTTTTTGGGCCAAACGCCGGGCCAAGGCTTTGAGTCAACCTAATGCGGTTATCAGCCCGTCCGCCTGGTTGCTGGGGGAACATGAACGTTTTGGTTTATTCACCCAAGCCGTGCATCAAGTTTTACCCAATCCTCTCGAAATTTCATTGGGTTATTGCGAAGCGCGTTTGGAAAATGAAAAAAATATTTTGTATGTCGGGCGCTTATCCGAGGATAAAGGGCTTAAAGTTTTATTGGAAACTTGGCCCGCGGTTCGGTCTGAGTTTGATAAGTTGATCATCGTGGGCGATGGGCCGCTGCGCCAAACAGTAGAAGGTTTGCGTGACCCGAAAATTAAATGCGCGGGCCGGCTGTCGCACGACGAAACCATGATTAAAATGTATGAAAATCATATTTTAGTGGTGCCGTCCTTGGTGATGGAAAATCAGCCCACGGTTATTTTAGAAGGCGTGTCCGCGGGTATGAACATTGTGGCTTCAGGGGTAGGCGGGGTTCAGGAATTGTTGGGTGGCTATGGTCAAATAGTTCTCCCCGGACAGGCAGAAGATTTGGCGCGCGCTCTGGTGCTGGCCAAGGAGCGGACGGCTGATGCCAGACTAAGACAAGAAATTTTAGATCGGCACCATGTGGATACGGTCATGTCAGCCCTGGTATCTCGGTTGAAAGCCTGATCAGTTGGTTGTTTATTCCAGATTAAAGACGTAGATTTTGATTTTATCTTGCTCAATGGACCATTCGTGGTCCGCGATTTCGGACAAGCTTTCATTTAGCTCCGGAGCTTTCCACCAGTAGTCATTAATAACCACAAACACCAGATCCGTTCCACCCAACTCGCCGGCGTCTTTAATTGTATCTAGAGATTGATCTTCGTAGGTAATTTTTAAGTAAGTTTCGTATAATGGTCCGCCGGTGGGAATGGGATAAAAAAAGACTTCGTTGTAGTACCTTTTAAATCCAAATTCTTTAACCGCGGCCGCGGACACGCTTTGGTTGGCTAAGACCGTATAATCTTGGCCTTTGGCGTATTGGTCTACCCAACGCACGGCCTGCAAATCGGCTTTACCCGTGCTCCAACCTCGGCTGGCCTGCACCGCGTCATGGCGAGGCAAAGCATTATAAGCATTGGCCGCGCCTACAGCACCCAATAAAATGATGACCACAGCCGAAAAGATGGGGACTTGCGAGCGGACTCTTTTAATGAGAATGCCCATGGCTGGCAGGCCAGCCAGTAAAATTACGAAGATGGCTATTTGCCACAAGCGATCCGCGTAATCTCCGCGTTCATATTGAATCAAAAAAGTGAAATCCCCGGCGTTTCTAAGCAGGATGGAACCTGCAAATAAAGACAGGGAAGAGATCAATAAGACCAAAGTGGCCAAGCGGTCATTTTTTTTGAGCAGGATAAAACTGAAGATTGAGGCTACCAAGCCAATAGCTGGCAAGGACAGGCCCACCAAAGATGACCAGGCCGGCCATAAGACGAATTTGTTGCCCAGCCAAGGCATAAGCCGGCTCAACTCGCTAAGCCAAATATTAATATTCAAAACTTGGCTGATATTCCAATCTATACTAATGGTACCCGTGAATCGGCTGGCCAGATAAAAAACCAAGGGTATGGCTAAGCCTGAAATAATGGCCAGGGGCCAGGCGATGTGTTTAACCCAGCCTTCTCTATCTCCCATAACATATAAAGCCGTGGTGAGTATAAGCAGGGGAATGCCGGCTAAAGGATGGATGGTCATGCTCCATAATCCCAACCACAGCGAAGCTCCGAATTGAATGTTTTGTTTGCGCGCTCCCATGCCTAAAATGACGGCCGAAATACCCAAGATAGTGGCCAGCCCTTGGGGAGTGGTGGCCACAAACATGCCCAGTGGAAAAAGAGCCAAGCCCAGAGCCGCTCCGCCCTTCCAATCGTCTTCGTTTAAAGAAATTAAAATACTGGCCGGCAAAGCAAAGGCCGCCACTCCGGGAACCAGCCAGCGGTCGATATTATCGAGCGGCAATTCAGCAATGCGCGCCAACCAAGTGGTAAAAACATATTGGCCCACGTAATAATAAGGTTTGGGATTCAAAAAACCGGTTTTAAGAATGATCTGTTCTCCGGCTTGGTGCAAAAAACCGTCAAATCCATAACCGATTTTATAAATCAGTGGAGCTATGGCCAGTGTGCCGCTCAAAGCCAGAAAAGAATGAACGGCCGTCAAAGCTCCGGATCCGATAAAAATCGCGCTCAAGGTGGCGCACATCCAGAGCAAAGCAATGGCGATCAATGTTCCGTGAGGCAGCAGCGGCCAAGGTGTGCGGATACTGTCCATGGTTTGCCCGAGGTAAGCGCCATAGACCACAAAGGCCAAAGTGCCCAGGGCTGCGGCCAATAAAATGCCGGCTATGATTTTATTCTGCGGGGTCCACTTGATGGGGGTAACGATGGAGGGCGTGGACTGAAAAGTAACCGAATGTTCGGTTTTAAGGCCCGTGATATGTGAGATGGCAATAGCAATGGCCAAAGACCAGGCATCGGATAAATGCCCCAAGGCACCGCCCGCGTAAAACCAAATGGTTTGTATCACGCTTTGCGCGGCTACCAGTAAAAGCAAGCCGAAAACAAAGGTTATGCCCCAAGACCGGTTGGGTGCGATGTGTTTTCCGAACACGTGCGCATGGAATAAGATGGCGAAAACCCAAAAAAACGGTTTGGCCAGTCCAATATCCACGTGCAGATATTCAAGACCCAAGATGATGATGACGAAAACTATTCCGGCTATGGCGTCCAAAGCTCTTTCTCCCATAGTGGCAAAGATTTAATGTTTTATGCCCTTATGTTATCATACAAACAATATGTATGTATGTCCGGATTGACCAGTAAGAAGTTGATGACCAATGAAACGGTCGAGCTGTATTTTCAAGATCGTATTTTGGCCAAAATTTTGATTCCGATCATACCTCGTTGGTTGAAACCTAATCATCTGACAGTTTTGCGGTTTTTGTTAACTCCGCCCGTGGTTTATTTTTTATGGCTTGAAAACTGGAGCGTCATGATTCCGTTGTTTATTTTTGCGGGTTTTACGGACATGTTGGACGGCAGTTTGGCTCGAGTGCGTAAACAAATCACCTTGTGGGGCACGATCGCGGATCCGGCGGCTGATAAATTGTTAATCGGTTCGGTGGCGGTTTTTTATATTGCTTATCAAATCAATCTGCTCTTGGCC
Source organism: Patescibacteria group bacterium (assembly GCA_041752935.1). GTDB lineage: Bacteria > Patescibacteriota > Patescibacteriia > 2-12-FULL-60-25 > 2-12-FULL-60-25 > MWCR01. The sequence goes on from JBGSVN010000021.1 coordinate 47,036, forward strand.
TTTACTCTGGTGTTATTGGAATTATTAATTGTTGCGGGTGCCTATTCACGGCGTAAACGCGGAGAATACATTAGCGCTAATTGGTCGGGTAAAATAAAAATGCTGTTGCAGGTGTTGGGTATCACGGCTTTGTTGCTGGCTAATATTTTAAATCTACCTTGGCTGTTGCCTTTGGGAGTTATAATGATCATCGTGTCTTTTGGTTTCGCTGTGGTTTCGCTAATATCGTACGGACTGTAATCAATTACGAATTACGAATTAAAAAAAAGAGGCCCCGCACTAGTTCGAAACTGTGGGGGGCGTCGGAGTGGCGGAGCTCGGAGGAGGAGTCGAGCTCTGACAGCCCCAAGTTCGGTGCTGACCGGAGAGTACGGTCAGCCGGAGTCCGTCAGTGCAGCCGCAGGGCGGTTGGCTGGTGTCGCGCTGTTGCGCCGGGTCGGTGAGGCAGGTGAGACCTTGCCCCACGCATTGTTGGCTGATGGCCAGGGTTGTTCGGCTGCCCGCGCGTTCCTCAGCCATCTTGTAGGTGCGCTCTGCAACTCCATCGCTTGAACAGCGGTACTTGAGGTCGCTGACCTTGAGCGAGTTGTCGGGTGGCACTTGCTCGGGCGGCGGAGTTGCGCTGGTCGCGGGCATGGCCGGATGGGGTGTGCTGGAGCTGGTCGTCGGTGCCGGCGGAGCGGTTTCCTCCAAGTTTGCTCTGAAGACCAGCCCGTTGAAGGGCGCGTGGCAGTAGTTGGCCGGGTCGAGCTGCGGAGTGATCACGTTGTACCACTCGGCGCGGCGGCCACCTTGGTCGCAGTAGCAATGCATGATGATGGTGCCGCCATCATTCATGATGTTCTCCTGCCCGGGCAGGCTGCCCGCGCACTCGGCCGGCAAGTCGGTGGAGGCATAGGCTTCTGTCCCCGCGACTGCCGTTGCACTGCTGTACGTGCCCTGATTGCGGTTGCCCGCGCAGCTGGCCAGGATGGCCAAGCTGACGAGACCTGTGCTCACGATCGTGTACTTCATGTCGTTCTCCTCCTAGAGGTTGATGACAAGTTGCGCCGGACCGAATTAGTCCGTGATGTGTCAACCTAGCATAAATAGGGGTTTGCGTCAAGCCAGGCCTCTATGGCTTAAATAAGCAAATCTGCTACACTTTATAAATTGTATGTTAAATTTTTTACGTTCCATTACGCCGGCTTGGCTGATGGATGTTTATCATCATTTTTTGGCTGTGTTGGCTGATTTTTTATATGGTCACCCCTCGCGTAAGTTGGTGGTTATCGGGGTAACGGGCACCAATGGCAAGACTACAACCGCCTATTTTATAGCCAAGGCCTTGGAGGCCCAAGGAGCCAAGACAGGCTGCGCGACCACGGCTGTTTTTAAAGTGGCGGACAAGGAATGGTTGAATTCAGCCAAGATGACCATGCTGGGACGGTTTGCTTTGCAGAAATTATTAAAACAAATGGTGGATGCGGGCTGTGAATACGCGGTCATTGAAACATCTTCGCAGGGCATTGTTCAACATCGTCATGAAATGATTGCTTATGATATCGGAGTGTTTACTAATCTCACGCCCGAGCATATTGAGGCGCACGGTGGTTTTGAAAATTATAAACAAGCTAAAATAAAATTGTTTAAACATTTGGCCAAGCTCCCGGGCAAGGTGGTTATCTGGCAGAGAGCGCCCAGAGCTTCGGTGTTGAACGCGGATGATAAGCACGCCAAAGATTTTGCGGTTCAAGGTATAACTCATGTCTTGTGGTACGGCTTGGAACAGCCTGCGGATTTGAGTGCGCGTAATATCGAGGCCGATGCGCACGGAGTGAGTTTTGATTTGGTGCTTAACGCTCAAAGTCAGAGCACTGATCAGTCGAAAAATCTGCCCGTCAAATTGAACTTATTGGGCCGGGTAAATGTTTATAATGCTTTGGCTGCTTTGAGTGTGGTCCGGATTTGCGGAATCGATTTGCGGTTGGCCGCGGATAAGTTAGAAACCATAAAAAACATGCCCGGCCGGTTTGAATTGATTGATGTTGGTCAGCCGTGGCGAGTGATGGTGGACTACGCGCCCGAACCAGAGTCCTTAAAAAAATTATATGAAACTATCGATGTTTTAAAAGCTGAACGCATCATTCATGTTCTTGGTTCATGCGGAGGAGGAAGGGACGTGGCGCGCAGACGCATCTTGGGACAGATGGCCGGTCTTAAAGCAGAAGTGGTGATAGTGACCAATGAAGATCCTTATGACGACGATCCCATGGTGATTATCCGGCAAGTGGCCGAAGGAGCTTTGGAAGCGGGTAAAAAACAAGACGAGAATTTGTTTATGATCATGGATAGAACACAGGCCATCGAACGAGCCATGCAGATGGCCCGTCCCGGGGACTTGGTATTATTGACCGGCAAGGGTTGCGAGCAATTTATGTGTGTGGGAAAAGGACAGAAAATTCCTTGGGATGAACGAGAAGCAGCTAAAAAGGCCATTGAAAAACTTATTGCCTTAAAATCATAAACAGCATAATATATTCCTATGTTCAGACTTGAATCGGTTTTACAGCTTAAGGATGAGGAGACCTTGCAGACCATGGTTCGCCGGCACATGATTACCGTGGCCGGCCCTTTGTTCTTAGCTCTATTGTTTATTGTATTGCCGTTTTTTTTCCTGTTCCCCATGTTCAGCTGGGGGATGGTAGGCGTCTTGCTGTTTGGTGCTTGCGTTGTTTTTGGCGCAGGCTTGGCTTTCAGGACGATTTTTGTCTGGGATTCGGATGTACTTTTAGTAACCAATATGCGGGTTATTGATGTGGATCAAAAAGGGATTTTTTCACGTCATGTATCCGAATCATCTTTGGGCGCGATTCAAGACGTGTCTTGGACTAAGAAGGGGCTGTGGGTAACTTTGTTTGGCATGGGTTCGGTTAAGATTCAGACCTCGGGCACGCAAGCTGTTTTGGAAGCTGAAGATATTCCCAGCCCAGAGCGGGTACACGAGTTGATTAATCAACTTAAAGATCAGGCACCTAAGATGGCGGGCCGGGAAAGTGTTGAACCTAAAGACAGGCGCGGACGGATCAAGCAGATGGCTATATGGCTGGAAGAATTGGACGATGAACAGCTGACCGAGGTCGAAAGCCTGCTCCGTCGGAAGTTTAAGGAAAAAGCAGTCAGTTCTTTTTTAGAAAATCAAAACAAATAAGCATAAGTATGCTAAACTGATTCATAATCCATGGCTCAATACGAAGGTAAAAAAACTTTGGTCAATAAAGCTAAATGGCCGCTGTTTCTGATGGCTAATGTAGCCGTGTTTTTGGTAGTGGGCATGTCAACGGTCAGAGAAACCTACAAAGGGTGGACCGTGGATCATGAAATAAGAGCTTTGGAAATGAAGGCTCAATCTTTGGAGGGCAGAAAAATGCAGCTCAGCGAGTTGGCCGCCAAGATGCAGGAATCTGATTATGCGGAAAGAGAAGCGCGCGCCAAGCTGAATATGCAAAAACCCGGCGAGAAAGTGGTTGTTCTAGAGGGGGTGGCTGCCACGCAGACCACTTGGCAGATAGATGTGGTTACCGCTCCGCCTGCGCCTGTGGTCAGCTTGTCTAATCCCGAACGCTGGTGGCATTATTTTATGCGAGGAGGAAGGGATGGATGAAATAAAAAATAAAAAATATTAAAATAAAAAATTAAGAATTAAGAATTAGAAATTAGGAATTGATTAATATGATGACCAAACAACAAAAGTTTTTAGCGATGTTCGCGGGTATGGGTTTATTGCTGGTGTTGGTATTCGCCGTGGGGTTTATGCTTTATGGAGTGTATTTTAAAATTAATGATTCGGGTCCGGTGCGTGTAATGGCTCGCGTCTTGAGTTTGCCGGCGGCCAAGGTGGGTTCGCAGTCCGTGAGTTATGACAGATTTTTAATGACCAGAGATGCGGTTGTTATGTTTATCAACAGCGAAGCTGGTCAAGAAGTGGGTGCTTATATGCCTCCTGACAAAGAATTGAATGATAATATTTTGGAGAGGTTGATCAGGCAGGCTATGATTGTGGATATGGCCAAACAAAAAAATATTTCAGTTCAAGACGAACAAGTGAATTTGGTTTTTGAAGACGTGAAGTCCGCGGCCGCTTCGTCCACTACGCCCGATGTGGGAGAGTATTTGTGGAAAAATTACGGCTGGCAAGAAGCTGATTTTAAAGACGAGGTTTTAAGGCCGGCTTTATTGGAACAGGACTTGGCTACGGCTCTGGCTCAAGAGAATGGAGGCGATCAGTATGCCTTGGAAAGTCTTTTGGCCACCAAGCGTTCGCAACCTGATGTGGTGGTTTATTTACGCTTTGAGTAATAAAAAATTCCGCTTAGGCGGAATTTTTAAATAAAAATACCCGCCGGACAGCGAGCTTTTTTGCTGTCCGGCGGGTGGTAGGCTGAGCTGACTGCCGGGGTCAGCGTTCGTCGGATGCTTCGTTGTCGATGATCAAGTTCGACAGCTTCTGCAGGATCCGGCCGAGATGTTCTTGAATGACGAAGGACGGGTTGGTGTACATGGATTCTTTCTCGGACCCCGCGGGTAGATCGAGCGCAGGAATTTCGGCCTTCAGACGGTCCGCATCTTCCGGCGTGATCATTCCGTGATCGCAGGCCCGTGTCGTCATAAAGTCGGCATCGAAGAGGCTGTTGACTCTTATTCCGATCTCGTGGTCGTCGTAGCAGTAGAGATGGATGCAACTGCCTCCTTCCCTGCAGCTGGCGAAGCGGGCTGGTTTTTGGATCTGGCGCAAGCCGAAGATTACGTCCAGATGGTCGCACCAGTCTTTGTTTGGTGCAGAGGCCGTGAATCGGTCGGCTTGCTCGGCGTTCGCTGAAGAGCTTAGGCCGGAGGCGTCGCATTCCAGAACGATCGCCTCTTCCGGCAGCATCAACCCGCTCTCGACCGCGATGCGTAATGTCTCCTGGGCGCCGGCTTGCGAGAAGACGATGCTGGCATAGGCGGAGTTGATACCGTTGGGGTAGAAGATTCCATGCCTGGGGTACTGATGGCAGTTTTTATGCCCGCAGATCCGACTCTCCGTGCACTGCTCGAAGCGGGCGGGCCCGGAACCTTCTTCCGGGGGTGTTTGCCCGCAGAATCGGTTGACCAGACGATGTGCTGACGCGGGATCGAATTTTTTGATCAACCGGTCGTAGCGGGACAGGTTCAGGGGCAAGCTGGTGGCAATGATTACGCGATCGAGTTCGCCGGCTCGGTCGCCATCCAAGGCACCGGCTTCTATGCCTTCCAGGATGTACTCACGGCAGGCCTCGATCGAGAACATGGGCCGGCTTTCCAATGCGTTGCCGTCTTGCAGAGTGAGCATGAAGCAGCCATGGGTGGGCCACGCGTGCTTGGCGGGATGGGTGATGAGACCGAAGGTGACTGCTTCAACGTACTGATTTGCCATGGATCACTCCCATTCCCCTCGGGTGAGTGTGAATGCATGAAAAGGGCATGAGGGGTGGTAATAAAATATAGGAAAATCTGATTTTGTCAAGAGTTGTATTTGTTTCCGGATCCTGTGTATAAAAAATCCCCCGGAGCCTTGGCGTAGGGGGATGGAGCCAGCTCCGGGATTTTCACTGCTCGTCGCCTCGGCTCCTGCGCTTTCAAGAACCTTCGGGTTCTCGAATAACTCTCCTCAGCATGTAAGGGGAAGCCTTTCCCCTTACCATCCCCTTGTTCAAATCCCTTCGCTTTAACAAAAAAGCCTCTTAGTTAAGAGGCTGTGGAGCCAGCTCCGGGATTTGAACCCGGGACCTCTGCTTTACGAAAGCATTGCTCTACCGCTGAGCTAAGCTGGCCTGTTCGCGGTTGATTTTTTTTGCTATACTGACCGCATGCGTTGGTTGAGATTTTTATTTTTGATGTCTGGCAGTTTACTGTTTGTGGTTGGCAACGTCAAGGCATGCGAAGCCTCTGCTGTGTCCCAATGGCAATACCGCCAGTATTTTTTGGATAGAGGATTTTTGGAGCGTGAGGTAAACTTAAATGTCCCGGATTTGTCCTTGGATATCATATTTACGGCCACGGACATACCCTACGCCGGAGTATTGCATGTATTAACTACACCTGTTGATAAAGATGTATCGGATCTGGGTCATAAACGGTTTGGTCCGGATTATCAAATTCAATGGACTACCAATGCTCCGCAAAAACCTGAAAAAGCCTGGGTGCGTTTGAGCCATCAAGATTGCGGGCAGGGGACTTGGCATTGCGCGGTTGAGCAGACCTATCAAGGTAAAACCGAATTGCTCAAGCCATCTCAAGTATTGGCCGGCAGAGCCTTGGTGAGAGCCTCTATGGGAGCTAAATTGCGCTTAGTACAGGTTGAAGGTTGGATGAGCGAAGGGTATGCTTCTTGGTACGCTTATAAAAATTGTAATTGCGCGGCCTCGCCTGATTTTCCCAAGGGCAGTTATGTTAAAGTGACGCGCGTCAGCGACCCGTCCAAGACAGTTGTGGTCAGAATAAATGATTTTGGTCCGGAAAGAGATATTTTTCCGGACAGAGTCATAGATTTGGACAAAGTTGCGTTTTCGGCCTTGGGTCCCTTGGGTGCCGGAGTCATGAAAGTTAAGGTTGAGCCTATGCCTGCCGATTATGTTCCAACCGCCTCAGTGGCAACTAAAATTGAAACTCAGTCGTCTTTAATTTCCGAGCCTGAAAAATCAGACCCGGGTTGGGAATTATAAACACATGATTATCTTGAAAAATATTTCTAAGGTTTATCCTCCGGACGTGCATGGACTGCGCGATATTTCTTTGCATATCAAGCCAGGAGAGTTTGTGTCTATCGTAGGCACGAGCGGAGCGGGTAAAACAACTTTGGCCAAGCTCTTGATAGCTGAGGAAAGGCCTACCAAGGGTACGCTCGTCATCGGCGGGTGGGATATTACCAAAATCAAACGCCGGGAGATTCCTTATTTAAGGCGTCAGATTGGCGTAATTTTTCAAGATTTCAAATTATTGCAAAAAAAGACGGTGTGGGAAAACATCGCCTTCGCGCTCGAAGTGGCCGGAGAACCGCGCCGCCGGATTCGCGAAGTCGTGCCGCATGTTTTAAAAATAGTGGGTCTGGATCAAAAAGCTCATCGTTTTCCGCGTCAGCTTTCGGGTGGAGAACAGCAAAGAGTGGTGATCGCCAGAGCCTTGGTGCATCGTCCTAAGATTTTATTGGCCGACGAACCAACCGGCAACTTGGATACGATGAACACCAATGAAATTATTGATGTGTTAAAAAAAATAAATGCTTTCGGCAGTACGATTGTTTTGGTTACCCATAACCGGGAAGTGGTCAACGGTTTGAAACAGCGCGTGATCACCTTGTCTGACGGCCGTATTATTTCCGATCAAGCTCAAGGCAAATATATTTTGCCGTAATTATTATGTTTGCAATCACAACCACTGGCAGAATAATTTCTTTCGCCTGGAAAAATTTCACGCGCAATGCATGGATTGGTTTGGCTACCTTATTGGTGCTCATACTGTCGGTTTTGTCGGTCAATATTTTGTTGGGCGTGAATGCGGTTTCAGACGCGGCCTTGGAAGCCTTGGAAGACAAAATAGATATCAGTGTTTACTTTAAGCCGGAGACGCCGGTTTTGGTTTTGGATACGGCCCGTTCTTATATGGCTTCTTTACCGCAAACAGAAGAAGTCGATATGCGATTACCCGAAACAGTGTTGGAAGATTTTAAGATTAGGCATCAGTCTGATGAAAAAGTTTTAGCAGCCCTGTCCGAGTTGGAACAGAATCCATTCGGCGCTACTATGACTATTAAAGCGCATAATACGGGTGATTATCCTTTCTTGGTTGAAGCTTTGCAAAATCCGCAATTTGCGTTTGCCATTGAAACCAAAACTTATGATGATAATTCGGTTGCTATTTCCAGGGTTCAGCATATCGCGGAATCCGTTCGTTTGTTTGGCCTGATATTGATCGCTATTTTTGCTTTGTTTTCCATCTTGATTGTTTACAATTCCATCCGTATAGCCGTTTACACGCAACGCGAAGAATTAGGCATTATGCGTTTAGTGGGAGCTTCCAATCTTTTTGTTAAAGCGCCTTTGGTTTTGAGCGGAGCGGTACAGGCTTTGTTGGCCATGTTTTTGTCCGCGGGCGCGGTAGTGCTGATGGTAGCTTTTTTGGATCCCAAATTAAAAATATTTTTTGATGGGTCGGATCCGGGTCTACAATCTTATTTCATGGATAATTTTATGTTGTTGGCCGGCATCCAAGGAGGCGCCATTTTGTGCTTAGTTATCTTTTCTTCTTGGGCCGCGACCGGGCGTTATCTGAAAAAATAGTATGGCTTGCCGTTTTTTAGGGTTTGAAGATTCATTGGTCACCGCCCAAGAGGCTATGGCCGTGTTTGCTTGTTTGCCCGAGGATTTTCGGCAGACAATAAAAATCGTTAATTACCGCTCGGTCAAAGATTTTGAGCGCGGTTTTAAAATGTTGGGCTCTACCGGAGCCCGGCCCATGGGGGTTATGTCCGGCCAAGCTCCGCAGAAAGTTTGGGATTTAATCGGCTTTGATCAAGACTCAAAAGCGGGCGAGCTTTCATTCGTAGCTCGTTTTGTGCCGGGCATGGTCAGGCAGGCTTGTTGCCTAATGGTTGATAAAGTTTTGCCCAGCCTAAATCTTGAATATTGGCCGTCTGACGGCCGTTTGAAAAAAGATTTTAAGCATACACGCTCCAGTTTGATTGATGTTTTATTTGGTGCTTTAACAGTCAATATTTCTCAGCCCGATCAGCTTGAGTGGCGAAGTGCTTTGGCTTTGAGGTTGCTGGCTCATAGCCATGATTATGCTTGGGTGGATTGGGTTTTAGCCTCTGGTCTTAAGGCTTTGGGCGGCAGCGAAACGAATTATGCGGCATCCGCCTATCAAATCAGGCAAATACAGAAGAATATGATTAAGCGCAGTGCTTCGCTGGGTGTTAAACGAATGATTAAATCAAAATTTGAACAGCCGTATCAAAGATCGGTTTGGATGAATGATATTTTAATCAATGAATCTGTGGCGCAACCCGAGCATGCTCTGGCTTCGAATCTGCCTCATGATTTGGCTGTCAGTTTGAGAATTTTGGTGCAGGATGGAGAGCCGGCACAAGCCGGTTCCATGCATCATTTGATTAACACTCTTAGAGTATTATGAATCACGCGGAAACCTGTTTGATTATTATGGATCCCGGTTATGAGGTCTTGGGAGAAGTGTATTTATCGCAGGGCCTCTGCCGGAGCATTAGTTTAAATCAAAGAGGTGAACAATTGTTGGGTGTTTTTATTGAAGATTGGCAAGTGCATGGTTTGGAGCGTATGCAGCAATCTTTGGTGCAAACTAAGGAAGGTCCGATGGATATGTTTAGCGCGGAAAAGGTGACCATGAAATCACCAGAATTCGCTTCGGCTCTGCAGGGTTGGTTGGATGACCATGGATTTTTACACTATATATTGCCCTTGGGCGCCATGTCTGCTTGGAGTGAGATACAGAAAAAAGATTTGGATAATCACCAAAAATTGGAATTAGCTTTGATGTTAGCCAGTTTGCCGGTGGAAAAATTGGAGCTTTAGGCGGTGGCCGGCCATGGTCAGGCTGAATATGCCTATACCTGTCAGCACGATCACGGCTCCAGTCGGCAGGTTTAAGATAATGGACAGTACCAATCCCAGTACAATGGACAGTTCAGAGATAATTACGCTGTAAGCCATGAGCTGGTGAAATGATTGAGAAAATATTTTAGCGGTTGAAACCGGAATGATTAATAAAGCGCTTACCAGAACTACGCCCAGCATTTTCATGCCCAAGACCACGGATAAAGCGATGATGACATAGAGGATGGTTTGGTGCAGGGCTACTTTGATATTATTAGCATGGGCAATGTCCGGATTCAGGATCATGAGCGCCAGTTGTTTGTGACGGAGTATCAGATAGATAATGATGAGTAAGCCAAGTCCGGCCATGATGTATAATTCGCTCCACTGCAAGGATAAAATATTACCGAACAAAAAACTGACTAGCTCTGGTTGGTAACCTTTTTTTAAGGACAGTAAAACCACGCCCGTGGCCATGCCGGCTGTAAAGATAAGGCCAATGATGGCGTCGGATGCGATTTTTGTTTTGCGTTCCAGCCAAGAGATGAGGATGGCGAAGATGGAAGACGCGCCTAGAGCCACAAATAATGGGTTGGCGTTGGTTAGAACGCCCAAGGCCACGCCGGCCAAGGAAGCATGGGCAATGCCGTCGCTGAAAAAAGCCATGCGTTTTAAGACCACGAATATGCCCAGCAAAGATAAAAGCGCGCCCAATATGAGTCCGGCAATTATTGCTCTTTGCATGAAAGGCAGGGCCAAATATTCAAACATAAATCAGGGATGAGGCTGGTGGTTATGCTGGTGGATTTCGTGGTTGGGTCCGTAGAGTTGATGCATGACCTTTTCAGTCAGCGCGTATTGCGGTGGGCCGTCGCAGATTAAATCCGTGTTTAGGCAAATTATTTGATCCGCAATTTTGTTAACCACGTTGACTTCATGGCTGATGAGTAAAATAGTCACTCCATGTTCTTGGTTTAAATGCTCAATGACCTCGTAAAATGTTTTAGCGCCCGCGATGTCTATGCCGGTTGAGGGCTCGTCTAAGAGCAGAAGCTCTGGATTTTTATATAAGGCTTGAGCTATCAAGACTCTTTGCAACTGCCCGCCGGAAAGCTCGCCTATTAGCTTATGAGCCAAGCTGTCTATTTTAACTTCACGGCAAACTTGCGAAGCTTGTTTGCTTTGTACCGGCGAAATAAAACTCAAAAATTCACGCACCGTGATGGGCATGGTTCGGTCAAAATCAAAATATTGAGGTACATAACCAATGCGGTTCAAGGCCAAACTTGGTTTTTGGTTGAATATCTTGATGCGCCCTTGGTAGGGAATTAGATCCAGCAAAGCTTTGATCAAAGTACTCTTGCCCGATCCATTTGGCCCGATGACGGCCGTTAAACTGCCTTTAGGCACCTCAAAACTGATGTTATTTAAAACAATCCGCCTGTCATAGGCTACGGTTAGATTTTTGACGTGTATGGCGTTCATTGTTCAAAGAGTGATTGGGCTATGGTATCAGCATTATACAACATGAGTGTGGTATATCCCATGTCACCTCCGCCCAGCGGATCTAAGATTGCGGTTTTAAGTCCTAAATCTTGGGAAAAGGGTTTGGCTACTTGTTCAGATAATTGAGGTTCTAAAAAAATGGTATTTATTTTATGGGCTTTGATTTTAGTTTGCAGATCAGTCAGTTGTTCAATGGTTGGTTCTTGGCCGGGGTTGACTTCAAAAGCTCCGATTACATTTAAATCATAATCGGCCGCGAAATAGCCCCAAGCATTGTGATAAGTTAAAATGTCGCGTTTGGTGAAATCTCGGAATTTATTTTTGATGGCCTCATCCGTGTAATCGAGTTCTTCCATGTAGGCGGCTAGGTTTTCGGCATACAACCTTTCGTGGACCGGGTCCAAATTTATTAAGGCTTGAGCTATGTTGCCGGCCATTATTTTGGCGTTTTTAACAGATAGCCAATAATGCGGATCCATATTATTGTCAGGCTCTTCTTCTCCGGGTACAGCCCCTTCGTCGTCATGGCCGTGGTCATGTTCTCTCAAATTTAAGCCTTGATCCATGGTTATGATTTTAGCTTGCGGCAAATTAGCGGTTAGTGTTTGCGTCCAGTTATCCAAACCATGTCCGATGGTAAAAATCAGGCGCGTATTTTGCAGTTCGCGTATGTCTTCCGGTGTGGGTTCATAGGTGTGCGGGCTGGCTCCGGAGGGTAAGATGGTCATAACAACCAAACCCGAATCAGCGCCCGCGATTTGCCAAACCATGTCGCCCAACGGGGGAATGGTGGCGGCCACTAAAATCTGATTAGTCTGAACTGGGGGTTTTTGTTTGAGATTGAGCAAGGCCAGAGCGCCGGCCAAGACGCTCAGCGCTATCAGAGCTATCAAGATGGATCTTTTCATAATATGTTAAGGCTTAATTGCATTTTAGGCAGTAACCGAAAAATTCTAAACTGTGCTTGGTGACGGTGAAGCCTTGTTTCTTAGCTGAATGCGCCACGGTTTTATCCAAGTCATGTTGCATGAATATCGGATGGATCCATCCGCATTTCAGGCAGATTAGGTGGTGATGATGCTGGTTGTCCGCCAGCTCATATGTTTTTCGTCCGTCTCCAAAATTCAGTTCGTGTATCAGTCCGTTGTCCAGCAGGCAAGTAATTTCTCGGTAGATGGTGGTTTTGTGCGGACGTTTGTTTTTGGAGAAGCCGGCCATTAACTGTTCGGCGGTTTGGCAGTGATTGACAGCCAGGCTTTGCAGTATAGCAGAGCGCGCAGCACTGGTCCGGCAACCTGGCAGTTTGTGGGCCGGTTTTAAATTATTGGTCATGTCCGCATTATAATGCAACTAAGTTGCATTTGTCAAAAAGTGGAAAATGGTTTTAAAAAAATCCCCCGTAGCTTTATGCGCAGGGGGAGTGGCTCCGGGACAGGGATTCGAACCCCGATAAACGGCTTCAAAGGCCGCTGTCCTACCATTAGACGATCCCGGAAAGGTGCGAACAGTATATGTTTATGAGCTTCAATAGTCAAGATTGGGTTATCAGGCGTTGGGCGCCAGGCGCACATAGGTGACTCCGCCGGTCTCTTCCGGCCGTGTGCTGTCGCGCCAGTCCAGAACAAAGGAATTTTTTTCTGTTTGCATGGAGATTAGCAGGTTTTGTGATTGTATTTTCAATCGGCCATGCCCTCGGCCGTGAATAATGCGCACTATCTTGTCTTCGATCCGGCGGCCTTGAGCTTGTTCGTGCTCCAAGAATGATCTGACGGTTTGCATGGTCGTTTCATTATCCGTGTAGAGCTCTTGATGTAAATCTATTTCCGGAGTCTGCGGACTTTGTTCAGCCGCCGTATAAATGGGCCACTCAGGATCAGAGGACGTTTCGATCGAATTATAGGGGTGTTGTTTCCAGGGTTTCATGGTATGTGGATATGATTAGCAGACATAATATATCTCGAAATATCGAGACTTGACAAAATCGAAAATTTTTGGTATCTTTTATTCACTAATTATTAATCCGTATATAGCATATGATGTTTGATGGAGAAGACACACAAATGACACCTCCAACGGATGCTCCTGTAGAGGAGACTGAAGTAGAGGAAGCTGCAGCTCCGGCTGAAGAAGCTCCTACAGGTGAGAACGCCTAATACAGGCAAAAAACAATCCGCACTAGTTGCGGATTTTGTTTACTTTACTAACCGTGTTTATAACGGTATTATTTTTTCATGAACAAGCAGTTTAAATTTTTAATCGCGGTCTTGGCGGCTTTGGCGGTCTTGTACTTTGGCGGAGAACTGGCGGAAAACGGTTCAGCTAATCAGTTGCCGGCTAAGCCTGAGGTTAGTGCGAGCGAACTTTTGAGTAATGGAGAAAAAATTATTAATCCAGATTTTATTAATCAAACTAATGCTGTGGTGGTGAGGGTGGTGGATGGCGATACTTTGGTGGCTAAATTCGATTCGGATTCCTCTCAAGATCAGAAGGTTCGCTTGTTGGGAGTTAATACGCCAGAGACAGTTGACCCCAGAAGAGAGGTCGAATGCTTTGGTCAGGAAGCCTCCAGCTTTGCCAAGGTTGTGTTAGCCGGTCAGCGTGTACGTTTGGAGCCTGATCCTGAAGCTGATGAGATAGACAAATACGGTCGTTTGTTGAGAAATTTATATCTGGAAGATGGTTTGGATTTTAATGCCACTTTAGTGGCCCGGGGTTTTGCAAACGCGTATTTGTCTTTTCCGTTAAATGAAGAACGTAAGATCCAATTAAGGCGACTGGAAAAACAGGCCGAGCAAGCCGGATTGGGTTTGTGGTCGGATCAAGCTTGTGTGGGTGATAATTAAAATAATAAAATCGGGTATTTTTATATGCTTCAAGTTAAAGATAAAATCATATGGGTGCGCCGAGGTGTTTTTTGGTTAGCGTTGGTTGGTTTGTTTGCAGCCTCTTATTTATTGTACACCTATGCATCGGGTGCTGAATTAAAGTGCGGTCCTTTAAGCGGTTGCGACGTGGTCAGAGCTTCTAAGTGGGCTTCTTTGTATGGTATTCCAACACCCACCTTTGGAGTATTTTTTTATGTGTGTGTTTTGGTGATTGGTTTGTATAGAGTTTACGTACCGGATAAGCGTGTCAAGTTGAGCCGGGGTTTGCTCATGCTGTTTGCTTGGGCCGGGTTTTTGGAATCATTTTATCTCACCTTGGTACAAAGATTTGCACTCAACACGTTTTGTTTTTGGTGTTTGGTTTCAGCGGCCGCGGCTACGAGCATCTTTATATTGGTGTGGTGGGATAAACCCAAGGTTCTTGACCGGGCCGAGGCTGATCGAGAGATGATAGTCTATTTCATATCTTTATTGTTGGGGGTAGCAGGCGGTATGGTCGGTTTTTATTTATTATTAAAACCCGGGGAGGTTAAGACTTTGGATTTGAATTTGGATCAAGGTACACCGAGCGAATTTATCTTGCCTAAAGAACAGCAAACAAGCTCCACGGAAGAGGTTCCGATCCCGAGCGATGAGCCGGTGGATCAGACACCAGACGCATCAGACGAGGAGGAATTTTATTCGGTTTTGGAAAATCAGACACCGGTGGAAGGCCCGATGACGGCTAAAGTTACTCTGGTTGAGTTTATGGATTTTGAGTGCCCGGCCTGCGGCGTGTATCACCAGCTGGTTATCAAGCCCATCCGTGATAAATACCGGGGTAAAATCAGGTTTGCTGTCAGACATATGCCTCTAACTCAAATACATCCTCTGGCCTTGGGCGCCTCGGTGGCCGCGGTTTGCGCGCAGAAGCAGAATAAATTTTTTTCGTATTATGATTTGTTGTTCGAAAATCAGTCAGCTTTGTCCCAAGATGATTTAATCCGATATGCGGTTTCTTTGGGCTTGAATCAGCAAGAATTTGTGGATTGTTTGGAAACGGAAACCTCCTTGGATCAAGTCATGAGAGATTATCGGGCGGGCTTATGGTTTGGGATAACCGGTACACCTACTTTAATCATCAATGATGCTTTGATAGAGGGGACGCCTAACTTGGAGAGTTTGAGCAAACTGATTGAAGAAAGACTGTGAACTTGATATGCGGAATATGGAGGGGAATCCGTTTGCTGATTTGGAACCAGTCGATAAGAATGAGCTTGTTCGGCGCGTGTCTAAAACAGTTTTGCATGCTTCGGAGCGTGATCGGCGCGGTTTGTTTGACAAGTTAACAGCCAAGAATGCACATAGAATGGCCAAACTGATGGCCGAGGCGCCGGTTTTTTATAAAAATAAAGAAGATGCTCCGCGGGAAATTTTACTGGATCAGGAGTTGGCCGCGCGTTTGCCGGATGATTTTTTTGATCATCCCACTCGGTGGATAGAAAAACAACCCAATATCACCCGCGGTTATGACCAAGATTGTGTATTGCCGACCGGAGAAGTCATTGAAGAGCTTTGGCATATGCCGTACGACGTATCCAAAGTTAAAATGATTGATTTATCTAACGAAGAGGGCGATTTGCGTTTGGTTTCTAAGCGCCTAGAACCGGGTGATGCGAGGGAAATATCATTGGCGCGCCGAGCTTATGAGGCGGGCATTCCCACGCCCAAGGTTATGGGTGAGATCATGGATCACGGAAATTTGTATGCTTGGTTTGAGCATGTACAGGGTATAAATTATAATGCTTTTTTGAGAAAAAGGATTTTTCATGATTTGGATTTGGTAAGGGTTACCGCGACTTCACCGGACGATTTTGAAGCTTATTTTTCCGAGGGTTCTGTTTTTGAGGATTTGCCGGACTCAATGCGACGGGAGTTGCTGGTCATATATCATGATGCGGAAATGTTGAGATTAAAGCATGGGTTTGCTTATTATATACCGCATATCGAAGAATTGTTTGGTGGCGAACAACAGTCCAGGGGTTTGACGTTTTTACGATATATCTTTGAACGTATGCCCGGCCTAGCCGAGGATCCAGCCAAACTTCAGCTTGTGGTTAAATACTTCGGTTTTAAAAATACGGTAGATTTGATAGACCGCATAGATGCTTTAGCTGGTTTTGATCAGAATTATCAATTAGACAGCTCTTCGTCTGACTTCTTTAGATCGATAAAAGTCCGCCTGTCTCAAATTGTGAGGGAAGTTAATGTTATTAACGACACGATACGAAAAAAGATTTTAACTTACTATTTCGGTTATGAGCCTTGGCTCAAGAAACAAGAGATCTTAGCTCTTTGTCAATCCAAGGGAATCACGCATAAGGATTTTAACGATCGTAATTTTGTCATCGAATGGGATATGAAAAAAAATATACCCAAGAAAAACGAGGGCGAGCAGGTGCGCATGTTTATTGTTGATTGGGAATCCGGTTCCAACGCTTAAACGGTTTGACGTATCTTGTTGAGCTGGTAAGCTATGCGCATTATGCGTATTTCAATGCAATTGTTTTCTAAAAAAGATTTTGGGGCAGATACTTTCATTGTTGGAATATTTAACGGAGAGAATATTGGAACCGATTTATTCTTTTTATCGCCGGATTTGGCTGGAGCAGTATCAGCAGAATTAAAAAGGCGTGAATTTTCAGGCAAGGAAGGCGAGTCTTGTGTTTTACCTTTATTTCAGAATAAGCATGTCAAACATTTAATTTTTATTGGATTAGGTAAAAAACGCGGCTTGGAAAGCCAAAGTATCCGATCTTTTTCGGCTCGTGCTTTAAAAGCGGCCAATGGCATACACGCCAAGAAGTTGAGTTTTGATCCTGGTTTGGTTGAAAATTTTACGGACTATGCTAATGGCTTGCAGGCCGCGGCCGAAGGCTTGGAATTGGCTGCTTATCATTTTTCAATTTATAAAAAGCGAACCGCTAAAGAAGCAATCAAAAAGTATAAAGTGGAAGAAGCGGTTTTTTATACTCATGACAAGAAGAATATCAGCAAGGCCCATAAAATTTTTGACTTGGCTAAGGTTTATTCGGAGGCCACTTTTTTGGGACGCGACTTGGTTAATACGCCGTCCATGCACATGCATCCCGGGGAAATGGTTAAAGTGGCGCAAGGTTTGGCACAAAGAGGATCTGGTGTATCGTGCAAGGTGTTTAACAAAGAAGCTATGGCTAGATTGGGCATGCATGCGTCGTTGGCCGTGGGCCAAGGGTCTGTGCATGAACCTAAGTTTGTCCATTTGATTTATAAGCCCAATACTTCTAGAAAAGTTAAGAAAATTGTTTTGGTTGGCAAAGCGGTTACTTTTGATTCCGGAGGCTTATCGATTAAGCCGGCGGACGGTATGGTGGACATGAAAATTGATATGGCAGGGGCGGCTTCGGTGCTTGGAGTTTTTAAAGCATTGGCTATCATCAAGCCTAAGGTTGAAGTGCACGGTTTATTTATAGCCGTGGAAAACATGCCCAGTGGTTCGGCTTATCGCCCAGGGGACGTGGTGACGGCCATGGACGGCACCACTATCGAGGTTGAAAATACGGATGCTGAAGGCAGAATCACTTTGGCTGATGCGCTGGCTTATGGGACACAAAAAATTAAGCCCGATTATATGATTGATTTGGCTACTTTGACGGGCGCGGTGATTATCGCCTTGGGCAGCGATATAACCGGTATGTTTTGCGCTAATCAGGATTTAAAAAATAAATTGCAACAGGCTTCGAGTGCAGCCGGAGAATTGATGTGGGAACTTCCTTTGCACGCGCCTTATCGCGAATTGATTAAATCAAAGATCGCTGATGTCAAAAATGTGGGTGGCCGGCCGGCCGGCACTATCACAGCGGCTCTGTTTTTGGAAAAATTTGTGGGGCAAATACCCTGGGCGCATCTGGATATTGCTGGCCCTTCATATGCTGAAAAAGAAAATAAACCAGAATTGCCCATTGGAGGCACGGGTTGGGGAGTGCGGACATTACTTAATTTGATACGAGATTTATAGTTAAAACTGAATGTGGATAAAGATGATGCGCTATTGTGATATACTATAGCCACTTGTTTAGTTATGCACGTAACCATTTATTCGACTCCCACTTGTCCTTATTGCAAATTGGCAAAAGATTTTTTTAAGGATAAGAGTATTTCTTTTACGGAGATTGATGTAGCCGCTGATCCGGCCGCAGCCAATGAAATGGTTAAGAAGTCTGGTCAGATGGGAGTTCCGGTGATTGAGGTCGACGGGCAGATAGTGGTGGGGTGGAACCAAGCAGCTTTAAATGATATAATAGAGCAAGGTTCCAAAAAGAAAGTTAAAAGTGCGGCTTAATTAATAAAAACGAACCTTATTTAATACCAAATATGCCAACTGTCAAAAAAGCGCGAAAGAGTGCGACCAAAAAGGCTTGCAAAACACGCAAAGCCGCATGTAATAATCTTACGGATGGAATGTTGCAGGAGTTTGTAGAACACAAATCCAGTGTAATGGCCATTATGGCTGGGGCTTTGAGCCTGGGAGCTTTGTTCGCCATGATGCTGGGAGTGAGTGCGGCCAGTTTCTAAACACCTGATTAATATTAATAAATAAAAAACGGCTCGTTAAACGAGTCGTCTTTTGGTTAATGTATTTTTTTAGGCGTGGCCCAAGGTAGCGTCTCCGCTTTTCCAGTCAGCTGGGCAAAGTTCGCCGGTTTGCAAGGCTTGCAATACACGCAGTGTTTCTCCCACTGATCTGCCTACCGAGCCCTCGCTGATTAATGAATAGCGAATGTTTTGTTCAGGGTCGATGACAAACAAACCTCTGTTGGCCGATCCGTCAGCTTCATTGAGCACGTCATAATCTCTGGCCATAGATTGCGTGGTGTCGGCCAGAACCGGATAAAGAACACCGGGCAGTTCTTTTTCGAACCAGGCTTTATGGCTCCATTCCGAGTCCGTGGAAGCAGCCAATATTTCAGCGTTTAGTTTCTTGAAAGCATCTTCATATTCGGCAAAGCTTTTTATTTCTGTGGGACACACAAAAGTGAAATCTCTTGGGTAAAAAAATAAGATTAGCCATTTGCCTTTAAAATCGGACAGGCTTAATTTTTTGAATTCTCCTTTTTGATAAGCGGAGACGGCCGTAAACTGAGGAGCCGGTTGATTGATTTTGATCATATGTTATTAAGTATTAGTTAGGTAAGGGTGATTTAATTTTTTAGGCGTTAGTAGTTGTAGCTTCCTGATATCGGGCATTAATTTTTTCCCAATGGATGTGTTTCATAAAGTCATTGATGTAAGCTTTCCGGTCAGAGCCATAGTCCATAAAGTAGGCATGTTCGTAAACGTCCAAGACCAGAAGGGGGATAGCACCCCAAACTCCGCCCTGGTTGTGAGCGTCTCCGGTATAAACACGCAAAGCTTGGTCGTGAGTGTCCCAGGCCAGCACGGTCCAACCTCTGGCCGCCAGTCCACAGGCCATGAAATAGTTGATGAAGTTGTCCATGGAGCCGTATTCTTGGGTTAAAGCTTGAGCTAATGGACCTTGTGCTTGTCCGTCTCCGCCCAAATTTTCGAAATACCATTCGTGCAAGTATACGCCGTTAACCGCGAAAGTCTCTCCGTCTTTGAGAGCACGTAATTCTGAATAGGTTTGATTGGCCGACGAAACATCGCCTCCTTGGGTTAAGGGTTTTAATTTTTCTTGGATTTCATCTTTTTTATCGACATAACCGTAATATAGTTTGTCGTGATGAATGCTTAAAGTTTGTTCGCTTATTTTGTCTTGCGCTCCATTAAAGGGCAAGGGTATTTTCTGAGTGCTCATATATTTACTATTGATCGCTAACGATTTTTTTAGTTAAGGCTTTAAGAATGTCGATATTTTTTGGCATGCCGTGTTTATAGAAAACGATTCTTCCTTTTTTATCTATCACTACTACGGTGCGTTTGATGACCATGGCTGAAAACAGTTTTTTGACAGCTCCGTATTTTTTGGCGATTTTTTTATCCGGGTCAATTAATAAGGGGAAGGGGAATCTGAATTTAGCGACAAATCTTTGATGGCTGTCCGCGTCCGCGTGATTTACGCCAAAAACCTGGGCGTCGAGTTGCTCAAATTTGGACCATTCATCTCTGATATTGCACAACTGGATGGTGCAGCCCGGTGTCATATCACCCGGATAAAAGATGAGTACCACTGGTTTTTGCCCGTTTATTTTAGCTAAAGATATTTCTTGATCGTTGTGGGTTTTGAGGGTAAAGAGAGGGGCTTTGTCGCCAATCTGCAATTCTGGGTTGTCGGGCATATATTTATACATTATTATCAATTATGATTTCATTTTTTTAAACAAGAATGGCAAATGCCTTTAGCCAAAAAAACAAAGGAACGTATTGTGCCCGGGTAATCGGCCTTAATGGTGACGGGCATGAGATCTGTCAGTTGGTTGCAGGTAGTGCAAAGGAAATGGCCGTGGCTTTGCATGGTGGCGTCATAACGTGTCGGCCCGCCATCAGTTTTTATTTCATTTATCAAACCATTATTAACCAAGGCGGCCAGATGACGGTAAACGGTTGATAGGCCGATGTTGGGGATTGTTTTTTGGATTAAACGGTGACATTCTTGGGCATCTGGATGGTCGTGACGGGTTCTCAATAATTCCAGTAAAACCAACAAACGGTCGCAATCTCTTTGGCGTGGAGCAGTTTTTGGATGTATTTTAACCTTTTCCATAAGTGAGAATTATTCTCACTTTATAATAAGTAACAAGTTATGTCAATGGTTGCCTGTGGATAAAATTAGACTATTTTAAAACAATTCCGTAATATGGTGGCGTATGAAAATCAAAGTACTCGTTTTATTATTGTTGATTATTTTTTTAGGAGCCGGATGTGTATGGTTTAAAGATAAGGTGGCTGATATACCTAAAATAGTACCTTCTGGCCCCAGGTTGGCTGATTTTGACGGCCTGACTCCCGAGCAAGCGGCTAAAAATATAAATTTCGTTCCAGGCAGCCAGATCGAGTTAAGGCAGACTTATTTGGGTATAGGCGCTAAGCTGGCTGATAGTTTGGCGGGCGATGACAAAGAGGGTGTCAGGATTATAACTCTGGAAAGGTTTGCGCCTTTTAATTATGCCAATTTAAGTTGGAAATTAAGCCGAAGAGTCGAGACTCAAGAATCTGTCAGCGCGCGCGAAGAGTATGAGGGTGAAAATCAGAATCAACCCATCGGGCAGGTCATTAAAACCAACCCCCCGGAAACTGAAACCGAGATGGTGGCGGTTCAGGGTGGACTGGAAGATATAAACCTGGATAACGCGCATGCTTTGTATCTGCCGGCTTATTGGCCCAGTGAAAGAGCCTCGGCTCAAAGCACCAGTGCCATCTGGTTATCGGAAGATGTGTATAAGGAGCTGACTACAACCAGGAACTCCACGATCTATTATGGCATCTTGGATGAGAATTTGTTTGGTGCCATGAAGTTAGCTAAACAATTTGCCGATTCGGTGGCGGCTTTAAAAAATAAGGCTCAACAAGAGTCCAAGAATACGGAAGTTGAATTGGTTAGGGCGGATGAGGATTTTACGGACTGGACTTTAAAAGTGAATGGCCAGGATATTACGGTGCAAGTCTTCAAAGCTCGTAATTGGTTTGGTGAGATGGTGGTTTTGAATAATCCTCAAAATCCTTTGATATTAAAAGTAACGCTTAATCCTTTGGCCTTGGGGGCCTTGGATTTATTGGACGGGGGAGTATTTTTGCAATCTTTGTTGGGCTACGAAGTGACGCGTCTTGAAGGGGTGCAGTAATTATCGTCGGCCGAAAGAATCTTGCCATTTAGCATCTACTCTCACTTGTAGATCTAGATGTACGTTGGTATTTAAAGCGCCTTCCAGTTCTTTACGCGCGGCTATACCGATTTGTTTTAGGTTTGAGGCACCGGCTCCAATGATCATGCGTTTATAGCGATCATTGGTAGTTAGTATTTCTGCTTCTATATACCGCCCGCCGTTGGCGCGGAATTTAATATCCAGAACAACTACATCAACCGAATAGGGCAATTCTTGCTCCAGGTTAAGAAATATTTTTTCACGGATCACCTCTTCTATCCATTGCTGATGACCTAAGTCAGTTATTTGCAGATCAGGGTAAAATTTTTCACCTTCGGGTAAAATTTCAAATAAAACATCCACCAACCGATTTAAATTGGTATGTTTGATGGCTGAGATTTTAAAAGTAGCCAACTGGCCAACGTCGATATTCTCATAGACCTGATTGGCTTGGCTGTCAGTGATGTCGATTTTGTTGATGGCTAATATGAGGGGTTTGTTGACCGAGCTTAAAAGCCTCTGTATATGTTGTTCTTCTTTGCCCGGGCGGCGCGTGGGATCCGTGACATAAACTATAGCATCTATACCTTCCAGTGTTTCCAGGACTGATTTATTTAAACGCAAAGACAGGGCGTCTTTTTTGCCCAAAAAGATACCTGGAGTATCCACGAATACGATTTGGCCTCTTTGGTCATGCAGGATGCCTCGGATGGGCAGTCTGGTGGTTTGAGGCTTGGGAGTGACGATGGCCACTTTATTGCCAATAATCGCGTTTAAAAGCGTGGATTTGCCGACATTGGAACGGCCGGCCAGCATAACAAAACCTGATTTCATATGCATTAGTATATCAGAGGTTAGCCCATGCGACTAACTTCATCAACTCATATAGCGTACCTAACGTACATAGCGTACCTTACGTCCTCTCACGTACTTAACGTCCATAACGTCGCACGTCCCAGTCGTCCCACGTCAGGAGCATGCCCCGCCTCAGATGAGGAGGCGAAGCTAAGCTTGGCTTTGGGTGAGGGCGTAAAGCCCCGCGTATAAGCGGCGTGGCCGCAACGCGGCTTTACGCCGTGGGGGCCACGCCCCTTTACGGGGGTGGTGTTGAAGCTGTTATAACAAAAGTTACAAACCACCCCAACCCCTCCTTAACCAAGGAGGGGCTTTTGTGTCATGAGTTTAGAGATCCTGAAATGAATTCAGGATGACACAAGGGTTATTAATAGATTGCCGCGTCGTCGAACTCCTCGCAATGACATAGTGTGTTTGATGACGTAGGACGCTAAGTACGCTAAGTACGTTAAGTACGTGATGGACGCTAGGTACGTTAGCAAGTCATCGTCACTACCACCTCCACATGCGGGGTTTGCGGAAACAGATCTAGCGGCTGGATGGATTGTATGGTGTAGCGCTCCATGAATTTAGGCAGTTCTTGTTCCAGGCGATGATAGTTGCAGCTCACATAGATGATGGAAGAAGCCAGGGGTTTAATCGAATCATCTAACAAGGTCTCAAGAACGCGTGGATGAAGGCCGGAGCGGGGCGGATCCAAAATAATGATATCAGCCGGGATATTTTTCCAAGATAGATCTTCGGCCTTGCCTGAAGAAAAATGGCATCTGTCCCCCACTTTATTTATTATTGCATTTTGCGACGCAAGCTTGATAGCTTGTTCGTCCAGTTCAAAGCCGTGAACTTCAAGTTCGGAATCGGCTTTAGCGGCTGCGAGGCCAAAAAAGCCCAAACCGCAATATAGATCCAGCAGTTTATTCGTTTTTAGTTTCTTGCCGTTGGTTGATTCATGATTAAGATTAGCTTTTACGTTATCCAGAACAGTGGATTGGAGCTTGCCAGCCATGCTCGAGTTGGTTTGGAAAAATGAGTTTGGATGAATTGAATAAGTAATACCGTTTATCTCCTCTGACAATAGTTCATGTCCGAAGACGGTCTCATAGGTTTGAGCAAAAGACAGGTCGGCTGGCAGGTTCTGTTGGCCGATGAGCAGGTGAGTGATCCCGCTTATAGCTTGCAGGCAGAGTTTTAAATCATCTTTTGCGTCTTCTTGGATGCGTGATTGGTCAAAAACTATGATGGCGACCATTCTTTGTCCCGTACCGTGCCCGTCACGAATAACCACGTAGCGCACGTCTCCAGAATGAAACTTGGCATCCCAGGGTTGGAGATCGTATTTTTTCATCCAATCACGCACGGTTTGTAATATCTTTTCAACTCCGGAGGGTAATAATAAACATTCATTGATATTTACGTAACGATTCCATGAGCCATATTCTTTTAAGCCGATCTCGCCGTTCCAGCCAATGGCGAAGTCCATGCGATTACGGTAACCCAAGGTTTGCTCAGCTGGGATTATGTTAAGTAATTTTTCTTGGAGCTCCAAGCGAGTGAAAAGTTCAGTGATACCGCGCATTTTTTCTTGGAGTTGAGCCTTATAGTCTAGATGCTGCCATAAGCATCCGCCGCAAACGCCGGCATGGGGGCAGGGTGCTTGGATTCTATCAGGGCTCGGTTCTATGATTTTATCCAGCTTGCAGATTTTCGTGCCGTACTCGCGTTTGATAAAAGTAGTTTCCAGAAGATCCCCTTTAGCGGAAAAGGGAACAGTTATCGGCCGGATTTCTCCGGGCACTATCTCGATTTCTCCGAATCCGCGTCCTTTTTGGTCGTAATTTTGGATCTTTAGATTAATTTTATGGCCGTATTTCATAACCGCCCCATATTAACCCAGCCAGGTGAAAATGCCTAGCTTACATCACGTCCTCTCACGTCCATAACGTCCTACGTCGCTCGCTTGCCCGCCGAAGCTTCAGCGAAGGAGGGTCCTACGTCTAAAGCTAAAAACCCCCTTGATAAAGGGGGAACCAAAGGGGGATTAGTTATGTCATTGCGAGGAATGAGCCCGACGAATGACGTGGGACAAGACGCGAGGACTGCAAAAAATCAATAAAAAGAGAGCAGCTAGCGGCTGCTCGGAGGGGCTTGAGCTTGAAAGCGTCGGCTATCAATCTCTGTTTGACTGAAACCGTTCCGGATCCTTTGTTCTAGATCCATGAAGCGCGAGATGGTGAATTCTATAAAGGAACAGTTTCGCTGGAGGACGAGGTACTCAAGGTCATGGGCGTCCCGCCAGATTGGAGCCGGGCTTTCTATATCATCCAACTCACCCAACCTGGGGTCGTCAAGATTGTTGAGAAGGAACGGATTTTCGTCCTGGTCGGCGAAGATGATCCAGATACCCGTGCGTAGTACGGGCAAGGATTTTGTTAACTGGCGGCGGGTTTGCATGATGGCCATGACCGGCGGATTGGTCTTGGTGAAGACTATCATGGAGCGCGCCAGATCCGATGAATTGAGATGAGTGCGGTTGATGTAGGTGATGTATCTTTCCTGACTTGTTTCACTGCGCGTGGGCTGGAAACGGGTGTCCATGAATCTGGCATGATCAGCGCCGCACTGGATCAAAAGTCCGGTTAGGCTCTGTTGAGCCTTGGTTGTTTGTGCCGGCCCGTGCGGGAATAGCACGATTCTACCCGGCACATTGGAAATACCGCCCATTCAAACCGCCTCCTTTGGCTCGATTCAAACGGATAATTATTTAACACTCAAAAGATAGGGTGTCAATCCATAGAGGGTTTTTTGCTTTATTATTAGATGATTATGAGCTAAGGTATGGCCATGCGTGAATTGCATTTAATCGCCCACAATATAAGGTCGCTGCAAAATGTGGGTGCCTTGTTCAGAATCGCTGATGCTTTGGGCGTAGCCAAGATTTGGCTGACCGGTTATACACCTGGGCCCGGGCACATTAAGCTGGCTAAAACCGCTTTGGGCGCAGAAAAAGCCGTGACTTTTGAGATGGTTTTAGAAGTGGAAAAAGTGATTAAGGATTTGAAGGCTCAAAATTTTAGAATACTGGGTTTGGAATTGGACCCCAAAGCCACGCCTTTACCGAATTATCGCCCAACAGCGGATCGTATGGGGTTGATATTGGGTAATGAAGTCGAAGGCATTTTGCCGTATTTACGAGATTGGTGCGATGACATCGTTTATATACCGCAAAAAGGAGTCAAAGAGTCGCTTAATGTTTCGGTGGCGGCCGGTATCGCGTGTTATGCGCTCATGTTAGAATAGTCATATTCAGTATGTTTTTGTCTATTATCATTCCTGCTAAAAATGAAGAAAAGGTTTTGCCTGGTTTAATGGAGAGCATTAAGAAACAATCTTTCCAAGACTATGAAATCATAGTCGCGGATGCGGATTCTAAAGACAATACCAAAATGGTGGCCGAAAGCTATGGCGCGCGGGTGGTTAAGGGTGGTTTGCCCGGGCCTGGGCGGAACAGGGGAGCTAAGGTGGCGCGGGGTGAGTATTTATTGTTTTTAGACGCGGATGGGGAGCTGCCGAGCAAGCTGTTTTTGGAACAGAATTTACACGAAATGAAAAGACGCGGGGCTTGCGTGGCTACGACTTATATTAAACCTTTGAGCTCCAAGTCTATTGATTATGCTTTGCTCGAAGTGTGCAACGCTTATAATTTAATCATGGAGAAATTAAAACCGCACGCTCCAGGTTGTTGTATATTCGTGAAAAGCGTTGTGCACAGAGAATTGAAGGGTTTTGATGAGAAGCTATTATTGGCTGAAGATCATGATTATGTGCAACGTGCTGAAAAAGCGGGTTATCGTTTTAGGATATTACGTTCACAACCCATAGGCGTTTCGGTTCGTCGGTTGGAAAAAGATGGAAGATGGGGTTTGGCTATTAAGTATCTTAAAAGTGAATTGCATCAAATGTTGTACGGTAAACACGAACAGTTGCCTTACGACTATGTAATGGGCGGGGATTTGGAAAAGAGTGTTAAACCTAAGACGCTGGAAAGATCTTTAAATGATTTGGTTAATCAAATACTGAATGTGCTGGACAAGGAAATATCATTAGAAAAAATTTCCAATAAAACGAAAGATAAATTGATTAGAATTAAAGATTTGATTCAATATGAACTCAAATAAGAATCAGCCCTTATTGACGATTGTCATACCGGCTAAAAACGAAGAAAAAAATTTGCCCAAACTTTTGGCGAGTATTCGTGATCAATCATTTGAAGATTATGAAGTGGTGGTTGCCGAAGCTGATTCGCAAGACAAGACCCGCAATATAGCTCTGGCTTGGGGGGCCAGGGTAGTAGAGGGTGGTTCACCCGGTCCTGGAAGAAATAAAGGAGCGGCAGCGGCTCGGGGTAAATATATTCTGTTCTTGGACGCGGACGTTCTTTTAGCCAATCCCAAATTTTTAGCTGATAACTTGAAAGAGATGCAACGCAAAGGAGTTTGTGTGGCTACGGTTAAAGTAAAACCTTTAAGCCGTAATCCGATAGATAAGGCCATGCATGAACTGTATAACGCATATGTTATAGCGACGGAAAAGGTTAGACCGCACGCGCCGGGTTTTTGCATTTTTGTAAAAAAACATGTGCACGATGAAATCGGCGGTTTTGATGAAGAAGTGGTTTTTGCCGAAGACCATGATTATGTGCAACGTGCTGAAAAAGCGGGTTATCGTTTTCGTATCTTGCGGTCTCATCCTATAGCCGTATCGGTTAGACGCTTGGAAAAGGATGGTCGTTTGAGCATTGCCATGAAGTACGTCATGGGAGAGCTGCACATGATGGTTAGGGGCCCTTATAAAGAATTGCCGTATGAGTACGAGATGGGGGGCGAATTGGAAAGCAATCAAGAGAGCCTGGTCATTGATAAGAAATAAAGTGTAAGATGTAATTTGCAATTATGCACTTCGGGAACCCGATCATGTGCAGGAAAGAATTAATAATAACAAATTTGATACAATTAAATTGTTAATAGATTAATAGATGTTGAGATTTTTTAGCAAGTTGTGGGGCAAAGAGACGCCGGATGTGACGGCGGCCGCTTTTTTGATTGGCGGTGCGTCTTTGGCATCCCGCGCGATCGGATTGGTCAGAGACAGATTACTGGCCGGACATTTTGGCGCGGGCTCTGAGTTGGATGCTTATTACGCAGCCTTTCGTTTACCTGATTTTTTTTACCAATTGATTATTTTAGGCGCCTTGTCCGCCGGTTTTATACCCATCTTTACCGAATACTTGGAAAAGCGGGGTCAGCCGGAAGCTTGGAAATTAGCTGAAAGAGTTTTGAGTACCATTGCTTTGGTTTTTGGTTTAGCCTGCCTAGTTCTTTTTTTGTCGGCTCACAAACTAGTGCCTTATATGGTGCCAGGTTTTTCAGGCGAACAATTGCAGGTTACGATTGCGCTGTCCAGAATATTGCTGGTTTCAACTTTTATCATGGGTCTGTCCGCGGTTATGGGTGGTGTTTTGCAAGCTACCAGGAGATTTTTGGCTTTTTCGTTGGCTCCGGTTCTATATAATGTAGGTATAATTATCGGCGTTCTTGGTTTTGCACCGGCTTTTGGGGTTAGCGGAGTGGCTTATGGCGTGGTTTTGGGCGCGGGTTTGCATTTTTTAGTTCAAGCCTTGGTAGCCATGCCTCTCGGCTTAAAAAGATTTGGATGGCCATCTTTTAAAGACGCGGGGGTCAGACAAATTTTAAAATTAATGTTGCCGCGCATCGGGGGTTTGGCCGCCTCGCAGGTCAATATGACTATTTTATTGGTCTTGGCCTCGACCTTATCTGCCGGTTCGATCGCGGTTTTTAATTTTGCCAATAATCTGCAATATGTTCCCATTGGTTTAATCGGCATCTCTTTTGCGGTGGCCGCTTTCCCCTCATTTTCCAAGTTAGCCGCTGCTGATGACATGCAAGGATTGAAGGATTCGTTTTTAGCCACCACTCATAAAATACTTTTTTTGATCGTTCCGGCCACGGCCTTGATGCTCTTATTGAGGGCTCAAATTGTACGCTTAGTGCTGGGTGCGGGTGTTTTTGACTGGGACGCGACCATTAGGACCGCGGATGTTTTGGCGATTTTTGTTTTTGCGTTAATGGCCCACGCCATGATTCCCTTGCTGGCGCGTGTTTTTTACGCCTTGAAGGACACGCGAACGCCGCTGCTGGTCAGTTTATTTTCCATGTTGAACGTAGTTTTTTTGGCTTTGTTGCTAAAAGGACCTTATGGCCTCATGGGTTTGGCCGCAGCCTTTGCCTTGGATGGTTTTGTGCAATTTATTTTATTATGGTTTTTGTTGCGTCAACGTTTGGGGCATTTGGAAGGCAAATATTTATCCAAGTCGCTTGGCAAGATTATTTTGGCTTCCATTGCTCTGTTTGGTTTTGGCTGGTTGGCCAGGCAGGCAGTGGGTACGGTTTTTCCGCTCAGAACTTTTTGGCAAGTGGCTTTACAGGCCGGGGCGGCGTGTATGTTGGGAGGCGGCGCTTTTTATGTTGTCGCCCGTTTGTTACGCGTTTCCGAACTTAATGATTGGGTGCGCACGCTTAAACATAAATTATACAGACAAGCAAAAATCATCGAAGGCGTGGAAAAAGCCGGTTTGTAAAATGAATTTATATATATCATCTAAAGCATTGCGCGTTATAGATTGTCCAGCAAGCTAAAGATTCATTGTCTATTATCTCACCATGGGTGATTTTTTGTTCCCATGTGTTCAGATCTATCCATTCAGCTGTCATGCCTTGTTCAGAGTCATCAAGAGCCTGTTCGGTTTTTACAATGTTTTCAGCCTGGAAAATGTGCAATGGTACATTGGCAAAGCCAATGCCGATGTTGGTTGTGCCCAGGAAAGTCATTTTTTCAGTACGATGTCCGGTCTCTTCTTCAAATTCTCTTTTAGCACTTTCTAGTAAGCTTTCACCTGCTTCAACCCTGCCCATGGGTAATTCCAGAGAATGTTTATCAACCGTATGTCTATACTGATTAATAGTTTATATTTTATTATCCTGAACGGCGACTATAGCCACGCCTTCCCAGCCCTCGACTACAAAGTACTCTCCTTTTTTATCAGGAGCCCATTCTAATTCATCGTGACGGACTTTATACCATTTGTTTTGGTGGGCTGTCCTGCTGGATAGTATGCGCGGTTTCATATCGGTTATCTTAAACTCGGCGATATGAGCAGTCAAAAATCAATTTTTGCCTTTTATATTTTAGCCTGTATACTATGGGCATGAAAAAATATGCTTTCAGAGCAATGCTTGGTTTGGGCCTTGCTTCCATGGTTTTGTTCGGCTGGGGTTGTAACAGACGGATAGCTGAACAAACCCTATCAAATCAGCTGGTTAACAACGCCCAACAAACTGCGGTCACAGCCGATGATTCGTCGCCCGGTGGCTCCGTGGTCGGTACGGATGATTTATCTGCAGAATTGGAGCCTCAGGCTCTGGCTTATTTGCAAATGACTCAGGGAGCTCAAATTACAGTCAGTCGTGACCTTGAACAAACCAACGGGATGCCGGACATGGCGCTGTTTGCGGGTGATCGCTTGGAGGTGGTGTCAGGTGAAGCTTGGCTGCTCTATCCTGATACCGGCATGTCTGTTTTGGAAACCGGCACCAAGGTGACACTTGTCCCTGATGGAGACCTGGCAGAAGATGGTTTGGGTGTGCGTTTGCTGATGGAGGCGGGCAAGATTTGGACCAGACTGGAGAGATTGTTGGGAGCCGATGAAGATTTTTCAGTTGAAGCTAATAATGTGGTGGCCACGGTGCGAGGCACGGCTTTTGGTATGCAGTTCGTCAATGGGGATTTGGATATAGTGGTAGCTGATCATCAAATTAAAGTGTCCACCAAAGCGGTTTTGAATACCGGAAAAACGACTAGCGATTATATCATTTTGGCCGCGGGCAACGGTGTCCGTATTAACCCGGATGAGATTAGCAAGATGACGGATCAACGTTCTCTGCTACTTAAAAAAATGCGCGTTTTAACCGAGGTTGAGAAAAAGCAACCGGGCTATGTCTTTGGTCTAAAGAAATTAGAGCCCGAGGTTTTGAAAAAACCGGTCAAGCCTTTTATTTGGAGCGCAGTCTTGTCTTTAAGGCCTGAATTGCGCGACAGTTTGACTCCCGAAGCATTGCGCAAGTGGGAAGCTTACGTGGCTTGGTATCGCCTACATCAGACCGAGTTATTGGAAGCTGAACGGTTAAGAATGGCTGATAGTGCTATCCAAATTAAATTTCAACCGCCTCTAAGGGATATTACTTTGCTGGAAATGACCGCTCCTACGGTCGCGCCTACCCTCAAGGGTCCAGGATTATAAGTGGCTTTTATTTAAGCCAAAATACTTGATTTTTTTGCTCTTATAAGGCAGAATTGTCCAACGCCCCTGCGAGTTGTTTTGGGGTTTTGGTATGGATCAATCACGCATTAGAAATTTTTGCATTATCGCGCACATAGATCACGGCAAATCAACTTTGTCTGATCGGCTTTTGGAGATTACAGGTACCATAGAAAGAAGAAAAATGAAGGAACAGCTGTTGGATACCATGGATTTGGAAAGAGAGCGGGGTATCACCATCAAGCTCCAGCCTGCGCGCATGAGTTACCGGGCCAATGATGGAGCTGAATATCAACTGAATTTGATTGATACGCCCGGGCATGTTGATTTTAATTATGAAGTTTCCCGTTCACTGGCCGCGGTCGAAGGAGCGGTTTTATTGGTGGACTCCACTCAAGGTGTGCAAGCCCAGACTATCGCCAATTTATATTTGGCCATCGAACAAGATCTGACTGTGATTCCGGTTTTGAATAAAATCGATCTGCCCAATTCCGAGGTTGAGCGACGAGCAGAAGAATTGATTAAATTAATCGGATGCCGGCGTGAAGATATTTTATGCGTCTCCGGTAAAACCGGCGAAGGTGTGCCAGAATTGTTGGAAAAAATTGTAGAAGAAGTACCTTGTCCCAAAGGAAAACCCAGTCGTCCTTTTCGAGCTTTGATCTTTGATTCAAAATACGATGAATACAAAGGCGTGGTTGCTTACATGCGAGTGATCGACGGAGTGATAAAAAAAGAAGATGCCATTCAATTAATGGCCACGGGCAACGTCGGCCAGGCGTTGGAAGTTGGTTTTTTAATGCCCGGCTATGTGAGTACGCAAGAGCTGAATACGGGCGAGATCGGCTATCTGGTTTCGGGCATGAAAGATATTGAAGCTGTTAGAGTGGGTGATACGGTAATCAGCCAGGCCGACAGCTCGGCTGGTCAAGATAAGGTGGAACCTCTCCAAGGCTATCGCGAAGTCCGGCCCATGGTCTATGCGGGTATTTTTCCGAATGAGGGCAACGAATACGAGCGTCTGCGCGAGGCTTTGATGAAGTTAAAGTTGTCTGACGCGGCTTTGCAATTTGAGCCCGAACATTCGACGGCTTTGGGTTTTGGTTTTCGGTGCGGATTTTTGGGCATCTTGCATCTAGAGATCGTCAAAGAAAGGCTGGAGCGCGAGCATGACATGCAGATTGTGGCCACTGTGCCGTCCGTAGCTTATGAAGTTACACTGACCGATGGAAGCTATAAAACCATTAAATCGCCTTTGGATTTTCCGGACGCTTCGCATCTTAAGGAAGCCAGGGAACCGTGGGTAAAGGTGGATATTGTTACGCCTTCCGGATATTTGGGCAATGTTATGTCCTTGGTGCAAGATCGCCGGGGAGTTTATAAGAATACGGAATATTTTGATGCCGAAAGAGCGGTCCTGCATTATGATATGCCGCTATCTTCGGTGATTGTTGATTTTCATGATAAATTAAAAAGTGCCACCTCGGGTTATGGTTCTTTAAATTATGAGTTTTTGGATTTTCAAACTTCCAAGATAGTTCGTTTGGACATTTTGGTGTCCGAAGAAGTGGTTCCGGCGTTAGCCTCTTTGATTCATGAGTCCGAAGCCTATCGTTATGGCAAGTATGTGGTTGAGACTTTAAAAGAGACTCTGCCCAGACAGATGTTTGTGATAAAATTACAAGCAGTGGTAGGCAGTAAAGTGCTGGCCAGCGAACGTTTGTCGGCCTATCGCAAGGATGTGCTGGCTAAGTTGTACGGAGGGGACAGAACGCGCAAAGACAAGCTCCTGAAAAAGCAAAAGAAGGGCAAGGCGCGCATGATGGCCATGGGCAAGGGCAAAGTCGAAATACCGAGTGACGCTTTTATCAAAGTTCTTAAAAGAAACTAGATATCCCAATAAATATCAAATTTCAAATATAAAATATAAGATATGGAGACACTTCGTGATATTATAAATAAAATTCGCAGAGCGACACCTGAATTTTTATTTTAATATTTTTTAATTTGTTAATTAGTTATGTATGCAACCGAAAACAGCTAAAAAATTTTGGAAAGCTTTCGTGGTTTTTGTGGCTTTAGCCATGATCGTGTCCATGGTTTTGCCGTTTGTGAGCCTGTAATTTTTCCACAAGATTCTTTTGAGCCCGCGTGTTAGGCTGGTTTGATTATGAATAAGCTATGGCAGAGCGCGCAGACCGAAGGTCAAGAGGTTGAGGTTAGTGAGCATACCGCGGATCTGCATCCCATGGCTTTAAGCATGTTGGCGAGACGTGGTTTGCTGACAACCGAGCAAATTGATGATTTTTTAAATCCATCCTGGGATAAGGGCGTGCACGATCCTTTTTTGTTTAATAACATGTCTTTGGCCGCGGATAGGATTTTACAAGCGGTACAAAATCATGAGCAGATAGTGATTCATGGTGACTATGACGCGGACGGGGTTACGGGGTCAGCGGTTTTAGCTAGTACCCTAAAAATGCTTTTAGGAGAGCAAAATATTCAGCCTGATGATCAAAAACAAGAAATTGTTTATGTACAGGGGGCATCGGAAGCGGGTAAAGAATTAAGGGCGCGATTTTTTAGTATTGTTAAAGATTCAGACCGGTGTTTGGTGGATGTTTATATACCTCACCGGGAAAAAGAAGGTTATGGTTTGAACCAAGAGAGCGTCGAGCTTATCTATCAGCATGGATGTGATTTATTGATTACTGTTGATTGTGGCATTGCGAATGTTAAAGAAATAGAAAAAGCAGTTAGTTTGGGCATGGATGTGATCGTGGTCGATCATCATCAACATGGCGAAGTTTTGCCTCCGGCCATGCTCATTCACCCCAAGGTTGAAGGTGAAAACTACCCTTTTAAGGATTTGGCGGCCGTAGGTGTAGCTTGGAAATTGGCTTCAGGCTTGACCAGGGAGGCGGAAAAAAGAGGCTACCAGGTGCCTGCGGGGTGGGACAAATGGTTGTTGGATTTGGTTTCCATCGCCACGATTACGGATATAGTACCCTTGATAGGAGAGAATAGGGTTTTGGAAAAATACGGTTTATTGGTTTTAAACAAACAGCGTCGGCCGGGCATCCGAGCTTTGGTGGAATCGGCCAATTGGCGCAAGGGAGAGTTGGATTCGGAGACAGTAGGTTTTGTTTTGGGTCCGCGTATCAACGCCGCGGGTCGCATGGAACACGCGCATATTGCTTTAGATCTCTTAATGGAAGAGGATTTGGATAAAGCTCGTTTAAAAGCTTCGGAATTGGATACTATTAATCGCAGTCGGCAAAAAGCCACGGAAAGTTTAATGCAAAATGCGGAGAAGATGATGGAGGAGCACGCTTCTCATTCTTTGATTTTTGCTTGGTCTCCGGATTGGTCGCCATCTTTGGTGGGTTTGGCGGCCGGCAAATACGCGGACAGGTGGGGTAAGCCCGCGATTTTTGTGGGTAATTACGGAGGCGTTTGGATAGGCTCGGGGCGCTCGGTGCAAAATTATGATATTACGGCCGCGGTGCGAGAGGCAGGTGAGGGGTTATTGTTGCGTCATGGCGGCCACGCTCAAGCGTGCGGGTTTAGTTTGGATGATCAAGATAAAGTCATCCGTTTTGGCGAGCTTTTACGCCAACACGCGGCCAGCCATTTGGTTTTGGACGAATTGCAACCGGTTTTGCAATATGAAGCACGGTTGGAGCTTAAAGATATCGATGATAGTTTGTTGCTGACTTTGAAGAAATTTGAGCCCTTTGGTGAAAAGAATCCCAAACCCATTTTCATGTCCGGTGGCTTGGAAGTGGTGGAGGTTTCCATGGTGGGAGCAGCTCAAAATCATATTCGTTGCTTGTTAAGGTCGCCTGACGGGCGAACTCAAAAATTTATCGGTTTTTATCGAGCTGACTTAAAAGAAGTGATCCATCGAGGTATGCTGGTGGATGTGGTCTATGAAATGGGTGAATCCGAATGGAACGGCAGAAAAGAAATACAGTGCAAGCTGGTTGATGCTCGGGCTGCGATATTGAATTAAAAATTTTTTAATTATGAATTTACAAATATATACTGATGGAGGTGCCAGAGGTAACCCGGGGCCGGCCGGTATTGGTGTGGTTGTAGTGGATAAAGATACGGGCCTGGTTTTGGATGAAATAGCGGTTTATCTGGGCGAGACCACTAATAACCAAGCTGAATACAGGGCGGCTATTACGGCTTTGCAAAAAGCTGTGGACTTGGGAGCAAAGACCGTTGAACTGATTTCAGACAGTGAATTAATGATCAAACAGGCCAGGGGTGTGTATAAAGTCAAAAATGCTGATTTGGCCAAGCGTTTTTTGGAACTGAAAAATTTGGAAACTCAATTGGGAGGCAGGGTTCAATATCGGCATGTGAAACGCGAACACAACAAGAAGGCCGATGCTTTGGCTAATCAGGCTATGGATAGGGGGAGATGACCGGCTAACGTACATAACGTACATAACGTACCTAGCGTCCATCACGTCCTCTCACGTACTTAACGTCCAATTCACAAAACATGTAGCACATAACATGTAACATCGTCCCACGGGGTGTCGTTCGCGAACGACCACCCCACATCAGGGCTCGATTCCCCCTCCTCAGATGAGGAGGCGAAGCTAAGCTTGGCTTTGGGTTAGGACGTAAAGCCCCGTGGGGGCCACGGCCCCTTTACGGGGGTGGTGTGAAGCTCATTAACTGTTGATTATGTCATTGCGAGCGAGTCCGACGAGTGTGGCAATCTGCTTATGCTTTGGATTGATCAGCAAGATAGTCGCAGGTCATCCTGAACCAGATTCTTTGTTGACTCTCAGAATAGCAGGAGTCTGGGCTCGTCACAGTGTCCACAGCCGATTATAGCCAAAATATGGTATAGTATAGCGGAATGGAAAGGAGGAAAAAACCCATGAGAATAAAGAAAAAAAAGGCGTTTCATGATTACATGACGCCGGGTTTTTGGCGGACGCATCATGTCATACCTGCGTTTATCGCTTTAGTTGGTTTAGGTGTGGCTTTGGGCATAGCTCATTTTTCGTCCTTTGAGCCCCATAAAGTGTCGGCAACGGCGGCGGACAATGTGCAAGGATGGGCTTGGTCTGATGCTATTGGCTGGATTTCCCTGAACGACCAGCCTCCCATTTGTGCAGCGGCTCCGAATTGTGGTTCTTATGGCGCTCGTCTAGCCTCGTCCGTGACTGCGCAACCTCATCCGGTGGCTGCTCAAGGACATACTTTAACCGGCTATGTCTGGTCCGATAACTTGGGCTTTATCTGTTTCGGTACAAGCTGCAACATCGCCGCCTGCCAAGGGGGTTTTCTGCCGTCTCCGCCCGGGACCGGATTTTATGCTTACGTAGATCCGATTAATGATCAATCTGTTAAAAAAGTGCATGGTTGGGCGGTTATTTGCAACCTAAAAGATGCGGGTTGGATCTCATTGAACTGCGAAGATACGGGTACGTGCAGCGATCCGACAGTGGCTGGAGATCGTAATTATAAATTAGTTTATAATCCGGTGGATAAGAAGTTTCATAACGCCGGAACCCCGGGATCGCCTTTTGGCTGGAATGGCAACAATGATGGTTCGGGCGTGGGTTATATCAATTTTTATCCTTGGTCAGCTTCGGCTGACGGTATGCATTTAGTAACTCCGGCTGAAAATTGTTCCGTGGTTGGGGATGAGGATTTGAATGGACTGGCCGATTGTTCTGATCCTGCTTGTTCAGCCTCTGCGCAATGCCAAGAAATTAATTCAATCAACGGAGGAGCGACTTTGGCGAATAAATATCAAGCTTGTCATGATACGTTGGATAACGATGGTAATGCTCAAGCTGATTGTTCTGGTTTTGGGGGTTGGCCGGCGGATGCTTCCTGTGTCGGGTCAGTGGTTTGTAATCCTGAAGCTAATTGCAGTGACAGCACGGATAATGATGGTGATGGTTTTATAGATTGCGCAGATTCGGATTGTTCGGGCGCGCCTAATTGTGTACCGGAAAGTATTTGTGATGATGGATCTGATAATGACGGTGACGGGTCAATAGATTGCGCTGATTCGGATTGTTCGGGCGACCCGAATTGCTCGCCTCAACCTGCGTGTAGTGATAATCCGGCCTGTAACGCCTTGTCCGGTCAAGATAAGATAGATTGTTGTTGTAATGATAACAGCACCAACGGTCCACATCCTTTGGATTGTTTGGATCCTTTGTGTATAGCTCAAGCACCCAAGGTTTGCTCGGCTTGGTCCAGCGTGGTCACAGGCAATATTTATGCAGGCGGTGGCGTGGCCGGTACTCAAGCGCCTAAGGCCGTAGGAACCAATGTCAAATATTGTCTGCGCAGTACCGGGGCCATCGAATGGACCAGTGAAGCCAGTTGTAAAGAAGAAGACGTGGGAAATATTAATCTGCCGGTTTTTCCTTATTATCGCAATAAGTTAGGTTTCTTGGATTTGGCTGGTATTAGAAGCGGTCGCTACGGCACGATCCAGCCGGTCATCAACGCAGGTGACGTGCCCGCTGTTTTGAACGGCAAAGTGTATAGATATGCGGGAGGTGGAACCTTTGTTTTAACCGGCAAAACTTTTAATAACGGCGTCGGATCTACGGGTCGTGGAAATGGCTTGCTATTTATAGACGGGGGCAACCTTCAGATCGATGCCAATATCTTGTATACCACGGATCCGGTTCAAACCAGTTTGCGTAATTTGGCTTCTTTGGGAATCATTGTTGTGAAAGATGCTTTTGGCAATGGAGGGAATATCGTGATTAATCATACGGTGGATCGTGTTTCCGGTACTTTGTTTGCAGAAGGGTATATTTCCACGGGTACGGTAAAAACATCCAATCCGGCCGCCTCGGATGTGAGTTTGAAGTTTTATGGGTTATTGGTAGCTGAACAATTTAATCTTTTGAGGGATAATGATAATCCGCAAGAGCCGGCCGAAGAAATTATATTCGACGGACGAGCCGTGGTTAATCCTCCGCCGGGCATGCAAGATATCAGCAAATCCCTGCCTAATCCAGAAGTAGCCTTTTAAATATGTCTTGGCTTTTTAAAGAGAAAACAAAGAATTTTATCGGTATAGACATCGGTCTGTCCGGTATCAAATTGGTTGAATTGGCCAATGATGGCGGGCATGCTCGTTTGGTTACTTACGCATATATCGATTATCCGGTTGATAATTTTGATGTTTTGTTTAATGAACGGATAGAAGATGTGGCTCGTATTATCAAAAAAATGTTGGTCCAAGCCAGATGCACCACAAAAAATGCGGTGGCGGCTGTGCCGGTATCGTCGGTTTTTTCTTCGATTATCAATGTACCGGCTACTAATGATAAAGAACTGAAAGCGGCCATTAACTGGGAGGCTAAAAAGTTGATTCCCATACCCTTGGAAGAGATTCAGCTGGACAGTAAGATCATCGAAGGCTCGTCCAAGATGGAAGGTGGGAAAAAAGTTTCGCGTGTTTTGTTGACGGGTGCTCCCAAGACCTTGGTTAACAGGTATCTGGATTTGTTGAATCGCCGCTGCGGTTTGAATTTATTGTCTCTCGAAACCGAAGCTTTTGCACAAATCCGGTCTTTGGTTGGGCGCGACAGAGCCAGCATCATGATTATTGATACGGGTTTTCAAAGGACAAATATTACGGTAGTGGAAAACGGCATACCTTTTTTGAACAGATCTATTGCCATCGGCGGTGATTTTATTACGCGTTCCATTTCGCAGATGCTGGGTATTACCTACGAGCAGGCAGAAAGTATGAAAAGAGATATCCGTTCCATGGAAACATTTGCTCCGAGCGGAGATCTAACGCCTATCCTCACCAATCTTTTGAAGCCCATCATTAATGAAATAAAATATTCCTTTTCTTTGTATCAGGGCCAAGGAGGACCGGGAGAACAGCGCAATGTTGATAAGATAATTTTGACGGGCGGTTCGGCTTTGCTGCCCAGTTTGGCGGATTTTATCACTCAACTCATGAATGTTAACGCTTATTTGGGCGATCCTTGGGCCAGAGTGGTTTATCCCATGGATTTAAGGCCTATTTTAGATGATATTGGATCAAGATTTGGTGTTAGTATAGGCTGTGCCATGCGCGATATAATGGATTAAATATGTCGGATATCTCGCTTCTTCCCGAATCAATTCGGGCTAAAGAGGAGCAAATTAAGAAAGAGTATGCTTCCGAGGAACAACCGGAAAGCGAGTCTTTGATGCATGTTCCCAAGGATGAGTTTGAGGACGTTGAGATTATTGAAGTGGAAGAGGGTGAGGTTGATCAGGTTTTAAGCAATGAGCCTTTCATGACCCGGTTTTTATACAAAGCCGGTATTTGGTTGGATGAAAAAAAGGACGAACTGTTCAAACCCAGGGTAGCTGAACCGCCCCCCAAACTGCCGCCTCAATTTTTTGAGCCGGGCACTCCAAAGAAAATAGGAGGGCCGCTTGAAACCCAGAAGAATATTCCGGAAGTGGTTATTAGGCCAGAGGGCCAAGCTCCTTTGGTAAGTCCGGCCGCTCAAATTAAAAAAGATAAAGCCAGAATTATTCCTTCTGGAACCAAGAAGCGCCGGGTCAGAATCATTAAAAAAGTACGCAAGTCTGTGCACGTCAGCCTTCTGGATGAGGGCGTGGTGCGTCAACTGCAGGTTAATGTACCTAAGAGAAAGTTCACTTTAGCTTTTTTAACTTTGTTTTTCGCGGCTGTTTTTGTAGCCTCATTCGTTTTGTTGGACCAGCAACAAGCCAGCGCTTTAGCCGCTCAAAACACAACCGACAGCGAATTAATGGATTTGCGGGGGAGTATTCAGGAACTGCAAAAAAAATGGACCGTATTTCAGGATTTGGAGCCGCGCTTAATTAGTTTGAGCGACTTACTGGATAAACATGTCTCGACTTTGCATGTGTTTAAGTTTTTGGAACAAAATACCTTGTCCAATGTTCATTATGGAGGATTTTTAATGGACAACGAAGGCAGGGTTGCTTTAACCGTTTTCGCTCCTTCGTATGAAGCCGCAGCCAAACAATTGACGATTTTTCAGTCTTCGCCCGAGGTCAAAGAGGTGAGCGCCAGCGCTTTTACCTCAATGGTTAGCGAACTGGATAATTCATCGATCGTAAGTTTTCAGTTGATTATTAGTTTTCATACACAGGCTTTGCTGTTTGAATCAATTTAGAGAGTTAATCTTCTTTTTCCAGGGTGGTTTTTAAAACGACCATGGAAAGCAGGGAGAATTAACATGACGAATATCATAGAAGAAGCGCCTAAACAGCCTTCTCTAAAACAAGAAGATAAAAAAAATTCGGCTGTAAAAACACCATCCAAGCTTTTTACAGATTATTATGGTACGATTTTTTTACTGTTGATCGCTTTGTATGTGGCGGCTGGATTTTTTGTGATTAAGCCTAAAATAGATTATAATAAGCAAGTCGCAGTGGATACGCAGGCTTTAAGGCAAGAAATTGAGAATGAAAAGTTTTATTTTGACGGTTTAAGTCGTTCTGTGGCGGCTGCTCAAGCTATTTCGCCCGAAGTTTTGGATAGAGTTGATAAGGCCCTGCCGCGAGAAGTCAGTATTCCGGAGTTGCTGGTTATATTGAGCTCGGCGGCCAGGATCAGCCAAGTTGAGTTAAACAACATGGTATTTGATAATGTAACCGCGGCTGTGCCGGGTACTAAAGGGCCTTTGCCTTTGAATGTAACCATGTCGGTCGGCGCCAATAATTATCTTGAAGTGAAAAATTTTTTGCAGGTTTTAGAAACCAGCTTGCGGATTTTTGATGTTCAAAACATCAATGTAACGAGTTTGGATCAAGAAAAAACTAATTTTTCTTTGCAGTTGAAGACGTATTATTATCCTGCTACCAAGGAAGAAGCTAAATGATATGCCAATGAAAAGCGCGCCCCCGATTTTTGCTCGTATCACCTTGGGTGTTTCCGCACTGGTTATGGTGGGCGTGGTTTATTATTATGTATCGCAAGCCATCAAAGATACGCCACTGCCTCCTTCGTCACCCATGCGCCAGGCGCAAGGTTTTAATGTTAAGGCCGATGTCACCAAAAATAAAGTTTTTAACCAACTGGATGAGTCTGCTTTGCAACCCATACCGGATTATCCCATGGGGCGCGAGAATCCTTTCGTGCCTCTTTCGCTTGAGAATGCCGTCACTTCCACTCTTCCGGCTGAAGGCTTGCCTGTTTCTGATACGAGTTTGAGGATTGTGCCGGTTAAGGCTTCAGAATTTTCAATTCAACCCATCCCGCCGGATGCTTTGCTAAGTGATGGACAGGTGTCCGGAGCCGGGACGGAAACCGATCGAGGCTCTGCGTCCACCAGAACTCAACTTTAAGCCTATGAATGAACAGATTTTGGATTTATTACAGTCAAAGAATTTGATTGATACCAAGGCCAGAGCTATAGCCGAAGATTTGGTGACCAGGGGAAAAACTCTGGAGCAAGCCTTAGTGGGAGGCAAGTATGTGTCCGAAGTGGATTTTACCAAAGCTCAAGCCGAGTCTTTGGGTATTGCTTATGAGGATTTGAGTGATTTTGCGATTGACCCGGACGTGGTGGCTTTGCTGCCCAAGCAGACATTGGATACATTTCAGGTCCTGCCTTTGCGTTTTGATGGTAAGGTTCTGGAGGTCGTTTTAAGGGATGCACAAGATTATCGGGCAGTGGAAGCTTTGGAATTTTTAACCACAGAAAATGGTTGGAAATTAAAAATTGTTAATGCGCCGGCTTCTCAAGTTGCGCGCATTATGAAGGGTTTGAAAGGCCTGGAAACCGAGGTTGAAACAGCGTTGGAACAGGCTAAGGGCAAGTTTGAGAAATCTAAAAGTGACGAAGAAGCTTTATCCGGTAATATAGAAGAGATCATCAAAGGCGCTCCTGTTTCGCGTATGATTTCGGTTATTATGAGGCACGCGGTGGAAGGCGGAGCCTCGGATATTCATATTGAACCCGTGGAAAATGAATCACGCATCAGATATCGTATTGATGGCGTGTTAAGAACTTCTTTGTCTTTGCCCATCTATGTGCATCCGGCTTTAATCTCGCGTGTTAAGGTCATGGCTAACCTCAAGATTGATGAAACCCGCATACCTCAAGACGGTAGAATCACGCAAACCATTAATGGTAAAAAAATTGATTTTCGTATCTCAACCTTACCGGTCGTGGATCATGAAAAAGTGGTGATGCGTATTTTGGACACCACTACCGGAGCTCCGACTTTGGAGTCACTTGGTTTCCGCCGGCAGTACATAGAGATTATGAAAGAGCAGATCAAACAGCCGCATGGTATGTTTTTGATAACCGGCCCCACGGGTTCGGGTAAATCCACCACTTTATTTGCGGCTTTGAGCATGTTGAATGCTGATGGTGTCAATATTTCAACTTTGGAGGATCCGGTCGAGTATTTTATTTCGGGTGTTAATCAATCTCAAATAAGACCGGAAATAGGTTTTACTTTTGCCACGGGTTTACGTGCTCTTTTGCGTCAAGATCCCAATGTCATTATGGTGGGTGAAATTCGCGACAAAGAAACGGCTGAATTGGGCATTCATGCTTCGTTGACCGGCCATTTGATTTTTTCGACTTTGCATACCAATGATGTTTATGGCTTGGTTCCGCGCATGGTGGATATAGGTGTGCAGCCGTTTTTATTGGCTGCTACTTTAAATTTGGGCATATCTCAGCGTTTGGCCAGGAAAATATGCATTTTTTGCAAA
Organism: Patescibacteria group bacterium; assembly: GCA_041752935.1. Lineage (GTDB taxonomy): Bacteria > Patescibacteriota > Patescibacteriia > 2-12-FULL-60-25 > 2-12-FULL-60-25 > MWCR01. The sequence continues at coordinate 89,869 of JBGSVN010000021.1, forward strand.
GCTGAACAAGAGATTCCGGAAGAGACCAGAAAACGTTTGGCTGATGAGTTATTGAAAATACCTAAAAAATATTTGCCTGAGGATTTGGATCCATCCCAACCTTTTAAGGTTTATCATGGAGTAGGTTGCGTTAAATGCGGGAATACAGGTTATGCCGGAAGAACAGCGGCCGCGGAATTGTTTCAATTTACAGCTCAAGCCCAAAGAGCGATTGAAGCCGGGTTTCCTTTTGATCAATTCAAACAAGAGTTTGACCGGCAGGAAATGATGACCTTGAGGCAGGATTTGGTACTTAAGGCCGCGGAAGGTATAACTACGGTCGAAGAGGTTATGCGTCTAGGTCAAGAAGCGGCGGAAACTGAATAGAACACTAAAAAAATTAAAAATTACGAATCATGGGTTAGTGGGATATAAATTTAAATAATAAGTTATGGAAAAAATACCTATATTATTGATTGAAGATGACGCATTTTTGGCCAAGATCTACGCTCAAAAATTGGAAGACGAGGGTTTTGATGTCAGCCTGTCGAGCAATGGGGAGGATGGATTAAGATTGGCTTTGCGCGAGCCACCGGCTTGTGTGCTGTTGGATATTTTATTGCCCGGAGCGGATGGTTTTGAGATATTGAATAAAATGAAAGCCGAGCAAACCTTGGTTGATGTCCCGGTGGTTATTATTTCCAATTTGGGCCAAAGGGAGGATGTGCAGAAGGCCATGAATGCCGGAGCTGTGGGTTATCTGATTAAGGCGCATTCATTGCCTCAAGATGTGGCTCGCAAGGTTAAGGAGATATTAAAAATCGTTTAAATATGCCGGCTTATCGCTATCAAGTCAGAACTCAAGACGGACGTTTGCAAAACGGTATTGTTGAGGCGCCTACCCAAGAGGCGGCTTCCCAGGCTTTGGAAGAAAGAAATTACGAGATTTTGGCCTTGGATGTGCACAGTGGAGTTGAAGCTAGAGCTCAATCTTTGATTCAGTTTTTAAACCGCATTTCGGCTAAAGAAATGGTGGGTGTGGTTCGTATGTTGGCCGTTATGATATCCGCCTCAGTACCTATTCCTGATGCGGTGCGCAATATTTCTCATCAAACTAAAAATCCCAGGTTTAAAGTCATTTTGGCTGACATTGCTAATGAAATCGAGGGCGGGTCTCGTCTATCCGAGGCCCTGGATAGATATCCAAACGTATTTTCTCAGTTTTTTATCAACATGGTGCGTTCCGGAGAAACAACAGGTCAATTGTCCGATGTATTAAACTATTTGGCCGATCAGCAAGAGCGGGACTACGACATGATGTCAAAATTGCGTGGCGCATTAATGTATCCCGCGGTCATAGTGGTTGGTATGAGTATCGTGGGTTTTATCATGATGATTTACGTGGTGCCAAAATTGACTGAAGTTTTAATCGAGGCACAAGTGGAACTGCCATTGGCCACCAAAATATTAATCGGAGCCTCCAATTTCATGGCTGGTTTTTGGTGGCTGATTATTATCGGAGTAGTGACTCTGTCAGTTGGCTTTACTTATTGGATTAAGACGGATTACGGCTCGTATATGTGGGATTCTTTTAAATTGCGTTTGCCTATTTTTGGTAAATTGTTTCGCGATATGTATGTGGTTCGTTTTTGCCAATCCATGCAAACTCTGATGAAAGGGGGAGTGACTCTGATACAGGCTTTAGAGATCGCGTCCGCGGTCATGGGTAATGCGGTTTGGAAAAGAATGATCATAGAAACCATTCAAGAAGTGAACGACGGCAATTCTTTGGTAACGGTTATGCAGCGTGAAAAAACCGTACCCACTATGGTGGTGCAAATGTTAACCATTGGCGAAGAGACCGGACGTTTGGATGATGTTTTGCGCCGGGTAGGGGATTTTTACGCACGCAGTGTGGCCAACATGACGGCTAACATGATGACCTTGATAGAACCTATCATCATGATTATTTTGGGTTTGGCTGTGGGCGGTATGGTTTCGGCCATTATGTTGCCTATGTATAAATTATCGTCAGCCACTTAAGAATGTGCTATAATTATCAACAACTAATTAATTTAATTTATTTTATTATTTGAATCCATCGTCTGGTTGTGTTTGAAAAAGTTCAACATAAAGAGCTGATCAAACCAAACTTAACTGTGGGTTCCATGTACGTTTTATGAAAACCAAAAAAGGTTTTACCTTAATCGAGCTCTTGGTGGTGGTAGCCATTATCGGCTTGCTGGCTACTTTGGGCGTGATCGCCTTCCGCGATGCTCAACGCAAAGCTCGTGATTCCAAGCGTTTGGCTGACATCAGATTGGTGGTTAGTGCTTTTGCTACGGCCAATCAAGAGGGTAAAGTTTTGTGTGCCTCGAGTTGTAATGCCCTGCCGGGCGCTGCGGCTTATATTAATGAAGTCGCCATCTGTACCCCAAATGCGGCTACGGGTTGTGTTGGTGCCACGGCTTTGAGTGGTTCGGATATGATTATCAATTTATCCAACATGAAAGACCCTTTGTTTGCAGGCACCAAATGCACGGGGGCTAACAGCGCCTGTAATTTTGCCTTTACCGGTACTCCGACTATTGATAGTTTTGTGCTTAATTTTGCCACCGAAAGAGCTGATGTAGCAGGCTTGGGCGCAACTCTCAACCATTCGGCCAATCAGAACGGCGTAGTCCAGTAGAATTTAAATCAATCATCACCCCGCAAAATTGCGGGGTGATTTGTTTTAGGCTTGGCTCAAATAAGGTATAATGATAATAATATGAAAACAGGTATAAAAAACGGCTTCACTCTTCCGGAGCTGCTGATTGCTTTACTGATAGTTGGTATTTTGGGAGCTTTGGCCGTGTATGCGATTAATGTTCAGCGGGCTACCACCCGGGATGCCAAGCGTATTTCCGATATCAGTGTGATGCGCGCGGCTTTAAGTCAATATTGGTTGCAAAAGGCCAGCTATCCTCTGTCTGAAGGTGTGGAACTGGGACGCCCCGGAGCAGGTGCCGAGAGGCTGGCGGGTAATGGTTTGAGTTCGTTGGATCAGGGTGTGCAACCCATCTTTTTGGAACGTTTCCCGGCGGGTCCTAAGGCCAATGAGTATTATGCTTATCGTGCCACTGATAACGGCTATGCTTTGCGTTTTATAACCGAACGAGAAACGGCTTACGGGCCGGCTGGAGTTTATTATGCGCATTCCACGGGTGTGGATAATGCAGATAACATGAAATAATCAAAGATCCCATGTTTATTACTACTTTACTTATATTAGTTTTGGCCGGGGTGATTGGAGCGGTTTTTGGTTCGTTTGCCAATGTAGTGGCCATCAGAACACATGATTCTTCTAGTTTGTGGGGGCGTTCGGAGTGCGTGCACTGTAAGGCTAAACTACGTGTCCGTCACTTGGTGCCAATTATTTCTTGGTTATGGCAAAAAGGACGATGTACTGATTGCGGCAAAAAAATTCACATCCAATATCCTTTGGTGGAAATAGGTGGAGCATTATTGGCCGTGATTTCCATGGCTCGGCACATGCCTTTTGATGGTCAATGGCCGGTTATCTTATTTGAATTCTTTTTTGGTATTACTTTATTGATTTTTTTGGTTATGGATGCGCGTTGGTTTGAGTTGCCGGTTGAAATGATGGTAGGAACGGGTGTGTTTTTCGCTCTGTGGAACATGCTGTTACGCGTGGCGGCCGGTGAAAGCGTGAGTGTGGTCGCCTGGTCGCATGTCATAGGTTTTGCTGTGGCCACCTCTTTTTTCTTGTTGCAATGGATCGTGTCCGGCAAACGCTGGGTGGGCTCGGGAGATGTGTGGCTGGCAGCCATGCTGGGCGCGGTTTTGGGCTGGCCGGCGGTTGGCTTTGCAGTTTATTTTGCTTATATATTGGGCGGCTCAGTCGCTATTTGGCTGTTGATCAGCCGTAAGATAAAACCCGGAGCCAGAGTCCCGTTTGCGCCCGCTTTAACGGTCGGAGCTTTGGCTGCCATGTGGTGGGCGCCTTGGATCATGGCTTGGTTAAATTATGCTTTCACTTAAAAAATCAGGCTTTACTTTGGTGGAAATGCTGGTCAGTATAGCTATTATTGGTTTATTGGCCGTGATTGTGGTGGTTAACTTGAATTCAGGTAAGCATATTGAACAATTGAGTAACGCAGCCAGGCAATTGACGGCCGATATTCGCGGGATGCAGTCTAGAGCCTTGTCAGCCGGAGATATTAAGGCCTGTCTGGATGCGAGTGCTGTTTTGATAGTTTGTGAAAACAGTACGGCTGATTGCGCTGATCCGGCGCAATGTTCCGGGATGGTTCCGGGTTATTACGGTTTAATGGTCACGACTACGGCCACCGGTTATTCCATGTTTGTTGAGTATCCGATTACGGGCTTGGAAAATCAGTACATGGATTCTCCTGATGAGCAGCTTGTGAGGCGCCGGCTATTACAACTCGGCAGTTCAGATGTTGAAATTAGTCAGGTGGAACTATGGAGTTCAACAACTGGCTGGGTGACTCCAAATCCAACTGTCGGATCTGTAGTTTTTCGTCGTCAGAATGGGCAGGCTAAAATATTTGATGCTGCTGGCACCGGCGCTGTGATGGCTCTACTTAAGATAACCTTGCATCATAAAATTTCAAATGACACTCTTGTTGTAGAGGTTAATGGGGAAACAGGCAGAGTCTCTATTCTGAATTGATTCTATGAGAACCATTAATTTAGCGGGACAAACTTTGATAGAAATGCTGATCGTGCTTTTTATTATTGCTATGGGCTTATTCGCGACGGTGAGTTTGATTTTTTCTAATGTAGCTCTGCAAGAGCAGGACGCGGATCAGATAGTAGCCATCAACCTGGCTCGTGAAGCGTTGGAAATGGTGCAAAATAAGCGGGATACTAATTGGCTGCTGGGAGACAGGCCCTTTGACTATGGCTTACTGGTTGAAGGCGCTGTCGATTCTCCGGTAGCGGTCATTGATTGCACGGTTGTACCGGCTTGGGATGGCAGTGCCATACCTGATCCTTTTTTTGATCCTACGCCCAACGATTTAAGCCAAGCCAGAGTCTATAAGCAAGGAGTGGAAGGTTATTTTACCAACGTATCAACGGCTACCAGTACCGAGTATCAGCGTTTGTTGACCTTGGCGCCTATTTGCGAGGACCCTAATAACAGCGCCAATAAAGCCGTAGCTGAAGGCGCTTGTGCCTGCCCGCCGGCCGGCTTTCCGACTTACACTAAAAGAATTGGTTTGCGTGCCCAGGCTGATATTCGTTGGATGCGTAAAAACAGACAGCGTAATTTAACCATTTACGGAGATTTTTATGACTGGAGATAAGAAAACAATAGCAAGTTTGCCCGGTTTTTCGGTTATAGAAATGCTGGTAGTGGTAGCAGTTTTTTCTTTTTCCATTTTGATTTTGTCTCAAACCTACTTGTCTTTTATTCGCTTATCTCATAGGACCGCCAACTCATCGGCTGTCCAGCAAGATATGCGTTTTGTGCTGGAGTATATTACGCGCATGGCCAGGCATACGGCTATTGAATATCCGGTACCTCCGGGTTCTTTGGACGCGGCCACTTCAACTCTGGTGCTCAGCAGGGACGATCAGCCTGCGTGGATAATTAAATTATCCGACACAGGAGATGTTTTATGCGGAGACTTGCCAGAGGTTAAGTGTTTGTTGGTGAGCAGCGATGCCGGAGTGAATTGGGCGCCCATTACATCTAAAAAAGTGAATGTGGAAAAATTTCAGATTTTAGTCAGGCCTTCGGTGACGCCTTTTGTGCTGTCGGGCAACAACTATGTTAATAACCAGCAACCTTTTGTCACGCTTTTAATTAAAATGACCTATATGGCGCCCAACGACAGAGAAGTGGTCAGCCTGGAAGCTCAAACTTCCATTTCTTCACGTGTTTATGTCAGATAACCTCAAACTTCCGGGCAATATTATTGCTTTGACTGTCATCTTGGTGGCTATGTTGCTTTTGGCTGGTTTTGCTATCGGTTCCGTGGTTTTGGAGGGATCTCGCCGGGCTCAAGAAACGGATAAGGCTGTAGGTGCATTTTATATGGCCAACTCGGGCATAGAGATGCAATTGTATGAATTCAGAAAAAACAGACGGAGCTTGGCGGAGGTGGCTTCGACCGTGAGTTTATACCCGGGCGGCTCCAGTTGGATTTCAACCACGGGCTATGAAACATCAACCCAAAAATTAATTAATTTTTTACCCGAAGAAGAGTTGGCTTTTGTGGATTTATTTGATCCGGATGCCATAGACGTGCCGGCCGGGGTGGCCTCGGCGGACATTGTTTGGGAAGGGGATGGTTTGGGCTGCGAACCTGATTTGGAGATAGGTTATACTGAATGGAGTGTCAGTGCATCAATCGTCTGGCCAACCGGAGGTGAATATTTGATTGCCATAGCGCCTTTCGCCAGCCACTTGAGTTACAGTTTGGGACCGTTGAATACTTTAAAAGCTTATCGTTTACGCATCAGACCTTTTAAGTGTGGAGCACGTGATATCAGAGTGGTTTTGAAAGATTCGTCCGGAACGGTTTTACCTTATCCCGGAGAAATTGTTTTGGGGTCTGAAGGCACTTATCAAAAAGCTACTCAACGCCTTAAAGTCAGCCTGCCAAGGCAAGATATTTTGTCAGGCATTTTCAGTTACATCGTATTTTCCCAAGAACAGCTTTGCAAGCGCGTGGGAGGAGCCGGGTTTTGTCCGTAGGATTTAGAGCGTATGATCTAGGTCTTTTGAGGCAGACGCCCATTGGTTTTCAGGGATAAATATATATCTATTAAAGCCAAGCAGAGACTGATGGCTAATGGGCCGAGTAAAAAGCCTAGAGGTCCAAAAAAAGCTAAGCCGCCTAGAACCGCTAAAAATACCACCAGGGGATGCAGGTGCATACCGCGGCCCAATAACCTTGGCCCCAAAAAATTATCGATCAGCCCGACGGCTGTTAAACCCCAAGCAAGAAGACCGATACCGGCCACGGTATTGCCGGTGAGTAATAAATAAAAAATAGCCGGAATGATTACCAAAGAAGTGCCAACGCCAGGTATGAGGGCGGCAATGGCAGCCGTACTGCCCCAAAGGGCCGGGCTGGGTACGCCAAACAGAGCAAAACCAAGGCCTGTTAGAGCGCCTTGGATCAGCCCAATGGTCAGACTGCCTTTGACTGTGGCTAGAACAGCTGATTCCAGACGTTTAACAATCATTTCATCGTCTTTATCATCGAGCGGGCTCAAGAGTATAAAATAATCTTTAAGTCGTCCGCCATCTTTAAGCATGAAATAAAAAGCAATTAAGAAAACCAGAGTGTTCAAAAGGATTTTGGCAAAGCTGGAAAAAATAGCCCCCAGATTTAAGATTAAAGATTCCAGACCTTGCGTGGCATATTGATTGATGTCCAAGTTAAAAGTGTTAGGTAAAAAATTACGTAAATTTTCAGCTACCAGTTTTAAGGTGCCAACCAACCCGCCGTTTTCTCCTTTAACCAGAGTTTGGTACAGTTCAGTAGATTCTTTAAGCACCAACGAGCCCAAGAAAGCCAGGGGCACGATGGCTATGACGATGGCGAGAAAGGTAGTGGCCAAAGCTGATAAACCTTCGCGTTTTTTGGTAATGGATAGTAATTTTTTGTAAATCGGTTGGAAGATAAAAGCAAAAACAGAGGCCAAGATCAAGCTGGCTAGAAAAGGCTGAAAAATAAAATAAACAATAATCAGTGATACAGCCAAACATAAAAACAAAAAATAATTGGGCGGTTGGTTGTTTTTCATAATCATTGGCAAGTTTTAATTTACCGTTATTTTAGCCTTAATGGGTTTTTTTGTCTAAAGTTTCACGTATTTCTTGGTAGCTGGCGCGATCCAATTGGTTTTTGGTCAGGCGTGGTCCGCGTTTGTGCTTGATATATTCAATAATCATGGGCATCAGAGAAAGGAAGATGATGGCTATGATGACGAGCTCAAAGTTTTGTTGGATGAACGGTATACCGCCAAAGAAATAACCGGCCAGAGTGAACAAGGTCACCCAAGCAAAGGCACCAATTACGTTGTATAGCAAAAAGGAGGTGTAGTGCATTTTACCGATGCCGGCTACAAAAGGTGCGAAAGTACGGATAATGGGCATGAAACGAGCCAGGATAATGGTTTTTCCGCCGTGTTTCTCGTAAAAACCGCGAGTTTTTTCCAGGTAAGCTTTATTGAATAACCTGGAATTGTTTTTGGAAAAGACTTTGGGGCCTATCTGATGCCCGATCCAGTAATTAACCGTGTCTCCCAAGATGGCGGCTGCAAGTAAAACCAAGTAAGCGGTTATGAAGTCCAAGAATCCTCCGCCGGCCAAAGCACCCACCGCAAACAATAAAGAGTCGCCTGGCAGAAAAGGCATGACAACCAGTCCGGTTTCCGCAAAAATGATTAGAAACAAAATAACATAAGTCCAGGCTCCAAAAGCGTCTAGCATGACAGCCAGGTATTGATCGATATGCAAAATGAATCCGATGATGTCCATATTTATTTAGGGTATTGTCTTTGGCATTCTTGGGCCAGGGTCAGGCATTCTTCCGGATCATAGCCCAAATCATCGCACCATCTAATGCTTGAAAAAATAAGATTACCCAATTCTTTTTTGAGTTCTTGTTCATTGGGCTCGGTCCGCCTTTGAACAGCGTCTCTTTGTAGTCGGCAAATATCTCCGAAGACCGTGCCCAGGCATGCGATGATTTGGTTTAAGTTTAATTTTTCTTGACCCCAGATTTCACGACCGTGGTTTAATAATTGTTTGATTTCCATATTTTTAAGTTGAAGGCTTTATTTTATATTGGAGAAGTAGAGAAGATCAAAATCTATATTTACCGTGATTGATTGGTCAGATTATCCGTGATGGTCTGTTGGATGTCGACCCCGTACATTTTTAAGACCGCGAAGATTAATTGTTTAGTCAGCATAAAGATCAATACGAACGATATGACGATGATTATTTTTTTGATTTGCGGATTCAGTTTTGACAGAAAAGGAAATTTTCGGTTTAAGAAATTATCGAATTGTTTATAGAGTTTCCCTTTTAGCACAATCAGTAATAAAAACAGGATGCCAAAGAGGGCAATGGAAGACAGGGGAAGGCCCAGTTGATACAACAAAACAAGTAACAGGCCAACTGTCAGGATTTGAAAATATTTTCGCCAGCCGATTTTCTTGTATGGCGTAAAGATAGGTGTTTCTTCGCTCATATAGATTGAGATTCTATCCTGGTTGAGAGTACGAACTCCGTTGCAGGTGGTGTTGTGAGCTTACTCTAAAAATGGCCTTTTGGGTAGGGTGGAGGCTTGGATTCACCTCTTTTGGCATATTGCGGGAGCCGAATGATTTTCTTTAGATATTTTGATTAAATAGGTTGTTTTTCGTCATTTTTCGCGCTCGTTCTATTTGCTCTTGGCATTCTTTTTTAAGAATACCGGTATCAATATCAATCTTCTCTTCGCAATACTTACTAAGTTCAAACACGTCTATCTTGGGAATTAGCGTATGATTCTCTGCACAGCCATAAATAAAATTTTTTATTTTTGCTCTAATCGCGGCAGAAAAACACATTGAACAGGATTGGGCGTTACTAATAAGACAATAATCACTCAAGTCTTTTGAATTAATTTTTTTAGTTACTTTTTTAATTAAATTAATTTCAGCGTGTGCGGTAGGATCAATATCCGTGTTCGCAGTACTATGTGCGACATCAACTACATTCCCATCTAAATCAGCTAGAACCGCGCCAAAGGGAGAGTTGCCTTCTTGTGTGGCTTTTTCGGCTTCATTGATAGCGATTCTTAATAATTTTTCTTTTAGGTGAGCATCCATAGAAAAATGATGAAATTATTACCAGAGTATTATTTATAAATAATTAAAAATATCGGATAATTTTTTGATGGTCTTTTTTATTCTTCGGCTTTGTATTTCTTTTTTCATGTATTCTGACTCAATTAATAGCGCGTCAACGCCCACATCTCTGGCTGATTTATAGTCCCAACGATAGTGATCGCCGACCATGAGCGCTCTAGCCTTTGGGATGCCGCGTTTTTTCAATATTTCGGTCATAAATTCTCCTTTAGATCCGTGATAATCTCTGGTGGCATGTATTTCATCAAATAGATCGCCTAAGTTAAAGTGGGATACTTTATGATTGATTATGGAATCAGCTTTTTTTGGAGGGTGTGGATGCGTTGAGAGCAACACGGTAATGACGCTCATTTTTTTCAACTTTTTTAGGGTAGAAACAACCGTTGGTATCATTATCAATTGTTTGTAATGATCGTCAGTATTTTTACTTTTTAAGTATATCCAATGGGGTTTTTTCGTGTACCGGGTTGATTTAGGGTACCAAAGCGTCCCATCCCCATCAAAAAATATTATTTTCTTTGCCATCTTAATCATTTGGTTACGTTGTCATGAGTGGAAAAATAACGATTATCACGATGTCAGCCGTAAAATGCGAGATCATGGCATATTCCAAACCCTTTTTCCAAAATAACCAACCAAAAATAATTCCTCCAATGCCATTCAGCAAAATTGCCCGGAAAATCACCAAAGGAGTTAAGTTGGTTATGCTTGAGGTGATCGGCAAGTGGCCTAAACCAAAAATGATGGCCGCAAATATGATCGCAAACCACATTATATAATTATTTTTGACTATATCGGTTTTGTAAGAGGCAATTTTACCGATTAACCAGACTATTAGAGTCATGAAAAACAGTCTTAAAAGAATTTCTTCACTAATACCGCCGTATAATGTTGCGAATAGTCTTTGCCACAGTGGCGGTATTTGATTCATCGAGAGACTGATGCCAACGCCTAAGTATTTAAATACAACATCAAAAAATATAATCAGGGCGCTTGCTAAAAGGCCAAGTAAAAATGATTTAAAAAGATTGGATTTAGTATCAGTTTGTACCTTACCGCCTTTAAAGTAATTTTCTAAAATTGGTGTCTCCAGCCCAATTCTGACTGATAATTTTAATCCGATGTATATAGCCAGAGCGAAAAGTATTGAGCTTTGGATTATCGAAATTAATGCTACCATGGGAAGGGGGAGCGGGGAGAGCCTTATTATATCGGCTTGCAGTGTAAAGGCGTAAGGTAAAACTGCAAATATAGAAATAAAGCTCGCTACCAGCAGAGTAAAGTATATCTTTTTATTAATTGGATTTTTCGATTTCATAGAATTGTATAAATTACGGTTCGCGGATAGCTATTTTTTTATTACTTATTTAAACTTTTTTATTAGACCCTTGGATTGTCTATACCACCCCACGGCAATCGGCAAAATAAAAGTTAAAGCGTAATAAACATACACATCGAGCTTGTAGTAATCAGCCGATTGGAAAAGTTTGACGATAAAAAGATAATCCAGAACCACGGCCATAATTGTCCAAATAATACCAAGGCCAATGTAACACAAGAATTCTTCTCTTCTAATCTTTTTGAGCAGTACCCACAGGGTGAAGGCTGTACCCAGAGGCAAAATAAAAAAACCAATCATCTCTTTTGGCACGAAAGCGAAAAAGAAAATGCCTAAAATATAACCAAAAAGCCAAATGGCAAATCCCCAAAAGATATTGCTTAATATTATTTGTTTATTGTTCATAAGTCGCTCTTATTTTAGCAATTAATGATTAATCCTTCCAATTCCACCATTTCAATTTTTCAGGGTCAGGATTTTTATGTTCGGCAAAATAGACCGCTTCCCGAAAAACATATAGCAAGCATCGATCCTGAGTCTTGCCTTCATGGCGATTTGATAATTCAAACAACTGTTCTGGGTCCTTGCCTTTTAAGTCGGTAATTGAATGAATACGTATTTCGCAAATCCTCGGCAATGCTTTTGCCCACGCCGGGAATGTTTTCTAAATTATCGTCAGTCATATTTCCTCATATGGATTAATCGATTGTTAGGCGCGGTTAAGAGATGTTTATTGTTTCTTCTTAGCCATAATCATCGCGCCTCCTATTAAAACTAGGGCTCCAATACCGGCACCATACCATAAAATATTTTTTGTTTTCGTTTCAGGTTCCTGTCTTACGCCATTACGAATTAAAACTGGCGCATCTCCGCTGTAATCAAAAGCGAAATCTCTCTCTGCACCTCCGGAATTAATGAATATTTGAAGAGCTTCATCGTCAATTAATTCACTTTCAATTAATTTGGCATCTGAGTAAGTGTTGCCGGTGATTTCATAGATTCCCCATGCAGGGACATAAAAGTTATCGTTTTTGTTAAGTGACATCAGATATTTTTTACCAACAATTATTGTTTTGGCTTCTTCCTCTGTCAAATTTATTGATTTTGAAAAATTACTGACAGTAATTTTATTACCCTCTTTGAGAGCTTGAACTTGGTTTTGAGGAAAAACAAAGAAAATTTTTACATCCCAGACATCGTCAGCTCTAGATGTAATTTCACCAAGTATGAGAGCATCTTGTTTGTGACCACCGAAAAGACAGCCGAGTGGATCGCAGGCATGAGCTGTTGGTGCGATTAAGATAATACAGAAAGAGATTGCAATTAAGAAAATAATATATTTCATATAGCCTTAGGAGCGTGAGTTGTTAAAAAATTACTCTGAAATGTATTTAAAACGTGGTTTTTCTATCCCGTCAATTATTACGTTTTCAAAAAACATTTCCTTGGGCCTCACCCAAAGAGTATTTTTTCCAAAATCTTTTGATTCATACAAAGCACGGTATAAAACAAGTTCCTCAAGAGTCTCGCTATGCCTGACCAACTCAATCACCTCGTAAAACTTACCTTTGTAATGCTGATATCTACCTTTTTGAATTTGTTCCATAATGACTTTGAATAACTATTAAAAGTTTTTTGATAATATCTTCTAACGTTCAAGAGTATGTTTTTTTGCCTGCGTGTACACCTGGATATAGGATGTTCAGCTTTTACGGTCTTTTAGACAGGCCAAGAACAATAAAGCCTATTCCAGAAAGAATGGAGGTAATATCATAGGTCAAGACTCTTGAATCATCAATAATATTTCCAATTCCGTTTAATAACAAAAGAGCGCCTATGGCCATTAATGAGATTTTGATTGTTTTGCTCATATGAAAATTATTAATGCAGTTTTTTCTTGAACCGCGTACACGCTGTTATGTGATGTAAGCTCTTACTAAAAATCTTTTAAAATCTCATTTGCTACCTTTTTAAACTCCATATCTGTCGTATCATATATCTTGTATTTCAATGAAGTATGTTTTAGCAGATCAAGCAGATGTCTTTGTTGATTTATATAATATTGATAAATTTCTTCGTCGCTTCCTTTTTTGCTCACATATTCATCCCAACTTTTATCTCTGTGCTGGCGAGCGTACATAACCCTTTCAGGAATTTTTGATGCATCAATTTTGAGGAAAGCCAGAAAAGATTGATCTTTGATCAGATTCTCAATTTCTCTAAAATCTTCGATTGAACTTTTGGTTCTGAATATGTGAGTAAAAAAGAGCCTATCGAAGATGATTAAATCTTTTTCCGCTTTTAATGCATTGCTGATGACTTTTTTAAGCAAATCTATGCTCACTTGCTTATCAGTATTATGCAAAATTGGCATTAAAGTTTCATCTTCTTCGATAATGGAGAAATCTATTCCTTTTTCAATAAAGGCATCTGCGAGCTTGTTTTTTACAGAAGTTTTGCCGCTTGTAGCAATTCCTTCAAGTATTATTATTTTCATGTAGATTTTTAGTAAGAGATTATTTCATATAACAACAGGGATATGGGAAGTTGCGACCGTAGGGAGCGATTTGGGTGGAGGAGTCTGCAAGACTTCGTAACCTCACATCCTTTGTTATATTCCCCGCAAGGCTAAAATTTAGTGCAACGTCCCGAGGGGAAATTTTTAAGT
>JBGSVN010000022.1:0-24238 GCA_041752935.1 Patescibacteria group bacterium
TTTGAACCGAGGGCTACAGAACCGGGTGCGATTACTCAACCTGAGCCCGTTTCTCCTACTTCAACACCGGAAACCGAGGACAATAATATTGAGTCAATATCGACTGATGCGCCATGAGAAAGGTTAAGCTGGATTTAGTGATTCAAGGGAGGCTGCCGCCTCCCTTAACGCCATATAAGATTAGAGCTGTCTTCAGAAAGACTATGGAGGCCCTAAAAGTATCTTCCGCGATTATGGGCTTGGGTTTCGTGGCTGAATCCAAAATGGCTGATTTGAATCAAGCCTATCACGGTGAACATAAGCCAACGGATGTCTTATCATTTGCTTATCAGACGGCTGTTGATAAGTCAGGAGAATTGGAGGGTGATATCATTGTATGTGTTGCTTATGTCAAAAAACAGGCTGGATCAGCCAAAATCAATTTGGAACAAGAGTTGAACCGGCTTTTTATTCATGGTTTGATGCATATCGCGGGTTATGATCATCGAACACCTAAAACCGAGAAATTAATGTTTGGTTTACAGGAAAAAATATTAAAAAATATATGAAAAGCCTAAAAGCTCTTAGTATTAGCTTTAAAAACGCGGGGGAAGGCTTGTTGCTGGCCTTTAAACAAGAGCAGAGCTTCAGGGTGCAGCTGTTTGCGGCTTTGATCATTTTTATTTTGATATTTTTATTGCCTTTGGAGCGTTGGGAACGAAGTGTGCTGATTCTGGCCTCCGGAGCCGTTCTTGTGCTAGAATTGATTAACAGCGTTGTGGAGAGGTTCGTTGATATGGTTAAGCCGCGTGTTCATGAATACGCGCGCGATATCAAGGATCTGACAGCGGCTGCTGTGTTTATCATGGCCTGCACAGCAGTAGTGATTGCGTTGATTATTTTTTGGCCATATTTGCCTTTATTAGCTCGTGTATGAAGGGTAGATTAATTACTGGACTAGATCTTGGTTCATCGGCTATACGTATAGCGGTGGGACAGGTTGGCATGTCTGCGGAAAGACAGCTGCAATTGACTTTAATCGGCGCGGCCGAAGTTAAATCCGAAGGCATATCAAAAGCTGGCATCAGTTCTCTTGAAGAGGCGGTCAGTTCGATTTCAGCTTGCTTGGATCAGGCGGAGCGCATGGTGGGAGTGCCTGTACAGGATGTCTATGTGGCGGTCGGGGGTGCTCAAATCAATGTGCAAGAAGCCAAGGGGATTATTGGTGTCAGCCGAGGAGATCAAGATATTCGCCGTGAGGATGTAGCTAGAGCTTTGGAAGCAGCCAGATCTTATGCACAGGCTCCGAATCATGAAATTTTACACGTTTTACCGGTGGGCTTTACGGTTGATAATCAAAAGGATATCAAGGATCCGATCGGCATGCAGGGTATACGCCTGGAAGCAAATGCCCGCGTGATTCAGGGTTTATCTAACCATCTCAAGAACGTGACCAAGACGGTTTTTAGAACTAATGTGGATATCTCTGAGCTTGTCTATGCTCCATTGGCCGCGGCTGAAGCGGTGGTTAACAAGCGCCAAAAAGATATGGGCGTTTGCGTGGTGGGTTTAGGAGCGGCTACCACCACTATGGCCGTGTATGAAAACGGGGAGTTGTTGCACGCGGCTACTTTTTTAATTGGTTCAGATCATATCACGGCCGACATAGCTATCACTTTGCGGACTTCTATTGAAGTGGCTGAAAAAATAAAACGTACCAAAGGCAATGCGGTGCCCGGTAATTTTGGCAGTCAGGATACTATAGATTTGAAAGATTACGGTTCAGAAACTCAAGAAATTATTGAATTGTCTTTTATTGCTGAAGTTATAGAAGCGCGCTTGGAAGAGATGCTGGAAAAAGTTGAAGAAGAGTTAAAGAGCATAGATCGTTCGGGTTTGTTGCCTTCGGGTGTGGTGCTGACTGGAGGGGGCAGTAAGTTGCCTGGCATCGTGGAAGTGGTAAAAAATATTTTGCATCTGCCGGCATCCATCGGCGTGCCAAACATAGACAGTTCAATTCCAGAGTTGGTTAAGGATCCGGCTTTTTCTACGGCTGTGGGTTTGGTGATTTGGGGCTTTGAAGCCGAAAAGCAGTTTGATCAACCCGGAGGCCTTTATGGCAGATCTCTAAAACAAGCGGGCGGTTTGGTGTCTAAAATTTCAGAACCCATAAAGAAGATTTTTAAAAGTTTCATGCCGTGAACTTATTAAACATGAAATTAACAATTATAAAAATATAAATTAAGGTATCGAGCGGAGCTCGATATTGTTTTATATATAGAGCGCGACCGGCTGATTTGCTGTTTGAAATTTGTTATTTGATAATTATCTAGTCAGCTTGACTGGCTTTGTCATTGTGGTTAAGGTATGCGCATAAGGTATAAGGAAGATGTTCATTGTAAGGGGTATTGTTCACCTTTATTATTCAAAATACTATGCCAGAAATTAAGCCGGAAATAGAAACCTTCGCAAAGATCAAAGTTATCGGAGTGGGAGGTTCGGGAGGGTCAGCGGTTAACCGCATGATCAACTCAAAGATAAGAGGTGTGGAATTTCTCGCCATGAATACGGACGTGCAGGCTTTGCATACTTCTTTGGCTCCTAAAAAAATTCAGCTGGGAGCCACCATCTCTCGCGGTTTGGGGGCCGGCATGAATTCAGAAACCGGAGGTCGCGCCGCGGAAGAAAGTCAAAATGAAATTCGTGAATCTCTTAAAGGGGCGGACATGGTTTTTATCACTTGCGGTTTGGGAGGCGGAACCGGATCCGGAGCCAGCCCCAAGGTAGCGGAGATAGCTCGCGACATGGGTATTTTAACCGTGGCCGTGGTCACCAAGCCGTTTCAGTTTGAAGGTCATCAAAGAAAGGTGATTGCCGAGCAAGCTTATGAAAAATTAATTCAACACGTGGACACGATTATTACCATACCTAATGATCGCATCTTGCAGATCATAGATCGTAAGACCACCATGGTGGATGCTTTTGAAATAGTTGATGATGTATTGCGCCAGGGCGTGCAAGGTATTTCGGATATTATTTCCGTGCCTGGTTTAATCAATGTTGATTTTGCGGATGCACGAGCTATTATGGAAAATCGCGGTACGGCTTTGATGGGTATTGGACGCGGTCATGGAGAGAATCGCGCGATTGATGCGGCTAAAGCCGCCATCGCTTCTCCTTTGCTCGAAGTATCGATTGACGGAGCCAAGGGCATTTTATTTACGGTTACGGGCGGTTCTAATCTGGGTATGTACGAAGTTACTGAAGCAGCTAAAACCATCACCGAATCTGCTGATCCTCAAGCCAGAATAATCTTCGGCGCCATCATAGACGAGACCTTGAAAGATGAATTAAAGGTGACGGTGATCGCTACGGGCTTTGACCAGCAAAGACCTCCCAGGCCAAAAGTAGTAGCCGGAGGATCTTTTAACATGCACGAACAGCATGAAAATCAAATGGACAAGATTCCATTTAGAAAACCCGTGCCCGAACCCATGAATGAGCCGTCTAGAAATTTAAAGCCTCAGCCCAGTCCTGTCGGCCAGCCGGCTGCTCATCAGCCGCACGTGCAACCGCCGGGTTACGCACCGATCAATTCTTCGCCGCCGCCCGCTCCGTCTGTGCCGCGTGTTCCCAATAATCCTTCCCCTGACAAGCAGGATAAGTCTGACGAAGAAGCAGTAGAAATTCCGGCCCTGTTTAGGAAGAAAATGATGTAACAAGCACTTCAATTACGAATTAGAAATTACGAATTATCCTGATACAAAGACAAAGAATATGCTGATCGGGATCCCGGTCGAAGTGTCGGGACGAATTAATTAAGCCGAAGGCTACCGGAATTTTTAATTTTTTATTTTATATTTTATAATTAAGTTGGTTATGTATTGTCCGGTTTGCAGTCATCAAGAAACCAAGGTGGTGGATTCTCGTCTGTCCGGTGACGGTACTTCTGTTAGGCGTCGCAGGGTGTGTGAATCTTGCGAATACCGTTTTTCCACGGTGGAGGAAGTTGAGCTTTTGGATGTGACGGTTATCAAAAGAGATGGAAAAAGAGAGATGTATTCCAGAGATAAGGTTTCTTCGGGCATAAAAAAGGCGTTGGAAAAGAGGCCGTATACTCAAGAATCTTTTAGGAATTTGATACATCAAATTGAGGGTGATATTTTGAAAAGCGCAGCTCGCGAGATTAAGTCTTGGGACATAGGAGAGATGATCATGGAACGTCTCCGGGATTATGACAAGGTGGCCTATATCAGATTCGCGTCGGTTTATCGCTCTTTTGAGGATGTTAAAACTTTCCAGCGTGTGTTGGATGATTTGGAAGTAAAAAAGCGTGAACAACGAGCGGATTGAGTTTGATGTTTGCTTAAAAATAGTTTCTTGAGTTATCGTCGTCTGTGGTTTAAGAACGCGATACAGAGCGCCAGAGAAGGTTTGTTGATTAAGGCGCGGTGCTTGAGGAGTTTAAATGAGTTGTTTGTATGGATTTTGGACCGGCAGTCCCTTGTTTTAAACCAAGGGTCTTTTTGTGTTTTTGATGTTTATTAAGTATCATATTCACATTATGGGCAAGATTATAAAGAGAACCAAGATTGTGTGCACCATTGGTCCGGTCAGTTCGGATGCCAAGACTATTAACGACTTGATGGTTTCCGGTATGAATATGGCACGTTTAAACTTTTCGCACGGCACCTATGCCGAGCACGCGGCTATCATGCGCAAAGTCAGGGCTCAAAGCGCGGATTTGAAAGAGCCGATTGCCATTTTGATGGATTTACAAGGGCCCAAGATCAGGGTGGGTGATTTGCCCAAACAAGGCGTGCAATTGACGGCTGGTCAAGAAATCATTTTAAGTACCAGCCCAAAGCCGGGAAAAAATAAAATTCCCGTTACTTACACGAATTTACATAAAGATGTTAAGGCGGGAGAGACTTTGCTTTTGGATGACGGTTTAATGGACATGACGGTCTTGATGGTTAAAGGCAGAGATGTGATTTGCAGGGTTGGGACAGGAGGGTTGCTGACATCGCATAAAGGTATCAATTTGCCGGAAACCAAAGTCAGCACTTCCGCCTTGTCTGAAAAGGACAAGAAAGATGTAGCCTTTGGAGTTAAGATGGACGTTGACTGGATTGCCTTGTCTTTTGTCCGCACAGCTAAAGAGATTTTAGATTTAAGATATTTGATTAAAAAAGAAGAAAAACTGCAAAAGAAAAAACCGAACGCTGGCATGCGCATTATTGCCAAAATAGAAAAACGCGAAGCCGTGGAAAATATTGATGAAATTTTGGAGGCCGTGGACGGCATCATGGTGGCGCGCGGTGATTTAGGCATAGAGATACCGGCCGAAGAAGTGCCATTAGTACAAAAGCATTTGATCGAAAAAGCCAGAGAAGTCAGCAAACCGGTTATTGTAGCCACCCAGATGCTGGACTCCATGATCCGCAATCCACGGCCCACACGGGCCGAAGTTTCGGATGTGGCTAACGCGGTTATCGATCATACGGATGCGGTTATGTTATCCGGAGAAACCGCATCGGGTAAATATCCTGTTCAAAGCGTGCAGACCATGTCCCGCATTGTACAAAAAACTGAAGCATCAAAATTTGATGACGTTGAAGCTCCCAATATACGTAAGTTTTTGAATGAAGAAGAGGCGGTGTCCAATGTAGCGGCCATCTTGGCCAGAAGTACCAATGCCAAGGGT
This sequence comes from Patescibacteria group bacterium, assembly GCA_041752935.1. Taxonomy (GTDB): domain Bacteria; phylum Patescibacteriota; class Patescibacteriia; order 2-12-FULL-60-25; family 2-12-FULL-60-25; genus MWCR01. Next base: position 5,687 of record JBGSVN010000022.1, read on the forward strand.
ATTTTGGTAGCTTCATTGTCCGGATCCGCGGGACGGATTGTGAGTCGTTATCGGCCGGAACTGCCCGTTTTTGTGTCAACCAATCAAGAGCGTGTCTGTCGTCAGCTGACTGTTTCTTGGGGAGTGGTGCCTTTTGTTTTGCCCACCTGCCAGAGTATTGAAGAATTGATCGATAGATCGGTGATGCATTTATTGAAAGCTAAGCTGGTCAAAAAAGGGGATGATTTGATTGTGGTGGCCGGTGAGCCGGTAGGTATGACCGGGCACATCAATTTTGTGGAAATACGCAAAGTGAGCTAAAATTATCTTTGATTATTATATGAAAAAAGATAAGTGGCAAAAAATGGAAACGATTTTTGAGTTATTGGTTTTTGGAATCGCGGTCGGCGTGATTGAAGATCTGATAGCCATTAAGTTTGCCACCGGTGAGCCCATTACTTATTCCGTGATTGTGATTGTGGTTTTAGTGGCTATTCCGTTTGCTGTCTTGGGAGAAGTTTTTTTCGACAAAATTGATTTTGCAAGTTTGTTCAAGAAGTGGTTTGAAAAAAAATAATCATACCGGTTACGCTCGCCAAGCGGACTTATCGCGCCCAACATGATAGAATGTTGGGCGTATGTTAAAAAAAGCAAGAAACAGTAATCTCACGATTCCATTTTCCAAGTTGTGTTTAAAAGATGTCGAACTGGTAGGGGGTAAGAATGCCAGTTTGGGCGAAATGTTTAATAAATTGAAAGCCAAAGATATTCCCGTGCCTGATGGTTTCGCTACTACGGCGCGCGCTTATTGGGATTTTGTGGACGCTAATGATTTGAGAAAAATAATCAAGCAATCTTTACGGGGTTTGGATGTAAAAGATTCCAGACAAGTAGCGGTTTGCGGCTCTGCCATCAGGCAGGCTTTTTTGAAGGCTGAAATTCCGGAGACTCTTAAAAAAGACATTGTAAAAGCTTATCAGCAATTATCTCGGCGGGTTGTTTTGCCGGCCAAAAAACGGTCGCATCGTTCATCTGATTTATCCTTGGAAATGGCCGAGGCGGATGTGGCTGTTCGCTCGTCGGCCACGGCCGAAGATTTGCCGTCCGCTTCTTTTGCCGGTCAGCAAGAATCTTATCTGCATGTGCAAGGCGAAGCTGATTTGTTGGATAAGGTCAGACGCTGTTTTGCTTCTTTGTTTACGGATAGAGCTATCGCATACCGTGTGGAGCAAGGTTTTGATCATCTTAAAGTGGCTTTGTCCGTGGGCATACAGCAAATGGTCAGGTCTGACGTGGGCAGCGCGGGTGTTATGTTTACGCTGGATACGGAATCCGGTTTTCCGGACGTGGTAGTGATTAACGCGGCTTATGGTTTAGGAGAGAGTGTGGTGCAAGGCCGGGTTAATCCGGATCAGTACATGGTACATAAACCTTTGCTGTCTCAAGGGTTTGCATCAATTATTGAACACAGGGTGGGGGATAAAGCTACTAAAATCGTCTACGATGGTCATCAAACCAAGGAAGTGAGTGTAGCGAATAAAGATCGCGTGCTCAGGGTGTTGTCTGAAAAAGAGATATTAAAATTAGCTGAATGGGGCATGCGAATAGAAGATTATTACTCTAAATTAGCCAAGCATAAAAAGCCCATGGATATTGAATGGGCCAAAGACGGTTTAACGGGCAAGTTGTATATCGTGCAGGCTAGGCCCGAGACCGTGGCTTCCAATCAATCCAGACAAACGCAAGAAGTGTATAAGTTAAAAACATCAGCCAAGCCAATGTTGCAGGGTGTGGCTGTGGGTCAGAAAATAGGCGCGGGCCAGGCTAGAATTTTGAAGTCTGTTAAAGACATGAGGTTTTTCCGCGAAGGCGAGATTTTGGTGGCCAGGATGACCGATCCGGACTGGGTGCCGGTTATGAAAAAGGCCGCAGCTATAGTTACAGAGTCGGGCGGACGAACTTGCCATGCGGCCATCGTGTCGCGTGAATTGGGTATTCCTTGCGTGGTTGGGGTGGAAGGGGCAACAAAAGTGATTAAAAACGGTCAAGAGATTACGGTCAGCGCGGCGCAAGGCGAAGAAGGCTACATCTACGCGGGTATTTTACCTTATGAAATATCGCGTCAGACTTTGCAGCGACCCAAAAAGTTAAAAGTAAAAATCATGGCCAACTTGGGCGACCCGGATGCGGCCTTAAAGTTTGCGGCTCTGCCCGTAGATGGAGTGGGTTTGGCACGGATGGAATTTATCTTGAATCAAGCCGTAAAAATTCATCCCATGGCTTTGATTAAGCCTGAAAAAATATCTAAGGCCGGTGATAGGCAGAAAATAGCCAAGCTGACGGCCGGGTATGCGGACAAGACCGAATATTTCGTATCCACTTTGGCAGAAGGCATAGGCAAAATTGCGGCCGCCTTTTATCCGCGTCCGGTTATCGTGCGCACTTCTGATTTTAAAACCAATGAATATGCCAATCTAATTGGTGGAGATGCTTTTGAGCCGAAAGAAGATAATCCTATGCTGGGTTGGCGCGGGGCTTCACGGTATTACGATCCTAATTATGAGCCCGCCTTTAAACTGGAATGTGAAGCCATCAAACGAGTACGTCAAAAAATGGGTTTGAAAAACTTGCTGGTCATGATTCCTTTTTGCAGAACAGTTGAAGAGGGAAAAAAGGTTTTATCCACCATGAGCAAATACGGTCTTAGACGAGGCCAAGACGGTTTGGAAATTTACATGATGGTTGAAATACCATCCAATGTAATTTTAGCTGAAGAATTTGCCAAGATTTTTGACGGTTTCAGCATTGGATCCAATGATTTGACCCAGTTGGCTTTGGGTGTGGACCGAGATTCATCTTTGGTTAGTCATTTGTATAATGAAAGAAATGAGGCGGTCATGTCATTGATTAAGCAGGTAATAGTCATAGCCAAAAAAACCAAGACCAAGATCGGCATCTGCGGGCAAGCCCCGTCAGACTATCCGGAATTCGCCAAGTTTTTGGTTAAACAAAAAATAGACTCCATGTCTTTGAATCCGGACAGCGTGATCCCGACCATTAAGAGGATCGCTAAGATGTAGGGGCAAAGCGTACCTAGCGTCCTCTCACGTACATAACGTACATAACGTCCTAAGTCGCTCGCTTGCCCACCGAAGCTTTAGCGAAGGAGGGTCCTAGTCTCGTCCTACGTCAAAACCACAACCATGTCATTGCGAGGAGTCTGACGACGTGGCAATCTGCTTAATAACGAACCGCGTCTTTAACGTCCTGTGTCCCGCGCGACTTACCCCTCGTCATCCTGAATTAATTTCAGGATCTCAATACTTCATGTTTGAAATGACATGTCTTGGCGGTACAAGTTGAACAGTACCCCTTAAAGAATTTATTCTAAATTCGTTTTTCCGATGCGCATGGCTAATTCCCATTGAGGTTCCGTGACCGGCATGACTGACAATCGGGGTTGATTTATGAGTTGTAAAACGTTTAAAACCGGTGTGTAACGAATTTCATCCAAGCTGACCGGCCTGGTTAACTTAATCACCGGCTCAACATCAATCACCGACCAGTTGCCTTCTTCCGTGGTGGGATCGTCATAAGCTTCGGATACAATCTTAGCTACGCCCACGATGCCGGCTTCGTCTCCTTGGTGATAGATAAAAGTTAAATCACCGGGTTTCATTTCCCTTAGATAGTTGCGAGCTTGATAGTTTCTTACTCCGTCCCAGCGGGTTTTCCCTTTTTCTGTCAGCATGTCCCAGCTGAAGACTTCGGGCACGGTTTTTATTAGCCAATATGCCATATATGTTCACAGCGTAGCATATACATAAAATTTGGCTAGTAGTTATTGGTTTTTTGAGATATCGGCCAGCGTAGGGTAATAGATTGCTTATGGAGGGCATCTAGCCCTCGAATGAATTAAATTTAAGTGTATTATTCATCGTGCAATGCATGGGTGTAATTTGGCTAAATTGCTGGGAGCCGCGTTACAGCCTCCCTCTTGCCAAACAAAGTGTTGCATGGTACATTTTTGCCACAAATTTTGGGCTCGTGGTGTAGTCTGGTTAACACGTCACACTGTCACTGTGAAGATCGCCGGTTCGAATCCGGTCGGGCCCGCCACGTCGTTCGCGAACGACATGGCCCGCCATAGCTTATTGCTTGGTGAGTCACGTTGGTTAGCTTACGACGCAAAAATATCTCCGATTTGGAGGTATTTTTGTATTATTAATATATTGACAAACCCTCATTTTTATGCTAGATTTACAAGTCTTTTTAGACAATAAATTTGTAAATATATGAAGTTAAAAAATATCATTATTGGCACCCTCGCGGTATTGGCCGTTGTGGCAGGTATCTATTCCTACGATACACCTTCAAATGCCCAAGTTGAATTAGCTCAACAAACTAAACAAATAGAAGTCAGTATTAATTCAGGCGCAAGTACTCCGGTGTCTTTCAGCGAGACCAAAAATACATCTAACTATCCTAATTCCGTAAAAGCAGTACCTCAGCCTTCTTATGCTCCGAATGGCACATATACCAATACGACTGGAAATGAGGTGCCTAGGCCATATATAGCACCCACAAGGCCCGCTGGAGCCTCCGCTCAATGCAGGGATGGTTCCTATAGTTTTAGCCAAAGTAGACGCGGTACCTGTTCGCATCATGGCGGAGTAGCGTCATGGTTTTAATGAGTAAAGTGCCAGCTATCACTGGCGCTTTATTTTTTATTGTTTAGGATATTGAAAAGGAGTATAATATTTATATATGGAGAAAGACGTTACTCCTACAAAGCACATTTGGCCATGGATTTTAATAATATGTATATTTTTTTCATGTATTGTCGGATATTCATACATCGAGACAATTAAAGAACAAAATGAAATCGAGCGAGAACGTATAGAATCTACGGAAAGGCTTAGACAAAACGAACTCGAGCAGGAACGAGCACTTGAACAAGCAAAGCTTGATCGGGAGTTAGAAGCAGATTGTCAACAGCAAATAGCTAGTTTACGTTTACGTTATAATAATATTGAAAGCGGTGGATATAACAAATATCTTGAATATTGTGAGGTAAATTTTAAAGACGCCGAGACAGGCATGATTGAGAGTGGGAATATCAAGGATATGGTTACGGCGGAGAAAAAAATTGAAAATAAATTTATTACACTAGATTCTCATAGTACTACTTATTACTTCAGTCCTATTAAAATAACAGGTAAAGTATCTTCAAATACAAAAAAAATAACAGTTAGCGCAAGTGGTCCGGGTTATACTGATAGAGATTACGTTTTAACAAATTTTAGAGCTGGAGATACAACCTTCCAATATCAAATGAGTGATGGTTTTAATAATTTAAAACCAGGTATAAATATATACTCTTTTGTAGCTTATTTTAACGATGGCTCAACTGAGCGGGCAATATTGGTAATTAATTACCAACCCTTTGATGAATGATGAGCTTTATAATAACTTTTTGTCAATCGAAATAATATTACAACCTTGCCCGATACATCGCTATATAGTGAGTCGCATGGTGGGGTGATACGCAAAAATATCTCTGATTTGGAGGTATTTTTGTTTATAACCAGGTCGTTTTTGAAGGTTCCAACCGGGAATGTGGATAATTCAGCAAAATTTTGGGTTGAAACCAAGTAATGATATGGTTTTTGTACATCGTTCAAAGTTATACGAAAACTTCAAATTTTGTATAAAAACATAAAGCGTAAGGTGTTTTTAATTGTTCTTTTATACAAAATGAGGCACAATATCAATAAAGTGGCCTAAGTAGCTTAATTTATGCTACTTGGGTTGAGTAGCATGGCGCGTCTTTCTTTTTAATAATGAAAATGAATATGAACACAATGCGAGCTTTGTTGGTCTGGCCAATAATTATCGGACTTGTTTGGTATTTCGTTTCTTTTTCAATAGCGGTAATTACAGGACTTGTATACTTACACATCATGGTACTTTTACTAAGTAATACAATACAAAAATCAGCAGAGCTGCAGTTACGTTTAATTCAAGCTACAGATAAAGAGTTGGGATCTTTACGAGATGAATTGATTAGAGGCAAAGCGGAGTAAAAATGAATATGAAATATCTATATTTTTTTGTACTGATGACGACTCTGTTTTTAATACCAAATTCAACAAATGCATCCAGTGGGAGCGGGGCTTGTTCGTGGCATGGAGGGGTTGATTGTAGTCAGATTGATTTAGATACAACTAACGTGGTATGCAAAGATGGTTGGAAGGGGTCTTCTGTGTCTTATGTCACTGTCTGCACGGATACTTATCTTGAAGCATTAAATTATTTAGCCCTGGTGGATTGTAAAATTGAACTTAGATCCGGAGATGATGCGGTATTAAATTTGTGCATTAAAAACTCACAACTTAATCGAATGAAAATAGGCTTTCCTGATTGTCCTGAAGCTATTCATCATGATTTCGCCTTGCCTTCAACCTATCAATGTATTTCTTATCAGGATTATTGCGCCGAACCTTATTCGAAAGGTTACATTTGGGATGGTGTAAAAAAAGAATGCGTTACGTCGAACGTATCCGAAACAAACAACGCGATTCTGCCTATACAAAACATTTCCAATAACATCTACGATTTTAATTTAACCAATCGATTATCTGGCAACATCCTTCTCCAAGTCGATGACCATGGCGAGGCTTGGTACCTAAGCCCCAAAGACAACAAACGATACTACATGAAAGACGGCTCCGTTGCCTATGAAATGATGCGTGCATTTGGTTTGGGCGTTACGGACTCGGATTTAAACAAGATACCGCTGGCCAACAGTACAGATGATATAAAAAATGCCTCAAGCATTTGCGCTTCAAACTCTTTAGCCAATAGAATGAAAGGTAAGATTTTATTACAAGTTCAGCAACGTGGTGAGGCTTATTATATTTACCCCAAAAACTGCCGCAGGATTTACATGAAAGACGGCGATGCGGCTTATCAAATTATGAGATTTTTGGGATTGGGAATTACCAATGGGGATTTAGAGAAGATACCCAGTAATTAGTATGAAATACAACAAAAGTACAATAATTATAATTACCATATTACATTGCCGGCAATACAACATTTCAATATCAAATGAAGGAGGATTGGAATAATTTACAAGCGGGCATCAATGAATATTTTTTCACTGCTTATTTTGATGATGGGACGAGCGATACGGTATACATGAAAATAAATTATACGCCTAGGCCAGCTTGGCAAAATTACTAATATGAAAAAACTATTACTTTTATTACTAGTGATACTCTTTGGTACCGGCTGCCTCTCATCCGAATACCTTGGTTTCTATTACCCAAATGCCAATGATTTAACTTACGATGTCCAAGGCGGCCCATTTAAGACCCTGGACGAATGCCGGGATTGGGTGGATGAGCAGATGCAGGTTCATAATCCAACCGGATCACGAATTGATGATTATGAATGCGGCTTGAATTGCAGATTTGATAAGGAATGGGACGGTTATATTTGTAAGGAGACGGTACAATAAAATACCTTAATTATGAATAAAATTATAATAGCGGTAGCCATATTAATTTTTGCCGCTGCCGGATGCAATAATGAGCAGGTCGATTTATATCAACCCAAACGAGACAAACCAGAAATGGAGAAATTAAGTTTGAATAAGCCGAATCCATCCTCAATTAATAAATCGGATATGCAGGATACGATTAAAGATTATTTTGATATGGTTGATGCTGAACAGTTTAATGATGCTTTCCAATTGTTTAGTCTTAATTTTCGTAAAACTAAAAATTTTAAATCTTGGAGCGAGGGCTACAAAGATACCTATAGCCATACGGTTGGTGCTATTTTCTGTGAAGAAAGTACATGTACTTTTACTGTTACGGCGACCGAGAATCGGCTAACTGACTTAAGAAAAACAGACTATACTTTCTACTACGGTTTTATTATGGAAGAAGGGCGAGCTAAAATTGATTCAGCAAAATTTATTTCGCAAAGTTTATCAAAAATTTTATCTAAAAAAGAAAGCAGTCAGTCCGTTAGTGATGATAGAATAATGCTTGCAACAGTAAAAATATATTGCTTAGATCCAATAACGTATGATATCCATCAAGGGTCTGGCACTTTAATAAAAGAAAATATCGTTTTATCTAATTATCATGTAAGGTCTTCAGAGGACACGCAATGCGGTATTTTTTTAAGCGATGAAAATGGCATGGTTAATTACGATGAATATTATGATATTACTCGTACAATAAGCCAAAATGAGTTTATTGATTATTGGGTTTTTGAGATAAATGGGAACCTGCCTGATAGAGTTTTGTCATTGCCGTTTTGTAATCAATCAAATACTAAGCTAGGTGACAAAATAAAAACATATGGTTATCCGGGAATTGGTGGAGGAAATTTAACAATAACAGATGGATTAATAAGCAGTCATGTAGGTGGCAGTAGTGATTTCATGACTTCGGCTAAGATTGATCACGGCAATTCAGGAGGTACGGCTATAAATACAACTCTAAATTGTTTCTTGGGTATTCCTACGGCAAGCCAAACAGGAGAGATTGAGAGCTTAGGTTATATTTTGAATATTAATAATGTGACTTTTTAAGAAATTATTAAATTATATGAAAAAATATTCCTACTCGATCATCGTCGTGATCCTAATTCTCAGTGGACTTTTTTATTGGTTTGAATGGAGGCCGCGGAGTATTAAAAAAGATTGTAGTTTTGTAGCTAAAGAACAAGCGAATGCAATACTCATAAATAAATATGAAATTATAATCAAGAAAAATGATTATCAAAAAAAGGATACAGAACAATTATTGCAGCACGCTAAACAAAATACAAGCTTCCTAAAAGATGATTATGAATATTATTATAAAGTATGTTTAGTTGAAAATGGTTACTAAAATAAAAAACCATACATGAATTTATTTGAAGCGAAACAAGAGTTGGCAAATCTAATTAATAACGGATACAGAATTATTTGATATTGTCAGAGGTCTTAGATTAAATGTTATTGAAAAAATTATTATTGGGAATACCGCCCTGAATTGTGATAGAGCGGGATATGAAAGACTTTACTTCTGAGATTGTAAACTTCATAGAAATTTTGGAAAATGGTAAAAAGTCTTGAATTACTCATTTTATGTTATTAGAAATTATTACAACCATAATAGCAGTATTATTACTACTTATCCTTCTTGAGATAAAGAAGATTTACAAACTAATACTTGATGAAAAAGAGACCGACGCTGTGATAACCGATGAAGTCAATTTTGTTGAAATATACAGAAAGGCAAAAGAGGTTGTTGCACAAAATAACAAGGCCTCCGCTTCTTTATTACAAAGAGAGCTTCATATTGGTTATGCATTAGCAGCACGACTATTAGACCAACTGGAAAAAGATGGTATGATTGGCCCCGCGTCGGGCGCTGAACCAAGGCGGGTATTATAAGCTTAATAAAGAGCCACCGCAGACCATTCTATTGACAAAAGGCCATTTTTGTGCTAAATTAGACGATTAAATATGAATAATTATATCAAGGTTATTATGTATAAAATAATGAAAAAAATACTAATGTCGTTGACTGTTTTGGGTATGGTATTTTCTTTCGCGCCCAATGCAGACGCTTACGTTAGTGTCAAAGGGTATTATCGTAAGGATGGCACCTATGTTAAACCTCATGTCCGTAGTGAACCAAACGGTTTAAAGTATGATAATTATAGCTATAAACCCAGTCAAGGATTATATAATGAATCTTACGGCACTAAGGGGGCAGAATGGGACACGCCAACATGGACAACAGATCCGGATTATTACGAAGGAAAAGCGATTTACGAAGGCAACACTGTTAATAATACCACCCCAACATATAAAGCAGTTATCAATGATTCCACGCCTCCCGATCTTACAAAGGCTGGCCTAACTACTTATTACAACAGTGATAAAAAATTAGCCTCGTGGGATGGTTCGGTTTATACAAGTCCAGCGCCTTTTTTTGAATGGAATGGCGCTAAAGATGATCAGGGAATACATGGTTATTACGTTTCTTTTGATCGAGACATGAATTCAGATCCGGAAAAGAATGGACTTTACCAAACTGGCAACTCCTATCAATCTGGTAAATTGGATAAATCCGGTACATATTATTTTCATATTAAGGCTGTTGACAACGCTGGTAATAGATCTCTTGCTTACTACTGGGTATATGAATACAAAGCAAGCGAAGGAGATTATAATTGGTTAATTAAAGATGATAGTCTCTCCAAACGTTTAGCTGGTAAGATACTTATTCAAACGGAAAAAAATGGGGAAGCTTGGTATGTTAATCCCAAAACATATAAAAGAACATATCTTAAAGATGGCAATACTGCATTTACCATCATGAGAAAATATGGGCTTGGTATTACTAATGCAGATTTTGAAAAATTACAAACCGGTGACGGTAAAATGCTAGCAAGATTAAAAGGCAGGATAGTTCTAAAAGTACAGGAAAATGGTGAAGCGTACTACGTTAATCCAACCGATACAAAATTATATTATCTTAAGGATGGATCTGCGGCTTACGATATAATGCGCAACTTAGGATTAGGTGTCACGAATGACAATATAAGTCGCATTGCGACTGAATAATCACGATGACTGAAGCAACAAAAAATACCCTTTGGGTAGTTGCTGGGATTTTATTTTTGATCTGGATAATACCAGGCTGTTTAGATAACAATTTTGAAGACACGCCTTACAAGAAAGGGGATTTATCTAATAGTAGTGGCACGCCAACACTCCGTTATTCCGAGACTCCAATCTATCCTGATGATCCTTACACTACAAATGATGAAAGCAATGATCAGGAAACTGGTTATTATGGAACAGAAACAGTGTCCGCATGTAATGGGTCTAGTGGAAATTGTTATAATTTAGATGCTGATATATACGATGATGAAGTAGAGAGGTTGTATTTCCCAAAAGGCGGTTGGGTAGATATCGATTATTCAGAGTGTGATGACGGGTGTTGTTATCTGGAAGATGAAAATGGTGATGAATGGGAAATTGAGTTATATCAATAATGTTTAGCTCTGTAATTATTGACAAACCCCCATTTTTCAGCTATATTATTAGTGTAATAAGCAAATGACGTAGTCCGTCGTATGACGGACCCCGCATAGCTCTCTGATGTACATCGGAGTAGGCAATCAGGGAAATCTGCTGAGAGCCACATGCCATGTGAGGACTAACTGCAAAAGCGGTTGGGAGATTTCATCTGGAAAGTCGAACCGGATCAAGTCTCTTAACCGCTTTTTTACGTTTTTATTCACTAACTTATAAATATATGGAAAAAGTCAAAGATACAAAGGTCAAGTCAAATCCTAGCGATGGGCAAGATTCAAAGAACAAACCCACCAAAGCTAGAGTGAGATCATCGAGGGCTGAGATTGAAGCCCGTGCAGACAAATTCGCTTATGCTCTCATTGATGCTTTGGATAAAGGCAAAAAGAAAGGTGACCTCATCTATTAATACGATCGAGGATACAAAGATCGAGTCGAATCTTGACGATGAGCAAGACTTAAAGATTAAGAAATTCCCCCCTGAAATACAGAGAAAGATAAAATCGATCCGCGAGGGTTTCCTTGAAGCTCTAAGAAATGCGGGTGATGATCAATACTAACATGAGCGAGGTTAATCCTGATGATGAGCAAGACTTAAAGAGTGCATTCACTAAAGTTGGGGTAGAATCATCAAGAGCTGAAATTGAAGCTTATGCAGACAAGGTTGCCTATAGCCTCATTGATGCTTTAGACAAAGGCAAAAAGAAAGGTGATATCATCTATTAAAAAATAATTATAGTGAGCCGCATGGTGGGTGTTTCTCCCTAAACCAAGTTCCCACTTCGTCCACTAAGCCTCGCCACGTAAAAGTCGTAGTAAAAGCTACGGCTTTTACTTTACGCCTCACGTGGCGCAGCCGAGGTGGGATCGGATTCGAGCAAAGCGGTGGCAAAAAATATATTTACTATAATGCAAAAATTTTTTTAATAAAATTTATAAATAAAATCACGCTCTAGTTGAGCGCGTTGGAGTGAATGTTCACGGGGTGTTGTGGCAGATTGACGAAGATCTGCGCCATCAGAGCAATGATTTTGACGGCTTGGCTGTCGTCAAAGTCTTGTTCCAAGATTTTATCAAGCATCAAGCCATCGTTCGTGGTATGTTTTTTTAATAAATCCGGCGAGCATTCGCCTCGCCAGACGTCATCGTCCACGAAATACGCGATGTCCAGCTCTGTCTCGTTGTCGGGGCGGAGCAAGTTAACAAAGAGCGTGACGCAATAGTCCGGGTTGTTTTCATCCTCCGGCGAAGCAAGGCCGACCCCCCAACTCAAGCTGTAACCGTTTCTTTCAGTAGAGTGGGCGATGCAGAATCCTTCATCGTTCTCCAACTGCGCCAGGCACTCTTCGTCGGGAGCTACGCCGAACTCGGAGAGAATCTTTTCAACCATCTTGAGTTTTTCAATCGCCGTGGTCAGATGGACGAGCGCGGTGTGCATTGTCTTCTCCTTAGTTGGGTTTGAGAGATGATTACAATTATAAGATTTTTTGTCAATGCAATATACTTGACTTTTTCATAAAATTTTGCCTAACTAAAGTGATTCAAGGCATGGAGTCTTGAATTTTGAACTTCGAAAATACGAGGAGGGAGCTATGGCTCACAAGAATCCTTGGGTTAATGCTATCAAGAACTGCAGCCGTAAACAGTTGAGCAAGGTTGAGCAGTTCTTGTTTGTGAACGTGGGTTTGACACTGACCTACCTCATTGCACTGCAGACCGTGGGCCAGCAATATAATCGGCTGACCGCCGCGCAACAAGCATGTTATACGCGGTTGGTGGTTCAGGTGAGGCAAACTGTTTTGCGGCTCGAACCGCAGAAGCTGGCGGATGTTTTGATTGCGCTTTGGCGCTCCGAGATGTCTGCGCAGATTCAGGTCAACTGTAATAAGATCGTGTTGGGTACGGACTTGGAGGACAGCGAGGAACAAGCGGAGGCTATGATTAACAGTTTCTTGGACGTCTTGGATTTGTACCGTACAGTGCCTTCCAAGGCTAATGATGGGGCCTGTCTTATGATGGCCTTGCATAGCTTGATCACCTTCCCTGCAGAGTCACAGATGGGCACTCACACCTGGAACTACCTGCTCTTCAAGACGCGATCGACTGGCGACACTCGTACTCTGAGGAGATTGTGTGATTTCTGTTATGGACTTGGGGCGCTAACCCAGATAAAGGCCGTGCCTTGGTCTATGTGGGAGCCCGGCGCTGTCATCTTTGACTTTGGAAATATTCCATTCGAGTGGCAGTTGCCCGTCATGGATTATGACTTCGAGTGGTTTGGAGATGAACTGCAAAATATCGCCAAGACTCTGGAAGAGGAGGATGGCCAAGTCAAGGCTATGATTGGGCAGATGATGTCCAAATCCGATCCTTATCGTGATTTGTACGAGACCATGTGGCTGGAAATGATGTGTGAGCCGGTTCATGGCTTGCGGCCCGATGGTCTGGATAAGGTCAGGATTGAACATGCAGTTTTGAAGAGAGCTGGCTATGCAGAACTGATTCTTTATCCCGAGGCTGAATTCCCTAAGTTCAAGGCCTGTTTTATCCGTAAGCCCAATTATGGCGGTGAGCATGAGATTGAAATGCTCCTAGAGCCATCCGACCTGCTATTGGTGAGCGCCTTTACTGACAATCAGGAGATGCGGTCCAAGTTGTCACCAGAAGCCATTTGGATGGACAAGCTGTTGGCATTCGTTGCTGTTCGTGCCATGAACCTGATTGTCATGGACCGTCTACCTAAGTCTAACGGCAAGGGCAACGGCAAGGGCGGTGTGGCGGCTATCGTGCGTCCCATCTTCCGCAAATTGCCCTTGGGGCACAAAGCGAGTGAAGAAGCTCGGGCGCGGGCCTTGTCACACTTCCGCACGGAACCGTTGCCCGGTTTTACGTTTGTGCGTGGATACCAACGCGGGCAGAACCCTAATTCGGGCGAACCGATCTTTGACTTGGACGAAGCCTTGTCAGGTTTACCAGCTTCTTCCGGCTAGGCGCGTCATTTATTAATTGACCACTGCAGCTTTCTTTGTTAAACAGAGGTTGGATTTTTACAAGGAGAGGGATCATGACTCAACAAGACGGCGAGGAACCGGGGAACAAGAGTGGCTATTTGCAGTTCATTCAAAGCCAGGAAGGCCAGGGTTTGGCGCATGCCACCGGCTTGATAACGCGCATGACCCTGTTTCGTATTCATATGGAAGACTACATCGTGCTGTTGCAGGGGATGAGAGCCAGGCATAATCAAGAGATGTCCGAGATGCGGAGCCGCTTGTCAAAGTTGCGTGAAGACTCACAAAGTCTTTTGCTTTCAGATGAGGAAAGGCAAAAGTTCGCCGTGAGCATAAAGACGTTGGAAGATTCATTGAAACTCGTCCAGCAGGAAGCGGCTAAAGTCCATTTTGGGCCAAGAGAAGATTCGAAGGAGGGTTGACTCACTCTCGTCCACTGGGCGAGGGATTTTTTTATGACTTAAAGAATCAAATATTGATTAGCTTTAATTATTCCTATAAAGTTTCCAGCATGAAAACATCCATCAAACATTTGGGTATTATCATGGACGGCAATCGGCGGTGGGCCAAAGAGCGCGGGCTTTTGCCGCATCAAGGCCATTTGGCCGGCTATGAAATAATTCAGGACGTGCTTAAGTGGTGCTCCGAGGCCGGCATCCGGTTTGTCACTTTGTATGCTTTTTCCACGGAAAACTGGAACCGTGCCAAAAATGAGGTGGAGGCGCTCATGGTTTTGTTTGAACGCGCTTTAACCCAAGATATTCATGCTTTTCATGAACAGAGTTTTAGGGTGCGCGTGATTGGCACACGAGATCGTTTTTCTCCGCGGATTTTGCAAGCCATAGATGAAGCTGAAAAATTGACGGCTGATAATTCTGGCATGACGGTTAACCTGGCTATCAGCTATGGAGGGCGCAGGGAGCTGGTAGAAGCAGTCAAAGAGATTGTCAAAAATCAGCCGGCAGAAATTACGGAACAGACCATCTCTGATCATTTGTATACTGCCGGTCAGCCTGACCCTGATTTGATCATCAGAACTTCGGGCGAAGAACGCTTGTCCGGATTTATGTTGTGGCAATCGGCTTATGCTGAATTGAAATTTATCAAAGGTTATTGGCCTGATTTTTCAGAGTCCGAATTTAATCAGGTCTTGGCAGACTACGAATCCAGACAAAAGCGTTTTGGGAAATGATTTAAGTTGCGGTACTTGCGGTCATGTCATTGCGAGGAGCGAGTTCGACGAGTAACGTGGCAATCTGCTTAAATGACTTGCTTATCAGTGAGATTGCCACGTCTTCACTACCGTTCATCCTCGCAATGACATTGTTGGTTTTGACTTGGGGTACTCGTTTGCGAAAGACACCCTGTGGGACGTTAGGTACGTGAGAGGACGCCAGGTACGTTATGTACGCTAGTGTCGTTATGGACGTAAGCCGTTGGGTGCGCTAATATTTCTGTCATATGCCTAACAAAACGGACGAGCGGCAGGATCGATTGGATCGCCGCCAAAAATTATTGGACATGGGGCTGGAACCGCACCCGGCCAAATTTGAAAAAACTCATAATTTAGATGATTTAGCTAAAGTTAAAGAGGGTGAAGCAGTTAAAGTATGCGGACGGATTATGCTGCAGCGTGTCATTGGCAAGCTGGCTTTTTATACTTTGCAAGATGAGTTCGGCGTACACCAGGTGGGTGCCAAAATAGATGATGTGGGTGAAGAGAATTTTCGATTGGTAGACCTTTTAGATCGAGGAGATTTTTTGGGTGTCAACGGAGTCATGGGAGTCAATAAAACCGGCCAGTCTATTGTTTGGGTTACGGAATTGATGGTCTTAGGCAAGGCTATAACACCGTTGCCGGAAAAGTGGCATGGTGTTCAGGATATAGAAAAGATATATCGTCATCGCGAAATGGACTTGGTATCTAATCGAGAATCTTTTGATAGGTTTAAGCTTAGAAGTATTTTTCTGTCTCATTGTCGCCGGTACTTGGAGGATAACGGATTTTTGGAAGTTGAAACTCCAATTCTCACCTCGGTGGCCACCGGAGCCGCGGCTCGTCCGTTTGTCACTCATCACAATGCTTATGACATGGATATGGTGTTACGTATCGCTCCCGAGACTTATTTAAAGAGATTGATTGGCGGAGGCTTTGAAAGGGTTTTTGAAACTGCCAAATGTTTCCGCAACGAAGGCTCTGATCCCAGTCATCATCAGGAATTTACCCAGATCGAATATTACGTGGCCTATCGGGATTATGAATGGAACATGGATTTTACGGAAAAGTTTTTGCGCGATGTTTTACAAAAAACTTTTGGCAAGTTGCAGTTTGAAGTCATCGGCAAGACGGGCTCGGCGCATACCATTGATTTATCACAACCCATTCCGCGTTACAAAATAACGGATTTGATTAAGCAGAAAACAGGCATTGATGTTTTGGAATTTAACGAAGCCAAAGATTTAATCAAGGTGATGCAATCAAAAAATATTCAGGTCGAAGACGCTGATAAAAAAGGCATCGGCACGCTGATAGACGAACTGTATAAACACTCTGTCAGACCGGATTTGATTGCGCCTTGTTTTATCACGCATCACACTACGGAGATGAAACCTTTGGCGCGCCGCAACAATGAAGACGCTCGTTTGGCCGACAGTTTTCAGCTGGTCATCGCGGGCTGGGAAGTTTTGAATGCCTATTCGGAGTTGGTTGATCCCATAGACCAGTCCGAGCGCATGCGTAAACAAGCAGAATTCCGGGCCGCCGGCGATGAAGAGAGTTTTGAATTAGATGAGGATTATATTCAAGCCATGGAAATGGGTTTTCCGCCCATTACGGGCTGGGGTATGGGTATAGATCGCACCTTTGCTTTGCTCACCGGACAATCCAATCTGCGGGATATTATCTTTTTCCCGATCATGAAACCGGAAACTGATTAAAAATAAATTATAAAATAAAAAATTATCAAATAAAAAATTAGGTGTCGCTTCGCAATTACACATAATTGATATATTGTGATTTTTCCCAAATTGATATTTTATATTTAAGTATTTGTTAATTTAAATCATATGCCAAGGCATACCAAATTAGTTTTTGAAGATTTTGTCTGCGAGCATTGCGGGCAAAAAATAAAAGGCAATGGCCGGACCAACCATTGTCCGCATTGTTTATGGAGTAAACACATGGACGAGGCAGTGCCGGGTGATAGAGCTTCCGTGTGTCAGGGTTTAATGAAGCCTGTGGGCGTGTGGGTTAAGCACGCGGAAATAGTGCGCGTGGAACACAAATGTGAAAAATGCGGCTTCAGCCGCCCGGCGCCCGTTCAACCTGAAGATAATCGTGAAGAATTGATTAAAATTTCTGTGGCTGATATTAAGAAATAACTTTTTGTCATCTTTTGTTTCAATTGTCATCCTCGCGAAAGCGGGGATCTATGTTCTCTCGCGTCCATCACGTACCTAGCGTACATAACGTCGTACGGGGTGTCGTTCGCGAATGACTACCCCGCGTCGCTCGTCCCACATTCTGGATCTGTTCCCCTCCTCAGATGAGGAGGGGGTAGGGGTGGTGCTGAAGCTGAAAACCCTCTTGCTGTGCCCTCCGTAGCTTTGGCGAAGGGGGATTAAAACGAACACAACCCCGAAGAGATTCGGGGTTGCGAGATTGGCTCTTGGGCTCCGCAGAATCGGGAGCTTACGAACCGGAAGGGGCTACGGAATGGGGACCGGGATCACCAAGTTGCACTTGGTGAAGTCGGCCGAACCGTCTGCGTTGTAGCTGACGCAGGCGGGGTCGTCGAGGCGGAGGCCGCAGCGCGTTTGCCAATCGCAGTTGGCGCTGTACCAGGCGGGCTGAACGACGTGGTTGGCATGTTGTCCGTACACAGCCTGCATGACCGTGTTGGCGGCGACCTTGCTCCCGAACGGGATGGCCGAGGGCCAGCAGATCGCGAGATCTTCGCCGGCAATGTCGGTCATGCCACTCACGACGTTCTGGTGCGGGAGCGGAGCGTTGCCGACAACCAAGCGTCCGGCCTGAGGTGAGGACACCGCTTGGTAGGGCATCCTCTCGCCGTCCCAGCCGAGGAGTTGGCACGAGTTGGCCGCCAGCGGGACTTTGATGTACCCATTGGGGCACGAAACTCCGCTGACAACCGGAGGCGGGGGAGCGGGAGGTGTGGTGCTCGTCGTCGTGGGAGGCGGAGGCGGAACCGGGGGAACCGGGCCGGGAGTGCCTCCACCACCGCAGTTGCCGCTGCCGAATGCGAGCCAGAGCAACAGTGCGAGCAGAGCCAACAGCGCTGCGATGATCGCCAGCCGACGCCAGTCCCTGTACCACGGGGTCGTGGTCGTGGTAGTTGTCGCAGTTGCCGTCGGAGCGGGGGGAGGAGGCGGGGGAGGAACGATCGGAGAGCCGGGAGCGGGGGCGCCACCACCAGCCGGCGCCGCTGCCGG
>JBGSVN010000023.1:0-21083 GCA_041752935.1 Patescibacteria group bacterium
TGCGCGGCAGGGGAAGATGGATGAGTTCACGGTCGATTACTTGAAGAAGGCTCTTTTTGAGCAGGGGGAGTTTGAGATACGCGCGAGCGAAACTTATAATGATATCGGTTTAGGTTGGGATGATCCGGAAAACCTCAAAAAAGAACGGCTGTATGAACCGAACGACGGATGGCGTTGGGATGGCTCAGAAGATGCCCAAGGAATCACCTGGGGAGGGTGCTTAGAATCCATTGATGAACTGCTTAGGCACAGTGTTCAAATTCCATCTTTGGATGAGTGGAAAAATATCGTCCTCGTTACGGAAACGTCAGAAGAAATTCCCACGAGTGATTATGTATTCAGAGTTTATCGCGCATTAGGTGAACGAGGACTCCTGGCTCACGTCAAAGGAGTTATTGTGGGGAGGGCGAGAGCATGGGAATTTGATAAACAGAATTCAGCGGAGCAGAAAAAAATATATCGTGAAGAGCAGTATAAGACCGTTGTTCGTGCCGTTAGACCGTATAACTCTTCTGTGCCTATCATCCAAAATTTGGACTTTGGTCATACGGATCCGCAAATAGCCTTACCTTATGGAAAAAGCCTTCGGATCGATTCGACGAACAAGAGGATATTTGCTGAATTCTAGTGTTTAAGTTCCGTGTCCGATTTACGGCATGACTCATGGATTAAAAGGGCTATTTAAAGCTTCCAAAGCACCTTACTAAAGGAGTTCCACACCCGCCCATTGAGCCATATCATAAAGCCTCACACCAGTGAGGACTTTTGATTTTAAGCAAAGAGGGAGTCGCGCACAAATTAGCTATAAAAAATACATATTTTAGCCAATATTTTACGATTTTGTAAGACATCAGCATTGACATCTAAACCTGCTTATGCTAAATCTTCAGCATAATTAACCTCCCATATTTAATGGATATGACTAAAGCAATCCAGACACATACCCAATGGACTAAAACCGCAGTAATGCGCGCTAATTTGGCATTTTTTGCTAGGGTTTTAGCTGTGGGAGGCATGACGTTTTATAATAATTGAGTTTATTTTAATTTAAATACTCAAAAAACGTCCTGCCTAACAGCCGGGCGTTTTTGTTAGACATCGCAAACTACTAGAGGAGATCGTTCATGACAACTAAAGAATCCTCATCGGCTGTCCGGAACCCCATCTCTTACTTATTCCGCATGCTCTGGATTCAATCCAAAGGCAACCGTCGCAACGTGGTGATTTACTGGTGCATGTTCATTGTAGCTAACACCTTGGACTATCTGGCCGTACCGATCTTGATGGCCATGGTGATGGATAGAGTAGCTCAAGGAGTAACCGCGACCTCTTTGACGACCATCGTTATACTCCTGATTCTCAAGCCACTAGTTGAAGTGGGTTTCTGGACCTTCCACGGTCCGGCCCGCGTGATAGAAAGGCTGAATGCTTTTAAGGCCAAAGCTAATTACCGTACCCATCTACTTAAAGGCGTCATGCAGTTTCCCATAGCCTGGCACGCGGACAGGCAGTCTGGCGATACCATTGATCGCATTGAAAAAGGCACCCTCGGACTCAATAATTTCGCTGAATCCTCGTTTGAAGTAATCGGTCTAACAATCCGGCTGATCGTGAGCGTCAGCGTGCTGGCCTACTTCAGCTTGGTTTCAGCCTTCATTGCCATCATCATGATTGTGTTTAGCACCTGGATAACCCTGCGTTTCGATAAGGTGCTCATGACGCAATACACACAATTAAACCACCAAGAAAATCGCATTTCAGCCAGCGTGTTTGATGCGATCAGCAACATTACCACCGTCATCATCCTGCGCGTGGAAAAACTCATTTTCGAGGCAATCGTGCGCAAGATCTACCAACCGTACTCGCTCTTTAAAAAGAACGCGGCCATCAATGAACTTAAGTGGTTCTTGATCAATATGGCTTCTACCGCCATGGCTGTAGCCATTCTCATCATCTACATTCGGCAGAACGTGTACAGCCCTGAAGGAGTCCTCGTTGGCAACGTTTACCTGCTAATCAGATATGTTGAGCAGATTGGCGAGGTCTTTTACCACTTCACCCGTATCTACGGCGACCTGGTTCAATACCAATCCAAGGTCATGAATGCCGAAGAGCTGGCCGAACAGTTTAAACTCGGAAATCTGACCAACCACTTACTACCCAAAAACTGGCAGAGCATAGAAATGCGCGACCTCAGCTTCTCTTACCACGACAAAAAATCGGAGTTAGACCTTTCAAGCATCTCGTTCTCGCTGGACAGAGGAGAGCATGTGGCTTTTGTGGGGGAGAGCGGCAGCGGCAAAACAACCTTGCTCAAAATCATGCGAGGTTTATACCAGCCCTTGGAGCTTAACTTGTTGGTTGATGGTCGACAGGTAACAGATGGTTTTGACGGTATCTGCCGGGACATCACCCTGGTTCCACAAAACCCCGAACTGTTCGCGACCACTATTCTGGAAAATATCACCCTGGGCGCTGACTACGCCTTGTCCAAGGTACGGCACTATACGAATATGGCCTGTGTCACGGACGTGATAGATAAGTTGCCGCATGATTTCGAGTCTTCAGTTAATGAAAAGGGGGTGAACCTAAGCGGCGGACAGCAACAAAGGCTGGCTCTGGCTCGCGGCTTGCTGGCCTGCGAAGGGAAATCCATTGTTTTATTGGATGAACCGACCTCAAGTGTGGATCCGGCCAACGAGATACGCATCCACCAAAATATTTTCCGTGAGTTTCATGACAAGACCATCGTCTCGTCAGTCCATCGCCTTTATCTGCTGCCTTTGTTCGATCGGATCGTCATGTTAAAAGACGGTCAGCTACTGGCTTCAGGCACCTTAGAACACATGCTGACCGCTTGCCCGGAGTTTAAAGAGCTTTGGGACAAATGCAGCGATCAAGAAAATCACTTAAACTAAACACCGCCTGATAATCCGGCGGTTTTTTTATCATTGACAATTTAAACATTACCAGTAATATATTTCAACTCAACATTTACTGGAGGAGAGAGCTGTGCCCAAACCCCAAAAGAGCTGCTGTCAGGCCATCCTTAAAAGCATGCCCGGCGCGCACTACTGCCCAACCTGCGGAGATGCCCTGTCGCGGAATCACAGCGACCCAGGCCGAAAACCGGCCGAATATACCTGCCGTTCATGCAACACCGCGGCAAACTACAAGCTGATATATCAAGGTGTGGCTGTACATTGTCCCAATTGCGGCAAGAAAACCGGCAAGGGGTTGTGCGACACCACACAGGCCTCATAAACTGGCTTGAGCACCCAGATATCGCAGGCAGTTAGTGCTCTTTGACTTCACCCGACCCTCGGGTCTTTTTTTGTTATTAAACACGAATTGTCATTTAAATTACCAAAATTTCATCAAAAGATGCATAGAGTAAATCTCTTTGATTTTAGCTTTGCTCTTTAATCTTTCATCTGTATAATCTATCAATATGCCAGATATACAAACGATAATATTAGGCGGTGGGTGTTTTTGGTGTACGGAAACGGTTTATGAACAACTCAAAGGCATAAAATCCGTCACACCGGGTTATGCGGGCGGGGACATGGAGAATCCATCTTATGAGCAAGTGTCCGTAGGTAATACAGGACACGCCGAAGTTATTAAAGTGGAATATGACCCACAAGAGCTGACCGTCAAAGATATGCTAACCGTATTTTTAGCCGTACACGACCCGACGACGTTAAACAGGCAAGGTAATGATGTAGGCACACAATATCGATCTATAATCCTCTATACAACCGACGAGCAAAAACAAACAGCGGAAAAATTAATACAAGAACTAAATCAGAATGGCCCCAAGGTTGTGACTGAAGTAATGCCATTTGTAAAATTTTTTCCGGCTGAAGATTATCATAAAAATTATTATAAAAATAATCAAAATTCCCCTTATTGCCAGCTGGTGATCAATCCCAAATTGGAGAAATTGAAACACAGATTCCAACAACTCATAAAAATATGATCCATAAAATCATTAAAACCGAAGAAGAGTGGAAAAAAATACTGACTCCAGAGCAGTTCGCCGTGATGCGAGAAAAGGACACAGAGAGACCTTATACCTGTGAACTCAATGAATATCAGGGAGAAGGTGTTTTTAGTTGCGCAGCTTGCAACCTGCCCCTCTTTAAATCCGGTGTTAAATTCCATTCGGGCACTGGCTGGCCAAGTTTTTACGAACCCGCAGCCCAAGAAAATTTAATTTTTGAAGATGATAGCAGCCTGAGCACGCAAAGAACCGAGGTCAGGTGCGCCGGGTGTGATTCACATTTAGGCCATGTATTTAATGATGGACCACCCCCCACAGGCAAGCGATATTGCATAAATGGCGTGGCTTTAAAGTTTATTAAGGCTTAGATTATGCTAAAAGCAATTTTATTAGATGCGGATGGTATTGTGATCCAAGGCAGGCAAAAATATTTCAGCGAGATCCTGTCTGAAAAACAAGGCGTCGAATTAGAGGTTGTGCTAGATTTTTTTAAGAAAGATTACAAAAAATGCGTTTTAGGCCAAGCAGATCTCAAACAAGAAATCGTCAAGTATCTAGATAAATGGAAATGGCAGGGGACAGCTGATGAACTGCTGAGTTTTTGGTTTTCAAAAGATGGACATCCGTCACCAGAAATATTAGACATAATAGAACAGCTACGCAGCCAAGGTTTTAAAGCCTACATCGCGTCCGATCATAGCCAATACAGAGCTCATGATATCCTGCAGAACATGAACATGAAGGAATATTTTGACGGTTCGTTCTTCTCATGTAATCTTGGCACCACAAAAAAAGATCCTGCTTTTTACATCCAAGCAGCTCAAGAATTAGACCTTGATCCAAATGAAATCATGTTTTGGGACGATGAAATGGAAAATGTTGAGGCAGCAGAAAAAGCAGGATGTATGGCTTATTATTATGAAGGATTTAAGAATTTCGCGGCAAATCTTACAAAGGAATTAAATTTAAGATTGAAAACCAAGTAATATGTCAGATCAAAAAATAATCGGCTTCGCCCACGAACTTGTTGACCTGGTCAAAGACGGCCGCAAGACGGCCACTTATCGTCTGGGTGATAAATATGACTTTCTTAAGCCGGGTGACATTATCAAAACCAAAGACAGTTCCACCGGAGAAGTGTTTGGCGAACTCAATATAAACGAAAAATCAGCTTGCCCATTCAAAGACCTGCCTATTGATCGATCCGGGCACGAAACATACGAGAGCAAAGAAGCTATGCGACAAACCTTCGAAAGGCTTTACAACAGACAAGTTAGTGATGATGACAAAGTTATAATTTTAGGTTTTGCGTTTAAGGGAATATGAGTAACGTAGAAAAATGGAATAAAAGCGCCTCAGCGGTTAATCCAGACAAAATCCAGTCAGCCTACGCTGAATTGAGAGAGCCTGATTTTCCAAGAAAATCCGTCATTTGCGATTTAGGCGGCAGTGTAGGCACGGATACTATTTATTTTTTGCAAAACGGACATTCCGTGTTTCTTTTAGATATTTCGGGTCAAGCTCTGCAGACAGCTGTCCAAAACGCGCATAAACTTAGCTTAAATAGCCAGTTAACCACAAAACAAGTTGATTTGGACGATGGCAAATTACCCCTTGATGATAAATCAATCGAGATTCTATATTCAAGATTAGCTCTGCATTATTTTAACAAACAAAAAAGCATTGAAATCTTTAAAGAAATATATAGAGTGCTGAAAGATGACGGCCAGGCGTACATAGTAGTAAAATCTCCGAATGATGAAAAAGAATCCCGTTTTCTCCAGCAAACCGCCGTTGAAATAGAGGATTCGGTTTTTGACGATAAAGGACAGATTAAGAGCAGATTTAATAAACAGCAGTGGGAAGCGATATTACAGGCCGCCGGCATCAAAAATTTTGAAATAAAATCCTACACAGAGGATCTGTCTGAACGAGGCGACCAGACTAAATCTGGTAATTATCGATTTGTGCTCATAGAAATATTGTTTAAGAAATGAATATGAAAATACCAAAAACTACCCTGTACATGATTTCCAGCCTAGACGGAAAAATCTCCAGCGGTGATTCTGATAGAGTTGACGTTGATCAGGATTGGAAAAACATCAAAGGCGTAAAAGAAGGCCTGTATCAATACTACGAATTAGAAAAAAGCACTGATCTCGCATCTTTCAACACCGGAAAAGTGATGGCTAAAATAGGAGTAAATGATAAAAAAATATCCAAAAATCGCATACCTGTAAAATTCATTCTTATTGACAATAAACCTTATCTTAAAGAGAGCGGCCTAAAATATCTATCAAGTTGGTTAAAACATGTTTACATAGTCACTACTAATAAAAAGCATCCCGCGCTTGCTTTACAGAAGCAATTAAACAATATCTCAGTCCTTGTATACAACAAAACCATAGATTTCGAGGATTTGTTTAAAAAACTAAAACAAGATTATGGAATAAATAGGATGACTATCCAATCCGGAGGAACAATGAATTGTACTTTGCTCAGACTGGGTTTGATTGATAGAGTCTCTTTGGTTGTCGCTCCATTATTAGTTGGCGGAGCAACCACGCCAACACTAATTGATGGAGAAGCTATTCACTCAATAAAAGAACTAAATAAATTGAAGGTTCTGCAATTAATAAAAGTCAGTAAACTTAAACATTCATATCTGCACTTATTGTATAAAGTAATCAATTAGTTTTATGAAAATCCCTGAACAGGCGAAATTAGTTCACAAAGGTATCATCTTTGATGTTTACCAATGGGAACAGGAGTTGTTCGATGGAACGAAAACAACTTTCGAAGGCCTGAAAAGGCCTAACACGGTTCAAGTTATACCTTTGCTGGGAGATAAGATCGTTCTAGCCAGAGAACAGCAGCCTTTAACCAAAGAACGCTATACTTTCTTGGGCGGCAGACAAGAGCCGGGAGAGGAACCATTGGCTGCGGCTAAAAGGGAACTCATGGAAGAGGCCGGGTTTGAATCGGACCGTTGGGAGCTGATTAAAACTTATGAGCCGTCCGGCAAGATCGAATGGACGGTCTATATTTTTGTAGCTAGAGACTGTCAAAAAGTCTCGAAACAAAAACTAGACGCTGGAGAAAAAATAGAACTTGAAGAAGTGGCTTGGGATACCTATGTCGACAAAGTGTCTTCCCGTAATTTCTGGGACAAGATGTACTCTAATGATGTCTTCAGAATGAAATATGAAGGCGGACTGGAAGAATACAAGCAAAAAATTTACGGAAATTAATTCTAAATCAGCTATTTAAAAAACAATATGACCAATCCACAAGACACTAAAAACATTGTTAAGGACTTTTATCAAAAAGCAGCTTCAGGACAAGGCTGCGGGTGTTGTTGCTCTAAAAAAGCCGAAAATGCCGAAATAGCCAAGAGTATCGGCTATGCGGATGAAGAGATCGCCGCGGTGCCGGAGGCTAACCTGGGTTTGGGCTGCGGAAACCCTACGGCTTTAGCCAGCATACGGCCGGGTGATACGGTCTTGGATTTGGGATCCGGAGCCGGCCTGGATTGTTTTTTGGCGGCTAAAAAAACAGGGACCTCAGGCCAAGTGATTGGGGTGGACATGACCGAAGACATGATTAAAAAGGCGCAAGACAATGCGCAACGCTACGGTTTTGATAATGTCAGCTTTAAATTGGGCGACATTGAAGATTTGCCCGTGGAAAGCAGCTCGGTGGATGTAATCATCAGTAATTGTGTGATCAATCTGGCACCGAATAAATCTAAAGTTTTTAATGAGTCTTACCGAGTTTTGAAAACAGGCGGCAGTATGTATGTTTCAGATATAGTATTACTAGCTGAACTCACGCCCGAACAAAAAAATGACCATGAACTGATCGCTGGCTGTGTAGGTGGAGCCGTGTTAAAAGACGCCTATTTGGCCATGCTCGAAAACGCGGGCTTTAAGGTCAATATTTTGGACGAAGACAAAGAGATCAGCAAAAGACAATATCAAGGCATTGCTTTGGAAAGTCTTAAAATTCAAGCCGTTAAATAATTTTTATTATATCTATTATGCGTAAATTCATTACTTTTTTAGCCGTTCTGTCTTTTATGGCGGCCGGCTGCCAAAGCACAAGCCCTGCCGGAGGAGTCTTGCCAGGCGCATCCTCAAGCCAATCTTATGACCCCTGTGAATTATTACAGTCATCAGATTTTGCAGCTTATTATCCGGGTGAAGACATCCAACAAACCAAACATGATACGCAAGCTAATGTAGTTGGCCAGAAAATTTGTTTTTATGACATTGGTGACGACATGAAATTTGCTCAACTTTCCATTGTGTCGGATGCTGATATGCCGGAAAAAACTAAAGCCGGCGGACAAAACTCGGAAAAAATATATGCTCAGGGCAAAGATATGCTGGAAGATACTCAAACGGTCACGGGCCTGGGGGATGAAGCTTATTATGGAGGCAGCGGCTTGGGCCTGGGTAAGGGCTTAACGGTTTTAGTAAAAAATAAAGGCTTGCATTTTAACGTGGTGGTAGGCTTAGGCTTTGGCAATGACGATCAAGCTAAGCATCTTGAGATTGAAAGTAGCATAGCTAAAAAGATTTTGGAGAGACTCTAATTGTCTTAAATGCCATCTCAACTGCCGTGAAGAGATCTCTTGTCATCCTCGCGAAAGCGGGGATCCAGTTTCTTGAACGACTGGATTCCCGATTTAACATTTAAGAGGCGCGCGGTTTCAAATTATTGAGCCGGGAATGACGTAATGGGCACAATGGATTTCTGGACTATCACTCTCAATGACACAACAACAGTCCTGTCATGGCGAGGAGCGAGTCCGTCGAGTGACGCGGCAATCTGCTTAAATCACTGCTTATAAGCAGATTGCCGCGTTGCGCATACGCTCCACTCGCAATGACATGGTTGAGTGATGAGATCCTGAACCCACATTATGTCTTACGGCTTCGAGGAGCACTGTAAATTCAGGATAACGAAGTGTTGTATTAAGCATTTACGGCACTTTTACCAGCCAATCGCCCGGTACACCAGGCAGACTGAAGGTTGAAACCTCCGGTAAAGCCATCGATGTTTAAAATTTCACCCGCCAAATACAGAC
The DNA here is from genome assembly GCA_041752935.1 of Patescibacteria group bacterium. Classification (GTDB taxonomy): domain Bacteria; phylum Patescibacteriota; class Patescibacteriia; order 2-12-FULL-60-25; family 2-12-FULL-60-25; genus MWCR01. Next base: position 9,099 of record JBGSVN010000023.1, read on the forward strand.
CCGGACAAATTTTTGATTCCATGGTCGAAGGATTTATTTCTGCTAAATCAACTCCGCCGGCTGTTACAAACTCATCACCGGCCACACGTGCGCTTATGTTTAAGGGTACGGCTTTCAACCAAGCCACACACCTCATTAAATCTTTTTTGGAGAGCGTTGATATTTGAGCATCGGCCGACAAAGATAAATTCTCCAGCATGATTTCCACTAAAGTTTTAGGCGCAAGCATGGCCAAAATATTACATAAACTCTTTTTAGTGTACTTGGAAGCGTTAAACTGAATCCTTTGAAGCAAAACATCTTGGCTCATGCCGTCAAACAGATCGATCTTAACAGCTACCGGCTGTTCGGGAGTGAATTGATGAAAAGCCAGCAGGGAAGACAGGGCAAAAATAGCCGGTCCGCTTAAACCTTTGTGCGTAAAAATAAACGGGCCTTGGCAGGTGATTTTGGAGTCACTCGCCAGGCTGAAACGAGCCGCAGGAAACGACAACCCGGAAACACGGGCCGGCCATTTTTCAAGGGTTTGCAAAGCGCTCAAGCCGGGTGCCAAATCCGTAATTTTGTGTCCCAAAGATTGAGAAAAAGCATAACCATCACCCGTAGAGCCCGTAACACGATAAGCCTGTCCGCCCGTGGTCAGGATGACTTTGTCCACCTCTAATGCGTCTTTGATAGCTTTCAGCTTGACGGTAAAACCATGCCCCCGCCTGGTAATGCCTGTGACATTGGCATTAAACAAAACTTTTACATCTGTTTGTTGGAATAATTTTTCAAAAACGCGCACCACATCTCGTCCGTCATTGGAGCAGGGAAAAACCCGCATATCTTTTTCGATCTTAACTTTGACCCCATGATCTTCAAACCAAGCTCTGACGGCTTTGGGCGGAAAGGCGTACATAGCTTTGGACAAGAACTGCCCTCCGCGCGGATAATTATTCAAAATTTGGCGCACGTTTTCCAAGCCCGTGGTCAAATTACATCTTCCTCCACCCGATATAATAACTTTCTTGCCCAATGAATCATTTTTCTCAATCAAAAAAATTTCAGCCGTTTCAGACCCCTCCCTGGCCGCAGCCGCAGCCATCAAACCGGCCGCCCCGCCCCCGATAATCGCGATTTTCATAACACAATTTGTACCATAATCACGTACATGACGTACATAGCGTCCATAACGTCATACGTACCTCGTACACCGTACCTCGTACAACGTGCAACGTATCGGAGACAGACGGTTTGAATAATAGCGCGATAGCACGCGCGTTCGCTAACGCCGTGTCGCTGTACGTTGTACCTTGTACATTGCACGTTGTACGAGGCACATGAAGCACACCTTACTTCAACCTTTTGTCTTTACCCTGTATAATATCATCATATGAAATCCGCACACACTAAAATTATCAGCATAGCTTTTTTAACCTGTGCTTTTTATTTAATCGCTTCGCAGGCCAATGCCGCCAGCTTAAGTGATCGACTAGCCGGCCAAATGCTTTTACAAACTCAAAACAAGGGGCAAGCTTGGTATGTACATCCGGCCACCAAGCAAAGACATTTTTTATATCATCCTGAACAAGCTTTTCAAATCATGCGTGAGCAGGGAGTTGGTATTACCAACGAAAATTTAGAAAAAATACCCCTCGGATTAAGAGAATACACCGGAACCGATTCGGATAGCGACGGTCTACCGGATGCTTTGGAACAAGCCTTGGGTACAGATCCCAACAAAACCGATACCGACGGAGACACCTATGATGATCGTGCCGAACTATTGGCCATCTATAATCCCAAAGGAACGGGTATGATGCCTTACAATGCTCAATTTGCTAAACAACATAAAGGTAAAATATTTTTGCAAGTGGAATCAAAAGGCGAAGCCTGGTGGGTTAATCCAAGCGATGAAAAAAGATACTTTTTAGGCCGTCCGGCCGATGCCTTGGCTCTTATGCGTGCTTACGGCCTGGGTATCAGCGACACGGACATCAAAGCCATCCCGGTTACAGCTAATAAAATGGACTGCTTAACCGACCAGGACTGTCTGATAGCGGCCACTGAAGTGGGGCAACCCACCCGAGCGGCGTGGAACATGATGGCTAATATCTATGGCATTATCGTTGACAGCGACACGGACATGGAAATCACCTCTGAAGCAACGCGTCACCGCTACCAACAAAAAACCATGCGTATTCAGACCACACTTAGCGATGAATTAAAAGAGGCATTAAGAGAAGATGGCAAAACCGAAGAAGAGATCACCCAAGTCGAGACCGAAGCTCAAACCAGCGCCCAAGAAGCTGTGGGCACCATGATGACTTGCCATTTTGGAGATGCTAACCAAATGGCCAATTTATTAAGGCAATGGCAGGCCGGCAATTTCACGGACGAAGACTTAAACTTTGCCGAGTGCGAAACGCAGGAATAACCCTTACCAGACAGTCGAACCCTCACCCGGTCGCGCCAGAGGCGACCACCCTCTCCCAAAATTGGGAGAGGGTTTTTTAAAATCCCCTCCTTGGATAAGGAGGGGATTGGGCGTAAAGCCCCGCGTATAAGCGGCGTGGCCGCAACGCGGCTTTACGCCGTGGGGGCCACGCCCCTTTACGGGGGGTGGTTTGTACTAACTAACCAACCTATCTGGCCATCAAACTCTTCAAATCAATCAACGACGAAGCATCGCCGGTCACCAACGGCATCTTGCCATCCCATTTTTCCAAAGCTCTTAACTGCAAAATCTGCGGATTATTTTTAAGCGCCTCGGATTCTACTCTTAATGCTTCAGCTTTGCCTCTGGCTTCGGCAATTTTTTGTTCAGCTTCAAATTTAATCTGTTCCAATTTGTTCTTAGCCGCTAAAGCCGATTGTTCAGCCGTCACCTTGGCTTCGATTGATTCATTAAATGAAGTACTGAAATGGAAGTCCACAATGTTAAAATCGTCCACCTCAATACCGCGCGGAATCAATTTATTTTTAATGTGAGCCTTAATATCTTCTTTAACTTCTTCTCTTTTGGTAATCAGCTCTTCAGCCGTGTATTTGGCCGTGGAAGCTTTAACCGATTCTTGCAAAGCCGGATCGATCAATCTGGTTTTGTAATTCACGCCCACTTCCTGATAAATCAAAGCCGCTTTTTCCGGCACGATATGAAAGTTCAAAGCCACCTCACTGCTCACGCTCTGTAAATCCTTGGACGCGGCCGAAGATTGAACCTGCTCTTTTTGAATTTTTACATCCATCAGCACCACCCGATCCATGATAGGCACACGCACAAACAAGCCCTCATCGATCACCTTGTCCGTCACCGCGCCCCAACGCAGCAAAATGCCCCTCTCACCGGCCCCAACCGTGCCAAACGGCCAGAAGATGATTAAAAGGATTAAAACCCCCAAAAGAGCGATTAGAGCCTTGTAATAAGGCTTGATAACTATGGTTGTTAATTGCATATGCTTATAGTTAAGGGGAAAATGGGGGAGTGGTCAAATGTATAGGGTTCGTATAATATGCGAATGGCAATAGGCAACTACAATTTATTTTCTCTTACTTTATGTTCAATCCTGAAGAAGCCTTACTCCAGCCCCAACCAGTCAATCAAGAAACAAAAACTCAAAGCACGCGGCTTTATGATGCCTCACCCGCGATACTAGAATTATTGAAGAGTAAAGTTATTTTTGAAACAGCAATCACTCCGGATACTAGAGTCTGTTTAATCGGTGACGGACAAGGGATGGATACGCGGTCATTTTTAGACATGGGAGTCAAACCACAGAATATTCGATCTATCAATTACGAGGAACAAGAGATTGAGCAAGCTAATCAAGCCATCCTCAAAAACACCGGAGTTCATATGCAACAAGGTGATGCGACAGATCTTGAAACCTTGAAATCAATTGGTTTAGATGAGAGCACACAGGAGATTATTACCTTAATGCATGTATTAGAGGTACCGAATATCAAAGGAGATGTTGAGAAAAATTTAATACGTAATATCGCTTTATTACTTAAACCTGGTGGAGAGCTTTTAGTATCTCAATACAAGCACAAATTTACCAAAGACGAACGGAGTCTGCAGGAAAAAATGGGAATCGAAGAAATAACAGCAGAAAGCCTGCAAAAACAATTTGGCGATAATTGGAAAGAGCAATTTAAAAAAGAATATGGTTTTGATTGGGAGGAGGGCATGAGATACAGTGAAATATCAAATATTAGAACAAAAGAAGAGTTAATCAGCATATTTGAAGAAGCAGACAACGAATTTATACTCAGAATGAAGAAAAGATAAATTTCTTCATAATTAACCAAATGTTCCTCGCTCACTTACCGGCCGGCTACATCCTAACCAAGTTTTTGCAAAAAAAGCTGAATACCAATCGCTTTTTTTGGGTCGGGTTAATGGCCAGCATTTTACCTGATATCGACCTGGTCTATTTTTATTTCTTCGATCATCGGCAGACCTTGCATCACAGCTACTGGATTCATGTTCCATTTTATTGGCTGATATTGGGCTTATTAACACTAATCATCATCCGCCTGACAAAACAGCGAGCTTACTTGGCGGCCACAATCATATTTTTTGCCAACATCTTTCTGCATTTACTGCTTGATACCATGGCGGGGAAGATAGAGTGGCTTCAGCCGTTATCATCATACGCCTATTATTTATTTGATGTTCCGGCCAAATACGACTTTTGGGTCTATAACTTCATTTTCCATTGGACATTTTTGCTGGAAATGGCCGTCATCATATGGGCTTTGTATTTGTTGCTTAAAAATTACATAATTAAAAAATAACACTTTTCTCTGGAGATTAATTCCATACAAAACTTGATTTAAGGTCTCTCTGAGAGAAACCTGTTCAATTTAAAAATAAGTCGAGAGATCCTGAAATTAATTCAGGACGACTTGGAATGGACTGAAAACAAAAAAAGAGATAATCTGAATATGAGTTCTAAACATATTTAACAAGCCATATAAATAATATGCCCAATTTTGACCCATCAATCCTAATCTGGATGATCCCTTTCATCATTTGGGAAAGCGTCTGGAAGGGGATCGCCCTCTGGAAAAGCGGACGGAACAATCAATTGAAATGGTTTATTGCCATTTTCATTTTTAACACGGTTGGTCTGCTGCCGATTGTTTATCTGAAATTTTTTCAAAAAAAGTCTTAAATCAATCCTCATGAAAAAGTTTTGGGCCGGAGGATTTTTATATAATCCGGACAATAATAGCGTTTTATTGCATCAACGCGACGCTAATACCAGATTCAATCCCAACGCCTGGGCGTTTTTCGGTGGCTTAAACGAAGATACCGAAACACCACTACAATGTTTTATCAGGGAAATTCAAGAAGAAATCGGCCTCAAACTCAAAGCTAAAGACGTACTGACTCTTAGCGATTATTTTAACGATGAATTCCAGACTCATAGATTCGTGTTTTACGCTCTTAACCATCAAACTAAACCTGAGTTCACCTTGTCCGAAGGCCAAGATTTTGATTGGGTCGGCCTGGACAAGCTGGATGAATACAATCTAACTGAAAAGACCACTAAAGATTTGAAATTTTTTATTGATTCTATTCAAAAATATGCCCAATAATAAAACTTTGATCTATTCTCTCCTGGCGGCATTCGTCGCGATTGTGGGGGTAATTTTTATTTGGAACAATTATCAAATCCAGATTCAAGACCGAACCGACAAACCCATTGAAATACCAAAGCCCGGCTCAAAACAATGCGGTATTGAATCTTGCCACGGCCTGGAAATCACTTGTGGACCCAATGTGCCGGAAGTTTGCACCGAGATTTATATGGCCGGAGACAATTGTCGTCAATTTGTTAATTGCGAAACAATTGACGGTCAATGCCAACAGAGTGCCTCACCTAAATTTGATAATTGCAAAAGTTGCGTGCAAAAATGCGAGCAAAACTTTAAAAATGATCCGATGCAACTTTTCGAGTGCGAAAGCCGTTGTACAGAGATATAATAGTATTCATCATCGTAAAACATCCTTCATGCTTTCAATCAACAATTTTATTATATAAAATAACCAACAAATCAAAAATACCTATGCAACTCCAAAAACATCTGTTTTACGAATTAATCTTAGTCATTGGTTCGGTGTTTGTATTCAGAAGTATGTGGACCTTGATGGATCGCATATCTCTATTCAACGACTCTTATGTACATGCCGTCTTCTTGATACTGGGCACGGTCTTAACCATCTACGGAATCACTAAGCTGACTCATAAACATTGATCATATAAATATGAAGATAGGCATAATCAGCAGCATGCACCACAGTGAGAAAATGCTGGAAGTGAAAGACCAGCTAGAAAAAATGGGACACGAAGTAATCTGCTCCAAATTTGTCAATGAATTCATCGGGCATAACGATGAGAAAAAAGAAGAAATCAAACTGGAACAAAAATACAATCAGGATGCTATTCGTGAGTTCTGGTTCGTCATGCAAGACCTGGACGCGGTATTAGCGCTTAATCTGGATCGCAAAGGCATTAAAAACTATATCGGCGGGAATACTTTCTTGGAACTTGGCTTTGCTCATGTATTGAATAAAAAAATATTCTTATACAATCCAATCCCTGATATTCATTTTTACGATACGGAAATCAAAGCCATGCAACCCGTTATCATTAATGGAGATCTAAGCGTAATTAATTGATCTTATAAATATGAAAATGCAATCTTGGGCCACTGAAGCTATCGGCTGGTATGGAACCGTGGTTATCGTCGGGGCTTTCGCCTTGGTCAGCCTTGAACTACTGGCTCCCACCAGCTTATGGTACCTGATTTTAAACTTAACCGGGTCTCTCGGCATCGTTTTCATCTCTTTTAAAAAGAAAACTTATCAACCAGGAGTACTAAACATAATTTGGGCTTTAATTACCGGGGTGGCCATCATAAAATTAATGATTTAATCTTTATGAAACAACAATTCGCCAAAAAAGATTTGGGGATGATGATTAGAAAGTTTAAATACTGGACTCTTTATCTTTCACCCAACCAATATTATTTGGGAAAGTTAAGATTAGTTTTAAATGACCATAAGATCGATCTCTGCGATCTAAGCAAACCGGAAGAACAAGAATTGATGCAAATTATTAAAAAGTCAAAAACAGCCTTAGACCGTTGTTTTAAACCGGATCTATATAACTACGCCACCTTGGGCAACTGCATAAGGCATCATCACTGGCATATTATTCCCAGATATCAAACCCCTCGTTTTATTGATAACGTAAAATTTGAAGATAAAAATTGGAACAAACCGCCTTGGCCGGCACCGCTCAAAAAAATAAATCTTAAAATCATAAAACAGATCCATAAAATAATTGCCAGCAGCTTATAATGAAAAATACGAAGTATACCAAAGTTTTTATTTTTTATTTCGTAATTATTGAATGATTGTTTATGCCTAAAATCATCATCGCCTCCGGGCCGGTCATCGTGGAAGACGACAAAGTACTGGTCAACAAACATGGAGACACAAATTTTTGGAAATTCTGCGGGGGCAAGGTGGAGGATTTTGAAACCGACCTTAAAACCAATGCCGCCAGAGAAGCCAAAGAAGAAGTCGGCATCGATCTGGAATTTGAAAACCGCGAGCCGTTCGTGATGCACACCGGCAAACAGACGGAACAAGGCCTGATCGATGTCTTATTAGTCCACTATCTAGCCCAGAGAATAGGGGAGATTAAACTCGGTCCTGATATCCGCGAATATGCTTGGTTGGATATAAAAAATCTGCCGGAAGACGTAGGTCCCAACATTATTCCTGCTTTGAAATATTTTGGATTTTTGGACTAACTGAACGAAAAGCAATTAATCGCTGGGCAATTCAATATCTTTTTGAAAAATGGATATTTTTTTGTATCTGGCCAAAATTCTGAACAGTAAAAAGTAGACCATTATAGAGATGACAATGGCTAAGCTCCCAAACACCAGCACGCGATAAACATCAACCATTAACAAGCCACCTAAAGAGATAATGGCCGCGACTGTGGAAACCAAAAATAATTTTTGTAAATTAGCCAAATTTTTATGTTCACTGTCACTATAGAGAAAATTGATCAAACTGACCGTGGAATTAATGTAATTGGCTAACATGGCCCATAATTCTTGCAAATATTTTTGGGAAGAATGCAAAGACATAAAAAACGCTTAAACGTTTCATTCAGATTGCTGTCCAGCACGTATTCATCGATTAATTTTCCGCGCCAATCCAGAAAATGTTGCATCTGATTGAGCCTGGCCCGGAAAAAATTGGCTTGATTTTGAATATTCAAGATCCTGTCGTGTATCACAGGTAAATCTTGTTGTTGAAAATACTTTTGGTTCCTAATACCCTCAACCTTGTTCCACAAAACCTCATAGCCCCTGACAAATCTTTCCAACTGAATTTCATACACCCTGGCAAACAATAACTGTTCCACGGCCTTATCCAAGACATTCTGATCGAAGCGTGAATTATTAATGACCGCTAAATTTTCTCCAATCCAAACCTCTCCTTGTTCCAAATGTATTTTTTTATGCGGGATGGTCTTAAAAAACTCAAAAAGCTTATCCATTTCAGAACCGGTAGCTTTACTAACTGTTAACAACAAAGGATGGCGTGATTCTATTTCATCAAAAACTTTGGGCCTGGCCGCCCCGCGCGAAAACAGGTTGTCCCACAAATTGATCATTTTTTTATTTAAAAACTGTTCCAATCTTTGCGCGTCCTTTTCCGAATCTTCGAGCGGCTGGCTCAGTATGATTAAACCGTCTTCTGAAACCCTGAAAAACAAACGATTTTCGAATTGACCTTCAATAACATTAATTGACTCGGACAGATAATCGATATTTTTAACCTGCATGTCTTTAAGCCAAGTCTTGATTTCGCGCTGTTTAAAATGAACCGATTCCCATCGGGCCAAAGCTCTGTAATATTCTTTTAAGTGCAAGGTTGAACTGGGAGCCCAAGATGCAATATAAATATTAGTAAGTTTCACAAGGATATTATAAAGCCTGAATACATATTAGGCCATTATGCGGAATTGCAAGTTTTCAATAAACTTCGATGGTTATTTTTTTGGCGCCAAATCTGACTGCTTGGCCTTTGGTCGGCAACCAGACATCAATACGATTATACCCATACCTGGCATTCATTCGGTCGCGTACCACAAAAACTTGATCGCCATAGAGCTCGGGGATTTTTACAATGGCATGCAAAGGCAAAAAATTTGAAGCAATGGTATTGGCCGCGCCGTATTTAGCGTAATTCTCACACACGTCATAACCCGTGGCCGTGATACAAGGCGTATTATCAGTTTGCGCCACCTCACTGGAATATGCCGTGGCAATAACTTGGTATGTTTTGTTGGGGCCAACCACTTCCCGGCATGGTGGAGCAGTACTCAAATCGACTTCTTCCTCCCAAACCAATTTTGGCCATTTGATATCCTGCAAGGCAGCCGTCGCGCTCACACCCAAAGAAGCCGTAACCATTAAAGCTACAAAGACGGATAAACCAAATAAAAATTTAATCCCGATCGGCATCTCGGTCCGTTGTTTATTACGTCCCTTCGACCTGTACAAATAAACATCTCTCATTGAAGGTATTATAACATAATAACCAATAAACAAATTTTCATAACCAAAAATCATCTAATAGGGTAGAAGTTGACCGATATCACAAGGAAGCGATTGACCGAAAGTATAATTTATGAAAACATGCTTAAAAATATAAGCCACGAGCCAAATATATGACCGACAATACTTCTCCGCTGGTACAACCGACTACTGATCATGCTTTAGAGCCGGCAGAACCTAAGCCCGAGCTTCAAGCCGCTCCACCGATCACCTTACTCGAACAAAAAAACACACCCGCCGTCAGCGAAGCTTTGGCCCCAAAAAAAGATTATGCATTAATCACAGGCGCTGCATCGGGCTTGGGTTTAGCTTTTGCTAGAATCTTGGCCTCCAAGAAAAAACCTTTAATCCTGGTCGACAAAGACGAACATCAGCTCAAGCAAGTTTCATATGAACTGAAAGACAAAGAGGGGATAGATGTACGCTTTTTACCCATAGACTTGGCCCGCTCCAAGGATTTGCCCAACCTGCCGGATAAACTGAAACTCATGGGTCTTAAGGTGGATGTTTTGATTAATAACGCAGGTTTTGGCAAGTATGGTCTGGAGACTGAAATACGTTACGAAGACGCGCTCAACATGATCAACTTGAATTGCCGAGCCACCTTGGCCATGACCAAATTATTTCTTCCCGGCATGATCAGACAAAAAAAGGGTGCCATTATCAATATAGCCGACACCGCGGGTTTTATTCCGGTTCCCAAATTAGCCACCTACGCGGCCACTAAGGCCTTCATCATCAGCTACACCGAAGCCTTGGCTCAAGAATTGAACTCGTCCGGAGTCAAAGCCTTATGCGTTTGCCCAAGCCCCATGTCCACTTCATTTTTCGATAAAGCTAATATCAACACTTCAGCTCATCAACATTTACAACAACTGACCGATCCCGAGTCAGTGGTGGAGCAAGCTCTGGAAGCTTTAAAAATCGGTAAGACTTTAATCGTGGCCGGCAAACCGTCTTTTTGGATGAAGATGGCGCCCACGCTGATGATGCGTTCATGGCTACGCAAGATAGGCTTTGGCTTATATAAAAATTAAATAAACAGTTTGTGCGACCGCGCTCGTTATATAACGAGCGCTTTTGTGTTATAATAAAAATGTCTTATTCCGCACGGAGGATTATTTTGATAATTCAACCGGCGGACAAAGCTCTTTATGCCTAAATCTTTTAAAAAAACACCGAATAAACCGACCGGCAAGAATACTTCAAGTTCAGCCTCGGTTTGGGCGGTGATCAGTATCTTAAGTTTCCCCACGGTAGCCTTATCACTGGCAGCCTTGGGCTGGAATTCATTCGCGGCCTTTTTGCTGGCTTGCTTGGCCACCATTTCAATTTTGATAATGGAAGCTTTCACCCGGGGCAAGGTCTGGATTTTTGACGACAAATTCCGCCATATTTTTGATCATAAAGATACACCCTTCCGCATCCTAATCGTGGTGGGTGGAATTTTACTGATTTTGGAAACGATCCTGATCATTGAAACGTTTAGAAATCCGGCTTTTGACGGTGTTATGCTGAATATAATGGCTAATAAACAATGCGCGTCGCCTACAAGCTATGTGGCTAAAATAATCTGCCCGCATTATACGGCATCGTCACGGGCTCAATCCCAAAATTTAAACCGGCGCGAGTTTCCACTTAAATATTCTTTGGAACAGGCAGCCAAGACTCATCTTCTACCCAATGCCATTGCCGGTTCTTGTGCAGTTTTGCCGGCCGAGTGGCCAAGTTACGGCCAAGAAGATAAATCGCTTAAATTTTTCGCCTATTGCAAACAGAACCAGGCCGGTTCTTGCGCGCCCGGAGGTGAGAGCGTGTCTGCCGTTATCACCACCGAACTCATGCGCAATGAATTGGGCTACTATGTACCGGTCACCTGGCAAGAAGATCGTCAAAGCCAAGCCTATCAAAATATTATCAACAACCAAGAGGCCATGCGCTTGATGGATGATTATTTAACCGAGCGTTGCCAAAATTTAACTGACGTCTTCATTAAACCACTGGGTGAATAAATCAGCTGAAATTTTCAATCATTCGTGATAAAATAAAACAATGAAAATTACTCCCTATGGAGCCGCCAGAGAAGTAACCGGCTCTTGTTATTTGGTTGAAACGGACAGTTCAAAAATTCTGATAGACTGCGGATTATTTCAGGGCTATTCTTTAGCTTTTTCTAAAAACTTCGAACCTTGGGCTTTCGACGCTTCGGCCATTGATGCAGTTTTTATTACCCACGCGCATTTGGATCACACAGGGCGACTGCCGTTTTTATACAAAAGCGGTTTCACGGGACCGATATATCTGACTCCGCCCACTTCCAAGCTGGCACAATTGATTTTAGATCGG
>JBGSVN010000024.1:0-105830 GCA_041752935.1 Patescibacteria group bacterium
TTTAAACCAAATAATTTGTGATAATAAGTATCACGCCATTCATTACTATCTTTTGGTTTTGGTACTTTAATCATAATAATGATTGTATCTCTTTAAATTGATTAACATTTCATTTAGAAAACCGGCTCGAATTGAAAACAATATTCCAGAATATGCTATGTTTTTATAACTAACGGGAGTAAAAATATGGGTGTAGCGAGGTGCAACCGAGTGAAACCGCATATTCTGTGTTGAGTGAGGGTGTTAGCCTCGAGCCAGAGTGCGACGTCCAGAAGGGCTGGTGTGAGTGAGGCGCAGAACTTTACTTGAAATATTCTAAGGGGAATTTGAGCCAACCAATTTTTACAAAAATAACTACCAAGAGCGTATATAAAATGGAAATAGCTACGTTTTCCATAAGCTCTTTTTTTGTATGTTTACTTTTTTCTTTTGAAACCAAGTCTGTTACTCCATGATGCATGAGCATGAGACCGACAATATTTGTGATCCAATAGCCAAGTATCATCATTGGCAAAAATAGACTTCTTGAAATAAGTCCAAAAGGAAACGCGAATGCATACGCGAGTGGTATGTTAATTACAAGATCATTCCACCATGAAAGGGGCGAGAGTATGTATCCAATAGTGGCTAAAATTCCCCCTTTAATTTTGTACTTCATATTTTTTATTATAAACATTCATCTATAAAAATGTAGCGAAAGTTCTGTGCCTTATTTTATATAACGTTCCTGGTTATACGGTGTTGCGATAGTGATGTGGGTGGAGCGAAGCGGAACTGCATGGCTAGTGTTATATGAAGTGCAATTAAATTATGTCTTTGAAGTAGTCTTTTAGCTTTTTAGCATAGGGTGCCCTTTCCGTTTCTGTCGTTTGCTTTCGGTCTAGTTGATATAAATTATCTTCTTTGTATCGTGGAAAAACATGAAGATGATAATGCCAGACATCTTGATTTCCCGCAGGTTCATTGTGTTGTCGTGATGATATACCGTCACACTTAAAAACTTCTTTAAAACCTAACGCCACGATTTTTTCAATTCGGTGAATTTCGACAGAGATATGATCTGGCAAATCATAGAGATTTTCAAAATGTTCGTTGGAAATAATGATGACATGCCCATGATTATTTGGCCACCAGTGTGATGAAATGAAAGCCGTCACAGTTTCATTTTGAAAAATGATGTCGGATTGCTTAGTAATGACAAATTCATCTTCTATACCTTTTGAAACCCGGCAGAAAGGGCACTGATAATTTTCTGGTGCGTGTTTATACATAAATATTTAGTTGCATTTCACATAACGTCAGGGATATACGAAGTTTTTTCTGGAGCGTAGCGGAAGAAAAATTTGAATGAGGGGTGAGCCGAACCCCGAACTGTATATCCCTTGTTAGGCGTCCCGAGTATAGCGAAGCGGAACGAGAGCGCAGCGGGGTGCGGAGCGATAGTGAGCAGATTGTCCAAAGCCCGCCTATTTTATTTTTCAAAACCCTTTATTCTTTTCTATTAATAACAAATTATCTACTTTTTTCTTTATTTCCATAAAAGCAATGTTGGTGTCCTTAATAATTTTTTCATCGGATTTTGTCAGATCCACATCAGAAATATCCCAGATTTTATGTGGAGTTTTGAATTGAAAAGAAGAACACAGTTCAAAAATATCTCGCGAAAGAAATATTAATAAATCGCTTGCTTCAATTAACGAAGAAGTTGTTTGCTTCCAGTAAGGTGAGAGATGTTTTTCAAGCATATTCTCTTCAGAAATTTTTTCCGTATACCAACGCACGGGATAGACAGCTATTTTTTCCGCATTTATGCCGCTTGATATAGCTTTTAAACCTTCGATTTTCTTTGAATTTAAATAAGCTTCAGCTAATCGGCTTCGGTACGTGTTGCCGGAACAAATAAAATGTATGATTTTATCATCAGGGGGTTTCCTGAATTTATGAATATCTTTCAGTATTTTTTTTATTTCGCTACCAGTCATCATTTTTCGAGCTTTGTTATTGTGGTCTAAATCACCCAATCGAACATCAGGCATAATATGATAGTGAAGATGATCTATGCTTTTATTTTTTGTATTATTATCTCTCATTAAAATCGAGGAGTTTTTATATCCTAAATCGTGTAATAATTCCGCTGATTCTCTAAGCAAATCATCAATGTAATGCACTTCTTGCTTGCTTAGATCCAAAAAAGATTTTGTATGTCTGAAGGGAATAACCAATAGATGATGTTTGTGATAGGGGGCAACTGCATATGTTAAAAACGCGTATTCGTTTTTATTTATTATTCGCTCGGAGATATCCGAGCAGAAAGGACAATGAGTCTTGTCCCTTTGTATATTTTTTAAATAATTATTATATAGCATAATTTATGGAAAGTGATAGATTTATAATCTTTTTGTTGCTTCCAGGCTAAATATAGATGGATTGGACGAGATTGTAAAACAAAATTCAAATTCTTTTTTAGAGCTGGGCGATAGCCCAAAAGTAAAACATGTATTTCACATAACGTTTCGTGATGATCCGAAGTTGCCTCGGTTATGAGCGATTTTGGATATCGCGTGTTGTACGATGTTTTACTGATCAAGTAATTACCTTATTATTAAGAGCACTTTTATGTTTTTTTGGCGTTTTACACTTGATTTTTGCAGGCAAGTATGCTTAAAAAGGTAAGTCTGACAAGGCGAGCTGAGCATAACCCAAAACGGAGGTGAAACGTCATGTACAAGAATTGGAAGGCTATTTGCCAGATTCCGGATGGCCATGTGATGTGGGCGCTGGCGCTGCTCGACATGTACTCTGACATCGGTCGGAAGTTCGTAGAGCGGTTTCCGGAGTACTTCACGCACGAGAAGCAAGAGGGGCCGATCCCGCTCTCGGTTCTCCGCAGGAAGGCTAACGAGGTGGCGGGCAAGAAGGGATTCCCAGCTGAGTCCGACGCCCTCGTGTCGGACGAGGCGTGCGCTTATTTCAATATCCCGGTGCAAGTGTTCAACGGACCGAGGGGTACCGACCCGCAGCGGGAGCCGCTCCCTGCAGAGTTTGCGCATCTCATCGAGGCGGAAGGTATAGGGCACACCGCCGAGTGGGGCTGCAGGATGGTAGTTCTTGTCGAGAATGGCTTCCCGGACTATGCTTCCTTCGCGCCCGCCGAACTCATTGCACTCGACTGCTGAACGGCTCAGCAGCGCCCGTGTCGGAAAGTTTTTCGGAACAATCTGACACGGGCTTCTTTATTTCCAAGAAATTTATAAAAATCCAATCTATTTTTAAAAATTATTTGTTTGTTAAAATTACTTATAACTCTTTTCTATACGAAAACATTTCGTATAGAAACCGATAACTTGCATGTTATACGAAGCTCTGAATCATGTAAAACGCCGTTATTTGGGGTTTAGACTGGGGGGGAAGGGGATCTAACTTTTAAATAAAAATCCTCTAGACAGTGTCAGAGGATTTATTGCAGTTTTGTTTTAATCTGCCTTATTTAAATTTTGATAGGATGTATATGGAGAATAGTAATTCAAATGATGATGATAAAATGCCGATGGTTAATAATGCCGGAGGTATAAGCTGCTCTGTGGGCATGCTTCCTTGGACGGCCGAAGTAACCCCGGATACCATTCCGTACACAAAGACTATTACAGTTATAGCTAAATAAAATATGGGGATTACCAGAGTAATTTTTGCGAGTTTATTTTTAATGAATATATAAAGGGCGATGATACTTAGAATAAATATTCCAAACGCAAATATTCCGGAAATAGCCAGCCAAATCATCGGTACTTGGTCAATCGTTTCTTTGGCTCCCGTAAATACAAGGGAATCCAATAAGCCGATGATTGCGCCAGCAATGACTAATATAAAATAGGTCTTTAAAAATTTACTGCTTTTTCCCATATTGTTTTTAGATTATTAAATTGTAAATTATTTTATACAATGTTTAAGGATAGGTGATATTGCGTTAGCAATGTGGGCGGGAGTGACAAGCTGATGCATACCATGTTTGAGGAAGTGAAAGTTTTAATAATCTTCTTTGTAGTTGGGTTCTCCTCTCTTTTTAAGTCCTTCCAAAAAGCGTTGCAAAACAGCTTTATTGTCGTTAGCACGATTTATTGTTTGTTCTAATCTCGTCTGATTATTATCAAAGTAATGAATCGTTCCTTCTGTGTAAGCGAGCCATTCGTCACTGAATCCTTTTTTTGCAGCTTCAAGTGATTTTGCAAAATATTTTTTGGCTTGTTCAATGTTTTCGTTTTGAGCCTCTAATTGACCTATATGAAATAATTCCAAACTTACGGCATTCCAATATTCATCTTCGATCGCTGAGCCAACAAATTCATCCTGCCTTGATAACAACTTTTGATAGCATTTTTCGGCCTTGTCGCGATGCGGTGTACTTTGATCTAACTCATAAATATTTTCAAGAAAATTTCTCAATTCGTTTTCTTTGCTTGGTGATTCTGGACGGTCGTTTTGATCAGGTATTTCTGTCATAGGTTGAAAATATTAAGCATCTTCCATTTTATAATAAGCACCAACTCATGTAAAACAAGACTCTCTCTGGATTTAGGCTGGCGGGGAAGGGGATCTAATTATTTAAAATTAACCTACCTATCTCTTGACATCAGACCTGAAGAATGCTGTTATGACGTCAATCTGACCTAAAGACGGTCAGACGCAACTTCAAC
This sequence comes from Patescibacteria group bacterium, assembly GCA_041752935.1. Lineage (GTDB taxonomy): Bacteria > Patescibacteriota > Patescibacteriia > 2-12-FULL-60-25 > 2-12-FULL-60-25 > MWCR01. Next base: position 4,692 of record JBGSVN010000024.1, read on the forward strand.
CCGGGCCGTAGTGAGCCCTCTCATAAGGAGAAATCACGATGATGATCAAGAGGTTTAGTATTCTGTTCGGTACAGAGATGCGTCATCGCATGGATCAGGATCGGGAGTTTCGCTCCTGTCTGGGTATCCAGGAGGCTTTGCGTTGTGCTTACGCAGTCCTAGCCATGTACGTAGATCCTGCGCATAGCTCGAACTATGTGCCGATCGATGGGGCTCCAAAACTGACCAAGTACTTCGATGGGTATAATGGAGAACATGATAGGATCATCGCCTGTTTTGGCAGGGCGGTGCGTATGCAGGCTTTGCTCGCTCAACCGCATCCCGAGGTGATATGTTTGAGGGTGCTCTTCTTCGATAGGGGTCAGAAACAGAGCTTTGCTTACGTGGAGTTTGTGTTCGCAGCAACGAACGGTCATACCGTTTCCACTGGAGCGCGCATACCGGGCGACCTGTTCTGATCTTGAAGGGGGAAAAACTTGTGGCGGTGTCTCTGACCCGCTTTTTTTATGCCCGGAGCGTCTTGTATTGGCTTTTTTAGTCTAAAATAGTATTATTTAACAATAAATCATATAAGAAAAATATGTTTAATAGGCCAGAGGGTATGCCTTTTAATGTAGATAGATCTAGATCTACTACGCCAGAAGAACTAACAGAAGAGGACGTAATTAAAGACGTCGATCCAAAATTTCGTGCTCAGATAGAGGATCGATATGGTAAGGAGAATGTTATTTGGATTTATGATCCGGATACTGGTAAGTCGGATTTTACTGTCAGGGATAATGACGATGATCTATTTACAGATGATTAGAGATTGATTTTTATAGCGAATGCTTTGCGCCATCTCTATTTGAAAGTTGGCCGGCATGGAATCGGCGGCGTCTCGGAGCCGTCTTTTTTGTCTGTTAGGCTGTATTTTGTACGTTTAATTCGTAATTCGTAATTTTTAATTCGTAATTGTATAATGGTCGCATGACCCATCAAGAGGCCGCGCAAAGGATCGCTAAACTAAGGCAAGAAATTGATAAATATCGGTATCAATATCATGTCTTGAACAAACTCGAGATCTCGGAGGCGGCTTTGGATGCGCTTAAACATGAGCTGTATGAACTGGAGAGTCAATTTCCCGATCTGATCACGTCTGACAGCCCCACACAGAGAGTGGCCGGGGAGGCGGCCAAGGGTTTTAAAAAGGTGACGCACGCGGTGCGTATGTTGTCTTTGGAGGATGTGTTTTCAGCTGAAGAAGCAGGAGATTGGCTGCAGAGGATTCAAAAGTTGGAGCTCAAGTGCCTGGACCGGGGTTTGTACGCGGAAATCAAAATGGATGGTTTGGCTTGTTCTTTGGTTTACGAAGATGGACAGTTGGTTCTGGGGGCCACGCGTGGAGATGGAACCGTGGGTGAGGATGTCACGCGTAACGTCAAAACCATTGAATCCATTCCTTTGTCTTTGCGTGTTCCCTCTGAACGAGAAATATCATCTTTCTTAAAAAAGCACGGTGAACATCTGGATGTCAAAAAAATGGAGCGCTGGCTAAACAAGCCATCAGGCCGCTTGGAGGTGCGCGGTGAAATTTATATGAAGCGCTCGGATTTTAATCAATTGAATAAAGAATTGAAAAAAAGAAAAGAAGCCGAGTTGGCTAATCCCAGAAACGGGGCGGCCGGGGGTTTGCGTCAGTTGGATGCCAAGATCGCGGCCGAACGTCGCTTGTCTTTTATGCCTTGGCAGGTGGTGGGTGATTTGGGGTTGGAACTGCAAAGCCAGGAAGATGATTTTTTGAATCTGATCGGTTTTCCGGTTAACGAACATAATCGATTGTGCCGGGATTTAAAGGAGGCGGAAAAGACTTTGGAGCATATGGGCAAGGTGCGCGATAAATTGGATTATCAAATAGATGGCATGGTTTTGAGTGTGAATGACAATCGGATGCTTCAAAGGCTGGGCGTGGTTGGTAAAACACCGCGCGGGTCAGTAGCTTGGAAGTTTCAGGCCGAGCAGGGCACGACCGTGGTGCGAGAGATTAAAGTCTCGGTGGGCAGAACCGGTGTACTTACGCCTGTGGCTGTTATGGATCCGGTACAGTTGGCCGGCACCACCGTCACACATGCTACCTTACATAATGAAGATGAGATCAGACGTCTGGGACTCAAAATTGGTGATACAGTGATCGTGGAAAAAGCCGGGGATGTGATTCCCAAAATCGTACAAGTTTTGCCGGGCTTAAGAACGGGTAAAGAAAAAAGTTTTCATATGCCGGGCACTTGTCCGATCTGCGGTTCGGAGGTCAAACGCAAAGCAGGTGAAGTAGCCATTGTTTGCTCAAATAGTCGTTGCTTTGCCCAAGAACTGGCGCGCTTGCGGCATTTTGTGTCCAAGCAGGCTTTGGATATCCGCGGTTTGGGAGAAAAAATAGTCGAAATATTTATTCAGGAAGGCCTTGTCAGTGAACCGGCTGATTTGTTCAGACTCGCGCCCGGAGATTTGGGCGGGCTCGAAGGCTTTGGTGAGGTTTCGTCCAACAAACTGGTCAAAGAGATTCAAGCTCATCGTAAGGTTTCTCTCGAGCGTTTTATTTACGCTTTGGGCATCCGTCACGTAGGTTTTGAGACAGCCATTCTCCTGGCCCGCCGTTTCAAATCCTTGGATAACATCCGTCGAGCCACTTTGGAACAACTGGCTGAAATTGACGGCATCGGCGAGGTCATGGCCGAGTCCATCGTTACCTATTTTAAGGATAAAGACGAAGCCAAACGTCTCGGTACCTTACTAACCTTCGTCAACGTGGGACTCGGGACGAGCGACGAGCGACGAGGTTCGTTAACCGATACGACCTGGGTGTTTACCGGCAGCTTGGAATCCATGAGCCGTGACGAAGCTAAAAACAAGGTGCGCCAATTAGGTGCTGATGTATCCGAGTCCGTGTCTAAAAAAACCACTTATGTGGTGGTGGGGGAGGATCCGGGGTCAAAGGCTGATAAAGCTCGTAAATTAGGGGTTGAGATTTTAAGTGAGCAGGAGTTTTTAAGCAGAATAAAATAAATTGTCATTCTGAGGGAAGTCGGAGCGACGAAAGAATTTTCGAGTGGGAACATCTAGCGAGGCGTGGATCATGAGCGAGATACCCTACGATCACTATCTTTGTCATCTCGAGCGAGTCCGACCTGTTCGACTTCGCTCAGGGCGGGCTCAGTCGAGAGATCCCTTGTCATCCTCGCGAACGCGGGGATCTAGTTTCTGGGTCGCTGGATTCCCGATTCAACATTTAAGATACGTATCGTTTTTTATTATTGAGCCGGGAATGACGTGATTGGAGACAAGGGATATTTCCACTACGGTCGAGATGACAGATTTGCTCTGTGTCATTCATGTAATCCTACAGCTTACCGATAGCGATTTGAATGTTTTTTTGCTAAAATAACCATCCATGCCAAAACCCATAAAAACTAGTGGTGCGCTCCGGACATATTGGAAGTACATCAAGCCCCGTAAGGTCGCCTTTTTTGTTTCGGTAATCGGCGTCATACTGGCCCATGTCTTCGGTTTGAGTGTGCCTTATTGGTATAAAAAGCTGTTTGACTTTATTGCCACACAAACCGATTTTTCAAATCAAGAATTTATTTTACAAACCACGGGCAGTATCATTCTAACGATTTTTCTCTTGATGTGCTTGAGATGGTTGTTTTATCGAATGGCCGCGTTTACGGCTATTTATTTTCAACCTCGGGTCATGATGGAGATGCGAGACGCTTGCTATACTTATATCTTGGGTCATTCGTATAAATTTTTTTCCGATAATTTTGCGGGTGCGATTTCGCAAAAAGTAAATCGTTTTCTCCGGGCTTTTGAGAGGCTGGACGATGAGTTGCTTTGGGGTATTACACCCATGTTCGTGGCCATTATCTTTTCTTTAGTGGCCGTTTATGGGCGTGATCCTAGACTGGCGTTGGTTATTTTTATTTGGATTATTATAATTTTTGCGCTGAATTTTGTTTTTTCCAGATGGAAATTGAAGTACGACCTAGTGAGAGCGGCTTCTGACACGGAAGTGTCTGGCGCGTTGGTGGACGGGATGACTAACAGTGTGAACATTAAAATGTTTACAGGGTCGGCTTATGAGAAAGATCGATTATTAGGTTTGGGTGAAAAGTTAAGAAAGTCGTCGGTTAAAGCTTGGCTATTATCAGATTATAGTTTCTCAATTCAGGGCATGATGGGCATTATCATGGAGGCTGTTATCATATATATGGCCGTTAAATTATGGATGCAAGGATCTTTTACCATTGGAGATTTTGTTTTTGTACAAGCCTATATTGTAGTTTTGCTGGAACGTATTTGGAACGTGGGGCGTGTGATGCGTAATGTGTACGAAGCTTTTTCAGACGCGCAGGAAATGGTTGATATCTTAGAAACTCCTTATGATGTGCAGGATTTAAAAAGCGCAAAAAATCTTAAGATTGCTCGAGCCAGTATTACTTTTAACGATGTAACTTTTTATTATAATCAAACGCGTTTGACTTTGGATCATTTTGATCTGGCTATTAAGCCTAAAGAAAAAATCGCTTTGGTCGGGTCGTCTGGCGCGGGTAAATCTACCATTGTTAAGTTGTTAATGCGTTTTTATGATGTTACCTCAGGTCATATATTGATTGACGGTCAGGATGTGGCCAGAGTCAAACAGGACAGCCTGCGCTCGCAAATCGCTTTTGTGCCCCAAGACCCGATTTTGTTTCACCGAACTTTGATGGAGAATTTACGTTACGGCCGGCGCGATGCCACGGAAGACGAGATTATCGAAGCCGCTAAAAAAGCTAAATGCCATGAATTTATCAGCAATTTGCAGGATGGCTATCATACTTATGTGGGCGAGCGGGGCATAAAATTATCCGGAGGGGAGCGTCAACGCGTGGCTATTGCCCGCGCTATTCTGAAAAATGCCCCGATTTTGGTTTTGGATGAGGCGACTTCCAGTCTGGATTCGGAATCCGAGTTTTTGATTCAAGAAGCTTTGCGTGAACTCATGAAGGGTAAGACCGTAATGGTGATTGCTCATCGTTTGTCCACTATCATGCAGATGGATCGTATCGTGGTGGTGGAAGGCGGCCGGGTGGTTGATCAAGGTACACATAAAGAATTGATGAATCGAGCCGGCATGTATCAAAAACTTTGGAAGATTCAAGCCGGAGGGTTTGCGGCTTAAGATCTAATTATCTTGACTGCGTCTTTTTTGTCATCCTGATTGCCAATGAAGGATCTGGTGCGGGCGACCGAGTGCCGTACTACGTCTTCACTATCGTTCATCCTCGCAATGGCATGATTGTGGTTTTAATGATTTGGTGACGAGATCCTGAACTAAATTCAGGATGACGGAGGATGGAAGACATGGTTTTGTTATTAGCTTCAACACCACCCCCTCACCCCTCCTCATCTGAGGCGGGGAATTGAGCCCGTACGTAAGACGTTATGTACGTGATGGACGCTAAGTACGTTATGGACGCCAAGCACGAGTTGGGTTAAACTGCCTTTTATATGAAGTTAGACAAAGATCAAGTGGCGCATTTGGCCAAATTGGCGCGTTTGGATTTGGGAGAAGAAAAACTGGAAGCCATGACTAAGGATTTTGATTCGATTTTGCCTTATGTCGAGCGTATTCAAGCGGTTGACACCACGGGGGTGGAGCCTTTTGCTATGCCCGCCAAAGCTCAAGGTTGGCGTCAGGATCGGGCGGTTCCAATCGATGACTACACCAGAGAATTGATTTTATCTAATTTCCCGGAAAGATCAGGCGATTTATTGGCCGCGCCCGGTGTTTTTGAGACGCCTAAAAAATAAATTTACGGTATGAAATTATTGAATGAATTGACCATCGCGGAAGCTCGTCGTCTGCTGGATGCCGGAGAAATAACCGCCCGTGCGTTAACTCAAGCTTGTTTGGATCAAATAAGAAGCTTGGACGGCGCTTTGCACGCTTTTTTGGAAGTGTATGAGGAAGATGCTTTGCAAGAGGCTGACAGGTCCGATGCCAGACGGCAAGCCGGTCAAATGGCCGGTGTTTTGGATGGTATACCTTTGGCTATCAAAGACAATATGTTGTTGCAAGGTAAAACTTGTACTTCAGGTTCAAAGATCTTGCAGGGTCATGTGGCAGCTTATGATTCAACCGTGGTTTCTAAGTTAAAAGCTTCGGGCGCGGTTATTTTAGGCCGGGCCAATATGGATGAGTTTGCCATGGGTTCGTCCACCGAAAGATCGGCCTATGGCCCGACCAAGCATCCGCGTGATCCGGAACGTGTGCCCGGAGGTTCATCCGGAGGCAGTGCGGTGGCGGTCGCGGCCAATATGTGCTTGGGAGCCTTAGGGTCTGATACGGGCGGATCCATTCGCCAGCCCGCAGCTTTTTGTGGAGTGGTGGGACTCAAGCCCACTTATGGCCGGGTTTCCAGGAATGGCTTGATGGCCATGGCCTCTTCTTTGGATCAGATCGGCCCCATGGCTAAAACAGCCGAAGACGCGGCCATGATTTTACATGTTATTCAAGGTCAAGACGCCAATGATCAGACGACCGGCGAAGTGGAACTCTTTAATCCAAAATGGACCGAATCGCTTAAGGGGGTGCGCATTGGTTTGCCTAAGCAGGCTTGGGGTATGGATGGTGTTCAGGAAGCGGTTAGGGATGCGACCTTAGACGCGGTTAATCAACTGAAAAATCAGGGGGCGGAAATCGTGGAAATTGATTTGCCTTACGCGGATGAGGCTTTGGCGGTTTACTATGTTCTCATGCCGTGTGAAGTTTCGGCCAACCTGTCACGTTTCGATGGCATGCGTTACGGCTTGCGCCAACAATCTTTGTCTTTATTCGAAACCTACGCGGTTTCCAGAGCACAAGGTTTGGGCGATGAGGTTATGCGGCGTATTTTGCTTGGGACTTTTGCTTTGTCATCCGGGTATATAGACGCGTATTATGTTCAGGCTAAGAAGGTGCAGACTCTGATCAGGCGAGGTTATGAAGAAGCTTTTAAGTCAGTGGATTTGATTGTTACGCCCACGACGCCCACTACGGCTTTTAAGTTGGGTGAGAAAACTAATGATCCCTTGGCCATGTATTTGGAGGATATTTTTACGGTCAGTATTAATGTAGCCGGACTGCCGGCCGTGTCCGTGCCTTGTGATAATAACGGCGGTATGCCCGTGGGTTTGCAGATTATCGGTCCATGGTTTGACGAAAAATCAGTTTTAAACGCGGCTCGCAATTACGAGTTGACCGTACAAAAAAATTAGTTATTTATGCTTGATCAATTAATGCTGGCCCCGGGCCAGGATCTTACCCAGTGGTTTTTTGCCGTGGTGGGAATAGTTACTTTTGTATTATTGGTGAGTTTGGCGGTTTTTATTTGGTGGCTCAAAAAACAATTGTCCAGGCCGGATATGCTGGGCATGTCCCGCGAGGAGGTTAAAAAAAGATGGCTTGAGATCCGTGAAACAGGGGAGTCAAACGGACAGATGGGTAAGAAATTGGCTCTCATGGAGGCTGATAAGCTGTTGGATTCATCGCTTAAGTCCATGATGATGCCGGGTGAGACTTTGGGAGAAAGGCTTAAGGTGGCTTGCTACAAATACCCTAAATTGAGAGATGTGTGGTGGGCGCACAAATTGCGCAATCAGCTGGTGCATCAACACGATTTCAGATTATCCGACAGAGAAGCTCGGCGCGCTTTGGATGAGTTCGAGAAAGCACTTAAAACGCTGAATGTAATATGAGACAAGAGATAATTACGAATTAAAAATTACGAATTTAGGAGAACTTCGTTCATTCGTAATTCGTAATTTTTAATTCGTAATTGAACAAGATGATCCCCTGGATTGAACTGCACGCCATACCCATTGGGCCAATCAATATACAAGCGTGGGGCACCTTGGTGGCTTTGGGTTTTTTAGGCGCGTCTCTGATCGCGGCGCGTGAATTCGCCAAACGCGGTTTAGATTCCAAGTTGGTTTGGGACATGTTATTTTGGATTTTTATCAGCGCTTTCGCGGCTGCTCGGCTTTTCCATGTCGTGTTTTATGATTTGTCTTGGTATGTGCAAAATCCATTGGATATCATTAATCCCATGTTGCCCGGTTATTCCATGATGGGTGGCTTGATTGGTGGCCTGACAGCGGGCTTGATCTATGTCAAACGCCACAGGTTGGGGGTTTGGAAAGTAGCGGACATAGTGGCGTATGCCTTACCTTTGGGTATAGGTATCGGTCGGATAGGATGTTTTTTGATTCATGACCACCCGGGTACACTAACCAATTTTATCTTGGGAGTTAAATATCCGGACGGTGTCAGACATGATCACGGATTGTATCTTTCATTATTGGGTTTTGGAATTTTTATTTTATTTTATTTTTTAAACCGCAAGCCGCGGCCGGCCGGGTTTTTTGTAGGTTGGTGGTTGGTTTTAGATGGCGTTACTCGGTTCATGTTGGATTTTTATCGTCTGTATGACGCGCGTTATGCCGGATTAACGCCTACACAATGGTTACTGATAATCACCGTGAGTTTGGGTGCGGGGCTGTTGCTTAAACCGAAGATCAGCAGAGCTTGACTTATCTCTTTACACTCTTGGGGCAACTGGTAAACTGAATACCTATGGAGAAAGAGGACAGAATGCGACAGCTATTTTTAATCGGCACGCTTGGGCTGGGGGTTTTGATGATCGCGGGCTTGATCTGGGCGGTTGCCATGGGACCAGAGAAAACAAGCTCTGGAGTCAAGTCTAATGCGGTCTTTAACGATGATGGTTCTCCAACCAAGGGTCCGGTCGATGCCAAGGTCAGGGTTAGAATTGTTAGTGATTTTCAGTGTCCGGCTTGCAAAGTAAGCGAACAGATTTTGGAAAAAGTAATGGCAGATTATCAGGATAGAGTGTTGTTTGTGTGGCACGATTTTCCTTTGAGTTCCATCCATAATAATGCTTTGCCCGCGGCTATGGCTGCCAGATGCGCCCAAGAGCAATCGGATTTTTGGGGCTATGCAGCATTATTGTATAAATATCAAACCAATTGGTCATACATAGCAGATCCCGAAGATTATTTTGTGGGTTTGGCCGATGAACTGGGTTTGCGGACGGATGATTTTGGCGTTTGTTACTCCAATAGATCAACCGAGTCCAAGGTTAAAGAAGATTACGCGGAGGCCGTGAACATGGGTTTGGAGGCCACGCCCACTTATTTTATAAACAATAAAATGATCAGCGGAGCCATAGATGAGCAAACATGGCATCGTGAGCTGGATCAGGCCTTGGGTGAGTAAAATAGGTATTAGTTAGTTGACTTTTTCTCTCCCGACCATAAAAATATAGCCACATTGACCATAAGGTCTGTTAATAAAATTATCCACAGTTAACTATTTCTATTTTGTATGGAACATTCAGAACAAAACAAGGATCAAAGCAATTTTTGGCAGGGCAATCCCAAGACCATGTTTGCTTTGGGTCTGATTTCAGGCGTAGCCGTCATGGCTACCTTGGCCTTGATCTTGGTTTTAAACTTTTTATTCTCGGGTAAAAGTGTCGGTGCTTTGGGCTTGGGCGACCAAGTCGCTCAACAGCCGGCTGCTCAGCCAAGCCAGCCTGTCGTGGAAGATCCGACCGCTTTGCCATCACAGCCACCCAGAGAGGTGGATGAAACCAGAGATCATATCTATGGTAAAAAAGACGCCAAGGTTACTTTGATCGAATATTCTGATTTTGAATGTCCTTTCTGCTCCAAGCATTTTGACACCATGCAACAGATCAAAAAAGATTTTCCAAATGACGTAAGAGTTGTGTTCCGTCATTTCCCATTGTCATTCCATCCTGAAGCGCAAAAAGCGGGTGAGGCTTCGGAGTGCGCGGCTGCTCAAGGCAAATTCTGGGAAATGTATGAAAGGATTTTTGCGGCCAATAAAGCCGGCAGTATGAATGTGGCGGCTTGGAAGCAGGCGGCCAAAGATTTGGGTTTGGATACGGCTAAATTCGATAAGTGCTTGGACAGTGGAGAAATGGCTTCGCGGGTCACCGAAGACTTGAACGAAGGTTCTCAAGCCGGTGTTGGTGGTACGCCTGCCACGTTTGTGAATGGCGAGTTATTGGAAGGCGCCTTGCCTTACGAGACTTTTAAACAGGCCATTCAAGCAGCCGGAGCACAAGGGTAAAACATCATGTAGCATGTAACAAAAAGACAGGTCGAAAGGCCTGTTTTTTGATATAAAAAAATTCGCGCTCACTAAAGGTGAACGCGGTGTCAAGAATTGGGCTTGTCAGTTTGTGGGCCCAGCCTCACGGAGAGTGGAACGTAGATTGCTCCTTGGCGGCCTCTGCTCCATGCGGGGTTTAACGTGGTGGATAGAGGGATGATGGTGATTTGTTTGATACATTTTCCAGCTAACAATCCATCAAGATAGTAATGCACGTGTTTATTTTCGCCGGAGTATGACTCGAGAGAGAAGGTCAAAGTGTATGGGTACCAAGCACGTGGGCTGTATGGCAATGGCGAGTTGTGTTTGGCTGGGCTCTTGGAGTAAACGTAGCATTCTACCCAGAATTTAGTCATAGGATCTAACAATCCGTATAGGTCGTCAATGCAACCTTGTATGTGCACATATCTAACAACGCAATCCGGAGTATACTCTGGGATGGTCAGCGCTTCGAGCGCTGGCCGGGTGTCAGAGGTCTGCATGGGCTGTATGGAGCCGGATTCTATCTCACAGTGCATGATTTGAAATTCTGCACCGCTGGACATCCGAACTTCAGGATCGCAGCTGGATACTCTGGTGTGTTCGGCTCCGGTAAGATTACGCATTTCATGCAGGAATACTTCCTTGGCCACGAAGACTGATCTGGGGAGCTTGATTTTAGACATGGTTTTCTCCCATGGCGGGTTTATCCGGGGTCGTCCCGAATAGCTGCCATTTCGGCAGTAAGACATTACTAACAACTAATTTGTTAAAGGTCAATATTTTGTACTTGAACTATTCGTGAATATCCGCTAATATGCGGGGCATTGTTATATCTGGAGAGGTCGCATAGAGGCCTAGTGCACACGCTTGGAAAGCGTGCATACCGCAAGGTATCGAGGGTTCGAATCCCTCCCTCTCCGCCACGTAAAAGACCTCGCCCAACGAGGTCTTTTACGTGCCACGTGGCGCATAAGATAAATGATTTTCGCGCTTTACGTGGCTTCCCCGCGAGGTCTCACGTGGCTCCGCCAAGGTTGACGGAGCTATGATGTTTGCGAAACAAATGTGCTAGTCTCGATAGCCAAGGCTATGAGACGAAAAATAATCAAAAACCGCCATTGGGCGGTTTTTGATTATTTATAGTTCGCAAGCCTTCAAGTTATCTATGTGCGATACCAGGTTCCGTCGAGGTAATTGGCCACACATTCACCGCCGCATGGCATATCCCCGTTAAATAGGGTGGAGTGGATCGAGGCAGAAAACCGCATGGTTGAAGGCAGACTGGGATCTGTGTAGTCGTATTTTGCTCTTTGAAAGATATACTCGATTCTTTCGCCGTGTTCATCCGTGGTTTTAACTTCATATAAATACACGCCCTTCTCATTACTCAACACTCGTAATTCCTGGTACTCCCTGCCATCACAGAACTTCTCTAGCTGTGACCGGATCTCCTCTTGAGAAGGGAATTGTTCAGGAGCCTTTTCCTGTTTTGGAGCTGGAGGTTGTTCATTCATAGATGGATTATATCATGCGGAAACATGGAACGATTTGATAGTTTAACAAAAAGACTCCCATCGGGAGTCTTTTTTTACGTACTATTTTTTATAACAATTCAGCTAAAGCCTCGAGTTCAATGGCCTCCGGTGGCTGCTCGACTGGCTTGGTATCAATGGGCATAAAAGTCATGCCTCCGTTTATTTTAACATTGGTCCAGCCTATGGTTTTGCAAACCGATTTATTAGTTTTTTCATTCCAGGTGCAATCTTTTTTAGCGTCTTTCTGCGCCATACCCATCTCTATTCGGTCTAATCTATTTTGAGTCAGGTTGATATTGGCCGCGGCGCTAATCTTGTTGATTTCGGCTATGGTTTTATTATATTGGGTTCTAAGCTCATTGATCTTGGCGTTTCTTTCGGTTCTGACCTTTATTTTATAAGCTTGGTTCAGATTTTTTACGTATTCTTTATAAATTAGGCTTCGATTGATGGCTAATCTTACCCTAACCATATCTTCACCTTGGGGATTTTTATAACGTTTTTCGGTGCGGGTGACTTGCAGGGCTTTTTTGTCGGCCATTTCTTGAAAAAATTCTGTCATTTGGTCTATTTTTTCAGTCTGATCGTTTATTTGCGATAGATCGTCGATATTTTCCGGTGATTCGGTTTTGATCCATTGGCCAATTAAGGGTGATAGATCCATGCCTGGCCCCAGCAAGCCGGTAATCAAGGAGGGCATTTTTTCGATGCGTCCGTAAAAATAAGGATGGATATTTTTCCATTGAAAACTCAAAGGTTCATCCATTTCCAAATCTTGGCCATCTCCTTTAATACTGGCCTTGGCTAGAGTTAATTGACCTTCGCTGTTTTGGCGTCCGTCTATTTCGGGCAGGGCCCTGCTCACAAAGTTAAGGGTGAAAGAACCGCTTTCCGGACCGTCTTTTTTGGCCCAAGCATAGCGCATTTCGTCAACATTAATGACTATTTGACCGACTATTCGATAACCGTCTTGTGAACTGTAAGAATTCAGGCTGTTATTCAGTATTTCTTGGGGCGTAGCCGCCAAGACGGGTGAGGCACAAAGCAGGGCCACACCAGCTGAAAAAAGACTTAAAGATAGAGATTTTTTTAACATAGTGCGGATATTATATAGAGGATAGGCGTGTTGTGCAACTTATTTTGGATAAAAAAAGCCGCCAGAGGAGTACTCTCGCGGTCGAGTCGGTGCGTGGCCGGCGGACTAGCTGTCCGTGGTTTCGCACACCACCTTCATCAAGGAGCCGTCTTCGAGCATCCGGCTCAACTTTTTCGTATCCTCAGACGGATCGCGATCGTTGAACCAGGTTTCGGGGTCTTCTCCCACGTCTGCGAACAAGGTGGACACAATCACCTCGTAGACAGCGGTTGTGCCTTTCCCCAAGGCGAATTCAGTCATCGCCATTTGAGGCTCGATGAGCTTGATGCCTTGAGCAGCAGCCAAGAGCTCGGCGGCCAGCACCCAGCGGATCATGGGCAAGACTTCACGTAGGTTGAGAGCGGAGTTCATGCCCATGCTGACCCAGTCTTCCTGGTTGGCGCTGGTCGGTACGCTGTGCACCGAGCACGGACTGCAGCGTTGCGCCACCTGGTTGACCAGTGAAGCGCCCGCGTATTGCAGAATCATGAGCCCGGTGTTGACGAGCTTGGGTCCGGCCAGATCAGCCGGCAGACCGAAGCTGGACTTGATGTCGAGCAGGGCGAAGAATCGGCGATCACTGACGCCGGCCAAGGGCGCGAGCGAGAGCGTCACGTATTCCAGCATGCTGGCCAGAGGCTGGCCGTGGAAGTTACCGCCGGACAGAGTCTGGTAAGTGTCGCCGTCCTCGAAGATCAGCGGGTTGTCCGTGCTGGCGTTGATCTCCAAGTTCAGGAGCTCTTCGGCATGCGTGAGCGCGTGGAAGGCACTAGCGTGGATTTGGGGCGCGCAACGGAACGAGTACGCGTCCTGAACGCGCGGGACCTTTAGGCCGGTCTTGTCACAGATCGGCTTTTCATCCTTAAGGTTCACAAAGCGCGCGGCTTCGGTCATGCGCTGGCTGTCCTTGGTGAATTCACGCACGGCTTCCGCCACGCGGGATTGTCCGGGCAGGGGACGCGCCAAATGGAGACGCTCATCAAAAGCGTCGGATTCACCGCGGATGGCTTCGAGCGACAGGGAGAGGGCCAGGTTGGCCTGCTTGAACAGATCCCAGCCGTCGTAGACGGCCAGGCATCCCATGCCCGCAATGAAGTTGGCACCGTTGGTCAGGCCCATGGCTTCTTTGGCCTGCAGGATGATGGGCTCGAGCTGGAACATCTTCAGGGCTTGAGCAGAGTCGAGCTCCTGCGATCCGCCATCAGCGGCCACGATGGTAACGCGGCCGTTCGGCAATCCGATCAAGGCGGCGGTCATGTGAGCCAGGGGGACCAGGTCGCCGGAAGCGCCCACTGAACCATAGCGCGGAACCACGGGCGTGAGTCCCAGGTTCAGGAAGTCGTGGAGACGCTTGCTGATTTCGGGACGCAGGCCGGAGTTGCCACGCAAGAACGAGTTCAGACGAATGAGCATGGCCGCGCGCACCACTTCTTCGGGCATGGGTTCGCCATGTCCGCAACAGTGGGCCGGAATGTAGCTCATCTGGTAGTCTGACAGCTCTTCGGGAGACAGGACATTGGTCTTGCGGCTGCCACAACCCGTGTTCACGCCGTACATGACCTTCTTGTCCTTGATACGCTGTTCGAGGGCGGCGCGCATGGTCTTGAGTCGCTCAAAGGCCTGCTCGTCGATCTCCACCTTGGCGTGACACCTGGCCACGGCGACCACTTGTTCAATGGTCAACTCGTGGCCGGTCACCTTTACCTTCTCCGTATTACGCATGGTACTGCTCCTTCTGTTCAACCACCTGTACAGCGGTTATGGTTGCTTTTTGTGAAGGCGAACGCTCATTTTCAGAGGTTCGCGTACCACTTTATACCTCATTAAAAATAAATCAAGATGTGTTAGACCGGTGCGTTAGGCAGACCACTTGACTATGATTTAATTATTATGATATCTTTTTACGATTAGCTACTATGATTGTTTGCCAGACAGTATTTAATCATGTACATCATCATGGTTTATATTCGCCCGAGAAGAGCTAAATAGTTTAATTTTATATAATAAGCCCTTCTCGTTTGAGAAGGGCTATTTAATTCTAATAATTATGCAAAACAGAAAATTACAAATTGGGGTCATGGGTTCTGCGGCTGACATGAATGTTCAGCAGGATTTCGAAAAATTAGCCGAAGAAGTTGGGTATTGGGTGGCCAAAAATAATGCCACTTTGGTTTTTGGGGCGGAAAAAGATTATGATTCTTTGTCGACCGCCGCTTGTCGCGGTGCTAAAAAAGCCGGTGGTTTAACCGTGGGTGTTACCTATGGTAAAGGAACGGAAATCTTTGAACAAAACGCGGATGTGGTGATTGCCACGGGTTTGGAACGAGGGGGAGGTCGGGAAATGGCCTTGGTTTTCAGTTGTGACGCTATCATTGCCGTTAACGGCGGTTCAGGAACCTTGACTGAAATAGCCATTGCTTATCAAGCTAATATTCCGATTGTGGTCTTGGAGGGCAGCGGTGGTTGGTCTGATAAATTAGCCGGCAGTTTTTTGGATAGTAGAGAACGCGTTTTGGTACAAACGGCCAAAGATCCGGAGCAAGCCGTGCAAATGGCATTGCAGTCGATTGTTAAATAGGCTAAGGTCGCGGGCAGGAATCGTGTTTAACCAGCTCGGTTCTTGCTCGTGATGGGCAAGTGATACACCCGAACGTGAGGAGAGAGAAAATGGCACCTTATATTGTCTCAGCGGACATCAAGTTGTTGCTTGGACGCTGGGCAGAAGAGCGTGGTTTCGTTCTGCCGAGTGATGCGTTCTTCGTTAGTTTGCGCTCGGAGTTCAATAGAGCCATGAGAGGCATCTTCTCGGACTACGAGTTCGTGCCCGAGGAGGAGCTCACACAGGGGCTGACCGAGATGGTGCAAGCCAGCATGTATCCCGTGGTTTCCATCGATCGAGCCTACTACTCGACCGGGTTGACCCTGGATATCACGCGGCTGTGTCAGACGGTTGAGAACGGCAGTACCACGGTCGGCGCGCGTCATGGCAAGCCGTCCGTAGACGAGCAGATCGAGCGTATCCGCCAAGCTTCAAGCGTCATCACCTTGCTCGACGATGTGGTCTTCGAGGGCCAGACCTTGTTGCGTCTGATCGAAGTCATGCGCACCAATGGCATACAGGTGGCTTCGGTCATTGCCGGCATCGGCATTGGCGAAGGCGTGAATCGTATCCAGGAGATCGGCGTGGGCGTGCGTTGCGTACGTCGCTATGCTTCGGCCATCGATGAAGTCTGCGAACGAGACTTCTATCCCGGTGTCCCATTCAGTGGTCGTTCCTTGGCCGGTGACGCCAACGTGGGCATCTCGTATCTTCTGCCGGACGGCAAACCCGAGAAGTGGGCTTCTATCCCCAGCGAGTGGTGTCGGCCGATCTCTCGAGCCTGCCTGAACTATACCTACGAGCTCTTTTCTCAGATCAGTCGTTGTTCAGAGCGCAAGGTGCTCATCAGCGACCTGGACCGTCGTCTCTACGGCTACACAGACGGAGCCATGTCTGTGCTGGAGATGATCCAATCCATGGAACTCAGGATTGATGGCGTGACCCCGGGTCATGCCAAGAAGCAGTCTGTGGCCCCCACCACTCTTTAAGGGGGTCTTTTTTATTTAACGATTTTTGGTAGATCGTGAATGCTATTTATCTGATAGTCTGCCGTTGTTTGTCCAAGACCTATTTTAATTGTTTTTAAGCCGATTTTTTTAGCTGGCAAGATGTCTGTTTCTTCTTGATCCCCAACAGAGTAGATTTGAGCAGCG
Source organism: Patescibacteria group bacterium (assembly GCA_041752935.1). Lineage (GTDB taxonomy): Bacteria > Patescibacteriota > Patescibacteriia > 2-12-FULL-60-25 > 2-12-FULL-60-25 > MWCR01. The sequence continues at coordinate 21,319 of JBGSVN010000024.1, forward strand.
CCATCATCAAGCAGGTTTTTTATGTTTAGAAAAGCTTCGATTGATGGTTTTCTAATCATTGAGTCTCCGGTGAAGATTCTGCCGTCAACCAAATCGAAAATATCCAGGTGTTTTAATACGGCCTCAGCCCAAATCATTGGCGCTTCGGTTAGTATTGCAAATCGATTGATGAAAGGCAGCAGGATGGCTCTGGGACTTTGTCTTTTGTCTATAAAATCAGTCGGATCTATATTCCAGGTATTATTAAAATATATTTTTCTATCAATACCATATTCTTTTTCTATACCTAAACTAATATGACCGTCATACCTTTCTTTCAATTGTTGGTAGATGTTAGCTATGTCAGATGAGGGAACTTTTAGGGTTCCAGCCAAAAACTCAAAAATATTTTTTTTGATAGCTTTGGACAGAGATGAATGGATGAATGTTTCGGAATCTTTAAATCTATACAGTGTTCCGTCCATGTCAAAAATGAATTTCATATAGTATTTTCGTATTCAGTATAAAAATACACCGGTTTATAGCCGATGCAAAGTTTTGATCAAGCCTTGACGCATTTTATCATAGAGCCAAGATCTTTCCTGCTCGAGGCAGTAAGAGCAGCGGCAAGCGCAATACACGGCGTAGGCTTGAGCCAGGCACAAGTCAAGGGTTTGTTGATTAAAGAGCTGATTGGCCATCATCTCGTCGATGATCGGTTTAATTCTTTGGCTTAACTCCAAATCACGTAAGCCAAGAGCCTTTCTTTCAAGGTCCTTGCGCTCCAGGCTGACGAAGATAGTAGCGCAATCGATTGCGCTACTCCCAAACGGAGCTTTATCATACCCGATCCCGCCGGGAGTGACCCAGCGAGGGTCGATAAGACGAATGCTGGAATCCGGCCGGCAGATGATGTTGACGGTTGAAAAATCATTGTGGCAGAGGCACGCGCGTAACTGCGCTTCGTGTATGGCTGAGTTCAGCTTTCGCTTATCAATGTTGATAGAGGCAGCTTGTGCGTTGGCGACCAAGGCGTGTACCAGGTTTTTTACGAAGGCCTGACAGGCTGTGAGCTGCTCTTCGCTTGGCAACTCATGGCGACTTAATAAACGAATGCCATCGCCGATTAGTTCTATTCCTTTTTGGAAGTAGGAATCTCGTTGTTGTTCAACTTTGCCAAGCAAGGCATCCTCCAGAGTCCAATCGCCAAGATATTCTAGTTCTACAACGTGATAGCCTTCTATCAGCCCCAGGCAGCGGAAATCTGGAAACGCCGTGAGATAGTCCGTTCCCAGTATTTTTCGATGTCGTTGCAGTAATCGGATTCCGCTGTCGTCCTTGGCTAACTTGATAATGCCCTTGAGCCGGACAGTAACTGAATCTCCTGTTTCAGTGCAGTTTTGCAGCCGTGCCAGACATAGGTTGGTGAGTCGGCTGACAACCGGCTCCCAGTCATTATTAGCCATGTTGCGCCCCTCTTGTTGTGAGCGTACTGATGAAATTTAGCAGATGGAAGCTACTTGTCAATAAAAAATAAGACCGGTGTTTGATTCACCGGTCGACGGAAAAGTGGTGGGCACGACGGGGATCGAACCCGTAACCTCCGGAGCCACAATCCGGCACTCTGGCCAATTGAGCTACGTGCCCGATACCACTGGTAACCTAGGCCTAAAAGCCCAAACTGTCAAGAGGCTTATTCAGCCTTAGACTTGATGGTCTGGGCGAGCAGGGGCAGGGTCACTTGTTCTTGCTGGCGCGTGCTCGTGTCTTTGAGCTGAACCGTGCCGGCCTCGGCTTCGGATTGACCCACAAAGATCACGAACTTGATGCCTTGATTCAGGGCATAGGCCATTTGGGCCTTGAGTGCCATGTCTGGACCCATGTAGACCTCGGATGGCACGCCGGCTTCGCGCAGTATACGCAAAGCTTCCAAACAGTTGGTCGTCAAGCTTTGGTCCATGATGGTCACCAAGACCTGGGTCTTGGTTTTGCGCTTCTCGACCAGGCCCAGCTTCTCCATTGCCGCGAACAAGCGATCCACGCCAATGGAGGCTCCTGTGGCCGGCACTGACTCTCCGGTGAAGCGTGTCACCAGGTCGTCGTAACGCCCTCCGCTCATGACCGAGCCGATTTCCGGCAAGTCCAGCAGAGTGGTTTCAAAGACCGGGCCCGTGTAATAGGCCAAGCCTCGAGCTACGCTGATGTCCACGGTCCAGTTCTCTGGAGGTACGCCAAAACCGGTCAAGCCATCGCAGATGGTGCGCAGGTCCGCCGCGGCTTGTTCGCCCAGAACGCTTCGGCCGGCGAAGAGCTTTTGCAGCTGCTCCACGATTTCGGCCGAATTGCCCGTGATATCCAGGAAAGAGCTGACGATCTTGATTTGCTCTTCCGAGAAACCAAGTCCGCTTTCCGTGGCGTCCGGATCATTGGGATCGCGTTCTTCTTCGGCCACGAACTGCTTGGCCAAAAGCGCGGCCACACCGTCACGGCCAATCTTGTCCTGTTTATCCAGGATGCGGAACAAGTCCCGTGCCAGAGGACTGCCGGGCTCAACTTTTACCAGCTCGGCCAGCGCGTTCAGCACCTTGCGGGTGGAGAAACGTACCTTGAAGCGTTCGAGTCCAATGGTTCTCATGGCCGAAACCATGAGCCAGATGATCTCCGTGTCGGCCAGCAAGCTGTCCGAGCCCACGATGTCGTCGTCGAACTGCATGAATTCTCTGTAACGTCCGGCTTGAGGCTTCTCACCACGCCAAACCTTCTGGCATTGATAGCGCCGGAAAGGCCGGGGCAGGGAATTGCTGTGCGCGGCCACGACTCTGGCCAAAGGTACGGTCAGGTCGTAATGCAGGGCCAAGCCATCATCTCCCTCATGTTTGGTGCTGGTCGCGGTCCGCCAGATAATCATATCCGGGGGCTTGCCGCCGGTCAGCACTTCTTCGCGTTCTATGGCCGGGGTCTCTATGGGAGAAAACCCAAAAACCTCGTACATCGCACGAATTTTGGCTAGGATCTGCTCTCGAAAGAGCATTTCGGCCGGCATGTAATCTCTAACGCCGGCGGGGAGTGTGGGTTTGACGCTCATAGTTCTTTCCTCCTCAAAGGACATGCCCTTGGGTGTTTATTTGTAGGGATATATGACCAAAATAAAGGTCGGATGTCAAATATTTAGCTAATTATACGTTGAATTTAAAAATAAAAAAACCACCGTTTAGCTACGGGGGTGAGACTTTTGGCGTTTTAAGCCAAACGATGACAACGGACAAGAACACGAGGCAGGTGCCTAGAACAGCTAAGAACTTGACTGGTTCTTGATACAAAAGATAGCCCACTACCCAACCCAGGGCTACTTCAAAATACATGAGCACTGATACTTCAGAAGCAGCTATGAGTTTAAGCGCTTTTGTTGTGCATAGATGGACTAGCCCGCTGCCCACAATGCCGATACCTAAGGCGTTGATTAAGCTTCCCGTGCTCCATTTGGCTTGTGGAATGGACCAACCGAAGCACAGGGTGATGAGAATTAGGGTCCAAAAAGCCAGCGCCTCCGGGCTCACTCTGTTTTTAGCTCGACGTCCAACGATGAGGGCTGTGCTAAAAACAAAGCTGTTAATCAATGCAGCGGCTATGCCAAAGTATCCATAAGCTCCTTCGTTTTGATACGAGTTGGTGATGCAGACCGTGCCTATGAAGGCAGTTATCGCAGACAAAAGAGTGCCTAGTTGTTTTTGTTTTTCCACCAGCCATTCGTAGAGCACCACCCAGATCGGACTTAGAAAGAGTAGAGTTAGGGAAATGCCTAGTGGAGCGTGCAGGGTGCTATAGACCCAAAGATAACTGGTGATCGTACTTAGGACGGCGTAAGCTAATGTGATTTTTATATTTGCCAGCCCGGTCCTAAGCTTATTGGGGTACATGAGCCCGATTAGCAATGCGCCAAAAAGGCCGCGAACAGCAATTGTCTGCCAAACGGACCAATCGCTTTTTTAAAGGGACCTGGCGAATATGGGGATGGTGATAGCGAAACAAGCCGCGGCTAAGGCTAATAGCCGACCCAACTGGGTGTTTTTTGGCATGGAGTGCTCCCATTTCGTTTAGGCAACTTATAACAATTCATAAAAAATCACAATTGTATTGCATGTGTTCTAGTTTTGTTCTACTATAATAAGCGTACTTAACGTACATCGCGTCCATCGCGTACTTAACGTCCTACGTCAGAGCAAAGCCCCTCCTTAGATGAGGAGGGGATGGGCGTAAAGCCCCGCGTATAAGCGGCGTGGCCGCAACGCGGCTTTACGCCGTGGGGGCCACGCCCCTTATACGGGGGTGGTGTTGAAGCTGGTAAACTGATGCGAACGATCGTCCCGCGTCAAAACTTAAAACCCCCTTGCTGCGTCCTGCGTAGCTTTAGCTAAGGGGGGATTAATCACGTCATTCCCGGCTAAGCAACGGATATGCTTAATTGGCTAAATAATTAAATCGGGAATCCACCTTAGCGGAGAGATCTCTTTACTCAACCCTATTTATGTTATATTCTTTTCTTTGCTTCCCAGCTCTATGGGGGCTAATGCGTCAACTTTAGACGCTAATTTTGGATTATTATGCAAGATAAAATTGTTATCAAAGGCGCTCGCGAACATAATTTGAAAGATATTTCAATTGAGTTGCCGCGCAATAAAATGATTGTTTTTACGGGCTTGTCCGGATCCGGCAAGTCGAGTTTGGCTTTTGATACGATCTTTGCCGAAGGTCAGCGCCGGTATGTAGAGTCATTGTCGGCTTACGCGCGGCAATTTTTAGGTCAGATGAAAAAACCGGACGTGGATGAGATTGAGGGTTTATCGCCAGCCATCAGCATTGATCAAAAAGCGCACAGCTCCAATCCGCGTTCAACCGTGGCCACCATCACCGAAATTTATGATTACTTGCGGGTCTTGTTCGCGCGCATCGGCTATCCGCATTGCCCGGTGGGAGGCGAGCCTATTCGCAAGATGAGCGTGGACGAAATCGCGGACGCGGTTATCAATCAAACCATTGCCATTCATAGCGATCCGGAAGAAATTAAAAAAAGAAAAACCAAGAAAAGTACCAATGAAATTGTGATCTTATCGCCCTTGGTACGCGGCCGCAAAGGTGAATACCTGCAATTATTACAGCAGTCTTATGAAAGCGGTTTTTCTGAAGCGCGGGTGGACGGAAAAGTTTATCCCTTGCGTCAAAGGGTGCCGTTGTCGCGCAATAATCGTCATAACATAGAACTGGTTGTGGATAGAATACCCCTGGCTTGGCCCTTGGAAAACAATAAACCTTTGCGTACACGTTTAGTAGAAGCAATTGAAATCGCGTTGGATAGAAGTGATGACACAGTAATCGCGGTTCTGGATGATGAATCAGAGAAGCTTATGTCCGCGCGTTTCGCTTGCCCGGAACATGATTTTGCTTTTCCGGAGATTGAACCTCGTCTATTTTCTTTTAACTCGCCTTATGGCTCTTGTCCTACCTGTACGGGTTTGGGCACGGCTTTTTTGTTTTCTGAAGATCCTTGCCCTGTTTGCCTGGGCGCTCGTTTGCGGCCAGAAGCTTTGCACGTGTTGATCAATAAAAAATCCATCGTAGATGTGACCGGCATGACCATTGAGCAGGCTTATGAATACATTGGCAGTCTAAAATTAAATGAAACGGAAAACGCGATTGCCGAATCGATTCTTAAGGAGATTAATGCCAGGCTGCAGTTTATGTTGGATGTGGGCTTGCATTATTTGACTCTGAATCGTATCGCGGGTTCGTTATCAGGAGGAGAAGCACAACGTATTCGTTTGGCTTCGCAGATCGGATCTCGTCTGGTGGGTGCTTTGTATGTTTTGGATGAACCGACCATTGGTTTACACCAGCGGGATAATGCTCGTTTGGTGGAAACCTTGGAAAAATTGCGCGACGCGGGCAACAGTATCATTGTGGTTGAACATGATGAAGACACGATTTCGGCTGCGGATTATTTAGTGGATTTCGGACCGGGCGCCGGCAAGCACGGCGGTCAGATTGTAGCGCATGGCCCCATGCCTCAAGTTTTGAATGATAAAAACAGTCTGACCTGCGCGTATTTGCGCGGTGATAAACGCATCAGCTTGCCGCCCAAGCGCAGAACTTTGGCTAAGCAGTGGTTGGAAATTAAAAAAGCGCGCGCTAACAATCTAAAAAAGATTAACGTTAAAATTCCTCTCAAGCGCTTTGTGTGTGTGACCGGAGTCTCCGGGTCGGGCAAGTCCACTTTAATCATTGATATCTTATACCGCGCCATGGCAGCCAGATTATATGGATCCATGGCCAAGCCCGCGGAGCACGACAGTATTAAAGGTATCGATTGGGTGGACAAAATTATTGATGTAGATCAGTCGCCCATTGGCCGGACGCCTCGTTCCAATCCGGCTACGTATACGGGCATGTGGACGCCCATCAGAGAATTATTCACTATGACACCGGATGCGCGCATGCGCGGTTACAAGCCAGGCCGGTTTTCTTTTAATGTGCCGGGAGGCAGGTGTGAACACTGCGAAGGTAACGGACAAATCGCCATTGAAATGCATTTTTTGCCCACGGTTTATGTGCCTTGTGAGGTTTGCAAGGGCAAAAGATTCAGCCGTGAGACTTTGGAAGTTAAGTATAAGCATAAGAATATTGCAGACATCTTAGGCATGACGGTTGAAGAAGCAAATGTCTTTTTTAAAGACATTCCGGCTGTGCGTGATAAAACCAAAGTCTTGTCCGAAGTAGGTTTGGGCTACATAGAATTGGGCCAAGCGGCCAATACTTTATCAGGTGGTGAAGCGCAACGCGTCAAATTATCGGCCGAGCTATCCAAGCGCGACACGGGACACGCCTGTTATATCTTGGATGAACCGACCACGGGTTTGCATTTTGATGATGTACAAAAATTATTGGACGTACTCCAACGTTTGGTAGACCGCGGAAATACGGTATTGGTGATCGAACACAATTTGGACGTCATCAAAAATGCGGACTGGGTGATTGATTTGGGGCCTGAAGGCGGGGACAGGGGAGGTTATGTGGTGGCCGAGGGCACGCCCGAGGAAGTGTCGCAGATTAAAGATAGTTATACGGGACAGTATTTAAAAAGGGTGTTAGCTAAACGGTAAATTTTAACATAAAAAAACAGACCCGAGTTTACGGGTCAGGAGTGCTGGCGTGAGTGCGCTCCAGGAGCAGTTGGTTAGCAATGTTACGCATGATCACGGCCGGAGTATTCTCGGAGACCCACTTAAGAGTCTCCGGATTCTGAATCAAGGCCATACACGGACGAATGCGTTCCGCTATCACCTCGTCTTCGTAGTCAAGGTAAAAGCGAACGCCATGATCATTCCCGCCAAAGAGGTAGACTTGGGCTAAAGTCTCTTCTCCCCAATGTTGCAGGAATTCCAAATGGATTTCCGGATCCCAGTTGTAACAGCTCCTGTTGACGAACTCTCGTACCATCATTTGTCGCGCTGTGTCTGGATGAACAATGTTGACTGCCTTTAGGGTATCCCAGGTGTGGAACTGCGTCGTGCTTGGGAAGCCATGGGTCAGCAGTTGCAGATGCAGGCCGAGTTTTGTTTCTTTGGCTACTCGGTACATCTGGCTATTGCATTCAATGTGGCTGCCGATCGTGATGCCGCTGCCCTCGATGACTTCTTTGCCAAGAGTGCGCATCAGGTCGGTGAACATGGCTTGAGCCAAGTCTTGGGCTGCCAGGCGCTGTTCGGGAGTCATGCCGACCAAACGACGATCCAGGCGCATGGTTAGCCCGAGGTCGCCGATGCGCAAGCGTGTATCCCTGTCATCGCCGTTGGCCAGATAGTTTCTGGCTACAGCATGCCCGGTTGAGCTGATGACTGCTTTGGCGATCCAGGCGTTCTTTCCATTACCGGTCCAGAATGATTCTTTCATGATGACCCTCTCACGGTTTGAGTGTCCCGATGGACATCGGGACGGTTATCCCACGTCGCGTAAAGCTCTGTGGGAGGTGACAGTGCCTGGCGCCGGGTAGCGCTTAGGCGGTTGCGGTGGTCGGCCATGGCCTTGGCGACAGCCGGTGCCCCGAAGGGCTTTTTGAGGTTCGGTGCTCCTGATAGGAGCGTAAGAGTCTAATCATAAAAAATTATGATTGTCAAAGGTTTTAGATAAAAAACAGACCCCTGATAGGGGTCCGGAAGTTAGGGTTTGGGTTTGGCTGATCTGCTCATCAACCAGCGCGCGTCATCGCGAGTGGGAAAGCGGGTTGAGAGCGGGAGCTCTTCTACCGGCCCCAGTCTTTCAAGAAAACGCGCGCGATGCTTGCTGGCCAAGATGCAGATGATGCGCTTGCGCCGCTGGCTCAGTTTGCCTGGTTTGGTTCGGCGTCCGGCCGGCAGCTTGATGTTTCTGGATTCAACTTCGTTTCTGCGGTAGCGCAGCTCCGCGGCCACGGCCCGCAATCGAGCTTCGTCCATGGGCTGCTCGTTCTCCGGTGCAGGAGGCGGCAGGCTTAAAGGGCGCACGGGTGAGTATTCATCTTGAGCGCCGCTTACTTTTTCCCAACGCATCAGCAAGACGCGAGGATAGTCCACGGGAGATACTTCCAATAAACGGCGTGCTACGTATAATCTGAACCACAAGATGTGCGTCGGCAGTTCCAGGATTTCGGGCAACCGTTTTTCCCAATCAGCAGGTTTCAGCCTTTTTTTGGGATCCGGGCTTGTTTCCCGGATTAAATCCTTGCCCAGCAAGATGCCGGCAAAGAATAGGATGGAGGTATTGGGTCGATCAATTACTTTGGGCAGAGCAAACCATTCGCTTAAGAGCTGCAGGTTCTTGGTCTGAATGGATTCACGTTGAGCCAGCCAGTCATTAGCTTTCTGGAAGTCTGTCCAGGCCTTGGTCCCGCCTTTTGGCAAGGCGTTTTCAATGATCGTTTGTACGTGTTTATCCCAACTGTCGTCCACCCAGTCTTCGGCCGGCGGGTCTTGAGCCACTGGTTTTTGGCGTACAGTGGGTGGACTGTGCGGTTCCAGATAGTCTCGAACCGAATCCGGTTCAGGCTGTCTGACATAAGCCGGCGGATTGGAAGGTATGACCTTGGGTAACGCTGGCGCCTTGGGAATAGTGGGCGTGACCATGACCGGCGGTTTTTCGGCTTGAGCCGCAGCTTCCCAGAGCGCTTGCGGGACGGTTTCGGACTGCTCATCCAACTCGGGATGGTTTTCACGAACAGCGTCCAGCGCGCTTTCCGGCAGATCTAGGAATGATGTTTGAGCAGGCGCGGGCTGAGTAGAGTCTGCTGTCAGCTGCTCTGTCAACTCCAGCGGCGGGGGATCTGCGTCAAAAGCATATTGATTGGGCGGAATGGCTCGCGGCTTGGAGTCCGGGAACAGTATGTTCTTGCGTCTGGTCAGTAATTTTAGGTTGTCGAGCGGATTTAAGTTGTCCGCTTCGATGGTCTGTTGCCAGCTCTTGATTTGTTCCGGTTCACGGCCGAGCGCAAAGATATTTCTTTCGGCCACGACTCGGATCAGGTCTTGGTCGTAATGCAGTTCCAAGAAGGCAGCTGCGCCTCGGCGCAAGGCATCAACGTCTTGTTCAACGATCGGTGTTTGTTGTATCAGGATGTTTTTGCTTTTTTCGGGCGAGAAGCCTAGTGCATCCATTAACCATCTTTGGACGGCAAACAGGTTGGCTGTGTGCGTCCTCCAGATACGGTTGGACTGGTCCAGATTGTAGATTTGTTCCACGGACCAGCCGTTGGCATTCATGAGCTGGACTATGGTCAAAGCTTGGTCGTGCAAAGCCTGAGCTAGTTTGACGGCTAGGTATTGAGCCATCCAGGGAACCGCGCCTTGAAACAAGAGGTACTGGTAAACGGGCGAGGAAGACGAATTGATGCGATTGGGGTTCACCTTGGCCTCCAATGTCGATGTACGGTAGGGCTCATATGAACATTTTTTTAGCCCGAGGTCAATGTTTGCAATCTAAATTTTCTGATAATATGCAGGGGCTATGATTCCCAGCCAGGTTAAAGTCAAAAATAACAAATTACCGGATAGACCGGGCGTCTATCTCATGAAGAATCAGGCTGGTGAGATTATGTATGTGGGCAAAGCCACTTCTTTAAAGAAAAGGGTGGAATCTTATTTTACGCGCCCGCGCGATAACCGTATTCAGGCCATGGTCAGCCAAATCGCGAGCCTTGATTATATTGAACAGCCCACGGCCATAGAAGCTTTGTTTTTGGAGGCTAATTTAATCAAACGCTATCAGCCTTATTACAATATTTTGGAGAAAGATGATAAGAGTTTTAGCTATTTGGTAATCACTGATGAAGAATATCCTCGTCCATTTTTGTTGCGCGCCACGGATTTTGATGAAAGGTTGGCCGGATCTTATAAAGCGGTTTACGGTCCATTTAAATCCGCGCGCGCGGTCAGGGCTTCTTTGGATATTATTCGCAAGGCCATTCCCTGGTCAGCCTGTGTGCCGGATCAGAAAAGAGCTTGTTTTTATTATTCCATCAAGCAATGTCCGGGTGTTTGCATACGTGCTATCACTCCGCAGGCCTATCGCAAGGTTATTAAAGATTTAATGGCTTTTTTTGATGGCCGGCGTTCGGATTTGATCAAAAAATATAAGCAAGACATGCAAAAAGCATCCGCAGCCCAAAAATATGAGTTGGCGGCTGATTTGAGGAACAGGGTGCGCGCCTTGGAGCACATCCAGGACGTGGCTGTTTTGGCTAAAGATGACAGGCCTCTGCCGGCCGAGGCCGAGAAAAATCCCATCATGGGTAGAATGGAATGTTATGATATTTCCAATATTTCCGGCACCTCGGCCACAGCGTCCATGGTGGTCTTTAAACATGGCGCGCCGGTTAAAGGTCTGTATCGCAAGTTTAAAATACGCACGGTTTTGGGGCCTGATGATTATGCCAGTATGCGTGAAGTATTAGCCAGAAGATTTAAGCACAAAGATCATGGCTGGGAGTGGCCGGATTTTATTTTGATGGACGGAGGAGTCGGCCAGATTAACGCAGCTTTGGAGGTCTTATCAGGCTTGCAGAGCACGCGGGTTATCCCCGTGGCCGGTATAGCCAAAGGGCCTAAACGCGATAAAGATCAAATTATTTTAGCACCGGCTTTCGCGTCCTTGCATGATTTGGTCAGCAAACATACAGATATTCTGGTTCATGCCCGGGACGAAGCGCATCGTTTTGCTATTGCCTACCATAGAAAACTGCGATCCAAAATTAATAAATAAAAAATAAAAAATATTAAAATAAAAATTTTGGTGTCGCTGCGCGATAAATTTTATTGAATAAATGATATCAGAGTTTTTGATTTTTGATTTAATAAATTTATATTTAGTAATAAAGGATAAAGTTTGGTAAAATACAATAAATGAAAAACAAAACGCAGTTTAAAGAATTTCCAAAGCCCATTTCTTTTAAAAAACTCATTGGTCCCAGTTTTATCATACTGGCTCTGGGCTTGGGTTCAGGGGAAGTTATTTTGTGGCCCTATTTGGCAGCCAATTATGGTTTGGGTATTGCTTGGGGCGCGGTATTGGGCATTACCTTCCAGTATTTCATTAACATGGAAATAGAGCGCTATGCCTTGATCAAGGGTGAGAGCGTGTTTGTGGGTTTGAATCGTTTGTTCAAATGGGCGGCTTATTGGTTTATTTTTTCTACATTTATTGGTTTTGGTTTGCCGGGTATTATTGCAGCTTCAGCCAAAGTATTTGCTACTTTGTTGGGTGTTCATGATTTTAAGTATGTGGCCATAGCTTTTTTGCTGGCCATTGGTTTTATATTGAGCGCTGGTAAAACGGTTTACGGCCTAATGGAAAGAATAACCAAGACTGTGATTTTGCTGGGAGTGCCGTTTGTTTTTTTGTTGGCGGTTTATATCAGCTCCAGAGCTGACTGGTCGGCTTTGTTTCAGGGTGTTATTGGACGCGGAGCGGATTATCAATTTTTTCCCGAGAGTCTGGTTTTGGCCACTTTTTTGGCGGCTTTTGCCTATTCCGGAGCAGGCGGCAATTTGAATTTGACCCAATCTATTTATATCAAAGAAAAAGGTTATGGTATGGGCAAGTACGCGCAAAAAATATCCGGTTTATTTGTCAAAAAAGGAGATAAGAAAATTAAGTTGAGCGGTGAGTCTTTTGAGATTAACGCGCAAAGCGTGGCTCGGTTTAAAGCTTGGTGGAAGAATGTGAGTATTGAGCATCTGATAGTTTTTTGGTTGATAGGCAGTTTGACCATGCTCTTGCTGATGGTTTTGGCTTATGCCACGGCCTATGGCGTGACTGGCAGCGGAGAGGGGATTAATTTCGTGCTCAATGAAGGCTTGGCCATTGGCCAGGCTACTTGGCCTATCATGGGCAGTTTGTTTTTAGTGGTGGTTTCCATCATGTTATTTCAAACACAACTGGGAGTCATGGATTCTACCTCGCGCATCATGGCTGAAAATTATGCTGAAAAGAAATTAGGTCAAAATCCGGATGGCGTAATCAACCTGTCCAAGATTTATTATATTTTTTTATGGGCGCAAATAGCTTTTGGTATTATTTTGTTTTTGTTCAATATTCATGAACCAAAAACTTTGTTGGTGCTGGGCGCGGTCATCAACGCTTTTGCCATGTTCGTACACATTGCTCTAGTCGCTTTCTTAAATCACAAAACATTGCATCCGGCTTTCCAGCCTTCTTTAGTTAGAAAGATGATTTTGCTGGGTATCTTTTTGTTTTTCGGCTATTTCAGTGCCATCGTTTTGTTGGATAAATTGGGCGTGGTTTTGTAATTCAGGGTTTGTTTTTGGGTTTTGAAGTTGTATGAATAAATTTCTATCAATCATTGGTCTTTCATGCTTGGGGTTATTGACGGCCGAACAAGCTTTAGCGGTTCCTCCGCCGGATTTTATTTTTAATGCCGGTTCATCCATTTTTCAGGTTTTTTCCTTGGTTTTTTTATTTTTGTCCGCGGCCTTCGGTACACTCTATCAATACGTAAAAGCCAGAATCGCGACTAAAGGAGCCAAGGTCGCGGTGGCTTTGATCATGTTATATCTGATAGTCTTCGTGTCGGTTTTGGGGGCGCATCTTTACAGCTCGTATGCGCAGAGACGCGCGTATTTGGATTGGTTGGAAGTGAGCCGCGAACAAACCAAACAAGCTCTGGAATCAATCGGTGCCACCAGCACTGAAAAAGAGTTACAGCCTTTATATCTTGATAACGGCTGGATCGATAATGATTTGGATCAGGTTCGAACTGCGAGTACGACGGTCAGCTCAACCGAGGTCATGATTATTAATAATAAAGTAAAAATAACCAATTCATCGCCCACGACAACGAACGCGGATTTTTTAGCGGCACTCGCTTCAGAGGCGCAAGATTTTGTGGTTTTGGATGCCAGAGAAGATGTTGAATATGAAATAGGGCATTTACCGGGGAGCCTTCATATCAGAGCAGCTGATTTAAAAGCGGGCTCTTGGAGTGAATTGCCGTTGGATAAAACAGTATATGTATTGTGCTGGTCTGGTTTGCGCGGTTTGGACGTAGCCGAATTTTTGAGGTCAAAAAATATCGTGGCCGTGGCTTTGGAGGATGGGGCTGAGAGCTGGGTGGCGGACGGCGGGCAGTGGCAAGGCGGCATTTTATTTTCCAAAGCATTTCCCGAAGAAAGATATGCTAAATTGTATACCACGGAAGAGGTGGAAGATTTACGACGGCAGAGGACAGTGCTGGTGGATAGCCGAGAGCCCTATAAATATGACCAATGGCATATATCAAATACCATGAACATTCCTTTGATTTATACCGCGTCACCGGATTTGGAAGAGAGATTTGATCAAGTTCCGGCCGGATCCAAAGTCATTACGGTTTGTGACGCGTATGTTAACTGCTTTGATGCCAAATTGACCGGCATTGAGCTGGAAAAACGCGGGCACGAATTTTTGGGCAGGTATAACACGCCATGGGAATTAAAATGATATGACGTCAGAGGAGGTTTTAAAAAAATCATTACCGCCCGCTCCGTATTGGTTTGAGCAAACAGGTATTGCCGAAATAGCTCCCCGCCCCACAGAGCTGACTTTTGATATCTTGAAGCGATTGTACGCCGCCAAAGGTCCGATTAGCCGAGTTTATTCGCATCATGGAATTAAATTTTTTGAAACTGATTTTTTAAAAATTATCGGCAATCAATTGTATATTGATCGTGAACTGGAGCTGAAAGCACTGTTACCTGCGTACAGTTATTTTTCAGTCGAACCTTTCGCGGTTAAGGCGGTTGGCTTGAAGGGTTTTTGGAACTCATTTAATAATTCTTGGCGTTTGCAGTTGGTAAAAAATAAAAAAGATTTAGGACTGTGGGCGGATGTTGAACAAGCCTTACAAAATACATCTGAAGATGAAGATGATTTTACGGTTTTAATTGGCCGGTTCATAAAAGACTATGCCTTGATATTCAGTATTAATTTCTTGGCAGACAAATCAATTAATTCATTGTCTTTGATTTTGAAAAAATTTGATAAACAGCCGATTGACATACTTGCCTCCCCGAATTCTTTTTATTTTTACTGTCCCTTGGCAGTATCCGTTGATACTTCGTCTTGGAAGGGTAACTCTTTGGATTTATCTGACGAAACTGAATTTGGAAGTATGTTTGGCCGGGCGGACGGTAATAATTTGACCGATTGGTGGGGAGGTCTGTCAGGTATCCAAAAAACCATGCTGATTCAGCCTATTGAGACGGCTTTGTTTTATAATGACTTGCGTGAGCTGGGGCGGTGGCTGGCAGTTAAACATATTAATCGCATCAGACGGGCTTTATTGGTTTTGGGTTCGAAGTATGGCTTGGAGGACACAGCTTTGTTGTATCACGCGACCCTGGATGAAATTAATAACAAGAGTTTCAGCGCCTCGAAATTGAACGACAGGCGGCAAGCTTATTTGGAATTCAATAATTTAACTTTACCGACTGTTTTACGCAGTGATAAAAAATGGTCTCAAGCAGTCAAATATAAGGGATTGTCACCCGGCAAAGCCAAAGGAAGGCTGGTTATGGTGAAAGATTTAAAAGAGGGCGCTGGAGATTTTATTTTATATACCTCATTATTGACCCCTGATTTGTTGTCGTATTTCAACAGTATAAAAGGTATAGTGTCAGAAAAAGGAAGCGCTTTGTCTCATTTGGCGATTTTAGCCAGAGAAAAAGGCCTGCCCGTAGTGACAGGCGTAGGTTTGGAGAATGGACAGATTAAAATCGGGGATCTGATTGAGCTGGACGGGTCCAAGGGAACGGTTGATCTGCTATAATTGTTTGATTGGTTATGTCCCACAAGAAAAAAAGTTGGTTCAGAAGACTGGGTCCGGGCTTTATTACAGGAGCTGCGGACGATGATCCTTCGGGTATAGCCACCTATACTCAGGTGGGGGCGCAGTTCGGTTTTGGTCAGCTTTGGACCGTGTTCTTTACTCTTCCGCTCATGGTCGCCATGCAAGAAATGGTGGGGCGTATTGGCCTGGTATCTGGCAGGGGCATCACGGATATTGTGCGCCGTATTTTTCCAAAATGGGTATTGCTGCTATTTGTGGGATTGATTTTATTGGCTAACACCATGAATATTGGAACTGATCTGGGAGCTATGGCAGAAGTGACACGCTTGGTTTTTCCACAAATCCCTTTTGTAATTTTAGCCATAGGCTTTACAGCCTTAATTTTATTTTTGGAAATTTTTATCAGCTATAAAACATATGCCAAGTTGTTAAAATGGTTTGCCCTGGCTTTGTTCAGCTATGTGATAACCCTGTTTTTAGTGACTCAAAATTGGTCTGAACTGGCGTTCAGCGCCGTCATCCCGCAGTTTCAAATATCCAAAGCTTTTATTCTGACCTTGGTGGCTATTTTGGGTACTACTATCTCTCCATATTTGTTTATCTGGCAGGCCAATGAAGAAGTGGAAGAAGAAATAGCTGATGGCAGGTCTTCTTTAAAAAAACGAATGGGGGCAACCAAGCAAGAGATAAAAGAAATGCGGCGTGATACGGCCATCGGCATGTTGTTTTCTCAGATCATCATGTTTTGCATCATCGCCACGGCCGGCAATGCGTTTTTTAAAAATGGAATTTTTGATATTCAAAGCGCGGGGCAGGCAGCGCAAGCTCTACAGCCCTTGGCCGGGCATTGGGCTTCTTATATTTTTGCTTTGGGAGTTATCGGCACCGGTTTATTAGCTATTCCTGTATTGTCAGCCTCGGCTTCATATGCTTTGAGTGAGGCTTTTGGCTGGAAGGAGGGGTTGTACCGGAAATTCAGGCAAGCGCATGGTTTTTACGGGGTGATCACTTTGGCTACTCTGCTGGGTTTGATGATTAACTTTGTGGGTATTAATCCCATTAAGGCTCTGATCTGGACGGCTGTTTTAAACGGTGTGGTAACACCGCCATTGATTTTGATTATTATGAAAATAGCCAATGATAAAAAGGTAATGGGCAAACATATCAATGGGATATGGTCCAATCTGTTTGGAGGGATTACTTTTTTGGTAACTTCGGTTTGTGTGCTTTTGTTGTTTATTTTGTAAATGTTTTGTTATTTAGCCCAAAGTGGGGAATTGTATTATCCACATTGGAACAAAAAAAGAACGCTTTTTTGACTCAATACAGCTAAAAAATAGCTGTATTTTATTGGTTGACCAAATGTCATCTGGTGGCATAAACTGGGTGTCAGTGGGAAGAGGTGGGAATAAAAGGTTGCCGCATCCAGGGATGCGCTAGCCTTCCCCCTGTTTTTTTATAGTCCGAAACCTTAGGGCCGAGGATTGATACTTAGCTTGTATATTATGTTCATCGGAGAGTTTCATTTTACGCTTGATGACAAGGGGAGGCTGTCCGTTCCCATCGGCTATCGCACCGCGCTTAAAGATGGAGCTGTCGTAACGCGCGGGCTTGATCATACTTTGTTTCTTTATCCAAAGGAGCAATGGAGATCCTTGGCGGCCAAAATAGCCGCCTTGCCGCTCTCAACCGCGGATACCCGCGCTTTCGCTCGTCTGATGCTAGCCGGAGCCATGGAAGTCTCAATAGACAAATCCGGGCGTATTACCATTCCAGAATACTTGCGTATCTACGCCAGTCTTCAAAAACAGGTGGTGATATCAGGTCTTTACGACCGCTTGGAAATTTGGGATAAAGTGGCCTGGCAGGCATATGTAGCCCAAACAGAGGCTAACGGTGATCAAATAGCCGAAAGACTCGGACCAATAGGATTATGAAGCAATCGTCAATAGATTCCGTCCATCGAGCTGTCATGGTTCGAGAGGTTATGGAATTGCTCAAGCCCCGATCAGGTGGTCGCTATTTAGATGCCACCTTAGGCGGAGGCACTCATACGGCTGAGCTTCTAAACCTGTCGGCTCCGGATGGGAAGGTGTTATCCATGGATGTCGATGAAGCGGCTCTGAGCCGCGCGCGTCAAAAACAGCCGGCCTATGGCTCGCGCTGGAAGATCGTGGAACAGAATTTTCGTCATTTGCGTCAAACAGCCGAGGAATCGGGCTGGGCGCCCTTTGACGGGATATTGATGGACCTGGGTCTTTCTTCCGATGAGCTGGCCGATGCTTCCAAGGGCATTTCTTTTCAAGCCCAAGGCCCCTTGGACATGCGTTTGGGTCCCAAGGCTAATGAGGATGGTTTGGTCGCCGCCACGATCGTGAACCATTGGAGTGAGCGTGAGCTGACTCAACTCATCGGTTTATACGGAGAAGAACGCTACGCGCACAGAATAGCTGGAGCCATTGTTCGTCAGAGGCAAGAAAAGCCTTTGGAAACGACTTTGGAACTGGCTGAACTCATCAAGTCTTGCGTGCCCGCGGTTTACGCTCGTTCACGCATTCATCCGGCAACCAAAACATTTCAAGCACTGCGTATCGCGGTTAATGATGAACTGCAGGCCTTGCGTTCCGCTTTAAATCAAGCGGATGCGATTTTAGCGCCCGGCGGCATCTTGGTCGTGATATCGTTTCATTCACTTGAAGACCGTATCGTCAAACAAACATTCAAAAAATACCAAGGGTATCAAATTTCAAAAAAACCTGTTCGTCCCACCGAGGACGAAATAAAACATAATCCACGCGCCCGCAGCGCCAAGCTGCGCGCGGCATATAAAAACGCAACAACACAAAAATATTTATGTCACGGACTTACGCTATTGCTATGACCAGACCGCATCAACGTTTTGGCTTTAAGGAGCCAATCGGTCGCCAAATCCCACAAGGAGCCATGGGTTGGAGCCTTTTGGTTTTGGTGGTTTGGCTGGGTTTGGCTGGTTTATATGTAGCGCAAATCGTGGGAGCCGCTCCACGCAGTGATAAACTGCAGAAGCTGGAAACAAGAGTCAATTATTTGCAAAGAGATATTATGGCTTTGGAAGATTCAACGGCCAAAGCATCATCCTTGCATGCCCTCGCTGAACGAGCGCAGGGACTGGGATTAATTCCGGTGCAAAATCCGGAATACATCAATCCTGCTGCCCATGCCTTCGTTCGGCGCTAAAATGGCGCTGGGATGATAAATTCCTCCGGTCGCGCGTTTCCGGAGGAATTTTTTATTTCCCCTCCTCAGATGAGGAGGGGGTAGGGGTGGTGCTGAAGCTGCTATAACAAAAATTACAAACCACCCCAACCCCTCCTTAACCAAGGAGGGGCTTTTTTTGTCATGAGTTTAGAGATCCTGAACTAAATTCAGGATGACATGCCTCTTTTTGTCATCCTCGCTTAGGCAGGGATCCAGTTTTTAAGTTACTGGATTCCCGATTTAATTATTTAGCTCATTAAGCCTATCAGCTACTTGGTCGGGAATGACAATGTTGGTTTTGACGTAGGACGCGGGACGTTGGGTTGTCACATATTACATGCTACATGTTTTATGAATTAGGACGTTAAGTAGATGGAGAGGTTGACACAGCTCTCTATTTTTGTTTAAGTGGCTAATCCTCTGCGTATTTTGGTTGCGAACATAACGCCACATGAAGAGGCGTGAGGAGGTTAAAATGAGCGAAGAAAATGCACCTTCCATGACCAAGGAACAGCTGGTCGCTCTGCTTAAGAGTGGTCCTGAAGGCATCACTAGGTTCAATGCTCTATGCGAAGAGTATCGGGATTGGACGGTGGATCTTTCGGGAGAGGACTTCTCAGGAACTGATCTCTCAGGAGTTCGGTTCTTGGAAGTGCAGCTCTTTGAAACAAACTTTTCCGGAGCCAGACTCGTTGGAGCGGATTTCTCCGGAGCCTGCCTTGAAATGGCCGACTTCTCAGATGCAAATTTGCATAAGGCAGTCCTGACCGCAGCGAATTTAGGAGAGGCATTGCTCATGAAAGCTGACCTCACTGAAGCTGCCGTGTCCGGAGCGAATTTTGAGATGGCTCACCTCGACGGAGCTAATCTTTCTAGAGCGAACTGTTACGGAGCCTGTTTTGCTAGAGCTAGCCTCAGGGGAGCGGCTCTTTGCAAGACGGATCTCTCGGAAGCAGATCTGTCTATGGCGAATATCACAGAAGCGGATCTCTCCGAAGCGAAACTTGTCAAAGCGCATCTGGCAGCAGTTTTGCATGGTCTGAAACGAGCTGATTGGCAGCGGCTCGTGGAGCAGACTGAGACCTCCATTGAATTCGCCGATTGACGCCGGCTCTCCCGCCGCGTACCAAACTGGTACGCGGTGTTTTTTTATAGTAAGTAATGAGATCCTGAAATGAATTCAGGATGACAGGGGTGGTTACGCGGGACGTTGGGTTGTTTGTTACATGCTACATGTTTTGTGGATCAGGACGTTATGGACGTTAAGTACGTGAGAGGACGCTATGTACGCTAGATATGTGATAAGGGGGTTGACAAAGCATAAAAAGTATGTAAGTCTTGGTTCACCCCAAGTTGGTTTTTCACCAGGGCGGTAAGAGCAGTACCACTGCCGCCTCACAAAGATGAAAGGAGGTCGATCAAATGACCAAGTATCTTTCTGGTGAGTGAGGGTATATGGACTGAACCCTGAACTGCGAACAAAAAAACAAAAACCATCAAACTCAAAAGAAAGGAAAATGTGAACGGTGTGATGGTTCTGGCGCAGAGGTTTGCCAGGCTCGGGAGTACGCTTAGGTGTACGTCCCAAGGTCTTCGTCCACCTACGGACGACGGTTATGGCACACGGGTCTGTCAGCCCCCGTGGACCGCACATAAGTAGCGCGAGGTGCCTCCTCGCGAGCAGCTCATAGGAAGCTGCAACCTGACCGCCTGTCACACGTGGCAGACGGCCCTCGGGCCTAATTCATCCTCCCGATCAACCCCGCTCCTTCGTGACAGAACAAAAACGGCATCACGACCGACCCAGCACTCCATTGCGACTGAACGAGTGCCGGCCAGGTCAACGGCCCAGTTTTACACTGTCAATGAGGGTATCGCGCAAGCATATACGCAAGCGCGAGGGGTACCGGCGCCAAGCGGGCGCCAGCACAGCTGACACGGACGCGACTCGCGTCCTCTTTTTTTTGTTATGAATTTTTTTAGTTAAATCTCAACGGCATGTCGTTCGGTCGCCCAAGGCGCACCCCGTGACGCGTACGTCGGACTCGCCCAACATGATTGTGGTTTTAATGATTTAGTAACGAGATCCTGAACTAAATTCAGGATGACGGAGGGGAGGCTGGGATGAAGGGCTGGCCTTGTAATGGTATGGTTTGGCTTATATGTTTCAACACCACCCCCTCACCCCTCCTCATCTGAGGAGGGGCATAGATCCCAGACGTAGGACGTTAAGAACGTGAGAGGACGTGATGTACGCGAGGTACGTAAGTCCGTTAATATGTTATAATGAGCGCATATGCTGAAAAGCACGGGGGCGCTTGCGCGATTACTGTTCATTGATTTGTTAGGTAGCTTGGCTTGGTTTCCTATTTGGTGGTACACCACGGGTCTTAAAAAAATGATCAGCTGGTGTATTGATGGTTTGCATTATCGGATTAAACAATATTCCTTCAAGATTTGGTTGAAGAATTTTTTCGTGCCCATGTACGGACAATATGACTGGCAGGGGAGGGCTATCAGTGTTTTTATGCGATTGGTGGTTATCATCGGCCGGGGAATCGCTTTGGCGGTCGAAGGAGTAATTTATTTTGTGCTGATTTTATGTTGGATGATAATTCCGCCCTTGGCTTTCTTTTTAGCTTTGCAAAATATTGTTTCCGGCATGTTTATGTCGCAAATGCCATCCTTATAAACTATGTCTGAAGATAACAACCTGCCGGCCGTGCCTCAAGCAATTGTGTGTTCGGAATGTAATGGCGACCCAAGAGGCTCTCGCAGCTGTGCTTTGTGCAGAGGAGCCGGAGTGGGCATTCCTTCAGAGCAAGGTTTTTTGGTTTGGGCGACGCCCGTGGATGATTTGACCATTGCCGGCCGGAAATTACGTCTGCAAATCAATGCCATCCTGCATCTGGCTCTCATGACGGTGATAGTTTTGTTGACGATTGTCTTCTTTTTTCAAACCATACCCAATTTTACGATTGCGGACGTGCAAACTTTGGATTTTTGGACCCGGGGTTATTGGTTTGTGACTTTGTTGTATATTGCTATTGTCTTGGGAGCTTATTTTGTTTTTAGAATGAGCGAGTTTACGGCGCCGGCCAAGCTTCTGCCTCATTGGATCAATAAGCCGGAACAGACAAAACCCGAGGAAGTTAAGTATTCTTTGGAAGTATCGGCTTATTATTCTCCGGCCGCCATGGAAGTGGTGGAAAAAGCTTACAAGCTGGCTAAAGAGTTAGGTTTGATTGAAATTACGCCAGAAGTATTATTCGCCTCCATTCTAACCAGCTCGGACGGTTCGTTGTTCATGGTGCGTCTGGGCATCTCTTTTGAGAAAATCAAAGAACCTTTGGTCAGATTGATGCTCCGCGGAGCGCAAGGCAAGCCGCCTATCAGCTTTTCCCGGGAAGCCAAACGCGTGTTGGCTTCAGCTTTTGTTTTAGCCGACCAAACCAATCGCAAGTATGTCACGCCCATGGAAATATTTTTGCAGGCTTTTAATGAGAGTTTGAAACTGCAAGAATTGTTGGACAGCTTGGGTTTTCCCTTTAATCACGTTGCTCATGTGGCCGAATGGGTGTTGCTGCATTCCAAACTCAAAGAAGATCAAGATCGTTTTGTGCAATTAGCCAGGCTTAAACCCAAGTCGGTTATGAATCGGGCTATGACTGCTCGGCAAACTTCTTTGCTCGACCGGTTTAGCGAGGATCTGACCTTGCTGGCCAGGCAGGGCTATTTATCGCCCATGATCGGCAACTCAAGAGTTATGGACGAGTTGATGAGAGGCTTGGAGAGCGGTCAGCAAGGCGTGGTTTTGGTGGGCGAATCAGGAGCCGGCAAAGCCGCGGTGGTTGAACAACTGGCCCGGCAAATGGTGGAAGAGGATGTGCCCGAATTATTGTTTGATAAAAGATTGGTGTCCGTAAATTTGGCGCAAGTGGTGGCGGCCGGAGATCCGGGTTTAGCAGCTGAAAGATTGTTGGCCATGCTCCACGAAGTGGCTATGTCAGGCAACATTGTTTTGGCTTTGTATGGCATAGAGGCTTTGGTAGGCGCGGGCAGCGGACCCATGGATCTGGCTGAAACTTTGGCCAGTGAAATGGACAAGGGCTATTGTTTGCTGGTAGCTACCAGTACGCCTCGGGCTTGGACTCAATTCCTGGAAAACAGATCTTTGGGCAAAAAAATGGTTAAAGTGGCGGTGCCTGCGGCTGATGCCGAACAAACCATTAGAGTATTGATGGCTAAATCCGGGAGCATCGAATACAAGAATAATGTCTTTTTTTCGTACGCGGCCTTGGAAAAGGCCACCAGTTTGGCTTTGCGTTATTTGCACGATGTGGCTCCGCCTTTGAATGCTTTGAATGTGATTCGTGAAGCCGCGGTTTTGGCGCATAAAGAAAGAGGTGACAGGACTTTTGTGACGGCTGAAGATGTATCCAAGATCATTCATGATAAAACCAATATTCCGGTGGAAATGGTAACTGAGGCTGAATCCGAAAGATTATTGAATCTGGAAGAAAGAATGCATGGGCGTATCGTGGGGCAGGAAGAAGCCGTGGTAGGTGTGGCGCGGGCTATCAGGCGGGCGCGAGCCGATTTAAGGGAAGGTAAACGGCCTATCGCTAACTTTTTGTTTCTGGGTCCGACCGGTGTGGGTAAAACCGAATGTGCTAAAACTTTAGGGCAAGAATATTTTGGCGATGAAAACGCCATGGTGCGTTTGGACATGTCCGAATATCAAGATAAAAACTCGGTGGCCCGCATGATCGGCATGCCCGGAGATGAACGCGGCGGTTTGTTGACCGAAGCAGTGCGCAAAAAACCTTTTACCATTGTTTTGTTGGATGAAATCGAAAAAGCCCACCCTGATATTTTAACTTTGTTTTTGCAGGTTATGGATGACGGCCGCTTGACGGACGGCGTAGGCCGAACCGTGGATTTTACCAATACCATAGTTATCATGACTTCCAATGCGGGTACGTCATATATACAAAGCGCGGTCAGTGAAGGTGAGCCCATGGAACGCATTAAAACAGCTTTATTGGAAAGAGAATTAAAAGGCATATTCAGACCCGAATTCTTGAATCGTTTCGATGGCATAATCGTGTTTAAGCCTTTGACACTCGACGAAGTGGTGCAAATCGCTTGGTTGATGTTAAATCGCGTAGGGCGTAATCTGGAGGCCAAGGGCATTAACTTCAGAGCTGAAGACCGGGCCGTAGAAGATTTGGCTGAAGCAGGTTTTGATCCGGCTTTTGGAGCGCGTCCTTTAAGGCGTGTTATTCAAGAACGCGTGGAAACGCCTTTGGCTGATTTATTGTTACAAAATCAAGCTGCTAGGCGCGATACCATAGTTTTGAATGACGATGGTTCGTTTAAGGTGGACAAAGCGCCGGATATTTTTTCCGATTAGCCCATGTCTTATCAGGATTTATGGTTTTACGCGTTGCTGGTAACAGTGACGGGTTTTGTTTTGTCGTATATTTTTAGTTTTTTTACTCGTCGTTGGGCGGTTCAATACAGGGCTTTGGATATGCCGCGCGGAGGCAGAAAGATTCATAAACAACCCACTCCCTTATGGGGAGGTTTGGGCATTCTTTTAGCTTTGATGCTGGTGATTTTATTTTTGTGTTTTGACGGCGCGATTTTTCTAACCAAGATATCCATTGAGCAGATAGTGGGCTTTTTATTGGGGCTCATTGTTTTGAACGTGGGCGGCATGTTGGATGATAAATATACATTAAAGCCTTGGCAAAGTATCATCTTTCCGATTTTGGCCAGTCTGCTGGTGATAATTTCCGGAACCACGATTATGCATGTAACCAGCCCGGCCACTTCCGGTGCATGGTACTTGAATTGGTGGACGTGGCGCCCTTTGGATGGTTTTTATGTTTTGTCTTTACCTGGAGACGCAATAACCTTCACGTGGCTAATGGTGGCTATTTATGCCACTAAAATTACGGACGGCTTGGACGGTCTGGTAACCGGTATTACAGTTATCGGCGCGGCCATGGTCGGTTTATTATCGGCTTTGCCCACTTATTTTCAGCCCGGTTCCGTGATTTTGGCGGCCGCGGTCGGCGGTTCGTATTTAGGTTTTTTACCGGCCAATAAATATCCGGCCAAGCAATTTTTAGGTGAAGGAGGCAGTACCATGGCCGGATTTTGTCTGGGTTTTTTAGCTATTGTGTCCAGCGCTAAAATCGCCATTGCCATGGCTGTGCTAGCCATACCCGTGGCCGATATATTTTTCGTGGTTTTAAGGCGTTGGTGGCGCCATCAAAATCCTTTTAAGGGCGATGATACGCATCTGCATTTTCGTTTAAGAGCCGCGGGTCTGCCTTATAAAACCACGATTTGGTTATTGTGGTTGGTTTCCGCGGCCGCCGGCTCTCTGGCGCTGACACTTCAAACCAGGGGTAAAATTTTTTTAGTGGGTATGATGGTCATTTTAACCGGCTTAATATCTTGGCTGGTGGATAGTTTGATCAAAAGAAAAACCAAGCTTAAACCTACGGAATAAACAAAATGGAGTTCAAACAAAGGCAATTGAATCGCAAAATAATAGCTTGGAGTGTTTTTGCTGTCTTATTGTTGGGCGTCGGTTTATTTTTAGGGTGGCCCAAACCCATGCAAACTTATCTGGAAATTAATGAACAAAAAATACGGGTTGAAGTCGTGGACACGGATGAAACCAGGAATAAAGGCTTGGGCGGCCGGAGATCCTTGGCTGATGATGAGGGCATGCTATTTGTTTTTGACAAGTCTGATCATTATATTTTTTGGATGAAAGATATGTTGATTCCGATTGATATCATTTATATTGAAAACAATAAAATTGTTGAGTTGGTCAAAAACATGCTTCCTCCGCCAGCCGGAGTGAGTCCGGCTGTTTACCAGCCGTTTAATAAGGCGGATATGGTTTTGGAAGTCAATGCCGGATTAGCTGAAAAATATGGCTGGGAGATTGGAAGCAGTGTAGAAATTACGAATTACGAATTAAAAATTAAGGATTATGCCGAGATGACGATAGAGAGTGGGTTGATCGGGATTATGACTGTATGTGCTGGAAGAATTAACTGGCTGCACTCTAAGGGTTGCCGGGGTTTGGCGGATTAATAATATTTTGGCTTAAATTGGCTCTTCTTGGTCTTTCTTTTCTTGTCTCTCGTCTTTTTGTGTGAGGTTTGACAAATTTGGCTTATTACAGTACTATGGGCGCACTATGTTTGCAGTCATTGCGACCGGAGGTAAACAATACCTGGTCAAAGAAGGTGAAGAACTTAAGATCGAAAAGATCGAAGGCGAAAAAGGGGACGCCGTGTCTTTTGATAAAGTCCTATTGATAGCCGAAGAGGATGGTTCCAAAGTGGAAGTTGGTACTCCGGATTTATCCGCTAAAGTGCAAGCTCAAATTTTAGAACACTCTAGGGCTGATAAGATTTCAGTGGTTAAATATAAGGCTAAGATTCGTTATCGCAAGAGAGTAGGCCACAGACAGGCTTATACCAAAGTTAAAATAACAAAAATCGGGTAATCCCCGGTTTTTTGTTTGCAAGCAGTTTGTTGTTAGTTTTTTTTCCTATTCAGATAAGCATCGGTAATGGTGGCTTCGTCCGTGTATTCGATTTGCGCTCCGGTGGGAATGCCTCTGGCCAGCCTGGAGATGGTAATCGGAGAGGCGGATAATTGCCGGCTGATATACAAGGCCGTGGTATCTCCCATTACATCCGGATCCAGAGCCAGGATAACTTCTTGGATAGGCTGGGTAGGATTTTTTATTTTTTGGATTAGTTTTTGGATCTGTATATTGTCGGGTGTGCGCCCTTCGATGGGGTCCAGCAGACCGCCCAAGACAAAATATTTGCCTTGATACACACCCGCGTCTTCCATGACCCGGATGTCTTGGCTGGCCGCTACCACACATAACAAATTAGGGTCGCGTCTTGGGTCAGAGCAGATGTTGCATGGGGAGGCGTCGGTCCACATACCACAGTCCGAACAGGGAACAATGTCTTTGTAGACGGCTTCTATGGATTCTGAAAATTGCTTGGCTATGGTTTTGTTCTGTCCGGCCAGCCAATAAGCGTACCTTAAAGCCGCCCTGGGCCCTACCCCGGGCAGTTTGTCGAACATGTCAGCCAAATCACGAATAGCCTTGGGAACACTCATAACTGAATAAATATCAAATATTCAAATATAAAATATAAAATACGTTAACGATACCTAATTTTATATTTGTAAATTTTATATTTTAAAATTTATTTCTGTACCATGTCTTGCAAATCTTTGGCCAAGTCCAACCCGCCGATATCTTTCATTTTGGAGGCCAGCAGTTTTTGTAGTTTTTCGGCTGCGTCGTTTACGCCTTCTTTAATCAAATCTTGCAACTTGGCTTTATCGGTCATGACTTCGTCGGCAATGTTAACCGAGGTGACTCTTTGGTTACCGTTCATGACAATTTTAATCTTGCCCCAGCCGGCGGTGCCTTCTACGGTTTCTTTTTCCAGGGTTGATTGGATTTGTTTGGCTCGGCTGCGTAAATCTTGAAATTGTTTGAGTTTGTTAAACATAGCTATTATCAATTAAAAATTACGAATTACGAATTAAGAATTATCCCGACACAACGATAAAGAATATATTGATCGGGATCCCGACCGAAGCGTCGGGACGAATTAATGACCAATAAACAAATTACAATCACCAACTAAGAAATTTATAAACCCATACTTTTTTAGCTCTGTCATTCCTGTGACTTGTCCCGAGGAGCTTCAGCGAAGTGGGAAGACAGGAATCCAGTATGGATAATGGGTGATTGATCCTTTGGTTATTGATAGATTGATGGTTACAAGTTACAGGTTGCATTAATTGTCGTCAAAGAGTTTAGAAGGGGGCGTTGGGAGGGAGGGTGGCTGTGATGGGTGTATTAGGGTCGAAATTAACCGGAGGTAATTGAGCCGGGGACATGGGCGGGGCCATGGTTGGTCTGTTGGGCACGGGTTGTAAGCCGGCTGGACCTTCAGGTTGCCGGGTGAAATTACGGAAACTGGCGCGCGTGTCGTCAAAAAATAGTTTGACTACACCGGTGGGGCCGTTGCGATGTTTTGAGATGTGAATTTCCGCCGTATGGCGCTCTTCGGGCGACAAATCATCCAAGCGGTAATTCTTATCAGCCGCCTTGCGGTAGATGAAAAGCACGACGTCCGCATCTTGTTCAATGGAACCTGATTCACGCAAGTGAGAAAGTTTGGGGATGGCGGGCTTTGACAGTTCAACCGCGCGCGCGAGCTGTGACAAGGCCAGTACCGGAACGTTGAGTTCGCGGGCAATGGATTTTAAACCACGGGTTATCTCGGCTACTTCTTGGACGCGGTTATCAGTTCCACCTCCGCGCGATTCCATTAGCTGTAAGTAGTCGATAATGATAAAGCCCAGGCCGTGTTCCATCTGCAGACGCCGGGCCTTGGTGCGGATTTCCACTATGTTGGCATTGGCTGAATCATCAATGTAAATAGGGGCTTCGGACAGGGTGCCAATAGCATGTCCGATGCGTGAGAAATCGTCATTATCTCCTTGATCGGATAGTTTCCCGGTGCGCATTTTCCACAAATCCACATTGGCTTCGGCGCAAATCAAACGGTCCACCACTTGCTCTTTGCTCATTTCCAGCGAGAAGTAACCGACCGGGGTTTTGTGCTTAATGGCCGTATGGCGCATAAAGTCCAAAGACAGCGAGGTTTTACCGCAAGACGGACGGGCGGCTAAAATTACCAGGTCGCTTTTTTGCATACCGCCCAATTTGGCATCCAGATCCGCGAAACCCGTGGGCACGCCTCTGATTTTGCCTTTTTCGCGGTGGATTTCATCAATGCGATCAAAGGCATTATCTAAAATGGAAACAATGGGCGTGAAGGCGGTTTTTAAATAGTTTTGGGAGACACTGAAAAGTTTTTGTTCAGCCAAGTCAAGCACCTTTTCCACGTCTTCCGCCTGTTCAAAACCCAGGGCTGTAATATCTTGAGCCGCATGGATCAGCCTCCTAAGCGTGGCTTTTTTCTGGACAATGCGCGCGTAACTGGCTACGTGGCTGGAAGTTGGCACCGTGTTTGACAGTTGAATCAAATAAGCCCGGCCTCCAATGGATTCAATCAGGTCTCGTTCGCCCAGTCTGTTGGAGACGGATAATATATCGATTGGCTCGTGTTTACGATACAGGTCAGACATGGCCTTAAAGATCTCGCGGTGCTTATCCGCATAAAAATCTTCGACCGTGGTAATATCGCCGACCTTGATCATGGCATCTTTATCAATCAATAAAGAGCCCAAGAGGGACATTTCAGCCTCCAAGTTTTGGGGCACCAGTTTTTCATCTAATGACATAAGGCGAAATTACACGGTCGAGCATCATATGAGAAGAAGACAATCTCCGTATGGACTGTGGATAACTTTGATTTAACGTACCTAGCGTCCTCTCACGTCCATAACGTACATAACGTCCTACGTCGCTCGTCCCACGGGGTGTCGTTCGCGAACGACTACCCCACGTCCTACGTCAGGGATATGCCCACCATCGTCATCCTGAATTCATTTCAGGATCTCATTACTAAATCATTAAACCAAAACCATGTCATTGCGAGTGGAGTGAATGCGAACGTGGTACGGGTCGCCTCAGGCGACCGAACTCCGTGCCGCGGCAATCTATTAATAACCCTTGTGTCATCCTGAATTCATTTCAGGATCTCAAAACTCGAGTTCTATCCACCCGTTTGTCATGCAGGAATCCAGTTTTTAAGTCACTGGATTCCTTTTCCAAGGGAATGACGAAGTAGCAATTATGTCATTATCATCGGGATAGCGCATAACTTGTAATCAAGAATTGCTACAAGTTACATGATACATGCTGCATGTAATATGTTATAATATTAAAAATGAAACAAAATTCCAAGTTCATTAATATTGCTTTTAATTTGGTCGGGACGATTATTGGAGCCGGTGTTTTTGGTTTGCCGGCTGTTATGGCGCGTACCGGACTGGTGGGTGGAACCTTATTGTTTTTTGGAATTTTATCGCTGACCATTTGTCTGCACTTAATGTACACGCAAGTGGTAGTGATGGATCCGGTCAAAAGGCGTTTGGCCGGTTATGCCGGGCATTGGGTTGGCGCGTGGGCTTATTGGTTGTCGTTAGCCTCATTTTTCTTTAAGAATACGGGCGCTTTATTAGCCTATATCATTTTAGCCGGCGAATTTTTAGCCGTCATCATGCATGGTTTGGGTTGGTATGACGCGGTGTGGTTTTGGCAAGTTAGTTTTTGGATGTTGGGTGCGTTCATCGTGTTTTTTGGATTGCGTATCGTTACCCAGATTGAGAGCGAGCTGACTTGGCTTTTAATTGGAGCCATGATTTTTACGATTTTGGTCTTGGTTCCGTTTTTAGGTTGGACCAATCTTGGCTCTTGGCAACCTTCGGGTTTTTGGACGGCTTTCGGGGTTATGTTTTTCAGCACCACGGCCATGACCGTTATTCCAGATGCGTCTGATATTGCTAATCGCCAGAAAAAAGTTTTAAGAAGCGGGGTGGTTTGGGGTACAATTATAGCAGGGGTGTTGTCTTGGGCCTTTGGATTGTCTATCGCTTTAGTTTATCCGGATATACAAGGCGCTATGGATATCTATAAAGCCTTCCCGCCAGTTTTTTGGTGGCTGATACCCGTGATTGGCGTTTTGGCAGTCAGTACTTCGTTTATCACTATGAGCCAAGCGTCAAAAAATTTATTACATTTGGATTTAAAAATTAAGCCGGGCAACGCCTGGCTGATCGCTATCGTCGCGCCCATGGTCATGTATCTGTTTACGGCTAGAGATTTTTTGTCTACCATTGGGTTTGTAGGAGGTATCTTTACGGTTGTTAACGGAATTTTTGTTAGTTTGTGCGCCTGGAACATCATGCGTATGAAAGATCAAAAAATATCATGGGTGTGGCGTTATTCTCCATTGCCTTTAATGTTGGTGTTAATTATCGTGTTTTTGCAACAACTTATCGCGTATGCGAATATATAAATTATGAAATACTTACCCTATATCTACATTCCCATGATCAAATGGCTGGCCAGCATGACGATGATTATGGTTGTTTTTGGTTATATTTTTCCCAATCCGTTTAAGTCGTGGATAGAGTTGATTATGGGCCTGTCCATTTCATTGGTTGTGGCCATGGTTTTTGCTTATTGGGCTTTGCGCAAAGCCATACCGCACGGCAAAGATTTGGCCATCTTCGTGGTTTTGTGGTTGGTTATGACCACACTTATGGAAATGATGCTGAGCTATTACAGTTATTTCAGTCCTTTATTTACGGTTTTACGTTATGAATTTGCCATGCAGTTATTTGTGGAAGTAATTGGTATTTTAGCCTTGGTCTTGGTTTTACGCCGTCACCAGGCATATAGCAAATTAGCTGAAGGTATCAACTTAGAGAGTTGAAGTCTGAATTCTGTATGCCTTGACCACGTTTTGCATTAAAAGCGCGACGGTCATCGGGCCTACGCCTCCTGGCACGGGAGAAAACCAACCATCCATATCCGCACAGCTTTGGCTGTCAAAATCACCTCGGACTTTATTATCAGGGGTTTTGTTAATGCCCACGTCTATCACGCAAGCTCCGGGTTTTAGACCGTTGCTGGTTAAAAAGTTCAATTGTCCGACAGCTACAATGATAATATCCGCTTGCCTCAATTTTTGGTCGTCTTTTTCTTTGGACAGCATGACCTCTACCGTGGCTCCGGCTTTTTCCAAGATATATTTCAGGGGATCAGCAAAAGTGTGTGAGTTGGCCAAAATAATGGCTAGCGCGTGATTGGGCTCTAAAGTGGTGGCAGCCATTAAACGCAATATGCCCTCGTGCAAAGGCGAGAGGAGCCTGGCCTGGCCCGTGTATAAATCCGTAATATGTTGCGGGTGAAAGCCGTCCACGTCTTTTTTGGGGTCCATGGTTTGGATAATTGAATCCGCGTCATGTTCCTGTGGCAGGGGCATCTGGATGAGTATGCCATGGATATTCCTGTCCACATTCCAGAGCTTGATGATCTTTTTAATTTCTTCGTCCGGAGTCAGGCTCGGCAATCTTCTAACATCTGTTTGGATGCCAATGTCGTGAGCCGCTTTTTCTTTAAGAGAAACGTAAATATGCGAAGCCTGATCATCACCCACCAATAAAACGCCCAGCTTGGGTTTCATTTGCTTGTCACTGATTTCAGTCTTTAAATCATCCAGGATTTGGTCGGCAATTTTTTTGCCCGGTATTTTTTGCATGGCTTCCAAGATACTTGTTTTTCGCTGTCTTGTCCATGGTTCGAGTTAGGAGTCCAAGCCTGGTATGGGGAATTTTTGGCAGAGATTTTCTACCTCTTGTCTTTTCTCTTGGTACCAGTTATCAGTCTTTAGACTTACTCGAAAATCTTTGAGTAATTGTTTGCGAGTATCCTTCTCCTCCGGAAGCTTGAAATTGCTGATATGATCAGATAATTGTTTTATCCATTCGGCTATTTGTTGCATTTCAGCTTCGCTCATGCCTCTGGTGGTTATGGCCGGCGTGCCGATTCTTAACCCGCTGGGATAGAAAGGAGAACTTGGGTCGCTGGGCACGGTGTTTTTATTGGTATATATGCCCATACGTTCCAAACCTTCGTGAAAAAAGACGCCGCGTCCGGTACCACTGGGCGTTAAATCCATTAATATTAAATGATTATCCGTACCATCACTAACTAGTTTAAAATCTCTTTGTTGTAATTCTTTGGCTAATATTTTGGCATTAGTCACCACTTTTTTGGCGTAATCCTGAAATTCGAGTTTGGAATCTTCCAGTAGAGCCACGCCTATACCGGCGATGGTATTTAAATGTGGTCCGCCTTGAAGCCCGGGTATGAGGGTTTTGTCGATTTTTTGTGGCAGTTCCTCGTCTTTAGCCAAACCTTTTTCTGTTACCATAATCATAGCTCCCCTAGGCCCGCGTAAAGTTTTGTGAGTTGTTGTCATGACCAAATGAACATAGGGTACTGGAGATTCGTGTGCGCCACCGGCTATCAGCCCCGCGATATGCGAAACATCAGCTAAAAGATAAGCACCCACCTCGTCCGCAATTTCAGCAAATTCCGCGAAAGGAATGGCGCGCGGAATGGCTGTACCACCGCAAATAATAATCTTGGGTTTTTGCTCCCTGGCTAATCTTTTTACTTCATCCATGTCAATCGCACCCTCCGGAGTCATGTGATAAGGAATACTGGTCCAGAATTTTGAAGTCATGGAAAATTTCCAGCCATGCGTCAAATGTCCACCGTCCAATAGATTTAGACCCATCATTTTTTCACCTGGCTCAAGCAAAGCACTCAAGATTACCAAATTGGCCGGAGAGCCTGAATAAGGTTGCACATTAGCATAAGGTACACCGAACAATTGTTTTGCCCTATCTTGCACCATGCTTTCTACCTTGTCCGAAAACTCATTGCCCGCATAATATCTTTTACCAGGGTAGCCTTCAGCATATTTATCGCTTAAAACACTCGATAATGCTTGAAGTACGGCCTGCGATGTATGATTTTCCGACGGGATGAGCGTTAATCCTTTTTGCTGCCTTTGCTCTTCGCCTTGTAATAATTCCCACATTTGAGGGTCTAATTGCTGGAGTTTCATATTAAAAGAAAGCTTACTCTAATCGTTTCCAACTGTGTAGTGTTGACAGACTCAATAATCTGCAGTAACCTAGGCGTTCGTTCTTTGTTACTCGTCTTTTACTGGCGCGGGAGGCGAGATGCTGCAGGTGAAACAAGAGGCGGTGGTGCAGACTTGGGCGGATGAGGTATGGAACTGGAAGAATTGGTTTCCATTGGGCTTCGTCTTATTTACGCTGCTCTTGCTTGGGGAAACGGTTCGCGATTTGTTTGGGTACGGGGTCATGGATTTTTTGAAAGAGACCTTCTTAACGCTCGCGGTCTTTACACTTGGGCTTAGCTTGGCCGTGGTCATTGTGGGCTCAGGGCTTCGTTCCTTGCTCGGTGCTTGGAAACCGGTCTTGATTTTGCTGGCCATTGTCTGTTCGCCCTTATCCGCCTTCGAGGTTTACGCTCATTACGAGATGAGCCATGCTTTGGCGCCTCTTAAGCTGAACTTTGCGCAGAGAGCTGAAAGTGGTTTGCACCAGATGACTAGCGGACCTCCCAAGTTCAACGATCTGTTGATTGAGCGCGACGCCCTGCTGAATGAATATTGCTACTTCAGGCTTGGCGGCTGGCGCGAAAGAGGCGAGCAGGTTGATCTGACGGCCGTCTATGTGTTTACAGCTTGCATCGAAAGATGAGCTGGAAAACGCTCTTTACTTGGCGCTTTGAGGCGCCTTTTTTATTACTACTGGCTGGCTTGGTTATTTTCGGCTAAACTTGTGGGATATGATGGGAGAAAGAATTTTTTTAGACCGCGGTTCGAGCGTGGAAAAGAAAGAAGAGCCCTTAGAAAAGGCCGCTTCTTATCTTTATGGTTATTTAAAAGCCAATAAAACAGTTGAGGAATGGAATAAGATGCTGGGTTATGTGGAGCAAGATGATTATGATAGCCGTGGCCAGAGCCGGCAGGCTAAGGCTGTTCATAAGGCCGAGCGACAAGCTTTGCTTGAAGAAGTTCAGCTTAAAAAGAATCCTTTGGAAGTCGAGCGTCAAATAAAAGCCATGATGAGTGATTTTGCTCCAAGGCTGGAAAAATATGGCCAGAGCCAGGATGATTTTTATGAAGAATCGGATAACTATACTGGGCTATTGGTTGAATTACTCAAAAAGCACGATCAGGATTTGGATGAGTTTGCGGTATCCATGATTTGGAAAAATCTGGCGGATTTGTTTATAGAAAAAGGTATGCCCGAATTAGGGCGCGCCATTTCACAAGTGGCTAACAGATGGTTCGAGGAGGCTGCTTAAAAAATATGTTGAATATTAAAAGTCTAAAACGCGTGCATTTAGTGGGCATTGGCGGAATTAATATGTCGGCCGTGGCAAAATTGCTGTTGCATCAGGGTTTTGTGGTAACCGGTTCAGATGTTAAACAAACCGAAATAACCGATGAGGTGCAAGCCAAAGGGGCTCAAGTTTTTATCGGACCACACGACGAAAGAAATGTGCCGGTTGATTGCCAGCTGGTTATCCATACTTCAGCCGCACCCGAAGATAATCCGGAAAGAGTGGTGGCCAAGAATCGTCATTTGCCGGATTTATCCAATTTTGAATGGCTGGGCGAGTGGTTTAAAGAAAATAAAGTCGTCTTGGTTACAGGTACGCACGGAAAGAGTACGACTACCGGTCTTTTGGCCGCCATGTGTATTCTTGGCGGTTTGGATCCCACGGTCATCATCGGCAGCAAGATGCCTGACTGGCCGGAGGGTAATCTGCGTTTAGGTGAATCGGACTTGGTTATTCTGGAGGGAGATGAATATGCCAAGCATTTTTTAAACTTTCATGCCGCGGCTTTAATCATTAATAATATTGAGCTGGATCATGTGGATGTGTTTAAAAATATTGATGACATGAGGCATACTTTTGAGAGGCTTTTACGTCAGACTAAAACCGGTGCGGCTGTGATTTATAATGCGGACTACGAGCAGGCGGTTAGAGCTGTGGAATCGATTAAATTGCATCCAGTGAACGGGTTGGGTTTTGTTCGTAATCAGAAGGCAGAACAGGTTGGACACGTCATGCAGGCTGTTTATGAGTATCGTAGAGAGGGAGAAGTGACCAAGATTGTGTTAAAGCATAAAGATACGGAGCTGAATTTGGAGTCAAAGCTCTTTGGGGCATATAACGTTCAAAATACAGTGGCGGCCGCACTTATGGCGCGTGAGTTGGGTGTGGCGGATGAGTTTATCGTTAAAGCCGCTCAAGAGTTTACTGGTATTTGGAGGCGCATGGAATTGATTGGTGAACAAAATGGAGTGCCTATATATTCGGATTACGGTCATCATCCCACAGCTGTCAGATCGGCACTCGATGGTTTGCGGGAGGCTTTTCCGGATAAAAGATTAGTCTTGTGCTTCCAACCTCACCATAAAAACAGAACTAAGGAATTGTTTAATGATTTTGTGACTTGTTTTGACCGAGCCGATGTTTTGATTTTATGTGAAATATACGACGTGGCCGGCAGGAATGCGAAAGAAGATGAGAGTATGAGTTCCAAGCTGTTATTGCAAGAGATTCAAAAAAGAGAGGTGGCCAGACCCTTGGTTCAGATTGAGTATGCCCCTGATCCTGAGTCCGCCATAGATCGGACACTGGCTTTATTACAACCCGGAGACGTGGTCGTGGTTATGGGAGCCGGTGACATTGATGAAGCGCTTAGGATCCAAATAAAAAATCAAAAATAAAAAATATAAATTATGGAGTCGTATTCTTATTCTTCTTGTCCGGATAATTTTTAATTATAGTTATGTTGTCTGAAGTAATTTTAGAGTTTAAAAAACAGTTCCCATCAATTCTTGAGAATGAGCTTTTGAGTAAGCGCACCAATTTACGTATCGGGGGTAAGGCAGCCTTGTTTTTTTCAGCGTCTGCCCAGGGGGATCTGGTAAAAGCCGTGTCTTTGGCTCGCAGCCAGGATGTTGCTTGGACTGTGCTCGGCGGAGGGTCCAATGTTTTGGTTTCGGATGATGGATTTGATGGTTTGGTTATTCAGCCGGCCTTTAGGGAGATTAAGTTGCGACAGCAGACAGTGACCGCGGAAGCCGGAGCTATCACTTCGAGTGTGGCCAGGCAAACGGCTGAAGCCGGCTTATCCGGTTTGGAATGGGCGGTAGGTATTCCGGGGACCATAGGGGGCGCGATTTTCGGCAATGCTGGCTGTTACGGCGGTGAAATAAAAGATAATTTGGTGTCTGTGGATTGTTTGCGCATATCAGATCTCAAATCAGTGGTCTATCCGGCCGCTGATTGTGAAATGGGCTATCGCACCAGCCGTTTTAAACGCGAACCGCACGTCATCTTGAGGGCTACCTTTAAGCTGACGCCCGGGGAGCCGGAAAAATCAAAACAGCGCATGGAAGAGATTATGCGTTTACGTAAAGAAAAACAGCCGCTGGAACATGGCAGCGCGGGTTGCATGTTTAAAAATTTTGTTTTTAAGGATGTGGAAGAGTTGGATCGCCTCAAACAAGATGTCAAGAATATTCCGGCCGAGATGCTGGAACGTAAGTCAATTTCAGCTGGTTGGCTGGTCGAGCAGGCAGGTTTACTGGGTGAAAAGATAGGCGACGCGCAGGTCAGCGAAAAACATGGTAATTTTATAGTGAATTTGGGACAGGCTAGAGCGCAGGATATTTTGATGCTGACCAGTAAAATCAAAATGAAGATTCGTGATGAATACAATATCATGCTGGAGGATGAAGTTCAGCTTATGGGTTTTTGACTGTTTATGACGGGTCAAGTACGCTATTAGTATCAATTACGAATTAAAAATTACGAATTAAAAATTCAGGAAATTCATAATTCATAATTCATAATTTTTAATTCTTAACAAAGAGTTATGACTATCAATATACGCGCCATGAGCATGGAGCTGACCGAGGCCATCAAAAAGTACACGGAAGAAAAGATGACGGGTTTGGAAAAATTTTACGATAATATTATTCATATTGAAGTGGATTTGGGCTTGGATTCCACGCATCACAATAAAGGTAAGATTTATAAATGTTCGGTTTTGGTGGATGTGCCTAACAAGCTTTTCCGGATAGAAAAACAAGAGAAGGATTTGTATAAAGCTATAGATAAGGTTAGAGATCATTTAAGGGAAGAAATAACAGCCTGGAAAGAAAAAAATCGTGAAACCTTAAGAGGTACGACCGTCTAAGAGCGGGTTGTTTGCATTGATGTAACCGCTGTGTCGGGTTTTTTGACTTTAACTGATTTTATGCTTAATATGGGCGCATTATGTCTATCATGAAAAAGATTTTCGGTGACCCGAATGAAAAGGTTATTAAGCAAATAAGGCCTTTCGTGGATCAGATAAATGCCCTAGAAACATCCATTAAAACTTTGACTGATGATGGTCTCAAACAAAAGACGCTTGTTTTTAAAGAGCGGCTGGCCAAAGGCGAGGCTCTGGATGCCCTCTTGCCTGAAGCTTTTGCTGTGGCCCGCGAAGCCTCATGGCGTAATCTTAAACAACGTCAGTATGATGTCCAGCTGATCGGTGGCTTTGTTTTGCATCGCGGACAGATTGCTGAAATGCGCACAGGTGAAGGTAAAACTTTAACCGCCGTGGCGCCGGTTTATGTGAACGCGCTTGAGGGCAAGGGGGTGCACGTGATTACGGTTAATGATTATTTGGCCCGTCGTGATACGGTTTGGATGGGGCAGGTTTATCATGCGTTGGGTTTGACGGTGGGCTGCGTTCAACATGAAAGCGGTTATGTTTATGATCCTGCTTTTAAAACCGAACCTGAGCATGATGAGAAAAGAGATGAAGTGGGTTCGTTTAAGGTGGACATGGATTATTTGAGGCCGGTTTCCCGCCAAGAGGCTTATGCTGCGGATATCACCTACGGCACCAACAATGAATTCGGTTTTGATTATTTGCGCGACAACATGGTGGGTTCTGTGGGTCATATGGTGCAACGGGGTTTGAATTTTGCGATTATCGATGAAGTTGACTCTATTTTGATTGATGAAGCCAGAACTCCGCTCATTATCAGCGGGCCGGCTGAAGAATCCAGCGAGATGTATTACCGTTTTGCAGAATTAGTGCCTCGTTTGGAAGTGGAGACTGATTATGTGATTGATGAAAAAATGCGTTCAGCTACCATTACCGAGTCAGGCATAGCTAAAATGGAACAGTGGTTGGGCATAGAAAATTTATACGCTCAAGGTGGAGTTAAACTAGTTCATCACTTGGAGAACGCGTTACGCGCTCATGCTTTGTATAAAAAGGATAAAGACTATGTGGTTAAAGAGGGCGAAGTTTTGATTGTGGACGAGTTTACCGGGCGTTTAATGGTTGGCCGCAGGTACAGTGAAGGCTTGCATCAAGCTATTGAAGCTAAAGAGCGGGTGTCCATACAACGTGAGAGTATAACTTTGGCTACCATCACGTTTCAGAATTATTTCCGCATGTATAACAAATTGGCCGGCATGACGGGTACGGCTTTAACAGAGGCGGAGGAATTTTATAAGATTTATAAATTGGAGGTGGTGGAAATACCGACTAATAAAACATCACAGCGTAAAGATTTTCCGGATCGGGTCTATAAAAATGAAAAAGGCAAGTTTCAAGCCGTGGTGCAAGAAATCAAAAGGTTGCATGAGTCGGGCCAGCCGGTTTTGGTGGGTACGGCCTCGATCGAAAAAAATGAGATATTGGGAGAGTTGCTTAGAATGGAGGGTATTCCGCATAATTTGTTGAATGCTAAAAATCATGAGAAAGAAGGTGAGTGGATCGCTCAAGCCGGCCGCCCAGGAGCCGTGACTGTAGCCACCAATATGGCGGGACGCGGCGTGGATATTATTTTAGGTGGCAATCCTCCGATCGAGGAACAGGCTGGAAAAGTTAGATCTCTGGGAGGTTTGCATGTATTGGGCACGGAGAGGCATGAAAGCCGGCGTATAGATAATCAGCTGCGGGGCCGTGCCGGCCGCCAAGGCGACCTGGGAACAACCCAGTTTTATGTTTCGCTCGAAGATGATTTGATGCGTATCTTTGGTTCTGACAATATGAAGAGGCGCATGGATCAATTGCGCATTCCGGACGATCAACCCATTGAGAGCAGGGTTTTATCCAAAGCTATTGAATCAGCGCAAAGAAAAGTGGAGGGGCATCATTTCGATGTGCGCAAGCATTTATTGGAATATGACGATGTTATCAATAAGCACCGGTTGGCGATTTATACTCAAAGGCGTCAGATTTTGGAAGATGCGGCGCGAGCTACGGTGGAAGGCGAACGTCCGTTGAAAACCAGGATTTTGGAAGCTGTGGAAAGCGAGATTGAACAGACCGTGTTTTTTCATACGGGTGCTGAAGATCCGGCTTTTTGGAGCTTAGAAGAGGTTACTAAAGCTGTGAATGCTTTATTGCCATCAGAGATGGATGCTTCGGAAGTTATGCGGGATTTTCAAAAGCAAGCTGAAGGTAAGCAAGAAATGGTAGAGCTGCGGACCAAGATAATCGAAGCTTGTATGAATTTGGCTCGTCAGGCCTATACCCGTATCGAGGAATCGGTGATTGACATGGGCTTCATGGCCGATATCGAGAAGGGGGTCTTGTTGCGGGCTTACGATGATTTATGGATAGAGCATTTGGAT
This sequence comes from Patescibacteria group bacterium, assembly GCA_041752935.1. GTDB lineage: Bacteria > Patescibacteriota > Patescibacteriia > 2-12-FULL-60-25 > 2-12-FULL-60-25 > MWCR01. Next base: position 61,224 of record JBGSVN010000024.1, read on the forward strand.
GCCATAGATCATTTGCGCAGAGGTATCGGTCTTCAGGGTTACGCGCAACACGATCCTTTGGTGGAATATAAACGTGAAGCTTATCGCATGTTCAATCAGTTGAATTCATTGATTAACAAGCAAGTGGCACATGCCATCTTTAAAATACCGGTCGCCCAACAAGTTGTTATGCGGCAGTTTCAAAACGCGGCCCTGAATAATCAGTCAATGATATTGCAAGGCGCGGCTAAAACTTCGGATCAATTGGCCGATACGCAGACGAATAACCAGATTAATCAAGACCCCAAATATAAAGACGTGGGACGCAACGATGTTTGCCCTTGCGGCAGCGGCAAGAAATATAAAAAATGCCATGGCGTTTGAGTCAAACGATTGACAATTCTTGCTCTTTGGCTATTAATCAGATATACTTCGGCCGATAAATATGTCACAAACTTCAAAAAACACGGCCGGCGTTTCACGGGTTTCTATCAAACGCCGCATTGCTTTATTGGCCATACTTTTCGTGGTCGCAGGTTCATTATCTTATCCGGGTCCGGCTAATTGGTTGATAGATCAAACCAACAGCGCTTTGAGAACCAATTTTAGTCATATCAACAAGCCTTTTATCCTAGGCCTTGATTTGCAGGGCGGAACACGCCTGGAATATGAGGCTGATGTGTCCCGTTTGGATCCGAGCAAACAAGCCGCGGCTTTGGACGGTGTTAAGGATGTGATTGAACGTCGCGTTAATTCCATGGGTGTTTCCGAACCTCTGGTTCAAGTTACGCGTTCGGGTGACGATTGGCGCGTGGCAGCTGAATTGGCGGGTGTTAAAGACATCAATCAAGCCATTAAGATGATTGGTGAAACTCCGATTTTGGAGTTCAAAGAAATCAATGAAGATCCGGCTCGGGAATTAACTGATGAGGAGCGTGCGCTCTTGGAAGAATCCGAAAAAACGGCGCGCATTAAAGCCGAGGCCTTTTTGGCTGAAGCTAAACAACAGCCCGAAAAATTCCAGGACATGGTTCGTGAATCCTCCGAAAATATTCCGCTAAAAGAACAGGGTGGAGACTTTGGTTTCATTAAGGACAACGTGCTATACGCCGAGGTTTACGCAGAAGCGGTTAATGTTCAGCCGGGAACGGTTTTAGATAAGGTTTTTAGTTTACCTATGGGTGAGGTGGTGGTTAAGGTGGAAGAAAAGAAGGAGTCAGGTCAAGAGGTTAAAGCTCGTCATATTTTGATTCAATTTGCGGGCGCTTCTCAAGCTTCGGCCGACATTACCAGAACCAAAGAGCAGGCCTTGGAAGAGATTAAACGTATTAAAGAAGAAACCACAGGAGCTGATTTTACGGATTTGGCTAAAAAATATTCCGAAGAGCCGGGCGCGGGTGAATCGGGCGGGGATTTGGGCTGGTTTGATAAAGGTGTGATGGTTGAAGAGTTCGAGAATGCGGTTTATGCCATGTCTAAAGGAGAAGTTTCCGAACCCGTGGAAACCGCTTTTGGTTACCATTTGATCTATAAGGAAGATGAACGATCAGTCGAAGACGCTCGTGTCAGCGTGGCTATTTTTAACAAAACGCAAGAAAGCGATATTTTACCGCCGCAAGACGATTGGAAGGGAACGGATTTAACGGGCAAGCAATTGGCTAGCGCTATTCTGGATTTTGATCCCAATTCAGGTTCTCCTTTGGTATCCTTGCAGTTTGATGACGAAGGGGCTGAATTGTTTGCAGATATCACTAAACGCAACGTGGGTAAGCCGGTAGCCATCTTTTTGGACGGAGAACCCATTAGTGTTCCGACTGTGCAGAGTGAAATTTTAGGCGGTAAGGCTGTGATAACCGGTACTTTTACAGTAAACGAAGCTAAAGTGTTGGCTCAAAGGTTGCAAGCCGGTGCTTTGCCCGTGCCGATTACCTTGATAGCCCAGCAATCGGTTGGGCCCATGCTGGGAGCTGATTCGATCAAGGCTTCCATGGTGGCTGGTATGTGGGGTCTGATTCTGGTTTCAATTTTTATGTTGCTGGTTTACAGATTGCCAGGCTTGATTTCGGTTGTGGCTTTGGTTGTTTATGGTGCCTTGTCCTTCGCGATTTTTAAGTCCTTGCCGGTAACTCTGACTCTCTCCGGTATCGCGGGTTTCATCCTATCGGTTGGTATGGCCGTGGATGCCAATGTGCTGATTTTTGAACGCTTGAAAGAAGAGCTTAAGTCCGGCAAGAGCTACACTTTGGCCATGGAAGAAGCTTTCAGACGTGCCTGGCCCTCCATCAGAGATGGTAATTTAACCACCATTATTGCTTGCGTGGCTCTGTATTGGTTTACATCCTCGGTTATTAAGGGTTTTGCCTTGACGCTGGGTATCGGAGTCATTATCTCCATGTTTTCAGCCATTGTGGTAACCCGTAATTTAATGAGATTCATAATTACACCCAGCCTGGCCTCCAAAATTGGCTGGTTGCTGCTTAAACCGCAACAGGATAAGGATAACAACAAATAGTATGCAATTAAACATTATCAAGTATCGTTACGTTTGGTTCGCTGTTTCCGGTGTATTGATTGGCTGCAGTTTGCTTTTTTTAGCTGTTTTTGGCTTAAAGCAAGGTATTGATTTAACCGGAGGATCCATGCTGGTGGTGCGTTATGAAGATCAAAGGCCAACGCCCATGGAAGCCGAGCAGGCTGTTTCAGCCTTGAATCTTGGAGGTATGGTTATTCAGCCCGTGGGTGAGAATGACATGAGTTTTAGAATGAAGACTTTGGACGAAGAGACGCATCAGAGTGTGCTGGCTGTCTTGCAAGAATCATTCGGCGTCATTAACGAACTGCGTTTTGATTCGATCGGTCCGGTTATTGGTCAGGAATTGCGTTCAAAATCATTAATGGCTTTGGTGATCGTGTTTATCGCCATTTTGATTTATGTTGGCTGGGCTTTCCGCCAAGTGTCTGTTCCGGTTAAGGCTTGGAAGTATGGTTTAATAACCATTATTACGGCCTTCCATGATATTATAATTCCGGTGGGCTTGTTTTCGTTGTTGGGCAAGTTGAATAATGTGGAAATCGGAACAGCTTTTATCGCGGCTGTCTTAACCATTATGGGTTATTCGATCAACGATACTATCGTGGTTTTGGATCGCGTGCGCGAGAATTTGCAACGATCCACGGGCACGTTTGAAGAAATAGTTAACATTTCATTAAATCAGACCATTTTGCGGTCAATCAATACCACGTTCACGACTTTATTAGCTCTGGTGGCGGTTTACTTTTTTGGCGGAGAAAGTATTAAGGATTTCGCTCTGGCTTTGATTGTAGGTATTGCCACGGGTGCATATTCTTCTATTTTTATTGCCACTCCTTTGTTGGTCACTTGGCATAAAATTAGTTTAAAACGCAAGGCCGCCAGGTCCAGATAAAATCACAAGGTTCAGCCCTTTCTGCGTGTTTTATAGTGTGCTAATATACTGGCATGGGGGAATTATTAGCGTTCGATATTAACGCCTTGTTGAATACCATGGGGGAGAGCCCGTTCCAGGCCATGCTTTATATTCTCACGCATGGTGGTTGGTTGGTTTTTATTTATGTTTTTTGGTATCTTTTTAAGTTAGGCTGGCTGGAGTGGCGGCAGACGTTGCACATGAGGCAAAAACAATGGATTATACTGGCTATAGACGTGCCTAAAAATACAGAAAAAGATCCTGGTCAAGCCCTGCGAGGAGTGGAAAACATTTTTGCACACTTGGCCGGAGCACATTCCAGTCATTCATGGGTTGATAAATGGTTTAAGGGTGCGATTCAAGATCAGATTTCTTTTGAGATAATTTCCATCGAGGGTAATATTCAGTTTGTAATTTTTACAGCCAGGCATTTCCGTGATTTGATTGAAGCTTCTATATATTCACAGTATCCGGAAGCTCAAATTTCCGAAGTGGAGGACTATACCAAGCAAGTACCGGCTTCATATCCTGACCCGGAATATGATGCTTGGGGCACGGAAATGATTCCGGCGCCCAATAAGTTGAGTTCGGATATTTTTCCGCTTAAAACTTATCCGGTTTTTGAGCATTCCATGAGCGGTGAATTGAAAGATCCTTTGGCTGTTCTATTGGAAGGCTTTTCGCGTTTAGGGCCGGGTGAACAAGCTTGGTTGCAGTTCGTGGCCGTGCCTATTGAACAGAAGGAATATCAGCAAAAAGGCCAGATCGTTGTAAAAAAGTTAAAAGGAGAAAAGATAGAAAGCAAACCAAGCTTATTGGAACAGGTGGTTTTGGCTCCGTTTAATTTGTTTGTCATGGTTGCCAATGAGCTCATGGGGTCTTCGGCCGCGCCGGCTAAAAAAGATGAAAAGGGCATGGATTTAAGGATGTTTAATCTAAGTCCGGGTGAACGCAAGGTGTTGGAGGCTACAGAGAATAAATTGTCTAAAATCGCTTATAAAACCAAAATCAGATTCATGTATATTGGCAAAAAAACGGTTTTTAAAAAGCCTAAAGCGATCAATTCTTTTGTGGGTTTCATGAAACAAATGAACGCCAATGACATGTTATCGCTTAAACCTGAAATGCGTAAAGTTGGTTTGAGCAGCGGTTTTTGGTTTTTTAAAGACAAGCGAAACAATTGGCATAAAACAAAATTGATGTCGCACTATAAAACGAGATCAGCTTGGGACGGCATGCCGCCGCATTATATGTGTACTGAAGAGTTGGCTACTTATTGGCATTTTCCGCATACCTTTCAGGTGAAAGCTCCTCATTTAAAAAAGCGTGAAGCCAAAACGGTTGAGCCTCCGTATAATTTGCCGCAGGTCTAAAATATGCCCATCATTTACGATCATGATCATGAGAATGAGATAACTTTATTTGCTGAGACCAATTTTAGGAATCAGCGCCGGCGTTTTGGTATTAAAACTGATGATCGGAGAAAGCATATCTATATCGTGGGTAAGACAGGCATGGGAAAAACTGTCTTGCAGGAGAATATGGTCATGTCCGATATCATGGCTGGTCATGGAGTGTGTTATATAGACCCGCATGGCGATACGGCGGAAAAGATTTTGGACTATATCCCTTCTAACCGCATTAATGACGTGGTGTATTTTAATCCCGCGGATTTGGATTATCCGGTAGGTTTTAATATTTTGGAAACCGTTAAAGATAGTCAAAAACATTTGGTGGCCAGCGGGTTGATGGGTGTGTTTAAAAAGATCTGGCCGGATGTGTGGAGCGCGCGCATGGAATATATTTTACTAAACTGCGTCTTAGCCTTGTTGGATTATCCGGGGGCTACTTTGCTGGGCATTAATCGTTTGTTGGTGGATTCGGAATACAGGGCGCGCGTGATTACTAAAATCAGAGATCCCATTGTAAAAACTTTTTGGGTGGCAGAATTCACAACTTGGAGCGAAAAGTATCAGACCGAAGCCATTGCTCCGATTCAAAACAAAGTGGGTCAATTTTTATCGGCCTCTATTGTGCGAAATATCGTATCACAAGTTCGTTCGACTATTGATGTACGCGATATCATGGACAATGGCAAAATATTTATTGTTAATTTGTCCAAAGGCAGAATCGGAGAAGAAAATATGCGTTTGTTGGGAGGCATGATCATTTCTCGTCTGCAAATGGCCGCCATGGAACGTGTGGATTTACCGGAAGATGATCGCCGGGATTTTTATTTATTCGTCGACGAGTTTCAGAATTTTGCCAACGAATCTTTTGCTTCTATTTTGTCCGAAGCCAGAAAATATCATCTCAATCTGACGGTGGCTCATCAGTACATTGAGCAGCTGACCGAAGAAGTAAGAGCCGCGGTTATGGGCAATGCGGGCACCATACTTACTTTTAGAGTAGGAGGCGCAGACGCAACTTTTTTGGAACAAGAATTTACTCCCACTTTTACGCCTGAAGATTTGGTTAACTTGCCCAAATTCAATATTTATTTAAAACTCATGGTGGATGGGGTGGCGACCACGCCTTTTTCAGCCACTACTTTGCCGCCCATGGCTGTTTATTCGGGTAATGCGGCTAAGGTTATAGCTGTTTCAAGAGAAAGATACGCGGTGCCCAGATCCAATATCGAAGAAAAAGTTTTGAGGTGGAGCGGTATGGAAGCGGCGGCTACATTAAGAGGAGCAGAATCCAGCATAGAGGAAGAGAAAAAGAACTTGGGCGGCTACACACCCAGGGCTTTGCAACAACGGGTTATAACAGATGAAGAAAAAGAAGCTCCTGAGCCCGAATCAGTCGAATATTTAAAAATTTCTCCCGAGCGTTTACAGGCCTTGGCCAAGCCTCCTGCTCAGGGCAAGAAGGACAAGCCTAAATTCAGTCATACTTGCAACAGGTGCGGCAAGGTTTGGGATATGCCCATCCAGTTGGATCCCACCAGGCCCATGTTTTGCGCGGATTGTATGCCTATTGTGCGTGAGGAGAAAAAAACTAAATCTAAGATTGTTAAATACAGCCCGGGCGGTGAAAAAAGCGACCCCGTGGAGAAAATTGATAAAAAAGAAGAAAAACCCAACCGGCCCAGGATAGTCGGAGCTTTAGTCGTTGATCATCATCCTGAACAGGCTCCACCGCGCCGCGCTGAGAATTTGTCTGAACCCCACCAGGCTCATCAGACATTGAGTTTTATGGATGAGCTTAAAAAAATTAAGAACCGTGCTTTGGAAAATAATAAGCCAAAAGTTGAAAAGACAAACACGCCGGATAACTTTAAAAAGGCTGAACCTGTAATCAAAGATCGTGTACCGAAAGATCATGATCAAATAAACCCCGGCGCTCCGTCCAGGCATTTGGGCGTAAAAAGCAAAAAGAATAAACCAAGAAGCATGAGCTCGGACAGGCCGGTGTCTAAAATGGAGAGTGAAGTCATGCCTGATGAACCACCGCGCACACTGACGGTTTTCAAATCAAAAACAGCTAATAATTCGGCTAAACCGATAAGCGGGTCGTTTAGTTCTTCGGGTACATTGCGCCCCGGAGAAAGAGTAACTTTTTAGTTTTATGTCAGAAAAAGTGTCTTTTACAACTTTTGACGGAGTGAAAATAGTGGGAGAATGGAGTCCGGCCTCAACTACGGTGGGGGTGGTCATTTTACTTCACATGATGCCCGTAGACCGGCGCTCTTGGACGGCCTTTCAACAGGTTTTATCCAAACATGGTGTGGCTTCTTTGGCTATTGATATGCGCGGTCATGGGGAGAGTATCAATTCTGATTCAGGCGCCAAACTGGATTATAAGCAGTTTGATGATGAACAGCACATGCAGACTTTGAATGATGTGCAGGCAGCTTTGGATTGGTTGGAGAAAAAACAATATAGCCAGGATAGGGTGATATTAGTGGGTGCTTCCATTGGAGCTAATCTGTCTTTATTGATGTTGCGGCAGTCACCGGAATTGGCCGGCGCGGCGCTTTTGTCCCCCGGGGATTATCGAGGTATAAAGGGCGCCGATGAAGCGCTTTATGTTAAATCGCATCATTGTTTATGGGCCGCGGCTTCGGATGGAGATGATCCCGAATCTTTTCAGGTGGCGGAACAGATAGTAGAGAAAGCGGCCGCCGATAGAAAGATGTTTGTTCCCTATAAAAATTCAGGCCATGGCATACACTTGTTTACGGCAGATCCCAAGCTAATGGAGTCCTTGGCCGGTTGGATAAAAGAATCTTTACAAAGAGCAAAATAAGGTGTGTGAACTAAATTACAATAAACTATTAATCGATCGAATTTGGTTGTTTTTGGTATCGATTTAACAGTCTCCATAAAGCTGCTGGGACTTGCGTAATATGTCTGGAGGACATATGATTGGGCATCTTTTGATTCTTATCGTGTATGAACCACAAAAACATAGATTTCAGGCTTAATGAGCTAAAAGCTCCAAAATATCGTTTACAACAAGCGCTGCGTTCTTATTATCAAGATTTATTGGAATCTTGGTCTGAGATAAGTACTTGGCCCAAAGATTTGAGGCTGGAATGTCAATCTTTAGCCTGGTCTCCTCTTAAAATAGCTGAAATTTCAGAAGATGAAAACTCTGCCAGTATTAAGTTGTTATTGGAGACCGAGGATCAAAAATTTATTGAAACTGTGATTATCAGGCATCAGGACGGCCGGAATACGGTTTGCATCTCATCTCAAGTGGGCTGTGCCATGGCTTGCGAGTTTTGTGCTACCGGAGCCTTGGGATTTACACGAAATTTGACGGCTGAAGAGATTGTTGACCAAGTGATACAAGCCGCCAGAATACTCAAAAAACAGGAGGCTAAAGTGACCAATGTGGTTTTTATGGGCATGGGTGAGCCATTCAATAATCCTGACAATGTTTTTGAAGCTCTGCGTTTATTAATGCAGCCGGAATATTTTGGTTTGGGCGCTCGGCACATTAGCATCTCGACTTGCGGTATCATCCCAGGCATTCAAAGGCTGGCCAAAGAGGCTCCGCAGGTGAATCTGGCCATCTCATTGCATGCGCCCGATCAGCTGCTGCGTGCCAGAATAATGCCCGTAGCCAAAGCCTATCCCTTGGAAAGGTTGATGGATGCCATCAAAGATTATCTGAAGAGAACTAATAGAAAAGTCATGTTCGAGTACGTTATGTTAAATGGAGTTAATGATGATCTTGAACAGGCTGAAAAATTGGTCAAGCTGGTTGGTCCGCTCAAACAATTGGCGCATATCAATTTGATTAAATATCATGATACCGGGACTTTTAAGGCTACTAATGAGAAACACAGACGAGATTTTTTTGAATATATTCGTAGAAATGGTGTTTCAATTACTCAACGCATGTCTTTTGGTGAACAGATCAAAGCCGCGTGCGGCCAATTAGCCGGTCAAAATAAGCCATGAAAGAGCAGAGATTGAAAAAACAAAAAGTACTGGTGGCTATGAGCGGGGGAGTCGATTCCTCGGTTGCGGCCGCCCTGCTTAAAGGGCGGGGTTTTGAAGTGAGTGGTTGTTTTATTAAAAATTGGTCGCAAACCAAAGATGTTTTCAGCGGGGAATGCAGTTGGAGGTCAGAGCGCAGAGATGCTATGAGAGCCGCGGCTGTTTTGGGCATTCCGTTTATCACTTTTGATTTTGAGGATCAATACCGGCGCTTGGTCGTGGATGCCATGATTAAAGATTATCAGTCTGGTTATACGCCCAATCCGGATGTTTTATGCAATGAGTTTGTTAAGTTTGGCATGTTCTGGCAAAAGGCCAAGCGCTTGGGTTTTGGGGCTATGGCCACGGGGCATTATGCGAGAATCAAATTTGACGGCCCGCGCGCGCGTTTACTTAAAGGTTTGGATAAAGATAAGGATCAGTCGTATTTTCTTTACCGAGTATCCCAAGAGGCACTGTCGCACGCGTTTTTCCCTATTGGTCACTTAGTAAAGAGCGCGGTCAGAGAAAAGGCTAGGGTTTTTGGTTTGCCGGTGGCGGAAAAACCGGACAGCCAAGGCATCTGTTTTATAGGAAAAATAAATTTTCAAGATTTTTTAAAACAGCGCATTAAATCAAAAACAGGCAAGATAATATCAGACAAGGGCGAAGTACTGGGAGAACATCAGGGTTTACATTTGTATACCATTGGCCAAAGACAGCAGATTAAAATTGCGGGTCAACATGCTTGGTATGTGGCCGGTAAGGACATAAAAAGAAATATACTCACCGTGGTTGATTCTGCCGATCATCCCTTGTTGCACTCCAGGCGTTTAACGCTGAACGACGCGCATTGGATCAGCGGCCGGAAGCCGCCTCTGCCCTCGCTGGTTCAGGTGCAAGTCAGATATCATCAAGCGGGTTCAGCGGCTAAGTTGATAAAAGGCGCTCAACCAGGCGAGATAGACATAGAATTCAGCCGGCCGGTCAAAGCCGCGGCCATGGGCCAGTCGGCGGTTATTTATAAGGGTTCTGAGTGCTTGGGCGGTGGCATAATTCGTCAAATCCATCATCTGTGATAGTATACTTCGATTATGACTGATCAAAGATCCAAAAAATTTCAATGGATTTCTTTGGCTTATCTGATTTTGTTCATGTTGGCTGTTTTTTCGCCTTCTTTGATCACCAGAGATTATTTTGGATTTCACGAAACGCACGTGGAAGAATTTTCTATTTTTATTTTTGGTTTCACGGGCATAGCCATTTTCATGTTCTATGAAAAACTAATGGAAAAAAAGGAAAAAGAAAATCGTGAAATCATGGATGCTTGCGAGCAGGCTAAGAAGGAGCTGGTCTCTTCTTATCGTTACATTGGTTCAGTTAATCGCCAATTGGATTTGTTGAAGAAGCTAATCAATGACACCAGTGTTTCCATGTATGAACAAGCCAAGTTAAGCAAGGATTTGTTGCATTCTTTGGCCTCAGCCGCGTCTGTGAGTTTTGGCGGGGCGCCGGCTTTATTGCGGTTTGTGCATTTAGATAAGCTGCGCACTGAAGGAGAGTTTCATTTTCCCAATTATAAAGATAATAACAACTGGCGCATCGCCAATAAGGAACTGAAGAGGGTGCACGAAGAAAATCGCATCTCTAGATTTGAAAATGGAGATGAGAGCCTGATACTGGTGCCTTCTGATCAGAGGAGCGGGAGTTTAAAAGCTTTTTTAATTGTTAAAGATATTGATAACCGCACCAGGGATTTCGATCCCAGCGTCTTGAAGGTTTTTGTTAATCAAGCCGAATTGGTTTTTCGTGATTTACGGCAGGTGGAAAAGAACGGAGACTACTCACCTTTGAGCCATGTTGAAGCCGTGGCCAGGGAGGCTAAGGGAGTGATTGATTAGGCTTGTTTAAAGTTGGTTTCTTGTATATTCTAAAGAAATTATGCAGAAAAATTTGACCACCGACAATATTAGGCGTTTATTTTTGGATTTCTTTAAAGAAAAAGGCCATGCCATCCTGCCGTCAGCTTCGTTAATTCCGGAAAATGATCCTACGGTATTATTTACTACGGCCGGCATGCAACCCTTGGTGCCTTATTTATTGGGGCAAGATCACCCTATGGGCAAAAGGCTGGCTAATGCCCAAAAATGTCTGCGAACCGATGATATAGATGAGGTGGGCGATAATCGTCATCTCACGTTTTTCGAAATGTTGGGCAATTGGTCGTTAGGGGATTATTTTAAGGAGGAATCCATTCAGTGGTCATATGAGTTGTTGACCAATGAAAGGTGGTTGGCCATGGATCCTGAACGTTTATACGTGTCTGTTTTTGAAGGCGATAATGATGCTCCGCGAGATGAAGATTCAATTAATATGTGGCAAGCGCAGTTTGCGGTGCACGGTATGGCAGCCGAAGTCGGTCAGGCCGGCAGTGATTGGCCAACCGGTGAAGCGCATGGCAAACGTATTTTTCCTTATCCTAAAAAGAACAATTGGTGGGGCCCGGCGGGCCAGACCGGTCCATGCGGTCCGGATACAGAGATTTATTATGACACTCAGCAAGAGCACGACCCGGCCTTTGGTGAAGTGTGTCATCCGGCTTGTGATTGCGGACGATTTGTTGAGATTTGGAACAATGTGTTCATGCAGTACAATAAGCGGGATGACGGTTCTTACGAACCTCTAGCACAACGCAATGTTGATACGGGCATGGGTCTGGAAAGAATGGCAGCTGTTCTCCAGGGTTGCTCTACGGTTTTTGATACCGATAAAATGCAGAATATCATCCAAGTACTGAAACAAGTTTTTGGCATAGAATACGGACAAGAAGCGGAAAAAGATAAATCTATCAGGATTATTGTGGATCATTTAAGAGCGGCTGTGTTTTTGATTGGTGATGCCAGGGGAGTGGTTCCATCCAATATAGGGCAGGGTTATATCGTCAGGCGTTTGATACGGCGTTCGGTCCGTGAAGCTAAAAGGTTGGGCGTGGAGGTGTTGATTACTCCGGCTGTCTGTCAGGCGGTGATTGAGCAATATAAGGATGAATATACGGAGCTGGAGCAGAACGCGGCTAAGATTTTGAACGAGGTTAAAAAAGAAGAAGAGAAGTTCAATCTAACTCTGGAAAAAGGTTTAAAAGAGTTCGATAAGATGGCTGAACAGGGGGTTAAAATAACCGGTGAACAGTCTTTTATGCTATACGCGACTTATGGTTTTCCCATAGAATTGACCGAAGAGCTGGCCAAAGAACGCGGCGGGAGTGTGGACAGGTCTGTTTTTGAGGTTGAATTTAAAAAGCATCAAGATCTTTCACGGACTGCGTCGGCCGGCACGTTTAAAGGCGGACTAGCCGATCATACGGAACAGACGACCAGACTGCATACGGCCACGCATTTATTGCATCAAGCATTAAGGTCGGTTTTAGGCACGCGGGTTGGGCAGAAGGGGAGCAATATAACCGAGCAAAGATTGCGTTTTGATTTTGTTCACGATAAAAAAATGACGGATCAAGAAAAGGCTGAAGTGGAGGCTTTGGTTAACGCGGTTATAAAGCGTGACTTGCCAGTGGTTAAAGAAGAGATGAGCGTGGAACAGGCTAAACAAAACGGAGCCATTGGGTTGTTTGAGAGTAAATATGGAGAAAAGGTTAGCGTTTATACGGTTTTAGATACGGAAGATCCCAGGGGTTATTATTCCAAAGAGATATGCGGAGGCCCGCATGTGGCCAGAACCGGTGAGCTCGGAGGGTTTAAAATCAATAAAGAAGAGGCGGTTAGCGCCGGAGTCAGGAGGATAAAAGCTGTTTTAGGGTAGCGGAACTTGTCATTTTTAGTAAATACTGTATAATTAGCCATAATTATGTGGATAAGCCCATATTATATTGTTTATGCATGATAAAAACGCATCAGGAAAGGATTTTTTATCGGTTAAGGGTGTTGTTGAGGAAAATTTGCCCAGTGCAACCTTTAAAGTAAAACTGGAAAATGGGCATACTATTTTGTGCCATTTATCAGGAAAATTGCGCATGCATCGCATCAGACTGACTCCCGGAGACGAGGTGCAGGTTGAAATTACACCTTATGATTTGACAAAGGGCAGAATAACCTTTAGATTATAGCCCACTTGTACAGCTTTCCCGGCATTTTCCGGAGCGGGCGGGAACAAGGTTAACAATGTTAATTTACTAATTATTTAGCCGCTTAGGCGGGCTCGACAAACATGAAAGTAAGAGCATCAGTAAAACCCATTTGTCGCGATTGCAAGTTGATTCGGCGTAAAGGCCGGGTGGTTTGTATTTGCAAAAAAAGCCCTAAGCATAAGCAGCGTCAAGGTTAAGCATTATGGCACGTATAGCTGGTGTAGTTTTACCTCAAAATAAGCGTCTGGTTATTGCCTTAACCTATATTTACGGTATAGGCCCCACCAGAGCATCTTTGATTGTTAAAGCCGCGGGTATTAGCCCTGACGTTAGGGTTAAAGATTTGAATGATGAGCAAGAGAAGCAGTTGCGCGATGAAGTGGAAAAAAAATACAGAGTCGAAGGTGAACTGCGCCGAGAACGTTTGGGCAATATTAAGAGATTGAAAGAAATTGGTAGTTATCGCGGGTCCAGGCACATTAAAGCTTTGCCTGTTAGAGGTCAGAGAACCAAATCTAATAGCCGGAGTGTGCGGGGCAACGCAAGAAAGACTATGGGATCTGGTAAGAGAAAGCTTGAGAAGACATAAAATTTATGAGTACCACGGAAACAACAGCGGTTAAGGCAGCGGAAGCTCCAAAAGCCGATAAAAAAGTTAAGAAGGCTCCACGGGGCAAAAAAAAGGGTCCTAAGGTCAATAAACAAGTGGCTCATGCCAATGTTTATATCCAGGCCACTTATAATAATACCATTGTCACGATCGCGGATTTGAATGGCAATGTCGTATCTTGGTCAACGGCCGGGCACTGCGGATTTAAGGGTCCTAAAAAGGCTACGCCCTACGCGGCCTCAATGGTAGTCAAGAACGCCCTGGAGAAGGCGGATGCGGCCGGTATCAAGGATGTTAGCTTATATATCAAAGGTGTGGGTCAAGGCAGAGAAGGGGCAGTTAGAGCTTTTAATATAAATAACATAAACGTAGTCTCCATTAAGGACGTTACTCCCATGGCGCATAACGGTTGCCGAAAGCCACGGCCAAGACGTTTGTAATAAATGTTGAAATAATTTTATGGCAAGAATGCAAACATCATCCTGTAAAATATGTCGCCGAGAGGGGGCTAAGTTAATGTTGAAAGGCGCGCGTTGCGTTAGTTCCAAATGCGCTTTCACTCGACGCCCTTATGCTCCGGGTGTGCATGGCACAGGCAGACCCCCGAGAATTACGGATTACGGCAAGCAATTGCGTGAAAAACAAAAGGCTAAAAGGTTATATGGCTTATCTGAAACTCAGTTTGCCAATTATTTTGAATCAGCGGTTAAGATGAAGGGTGATTCAGGAGTGAATTTGATCAATCTTTTGGAGACTAGATTGGATAATGTGGTTTTTAGATCCGGGTTTGCCAAAAGCAGGGCCGCGGCCAGACAAATTGTGTCGCACGCTCAAGTTAACGTAAACGGTAAAAAGGTTAATATTCCATCATTTAAGGTTAAAGTCGGTGATATTATCAAGGTTCAAGATCGCAAAAAAGAGGGATCGTTGTGGAAGAATCTGTCTGAAGACATGAAGGCTTATGAGTGCCCATCTTGGATGACGGCCGATTATTCGGGTTTGGAGATAAAGATTACGGGTAAACCGACGGCGGAAGAATTAAAACAGATTTTTGAACCTAAACTCATTATTGAATATTATTCGCGCTAACGCGCCCGAACCTTATGGAGTCTCTTCTTCTTCCCACAAAAATACAATTCAACCAAGGTGAACGCCCGCATGAGGGTGTTCTTATCGTGGAGCCCTGTACTCCTGGCTATGGCACAACCTTGGGCAATGCTTTACGCAGAGTTCTGTTGTCGTCTTTGCCCGGCGCGGCTGTAACAGCAGTCAAAATAAGAGGTGTGGATCATGAGTTTTCTACCATTCCTCACGTGAAAGAAGATGTTCTGGAGATTATCATGAATTTAAAGGCTTTGCGCATGAAGTTGCATTCCGAAGAGCCGGTTAAATTAAGCTTGAACGTTAAAGGTGAAGTTGAGGTTAAAGCGGCGGCATTTGAAAAGAATGCGGACGTGGAAATCGTTAATTCAGATTTGGTGATCGCAACTTTAACCGATAAACAGGCTAATTTGGAAATGGAAATCACGATTGGTCCGGGCAGAGGTTATCGTTCCACCGAAGAAAGACAAAAAGAAAAATTGGATTTGGGCGTTATCGGT
The DNA here is from genome assembly GCA_041752935.1 of Patescibacteria group bacterium. GTDB lineage: Bacteria > Patescibacteriota > Patescibacteriia > 2-12-FULL-60-25 > 2-12-FULL-60-25 > MWCR01. The sequence continues at coordinate 76,433 of JBGSVN010000024.1, forward strand.
ATCGATGCCTTGTACAGCCCTGTGCTTAACGTGTCTTATCAAGTGGAAGCAACGCGTGTGGGCGATAAGACGGATTATGATAAGCTGGTTTTATCGGTAGAGACTGACGGTTCAATAGATGCTTTGGAGGCTTGCAATCACGCTGTTAATATACTTCTTGATCATTTTAACTTATTGAAGGATCTGAAGTACGAAGAATAATTTATGAGACATCAACGCAAAGGAAAAACCCTAGATCGGAATAGTACCGCCAGAAGAGCCCTGCTTCGCAACTTGGCCACTTCTTTGATTTTGCATGAACATGTGAATACCACTCTGGCCAAAGCCAAGGCTGTAAAGCCGGTGGTTGAGAAGTTGATCACTACCGGGAAACAAAAAACTTTAACCTCTCGCCGTAAATTAGCCTCTTATATAACCATTGAGAGTGCGGTTAATAAAGTTTTGGAAGAACTGGGTCCCAGATACGCGGAACGCAAGGGTGGTTATTTACGCATCATTAAGCTTGGTCAACGCCAAGGAGATGGTGCTGAGATAGCTCAAATTCAATTTGTTAACGACTAGAATAATATGCCATGGAAGAAAAGACCCGGTATCAAAACCGTAGAACGTAAGACGATTGAGGTGGACGCAGCCAGCAAGCCGGTGGGGCGTTTGGCTACTCAAATCGCCATGATTTTAATGGGCAAACACAGGCCTGACTACGAACCTCATACGGATATGGGTGATCGTGTTTTAGTCAAGAATGTTAAAGATTTGATTTTTACCGGTAAAAAATGGGATCAGAAAAAATATTTTAGAACTTCCAATCGGCCGGGCGGACTCAAAGAAACGCCGGTTAAAGTTTTGCGTGAAAAAGCTCCGGATGAAATCATCAAGCATGCGGTCAAATATATGTTGCCTAAGAATAAAACGCAGGCTTTACGTATGAAGCGCTTAACTTTTGAGAAATAATATGACAGAACCCAAGAAAAAAGAAATGGAAAAAGAAGTACTGGACAAAGCTGAGGCTAAAACGGTCAAAGCCAAGAAAGAGGTTAAGCCTAAAACAGTGAAAGCGGTTAAGAAAGCTCCGGCCAAAAAAGAACCTGTGGCCACGGAAGAAGCTAAAGCTACTACCTTAGCGGTTGAAAATGATCAACAAGCGGCGGCAAAAAATGCCAAAGGCGGTTCTTTTATTCCTTCGGTAGGCAGACGCAAAAGAGCGATTGCACGCGTAAGATTGATCAAGAACGGCAAAGGTACGGTTAGCGTAAACGGCAAGACCATGGAAGAGTATTTCACGACTTATGATTTGAGGACTCAAGTGGTGGCGCCTTTAAAGGCTGTTGGCCAGGATACGGCGGTTGACGTGAGTGTTAAGGTTGTTGGAGGAGGTATCCGCGGACAAGCCGAGGCCATACGTCACGGCATCGCCAGATCCTTAATTGTTTTAAATCCGACTTTTAGAAAGACTTTGAAAAAGTTAGGCTACTTAAGCCGTGACCCTCGCCAAAAAGAACGCAAGAAGTTTGGTCTCAAAGGAGCTCGCAGGGCCCCGCAGTGGTCAAAGCGTTAGACCCTAAGCTCCACAGTCGCATTCAACCCCCTTTTATCGGGCAAAACTCCCTGGCTAACCCCAGGGAGTTTTTGTTTTCCTGGGCCGATTTATGTAGATGTGCTCCCTCCTCGCAAGGTCGAGCCGTGCCGGCGGTCAATCCGGTTGAGGACTCAATTCATTCTTAGAGGACACATCTATATGCTCAAAATCATCAATACCGGCGATCCGTCGGTTAAGCCGCCCCTCGTCATGCTTGTGTACGGGGAAGGCGGGGTAGGGAAGTCGACGTTCGCCGCAACGGCTCCAAAGCCGCTCATGGCGGACTGCGAGAACGGTTCGAAGTATTTCGGTCTGCGCGGCATCAAGCTCGACGTTGCTCATATCGAGAAATGGTCAGACATGCGCGAGTACACCGAAGCCCTCAAAAAAGAGGGGTACGAAACAGCGGTTATCGATCCCATCGGGGAACTCATGGAAAAGCTCATGCGCCACATGGTGGCCATCGGGGACTCCAAGCTCATTCAGAAAGACGGCTCTCCCAGCCAAGCTGGTTGGGGATGGCTCCGTAAGACGATGCGCGATTATGTGAAGGTGCTCCGGGACTCCGGCATGCACGTTCTTTTGGTCGCTCACGTGGATGACAAGCCTGACGAAGATCGGGTTCTTTTGCGTCCGCTCATCACGACCAAAGTTTCGAAGGACATCGTCAACATGGTCGACGTGGTCGGGTACATGACTGTCGTGCAAACGGCTGACGGCGAATCCAAGCGGGTTATTTTCGTCGACCCTTCATCGGACAAGTTTACGGCCAAAGATCGCACGGGCCAGCTCGGAAAAATCATCGAGCCGGATTTCTCGAAGATCATCAAAGCCGTTCATGGCACTGCGAACTACGCGTGGTCTAAGAAGCCAGTCGAGGAACCAAAGGCCGAAGCTCCAGCCGAAGCGGTTCGCCCGCCTCAGCGCACGAAACCAGTCGTCGACCCTAATTCAGCCTTTGAAGCTGCGCGATCCAAAGTCGCCGCAGCGGTCTAATCATATGGCTGAAAAAATCATCGAGAAGCTGTACGACGGTAACGTATCGCTCGAATTCTTACCCGACTCCCATCGATATCGCATCGAGGGATCGAAAGAATATCTGCCATCAGTTACCGCTTGCACGGGAATCGTCGACAAGTCGCGTGTGCTTATTCCATGGGCAGTCGGTTTGGCTGAAAAGCACATTCGCGCATTCCTTGAATCCAACACCGGACCGTTTTCCATTGAGGAGATCATTCCGGTTATCGAAGAGGCGACGCGCCAACATCAGCTGAAGAAGGAAGAAGCCGCATCCATTGGTGGCATGGTTCACGCGTACGCCGAGGCGTTCGCTCTGGCCGTCATCGGGAAGAAGGATGTGCCGGAGGTTCCAGAGGACGCGGACGAACGTGTACGCGCCGGAATCAATGCATTCCTGAATTGGTTTGTCTCAAACGACGTGCAGTTCCTGCACGCCGAGAAACTTGTCTATTCTCCCACCCATGGTTTCGCCGGACTGGTCGATGCCGTGGCGAACGTGAATGGTCAGCGCACGCTTATCGATTACAAAACGTCCAAAGGTGTCTATACCGAAATGCGTTATCAGGTCGCCGCGTATTGTCTCGCATTCGAAGAGGAATACGGCAAGTGTTTGGATGGAGCCCTGATTTTGCACTTCGATAAAGAAACGGGCATTTGTAATCCGCACCCTCTTGCCCAGGACGAACTTGTGAAAGATTCCTCCGCCTTCCTCGCATGTCTCGCACTTAAGAAACGTGAACGCGAATTAGCCAAAGCCTGATATGGAAAAGATCTACACATACGATGACCTTCAGGCGAAGGCGCATTCCCTCTCCATGTCACTAGCAAAAGATGGCGAGCTGTTCAAAGCGACGATCATGCAGACCGCATCTTCAATTCTTGCAAATGAAGAAGTGGGTGACAGATACGGTAAGACTCAGCTTAGTCAGACAATTGCAATTCTCGAGTGGAGAAAGGCGATTGAGGGAGCTAAGGATTCCCTCATCGTTGAGCTTGAGGATACCAATTCTGATTCACTCGCTGACGAGACGTTCTAACCCTCCAACCCTATGTCACGAAAAATCGGAGCCTTATGGCTCAAAGAAACCAAGGACGGGAAAAAGTATTTCTCTGGCGTGCTTGAAGATATGCGCGGCGAAATCCGCATCGCTGTCTTCAAGAATGATCGCAAGGAGAAAGAAAATCAGCCGGACTATCAAATCATTGTTTCCGAGGAACGGCGGGAACAGCGCGAGTCGTCTGATCAGACATCCCAGGCGACCGACCAGGTCAATTTGGATGACATCCCGTTTTGATCCGTATGCATGAACAACCCGCATACGCACCACGTCCGCAGGCGGCACCGTCCCGCCGCCTCGGACGAACGGAACAGGCGGGTAACGTCCGTCTGATGCAGAAACGCAAAGCGGGGCAGATCCGCTCCCTCGACTGGGTCTTGAACGTGGTCGAACGGATGCGCGTGCGAGAGAAGAGCGATTTTGCCCGTACGGCATTCGAGGACGTGATTCGTACTGTTTCACGCCAACGCGAAAGAGAAATCCGCGACTTGGCCACGCTAGACGAAGCCGAGCGTGAACTAGCCTGACCCACATATGGGAAAAGTGTCGTATCCCTTCGCCGCATTACCCAACCAAATCTGTCGCGGAGGCCATGGTCCGGTTCATATCGCCGTACTGGCAATCCTGCTCAGTCACGGCCGGACTTCGGCTTCCGCGCAGACACTGGCGCGTGAGATCGGATGCGACCGCAAGAGCGTTTTCAAATCTTTGAAATACTGGCGCGAGGAAGGTCCCAAGTTCGGGATACATCTTCGGACCGGGGAACGTAAGGGTTGTACCACCGTGATCGAGGTCGACATCGTTACATGCCACACCAGTACCGAAAACGGTACTGACAACCATGTGGATAACGGAAATGAGCCGTACCGAAAACAGAACGCGGCAATACCGCAAACGGAACGGGCACCCGTACCGAAAACGGCACACAAAGAAGAACCCGTAAGAAGACCCCTGAAGAATTACCCCCTACCCCCTCAAGGGGGAGTGTTGACTCCATTCGTGCCAAGGCAAAGACGCTCACGCGAAGATCCGAAACAAAAGAAGCCACGACCGTATCTCGAGGGTGACCTCGCGCACCTCGACGAATCACGCGGAGTCTGGCGAGTCAGAATCCACACCGGAGAGTGGGTCGACTACGGCGGCAACGTAAAGCAGAACCTCATCTGGAAATGACTATGCGAACCGCCACGAAAGAAATTCATGCAGTCGCCAGCGAGCACGACTATCGACCACCGACTCAAAGCCAGCGGTTACGTTCCACGCTCTACCGTCTCTGGGAAAGATCCGGAACAGACACCACGTTTGACGATTGGTACCGAGACCGGATGGACCGAATCATCTCGCGCTTGCAGCGATTGCTCGATTGAACGTTTCACAACCTATGCCGATTGAAATCGTCGCACACTTCCGGACGAAGGACAGCGCCGATAGGTTCGCCGAGAGCGCGAACAAACGGCACTTCGAATCCATCGCGGTTGAACGGCGAAGGAGTGACGACCTTTGGGAAGTCAGGCTCGTCCCGAAGCGAAAGCTTCGCGTATTCAGACTTCCAACTACATGAACCCATGCTCATTAAACCGAAATCAGAAAACATCGATGCCCTGTCGATCATCGTCATGGCTGAGGATGGCCGCGCTTTCGTTCTACGGCGGAGGCGCGGTGCGGCCCACGTGACCTTGGAAGACATGCGCCGCTGGGCCGAGAAGCGATTGTGGCTCGCTGACGGCGTACCGGACCGCATGACAGGACTCATTCAAAATCTTGGAGAAGCGTATGAACAATATCTCTACTGCAAGTCACAAGAGTTAGAGATCTCAGCCGATCAATGGTTGAACGTCTCAGACAAGCTTGCCGGCCAGCTGTCAGACATCATTGAGCGCGGGACCAAGATGCCGGAAGTGGTCACCGTCTACGTTCCGAACCGAGCAGCTCCCTTGCCTCCAAGTCATCGCTCCCGTCGCAATTCCAAACCGCCTGCAGCTGCCGCTCCGGTTCTCGTTCGTGGATAACCAGCCAAATTTAAGACTTCGTGCGCCTATGCTTGTCCGCATGAAGGAAACGGAAATCCAACGGTCCATTCTTGAGAATCTGCGCTGGCGCGGAATCCTAGCGTATCGCTGCCAGCCTGCACCCGTCCCGATCAGGAACGGGAATCGCATCGTCGGATTCCGACGCGCCGACGCATTCAATGTCGGCATGCCAGACATCGTGTGCGTGATTGCCGGGCGCTACATCGGTATCGAAGTTAAATCCGAGACGGGACGCCAACGCGCCGAACAGCTCGACTGGCAGCGCAAGATCGAGAAGGCCGGAGGGACGTATGTGCTCGCACGTTCGTGGAAAGATGTTGAACAAGCAATCCTATGCAATACAAATCCATAAAAATATCCGATCTCAAACCCGCCGAATATAACCTACGTTCCATTTCCGAGCGTGAACTTGCGAAGCTTACGGAATCCATCCGCACGTTCGGTTTCGTTGATCCGGTTATCGTGAACAAAGACAGAACGGTTATCGGCGGCCACCAGCGCATTAAAGCGGCGGAACGGCTTGGCATGGCTGACGTGCCGTGTATTCGCGTGGATATTGCCAAAGATCGCGAGAAGGCATTAAACCTCGCCCTCAACCGTATTTCCGGTGAATGGGACATGGATTTGCTGGCCAAGCTCTTGCAAGAGATGGATGCGGAATCTCGTCGTTTGTCTGGCTTTGACGAATCGGAAATCACCGAGGCGCTGAACCGTTTGCTGAAGCAGCCGGTCGAAGACGAATACGATCCGGTGCTTCCGGAGGATCCAAAGACGAAACTCGGTGATATCTACCAGATCGGCGACCACCGCTTGCTCTGCGGGGATGCCACGAATCCGGATTGCTTTATGCGCCTACTCGATGGCGTGAAGGCCGATATGTGTTTCACAGATCCGCCGTACAACATGGGGTACATGGGAGGCTCGGGCAAACGTCGCAAGGAAATTGCGAATGACAAGATGCCACGCGAAGCGTTCCTTTCGTTTCTTCGTAAGGTGATGGCGAACCTTGTCTCGAATGTTTCAGGTGCGTTTTACGTCTGCATGTCATACGGCGAGCTTCATTCGCTCTGGCAAGCGTTTACGGATGCTGGCGGGCACTGGCAGGGATACATCGTTTGGGCGAAGCAGCGCTTTACCTTGGGCGGATCCGATTACCAACACCAATCCGAACCTATACTCCACGGACTCTCCGCCGAAGATGCGGCGAAGCTGGAAGAATCCGAAGCGGATTCCGAAGCATTGCCTATTCTGTATGGCTGGACGCGTCATGCGTGGTATGGCGGACGCAAGCAGGGCGATGTGTGGTTTTTCGACCGTCCAATGAAGTCACCGGAGCATCCAACCATGAAGCCGGTCCGGCTCTGCGCCAAGGCTATCGTGAATAGCTGTCCTACGGGCGGAATCGTACTTGATTCATTCGGCGGTTCAGGTTCCACGCTCATTGCCGCCGAACAGGTCGGACGGCGCTGTTTCATGATCGAAATGGATCCCGGTTACTGCGACGTCATTGTCGACCGCTGGGAGAAGTTCACAGGTAAAAAGGCAAGCAAAATCGAATGATTTTAGGTTATTAGGTTTTTAACCTAGAAAACCTAGGCACTTATTTATGGCCGGACTCGCAAGCAAACGGAACGGGAAGAAAGGCGGCCGTCCGAAGGGAACGGTCAGCTTTGAGACGCGCATCCAGAAGCAGATCAAGCGCAAGCTTCTTTCGGCTGTAAGCAAGGAGTTCAAGCCCATCATGGAAGCGATTCTTGATTCAGCCAAAGGACTCACGCTCTACGTTCCAGGCAAAGACGGCAGGCGCGACAAGGTGTACCGCCGAAGCCCGAACGTCGACATGCTGAAGTACATCATGGACCAAGTCGCGGGCAAGGCGTCGACGCCTATCGAAGTCGAAGGGGAGCTCGAGGTCGGTAACCTGCAGGAATTTATCTATGCCGCGTATGAAGCCTCGGAACACAAGCGACGCGGACGTTCTTGAGTCGCTGCAGCGCGACCCCGCCGCTTTCATCGCGTTGTGTTGGCCTGAAGCCGTACTCTGGGAAAAACAGACGAACGTTGCGGATGCTGTCGCAGGACATAAGCGCGTAGCGGTCCGCTCGGGCCACGGCGTCGGCAAGTCATGGCTCATGGCGCGGCTCGCTATTTGGTTTCTCACCGTTTTCAAACCATCAAAGGTGGTCACGACGGCACCTTCATGGACGCAGGTCGAGAAAGTTTTGTGGGGAGAGATCGCAACCGCATACCGTTCGAGTCGCATTCCTCTCGGAGGGGATCTACTCAACACGCAATGGAAGATCGCCGACGATTGTTTTGCTATCGGCATTTCGACGCGCGAAAGCGTTGAGCAACGTGATTTCGGTTCGACGAAGCTTCAAGGATTCCACTCCCCGAACCTGCTCGTCATTCTAGACGAAGCTGCAGGCGTACCTCCCGAGATCTGGACGGCGACGACTTCGCTTGCGACGGGCGAGAATAATCGCATCGTGGCTATCGGCAACCCTGCGAGTCCCTCCGGTCCGTTCTACGATATTTTTAAAAGCCCTATCTGGCACAAGCTTGAGATTTCGTGCCTCGACCATCCGAACGTGGCCATCGGCGAGACCGTCATTCCCGGCGCAGTCACGAAGGATTGGGTCGAGGAACGCAAGACGGAATGGGGCGAGAAAAGCCCGCTCTATCAAGCCAAAGTCCTCGGCCAATTCCCCACGGAAGGCTCCGATACGCTCATTCCGCTCACTTGGGTCGAACGTGCGGTCAATGCCGAGATCGCAGGAGACGAACGCCTATCCATCGGATGCGACGTGGCGCGTTTTGGTGAAGACGAGACCGTTATTTTTAAATCCAAAGGCAATACATACGAATTGGTCGAATCTGTCATCAAGCGGCCGACGAATGAGACGGCTGGCCGACTTGTGCTCGCATCCAAGGAAAGCGGTGCGGAATTCGTGGCCGTAGATGACACGGGCGTTGGAGGTGGCGTCACTGACATGCTGCGCGAACAGGGGATGAGCGTCGTACCCGTGAACTTCGGTTCGGCGGCGGAAGATCCGGAACGCTTTGCCAATCTCAAGGCGGAAATCTTTTGGAATTTACGCGAGGACTTCGAGAAGACGAATATCTCCATTCCTGATGACCCCATACTCATGAACCAGCTCGCTTCAATCAAGTACGGCCTGACTTCGAAGGGGCAAATCAAGATCGAATCGAAGGACGACGCGAAGAAGCGGGGATTGCGTTCCCCGGACCGTGCGGATGCTCTCGCTATCTGCCATTACGCCAAGAGAGCGAACTGGATTCCGGAGATGCTGTGGATATAGCGGCGTTTTCGGAGACTCGTTCCGCGATACTCATGCCATGGGAATCGTCGAACGCGCCAAGGACGCATGGTCGGTACTGCGAGGCCGCAAGTCTCTATCTGAAGTCGGTGAGACGCTAGCCTCATGGTTCCATGGACGAAGCGCCACTGTAACCGGCTGGCAATTCAAGGCCGCCAAGCTGCTCGCCGAAGAAGTCGGAGCAGCAGCTTTTCGTTTGTACAAAGTCAAAGCCGATGGGACATGGTCCGAGATTGATTCGAATCCGATACTTGATATCTTGCATCGTCCCAATCCGAACGCAACGCATGCGGAACTATTCGAAGCCGTCAGCATGTCACTCGACTTCTACGGGAACGCTTTTCTTTTCCTTGAAGGAGCTGATTCTCCAACCTCGAAGCCCAAAGCGCTCTATCCGCTCAAGCCGCAGCACGTTTCCATTGTCCGGACTGACGGATTTCCGGACACGATTCTTTCGTACAAGTATCGGCACAAAGCGCGGGAGTATGTTTTTCAACCACACCAGATTCTCCACATCAGGGAATCAAATCCCGATGACCCGCTTGTCGGGCTTGGCGCGGTTCAGGCCATGGCCGATGCCGTTGACCTCGACCATGCCGCTCGCGTTTGGAATCGCGCGTTTTTCCGTAACAGTGCACGCCCGGATCTCATTCTCAAGTCCAAATTCAAGACGCGTGAGCAGATGGATCCCATTCGTGCGCAGTTCGAGGACAAATATCAGGGTGCGGAGAACGCCCACAAGATCGCCATTCTCCCCGATGGCGTTGAACCGGAAAAAATGGGCTGGAGCCAAAAGGACATGGATTTCGTCGAGCAGCTCCGCTGGTCGCGTGATGACATTCTGTCTGGCCTTCGCACCCCCCATGTCGTACTTGGGCTTGGAGCCGGGGAGAATTTAAATCGTGCGACTGCCGAAGCCACGAACTACATCTATGCGCTCCGGACCGTCATGCCTCGTCTTCGAAGGATTGCCGCATTTTTTAATGCGTATCTCGTAATCCGATTCGGCAAAGATTTGGTGATTGATTTCGACAATGTCGTTCCCGATGACGAAGACTTACAAGTTCGGAAGCGTATAGCCGCTCTCGGAGGTGCACCATATGAAAGCCTGAACGAAGTCCGTGACGAGCTTGGCCTGCCTGCCGTCGATGGCGGGGATTCCGTCATGGCCCCGTATTCCCAGACGCCCATCGGCTCGCCCAAGGAGGCCAAAGCCCGACGAAAGCCGCCGCAAACGGCCTATCCCGCCCTCAAAGCGGCCAAAGAAGATTCCGCCGTGTCTTCAGCGATTCATAGCGCCGTGGATGCCGCCGTTTCCAAAGCCGCTGATAAAATCGAGACTGCGAAAAAAAGTACGGGCGAAGATCACAAGGAGGCGTCGTGGCGCAATTTCGTGTCACGAGTTTCGCCGTACGAGATTTTGCTCAAGAAGCGAATGGCCGAATATGCGACCGAAATGATCCAGCGCGTTGAAGAGAATCTCGAAGCCGCCTCGAAGGATGTGGACTTGGCGAAACTGCTCGACCGCAAAGATGATGTGCGTCTCTTGATTCAGGTTTCCTCTCCGACTTTGAGCGAGCTGTATCGAAGCGAAGGCGAGGCTATCGCGTCCGACATCGGATCTGCCTTTGATGCGACTCTCGCTCGCATTCGTGAAGCCGTGGATAGAATGGCGGCATTGCTCGCACAAAATTACCACGATGAAACCGTGAGGCTGTTGCGCGAAGCATTGAATGCCAGCACGGAGGCAGGGGAAGGTTTCGACAAACTAAAAACCCGCATCCGAGACATCGGAGATTTTTCATCCAACGTCCGTGCATCACGCGTGGCACGCACCGAAGCGTTCCGCGTTGCCAACGACGCAGGCCGCGAAGCCTATCGCCAAGCCGGAGTGAAGAAACTCGTCTGGTACACGGCCAAAGATGAGCGAGTATGCGAATTCTGCGGACCGGAAGACGGACGCGTGGTCGGCATCGAAGAAAATTATTACGAGAAGGGCGATGTCATCCAAGGACGCGATGGCGGCGTTTTGAATATCGATTATTCGAACATCGGAGGCGGTGCGCTCCATCCCAACTGCCGCTGCCGCGTCGTGCAGTACATCGAAGGCTTGGAGTGATTGTGGATAATCCAGCCTTTTAACCCATGCGTCCCTCTACGCTTATCACCATACGGCTCACGCTATGCAACTAGAAAAACTCCAACTCAAGGCGTTCGTACGCAAATCCGAGAACGGACGGCTGACCGTCGTCGCGTCGGACGAAACCGTCGATCGCTCGGGCGAAGCCATTCCCATCGACACATGGGATCTCACGAACTTCCGGAAATCCCCGCGCCTGCTCATCGACCATGACTATTCCGTGAAGTCCATCGTGGGGCTCGCCGAGAATATCCGTACCGAGAATCGTCAGCTTTTATTCGAGCCTCTGTTCCACGCCATCACCCAAGCAGCCAGGGAAACGGACGAGATGGTGGTGCAAGGATTTCTCGACACCGTTTCGGTCGGTTTCCAACGGAAAGAAGTGGATGGACGGATCGCAAACGAACTTCTCGAGATCAGTTTCGTCGCCGTTCCCTGTAATCCGAGCGCCCGCACCTTGTCCGTGAAGGACATCGGGCCGGAGGAGGAGAAAGCGGTCGAGGCATTCGTCTCGAAGACGGAAGAACCGGAAACGCCTCCCGCACCGGATCCCATTCCTCCCAAGGAAGAGGAAACGAAGACGGAGCTGGACGCGGAAGAGAAAACCGGACGGATGCTTTCGGAAAAGAGCCGGCAATCCATTGAATCGACCATCAATCTTTTGGAACAGGCTAACGGAGCTTTGCGGCAGCTGCTCGATGCGGCGGGTTCGCAGGGTTCCGAGGGGAAAACGTCCGACGATGGCGGAACCCCGAAACAAAGGTCGAGTGGCGCAGGATCCGAAGAGGAAGTCTTTAAGCAATGGCTCCTCATGAAGCAGGTCTTGCGCGCCGTGAACACGGCAACGTCGGACGCTCTCGCTAAGAGCAAAATCTTTATTCGACAATAATAACCCACCTATGTTGAAAGAATTGGAACAGTTCAAGTCGGAACTCGCGGAGGATATCAAGGGTCACCTCGATACCGCTCTCCAAGAGAAAGTGAAGACGCTGATCGGTGACGAACGCGCGGGTATTGTGCGCGAAGCCGTCGAACAGCTGCGCGTTGAGAAGTTTATGCTCGGCCACGACAAGACCGGCCTTTCCGACGCTCAGAAGTCGGAGTTTGCGAAGTTCGTGAAGTCCATCGCCATCCCATCGGCTGTCAAAGCCAATGAGACCATCATCGGCGAGCAGGATTCTCGCGGTGGCTACCTTGTGCCGACCGAAGTCGCTAATGCCATTTTGCGTGTGGCTGCAACCGTTGGCGTCGCCATGAGCCAATGTGCGCGCTGGGACATGAAAACGGACGAGCTCGATATTCCGAGCTACGCCGGTTCGTTCCTCGAAGGCGAATATCTTGGTGTCGATGCCGCAGGCAACGTCACGGGTATCACCTTCAAGATGGCGCGCCTCTTGGCCAAGCCATGGCAGCTCGCGTTCGTGGTCGGCAAGGATCTCTTGGCCGATGCGACGCCAGCCGTCGGCGAATGGCTGATCGCTCTCGCAGCGGAAGCTTTGGCCAACATGGTCGACAAGCAGGTCTTCATCGGTACGGGCAATCCGTTCGTCGGCATCATGTCGAGTGCGGATGTTGCGGCCTACAGCCTCGCTTCCGGCGCGACCGGATTCGGAAACTATAAGGTCGTGGACGATTCCTCGGATGTGATTGCAAACGTGGAAGAGTCAGTGCTCGATTCGGCCGCCTTTTACTTCAGCCGCACCAACTGGGCGAAGTTCCGCGCGCAGAAAGACACGGCGGGCAACTACTTGCTCCCGCAAGCCGGTTCGCTATTGTCTGCCAATCCTCGGAACGGCGGTCCGAAACCCGCAGGCGAGATCCTCGGATTTCCGGTCTACACCGTCCGCCATCTTCCGGCCTACAGCGCTTCCGCCGCAGGCACCAAGTTCGGCGTGTTCGGTAACCTCAAGGCTGTCGCTCTCGGCATGAAAGGCGAAATGGAAATGGAACGCTATAACTCCGGTACGTTCGGCGGCAAGGAAATCGCCTTGGCTCGTCAGGTCGGAATGGTCATGGGTAACCGCCATGCGGCCGTGATCGCTCTGGCTGCCGCCCTTACGACCATCAAGACGGCCGCGTCCTAATCCCTATGGGTACTTACAAGGTCCTGAAACCCATCGGCTGGTCGGGCCGGCGCGAGCGGGGAGAGGTGCTCGAGATGACCGAAGCGGAAGCGTCCGCTTTCGGTCCCGATTATCTCGAACCCGTCGTGCCCAAGACCGACGATGAGGACTCCAGCAGCGAACTTCCGACAAAGGAAGAGATCGCCAAGCTGAAGAAGCCTGAAGTCACCGCGGTGCTCGAGAAACTCGGTATCACGTTCGATGAATCCGCTTCCGTCGGAGAGTTGCGCGACTTGCTCGCGGAGAGCCTGCCTCAAGCCCAAGAGGACGGCGATAACAAACCAAAGACCGACGAGGGCGCGTCGGCATAACCCATTGCTATGAAGAATATCGGAGACAACGTCAAACCCGTGGCATCCCTCGTACCTGCCGTTCGCACCGCGAACGCAAACGGTGGCGTCATCGACACCATGGGCTACGACAACCTCGAAGTCGTGGTTTCAGCCGGTGACATCGATCTTGCGGACACCGACGAAACGTACGTGGTGAAGCTCCAGGAGGGAGCTGCCTCGAACGGATCGGATGCGGCCGACATCACGGGCGCATCAGTCGCCATCACCGCCGATAACCAGCTCAAAACCATTCGCGTGAACGGTTTGGGTGTGGGCAGCCGCAAGCGCTATATGCGTGCGGTGCTCACGGTTGGCGGAACGACCCCGTCCATCCCATGTGCCGTCCTATTCAACCTCGGACGTGCACATTCGAACCCTGCAAATACGCCAGACGCTTCCGTCTAGGCCAGAGGGCATCCGCTCCGCATTCATGCGGGGCGGTTCCATCCGGCTTCTATGGCTACCGTTCCCCACGCGCTCACGACCCTCCAGCGGGTCAAAGACCGGCTCGGACTTACGTCAGCCGGTTTTGACGCGCTCCTAGAACGCCTGATCGATGCGTCCACGGATTTTATCGAATCGCATTGCGGCAGACGCTTCAAAGAAAATACCTATTCCAATGAGCTCTGCCTCATGGAATCCGACGGGGGACGGATACTCATGCTGAAACAGTCACCGGTATCGGCGCTTTCAGCCCTTCAATACCGCCTTGGCACGCCTGATAACCCATCTTGGACGACGTATTTGGCAAGCGAATTCGAACTGGTCGGCGACGGATCATCCGGACTCGTTCGGATTTATTCCGGCGTTCCGAAAGGCACGAATAATCTTCGCGCAACCTACACTGCCGGCTACAAGATCGACTTTACGAATCCATACACGGCGACGCACACGCTTCCGTTTGATCTTTCAGACTTGTGCGAACGACTTATCGTCAAAGCGTTCAAGAAGCGGGAGGCTGACGGCAAGCAATCCGAATCTGCAGGGGAGGCAAGCGTTGTCTGGATGCAGAATCTCGAACCCGAGGAGATTGCGACCCTCGAACGCTATCGCCGCGTCTTTCTGCCTTGATATGGCTCTCCGCATTGAAATTAAAAATCTTGACCGTCTCATCCAAGCTGTCGGACGCTCGCCGGCGGATGCCGAACGGGAACTTGAAGCCGCACTCGACGATGCGGTTGGAATTATTTCCAACCTATCGCTCAAGCGTTTCGGCATCGTCCCGTATCGCCACGGTTTTCTTTCCAATTCTTTCGAGCTAGGGAAGATCCGGGCGCGATTATTCCGCGCCATCGGTCCGACGGTCGAGTACGCCGCCTATGTGAACTACGGCACTCGCTATATCAAGCCACGTCTCTACATGGAGAAGCTGGTCGAGCGCGCAAAGCCTTTCATTGATAAACGATTCGAGGAAGCGGTTGCTCGCATTCCTGATCGCATCGTCGAATTCGCAGATTGATATGTCATTTGTCGCTATCCGCGCCGGCCTCAAAGCCAAACTCGATGCTCGCAAGACTGCGGGCGTGCTTGGCGAGGTCTACAACGGCGAGCAGGACCAGCAGGGGATGGATATAGCGGCGTACCCGGTCGCAGAACTTCGACGCGCAACCAGCGAAGGTTCTTTTTTTACGAACCGCGAAGATCTGATCGAGTATCAATTCGACATCCTGCTCTATGCGGAAATGGGAAACCAAGGAGCATCGGCGGCCGAGAAGTCGCTTGACGCCGTGCTCGACAATCTTATCTATGAGTTCGCCCATGACCGAGATCTCGGAGGCATCTGCGACGGAGCGATTTGGCCGGCACTTTCCCGTTCAGGCGTCATCGAATGGCGCGGCAAACCTCACTACGTTTCGGTCCTGACGCTCCGCTGCCGGAAGATTCAGGACAACGGGTAGCTGTGGATTAGTCACGCATTCCGGAAACCCATCCCGATACGCTGTATCCGTATGATCGAGAAAGCCGAAAACAAAGCCCTCTCCCAAGCTCCCCGCTCGAAAAGCGAAGAGCGCCGCCTTGCCGCCCAGAATGAAGCGGTGCAGGAGGAGTGGTATTTCAGCGCGGATGGAGGCCGTCCGCCCACGACTATCCAAGCAAAATCTTTTGACGAAGCGGTCGCGGAATATAACCGCCGCTACGCATTAACCAACCCATAACCTATGGCAAAATTCATCGGTTCGCGCATTGATCTCGGGATCGGGAAAGAAACCTCCCGAGGTACGGCCGTTGCGCCCGGCTACTGGCTCCGTCCGTCCGAAGTTTCGGTCGACGAGCACATCATGCAATCCGTCGACGAGTCCAGCCGGAACTTGATCGAGGATTCCGTGGACGCGCAGCTTGTCGGTAAATACGGCGAGGGAAACTTTACCCTCCCCATCCGTGACAAATCTTTCGGCTTGCTCATGCTGGCCTTATTCGGTTCCGTCGCAGACTCGACCGTCGAGACCGGCGTTTATGACCACGTCTACTCAGTCCAGCAGTCCAACCAGCACCAATCCCTTTCGCTCCACCTGAAAGAAGCGAACGCGGGCAAGGATTATGTTCTCGCCATGCTGACCGACATGGAATTCGCGGTCGAGCTTGAAAAACACGCCATGGGCAAGTTCGGATTCCGTTCCAAGACGGGAGCAACGCAATCCCGTTCCGCGACCTATGTCGCGGAGAACATCTTCCTGCCGACGCATGGCGAAATTCGCTTTGCGAGTTCGCTAGCGGGCCTTGCAGGCGCGTCGGCAGTGAAGGTGCGTTCAGTCACCTTAAAAGTCACGAAGAACGTGGAAGAAGATCGAGCGCTCGGCGATGCCAATCCGCAGGACATCCTGAATCGCTTATTTCAGGTGGAGGGCGAGATCACGCTTGTCTACGACGACCAATCGCAAGTGACAAACCTCTTGGCCAACACCGTTCAAGCGGTACGCATCGATCTCACGAATGCATCCGTCACCATCGGCGCGGCTTCGAGCCCTCGAGTGCGCTACGAGCTCGCCAAAGCATTGCTTTCAGAAGTCTCTCGTTCCATAGGCAAAGGCGATGTGGTCCTGCAGACGCTCAAATTCAAAGCGTTCTACTCGGAATCCGACTCAGCCATGATGACCGGCACCGTTCGGAACACGGTCGCGTCCTACTGATATGCGCGGCTGCCTCGTTCCTATCGGAGTGGGAGCCATGGTCATCGTGATTGCCTTTTACGCAATAAAAATAGCTACCTGACATATGGAACCCACATCCTTTTTGCAGGATCTCGGAAGCCTCGGCCCGGCTCTCGGGTCTGTCGCCGTCATCGGCATCATTTGCTGGAAACTCCTGCAGATATTCGAGAAACACGGTGCGGCCATTGAGAGCTTTTCCGCCGCGCTCCAAGGGCAAACGGAAGTCCTAAAAGAAATCGACAAAAACATGCAGGCCAACACCCAAGCCACGGAACGCATGTCGATGCTCTTGCAGCAGAAAACCACGAGCTAACCGGCCTGTGGATTTCCGGGCCATTCAGCCGGACTGATTCTTTATCCTGAATCCATAACCCATTTAACCGACACCTATGTTGTATCGCTTCATCAAGAAGGACGGGAACGTCGAACGCATCGGAGACATCGATGCTGAGTCTCTCGAATCCAAGCTTCAGGGCTACCTGAACAACGGCTTCGAACTTGCGAACGCCGAAGAGCACGACCAACAGGTCATCGGAGCGGTGAACCGCCAGCTCGAAATGGCCAACGAGAAGATCGTCGAACTCGAAGGGAAGCTCGAAGAGAAAGGGGAGGCCGCCTAACTGGCGGCCTTCGGGCATATGCGAAGAAAACTGTTTGTCGATCTCGGGCACTCCGCCAAATGGCCGGGAGCTGCAGGTATCAAAAAGGAGACCGACTGGAACCGTGCCATCTACCGGCAGCTCGAGCCGTTGCTTCGCGGTGTCTGCATCAAGAAAGGGTGGGAGCTGATTGCCGTCCCGGACAAGTTTTTCATCGAATTATCAGCGAACAATAATCTTGTTCAACGGATTCGATGGATCAATGCCCGTTCCAAAGCATCGGATTTGCTCTTGTCTCTCCATGGGAATGTGGCAACCAACCCCAAAGCTCGAGGCGTCACCACCTGTTTTATGGGCGGGTCCGAAGCTGCGCGATTGGAATCCATCGAATTGTCCAAAGCCTACTCGCAGTCGACTGGCGTACCCGTCTGGGGCGGGGGAGCGTTCGATGATCGAAACAACCGCTACGGCCGTATTGGCATGGTGCGCGATACGACACCGTTTGCGTTGCTTATCGAGGCTGGATTCGTGACCAATCAAGAAGACATGGCTGTTGATCCGAGGAAGGCGGCGGAGGGAATCGCAGCCTATTACCAGAACTCCAAATTTTAGGCCGGACGGAATCCAAGTTTCTCGAATGGATAGTGTTTTTCGTCTGGGAAGGAATGCGTTACGGGCTTGCTGCCACGGACCAATCGCAATACTCCCGTATGCTGTTGCTGTAATTCTTTAATCAGATCAAATTCGGAGATAAGATCTATCGCCGGATTCACTTGGAAGATTTTGTAGATTTCTTCCGTTGAGGAAACCTTGCCGAGGATCATCACCGGGCATTTTGAACCAGCAACTGCAAGCTCGTCACGCAATTCATGCATCGGTGGCAACCGCGTACCTCTGCGAATATGGCAAAGAATCGTGGTTTGCTCATCGTATCCGCTTGTTTTAGACAATTTTGTCCGTTTTAGAAAATCCGCCAGCGGGTCGCTCGAATGCTCGTCATACGTGACGACTTCCACATCTTGAGTGGAGAAATCTTCGGCAGCTGTAATCGTTGGTGGCGCAAAAGCACCCGTTCGAACGTCCGGACTGCCTTCGGCGTCTCCTATGAGTTGCATCCAGTATTTGCGGTCCTGGAGTTTTTGAATGCCGGCAAGCATAAGAGCAACGGCAAACATCTCCTCAGCTTTTCTGAAGTCTTTACCCTGTTTTTCTTCGTCCGTAAGTCGATCCTTAAGCACTTGGAAGTGATAGGCGACATTAAGCGGTGGGTACCAGATTGGATCTTCCAGAGAACGCATCATGGTTTAGGTCAGCACGTACTTCGCAGCCGGGCCTTTGCCAACCTGTTTGATCATTTTGAGCTTTTTGAGTTTCTGCAGATGGAGCTGAGCGGTACGTCGCGGGCAATTCAGAATATCCATTACATCTTTGACCGCCATCTTTCCAACCGTGTCGAGGAAGTCGAGAATTGTGATCTGTTCTTTATCGAGATAAATCTGCGAGTCGATGTCTGCATCAATTTTCTTCACCGACAAACTAAGCACGCTATGTTTGACCTGATCGATTTCCTCTTTGAAGCCAGTAACGAAGTATTCGAGCCATGGCGTGAAGTCGCGGTCGCGCGTCTCGTAAGTTTTGCCCATGCTGATCGCATCGTAATAAGCGGGGCGGTCGGTGTTGTAATAATCTTCCAAGGCGAAGAGGCGACGGAAGTCGTAGCCGCGTTGATAGAGGACGAGCGTTGCAAGCGCGCGAGCGGTGCGCCCATTTCCGTCATTGAAAGGGTGGATAGCGGCGATCTCTTGGTGGACGACACCGGCGACGAGAATCGGGCTGCTGTCCTGTTTTTCACTTTCTTGAATCCAGGCCACTAAATTTTTCATGAGTTCCGGAACTTTCTTGGCATCGGGGGCCGTGTAGAGGACTTCCTGTTTGCCATTCAAGTGGCGACGGACAACGTAGACCGGTCCTTTACGGTAGTGGCCGGAAGCCTCTGGCTTCAATGTTTTGTGCGTGACGAGTTCGTGGATCTTCAAAATGACCTTTTCCGTGATCGGTTTCTTCGCTTTTACCATCAGCTCGATGTACTTGATCGCCTTGAGGTAATTTTCCACCTCGTAGATATCCCGCTCCGGAGCGTCAACCTTTTTATTCGCGGCCACGGCCTCAACTTCCCGGACGTTCAGCACGTTGCCCTCGATAGCCGTCGAGCTATGGGTCATACGGATCAAGGCTTGGCGGCGCAGCTTCAGCTCTTGCTTGGGAAGAAGGCGGGCACGTTCAACAATACTCTTGGCTTCAGCGATGGCCGTGAGCATCTGGATGACCTTATCGGTGATCTTGTATTCGGGCTGAAACATAGTGTTCTAAAGGGGATTCTACTCCTAATTCTCGAATCGCGCAAGAATCGCGCACGTTTCTATAGAAAAGGCTGACCATGTGGACAATCCGCCCTTATAACCGGGGCGGATTGCTATTTTGCCTGTATATGCGCATCACCCTCTCAAATGCCCAATGGGCCGACGTCAAAGATTCATTCAGCTGGGGAGAACGCCGCCGGGCACAAGAAGCCAGCCCGTTTGCCCGCGCGAAGGATGGGGAATCCGTAGATCCCCGCGCCTTGAACGACTGGTCGGCCGACCTACTCGTTAAGTTCATTGCCGCATGGTCTTTCAGCGATTCCGTTACGAAGGAGTCGCTTGAAACCAACCTTACCGCCGAGGAAGGGGAGAGGCTTCTCGACCTTGCCCTGCAGGCGGTAGGTTTCCGTTCCAAAGAAGACGGCCCAAAAGGGCGTTAGAGAACCTCGTCGAAGGACGGGGTTCTTCGCTTCTCATAGATCCGGAAGATCTGGCCTCGGCGCACTGGAGACTCGACGCTTTCGCTCTCTGCCGCGCGTTCGGCTGGAGTTATGCGGAACTTGAGGCGACGCCCTCCGACGTGATCGACGATTTTCTCTACATTCTCACCCATGGCCAACGCTAAGCTCCAAATCGCCATTGAGGCTTCCAACAAGGCGGCTGGCGAATTGAAGTCTCTCGAAAACGATTTGCGCGGAGTGTCTTCCGCTACCAACACGTCGGGAGTCGGTTTCGGGAAACTGGTCGGAGCCATCGGATTGGGGAACCTTGCCGCGAACGCTGCGAGTTCCGCTTTCAACGCCATGGGGAATTTTTTGAAAGGTACTCTCGAGGCTGCCGGCAATGCGGAAGCCGGCCAAGCTCAGCTCGCCGCTGTATTGCAATCCACGGGAATGGCGGCCGGAGTAACGGGGGAGATGGCGAATGATCTCGCAAGTAAGATGGCAAACCTCTCGACCTTCACGGACGACGAGGTGCTTTCCGCTGAGAATTTGATGCTGACTTTCACTAAAGTCACGAAGGACGTTTTCCCCGATGCGATCCAAGCGGCTTTGAACGTCAGCACCGTCATGGGGCAGGATCTGAAATCTTCCGTGGTCCAGCTCGGCAAGGCACTGAACAATCCAATTGATGGCCTCACCGCCCTCACGCGCGTTGGCGTTTCATTTTCCGATCAGCAGAAAAAGCAGATCGAAACTTTGGTCGAGACTGGAAAGACTATGGAGGCGCAGAAGATTATTCTACAGGAATTGAACCGCGAGTTCGGCGGATCCGCCGCAGCTGCCACGAACACCTATCAAGGAAAAATAAAGCAGCTCAATAATGCGCTCGGAGAAGTGCAGGAGAACATCGGCAAGGCCGTACTCCCAGCGCTCAATCTTTTCGTGAACGACGCCTTGAGCGCCGCCAAGGGAGCGCAAGAAGCGACGACCAAGAATGACGGCTGGTCCCGCAGCTTCTATAGCCTCGCCTCCGGAGCTAAAGCCGCCGGCTACGTTCTGAAGGGTTTGGCGTATGCCGTGCTTTCGCTCGGTACTTTGCTGGTCGGAGGAGCGATTGAAGCGGTCGCCTTCGCATCGGACGTCGCCAAGTCTTTTAAGCGTATCGGGGAGATCGGACAGAACGTTTTCGCTGCCTTGGCCAAGGCGATGACGGGGGACTTCGCAGGCGCGAAGGATTCTCTTGCCAAGGCCGTCTCGGCTTTCGATCTCTCCGGATTCAACGCGACGGTGAAGCAGGTCAATAAAACGCTCGGCTCTTTTGCGACCGACATGGACTACGCTTTCATCCAAGCCGGCCAGGCGATGAAAGAAGGCGTGGTACAGCAAGGTTTTAAACCCATCGAGAACGCGGCACCGAATGTCGCGCGTCAGATCATCGACTCCGTGGGAGGTGGGACGGCTAAGGCAGCAGAGAAAGCCAAAGAGTCGCTCGGCAAGTTCAAGGACGCCGTGATCGAAACGCAATCAAAGCTCGCCGACGCCATCCGTGACTACACGCAAAAGTCCAACGACCGATTGGATGACCATCGAAAAAAGGTCGCAGAAATCAACGCCGAGATGTCGCAGCTCCAGGAGGATTTTGCGAAGTCGACAGCCGACAGAGAGAAGCAGTACCAAGACCAGCGCCTTGATCTGTTCATGGCGCATCAGGACAAGCTGACGGAAGCTCAAAAAGAATTCGCCAGCCTGCAAAAGGATCTGCAGAACGCAGACGATCCCGACCGACGTGCTGAACTCGAGGCGAGAGTGAACGAAACCAAGAAGCAGCTTGATGCGGAACAAGTCATCGTCGACCAGTACGCGTCGCTCAAAGCCGATGCGGAAAAATACCGCGCGTCGAACGATCTCGAACGGCTGCGGCTGAAGCATGAGGCAGAGAACATCGCAGACAAGCAGGCATTCGACGAGAAGATGGCCACGCTCAAGGAGCGGATGCAGGAAGAGGAAGACGAATACATAAAACAAACCGAACGGCTCAAGGAAGAGACCGCCCGGCGTTTTGATGAACTCCTCAAGGAATATAAAACCGGATACGACAAGCTGATTGCCGAATCAAAGATCAAGCAGTCGGAACTCAAAGCGATTCAAGATCAGGCCGAGGCGACGCTTAAAGCCATCCAAGCGGCACGAAGCGCCATTACTTCATCTCCGACGGGAAGCGCAGCCACCATTCCGCATCTTGCGGCGGGTGGCATCGTGACCCGTCCTACGATTGCTCTTATTGGTGAAAGGGGACCGGAAGCCGTCATTCCTTTGAATCGTTCTGGAGGTGCTCTCGGAGGACAGCCTATTTCCGTCTCCATCTTGGAAGGTGCGGTTTTGAATATCTCAAACGAAGCAGACGAATCAAGACTTGCTCGTACGGTTGCGAAAGAACTCGCCAAGGTGCTCCAAGGCAATCGATTCGGCTTAGCGGCCCAGATGTAGCTATGTCTGTTTATCAATTTGATTCCGCAAGACTCGATACCGTCACATTGGACGGTGCTTCTGCGACCTCTCCCGCATCGACTGACGAGATCACCTTTAATAATTACGGTTTGCAGAACACAAGCATCCTCACCCGCTTTGTGAAGCTCTCCGCACCGATTCTTGATCTTCAGAAACGAGCGTATCCGCGCGCGCAGGGAGCGTACGCCGAAACTGCCTACTGGCGAGAAACGCATCTTGTTTTGCGAGGAACAATCAAAGGCTCGAGCCGGACGGATATGGAATCTCGCATGGATACGCTACGAAAGAACCTCGCGGTCTTCGGCGGCATTCTCAAAATCCCTTGGGCCGGAGTCTCGCGTTATTACGAGTGCTATGCCATCGGCATGGACCGTATTTTTCAAGAGCGAGACCACTATCACATGACGATGTGCCCATATGAAGTCGAACTGATTGCTCTACAGCCTTTCGGACGGAGCGCTGGGAGAACGGTTACCGATGTGCCGACGCCGATTACGGTTTCGCCAACCACGATGGAATTCGTGAATGACGGGACGGCTGAATCAGATTCACTCGGATACATCACGGTCGTAACTGCAGGCACGCTCACGCAGATCGTTTGGGAGAACACGACGAATGGCGACAAGGTGACTATCGCTTCCAGCTTTTCGAACGGAGACCAGATTGTTATTGATGGCGAGAATCGACGCGTCACCAAAAACGGAGTCGAGATCGACTACACCGGCGTCCTACCGAAAATCGTTGCAGGTTCAAACGCTTTCAAAATAACTCTGACGGGATCGGGCTTCTCGATCTCTGTGACCGAACTCCATTACTCACGCTTCTACTGATATGTCATATCAAAAACTCTTCGTCTTGGACCGCGCGTCATTTCTCTTGGACGCTCAACTCCTTTCGTCGCAGACTTCCGGAACGTTTACCGGCTCGTCGGCTTCCGCATTGGGAACGCAATCATGGAACATGCCCGCAGGCTACAAGGGCGTGCTCACGATTGAGAACGAGCAGATTCTCCTTTCGGCCATGTCTATTTCGGGCGGAGTTGTGACCTGCACCATCGATACGCGCGGATATGACAACACCACGGCCGCAACCCACGCTTCCGGTGCCACCTGCGAGATCCATTTCACCAAAGGCAACTACGATCAGCTCCAAGACTTTCTCGCCAATTTCGACGAGGGAGGTTTCATCGTCCAGAGTTCGGTTACGACCGTTGTCTCGGCTACGAGCCACACCATTAGCGGCGACAAGACGGCGATCTTTACGGTCGGCCGTAGTTATCTATTCAAGATCGCCGGCACTTGGTATCGCGCTGTCGTCACGGCCGTTTCATATTCCAATCCGACCACGACAATCACGCTCATGGGCGACGGATTGCCAGGGTCCGGAACAGTGACGAACGCGGGATTCGAATTCAATCAATCAGTAAACAAAGCAATCGACATTGAGTTGATTAAACAAGTTACGACCGCTCCGGCGTCCAACCCACCAGCGGGCTATCTCTATCTTTGGGCGAAGAACGGTGGGTGGTATACGCGCGACAGCTCCGGTAACGTGCGCTACTTGAACGCCGTGACCGCTTCGGTATCGTCTTCAAGCGGTGTGCTGACATGCGATTGTTCGACCGCAAACTTTTTCGAATGCACGCTTACGGAAAATATCACCCAAGTCACATGGCAAAACGGCACCGACGGGGAGAGTTATTTTATCCGTTTTCGCCAGCACGCTTCCGCCGCTAAGACCGTCGCCTTGAATACGGCAGGAGGGACACGATTCTCGAATGACATTCCGTCCTATGTAGTCACATCCGCCGTATCGACCGTGGACTATCTCGAATTCCGCTATCACAGCAGTGATACGAAGTGGGATCTGACGAAAGTGACTCAAGGATTCCAAGCTTCGCCTACGGCCGCCGCTTCGCTCCCTCCGGGTATCATGGCCCCATACGGCGGCGCATCCGCTCCCTCGGGTTGGTTGCTTTGCGACGGAACTGCCGTATCGCGTACCACCTATGCAGCCCTTTTTGCTATTCTCAGCACTGCCTACGGGGTAGGCGACGGATCAACGACCTTCAACCTGCCGAACATGAAGGGAAACGTTCCTACCGGCTACGACTCAGGGCAAACGGAATTCAACGCGCTAGGCAAAACGGGGGGCGCGAAGACGCACACTCTTTCGACCACGGAAATGCCGGCGCACACCCACAACATTCCAGGTGCGTCAGGGACGTCTGGCGGATACCCACCAGCAACCGCGCAAAACGCCGGCGGCTGGTCATCCGGTTCTGCAGGAAGCGGTGGAGCTCACAATAACTTACAGCCGTACAACACGTTCAACTTCATCATCAAGACGTAGTTCCATATGCCAAAGGCTGCACGCTTTCTCGCCAAAATATATTCCAGCTCCGGCGGGTCTTTTCGGCGCGTCTTGGATAGCGGAGTCCTGCTTTCGGTCCCGCGAATCGTGCGTGAGGTAAACAAGCCAGCAGGGGAGATCGCTCTGGATGTTGCTTTGCCGTGGGATGGCTTCGGATATGGTTCCACAATCAACCTATTCGATCTGGTGAAGGTCTACGCGGTGAACGATGCCAATCCTGACGGGCTATTGGTCTACCAAGGGCACATCACCGAAATCGAGACGCACTTCGACGCTACGGGCAACGGAGTATCGCTACGCGTCTTCCCAATCGATGCGCTGTTGGGGAATGCCTTTTGGGTTGGTACCGCCTATACCGTGACGTATGCCGGCGCGGACGTGGACACGATGTTTTCTGATGGCATCGACGATGCGAATACGGTCCACGGTACGTTCTTTGCAAAGAACCTCGGAAACCCAGCCTTATCGGTCACCGTGAATTTCGTCCAGAAGACGCATCTCGAAGTACTGCAATCCGCTTTTGAGTTCCTGAGCGCAACGTGGTACTGGCGCGTACGAGCGAATGGCCAAATCGATCTTCAGCAATATGCCGACGCTACCGCGACGCATACACTCGCTCTCGGGAAGCACGTTGATTCGATACAGGCCGGTAAATCCATTCTGAACTTAAAGAACCTAGTTCGTTTGGGATGGGGAAGCGGTCCGGCCTATGCCGTCTATTCGGATGGGACGAGCGAAACCGCTTATGGCCATCGAGACGAAGCCTTGACGGATTCAGGGATTCAGAACGGCGGATCGGCCGATACGAAAGGTAATGGCGAGATCGCTCGCCTGAAGGATCCACGAATGAAAACCGTTTTGACGGTGAACGCGAACTACGCCATTGAGACGATTCTGCCAGGGGATACGGTTAAGGTGGTGAATGTCCCGAGCGGAGCATCATCGCTTTTATCAGGGCAGGTGCTGCGGATCCAGAGAGTGGAATATGATGGGAGTCTAGCTGTCCTGCATTTAGCCGATATAGTCGACATTTTTGGTACAGAATTATCGGCCTAATGGTGCGTGTTGTGCAGGATTGGTAAGTAAGTTAGTATACCTATGTCTTCAATATGGACGAAAGCCAAATTCCGCCGTTGCTCACACTCCGTGAGGCAAGCGAAATTCTGAAGTGCCATCCGAATACCCTTCGCAATTGGGATCGGAAGGGACTGCTTAAGGCGGTGAGGTTTGGGGATCGAGGAGATAGGAGGTACAGAAAGACGGAGATTCTGAAATTTATATCCACCAACACCGGATTCCCATCAGAACTTTAATTTCGAAATATGCATTCAAGGAAGATATCCTAGCTGATAACGAAGAGGCAAAGGCAGTGCCACTTCAAGTGGATAAAATTTTTAACGGTACGAAATATCCTCTCGCTGCGAAAGATTGGCACAATCTTTTGGTGTTTGGGGACAATCTTCAGATCCTGAAAACTTTTTATAAAGATGGAGACTCGCTTATCAAAGGAAAGGTCAAGGGAAAAGTTAAGCTGATTTATATTGATCCACCCTTTGCAACAGAGCAAGATTTTAAAGGCAATAAAGGACAAAAGGCATACTCCGATAAGGCAAAGGGTGCGGAATTTGTAGAATTCTTACGGCGACGATTGGTTTTAATGCACGAAATCCTGGCAGATGATGGAAGTATTTTTGTTCATCTTGATCGGAAAAAAGCGCAATACATGAAGGTGGTTTTAGATGAAGTATTTGGAGAGAATAATTTTATAAATGAAATAGTCTGGCATTATTCCGATAATTTTCAGGGAAATGTCAATGGTTTTGCCGACAATCATAACGATATATTTTGGTACTCAAAATCGGATATTTACACAGCAAATAAAGTGATGATTCCCCTCAAGGGCATTGTTCGTCGTGACAAACGTATTTGGTCTAAAGAGTTAGGTAAATTGGTGTCTGCGCGAGATGAAGACGGGCGTCTGATTTATGAGGATTTTACAGAGAAAAAAGCTGATGATGTTTGGGATATCGGACAAAGTTCTACAACGAAGTCAGCGAGTAAAGAATACATCGGTTATCCGACTCAGAAACCAGAGGAGCTGTTGCGTCGCGTTATATTAGCTGCATCTGAACCAGATGATATTGTTATGGATGTTTTTGCTGGGAGCGGTACGACTCTAGCCGTTGCCGAAAAACTCGGACGTCGGTGGATAGGCTGCGACATCGGAAAATTAGCAATTTATACAATTCAAAAAAGACTTTTGGAGATCGAGGAGAGCAAAAACCTAGGAGATCCAAAAAAGAATTACGGCAAAGTTGCTAAATCATTCGGAATTGTGACATCGGGACTTTATGATCTCGGAAAGGTTTTCGCCCTAAAAAAAGACGAATATACTGAATTCGTGAAGCGACTATTTGAGGTAGAGGAAACAAAGGTAAAATCCATCGGTGGCGTAACGCTCGACGGTAAGCGACGTGAGTTTTATGTGAAGATTTTTCCATATTGGGAGCTGCGCAATGCGAGCGTTGATGAGAAGTATCTCCAGGAATTACACAAGAACCTTGGTGCAAAGATTGATGGACGAATGTATATCATTGTTCCAGCGAATAATGTTCACTTCATCAGTGACTATTACGCAATTGATGGTACGCGATATTATTTTTTGAAAGTCCCATATCAGATTATTAAGGAATTACATAAGGTACAATTTAAAAAATTGCGTCAGCCGCAAAGCAAGAAGCAAATCAATGATTTGGATGAAGCGATTGGTTTTCATTTTGTGAGGCAACCAGAAGTCAAATCAGACGTTAAGACAGCAAGTGACAAGGTTGTGCTCAAGATCAAGAAATTTGAATCCGCATACGTACAAGACGAAGCTGGAGAGAAATTGAAAAATTTTGAGAGCTTGGCAATGGTGCTGGTTGATTTGAAGTATAATGATGATCAGTTCCTGATGGGCGAATATTTCTTTGCTGAGGATTTAATTGGAGAAAAGAATGATAAAGAAACGGATGACACGCAGATACGAAGAGAGCTTGAAAAGCGCAAGGAAATAGTGTTAAATTTTGAGCGCAAAAAATGCGGTAAGCAGATCATGGTGATCTACGTTGATATTTATGGCAATGAATTTCGTGAGGCGTTCAAACTATAAACATTATGGCTGACATCAAGATATACAAAACACAGGATTTGATTTTGCAGGTTAAAGAGAATTTTGACCCCGCAAAATTGAAACTCAAACAGTGGGTGGATTTTATAGATGTGCTTTGTGGTGATCGTGAATACCAAAAGGAAGCGATCCAGAAGGCGCTCGTGTATCTTGCTGGTGGCGAATACAGTTCAATCGAGGCTCTGGTCGATGAAAATTGGCGAATAAATACAGAGCTGCACGAACGTTATAAGGATGTACGAGAATACGAAAAGAATCTACAATTGCCACATAAATTGTCCGGAGTAGTTGATCTTGCGACAGGCACTGGTAAAAGTTATGTGATGTATGGGATTGCTCAAATCGCCCTTGGACTCGGCTTAGTAGACAAAGTGCTTGTTCTTTGTCCGTCACTTACTATTGAAGCTGGTCTTAAGGATAAGTTTCAAAGTCTTTCCGGCGACGATCGTATAAAGGCGACCTTACCCCAGGAGGCGATATACAAAAACCCGCGCATCGTTGATGCGAATAGTACTATTAAGAACGGAGATATTGCTGTTGAGAACATCCATGCCGTGTACGAACGCACTGGATCCTCCATACAAGATAGCTTAAAAGGAAGCGGAGAACGCGTTTTGGTTTTGAATGATGAAGTGCATCATGCATACAACGCAACCGCTGATACAGATATAAAAAAATGGAAGTCTTTTTTACTAAATCCTGAATACAATTTCAAATATATACTCGGTTTTACTGGGACGGCATATATTGATGACGAGTATTTCAATGATGTAATCTATAGGTACTCAATCAGACAAGCCGTCGATGACCATGTAGTGAAGTCTGTTGATTATGTGGCGAAAGATGAGAGTATCGATACCAATGAAAAATTTCAAAAGATTTACGATAATCACGACGAGTTCGTAAAAAAGTATCGCCTTATCAAGCCACTAACGATTCTTGTCACTAAGGACATTTCAAGAGCAAAAACACTTAGAGAGGATTTGATTGATTTTCTAGTGAAGCATGAACGGATTACGCGTGCTGCCGTCGAGAAAAAAGTTCTAATCGTTACATCTCACAAGGACCATAAGAAAAATATTCTGCAATTGAAAAGCGTCGACGATAAGGATAATCCTGTTGAGTGGATCATCTCGGTCTCCATGCTCACTGAAGGATGGGATGTAAAAAATGTTTT
>JBGSVN010000025.1:0-1976 GCA_041752935.1 Patescibacteria group bacterium
ATCAATATTCAAAACAACCGCTTCAACTTCCTGTCCTTTTTTGAAATATTCGGAAGGATGAGTAACCCTATGCTTCCAGGAAATATCCGATACATGAACCAGGCCGTCGATGCCATCTTCGATGCCAATAAACACTCCGAAATTTGTGATATTGCGCACAAGACCTTTTACAACCGTGCCGACCGGATACTTCTCTTTGAGTTTTTCCCAGGGGTTGGCTGTTGTCTGTTTCAGACTCAGAGACACACGTTTCGCCTCAGGATTGACTTCCAGCACAACCACGTTAACCGTATCACCGACATTCAAAACCTTGGAAGGGTGTTTAATTTCCCTGGTCCAGTACATTTCCGATATATGAACCAGACCTTCCACACCCGGCTCCAGTTCGATAAATACACCGTAATCCGTCAGGTTGACAACCTTGCCTTCTACGAGCGCGCCCACCGGATACTTTTCCGAAATATGCTCCCACGGATTTTCGTGAAGCTGCTTCAAACCCAGTGAAACTCTTTCTTTTTCACGGTCAAATGAGAGAATCTTAACCGTAATATTTTCTCCCTTATGGAATATTTCCGAAGGTTTGGCTATTCTTCCCCAGGATATATCCGTCACATGGAGCAATCCGTCAATACCGCCCAGATCGATAAATATTCCATAATCCGTGATATTCTTGATGACGCCCTCAACGACGCTTCCTTCCATGATGTTGTTCAGTGTATCTTTCTTTTCGTTTTCTCTTTGGGAAGACACAATGGATCGTCTGGATAAAACGACATTATTGCGTTTGCGGTCATATTTTAAAATTTGAAAATCAAGCGTCTGACCGATATACTGTTCCAGATCTTTAATCGGACGGATATCTATTTGTGACCCGGGCAGAAAAGCGATAATGCCGATATCGACGGAAAGTCCACCCTTCACCTTCTCTACAACAGTCCCTTTGATCGTGAGATTATTGTCGCTGATATTCTTAATATCATCCCAGACTTTAAGCTTGGCCGCTTTTTCCCGGGATAAAACCAGATTTCCTTCAGAATCGCGCTTGTCAATAAATACTTCTATATCATCACCTACGGAAATATTCAGATTCCCCTCGGCGTCTGTCAGTTCTTTGATAGGAATAAAACCTTCTGTTTTCCAACCCACGTCCACCATGACAATGTCGGCCGTTATCTGAACGACTTTACCACGGGCGATATCACCATATTGCAGTTGATTAAGACTCTGCTCATAGAGTTCCTTAAAGCCCATATCTTCTTCTTTGGACTGGTTTGACAAATGGTGCGCACTGGAAAATGAAGAATCGGTTTTAACCCCCTTTTCGTTTGTTAAGTTTGTGTTGTTATTGTTAACCATTAACCTGATACCCCCTAATTTTGATAAGACTTTTTTTAATCTTTAATTCGTAACATACTGAAAATTAAATAGCAAGATAAATCAAGCGCTCGTTGCATCTCGTTAATTTTTTGCCCTCAGTCATTCGCGCCGGATATATGCTTAATAATTATTTCGACGACTTGTGAAACAACCAAAGAAGTTGAATCAATGACAATGGCATCGGGGGCTGCTATTAAAGGCGCGATTTTCCTTTGTGAATCCTGATGATCTCTGGCTTGCATGTCTCTGGATATGGCAGAAAGCCCCGCCGGTCTGTTCTTTTGAACCAGTTCTTCATGGCGCCGGCGAATTCTCTCGTCGATATTCGCATCGAGAAAAAACTTGGCTTTAGCGTCAGGGAATACAACGGACCCCAGATCTCTTCCTTCTGCCACTATACCTCCATGGGCACCCGCCTCTCTCTGCAGGGCAAGCAGTTTCTCCCGGACAACAGGAAAAGCAGAGAGCGTGGAAGCAGCCAATCCCACCTCTTCCGTTCGGATTTTGTCGCTCACGTCCTCCCCGTCGACAAATACGGTCATTTTACCATTTATGTTTTTCAATGTGACATCCGTTGTTGAACAAAATTTTGCCAGATC